>NZ_QGTS01000007.1 GCF_003182475.1 Mangrovibacter plantisponsor
AGCCTGGCGTGCTGCGAGTGCATTACGGGCAATCTGTTCTTTGATATTCATCGCCGGAACTCCTTTCCGTTAAAGGCCCGGCAGGATGCAGGGCCTGCCAGGCTGAATCGTCAATGTTTTCTATCACCTGGGTGAAATACAGCCCGGGGTTATCAGCTACTTGCTGTAACAACGTCTGTATAGCGGGATGTTGCGTCATATCAACGCCCAGAATCAGGTTATTGAGCGCCAGAAAAAAACGGTCGTTAAAATGATGAAGTTTGCTTTCCCCTGAGGTTATCCAGGCATCGGTTGCCAGGGATACCGCATTTTCTGAAAGCACTGCGCACTGTTTTTCCCACTCAGACAACAAAAGCCGTATTGGGTGAATATTGTTTAATACCAGCTCCGCTCGCCAGCTAAGACGGCTACCATTACTCTGTTGCTCACCCCGTAATGTGATTAACTTTCCAGTGACAGACGCTATGTGCCACGCGTTAACAGGTGCGAGCAGCGATGCCAGCAACGCAGGCTCAGCAACCATACTCAACAGCTCAAGCCTGAATGGTTCATAAACAGGCACAACACTGTCAGTTGTTAGCCTTGTACACAATTCGGCCAGCCAGTTTGCCATTTCTTTCGGGGGAAGCGGTGAACTTAACCACCCACAGATATAGCGCTTCTCATGCAGCACTTCATTGCGTGAATATATTTCACTGTTCTGAACCAGAATGGCATCACAGGACGCCTGCGGTGGTGCCAGTAACAATAGCTGAGGGCAATGTTCAGGTGACCAGGCAAGGTCGTGCCTGGGAACAATAGAAAAAGCCTCACGCCCGGCTGTTTGATAGAGATTATCCACATTCACCGGGCTCCAGGGAGCCACTGGTTTGATGGGGTCGAGTAACAGATAACGATACTCATCGTACCGGGCATTGAGACTATCCGGCAGCGACATGTCCGGAGCATTCATCAGCGGTTATTCTCCACGCAGGTTGCAGTTGGCGGTACACTCACCGGCGATGGGCTATAACTCTGCGCGACTTCCCTGTGCCAACTGGTGCATTTAATGTTCAGATCTCCGGGTGTCATTAACGTGATACCTGAAGGCTCTATTACCAAAGCAGTCTTCCCGCTGGACAGAGTCAGTTTATTACTTGACTGGAGTGTTATTTCGCCATCTTTACTGGTGAGATTCATCGCGTTAAGCGAGGTCAAGGACATTTCCCCACCCTGCGCCTGAATATCCACTTTGCCTTGATTCGCGAATATTTTAATACCCAACGTTTTAGCAAACAGGCTGACCATTTCTCCGGCAGCAACCGTGAATTTTTTAAATACGCTGAAGTCGCTATTTTCTCCGGAGGTTTGAATGAAATTTTGCCCACTACTGATCTGAATGCTTTGTGGCGAGACTTGTGCAATTCCGTCTGGCGCACTCAACAGCAATGCGGACATCTGCAGGTCTTTTAATGAAGATTCGAGCAAATCCTTTTGCGCACGGAGTTGTGCCAGCTCGGCCTGAGCAACAGACACAGCTTCACTTAATGACTGCGCCAGCCCATGTGCCTGCCTGAGGGTACCTAAAGCAGCATCCATTGCCAGTACATTCCCTTGAGCTTTAATCTGCGCGTCAGCAGTGATAAATAACCCGGCCTGAGCACGTATTGCCCCCCAGCAGTCGGTACGCAACTCAAACCCCTCACCGCGCTGCTGTTTCTCGCTATCCACCAGGTGGCCCAGGTTTAACTGGCTTTTGCCACCGTATTCAGTGGAGATTTTGATATGTTCCTGGCCGCGGTTATCCTCCAGGCGGATTTTATTGTTCGCCGGGGTGCGTAACACATTCCGGCGATAATTACGGATGGTGACCAGATCCGGGTGTATTGAGTCATGCAGCACACCGGCAATGTAGGGGCGGTCGGGGTTACCATCTTCAAACCCTATTGCCACCTCGGTTCCGGCCAGTAAAGGTAAGTGCAGGCCGAAGGTATCTCCACCATAAGGCCGGGACTGGCGTAGCCACATACTTTCCGAGCCCAGTTCCCAGTCATCCCGGTCAAACAACATGTTGACCCGATAACGCCCGAACTTATCAATATGCCCGTAAGGGTCGTTTTTCGTTGTGCTGGTCACCCTGGCGGGTAACGTCCCGGCCATTACTGGCCGGCAACCCCGTGGTGGGCGAAAACTGTAATCAGGGTTAGTTGGTATCGCGCCAAAACTCACCTGCAGGCTCTTATCACGCCGCGCATGGCTGGTGATGGAGGTAATCGCCACCCCGCGAGCGAAGGCTTCCGTCACTTCATGGCCGCCGGTTACCTTCAGTACCTGCCCCGGGCACAGCGTGGCACAGCTGGACACCCCGGAAAGCGTTGCCAGCCCGTTCAGGTAGCGTTCATGGCGCATTCGGGCGTAAAACACTCCATTTTCAGGTGGAGGGTTGTGCTCATAAATACTACCGGGAACGCGGTAGTTGTCGGCATAGTGGTACGCTTCACCATAAGTGCCTGGGTCATCACGGGCAACATCCACCCGGATATTCATATCCTCTACGGCTTCCCGGTAGTTGTAATCCCGCAGGCTGACCGCTTTTTCCACTACCTGGTACCGGCTCTCCAGCCCCCACACGGACTCTTCCCCCCGGTCAAGTTGCCCGGAAACCGGAACCGAAGGGAGTACAGGGCCCGTTTCGTAACCCTGCCGGCTGTCGTAGAACTCCGCAACATCAATTTTCAGGCGCGTGTCAGTGGTGAAGCGAAACCAGATCCCCACTTCGCCAAGCAAACGAGTAATAAACTGCAAGTCGTCCTCGTTGTACTGCATTACCTGTTCACGACGTGGGTACGTTTTGGTCAGTGAAAAGAGAAAGTCCTGCCCACGCATTTTATGGCGCTCACGCAGGATTTTCTCCACAATTTGCGGAACTGACATATCCTGGTAAATCGCGTTATGACGAGTCCGGCAAAGCAGCGCCAGTCGGGGTTGCAACGTCACCGCATAGTGTGTTTCGTCTTTAGATGTGCTCAGGCGTTCAAACCCGGTGACCACCCCCTGAATGACTCGCACTGGCTGGCGAACTTTAATACCGTAGCCCTGATCTACAGGCGCTTGTAGCGTCAGGGAACCCGTTTTCATCAGCATACTTTCCCGGCCAATGCTGTGATCAGTACTGGTAAACTCAATGCGGTAACTGAATGGCTCACTCAGCGCCTCACGGCCTTCAAAAGCCAGGACATCCGGCTGTGACTGGCAATCTTTAATCTTCAGTAAATGGTGGCTGTGGCTGAACAGCACCTGAGAAGGATTGCTGCTCATTTCGCACCTCTACTACAAGTAGTGGGGGTATCAGCATTGCCAGCAGGCGCGCCAAATGCCAGAGTAACCCCTTCAGACTCATTCCAACCCAGTGCCAGGCTCTGGGGCAGTTGTTTCTCCGCCAGGTAAGCCAGCAGTTGCTGGCTCAGTACCGGCAAAATTTGCTGGTTAAGCAGGCTGTCGATATTGCGCGCACCAGTATCAGGTAACAGACAGGCACTGGTTAATGCGCTATACAGGCTGTTTTCTATTTGTGTTTTCAGCCCATAATGGCGCTGCAAACGCTGGCTCACCTGCGCCAGTTTCATTTCGACGATAGCGCGCATAGCCGCAGGCGATAACGGGCGATAAATAACTGTCTGGAAACGCGCCAACAGCGCAGGCTGGAAATGGTCACGCAATAACGGACGCAGTAATTCATATAAATCGGCATCGGTGGCTGTGGGCTGGTCGTCGTGCATTTGCATCAGCAAGTCGCCACCCAGATTAGATGTCATCAATATCACTGTATTGCGGAAGTCTATTTCACGGCCTTCCCCATCGCGCATAAAACCACGGTCAAAAACTTGATAGAACAGGTTTACTACATCCTTGTGTGCTTTTTCGACTTCATCCAGCAACACCACACTGTAGGGGCGTTTACGCACTGCTTCAGTCAGAATACCTCCCTGCCCGTACCCCACATAACCTGGTGGTGAGCCTTTTAACTGGGAAACCGTGTGGGGTTCCTGGTATTCAGATAAATTAATGGTAATCAGTGATTTCTCACCACCGTACAACGCGCTGGACAGCGCCAGTGCGGTTTCTGTCTTACCGGTACCACTCGGGCCAACCAGCAGAAAAACGCCCTGAGGGCCATTTTCAGGCGTAAGCCCGGTTTTAGCAGCCCGCAACCTCCGGGCGATGGCATTCAACGCGGCTTCCTGACCAACCACGCGCTTGCCAATTTTATGCTCCAGGCTTAACAACTCAGTTTGTTCGTCTTTCATCAACGAAGAGAGCGGTACTCCCGTCCAGTCTGCAATAACATTGGCCACCGTGCGGGGTTCAACATCCGGGTAGATAAGCGCCTGCTCCTGTTGAATCAGGCGCAATTGCTTAAGCAGGGAGGCTCTCTTTGCTGAACCGGTTGTGTGTTTTTTGCAAGCCAGAATCTGTTCAATCAAAGCCTGTTCCTGGCCGTATTGCGCTTCCAGTTCATCCAGCGCGACCACCAGGTTAATTTCTTCTTGTTCAAGTGCAGTAATGCGTTCATCAGACACCTCACCTCCCGCATCAATATCAGCCTGAAGTGCCTGGCGCTCCATTTCGAGCGATGTAATGTGCGAACGGTAGCTGGTTATAGCCTCTGGTAACGTATCCAGGCTCATGCGAACACGAGCCGCGGCAGTATCCAGCAAATCAACCGCTTTATCCGGTAACTGGCGCCCGGTCAGGTAGCGGCGCGATAAAGCCACCGCTGTACGCACGGCATCATCCGTAATATGAACACCGTGGTGTTGCGCATAACGGGACTTAAGGCCCCTGAGCATCAGGCAGGCGGTGTCATCATCAGGCTCATCAACTTTCACCATTTGGAAACGGCGCTCCAGCGCAGCGTCACGTTCGAAATAGCATTTATATTCGCTCCAGGTCGTAGCAGCGATAGTACGCAACTCGCCTCTTGCCAGAGCAGGCTTAAGCAGATTAGCGGCATCTGCACCACCAGCCTGGTTCCCTGCGCCAATAATGGTGTGAGCTTCATCGATAAACAGCAGTACGGGTTCTGATGATTGTTGTACCGCATCAATAATATTTTTCAGCCGTTGTTCAAATTCCCCTTTCACCCCGGCACCGGCCTGTAACAGGCCAAGATCCAGAGTGCGCAGGGTGACAGGCTTAAGGGATTCAGGGACATTCCCCTGTGCAATGCGCAGGGCCAACCCTTCAACTAACGCTGTTTTCCCGACACCAGGCTCACCGACCAGGATAGGGTTGTTTTTACGCCGCCTCGAAAGAATATCTATCATTTGGCGAATTTCAGTATCGCGCCCAAATACCGGGTCGATATCCCCTTTGCGGGCTTTGGCAGTCACATCAACGGTAAATTTTTCCAGTGTATTTTGTAATGTGTTGCTCAGTGTTGCCGTATTGTCTTGCTGGCTTTCCGAACGGCCCACCAGGGTGACATTATCAAGCAGTGAATGGGACAGTTCGTCATTCTGCTGGGCATCAAGTCGCTCGTCAGATTGCGTGTCCAGGAGTGAACGCAGGCGGTCTAACTGAATTTGTCTCAAGGTCATCAACGGCCACAAACCATCACATGACACCAGACGAGGTTTGCTAACCAGAGCCATCAGCAAGTGAACGCTGCGAATTTGCTCTTCCCCAGCCAGTGAGGCTCGCAACCAGGCTTCCTGCAACAACGCCAGAAGCTCATCTGATAACCCTGGCCGGATATGGACCTTACGGGGTAACGCATCCAGCCAGTTCATTAAGTCCTGCCACAGCGCGTCCATATCCCACTCGTAACGGCGCCCCAGTACCGTCAGATCCCCCTCGCCTTGTTCAAATAGCTTTAATAGCCAGTGTTCAGGATGAATTTTTGCGTGAGCCCGGGTTTGGCACAGAGAGGCGGCACTTTCCAGTGCACGGGCACAGTAAGGGTTGAGACGACGTAACAGGTTCGCTGAATTTTCCATATTCTTTCACTCGCTGTCAGAGACCTTCAGGCACGCTACCGCCCATCGCTTTTCCTTGCTATCAGGAACCTAAGCGCATCAGGTCTGGTTTGGGGTTTTTGGTATTTTTTGCTGAACACCCGCTTAACGGACGCTCAGCGAAAAGAAAAGCGGGCAGCCGAAACTGCCCGCCCAGGTAACTTATGCTGTGGCGCGCTCATTCCATGAGTCGGAATGAATGATGTTGCCGTCTTTGTAAGTCCAGGTGATCTTTTCGTAACGCAGTTCAATGCGTTCCAGGTGGTTGTGTTTCTCGTAAGATGGGTCTTTGATGTCATGCATGACCGGGTTTACCTTCACCACTTTCACGTTCTCAAGTTTGGTGTTGAAGTACTCCACTTCCTGGCCCGCATCGTTGATTTTGTACCACTTGAATTCAGCTGACTGCAGCGTCTGGCCAGTGGTCACCGCCTTGTATAAATACGGGCTGGCGGAATCAATTTCTTTGGTGAACAAAAAAGGCGTGTGGATACGGGTGCCAGTCAGCTTCCCGGTGTTGTTATCGGTCGGGATATACAGGTTGTGCTCCTGCGCCACCACTTCAATGCTACCCTCGCGGTCCTGAACATCTACCGAACCTTTGATATCAGCACCGCCATCGTCTTTCAGCCAAAGATAAACAGGAATTGCCATTTGTTACTCCATTTCGTTTCGTGATACGCCACCATCCTGTGATGGCGCAGAGGATAAACCTGCTACCAGACAGGCATTCGCCTGTGGAACCAGGTTGATTTCGACACGGCGGTTAAGCGCACGGCCTTCCGCTGTATCGTTAGTTGCGACAGGGCGGCTTGCACCATGCCCCAGAACCGCAAAACAGTTTTCCGGTATTTCGCCGGTATCGCGCATCCAGTCACGCACCGACTCAGCCCGTTTCAGTGACAACGCCTGGTTGAGTGGCGTGCTCCCGGTGTTATCGGTGTGCCCGGTTATGCGAATCAGCCACCCCGGACGGGCTTTAACCCCAACCAGCGCATTCACCAGAACTTTTGTGGAGCCTGGTTTCAGTTCAGATTTCCCGGCATCAAACAAGGACATGCTATCGAGGTGAATAATATTGGGTTGGCGTGTTTCCGGCGTTGTGGAAACAACAGGTTGCACCGGTGCAACATAAGACTGGATAGCGGCCATAACCGGTGCACGCAAATGCTCCCCCCGGTACAACCCCAGGCTCAGGTGCAGTGGGCTACCGTTACGGGCCCAGCTATTCAGTTGGGTTGCGTGCAGGCGCAGCACATTGACCGCTGGCGCCTTCTGCCCGCTATCTGCCGGGCCAATATGGTGGTAATGCTGTAAATCGAAACTGATGCGTTGCAGTAATTGCTGGTTGTTCCAGGCACTGCTGGCTAAAGCCGCGCCGATGCTCAGCGTGAACAGCACAAAACCGTAGCGCAACATACGTTCTCTGGGGGTTATCCCCTCACCCTCTGGCAGCAGCGGTAGAATAAAATCAGGCAACAGTGGCATTACCATGCTGCCAGGTCCGGCAGGGTGCCAGCCAGCGACGCTATTTAATGCTGTATGCCGGTGTAACCATTCAGCCCAGACTGACCTGGGTAAACATCCCGCCAGAACCGGGCTTATTCCCCAAACCACCGCGGTGGGTTTAATGGGCGGCATATCTGGTTTTGTATCTATAAACACGGCCTGGACATAGTGGCTGAACCAGTTTGCCAGGCTGCTCATCAACACCGTGGGCTCAACCGACGCGGGTTCCTGCGTATTAAGCCTGAGCCAGTCGGTCACTGTTTCCGGTACAGATGGACTATTCCATACACGGATAAGCCCCTCCGGTGTTGCAGATTGCCAGTGCATATCCTTCACCATTGCACTGCCCACCAGGCTACTGAGCAATAACGGCACCGCCTGCCCGGTAATACGGTGTAACTGGCTTATTTGCCAACGCAAGGCGAGCAACTGGCTGGTGAGCGTTTCCTGGTCCCCATGCTGTTGTGGGCAAATGCAGACCATTACCGAAAGCTGCCGGCCCCAGCCGGGGCGTTGAGACAACAGTTCGCGGGTAACTACTGCCAGGTCATGAGGGTTGTCGACTCTTATCCAACAGCCCTGGCTCACAGTGAGAACGGGTGATGTATCTGGCCAGTTGCCTGGCAAATCACCACAAACCAACACGACAGGCTGGCGGTATGCCACGCCGGGCAAGTCAGAAAACCAGGCAAAAGCGCCTGTGTTTTCCCGGCGGCTTAGCACCCCCACCCATACCGCGGCACTTCCCCAAATAACAACCACCGCCAATACAGCAGTAAAACGCGAGACAGGCAGTAACCCGAGGCAGAGCACACTGATTAATAGTGCGGCCCATAACGCCAGCAGTCGCTGTTGTGTGGGTGTCATTGAGCCACCTCAGGCAGCCGGGTTGCCAGAACCAGGTCCAGCCACAGGTCCAGCCCCAGCCACAACACAACCAGCATGAACACAGCCAGGCCGATGCGAGCAGGCCATGAGGAAAAACAACGCATTACCCCCACGTCATTGAACCTTTCGTCCAAAACGGGTTGCGCGGTTGAGCAGGTGATACCGCCAACTCTGTCATTAAGCGCATTGACCAGTTTGTTACGCTCCGGGTCATCCAGTGAACGATAACTGCCCAAAAAACCTAACATCAAAACCCGGTGGAAGCAGACCAAAACCGCCGGGTCCGGCGCAGGCTCACGCAACACTGCGCGCATGCGGTCGCAAAGGGTATCTCCCGCATTCATCGTGCCCAAAAAATGCCCTTCAAGAGGAATGCTGTACCACTGCACGCAGGCATCATCCTGAACACCACGGCTTTTAACCGTTTCATCCAGTAGCGCGCATTGTGCAGTGAGAATGTGCTGGCAGCTCACTTCATCCAGTTGTGTTGCTTGCAGCGCCTGTTGCGCCCCGGTAATGTTCTCGACACAGCGCTCCCACAATATCGCCCCTTCGCCGGACTTAAATTCAGGGCTGTGGCGTAAGCTGATAACCTGCAGCCAGATACTATGCAAAAGTGCATCTATATCAACAGGTTTGGTAACTTCGAATATTTGTTCACTCATGTTCTCAGTACCGCGTAAAGTTCAAGTTCAGGTTCGCCCAGCATGCCCGGGGTGTAGAACATGCAACTGCCGCTTTCCAGCATTTCTTTTGCCGCCGGATGAGACAAATCAAGGGAGAAGTACTGGTTTTCCAGGCGCAAGGGGATAGCCGCCGGGACATGGTGCAACGGCTTGAGTGGAATACCCTGACGAGACGCATTCACCAGGCTGGTGACAAAGTCCGGGCTACCAACGCGGCATTGCAGAGGAAACTGCTCCTGCAACCGCGCTGCAGGTATGGGCGAGCGTACCGAAAGGTAGTAGTCGGCCCCGTCGCGCAACCGAGGGTCGTGCAGCCGCGCCGACCACAGGCGCAGGCGTGTGTCACAAGTCAGTTCAATAGACACGACCCGTGATGGCAGGCTGGCCTCTAATAGATCACTCAACAAATTAAATAATGGCGGGAAGACGTCGTTCAGTGCGTCATGGCGGTAGTGAGGAATGGCAGTAACCTGGTGCTCCAGAGAAAATGTCAGCAAACTACCGGCAAGCCGGGCAAGCTCAGGATACAGGCGTTCCACGGGTGACTGTGGGTGGTACTGGAATTGCCCGAGTACCGGTTCCGCACTGTTAAGTGCATTAAGTAACCAGAACAAAGACACATCTGCGACAGCAAAATCTGCCATACGCTCATTGCTTTCACGCCGCATGGCCATCAGCCGGGCAAGCCGCGCACGTAATTGGGTCATCAGTTGTTCCAGGTGAACCACCAGCCATGGGCTGCTGTGCACACTGAGTAACGGCGGAAGGAAAGTCTCGTCCACTCGCCATACTCCCTGTGAATCCTGAATCAGGCGGGCCACAGGGCAGGTATGGAAATCGCCATTTTCCTGGTGAGCAAAGCGCAGGCTCAGCTCTGGCTGGAGTATGGCAATCTGGCGGTCATCGTCCCCATAGTGATTACGTACATCACTCCAGGCCTGGCGAAAGCGTATTGGGCGAGCGGCGACTTCTTCAGGTTTGAGGCAATTGCCACCATTGGCACGCATCCGTGGTAATGCGAGAAGCACTGTCGTTTCATGAGGTTCGCCATCCAGAGGTAACGTGGGTGGCAATGCATCCGCGTTGTTGGTATCTATCAATGTGCCGTCCTGGAAACGGACATGTAAGTGGCGAGCCTGGATATGGCCCAGTTTCAGTGCATCGGCTTCAAACGAAACCTCAACCACCCCCCACGGGTGGTTGAGCCCCATTCTGGCAATACATTCGGCAGACCAGGCTGCATACGCAGCCTGTTGTTGGAAATGCTGGGGAGAGAGCATAATTCCTCGCCCCCATAACGGTTGTTCCGCTTTCATCGGCTTCCTGCCTTGTTAAGATTTCGCCTTTGGCATCCGGGAAACCAGCGACAGGTTGACATCCATGCCTTCGACCTGGAAATGGGGCACCGCATACAGTTTCACACTGAAGAACCCCGGGTTATCACTGATATCTTCGACAACCACTTTCGCATCACGCAGTGGATGAGAAGCCTGCAACTCATCGCCCGGATCAGTCATTTCTGTTACCAGCCCACTCACCCAGGTATTCAGTTCCAGTTCCAGTAAACGGCGATCTTTCGTGGTACCGATGTTTTCACGCTGAATCAGCTTCAGGTAATGCGCGATGCGCGACAGCAAGAAAATGTAGGGCAACCGCGCATTAATACGGCTATTCGCTGTTGCATCAGCCGTGTCATACAGCGCAGGTTTTTGGGTGGAGTTTGCCGAAAAGAAACACGCGTAATCGCGGTTTTTGTAATACGAAAGTGGAATAAAACCGAGGTTGGCAAATTCGAACTCGCGGGTTTCAGGGATCATCACCTCAGAAGGGATCTTCACCTGGTTGCCCGTCCCCAGATCATACAAATGGATTGGCAGATCCTGGACTGCGCCACCCGCCTGTGGACCACGGATTTGTACACACCAGCCATTATTGATAAAGCTGCGCACCATATTGGCAGCAAAGGCAAATGACGCATTGGTCCACAAATACTTATCGTGATCCGGCCCTTTCACTTCTTCAACATAGTTAAAGCTACGTACTGGTACTGTGTCCGGGCCATAAGGCAGGCGGCCAAGTACTCGTGGCATCACCAGGCCAAGGTAACGGGAATCGTCCGTTTCACGGAAAGATTTCCATTTGATGTATTCCGCACGGTCAAAATAGTTGCCAATATCTTTAATGGCCGCGACTTCTTCCATTGAGTCTTTCAGGAAAAATGCCGGGCCTGCCGAGCCAATGAAAGGCATATGCGCTGCCGCAGACACTTTTGAAATATTGCGCAGCAGTGCAACGTCCTGAGCGGATGCATCAAATTCATACGCAGAAATGAATGCCGCTATCGGCTCACCACCCGGTGTATCGTATTCAGCAACATAAGTCTGCAAATACAGGCCACTCTGAATAATTTCTGGCGCATCTTCAAAATCCTGGCGCAGGTCATCTTTGGATAAATCCAGGAGTTCAATTTTGACGTTCTGGCGAAAGTCTGTTTTATCCACCAGAGATTTAACGCCACGCCACAAGGATTCCACTGACTGGAAGTTTTCGTGGTGCATCACGGCATCCAGTTGGCGGCTGATTTGCCAGTCCAGCTCCGCTATATGGTGATCGATCAGGTGTTTATCCAGTTTTTCCACACGGGCCCCGGCTTTACTCAGGCACTCAAGGAAAACCTGCATGCCCGCAGTCAGGCGTTCATCGGCCGTAGCGTCAGACATCACCTGTGCATCCTGCCAGATATCCAGCGCGCTCAGTTCTGAAACCGGGTTAAGATTAATTTTCTCAAACAACGAGGTATACACACTGCCTGTTTGAGGGCGTTCCAGCACCACACTATCCCCAGTGGTTGCGCTTTCAGTATTTACAGCCATCAGCATTCCTTATTTAGTCCGTTAAAATTGTTACTGGTGTTATGCCTGTTTTGGCGCCAGCGCAGATAACTCGTTACGCAGCTCAGCGCTCAGGGAAGGGTCAAGCAGGATTTTTTCCAGCTCCTTACGAAAAGACTGGTTATCCAGCAGGTTGGCTTTCAGGTCACGGAGCAGGTTCCGCATAGCCAGCATTGCTTTGAGCTGAGGGATTTGCCGGGCAACCTGTTCGGGAGAAAAATCATTCATGTCACGGAAGGTCAGGCTGACATTTTCTTCGCTGCCATCACCCGCCAGCGTATTCTCGACGGCCATACTCACAGAGGGTGAATAGTCAGCGAGCACGCTATTAAAGTTATTTTTATTAATATTAACTTTATTCCGCTCAGATAATGCCAGCGTCTCCTTGCCATTACTAAAATCACCAGAAACTAATAATTTTAAAGGTAATTCTGTTTTCTTCTGTGCTCCTCCGGTGTGCAGATCCAGTTTCAAGTTAATGCGTGCTTTCGGTATTTCCCTTTGGAAGCTATCGCTCATATCCCCTCTCTCATTAGTGAATGTTTTATTGGCGCAAGCCGGGCTTTTGCCCTGACATACAATAATAGACAGGTGAGAATATTTAAATACGTTAATTTTACGAGGTTAAATATAAATATGGTGCATTGTTGTTTTATGCGTATATAAGAGAACACAGATCCAGATGTGGCAGCAGATGAAAGTTAGTTTAAAAATCACAAAAATAGTATATAACACTAATAAAATACAAATAACAAGAAATAAATTCTAAAAATAAACACATTTCCAATTTTAAAAACCACAACACAGAGCGTAACAGGTAGAAAATTCAGAGTAATAGTTGAGATAAAAACGAATAAAAACCACCATTCATCAGTAAAAGCAGGCTAATTAAATAAAAGCAGTAATGGGGTAAACACAAGTACCAATAGACAAAACCTTTGTATAAATAAAAATACTTCACTTACCTGCACTACCGATTAAAAAATAACAATGGCCAGTGTCGGGGTATAAAACGCCAGAACAATATAAGAATCACACTCAAAGAATAAATAAGAACGTAAAAATAAAAAAAGAAACAACATCTAATATCCACAGGGTTTATTTTTCAGGAAACATTCACCACCATTCAGAAATATTAAAAACCGACTTTCCAAAAGAAATACCCATACGCCACCCCCACACATCCAGTACAACAGCCGCCTTCAGGAATAAAAAAGCCGCCCGGCAATAAGCTCAGGCGGCCATGTAACTCTATTGGTATGAGTTAGGGAGTCTCTTGTTCCAGATACCTTGCCAGTTGCTCAAAGTAGCGCTCTTGCTCAACCCAGGCACGGTGGGCTTCTTCATGAGTACACTGCATAAAATGCAGGGGTTCGCCAAGGCGTAACTGCGCCAGGTGATACCTGTCTGCTTCAATCACACAGGCGATACGCGGGTAGCCCCCTGTGGTTTGGGCGTCAGCCATCAGCACAATTGGCTGCCCATTTGGTGGCACCTGCACCACTCCAGGAATCAACCCGTGAGAGAGCAATTCCTGGTCAGATTCACGCTCCAGGCTGTTTCCCACCAGCCGGTACCCCATGCGGTTACTTTGTGCCGAGAGTTGCCAGCCATTACGCCAAAAATCCTGCCTGGCCGCCAGGGTAAAATCCGTATATTCAGGGCCAGGCAATGCCCGTACCCGATTATTCCACAGCAGTTGTTTAACGCCACGGGAACGCGTCACGACGCGTTCTGGCTCACCTGCCAGTAAGTTGTCTCCATCACGAACCAGCCGCCCGTCAAGCCCACCAAAACCGCCTTTAAGGTCGGTACTACGGGAACCCATAACATCAGGAACAGCAATGCCGCCACTGACGGCAAGATAACTGCGCATACCTCTCCTGGGCTGGCGTAACTGAAGCTGCTCACCGGGCTTTACTGGAAAACACCACCCCGTCCACATTGGTTTTCCCGCAAGCGTTGCTTCACACCCGGCTCCGGTCAGCGCTATCCAGCCAGGGGCGGTAAACTCAGCCACAAAATTGCCCAGAGTCACCTCCAGGCCAGCAGCGTATTGATCATTGCCAACCAGTAAGTTAGCTGTACGTAATGCAGGAAGATCCAGTGCACCGCACAGACTCACGCCCAGTTGCCGGAAGCCAGAGCGGCCGCCATCCTGAACAGAGGTATGTATCCCGGCATGGTGTATTTTCAACATACACCCTCCTTTTGCGGAATAAAACGCACGCGGTCACCCGGCATCAGTAACGCAGGTGGCTCGCGATGCGGGTCAAAGAGTACCAGAGACGTTCGGCCAATCAGGTTCCAGCCGCCAGGGGTTTCAAGAGGGTAAATCCCAGTGTGTTCACCACCGATTCCTACTGTGCCTGCAGGCACATTCAGCCGGGGCTCAGCTCTTCTCGGGATTGCCAGTTCATGAGGCAGTTCACCCAGGTAAGCAAACCCCGGCTGAAACCCCATAAAATACACCACATATTCCACGCTACTATGGCGCTCCACTACTTGTGAGGGAGTCATGCCACAATGGCGGGCGACTTCGCCGAGATCTGGCCCCTGTTGCCCACCATACACGACCGGGAAATCCACGCGCCTGGATTCAGGAGTCCAGGCTTCACTCTCTTCCCACCAGCGTTGTAACCGTTCAATAGCATCCAGCGCATTGCTGTTGGCAACACGCAGAATCACCGTGATATTGTTCATCCCTGCTATCGCTTCCAGAACCTCTGGCATTCCTTGCAGGCGCTGCATCAGTCCCCATATCCGTTGCTGGCTTTCCAGGCTTACTGGTGGCTCCAGAGATAAAACGACGCAATTCTCACCCAGTAAATAACACCGCGCTCGCTGCACTCCCGCCTCCTGTGGTACTGCTGACCCATGTATCAGAGAGAACTCATGCCGGGTTGTCTATATCCACAAACATCACATCCAGCCCATACTGCGCAGCTAACCATTCACCCAACGCTTTTATCCCATAACGTTCAGTTGCATGGTGCCCTGCGGCAAAGAAATGGATACCCTGTTCGCGGGCCGAGTGAATCGTCTGTTCAGACACTTCACCTGTAATAAATGCATCCACACCAAACTGGGCAGCACTATCAATGAAGCCTTGCCCACCACCTGTACACCAGGCGACACGCGTAATTTTTTCCGGGCCATTGTCACCACACCAAAGCGGTTTGCGGCCTAAGCGTGCTTCCAGCCAGGATGCGTACTCCGCCCCGGAAACCGGGATTGCGACTTCCCCCCAGGGCACCAGCGGTTCAATCACACCTTTTACAGTAATCCCCAGCAATTGAGCTAACTGGCTGTTATTTCCCAGCGCTTCATGAGCATCAAGGGGTAAATGCCAGCCATAAAGATTAATGTCATTAACCAGCAAGGTTTTCAATCGTTTCTGCTTCATACCCCGAATAACGGGCGATTCACCTTTCCAGAAATAACCATGATGAACAATCACCGCGTCAGCTCCCAGCCTTACTGCTTCGTCGAGTAGCGCCTGGCTTGCGGTAACCCCTGTGACAATCTTTTGCACTTCTGGCTGGCCTTCAACCTGTAATCCATTAGGGGCATAGTCATTAAAAGTTGCGGCATTCAACTTCTGATTAATTACTTGTTCCAGTTCAATATTATTCATTGTTCATCCTTCATTTTTTCTCTTGCGGCTTCCCAGGCAGCCAGCGTATGTAAACGTGCCGTTTTATGGTCCACAACCGGGCGGGGGTAATCAAGAGCAACACCCTGCTTATCTGCCCATTTCCACGGGTTATGAATTGCACTGGCAGGAACCAGACTGAGTTCCGGCAGCCACTGGCGAATGAAAGCCCCCTGAACATCAAAACGGGTACTTTGGGTTTCAGGGTTAAAAATACGAAAATACGGGGCTGCATCTGTTCCCGTGGAGGCGGCCCACTGCCAGCCACCGTTGTTGGCAGCAAAATCGCCATCCAGAAGCTGCTCCATAAACCAGCGTTCGCCCTCCCGCCAGTCAATCAGTAAATCTTTGGTGAGGAAGCTGGCGGTAATCATCCGTAACCGGTTATGCATCCAGCCAGTCGTGTTTAACTGCCGCATTGCGGCATCCACAATGGGGTAGCCGGTTTTTCCCTGCTGCCATGCAGCAAGTAATGCTTTGTCATGTGACCAGGTGACGTTATCCGTCCAGCCAATAAATGGCCGGTGCTGGCACAACGCAGGCCAGGCAACCAGTAAGTGGCGATAGAACTCACGCCAGATAAGCTCATTCAGCCACACAGCTGCGCCACCTTCGAGCTCCATGGCATGCGGGTGCTCCGCCAGCAATCGCTGAAAACACTGGCGTGGTGATAATGCACCTGTTGCCAGCCAGGGGGAAAGCATGCTGGTTCCATCCTGTGCCGGGAAATCACGCTGTTGCTGGTAATCCTGAACCTGCTGCTGGCAGAACGTACGCAGCTTTTGTAATGCCGCTTTTTCGCCAGGGGGAAATTGTGCTGTATCAACTGGTTGCAGTGGGTAATCAAACTCGACAGGTGTGTCATCACTGATTGCCGGACCACGCGCCCGAGGTGCAGGAACACACTGCGGTGGCATTTCACGCAGGCGGCGCAAGAATGCTTTGCTGAATGGCGTAAAGACACGAAACATCTCGTTATTGCCTGTCAGCACACTGCCTGGTGGTAGTAAAACGCTGTCATCAAACCCCTGGCATGTGACCTTACCAGACAGAAGCTGTTCAGCCTGCCCATCGCGGCGCCTTTCATTCAGTTCATATTGATAGTTATAAAACAAGTGCGACACACTTTGTGCTTCGCAGAAGGCCGCCAGTTTACTGACCGAATCAGCAAAATCAGCCGCACGAAGGTAATACAAAGGGATCCCTTTTTCTCCCAGGGAACGACGCAGCAAGACTACCTGCTCACGAATAAACCACGCCTGGCGTGCAGCCATACTATGGCTGCGCCATTGCACAGGGGTGGCGATAAACAGGGCGATAACCTTAGCATCATCCTTGTTGCATGCAGCAGCCAAAGCCAGGTTATCGGTAATACGTAAGTCCTGGCGAAACCAGACTAAATGGACAGTTTGTTGAGTGGGCATCATGAAGACACTTTGCCCCCAACAGTAAAGAACAGGCATGCCAGCAAAGGCCGCTGTTGCTCAAAATGCAAAGCGGGTACCGGCCGTAAGTGATGACTTAACCACAAGTGTCTGACTGGGGCTGGGCCTTTTTTTTCTCGCATATCCACTCCTTATCACTTTTACCTGTAAGTTTAGCCAGGTATTTTGGCACTGGGAATGGATATAAAAATGCCATGGAGAAAAACGCCATGGCAGGGAATATTAAAAGAATAATGAAGCGCGGTGGAATAAAACTCAGTAAAAGTCACCTGCAGCTGACTCTGCATGGGCCAGCCACACAGGTTTGTCACTGGTTTTCATCCATACGCGGTGCAGATAACTATAGAAACGTGCACGGTCTTTCCAGAACAACATCACCGGTAATGCTAACGTACCGATGATAATGACACCGGCCCTGCGCAGGAGAATGCGGTGCAGAGGCCAG
This sequence comes from Mangrovibacter plantisponsor, assembly GCF_003182475.1. Taxonomy (GTDB): domain Bacteria; phylum Pseudomonadota; class Gammaproteobacteria; order Enterobacterales; family Enterobacteriaceae; genus Mangrovibacter; species Mangrovibacter plantisponsor. The sequence continues at coordinate 17,516 of NZ_QGTS01000007.1, forward strand.
GATTGGTATAGCGACATAATGTTCTCCCCCTTTTGGACCAGCTCAATGTGCTGGTAAGCAAAATAATGTTCTCTGCTGTAAATCATACCGGGCATGATGAAATTTTACCACTCATCCGACCACATAAATGGTGATTTTTTCACCTGAAATAGAGAATGCCCGTAATTTAGTTACATTAATGTTAATTTAATACTAAACATTAGTTAATTTATGGGTATATTTTTATACTTTTTTTACACCCTCACTGTTTTTTTTGCGAAATTTTTCCAGCCATTTGCTTACCGTAAGCCCCAATAACCTCATAACCGGAGTGAACGTGATGGGCTTTTCCCTGGTTGCCGGCATGGTGCTGGTCTTTCTGCTACTCGGCTATCTGATCTACGCCTTATTACATGCGGAGAAATTCTGATGAGTAATGGGACTCTGCTCATCGTCAGCTATCTGCTGGTGCTGATATTACTTGCCCGCCCACTGGGGCACGGCCTGCGTTATCTTATTGAAGGCACTCTGCCACACTGGATGCAACGCCCGGAACAGGGTATCTGGTTGATTACCGGGATAACGCAAAAAGAGATGGGATGGCGTGAATATTTAAGTGCCATTCTGATATTTAATCTGACGGGGATTGCCCTGTTATTTACTCTGCTCGTATTACAAAACTATTTGCCACTCAACCCACAGCATATCGCTGGAATGACATGGGACCTGGCACTCAATACTGCTATCAGTTTTGTCACCAATACCAACTGGCAGGCATACAGTGGCGAAACGTCGCTGAGTTATTTCAGCCAAATGGCGGGGTTAGGTGTACAAAACTTTTTGTCTGCCGCCACCGGTATTGCCGTTGCGTTCGCACTGATCCGCGGACTCACACGGCAGAACGCGCAAACACTGGGAAATGCCTGGGTCGACATCACCCGAATTACCCTGTGGGTACTACTGCCAATAGCGCTGGTGATGGCACTCTTTTTTATCCAACAGGGCGTACTGCAAAATTTTGCGCCGGCACAACCCTTTATCACCCTTGAAGGGCAACATCACCTGTTACCTGGGGGGCCAGTTGCTTCTCAGGAAGCGATTAAAATGCTGGGTACAAACGGCGGCGGGTTCTTTAATGCCAACTCGGCTCACCCCTTCGAAAACCCCACAGCCCTGACTAATTTCATACAAATGCTGGCTATTTTTTTACTGCCCGCCGCACTGTGTTTTGCATTTGGTGAAGTCGCACGAGATAACCGCCAGGGCCACACATTGTTGTGGGCGATGGGGCTTATTTTTGTCTTGTGTGCGGCTGTTGTTATGTGGGCCGAAACCCAGGGGAACCCACACCTTGCTGCACTTGGCGCCAACAGCACCGCCAATATGGAAGGCAAAGAAAGCCGCTTTGGCATTTTAGCCACCAGCCTGTTTGCCGTGATTACAACCGCAGCCTCTTGCGGCGCTGTCAATGGCATGCACGACTCATTTACGGCGCTGGGTGGCATGGTTCCTATGTGGTTAATCCAGTTGGGTGAAGTGGTTTTCGGCGGTGTCGGCTCAGGCCTGTACGGCATGATTTTGTTTGTGATCCTGGCGGTTTTTATTGCCGGTTTGATGATTGGGCGCACACCAGAATACTTAGGCAAGCGTATTACTCTTGCTGAAATGAAGTGGACAGCACTGGCTATTCTGGTTACGCCGGCACTGGTTTTACTGGGTACGGCACTGGCAACCCTTACCCCCTACGGACACGAGGCCATTCTGAACCCTGGCGCTCACGGTTTCAGCGAGGTGTTGTATGCCGTGTCTTCCGCTGCAAATAACAACGGCAGTGCCTTCGCGGGGTTAAATGCCAGCACACCATTCTGGAATCTGCTACTGGCATTTTGCATGTTTATTGGCCGCTTTGCCGTCATTGCCGCAGTCATGGGTATCGCAGGCTCTCTGGCCAGTAAACCTGCCCAAACAGCACAAAACGGCACGCTCTCCACCTGTGGACCTCTGTTTGTCGGTCTGCTGGTCGGCACGGTCATCCTGGTCGGTGCCCTTACGTTCGTTCCGGCACTGGCTCTTGGGCCGGTGGTGGACAGCTTAAACCCATTGTCTCATTAACGGAGCGCATAATGACACGTAAAACACAGGCTCTGTTCGACCCAACACTGGGCCGCCAGGCAATCATTGATTCCATACTCAAACTTAATCCTGCCAGGTTGTGGTACAACCCGGTGATGTTTGTGGTATGGGTCGGCAGTGTCCTGACGACATTGCTGGGCCTTGCCATGCTGGCAGGGATCACTCACGGAGAAACCGGTTTTACTCTTGCTATCAGTGTCTGGCTGTGGATAACGCTGCTGTTCGCGAATTTTGCGGAAGCCCTGGCTGAAGGCAGAAGTAAAGCGCAGGCAAGTGCCCTCAGAGGCGTCAAAAAGACCAGCCAGGCAAAACGCCTGCCTGAGCCACATTATGGTAGCCATCCAGAAACTGTTCCGGCAGAAACACTACGTAAAGGCGACATTGTACTGGTTGAGGCGGGTGACATTATTCCGTGTGATGGCGAAGTCGTGGAAGGTGGCGCCTCGGTAGATGAAAGCGCCATTACCGGTGAGTCTGCGCCAGTCATTCGTGAATCTGGTGGGGATTTTGCCTCAGTCACGGGCGGTACGCGTATCCTGTCTGACTGGCTGGTCATTCGCTGCAGCGTCAACCCTGGCGAAACATTTCTCGACCGAATGATAGCCATGGTAGAAAACGCCAGTCGCCAGAAGACCCCGAATGAGATAGCCCTTTCCGTGTTGCTCTCTGCTCTGACGATTATCTTTCTGCTGGCAACAGCCACACTCTGGCCTTTTACCGCCTGGCTGGGTCATGCTGTCAGCATTCCGGTACTGGTGGCACTACTGGTTTGCCTGATTCCCACCACTATAGGCGGCTTGCTATCAGCGATTGGTGTGGCAGGAATGAGCCGCATGCTCAGCGCCAATGTTATCGCCACCAGTGGCCGGGCGGTTGAAGCCGCAGGTGATGTTGATGTTTTACTGCTGGATAAAACCGGTACGATTACATTGGGTAATCGCCAGGCTGCCCGTTTTATGCCTGCACCAGGGGTTGACGAGCAACGCCTGGCCGATGCAGCTCAACTGGCATCACTGGCCGACGAAACACCGGAAGGCCGCAGCATCGTGGTGTTAGCGAAAAAACGCTTTAATTTACGCGAGCGGGATGTCAGCCAACTCAACGCGACTTTTGTGCCGTTCACCGCTCAGACCCGCATGAGCGGTATTAACCTGGAAAACCGCATTATTCGTAAGGGTTCCGTTGACGCCGTTCGCCGCCATATTGAGGCAAACAAAGGCCGTTTCCCGTCACAGACAGATAAACAAGTTGAAGAAGTCGCACGGTCAGGCGGTACACCACTGGTTGTCGCGGAAGGTGCTCAGGTATTAGGTGTTATTGAGCTGAAGGATATTGTGAAAGGCGGTATCAAGGCCCGTTTTGCTCAATTGCGCCAGATGGGAATTAAAACCGTGATGATAACCGGTGATAACCGGCTAACCGCTGCGGCAATTGCAGCTGAAGCGGGCGTGGACGATTTCCTGGCAGAAGCCACACCTGAAGCTAAACTGGCTCTGATCCGCCAGTATCAATCAGAAGGACGACTGGTTGCGATGACAGGTGACGGCACTAACGATGCCCCGGCGCTCGCCCAGGCGGATGTTGCAGTGGCAATGAATACCGGAACCCAGGCAGCAAAAGAAGCGGGCAACATGGTGGATCTGGATTCCAGCCCAACCAAACTGATAGAAGTTGTGCATATTGGCAAACAAATGCTGATGACCCGGGGTTCTCTCACCACTTTCAGTATTTCCAATGATGTTGCGAAATATTTTGCCATTATTCCGGCCGCGTTCGCGGCGAACTGGCCACAACTGAACGCGCTGAATATCATGCACCTGCACTCACCCAATTCAGCCATTCTCAGTGCGGTTATCTTCAATGCGTTAATCATTGTTTTCCTTATCCCGCTGGCCTTGCGTGGCACGCATTATAAACCCCTTGGCGCATCTGCCATGTTACGCCGTAATTTACTGATTTATGGACTGGGCGGGTTAATCGTACCCTTTATTGGTATCAAGCTTATCGACCTGCTGCTCAGTGCCACAGGCTTGTTTTGAGGTGAATATGTCTGCGTTACGTTCTGCTATTTCGCTGTTCCTTGTACTGACAGTACTGACTGGCGGTGCCTACCCACTTATTACCACAGTGCTTGGGCAATGGTGGTTTCCATGGCAGGCCATGGGTTCACGTATTGAAGTACAAGGGCAGGTTCGGGGCTCTGCACTGATAGGGCAGGAATTTACTCAGGCCGGGTATTTTCACGGGCGGCCTTCTGCTACTGCGGAGTTTCCTTATAACCCGATGGCCTCCGGCGGGAGTAATCTTGCAGTCGGTAACCCAATGTTAACACAAGAGTTAACCAGGCGAGCACAGTCACTCAGGCGCGATAACCCGCAATCCACAGGCCCTATTCCCGTCGCTTTACTGACCGCGTCGGGCAGCGGCCTTGACGGGCAACTTCCTCCTGAGGCTGCTTTGTGGCAAATTCCACGTATTGCTGCTGTGCGCCATATTCCGAAAAGTGTATTAACTACTCTGGTGGAACAGGCAACGCACTATCCAGTACCCGGTTTTATTGGTGAGCCTGTTGTGAATGTGTTATCGCTGAACCTGGCTCTGGCAAGTTACCCGGCGTCAAATTAATTAAGGAATATCCATGCACCAGGAACCACTGCGCCCTGACCCGGACCGCTTAATTGCACAAGTTAGTCTCCCAGAACGGGGCAAACTACGCATTTTCTTCGGCGCCTGTGCAGGCGTAGGTAAAACCTGGGCAATGTTGCAGGAAGCGCGCCGGTTGTATGAACAAGGGCTGGATGTGATTGTTGGTGTTGTGGAAACCCACGGGCGCGAAGAAACAGCCAGGCTCACAGAAGGCCTGGTTTTTCTGCCGCCCAGGCGGCATGGGCACAGAGGACGTGTGCTGGAAGAATTCGACCTGGACGGTGCACTGGCGCGCCACCCGGCCCTGGTACTGGTTGATGAGCTTGCCCACAGTAATGCGCCAGGCTCACGCCACCCCCGGCGCTGGCAGGATGTCGAAGAATTGCTGGATGCCGGTATTGATGTCTTCACTACACTGAATGTACAGCACCTGGAAAGCCTGAATGACATAGTTGGTGCAGTAACTGGTATTCAGGTGAGAGAAACCGTCCCCGACCCTATTTTTGATAATGCCAGTGATGTGGTTTTGGTTGATCTCCCGGCAGAAGATTTACGCCAGCGTTTACGTGAGGGCAAAGTTTATATTCCAGGACAGGCGGAGCGCGCCATTGAGCATTTTTTCCGTACTGGTAACCTGATAGCGCTTCGGGAACTGGCTTTACGCCGTACCGCCGACCGGGTAGATGGGCAAATGCAGGACTGGCGAGGGAGCCAGCAGCCAGGCAAAGTCTGGCACACCCGTGATGCTATTTTACTGTGTATTGGCACCCGTAGTGGTAATGAAAAACTGGTACGTACCGCCGCCAGAATGGCTGCCAGGATGGGGTGCTCCTGGCATGCGGTGTATGTCGAAACGCCACGCTTACACCGGCTGAATGAATCCAGGCGTAGAGCCATTCTCTCTGCACTGAGCCTGGCGCAAGAATTAGGCGCAACCACGGCAACACTCTCTGCCCCTCAGGAAATCAATGCCATCGTGCGTTATGCCCGGGAGCATAATCTGGGCAAGGTTGTCACTGGCCGCCGCCAGGGTAAACGCCTCTGGCCTGCACGTTCCTTTGCCGACAAACTGGCGCAGCATGGCCCTGACCTGGATCTTATTGTGGTCGCCATGGATGACCGCCCTGACCCTACCGGCAACATGCCCGATACACGCCGTTTTTTTGAAAAATGGCGTGTGCAGCTACTGGGGTGCGTTGTCGCGGCGCTATTTTGTTTTGTGATTACGCTCTTTGCCAGCCAGTGGTTACTGGGCCTGGACGCCGCCAACATGGTGATGATTTACCTGTTTGGTGTCGTCGTCGTCGCATTGTTATACGGGCGCGGCCCTTCAGTGTTCGCCACCGTAATCAACGTGGCCTGTTTTGACCTGTTTTTCATTGAGCCCCGAGGCACCCTTGCAGTATCCGATGTCCAGTACCTGCTCACTTTCTCTGTCATGATGGCCGTCGGGTTATTAATTGGCACCCTGACAGCAGGTGTGCGCTACCAGGCTCGCGTGGCCCGCCACCGGGAGCAGCGCACTCATTATCTGTATGAAATCTCGCGCGCCCTTGCAGTAACCCGTAACACGCAAGAAATAGCACTCACCAGCCAGCAGTTTATCCGCCAGAGTTTCCAGGCCGATGCACAATTATTACTCCCTGACAGCCAGGGGCAACTGCGGCCAGTCAGTGATAAAGCCGCACCTGTATGGTGGGATGACGCGATTGCTCGCTGGAGCTTTGATAACGGGCACCCTGCCGGTGCCGGTACCGACACACTGCCAGGCGTACTCTGGCAGATTCACCCGCTTCGCACGCAAGGGAAAACATTGGGGCTGATGGTTATCATGCCTGATAATTTGCGCCAGCTAATGATCCCCGAGCAAAAGCGTTTACTCGAAACAGCACTGCTGTTGGTTACCTCGGCGCTGGATCACCTGAATCTGATGGTCAGTGAAGAACAGGCGCGGGTTACCGGTGAGCGGGAACGCATTCGTAACACCCTACTGGCAGCACTTTCCCATGATTTGCGTACACCGTTAACCGTGCTGTTTGGCCAGGCAGAAATTTTAACTCTCGACCTGGCCTCTGAAGGTTCGCAACATGCTCCGCAGGCGAATGAAATTCGCCAGCAAGTGCTTAATACCACCCGGCTGGTGAATAACTTGCTGGATATGGCGCGGATCCAGTCTGGTGGGTTTAATTTGCACCGTGCCTGGATCCCTGTTGAAGAGTTAATTGGCGGAGCACTTCAGCAACTGGATCCAGTAACAGGTGGGCGCGAAATCCACCTTAACCTGCCCGACCCTTTACTGTTAATTCATATAGACGGAACATTGTTCGAACGTGTGCTGATTAATCTGCTGGAAAATGCCGTGAAATACGCAGGGCATCAGGCACAGGTTGGGATTGCTGTTCGCAGTGATGAATCCATCATTGACCTGGAAGTTTGGGATACCGGCCCCGGTATTCCTCCCGGCCAGGAGAGAACGATTTTTGAAAAATTTGCCCGCGGGGCCAAAGAATCAGCCATTCCTGGTGTCGGGTTGGGTCTGGCAATCTGCCAGGCGATTGTTGATGTCCATGGCGGTGAGATTTATGCTGAAAACCGTGCTGAAGGTGGTGCCAGTTTTCATATCCGCCTGCCCTACCTTCCCCCTCCGGGGCTCGATGAAACAGATGAGGTAATGTGACTACTATTGTTGTTGTCGAAGATGAACAGGCAATTCGCCGTTTTCTGCGCAATGCGCTGGAAGAAGATAGTGTGCGTATTTTCGAAGCGGAAACATTGCAACGCGGGCTCATTGAAACGGCGACACGTAAGCCTGACCTGGTTATTCTCGATCTTGGCTTGCCAGATGGCGACGGGCTGGATTTTATTCGCGATGTACGCCAGTGGAGCCAAATCCCCATTATTGTGCTTTCCGCACGCAGTGATGAGCAGGATAAAATCGCCGCGCTGGATGCCGGAGCAGATGACTACCTGAGTAAACCCTTTGGCATTGGTGAACTCCAGGCTCGTTTACGGGTAGCTCTGCGCCGCACCTCTGGAAATGAAGAGAACGTCAGCCTGTACACCTTTGGCGATATCCAGGTTGATCTCGCAGCACGGCGTATTTGCCGGAATGAAGCTGATATTCACCTGACACCAATTGAATTTCGCCTGCTGGCTGTATTATTGCGCCATCATGGAAAAGTACTGACGCAACGCCAGTTACTTAACCAGGTGTGGGGACCAAATGCTGTCGAGCACAGCCACTACCTGCGTATTTATATGGGGCATTTGCGCCAAAAACTGGAAACTGACCCCGCACGCCCACGCCATCTGTTAACTGAAACCGGTATCGGTTACCGTTTTATGCTGAATTAACCCAATACTGAACCAGCCATAAAAAAAGAGCGCCACTGGCGCTCTTTAAGTCTGATGACAAACCTCATGTCTGCACAGAACAAGAGGGTGCCACCCAATAAAAAACCAGGAAAATCAATTTATTGATTTTCGGCTGCTAACTAAAAAGAAGGAAACAGCAACCGGCTGTTTCTCTTTCTTCCTGGCATTATTTAGCACTGCTCAGTACTGCACTCACAATTTCCACGGCTTCGGTTTCTATCTGTTTACGGTGCTCCGCGCCCAGGAAACTTTCACAGTAAATTTTATAAGCATCTTCCGTACCAGACGGACGCGCGGCAAACCAACCGTTTTTGGTCATGACTTTCAGGCCGCCAATAGCTGCGCCATTGCCGGGAGCTGTAGTCACACGGGCGGTGATTTCATCTCCGGCAAGGGTACTGGCACTGACCATTTCCGGTGACAAACGAGACAACGCCGCTTTTTGTGCAGATGTTGCAGCCGCCTGCAGGCGGTTATAGCTCGGTGCACCGAAACGTGCAGCCAGCTCATCATAATGTTGCTGCGGGTTTTTACCGGTCACAGCTGTAATTTCCGCGGCCAGCAGGCACATGATGATCCCGTCTTTATCGGTTGACCATGGCGTACCATCAAAACGCAGGAACGATGCCCCGGCGCTCTCTTCCCCACCAAAGCCAAAACTGCCATCAAACAGGCCATCAACAAACCATTTGAACCCAACCGGCACTTCCACCAGCTTACGGCCCAGGGCATCCACTACCCGGTCAATCATGGCTGAAGAAACCAGGGTTTTACCCACAGCAACATCACTGCCCCATTGCGGGCGATGCTGGAATAAATAATTAATGGCGACAGCAAGATAATGGTTTGGATTCATTAACCCAACCGGGGTAACAATACCGTGACGGTCATAATCCGGGTCATTCGCAAATGCCAGGTCAAATTTATCACGCAGAGCCAGCAGACCTGCCATGGCGCATTCAGAAGAACAGTCCATGCGGATCACACCGTCTTTATCCAGGTGCATAAAGCGGAACGTTTGATCAACCTGGTCATTAACCAGCGTCAGATCCAGCTTGTAATGATCTGCAATGCGCTTCCAGTATTCAATACCGGAACCGCCGAGCGGATCCACACCCAGTTTCAGCCCCGCTTTTTGAATGGCAGCCATATCAATGATATCGGCCAGGCCTTCAATGTACGCCTGAACAAGGTCGACTTCCTGAACATGCCCACCAGCCAGCGCGTCATCAAGCGACACACGCTTAATACCCGCAAGGCCGGCTGCCATTAACGCATTGGCACGTTCTTCAATAACTTTTGTTACACCGGTGTCTGCCGGGCCACCATTAGGCGGATTATATTTGATACCACCATCTTCTGGTGGGTTATGCGATGGCGTAATAACAATACCATCAGCCAGCGGACCACCCTGCTTGTTATGAACCAGAATCGCATTGGAAACAGCAGGCGTCGGCGTGAAACCGTTATCCTGCTGAACAATCACATCCACACCATTGGCAGCCAGCACTTCCAGAACAGAAATAAATGCCGGCTCAGAAAGCGCATGGGTATCTTTACCGACATAACATGGCCCGGTAATACCATTCTGGGCACGGTTCTCGGCAATCGCCTGAGCGATAGCAAGAATATGGCTTTCATTGAAACTATGGCGACCGGCACTACCCCGGTGGCCTGACGTACCAAACTTCACCGCGTGCTCTGGATTACCTGACTCAGGTTTCAGTACATAATACTGAGCGGTCAGTTGAGCGACATTAATCAAATCACTCTGCTGCGCAGGTTGCCCTGCTCGAGGATGGTTAGCCATTGCTGGTCCTTTTTGTCACAAGCGTTAAATGGTGCCGCAAACCTTTTCAATCAACTCTGCCGGGAACTGCATCGACTGCATAATATGCTCGACCATGCTACGTTTGCGGCCCGTATTGGTATTCGTGATCACCCAATATGGGGTATCGGGAACTTGCTTAGGTTTAGTCTGATTACCATTCTTCAATAAGGTTTGCTCATTAATAGCGAAATACACCCGGGTGCGCCCGTGTAAAGACTCCGTAGCCTGAGCAAATGTGGAAGAATCCAGGGAGTAGAGCGTTGAAAGCACCAGCATAAAGCGGTTAACCGCTTTCTTTTGCTCTGCATATTCATCTGACAGGAGTAATTCACGCATTGCCCGTACTTTATCTTTCGGTTTTTCTGGCGCTTTTTCAGTACGGGGAACAGGAACACTGCTGTTTGTTGAAACTGTAGAAGAGGACAGCGCAACAGATTGCTGACCAGAAGAGAGTTTCAGCATACGCCGCAAAATGTCTGACGCGCTTTCACCAATATGCAGTGTGTGGCTCGCGATGTAGCGATACAGCTCGTCATCAACTTCAATCGTTTTCATTTTAATCCAGTTACATATCTTTTCTGAATACAAATCATTGGGATTATAGAGTCAAAACCCAATGGCGAATAGCATCAACCCGGGATGGTGTCAAAAGTCAGAATTAACTGTAACCCTTGCAGCCGGATGGCAGAATAGCCAACATAATACCCTATTCCTGAGACAGCGAAAAAAAGAAGTTTTCTATGAAATTACACGCTCGCCTGCAATCTGCTCAACAAATGACTAACAATCCACCGGTTGTGCTCATCCATGGATTATTCGGTACGCTGGACAATTTAGGCGTTCTGGCAAGGGACCTGGTTAAGGACCACGACGTACTGCAAATAGACTTACGCAACCACGGCCTGTCTGCACGCAGTGACACTATGACCTGGCCTGCCATGGCGCAGGATGTACTGGACACGCTGGACGAACAGCACATAGACCGGGCGATATTCATCGGCCATTCAATGGGTGGCAAAACCGCAATGGCGGTGACACAACAGGCACCGGGACGGGTTGAAAAACTGGTCGCTATTGATATTGCCCCCGTCGATTATCACGTTCGCCGCCATGATACTATTTTTGCCGCTATAGACGCCGTTAATGCAGCCGGTGTAACTACCCGGCAGGATGCAGCGGCAATCATGCGCAACATCCTCGATGAAGAAGGGGTTATTCAGTTTTTGCTGAAATCCTTTGTTAATGGCGAGTGGCGTTTTAATGTCCCGGTACTCAAAGCGCAATACAGCAATATTGTTGGATGGGAAACCGTCACACCATGGCCGCATCCGGCACTCTTTATCAGCGGCGGGCTGTCGCCTTATATTCAGGAACAGTATCGTGAAACACTGCTTGCTCAATTCCCCTGTGCCAAAGCCTGGGTCGTTGCAGGTGCAGGTCATTGGGTTCATGCAGAAAAACCAGAGGCAGTCATTCGCGCGATTCGCCGTTTTCTTAGCCCTTCGGACGAAAACTGATTAAAAAGCCGCCGACTGGCTGGCAAATGTGGCTTTCGCGTTGGCGCGTCATGTAGCCTGATGTATCATGGCGCGCTGTAATGCGCCCGAGCACGTTGCTCAAGCCACCTGTTTTCCTCACTATTCTAATCATGGCAAAAGAACAAACGGACCGTACGACATTAGATCTGTTCGCGGATGAACGCCGTCCGGGTCGCCCGAAAACAAATCCACTGTCACGTCACGAACAATTGCGTATTAACAAACGCAACCAGCTTAAACGCGATAAGGTTCGTGGGCTTAAGCGTGTGGAATTAAAACTGAATGCCGATGCGGTAGATGCGCTGAATGAGCTGGCGCAGGTGCGAAACATGAGCCGTAGCGAACTTATTGAAGAGATGCTGATGGCTCAGTTAGATAACACAAAACCAGGTCATATATAATCCACGCATTCCCGGCAGTTTTTCCTTTTCATGTAGCAGTGTGTGCACCCGGTAATGATAGCTGTTTCCGCACTGGAAGCTGTTCTGCTATCATTGCCTTATCTGTGGACAAACTCACGCCACCATAACATTAAGTTTCAAGAGGTTATTAAACTCATGGCGATCGTAGGCATTTTTTTCGGCAGCGACACCGGCAACACTGAAAACATTGCAAAAATCATTCAAAAACAGCTTGGTAAAGATGTTGCTGAAGTGCACGACATAGCCAAGAGCAGCAAAGAAGACATTGAAGCCTTCGATATTCTGCTGCTTGGTATCCCAACCTGGTATTACGGTGAAGCACAGTGTGACTGGGATGATTTTTTCCCTACACTGGAAGAAATTGATTTTACGGGTAAATTGGTAGCCCTGTTCGGTTGTGGTGATCAGGAAGATTACGCCGAATATTTTTGTGACGCACTCGGCACAATGCGCGACATCGTCGAACCACGTGGTGCGGTTATCGTCGGTCACTGGCCAACTGCCGGGTATCATTTTGAAGCGTCGAAAGGTTTGGCGGATGACGACCATTTTGTCGGCCTGGCTATCGATGAAGACCGTCAGCCTGAGCTGACAGCTGAACGTGTTGAAAAATGGGTTAAGCAAGTTTCCGAAGAAATGCAGCTCGATAGCATTATTAATGCCTGATAGTTCACCGGCGCAATCATATTGCGCCGGATTGATAGGTAAAACCGATAAAAATAATTGCTACATTTTTTTAACTTTTTTGCGTTAGCGCTGTACAATGATCCAGTTGACAGCATGTATTTTTGGTAAATTTGCCAGTGCTGTCAGATTATTATTTTTCAATTTTGCTGGAGACTTGCGGTTTTCTTTAGGGAGTGTCAAACCTATAATGAGACGCATTAACTTTAGCGTATTACGTCGTACGCCCATTCACGGGCACTTTGCAAGCAACAGGACATATTCCGCATGACTGACAACAACACCGCATTAAAGAAGGCAGGCCTGAAAGTCACGCTTCCCCGGTTAAAAATCCTGGAAGTGTTGCAGGAGCCGGACAATCACCATGTCAGCGCGGAAGATTTATACAAGCGACTGATTGACATGGGAGAGGAGATTGGTCTTGCTACCGTGTATCGCGTGCTCAACCAATTTGATGACGCCGGAATAGTTACACGCCATAACTTCGAAGGTGGTAAATCCGTTTTCGAACTGACGCAGCAGCACCATCATGACCACCTGATTTGCCTTGACTGCGGTAAAGTTATCGAGTTCAGCGATGATTCGATTGAAGCTCGCCAGCGTGAAATTGCTTCCAGCCATGGTATCCGCCTGACAAACCACAGCCTGTACCTTTATGGTCATTGTGCTGAAGGCGATTGCCGTGATGATGAAAATGCGCACGAAGGCACCAAATAATCGGGTGTACCCGTAAGCCGGTGCAATGTGACACCAAAAAAAAGCCAGGTTTAGAACCTGGCTTTTTTTATCTGTTATGGCCTTATGCCGCGCCGCTTGCAGGGCACTCCTGCCCCGCAAGCAACCCCGTGTCACTCAACAATCACCACCCTGCTGGTACGGTTGCCATCCGGGCTCACAGCACGCACCTGTACGTTACCACTGACAACCGGCCGGGCGTCATTGCGCCAAACCTGCCACTGCTCCCCGCCATCAACGGAGTATTCAACCCTGAGCCCTGGCAGGCTGACATTAGTGGCCAGTTTCCCGTCAACAATCCGGGCACCAGGTACCGGAACACGCCAGGCAATACCGGCGGCATCCAGTTTCGCCAACTCACGCTGGCCTAACACATTGGCAAACCGCTGCCAGTCTTTTGCCAAAGCAGCCGTATCGACATAGTGGGTTTCTCCGCCTTTATACTCCCGCCCGGGCTGCCAGTCCTGTTCCCAGGAAGCCTTGTGCCAGGCACGCTCCGCTACTGAAATAATACGCGGGAATAAACGGTATTCCATTTCTTCATCAGTGCGAACAACTTCACTCCAGACTTGCGCCGACAAACCATGAGCCCCGGGCCATAACTTCGCCGAACCGGCACTGAACGCATTGCCATCACGGTCTACCGAAGTTTCTGCATTTTGCGGCAAGTTATCTGGTGCAAAGCTAAACACTTTACGTTCATCGGTAAACCGGGTTCCCCAGTAATAGCCCGGCTCCATTGGGTCTACTTCATACGGGAAGTCAAAGTAAACATAATCCGGGTTGGAAATCGTGACTTCATAGCCTTTATTGGCCCAGTCACTCACCGCATCTGAACCACCCCAGTACAGGGTATCCCAGAAGTTAATCCCGGTGCGTTTAGTTGCAAAGGCCGACGCGCCTGACGCATCTCTCAGGCCATCTTGCCAGGCCTGCATTTTCTCAATGCCATGGGCATCAACCAGTTTACTCACTTCTACCGCAAACCAGCTTGGCAAATGCGCCATATCTTCAACTGCGCCAGATGCCACCAGCGCCTGGCACACTTCGGATTTCGCCCAGGGTTTATCTTGCTGGCTCATATCCACCTGCCCTTTTCCTGCCTCCGGGCTGGCTTTATCCGTGTACCCGGCCCCCATGTAGATATTTTTCGCTTCATCTGCGCCAAAATGCCAGGTTGTCAGCGGCAAACCCGCTTCTTTATGCATCTGGAGAATTTCACTCATTACTTTATCAACAAAGCGGCGAGATGAATCCAGGCACGGGTTCAGATAACTGGCCTTGTCATAGAACTGAACCGTCGTGGTACGCGATGTATCGGTCGGGTCGAGCAAACGGTATTCATTCGCTGCATCAGGCTTACCCTCTTTCATCAGCCTGTCATAACGTGCTTCCATTGACACTACAGCAGCCCGGGCATGCGCTGGCATATCAATTTCCGGAATCACCTCAATATGGCGGGCTTTAGCGTATTCGAGTATTTCAATGTAATCCGCCCGAGTAAAATAACCGCTGCCATTATTGTTACTGTCCGGGCCTGATCCTAATTGTGGTAACAAACACTGTCTTTCAGTTAAATCATGGCAACGCTTCCCGCCCACTTCAGTCAGTTCCGGCAAGCCGGGGATTTCAATACGCCAGCCCTCATCATCGCTCAGATGAAAGTGGAATTTATTCAGCTTATAAGCTGCCATTTGATCAAGCGCGCGTAAAATAGCGGCTTTAGAGTGGAAATTACGCCCAACATCAATGAACATGCCGCGGTAATCAAAGCGCGGTGCATCACTGGCATCCAGAGTTGCAATCGTTTTCGCACCACTTACCGGCACCAGCGATAAAATTGACTGTAATCCATAAAAGACCCCAGTTTGATCAAACCCGGTGACCACCGCTTCACCTTCTTTAATCGTAAGCCGATAGGCACCGCTACGGGCATCGTCGCCAGTAAAGGTTTTCGGTGCAATCGATGTGCGCACCGGGTAACCACTGCCGGTTTTGATACCCAACTGCTTAAAGCGCGCCTCAATCACCTCAGCAGATGGCCGCAACAAAACAGCCAGGTCGAGTGCCACGCCATTACTCAGAACAGCATCTTTCTTATGCACTTTAATCTGTTTGGGGGTTGGAATAATGGCGCCACGCAGAGACTGTGCAGCAAGCCGTGATACATCACTGTTTTTTTCAAAACGGGTATCAGCCGTCATTAAAATGTTGTTGTCATCCGGTGTGCGTTTCCAGTTGTCACCAATTGGTGCCACGAACTGAGTTAAATCCTCGGTATCGGTACTGGCGATAACCTGAGGTTGTGCGCCGGGAGCGGTGACATACCAACGCGGGATGACATCGGTCATAAATAACTGCCAGTATTCATTCACAATGGGAATATCAACAGATTGCCCGGCGGCAAAACCAGTAAATTTCTCTGTTGGTTCAAGCTTATGCAGGTCGCCAGTAATATGTGTGATAGTGAATGCCGGGTTATCCGTACGCAGGATCTGGCGAATGCTGGGGAAATATATGGCCCAGTCATGTGATGTCACGGCCCGGTGACTGTGGTTGGTCAGTGTAATAACCGCTTTGTTGCAGGATGCCCAGTCAGCCCCCAGCGCAGCGCAATCCACACCATTTAATGCCGCATGGTTGTCCAGAACCTGGTATTTGACGCCAAACTCACTTAATTGCCCGACCGTTTTCTGGTCGGCACCCGCCTGGCCTGACAGCATTCCGAATACCAGAGCAGCCAGGACAGATTTATTTAAACGTTTCATTTTTCATCCTCTGAGTTGCGCCTGCTGGCTTCGCGAATCCCCAGCAGTGCCAAAAATTACCCGACGGAAACCTGAACAGCCTCAGGTTGCTTTAGAAAACAGTGAAAGGGGCAATCACCATAAATTTCACATCCCGCTCATCCTGGAAAATATTGCCGTACCCGCCGCCATAGCTCGGGATATCAGAGTGGTTGTCGTATTGGGTGAAATGAAGTTTGAACAGCGTACCTTGTACCCGCCCGCTCTGAATGGTATATGCAGCATCCAGGCTATAAGCAGACTCTTTCAGGCGATAACCAGCATCGTAGTAGCCATCTGTTGTGGGTAAGCTGGAAGGTTTGGCATCCCAGGCATAAACATAAGACGCCCCAATGGACCAGCCGGGTAAATTCCAGTTCACCAGGTCGTACATTGCCCCAACAAATACTGCCTTCTCGCCATTGGCGTTAAAATCGGAGCGGTTATCCCACCAAATATCAAGGCGACCGTTGGAGGAAGCATAGGTTGGTGTCATACGTTGCAGGAAATAGCCCTGCTGCCCTTCCGCTTTGACCCAGGTGCCTTCCAGGCGCAAATCTACCTTGCCCACCTGGTAGCCAAAAGTTAATGCCTGCAACCATGCCATGCCGTCATAAATATCATTGACGCCACCGCCGGAAACCTTGTCGCGCGTACCATAGAATTGATAGCTGGTGGATAGCGGGCTGCCAGCCACATCAAATTTGTAACTGGTTTTACCGAAGTACTGGTCAACATACCCCTGGGCCTGGCCGAAAGCTGCTTCGAGCACCAAGTTATTTTTGAAATCAAATTTCGCGCCAACGGAGTGAAGGTAGTCAACACGGGTTCGCCGGTCATTCTGGTAGAATTTATCCATCTCGATATGCCATGGCGATTTATACTCATTGCTCCACATATATGAGAAGCTGAGTGCCCCGGCATCTGCGAAATCGAATTGAGCCCCAGCCTCTGCACCCTGATAAGTACCCGGCATAAAGCTCCAGTGTGGAGCAAGCAAGGTTTGCCCGGTGGGCTGGAGATACCCGGCGCGCGCCCACACCGGCCCGTGTTTAAACTTTGCTGCCGCTTTATACAGGCTGATGCCGCTCTTATCGCCCCGCCAGTCTTCCTGGTAAGCTTTATTGCTTGATGAAAAAGCGATTTCATTGGGGTGCCCACTTTCATGGGACTCCGCCATTTCAATTGCGGTAAAAACCGCAAGATCCAGGCCAAACATATCGGCAAAATAACCAGACTGAAAATCAAGGTTTGCGCTCCACGTTGCGTGTGACAGATTGGTTTTATACTCGTCTGCCACCACATCTTTGCGGTCACGCTCTCGTTGCCAGTAATAAATCCCTCCAGCCAGGGTGGAGTCATCGATAAACCCCGCAGCATGGGCAGTGAAACTCCCTCCCCAACCAGAAAAAGCCGTAGCGCAGGCGATTGCCAGCGCCACTGTACTGCGTTTGCCCACAGACTTACGCATAGTTATTCCTCTTTGACGTAAAACCCCGAAAACGGGAAAAATAAAATGACTAATCAACAGGGTGCGGTACTCAGGCACTGCCTCAGGTTATTTTTCGCGATGCGAATTATCAATGCGATTTACACAAAAAATCATGTAATTATGACCACAAGCACATATTTAATTATATTTTGTTACAATAGGAAAAGAGCACAACGGCGCTCAATTTACGACCGAATTTATTTGAAATATAGATATAAAACAACACATTAATTAAAATACAAAAAGAAAAAACCTGAAGAGAAACACGAGCTGAATCGAAGAAAGCAAATTTTCATGCTCTTTGATGATGGTAGTTATTTTCTTTCGAAAATTTACTAAATACAGCCAGAAAAAGGAAAACAATCGGGCGGGTTAATTGAGGTTTTTTACCGAGTCGCGAATGACCAATTCACCGGGTAAACTCACACAAGTTTTATCGGTATGCGGGGAGATACCTAACAAACGTTCAACAGCCAGTTTGACCATGTCAACCAGGGGGATCTTAATGGTGGTAAGCGCCGGAGAAACAAAACCGCCAATGCGCGAATCATCAAACCCGGCAACTGAAATATCGCCAGGTACCGCAATTCCCGCCTCTTGCAGCGCTTTCATAGCACCTAATGCCATATCATCATTACCCGCGAGGATCATGCTGAAGGGTATTGCCTGCTCAATCAGTTGCCGGGCAGCGGCATAACCACTTTCCATACTCCAGTCACCGGGCACTGCCAGTGCAGGAACAGGAGTAAGACCTTGTGCAGATAACTCATCTAAATACGCCTGATAACGCATGTTATTGGTAGGAGACCCCTTTCTGCCGCTTATCCAGGCGATGTTGCGGTGCCCCATATCCAGAATGAATGCCATCATCATTCGGGCACACTGATAGTGCAGAACGCTGATAGCACACTCTGGGTGGCGTGCTAATGTGCGGTTGAGAACAATAACAGGAACCGGGCTGGTATCAATAATCGCATCCAGTTCATCAGGAGTGAGGTACTGCGGGTAAACCATAATACCGGCACATTTCATGCGTACCAGGTAATCAATCGCCGCCGTTTCATCTTCTGCAGAGTGCTTACCATCGGCAAAAATAAGCTGATGCTGATATTGTTCGCTCCAGGTTGCAGCACCATAAATCAGCGTTGAGAAGTAAGGGCCATTGTACAAAGCATTGGTCATTACAAAACCCACTAAACGTGTTTTCTGCGTTGCCAGTTGCTGGGCCAACAAATTAGGCCGGTAACCCGTTTCTTCAATGGCTTTAAACACCAGGCGTTTAATTTCATCACTGACGATGTCTTTACCATTCAGCACCCGGGACACGGTAGATTTAGATACCCCCGCAGCTTTAGCGACATCCAGCATTTTTACCATTGAAAAACGACTCCCCGAATTATCTACGGCCTGAAAGGCAGATTAGCCTGCACTCTGAACCCCAACAGATATATTCAGAGCTACACGACTGTAATGGGTTTCGCGTGCCGTTTCAATTTTGAGGCAACAAGAGCGGGGCCAGTAATGCTGGCCCCGAGTATTTAAGCAACAGAAAATAAAGGGTTGCCGCTATCAACCTTTCCCGATTGCTGGTGAAATACCAAAGCATGCTCATCGCTGTTCACCACCAGTACCGGCGTCGTAATGTCATAGCCTGCTTCAATAACCTTTTCTTTATCGAACTGAATCAACGGGGTACCGGCAGTCACGTAATCCCCGATTTTCACCAGCGTGGTGAAATGTGCCCCCTGGAGCTTCACTGTATCAAGGCCCACATGAATGAGCAGTTCGGCACCATTTGCGCACAGCATCCCGACTGCATGTTGTGAGTCAATTACCGAAGCCACTTCCCCATCGCAGGGAGCAATAATAACGCCGTTGTCAGGTAAAATAGCGATACCATCGCCCAGCAGTTTGCTGGCAAAGGTTTCATCGTTAACCTCGCTCAGAGAAACCAGTTTCCCTGAAACCGGGCTATTTAACACCAGTTCAGTAGGCATATTCTCTTTAGCGCGCGGTTCTGGTGTATTTTGTTTGTTTTCCGGCATTTCCGGCTCCGTAAAGCCCACCATAAACACCAGAGCAAAAGTCACCGCCACAGTCACACCAAGCCCCACCACTTCACCAATAAACGACTGGGGGTTTTCCGGGCTGATAGCATTCATAATCGTCAGCAACCCCGGGAGCCCGGCATAAGCATAGTAGTAGCTGCCAAAGAAACTGGCGACGCATGCCCCTGTAGCCCCACCGATACAACCGCAAATAAACGGTTTTTTCAGGCGCAGAGTGACACCATAAATAGAAGGTTCAGTAATCCCAAACACCCCGGTCAGCCCGGCAGACCATGCAACTGGCCGGAACGCAGCCTGGCGGGTTTTCATCGCACAGGCAAAGGCTGCAGCCATTTGCGCCACAACGGCCATCGTCTGGAATGCCTGAAAAGAGTCACGGCCATACATATCAAAGTTAGCCATAATGACAGGGGTAATCCCCCAATGGACGCCAAAAATGACAATAACCTGCCATACACCGCCGATAACCGCAGCAGCCAGCGGTGGAGCCGCATTGAACAGC
The DNA here is from genome assembly GCF_003182475.1 of Mangrovibacter plantisponsor. Taxonomy (GTDB): domain Bacteria; phylum Pseudomonadota; class Gammaproteobacteria; order Enterobacterales; family Enterobacteriaceae; genus Mangrovibacter; species Mangrovibacter plantisponsor. The sequence goes on from NZ_QGTS01000007.1 coordinate 37,708, forward strand.
CAGTTATAACCATGAGCAATACCATTCGCCAGCCCGGCCGTTACCGGGCCAATCACCACCAGCGTTACAGGAACCATCACAACAACACAAATGAGAGGTGTGAATAAAGGCGCTACTACATCAGGCAAAACACGTAATACCAGGCGTTCCAGATGTGCCAGCCCCCAAACCAGAAATAACGGCGGTAGCACCGATGAGGTATAAACCGTCTTCGCTAACGGAATACCGAGAAAAGTAAAGCCTTCGCCACTGGCAATTTTCCCGGCAATCACTGCCCAGTCCGGGTTGATTAATGCGCAACAGCACAACACGGCTATATAGGTATTGCACTTAAAATGTTTTGCTGCCGTTATGGCAATGAAAACCGGCAGAAATGCAAACGGTGTCCAGGAGATAAAATTGAGTACCCCAAAGGTACCTGTCGTATGAAAGGATACAGAGAAATAATTGATGATGATAAGCAACCCCTGCAGCAACCCGGCAGCGGCCAGCACGTAAATAACAGGTGCAAAAACCGCCGACATCGTTGCCACAACAGCATCCAGTGGGCGTTTTTTCTCAGCTGTAGCATTGGTTAGCGTGTCACTATCAACCAGCGCGGAAAAAGCCTGATACACATCGGCGACATGTGTACCAATAACCACCTGAAACTGGCCCCCGCTCAGGACGACAGTAATAACACCAGTCAGGTTTTTTACCCGCTCAACAGCCGATTCAGGAACTTCCTTTAACACCAAACGTAACCGAGTTGCGCAACGGGAGAAGCTCACCAGGTTCGCTTCACCACCAACTTCAGTGAGAATATTGTTTGCCAGCGCGCTGTAATCTCTGATAGTGCCCATAGCTGATCCTTTGTTTGTTTGCTCTCTGCAACCGGTTTCAGACTGACTGAACATGCACTTCCTCTGCAACCGGTTTCAGAAAGAATTGCGGCAATTCTCACAGAATCAGGTTATGGATAAATCCGTTGCTTTTATGGTGTTAATCGCTGCGTGGAATGACGTGTACTGGCGGGAGCTACCAGGAATGGCGCAAAAAAATGGCTGTTGCAGGCAAAAAAAACCGTAGCCGTGAACCACGACTACGGTTAGTCTTCACCCGGTAATGCCCCGGGGATTCAATCAATTAACCGGCGATTTTCGCCCAGGTATCACGCAACCCAACAGTACGGTTGAATACCAGTTTCTCGGTTGTGCTGTAGCGGTCATCCAGGCAGAAGTAACCTTCACGCTCAAATTGCAGCGCTTTACCAGGCTGGGCTGATTTCAGGTTCATTTCTGCCACACCTTGTTTAATCACCAGGGATTCCGGGTTGACTGTTGACAGGAAATCATCAGCTCCACCAGGGTTCGCCACACTGAACAGGCGGTCATATAAACGGATTTCAACAGGTAATGCGTGTGCGGCACTTACCCAGTGAATAACACCTTTCACTTTGCGCCCGTCTGCCGGGTCTTTACTCAGGGTTTCTGCGTCATAGCTGCAGAAGATCGTGGTGATATTCCCCTCGTCGTCTTTCTCGATACGCTCAGCTTTAATCACATATGCATTACGCAAACGCACTTCTTTACCCAGCACCAGGCGTTTGTATTGCTTGTTCGCTTCTTCGCGGAAATCTGCGCGGTCGATAAAGACTTCGCCACTGAATGCCACTTCACGGCTTCCCATGTCCGGGTTATTTGGATGGTTAGCCATGGTTATCATTTCGCTCTGCCCTTGCGGGTAGTTTTCAATGACCACTTTAACGGGATCAATCACAGCCATCGCCCGTGGTGCGTGTTCGTTCAGGTCTTCACGGATACAGGCTTCGAGCGCTGCCATCTCAACCGTATTATCCTGTTTGGTAATACCGATGCGCTTACAAAACTCTCTTACTGATGCAGGGGTATAACCACGGCGACGCAGGCCTGAGATGGTCGGCATACGTGGGTCATCCCAACCTTCAACAATTTTCTCAGTGACCAGTAAATTCAGTTTACGCTTGGACATAACAGCATATTCAAGGTTCAGGCGTGAAAATTCATACTGGCGCGGGTGAGCCGGAATCGTAATGTTATCCAGCACCCAGTCGTACAAACGGCGGTTATCCTGGAATTCCAGAGTACACAAAGAATGCGTAATGCCTTCCAGCGCATCAGAGATGCAGTGGGTGAAATCGTACATCGGGTAAATGCACCATTTGTTCCCGGTCTGGTGGTGTTCTGCGAACTTAATACGGTAAATCACCGGATCACGCATTACCATAAATGGCGAAGCCATATCGATTTTGGCGCGCAGACAGGCAGTGCCTTCCTGGAACCCACCAGCACGCATTTTTTCGAATAACGCCAGGTTTTCTTCAACACCGCGTGAGCGGTAGGGGCTATTTTTCCCGGGCGCAGTCAGCGTACCGCGATATTCACGGATTTGTTCCGGAGTCAGCTCATCAACATAGGCCAGGCCTTTGTTAATTAATTCCAGCGCGTACTGGTACAACTGATCAAAGTAATCAGATGAGTAGTGCACGTCACCTGCCCACTGGAAACCTAACCACTGCACATCGTGTTTAATTGATTCAACGTATTCGATGTCTTCTTTAACCGGGTTGGTATCGTCAAAACGCAGATTACATTGCCCCTGGTAATCACGCGCAATACCGAAATTCAGGCAAATCGACTTGGCATGGCCGATATGCAAATAACCGTTGGGTTCCGGCGGAAAACGGGTGCAAATATGGTCATGCTTACCAGCAGCCAGATCTTCATCGATGATCTGGCGGATAAAATTCGTTGGGCGGGCTTCAGCCTCACTCATCACAGAGTCCTCAAAGCGTAAACATCATTTAACGGAGAATGATCTAATAAGCGGCGCGTGGAAACAACCTTTATGTTGCAATAATTCTGGATTTATTGCTCTGCGTAGTTACTGCGGGCGTAAAAAACGGCTGAAGAAAACCTTCAGCCGTTGATTTACGTATCAGGCGGGATTAATTACTTTTTAATGTCGAACAAAATAGTCTGCCCGGCAATAACCTGGCCTTCTGCTTTTAACTCCAGGCCAGCAAAGTCGTCAATATTACTGCAGACAACCGGACTAATCATGGAGCGGGCATTGGCATTCAGGTAATCGAGATCTAACTGCAGTACCGGTTGCCCGGCAGTCACAGTTTCACCTTCTTCAACAAGGCGCGTGAACCCTTTACCGTTCAGTGCGACAGTATCAATCCCCATATGTACCACCAACTCTGCACCTTCTTCCGTTTCCAGGCAGAATGCGTGGTTGGTATTGAAGATTTTCACAATAGTCCCGGCTGCTGGTGCAACCACCATGCTGTCGGTCGGTTTAATCGCCACGCCATCGCCAACGGCTTTGCTGGCAAAGGCTTCATCAGGCACCTGATCCAGAGCAACAACCGCACCGGTAACCGGTGATACCAGTGAAACCACGGTAACTGCCGTAGAAGTAGGAACAGCCTGCAATTTGGCACCACTTTGTGCGGGTGACGGAGCAGGCGCAGCTTCAACGTGCCCGATAGTTTTCATTGCGTTAGCAATTTTCTCTGCAACGAAGCCAACAATAACCTGCACACTGGTTTTATTCAGGCGAATTACACCGGTTGCGCCCAGCCGTTTCGCCATTGCTTCATTGACCAGAGAAGAGTCTTTCACATTCAGGCGTAACCGTGTAATACAGGCATCAATGGCAGTCAGGTTGTCAGAGCCCCCCACCGCAGCAATATACTGACGGGCAAGCAGAGTTGCATCCTGCTCTTTCGCAGCACCACCATTGCTGACATTCATATCTTCGCCATCGGCTTCGCTTCCGGCAACAGCCAGTTCACGGCCCGGTGTCATCAGGTTGAATTTAGTGATAGTGAAACGGAACACCACATAATAAATAGCGAAGAATACCAGCCCCTGAGGTATCAGCATGTACCAGTGGGTAGCCAGCGGGTTACGCGAGGAAAGCAGCATATCAACAAAGCCAGCACTAAAGCCAAAACCGGCAATCCAGTGCATAGTAGCGGCGATATATACAGAAATCCCGGTAAGCACTGCGTGAATCACATACAGCACAGGTGCAACGAACATGAAGGAAAATTCTAACGGTTCAGTTATCCCCGTGAAGAAGGCAGCAAACGCCCCCGCCATCATGATCCCTAACACTTTTGCTTTGTTTTCCGGGCGGGCGCAATGGTAAATAGCCAGAGCCGCGCCAGGCAAACCGAACATCATAATCGGGAAGAAACCAGCCTGGTAACGGCCAGTAATACCCGGAATCGCCTTGCCCGCTTCAATAGACTGAGCGCCACCAAGGAAATTAGGAATATCGTTGATACCCGCCACATCGAACCAGAACACAGAGTTCAGTGCATGATGCAAACCAACCGGAATCAACAAACGGTTAAAGAAGGCGTAGATCCCGGCACCCGCTGAGCCCAGTTTCTGGACATGCTCACCGAAATTAACCAGGCCACCAAAAATAATGGGCCATGTGTACATCATGACGAAAGCCACAGCAATTATCACGAAAGACGTCAGGATGGGAACCAGGCGGCGTCCGCTAAAGAAAGAGAGCGCTTTAGGCAGTTCAACACCGCTGAAGCGGTTATAGAGCTCAGCAGAAATCACCCCAACCAGGATACCAACAAACTGGTTCTCGATTTTACCGAAAGCCGCCGGAACCTTATCGACAGGAATATTTTGAATCATGGACACCGCAGCCGGTGAACATAACGTGGTCAGCACCAGAAAACCGACAAAGCCAGTCAGTGCCGCTGCACCATCTTTGTCTTTAGACATACCGTAAGCCACACCAATAGCAAACAGTACTGACATATGGTCAATGATGGCAGAACCAGATTTGATGAAGAATGCCGCCAGCGCACTTTGACTGCCCCAACCAACCGGGTCAATCCAGTAGCCAACCCCCATCAGTATTGCCGCGGCAGGCAAGGTCGCGACAGGCACCATGAGCGCGCGACCAACGCGTTGTAAATAACCTAATACACTCACATATTCCCCCTTGTAAGACCCGATAAGTCTTAGCTAACTGTCTGTTTTTATTTTGACTGAAACTGAAATACCCGCACAGCTTTAAATATTACATGCGGAGTGTGTGAAAAAATAATTCGCATCGCAAATTAATTACACTTATTTTTGATAAAAATCACCAAAAGCTTCTTATTACATCCCTTTTAACTGGCCTGAAACCAAAACTTATTTTATCATTCGAAAAATCAAGACGGATTGACCCTGTTCGCTCTTCGACTGACGGAGCATTACACTTTAGAGCAACTCAATTCGGCTTTTCTGTTTCTTTCTATCTTTATGAGGTGAACAATGAGACTGATTCCCCTGGCTACACCACAGCAAGTTGGCAAGTGGGCAGCGCGCCATATCGTTAACCGCATCAATGCATTTAAACCTACGGCTGAGCGCCCTTTTGTCCTCGGTCTGCCCACCGGAGGCACACCGCTTGAAGCCTATAAGGCACTTGTTGACATGCACAAAGCAGGCCAGGTTAGTTTTAAACATGTTGTCACATTCAATATGGACGAATATGTCGGTTTACCCAAAGAACACCCGGAAAGTTACCACAGCTTTATGTACCATAATTTCTTTGAACACGTTGATATTCCCGAAGAAAATATCAACCTGTTGAATGGTAACGCGCCTGATATTGATGCAGAATGCCGTCAATATGAAGAAAAAATTCGCGCATATGGAAAAATCCACCTTTTCATGGGCGGTGTGGGCAACGATGGGCACATTGCCTTTAATGAGCCGGCATCTTCTCTGGCGTCACGGACCAGAATCAAAACGCTGACTCACGAAACCCGTGTTGCCAATTCACGTTTCTTTGGTGGTGATGTCAGCCAGGTGCCAAAATACGCACTCACTGTTGGTGTGGGTACCCTGCTTGATGCCGAAGAAGTAATGATTCTTGTGCAAGGCCAGGTCAAAGCTCAGGCTTTGCAGGCGGCCGTTGAAGGCAATGTCAATCACATGTGGACAATCAGTTGCCTGCAACTCCATCCTAAAGCCGTTATCGTTTGTGACGAGCCGTCAACGATGGAACTGAAAGTGAAAACACTGAAATATTTCAATGAATTAGAAGCTGAAAACATTAAAGATCTTTAAGCTCGAGCTATTAACCGGGGGAAATTATGTACGCTTTAACCCAGGGCCGGATTTATACCGGCCGAGAAGTTCTCGATGGCCATGCTGTGGTCATTGCCAATGGTCTGATTGACCGTATCTGTCCTGAGTCCGAGTTGCCCGACACACTTGCCCGGCATGCGGTGAACGGCGCCATTATTTCCCCAGGTTTTATTGATGTGCAGCTCAATGGTTGTGGTGGCGTACAGTTCAACGACACAGCAGAAGCAGTCAGCGTTAAGACGCTGGAAATCATGCAGGCAGCCAACGAAAAATCCGGTTGTACCAGCTTCCTGCCTACGCTTATCACTTGCAGCGACACCCTGATGATGCAGGGGGTTAATGTGATGCGTGATTATCTGAACAAACACCAGAACCAGGCACTTGGCCTGCATCTCGAAGGCCCCTGGTTAAATATCAAGAAAAAAGGCACACATAACCCGGACTACATTCGGTTACCGGAAAGCCAACTGGTTGATTTTCTGTGCCAGAATGCCGATGTCATTGCCAAAATTACGCTCGCTCCGGAAAAAGTACCGGCAGCAGTAATTAAGCAATTAGTCAGTGCAGGTATTGTGGTTTCCGCCGGGCATTCCAATGCCACTTTGCGTGAAGCCAAAGCTGGGTTCCGTGCTGGTATCTCCTTTGCTACGCATTTATTTAACGCCATGCCATATATCACTGGGCGTGAGCCTGGCCTGGCAGGCGCAATTTTTGATGAAGAAGATGTGTGGTGTGGTGTTATTGCCGACGGCATGCATGTCGATTTTGCGAACATCCGCACGGCGAAAAAAGTGAAAAAAGACAAGTTATGTCTGGTGACTGATGCAACCGCTCCGGCAGGTGCAAACATCGACCAGTTCATTTTTGCTGGTAAAACAATATACTATCGTGACGGGCTTTGCGTAGATGAAAACGGCACACTGAGTGGTTCATCACTGACTATGATTGAGGGAGTACGCAATCTGGTTGAGCACGTTAACATTGCGCTGGATGAATCACTGCGGATGGCGACACTCTATCCGGCGCGAGCTATAGGCATGGATAAACATCTTGGGACAATTGAGCCGGGCAAAGTGGCCAATTTAACCGTGTTTACCCGTGATTATCATATTATCAAGACCATCGTTAATGGTAACGAGGTCGTTACAGAGTAAGTAAGGCATGACAACTGGCGGACAAGCGCAAATTGGCAATGTGGATTTGGTTAAACAACTGAATAGTGCGGCGGTTTACCGTCTGATTGATCAGGCAGGCCCCATCTCACGTATTCAGATAGCCGAACTCAGCCATCTGGCACCCGCCAGTGTCACCAAAATTACCCGCCAGTTACTTGAGCGCGGGTTAATTAAAGAGGTCGATCAGCAGGCATCAACCGGCGGGCGGCGTGCTATTTCTATTATTACTGAAACACGTCTGTTCCAGGCTATCGGAGTGCGGCTTGGCCGCCATGATGCCACACTGACTTTGTTTGATTTAAGTGCCCGGCCATTGGCTGAAGAGCACTTTCCTCTTCCTGAACGCACTCAGGAAACGCTGCAGGATGCGCTGCTGAATACTCTCGCCACGTTTATCAACAATAACCAGCGTAAAATCCGTGAGTTAATTGCTATCTCAGTGATACTTCCAGGGCTTGTTGAGCCAGATACAGGTGTGGTTCGCTATATGCCTCACCTCCCGGTCAACGAGTGGCCGCTGGTGTCAGTGCTGGAAAAAAAATTCAATATCACCTGTTTTGTCGGCCACGATATTCGTAGCCTGGCACTCGCCGAGCACTATTTTGGCGCAACCCGCGACTGCGATGACGCTATTTTGGTGCGTGTGCACCGGGGAACCGGGGCTGGCATTATCTCTAACGGGCAGATATTTATTGGCCGTAATGGCAACGTAGGTGAAATTGGCCATATTCAGGTCGACCCGCTTGGTGAACGTTGCCATTGCGGAAACTTTGGTTGCCTGGAAACCATTGCCGCCAACGCCGCTATTGAAAACCGGGTGCGCCAGCGCCTGGAGCAAGGCTACCCCAGCCGTTTATCCCTTGATGACTGCGATATTGCCAGTATCTGTAAAGCTGCCAACAAAGGCGACACCTTGGCGACAGAAGTGATTGAACATGTTGGGCGCCAACTGGGGAAAGCGATAGCTATTGCCATCAACCTGTTTAACCCACAAAAAGTCGTCATCGCTGGCGAGTTGGTAGAAGCAGAAAAAATACTGATGCCAACCATTCAGGCCTGTATCAACACCCAGGCATTGAATGCATTCCGGACAAAACTCCCTGTTGTTCGTTCTCAACTGAATGACCGCTCAGCGATTGGTGCGTTTGCGCTGGTTAAACGCGCCATGCTGAATGGCGCACTGCTCCAGCGTTTGTTGGAAAATTAACAGGATTTTCATCTGTTCCAGGCTATAGTTAGCCCCTTGAGAATGCTAATAAAGAGTATCGAATGACCATCCAGAACGTGATTTGCGATATTGATGGTGTGCTGATGCACGACAATGTCGCCGTGCCTGGCGCCAGTGAATTTCTGGCGCGCATAATGAATAAAGGTTTGCCGCTGGTTTTACTGACCAACTACCCTTCGCAAACAGGCCAGGATCTGGCTAACCGGTTCTCTGCAGCCGGCATTGAAGTGCCAGACTCCGTGTTTTACACCTCGGCCATGGCCACTGCAGATTTTCTGCGCCGCCAGGAAGGCAAAAAAGCCTATGTCGTGGGTGAAGGCGCATTGATTCACGAACTCTATAAAGCAGGGTTTACCATTACAGACATCAACCCGGACTTCGTCATTGTGGGTGAAACCCGGTCTTATAACTGGGAAATGATGCATAAAGCAGCCTATTTTGTGGCAAACGGCGCCCGGTTCATTGCTACTAACCCGGACACCCATGGCCGGGGGTTTTACCCTGCCTGCGGTGCACTGTGTGCTGGTATTGAGAAAATATCCGGGCGTAAACCGTTTTATGTTGGCAAACCCAGCCCGTGGATAATCCGCTCGGCGCTGAACAAAATGCAGGCGCATTCTGAGCACACGGTTATTGTCGGCGACAACCTGCGCACTGATATTCTGGCAGGCTTCCAGGCCGGGCTGGAAACTATTCTGGTCTTGTCCGGCGTTTCCAGTATGGACGACATAGATAATGTGCCTTTCCGCCCAACCTGGATTTACCCTTCCGTTGCTGAAATAGACATTCTCTGATTCTCGCCCACCACGACTTCTGACGGCGCACATGCGCCGTTTTTGTTATCTGCGCACCAAAACAGCACAATTATTGTTTATCTAACAAAACAGAGGAAATAGTGAAGATTCGTCAATATCAGAATCAATAAACATATAGAAAATCACTTTTCCGCAGCAGCAGGTTAACTTTTATTTTTTGAACCCTGAAAAGGCTTGCACCGTTATGCACATTGGGGCATTTTCTTACTTACGGAATGCGGCAAACAGGGTTTGCTGCACAATATATATAAGACAACATCACCGCCCAGTTCGGTTAAACGGAGAAGTGTATGTGTTCGATTTTTGGTGTGCTGGATATTAAAACCGACCCGGCTGAATTACGAAAAAAAGCACTGGAGTTATCCCGCCTGATGCGTCACCGTGGCCCGGACTGGTCCGGTGTTTACGCCAGTGACAAAGCAATTCTTGCCCATGAACGGCTGTCTATTGTGGACGTGAACGCTGGTGCCCAGCCACTGTATAACCCGGAACACACCCATGCTCTGGCAGTCAATGGTGAAATTTACAACCACCAGGCTCTGCGCGCTGAATACGCTGACCGCTATGCATTCCAGACGGGTTCAGACTGTGAAGTTATTCTGGCGCTGTATAAAGAAAAAGGCCCGGAATTCCTTGATGACCTGCAGGGTATGTTCGCCTTCGCTTTATACGACAGCGAACAGGATGCGTACCTGATTGGTCGCGACCATATTGGTATCATCCCGTTGTATATGGGCCATGACGAACACGGCAACTTCTATGTCGCATCAGAAATGAAAGCACTGGTACCTGTTTGCCGCACCATCAGCGAATTCCCTCCGGGAAGCTACCTGTGGAGTAAAGACGGCGAAATTCGCCAGTACTACCAGCGTGACTGGTTTGAGTTCGATGCCGTTAAAGACAACGTGACGGACAAAAACGAATTGCGCCAGGCTCTGGAAGATTCTGTAAAAAGCCATTTGATGTCCGATGTACCCTATGGCGTGCTGTTGTCTGGTGGCCTGGATTCATCTGTTATTTCTGCTATCACCAAAAAATTTGCCGCTCGCCGCGTAGAAGATCAGGAGCGTAGCGAAGCCTGGTGGCCGCAACTGCACTCATTCGCAGTTGGTCTGGAAGGCTCACCTGACCTGAAAGCAGCGCAGGAAGTTGCTGACCACCTGGGTACCGTGCACCATGAAATCCACTTCACTGTGCAGGAAGGCCTGGATGCCATTCGTGATGTTATCTATCACATTGAAACTTATGATGTCACCACCATCCGCGCCTCCACGCCGATGTACCTGATGTCACGTAAAATCAAAGCAATGGGCATCAAAATGGTGCTGTCCGGTGAAGGCTCAGATGAAGTATTTGGCGGCTACCTCTATTTCCATAAAGCGCCCAATGCCAAAGAGCTCCATGAAGAAACTGTGCGTAAATTGCAGGCACTGCATATGTTTGACTGCGCCCGAGCGAACAAAGCCATGTCTGCATGGGGTGTTGAAGCGCGTGTTCCTTTCCTGGATAAAAAATTCCTCGATGTGGCAATGCGTATCAACCCGCAAGATAAAATGTGCGGTAACGGCAAAATGGAAAAACACATTCTGCGTGAATGTTTTGAATCCTATCTGCCAGCCAGTGTGGCATGGCGCCAGAAAGAACAATTCTCCGACGGCGTTGGCTATAGCTGGATTGACACACTGAAAGAAGTTGCTGCAGAACAAATTACCGATCAGCAACTGGAAACCGCGCACTTCCGTTTCCCGTACAACACGCCAACGTCAAAAGAAGGTTACTTGTACCGTGAAATTTTTGAAGAGCTGTTCCCGGTACCAAGCGCGGCTGAATGTGTACCTGGTGGCCCGTCAGTTGCCTGCTCTTCTGCCAAAGCCATTGAATGGGATGAATCATTCAAAGCGATGAACGACCCGTCAGGCCGTGCTGTTGGTGTGCACCAGTCTGCATATAAATAACACTGCTATACAATTTCACTGCCAATGCCCGCTATATGCGGGCATTAAGGCTGATGGCAAACCTCATGTCCGCACAAAACGAGAGGTTCTCACCCAATAAAAAGTCTGAGAAATCAATTCATTGATTTTCAGCTGCTAACTAAAAAGAAGGAAAAACCACGTTTTTTCCTTCTTTTTCATCAATATGAATGCCCGCTAGTATGTGGGCATTTTTTATGCGGGCAGCAAACGCACATAAGCCATTACTATTATTTGCTGAGTCGTTCGCAAGCACCCTGCTTAATTCCTCTGTTCGTTTCCCTCACACTTTGTTTGTTATCTCACCAAACATTTCTGTAATACCGTATTCCTCAGGCGATTACCGGCAGATACGCCAAAAACTTCGCCACTGATAATGATGGCTTTTTAACCAGGAAAATCATAAAAAACGTAATATTTTGTTGATTATCACACCAAGTCGTTCGCAAGATAGTCAAACAGACATTCATAGCCACTTTTCGGGAAAAAATGTGTTGACGCTGCAAGGCCCAATACGCATAATGCGCCCCGCAACGCCGATAAGGTAACGCGAAAAAAAAGATGGCTACGTAGCTCAGCTGGTTAGAGCACAGCACTCATAATGCTGGGGTCACAGGTTCGATTCCCGTCGTAGCCACCATCTTTTTTGCGGGAGTGGCGAAATTGGTAGACGCACCAGATTTAGGTTCTGGCGCCGCAAGGTGTGCGAGTTCAAGTCTCGCCTCCCGCACCATTTCCGTTAGCGTTGTCGGATGGGGTATCGCCAAGCGGTAAGGCACCGGTTTTTGATACCGGCATTCCCTGGTTCGAATCCAGGTACCCCAGCCATTTTTTTTGCGACTCCTGCGTGGATACGCGTCAGTCGTTGGGGTATCGCCAAGCGGTAAGGCACCGGTTTTTGATACCGGCATTCCCTGGTTCGAATCCAGGTACCCCAGCCAGTCGTTTTTTGGCTGGTCAATAGCAGTACAATTTGGCTACGTAGCTCAGCTGGTTAGAGCACAGCACTCATAATGCTGGGGTCACAGGTTCGATTCCCGTCGTAGCCACCATTTTCTTGGGGTATCGCCAAGCGGTAAGGCAGCGGATTCTGATTCCGCCATCCGGGGTTCGAATCCCTGTACCCCAGCCAAATTTAAAAAGACGTTATACGTAACGCACCTGTTGGGGTATCGCCAAGCGGTAAGGCAGCGGATTCTGATTCCGCCATCCGGGGTTCGAATCCCTGTACCCCAGCCACTCAATAAAAAAAGCCCGTTTATCGGGCTTTTTTTGCATCTGTAGTTTACCGAACTATAGCTTACCGAACTGCCGTTTCCTGAATGTAGTTAACTGAACTCTGGTTTACCCATACCAGCCACAGAAAAGCCCGGCGGCAACAGCCGGGCACAGAGATCAGTTACGGCTACAAACCAATTGCATATTTCAGCACCTGTGATTTGATCTTTCCTGCATTCGCTGCCGCCATCAGGCCTAAATTCCGGGCCAACTTTACGGGCCCCAGCCGGTTAGAGAAACTGGCATAGAACAGATCCATCCCGGTTTGCATCAATATGTTATCCGGGTAGCGGCGTGCCTGGTAACGCAACAATACGTTTTTGGATGACCAGTCTTCACCATAACTGCGGGCATTAACCAGCACATCAAGTAGTGCATCGACATCCCGGTAACCAAGGTTCACGCCCTGCCCCGCCAGCGGGTGAATAGTGTGTGCTGCATCGCCAATCAGGGCCACGCCTTGTTTGACATAGCGCCACGCATGGCGCCGCACCAGCGGAAATGCTCCCCGGGCAACCGGTTCGGTCTCACCAATACGTTCGGGGAAATGGGCCCGGATTTCATTCGCCAGTTGTGCCAGCGGCATTTTATTCAGTGCCTGAATGCGTGCAGGCTTGTCATACCAGACAACTGAACCGTAATTTCCCATTAACGGTAACCACGCCCGGGGCCCGTCTGGCGTGAATTGCTGCCAGGTACGGTCTCCTGATTCCTGTGACCGCTTTACTGTAATCAGCATACAGGCCTGGTCATACTCCCAGCCATGAATACCGATACCGGCCATCTCGCGTACTTTTGAATGCGCGCCATCTGCCCCCACCACTAACCGCGCAGTGAGTACTTCACCGGAAGTGAGTACCAGTTGCTGCCCTTTCGCAACAGTGGATAGCGAACGTAATGTTGCCGGGCAGAAGCAAGTCACCGCCGGATGAGACGAAACGGCATCCCACAGTGCACGTTGTAACACAGGGTTTTCAACCATATGCCCTAAAACCGGCACACCTAATTCACCGGCGGAAAAAACCACCCGGGCATTATCCCATTCCCAGGTTTCCAGCTCGCGCCAGGGGTGGCTGCGCATGGCGGTAACAGACTGCCAGACACCAAGGCTGTTTAATAAAGCAATGGACGCAGCACTGACAGCAGAGACCCGCACATCAGGGGGTAACTCCGGGTTAAAAACAGCCGGCGTTTGCTGCTCAACCAGCGCAACGCTAAAGCCGTTTTGAGCAAGCCCCAGGGCCAGTGCCGCCCCAACCATACCGCCGCCAATAATCGCAACGTCTGTGGATAGATTCGTCATGGTTAATTATCCTTAGCACACATAGGCTAAGTGTACCGGATTTTCAATCCAGTGCGCTGTCTGTCTCTCACCTACTGGTCACAACAGCGCCAAAGCATTACAATACGCGCCCTGCATTCCTGGCGTTAACTGAGCAATGAGTCAATGACAAAAAAACTGCATATCAAAACCTGGGGCTGTCAGATGAACGAATACGATTCATCGAAGATGGCCAGTCTGCTGGAGACCACTCACGGTTTTACTCTGACCGAAGTGGCTGAAGAAGCAGATGTTCTGCTGCTGAATACCTGTTCAATTCGTGAAAAGGCACAGGAGAAGGTTTTCCATCAGTTAGGCCGCTGGAAAACATTAAAAGACAAAAACCCTGAGCTGATCATTGGTGTTGGCGGCTGCGTGGCATCGCAGGAAGGTGAACATATTCGCCAGCGTGCCCATTATGTCGATATTATTTTTGGGCCACAAACCCTGCACCGCCTGCCGGAAATGATCAAACAAGTCAGTGGCACTCGTAGCCCTGTGCTGGATATCAGCTTCCCGGAAATCGAAAAGTTTGACCGCCTGCCGGAACCCCGTGCAGAAGGGCCAACAGCATTCGTTTCTATTATGGAAGGCTGTAATAAATACTGTACTTACTGCGTAGTGCCTTATACCCGCGGTGAAGAAGTCAGCCGCCCAAGTGACGACATCCTGCTGGAAATCGCCCAGTTGGCTGCACAAGGTGTGCGTGAAGTTAACCTGTTAGGCCAGAACGTCAATGCCTACCGTGGCCCAACTTTTGATGACGGTATCTGCACATTTGCTGAGCTGCTGCGCCTGGTGGCGGCCATTGACGGGATTGACCGGATTCGCTTTACCACCAGCCACCCAATTGAGTTCACTGACGATATCATTGAAGTCTACCGAGATACGCCTGAACTGGTGAGCTTCCTGCACTTACCGGTACAAAGTGGCGCAGACCGCGTTCTGAATATGATGGGGCGCACGCATACTGCGCTGGAATACAAAGCCATCATTCGTAAACTGCGCGTGGCGCGGCCGGATATCCAAATCAGTTCCGACTTTATCGTTGGTTTCCCGGGGGAAACTGAACAGGATTTCGAACAGACCATGAAACTGATTGCTGATGTCAATTTTGACATGAGCTTCAGCTTTATCTTTTCTGCCCGCCCGGGTACACCGGCAGCCGATATGGTTGATGATGTCAGCGAAGAGGTGAAGAAACAGCGCCTGTGGATCCTGCAAGAACGGATTAACCAACAGGCAATGGCCTGGAGCCGCCGGATGCTGGGTACTACACAGCGGATTCTGGTAGAAGGCACTTCGCGCAAAAATATTATGGAACTGTCAGGGCGTACTGAAAATAACCGGGTGGTTAACTTTGAAGGGACACCGGATATGATTGGTAAGTTTGTTGATGTCGAGATTGTTGATGTCTTCCCCAACTCATTGCGCGGAAAAGTGGTGCGCACTGAAGACGAAATGGGGTTGCGTATCACCGAATCTCCGGCGTCTGTCATTGCCCGTACCCGTAAAGAAAATGAACTGGGTGTGGGTACCTGGCAACCCTGATTTCGGTCTGGCCCTCTTGTGGGGTCAGTTCCCCTTGCATTCTTCACAATCTATCCCCATATCCGCCTTAAGTGTTGTGTCCGGCCTTACGGGCAGGAATAATTTCACATGCCGCCCATGAGCGGTACATCTTCTTTGCTAACAGGCCCTGTGTGACCCAGAGGATAAGTTTGAATATCGAAACACGCGAATTAACGCTGGAGCCGGCAGACAATCAACGGCTGTTGAGCTTATGTGGCCCGTTTGATGACAACATCAAGCACCTGGAGCGCCGGTTAGGTATCGAAATTAACCGCCGCGACAACCATTTTAAACTGACCGGTGGCAGCCTGGTTATCAATGCCGCAGCAGATATTCTGCGTCATCTGTATGTTGATACCGCCCCGGTACGCGGCCAGACCAAAGACATTGATCCCGAGCATATTCACCTGGCTATCAAAGAGTTCCGGGTACTGGAACAGGCCGCAGAAAGTGTACCGGAATACGGTAAAGCCATTAATATCAAGACCAAACGCGGTGTTATTAAACCGCGCACGCCAAACCAGACGCAATATATTGCCCATATCCTTGATCATGATATTACTTTTGGTATTGGCCCTGCCGGGACGGGTAAAACCTACCTTGCTGTCGCTGCCGCAGTAGATGCCCTGGAGCGCCAGGAGATTCGCCGTATTCTGCTGACCCGCCCGGCGGTGGAAGCCGGTGAAAAACTGGGTTTCCTGCCCGGCGATTTAAGCCAGAAGGTTGACCCTTATTTGCGGCCACTGTATGACGCACTGTTTGAAATGCTTGGTTTTGAACGGGTAGAAAAGCTTATGGAGCGCAATGTTATTGAAGTTGCCCCACTGGCTTACATGCGCGGTCGTACACTCAATGATGCATTCATCATTCTTGATGAAAGCCAGAACACCACCATTGAGCAAATGAAAATGTTCCTGACGCGTATCGGTTTTAACTCCAAAGCCGTTATTACCGGGGATGTTACCCAAATAGACTTACCACGCAATACCAAATCTGGCCTGCGCCATGCAATTGAAGTGCTGTCTGAAGTTGATGAGATAAGTTTTAACTTCTTCCACAGCGAAGACGTGGTACGCCACCCGGTGGTTGCGCGTATTGTTAATGCTTATGAAGCATGGGAAGAAGCAGACCAGAAACGCAAGGCAGAACTGGCCGAAGAGCGTAAACGTGAAGCGCTGGCTGCTCAAAACAGCCTGCAGGAGCACAAATGAGCAAGGTGATAGTCGATCTCCAGTTAGCCTGTGGGAACAACCTGGGGCTGCCAGATGAAGCAGCATTCCAGCGCTGGGCCGATGCAGCTATTCTGCAATTTCAGGAAGAAGCAGAAATCACTGTCCGCCTGGTTGATGAAGCTGAAAGCCATGAGCTGAATCATACTTACCGTGGCAAAGACCGACCAACCAATGTGCTGTCATTTCCGTTTGAAGCCCCGCCGGGCATTGAAATGCCACTGCTGGGTGATTTGGTGATTTGCCGCCAGGTTGTCGAGCGCGAAGCACAGGAGCAGGAAATCACTACCGAAGCACACTGGGCGCATATGGTGGTGCATGGTTGCCTGCACTTGCTGGGTTACGATCATATCGAAGATGACGAAGCAGAAGAGATGGAAAGTCTGGAAACAGAGATAATGCTTGCTCTTGGCTATGCTGACCCGTACATTTCCGAGAAAGAATAACGGCTTTTTGCTGTTATTCTTCAATGAAGATGGTTGCCGGCCGGATGAGTTTGCTCCGGGCCGGTTATTTTTAAACTGATACAGGAACCCAAAATCACCGCCATGAGCGACGATAATTCACACAGTAGCGACACGCCTCACAGTAAAAAGGGATTCTTTTCCCTGATCCTCAGCCAGCTTTTTCATGGCGAGCCCAAAAACCGGGATGAGCTGCTGGCGCTAATTCGTGATTCTGAACAAAATGAGCTTATCGACCAGGATACGCGGGATATGCTCGAAGGGGTAATGGACATCGCCGACCAGCGAGTTCGCGATATTATGATTCCCCGCTCACAAATGGTCACCCTCAAACGAAATCAACCTCTTGATGAATGTCTGGATGTCATTATTGAATCCGCACACTCTCGTTTCCCGGTAATCAGTGAAGATAAAGATCACATCGAAGGGATTTTGATGGCAAAAGACTTGCTGCCGTTTATGCGCAGCGATGCTGAGCCATTTAGCATGGACAAAGTGTTACGAACTGCGGTGGTGGTGCCTGAGAGTAAACGTGTAGACCGTATGCTCAAAGAGTTTCGTTCTCAGCGTTACCACATGGCTATTGTTATTGATGAATTCGGCGGTGTTTCCGGCCTTGTTACTATTGAAGATATCCTCGAGCTGATTGTCGGCGAAATTGAAGACGAGTACGACGAAGAAGAAGATATCGATTTTCGCCAGTTAAGCCGTCACACCTGGACCGTGCGCGCACTGGCTTCAATTGAAGATTTTAACGACACCTTCAGCACGCAATACAGTGACGAAGAGGTGGATACAATTGGTGGTCTGGTGATGCAGGCATTTGGTCACCTGCCAGCCCGTGGCGAAACGATTGACATTGACGGTTACCAGTTCAAAGTTGCCATGGCTGACAGCCGCCGTATTATTCAGGTTCATGTCCGTATTCCGGATGACTCTCCGGCGCCTACAGTGGAAGAATAATTGATGGCATTCGCCTTTTTGTCTCGCCAGTGGCAACGACTGCTGCTGGCGTTACTTTTCGGGGCCTGCGGCACGCTGGCCTTTTCTCCTTATGATTTCTGGCCTGCGGCGATTATCTCGCTCACTGGCCTGCATTTGCTCACGCTGAACCGCCGCCCGTGGCAAAGTGCCGCCATTGGTTTTATCTGGGGTTTTGGCCTGTTTGGAACCGGGGTCAACTGGGTTTATGTCAGCATCGCTCAGTTTGGTGGCATGCCAGGCCCGGTTAATATCTTCCTGGTTATCTTGCTGGCAGCCTGGCTGTCACTATTCCCGGCGCTGTTCAGCGGCCTGCTCAGCCGCTTGTTTCCGTCAACCACATTATGGCGGCTGGTTCTGGCAAGCCCTGCGCTCTGGCAAGTCACAGAGTTTCTGCGCGGATGGGTGCTGACTGGTTTCCCCTGGCTGCAATTTGGCTACAGCCAGATAGACGGCCCACTGAAAGGCCTTGCCCCGGTCATTGGTGTAGAAGGCATTACCTTTTTGCTGGTGATGCTCACCGGTTTTCTGGCCTTCGCAATTGCACAGAAAAGCTGGCGCTCATTGGTTGCCGCATGCGTGTTATTAGCGCTGCCATGGCCTCTGCGCTACATCATCTGGTATCAGGCACAGCCTGAGCGGGCAGTTAATGTCGCACTGGTTCAGGGTAATATTCCCCAGTCAATGAAGTGGGATGAAGGCCAGTTGCTGCACAGCCTGCAAACCTATGTCGACCTGAGTTCACCCTGGGTTGGCAAAGCGCGCCTGGTTATCTGGCCGGAATCGGCAATCAGTGATCTTGAAGTTAACCAGCAACGCTTTTTACACCAACTGGATGATACTTATCAGGCACATAACACCGCGCTGGTTACCGGTATCGTAGATGCCCGCCTGAATAAACAAAACCGTTACGATACCTACAATACGGTAATTACGCTTGGGGAAGGCAACCCCTATAACTATTTCTCGCCTGACAGGTATAACAAGAACCATTTGGTTCCCTTTGGGGAGTTTGTCCCACTGGAATCCATTCTACGCCCGCTGGCACCGTTCTTTGACTTGCCCATGTCGTCATTCAGCCGCGGGCCTTATAAACAGAAGCCACTGGAAGCGAATGGTTACAAGCTTACCACCGCTATTTGCTATGAAATCATTCTTGGCGAGCAGGTACGCGACAACTTCCGCCCTGATACAGATTTTCTGCTCACCGTCTCAAATGATGCCTGGTTTGGCCATTCAATCGGCCCGTGGCAGCATTTCCAGATGGCCCGTATGCGAGCACTGGAACTGGCTCGTCCTCTTCTGAGAAGCACCAACAATGGCGTGACTGCTGTTGTTAAACCCGATGGCGATGTTCAGGCAATTGTCCCGCAGTTTACCCGCCAGGTACTGGATGCCACTGTCACACCCACTCGTGGCCTGACACCTTACGCCCGTTTCGGCAACTGGGGGGTTTGGTTGCTCTCGTTGCTGGCTGGTTTCGCCGCACTGGTCTGGAGTCTGGGCCGCCGTAAACGCTAATCCATTCCCGGCGCAGGCTTCGTTCTGCGCCGTTTTTTTATCCGTTTGTTATGCTGCTGTAACCTTTATTTTCCTTTCTGGCACGACCTTTGCTTAGACATTTCCAGAGGTAACAACTGTTTGCTGCTATAGCAGTAAACATTAATGCCAGGTTGCACCATCAGGGTTCCCAACCAGCACCACAAAGGTGCATTGGTATCTTTTTGCCTCTATTTGGTGCGTGGTGTATCGCAAAAAATACATCCGCATTACGCAATTTGTTTACATTCGCCTGGATTGAATGTTAATAAATTGAATGTATTTCCATACTAATTTTAACAACACAACTACAAACTCACGACAATGGCCCGGGTGATTACACCACGGGCTGCAATAAAGGAGTTGGATATGCAATTAGCAAAACTGGCCACAGCACTGTTAGCCGCGGGTATTTGCGTTGGTGTGGCGCATGCAGCAGATGCACCTCAGACCACACTGGACAAAATCAAAAGTAGCGGTGTGGTTGTGGTTGGTCATCGTGAATCTTCCGTACCATTCTCCTACTACAACAACGAACAGAAAGTGGTGGGTTACTCACAGGATTTTTCTAACGCCATTGTTGATGCCATCAAAACTAAGCTCAACATGCCTAACCTGACTGTGAAACTGATTCCTATCACTTCTCAAAACCGTATTCCATTGCTGCAAAATGGTACCTTCGATTTTGAATGTGGCTCCACCACAAACAACCTTGAACGCCAGAAGCAAGTGGCATTCTCCGACACTATTTTTGTTATCGGCACTCGTTTACTGGTTAAAAAAGGCAGCCCAATCAAAGATTTTGATGATCTGAAAGGGAAGAATGTCGTTGTTACTTCCGGTACAACCTCAGAAGTGCTGTTGCATAAACTGAACGACGAGAAACACCTTGGTATGCGTATCATCAGCGCTAAAGACCATGGCGACTCTTTCCGTACTCTGGAAAGCGGCCGTGCCGTTGCCTTTATGATGGATGATGCGTTACTGGCAGGCGAACGCGCTAAAGCCAAAAAACCGGGTGACTGGGTGATTGTAGGGACACCGCAGTCCAAAGAAGCTTATGGCTGTATGCTGCGCAAAAACGACCCAGAGTTTAAAAAGCTGATGGATGACACCATCGCCAAAGCTGAAACTTCAGGCGAAGCAACCAAATGGTTTGATAAGTGGTTCAAAAACCCGATTCCGCCGAAAAACCTCAACATGAATTTTGAACTGTCTGACGATATGAAAGCGTTGTTCAAAGCCCCTAATGACAAAGCGATTAACTAATTACAAAACAAAGGGGCAGGTTACCTGCCCTTGCGATTGACCACAGGGACCCGGACAGACTATACGCCGGATGGTCGTTCCCCATCGGGCGCGAAAAGAGGTCTCTCATCAATCTTGGGGGGTAGCACTGCTACCCTCATTTTTTTCGGAGTTGAAATATGTCTATAAACTGGGACTGGGGAATCTTTTTTCAGCCTGCCCCTTTCGGGAACACCACCTATCTGGGCTGGTTATGGAGTGGTTTTCAGGTCACTATCGCGTTATCAGTTTGCGCCTGGATAATCGCTTTTCTCGTCGGTTCATTCTTCGGGATTTTACGTACCGTACCACACCGTGGCATTTCAGCCATTGGTACCTGTTATGTTGAGTTATTCCGTAATGTGCCGCTTATCGTGCAATTTTTTACCTGGTACCTGGTCGTACCGGAATTGCTGCCGGAAAACATCGGCATGTGGTTTAAAGCCGAGCTGGATCCGAATATTCAGTTCTTCGTTTCGTCTATGCTGTGTCTGGGCTTGTTTACTGCCGCGCGTGTCTGCGAGCAAGTCAGAGCGGCAATTCAGTCTTTACCACGCGGGCAAAAAAACGCCGGGCTGGCCATGGGTCTTACCCTGCCACAAACCTACCGTTATGTCCTGCTACCCAATGCTTACCGCGTTATTGTTCCACCGATGACATCAGAAATGATGAACCTGGTTAAAAACTCAGCTATCGCATCCACCATTGGTTTGATGGATATGGCGGCACAGGCAGGAAAACTGCTGGATTATTCCGCACATGCATGGGAATCCTTCACTGCCATCACGCTGGCCTATGTGCTCATCAATGCCGTCATTATGCTGGTGATGAACATTGTGGAACGCAAAGTGCGTTTACCAGGTAATATGGGGAGCAAATAATGTACGAATTTGACTGGAGTTCTATTCCGCCTTCCCTGCCTTTTTTAGCAGATGGCATGATCCTGACTTTCAAAATCACCCTGACGGCGATTATTGTCGGGATTGTGTGGGGGACTATGCTGGCAGTAATGCGCCTGTCCTCTTTTAAGCCCGTCGCCTGGTTTGCCAAAACCTATGTCAACGTGTTCCGCTCAATTCCGCTGGTCATGGTGTTACTGTGGTTTTACCTGATTGTGCCCGGCTTCCTGCAGCAGGTATTGGGCTTATCACCCAAAACTGATATCCGGCTGGTCTCAGCATTAGTCGCATTCTCCATGTTTGAGGCTGCCTACTACTCGGAAATTATCCGTGCCGGGATTCAGAGCATTTCCCGCGGGCAATCCAGTGCATCACTGGCGCTGGGAATGACCCAATGGCAGACCATGCAATTAGTTATTCTGCCCCAGGCATTCCGCGCCATGGTGCCCTTGCTACTGACCCAAGGCATTGTCCTGTTCCAGGATACATCGCTGGTGTATGTGCTTAGTCTGTCTGATTTTTTCCGCACCGCATCCACTATTGGAGAACGTGACGGCACCCAGGTTGAAATGGTGCTGTTTGCCGGTGCGGTCTATTTTGTAATAAGTCTCAGTGCCTCCTTGTTGGTCGGCTGGTTGAAGAAAAGGACTGTGTGATGATCTCCCTGAAAAATATTTCTAAATGGTACGGCCACTTTCAGGTACTGACCGATTGTTCGACTGAAGTGCAAAAAGGTGAAGTTGTGGTGGTCTGCGGCCCGTCGGGTTCCGGCAAATCCACCCTGATTAAAACCGTGAATGGCCTGGAGCCTGTTCAGCAAGGTGAAATCATTGTCAATGGCACCAAAGTGAATGACAAAAAAACCAACCTGGCACAGTTACGCTCCCATGTGGGCATGGTATTCCAGCACTTTGAATTATTTCCGCACCTGTCGATTATCGATAACCTGACACTGGCACAGGTGAAAGTACTCAAGCGCGACAAAGCTTCCGCACGGGAAAAAGGCCTGAAACTGTTAGATCGTGTTGGCCTGTCTGCTCACGCCAACAAATACCCGGCACAATTGTCTGGCGGCCAGCAGCAACGTGTGGCTATCGCCCGTGCATTGTGTATGGATCCTGTCGCCATGCTGTTCGACGAACCTACGTCCGCACTGGATCCAGAAATGATCAACGAAGTGCTGGATGTGATGGTTGAGCTGGCAAAAGAAGGCATGACAATGATGGTGGTGACTCACGAAATGGGTTTTGCCCGTAAAGTGGCAACCCGGGTTATCTTTATGGATGAAGGGAAAATTGTTGAAGACTCGCCCAAAGAAGCGTTCTTTGCCAACCCGCAATCCGATCGTGCCAAAGACTTCCTGGCTAAAATCATTCACTAATTTGTAAAAATATCGCGCAGTACAGACTCAGGCTGAAAGGTTACCCTTTCAGCCTCAGATTGATGAAAAAGAAGGAAAAAGCGTGGTTTTTCCTTCTTTTTAGTTAGCGGGCGAAAATCAATGAATTGATTTTCCTGTTTTTTTATTGGGTCACATCCTCTGGCACTGTGCAGGCATGAGGTTTGTCATCAGCCTCAGGGATTAAATGGCTGGCGATGAAACTGGTTATGCCCGCATTTCGGGCAACGGGGCAATATATCCGGGGTATACACCGCCAGGTGATAATGGCAATGTTCGCACACCAGGTTGCCAAGCCCTACGACCTCGCCACTGTGGTAAACACCATGGCGGGTTAAATCCTCAAAGACTTCATGCCACTCCAGTTGCGTTTTATCAGTGATATCTGCAAGTTCCTGCCACAAACTCTCCTTAATCACACGCATAAAAACACTGTCGCTGACTTCCTGCTGGCTTTCCTGGTAACTGAGCGCGAACTCTTCTAAATCACGGCGTACCGCACGCACCAGTTCATCCATTTCCGTACGAGTGAGCTCTCCCGTTTCGCTCATATGACGCCGGGCACTCGCTACCAGCGCGTCAATATCGCGCTCCCCATTACGTAATCGCTCACTCAAGGACGAAACAAGTTCACGGTAGTATTGCGCAACTTTACTCATGGCGCTGGCCTCCTGGACTTAACGTCTTCTAATAATAGACGTTATTCTGCCAGGCCTGTGTTAGCCGCCCCACAACCGCACCAAATAATTCTCACAGGCGATGGGGCAGGAAATCATTCTTACGGGCATGGAAGTGCTGTTGTGCCGCGCCCTAATCGGCTATGCTATGCCGATCTGAAAAAAACACACACAGGCTACATTTGTAGCTTTCTATAGCACAGGACCACTCGCAGCCATGCAAGAGCAATACCGCCCGGAAGAGATAGAATCTAACGTTCAGCTTCACTGGCAAGAGAAGCGTACATTTGAAGTAACTGAAGACGAGAGCAAAGAGAAGTATTACTGCCTGTCGATGCTTCCTTATCCTTCTGGTCGACTACACATGGGTCACGTGCGCAACTACACCATTGGTGATGTGGTTGCCCGTTATCAGCGCATGCTGGGTAAAAACGTCCTGCAGCCAATTGGCTGGGATGCATTTGGTCTGCCCGCTGAAGGTGCTGCGGTCAAAAACAACACAGCGCCGGCACCCTGGACTTACGACAACATCGAATACATGAAAAACCAGCTTAAAATGCTGGGTTTTGGTTATGACTGGAGCCGTGAACTGGCAACCTGCAAACCGGAATATTACCGTTGGGAACAGCAATTCTTCACCCAGCTGTATAAAAAAGGTCTGGTTTACAAAAAAACCTCTGCGGTTAACTGGTGCCCGAACGACCAGACCGTGCTGGCTAACGAACAAGTTATTGATGGTTGTTGCTGGCGTTGTGATACCAAAGTTGAGCGTAAAGAAATCCCGCAGTGGTTTATTAAAATCACTGACTACGCCGAAGAGTTGCTTAACGACCTGGATAAGCTGGATCACTGGCCAGATACCGTTAAAACCATGCAACGTAACTGGATTGGGCGTTCCGAAGGTGTGGAAATTACCTTTGACGTTGAAAACAGCGACCAGAAGCTAACCGTCTACACCACCCGTCCGGATACCTTTATGGGTGTCACTTATCTTGCTGTAGCCGCAGGCCACCCGCTGGCGCAACAGGCTGCACAAGGTAACGCAGAAATTACTGCCTTTATTGATGAATGCCGCAATACCAAAGTAGCCGAAGCCGATATGGCGACCATGGAGAAAAAAGGCATCGCAACAGGCATTAACGCCATCCATCCACTGACTGGCGAAGCGGTTCCGGTATGGGTTGCTAACTTTGTCCTGATGGAATACGGCACTGGCGCAGTAATGGCTGTTCCGGGGCACGATCAGCGTGACTGGGAATTCGCCAGCAAATACCAACTGGCAATCAAACCAGTCATTCTGGATGCCGAAGGCAACGCGCCTGACCTGAGCCATGCAGCGCACACCGAAAAAGGCGTGCTGTTTAACTCTGGTGAGTTTGATGGTCTGGACTTCCCGGCCGCCTTTAACGCCATCGCCGACAGCCTGGCTGCAAAAGGGGTTGGTGAGCGTAAAGTTAACTACCGCCTGCGTGACTGGGGGGTTTCCCGTCAACGTTACTGGGGGGCGCCAATTCCGATGGTGACACTGGAAGACGGCACCGTGATTCCTACTCCGGAAGACCAGTTGCCGGTTATCCTGCCAGAAAACGTGGTAATGGATGGTATCACCAGCCCAATTAAAGCCGACCCTGAGTGGGCGAAAACAACGGTTAACGGCCAGCCTGCACTGCGTGAAACCGATACCTTTGATACCTTTATGGAATCCTCATGGTATTACGCTCGCTACACCTGTGCGCAATACGACAAAGGCATGCTGGACGAAAAAGCAGCAAATTACTGGCTGCCGGTTGACCTGTATGTAGGCGGTATTGAGCACGCCATCATGCACCTGCTCTACTTCCGCTTCTTCCACAAACTGTTGCGCGATGCAGGTATGGTGACCTCCAACGAACCAGCCAAACAGTTGCTGTGCCAGGGTATGGTGCTGGCAGATGCCTTCTACTACACAGGTGTAAATGGCGAGCGTAACTGGGTTTCTCCGGTTGATGCCATTACTGAACGTGATGAAAAAGGCCGTATTGTTAAAGCGACCGACGGCGCAGGCCATGAACTGGTTTACGCGGGCATGAGTAAAATGTCCAAGTCCAAAAATAACGGTATCGACCCGCAAGTCATGGTTGAACGTTATGGTGCTGACACCGTGCGTCTGTTCATGATGTTTGCTTCCCCGGCAGAAATGACGCTGGAATGGCAGGAATCTGGTGTAGAAGGGGCCAACCGCTTCCTGAAACGTGTCTGGAAACTGGTGTTTGAGCATACAGAAAAAGGAGCAGTCACTGCTCTGGATGAAGCTGCACTGTCAGAAGACCAGAAAGTACTGCGCCGCGAACTGCACAAAACCATTGCGAAAGTGACCGATGATATTGGCCGCCGTCAAACCTTTAATACCGCGATTGCGGCCATTATGGAACTGATGAACCGCCTGACCCGTGCTGCACAGGAAACTGAGCAGGACCGTGCACTGATGCAGGAAGCTCTGACTGCAGTAGTACGCATGCTGTATCCGTTTACTCCGCATATCTGCTTCAACATGTGGCAGGCTCTGGGTTGTGAAGGTGATATCGATAACGCGGCATGGCCGGTTGCTGACGAACAAGCCATGGTTGAAGACACCCGCCTGGTTGTGGTTCAGGTCAATGGCAAAGTCCGCGGCAAAATCACCGTTCCGGCAGATGCCGACCAGGAACAGGTTCAGGCCCGGGCGGCACAGGAACACCTGGTCGCCAAATACCTTGAAGGGGTAACCATTCGCAAGGTTATCTACGTGCCGGGTAAATTGCTCAACCTGGTTGTTGGTTAAACGCAGGAGGACGCGTGAGATATTTGCTCACTTTAATCTTAAGTATGGCGGTGCTGGTCACCGCCGGGTGTGGCTGGCACCTGCGGGGTACTTCCGCGGTGCCAGGCAGCATGCAGACGTTGATTCTCAATTCGGGTGACCCGAATGGCCCGCTGAGCCGTGCGGTACGCAACCAGTTACGTCTTAATAACGTAACGATTGTAGAAGCCTCTTCTGTTCGCCAGGATATTCCGTCCTTGCGCCTGAATGGCGCGGCAATACATAAAGACACCGCGTCTATTTTTCAGAATGGGCAAACTGCGGAATACCAGATGGTAATGACGGTGAGTGCAACTGTGTTGATCCCGGGGCATGATATTTACCCAATTTCAACCAAGGTCTATCGCTCATTCTTTGATAACCCGCTCACCGCACTGGCAAAAAGTGCTGAGCAGGATCTTATCGTGAAAGAAATGTACGACAAGGCAGCGGAACAACTGGTGCGCAAACTGATGTCGGTGCAGACAATGGACCAGCAGAGAAGCAGTGAAAATAGCGACACCACTGCAACGCAACCCTCTGCGGCAACGTCTCCCCGCCAGTCGGCCACGCTGACACCCGCTACTGCACAATAATGGTTAAGTTGTATCCGGAACAACTCAGTACGCAGCTCAATGACGGGCTGCGTACTGTTTGGTTATTAGTGGGCAACGATCCTCTGTTGTTGCAGGAAAGCCAGCAATCCATTCTGAACACGGCCAAAACTCAGGGCTTCGATGAGCACTACAGTGTGCAAATCGATGCTTCTACAGACTGGCCTGACTTGTTCACACGCTGCCAGTCTATGAGCCTGTTTTCCAGCCGCCAGTCTCTGGTGTTACAGTTACCGGAGAATGGCCCAAATGCAGCTATCAATGCTCAACTGGAAACACTGGCTAGCCTGTTACATGAAGATTTATTACTGATAATTCGTGGTAATAAACTCACCAAAGCGCAGGAAAATGCGGCCTGGTTTGCGGCAGTCAGTGCGCAGGCGGCGCAAGTCACCTGCCAGACTCCCGAACAGGCGCAACTCCCCCGCTGGCTTGCAGCCCGCGCCAAACAGATGAAGCTCTCGCTCGATGACGCGGCCAGTCAGTTACTCTGCTATTGTTATGAAGGTAACTTACTGGCTCTGGCACAGGCGCTTGACCGTTTAGCTCTACTCTGGCCGGACGGCAAACTAACGCTGCCCCGTGTTGAACAGGCCGTGAATGATGCCGCACACTTTACGCCCTGGCACTGGGTTGATGCATTGCTGGCAGGTAAAAGCAAACGCGCATTACATATCCTGAACCAGCTTCAGCGAGAAGGTGATGAACCGGTTATTCTGGTGCGAACTATTCAGCGCGAATTGTTGTTGATGGTCAACCTGAAGCGCCAGTCATCCCAGGTACCACTGCGTTCTTTGTTCGACCAGCATCGGGTTTGGCAAAACCGCAGGGGCCTGCTGACTGAGGCTCTGAACCGTTTACAACCTGAACAGCTGTTTCAGGCTGTAAAGTTATTAAGCCAGACTGAGCTGACGCTTAAACAGGATTTTGGTCAGGATATTTGGCCGTCACTTGCGGCTTTGTCACTGTTACTCTGCCACGGCGCATTACCCGATACCTTTATTCATGGCTGATTCTTTATCTGAACTGATAGCACTCTATGGCGGCACTTTCGACCCGGTTCATTACGGGCACATCAAGTCCGTCATTGCCATGGCAAAAGCGGCACAACTTAAGCAGGTTATCGTTCTGCCCAACAATGTGCCGCCACACCGCCCCCAACCCGATGCCAGCAGTGAACAGCGCAAAGCCATGGTGCAACTGGCGGTAGCAGGTAACCCACTGTTTACTGTGGATTGCCGTGAGCTGGAGCGGGACACCCCTTCCTGGACTGTCGCCACACTGGAAACCTTTCGCCATGAATACGGCCCGGAACAACCTCTGGCTTTTATTATTGGCCAGGATTCCCTGTTAACACTCCACAAGTGGTACCAGCACGAAAAAATTCTGTCGTTATGCCACTTGTTGGTTTGCCGCCGCCCTGGATACCCATTAACCCTGCCGGAACCAGGACGCCAGCAGTGGCTGGAAGATAACCTGGTAACAGAGGCCAGCCTGCTTCACCAGTCACCCTGTGGCTCAATTTTCCTTGCCGATACCCCTGAGTATG
The DNA here is from genome assembly GCF_003182475.1 of Mangrovibacter plantisponsor. Taxonomy (GTDB): domain Bacteria; phylum Pseudomonadota; class Gammaproteobacteria; order Enterobacterales; family Enterobacteriaceae; genus Mangrovibacter; species Mangrovibacter plantisponsor. The sequence continues at coordinate 66,669 of NZ_QGTS01000007.1, forward strand.
CAATTTCAGCAACAGAAATTCGTACACGCCTTGCCAACAACAGCCCCTGTAATGATCTGCTGCCAGACAGCGTGCTGGACTACATCCGCCGCGAGCATTTATACCAAAGCTGACATCACCTGATGCAGCGCATCCAGCAAAGACTGGTTCGCTGCACGTGACTTCACTGCAACACGATAGTAACGCGCATCGAGCCCCGGGTAGTTAGCGCAAGAACGAATTAAAATACCAGCCTGCTCCAACAGCGCCCACTGTAAATCCAGTGCCGGAACATCGCAGCGGAAAAACAGATAGTTTGCCTGCGGCTGCCATGCCTGAATGCCTGGTACTTTACTCAGCACCTGATACAACCACTGATTTTCTGTACGCACCCACTGCCATGTTTGCTGTTGGTACGCTGTTTCCTGCAACACCTGCTCACCAGCAATAGCCGCCAGGGTATTAATACTCCAGGGGGCACGCTTTGCTCGCAGGGCCGCCATAGACTCCGCGTGGCTACTCAGTGCATAGCCCAGTCGCAACCCGGGAATAGCATAAAACTTCGTCATCGAGCGCAATACCCACACCCACGGCATCTTCCCCAGTACAGGAATAAAACCCGGGTGTTGTGGGGAAAAATCGAGGAAGGCTTCATCAACAATTAACCAAATATGGTTGTCCTCACACCGCCGGGCAATGCGCTCCAGCAAAGACCAGTCAGGCAGTAACCCGGTCGGGTTATTTGGGGTGCATAAGAAGACACAATCCAGTTCAGGTGTTAACGCACCAAGAATTCCGTCATCAAGCTGCCAGCCATTGTTTTCCTGCAACCACCAGGTATGCACCTGGCACCCAACCAGAGCCAGTGCACGTTGATACTCAGCAAACCCAGGAGATACCACTAAAGCCTGTTTTGGATCCAGCGTTTTCACCAGGTCAAAAATCAACTCAGTTTCCCCGTTACCAGCCTGTATCCAGTCTGGTGGTACTGAGTGATAAGCTGCCAGCGCCTGGTGTAATGATTGATAGTCGACATCCGGATACTGCTCCAGTTTGCCCAGCGACTCCGCCAGGCGCTGGCGCACACCCAACGGCATCCCCAGCGGGTTAATGTTGGCGCTAAAATCCAAAAGGGTATCCTCATCAACGCCCAAATGCTGGGCAACCTCGCGTCGATTTCCGCCATGCTGACTGGTGAAACGGGACATAATTTTTCCTTTTATTGAAAGCGTTATCATAGCGGAAACTTGCGTGCTATTAGATAATGCGAACTGGAAAGCAATCATTGCAGGAGAGGAACATGCGTTTATGGCTGGTACGGCACGGGCAAACTGAAGCAAATACCCGGCAGCTTTTCTGCGGTAAAAGTGAATCGCCACTAACGCCGACCGGTATTGGGCAGGCATGTGTGGTTGCCAACCTGCTTCGCAATGTGCCTTTCGACCATGTGCTAATGAGTGAACGAGAACGCGCACGGCACACAGCACAACTGATCCTGCAACCGCATCACCCACAACCACGTACCAGTGCCCTGTTGAACGAAATGGATTTTGGCGCCTGGGAAATGCAACACCATAGTACGCTGATTGAACAGGATAAGCAGTATCAGGCCTGGTGTGCCGACTGGCAACATGTCACCCCACCGGAAGGGGAAAGTTTTGCCCGTTTTACAGAGCGCGTTGCGAAACTTGCCGGGGCGGCACGGTCGTTACAGGCAGATAACCTGCTGTTAGTCAGCCACCAGGGCGTGATAAGCCAGTTACTGGCGCAACTGCTGAATATGCCGCCAGCAGCCATGTGGCACTTTGCTATTGAGCAAGGCGCGTGGAGCCGTATTGACCTGAAAGGCGATTATGCAACCCTGCGTTATCTCAATAACCATGGAAACAGTACGCATAATGATTAACCAACCCGCCGTACCACGGCTTATGGGTCAATTCTGGCATTGACACCCCTTGTCAGCCTGTTATTCTCCGCAGCCAGAATTGCCTGCGCCGCCATTTCTAAATTGTTTTACAAAAATGGCGATGCATTCCAGCCCGGCCAGTGGGAAGATAGCTCGCCTGGCGTAATGCTGCTGGCCGGCCAGGTCTGAGCCATCAGCGTGGTATCATGCAGGCACCATCACACATTGTTAATCCACCAGGGGGAACACTTGCAGGGTAAAGCACTCCAGGACTTTATTGTCGACAAAATTGATGATCTGAAAGGTCAGGACATTATTGCCATTGATGTCAAAGGCAAATCCAGTATCACTGACTGCATGATTATTTGCACCGGTACATCCAGCCGCCATGTCATCTCCATTGCCGATCATGTTGTTCAGGCTTCACGTCAGGCTGGGCTGCAGCCACTGGGTGTGGAAGGTGAAAACGGTGCTGATTGGGTGGTTGTTGACTTGGGCGATGTGATTGTGCACGTTATGCAGGAAGAAAGCCGTCACCTGTATGAACTGGAAAAACTCTGGAGTTAAGTGTGAAGCTTCAGTTAGTTGCCGTCGGGACCAAAATGCCCGACTGGGTACAGACCGGTTTCAGTGAATACCTGCGTCGTTTCCCTAAAGATATGCCTTTCGAGCTGGTTGAAGTACCGGCAGGCAAACGCGGGAAAAATGCAGATATAAAACGTATTCTCGACAAAGAAGGCGAAGCCATGCTCGCCGTTGCCGGGAAAGGTAACCGAATCGTCACTCTGGATATTCCAGGTAAACCCTGGGATACGCCGCAACTGGCTGAACAACTTGAACGCTGGAAGCAGGATGGCCGCGATGTCAGCTTATTAATTGGCGGCCCCGAAGGTCTTTCTCCTGCATGTAAAGCAGCAGCAGAGCAAAGTTGGTCTCTTTCCACTCTGACACTGCCGCACCCACTGGTGCGCGTTTTAGTCGCGGAAAGTTTATACAGGGCGTGGAGTATCACCACGAATCATCCCTATCATCGTGAGTAATGCACCAGGTAGATTAAGCAGCGGATGAAATTACAGGATTCTTTTCGCGATTATACGGCTGAGTCCGCGCTTTTTGTGCGCAGGGCATTAGTGGCCTTTACCGGTATTCTGGCGCTGACTGGGGTACTGGTAGCCAACCTCTATAATCTGCAAATCGTCCGGCATGATGACTACCAAACCCGCTCGAACGAAAACCGTATCAAGCTGGTTCCCATCGCGCCGACACGCGGCATCATCTACGACAGGAACGGTACGCCACTGGCGCTTAACCGCACCATTTACCAGTTAGAAATGATGCCCGAAAAAGTAGACAGCGTGCAGGGTACGCTGGATGCGTTACGCCCGGTGGTTAACCTGACAGACGATGATATCGCCAATTTCAAGAAAGAACGCTCCCGTTCTCACCGTTTCACTTCCATTCCAGTCAAAGTTAACCTGAACGAAGAACAGGTGGCCCGTTTTGCCGTTAACCAGTACCGTTTCCCGGGTGTGGAAGTCAAAGGCTACAAACGCCGCTATTATCCCTACGGTTCAGCCCTGACTCATGTCATCGGTTATGTTTCCAAAATCAACGACCGTGATGTTGACCGTCTGGATAAAGAAGGGAAACTGGCTAACTATGCCGCAACCCATGATATCGGCAAATTGGGGATTGAACGCTATTATGAAGACCTGCTCCATGGTCAGACCGGCTATGAAGAAGTCGAGGTCAATAACCGTGGGCGCGTCATTCGCCAGTTAAAAGAAGTACCGCCTCAGGCCGGTCATGATATTTACCTGACGCTCGACTTCCAGTTACAAAGCTACATTGAAACACTGCTGGCAGGCAGCCGGGCCGCAACTATTGTCACGGACCCACGTACAGGGGCGATTCTTGCTCTTGTGTCCATGCCCAGCTATAACCCGAACCTGTTTGTTGATGGCATTTCCTCCAAAGACTACTCTGGCCTGCTGCATGACCCGGACACTCCGTTGGTTAACCGTGCAACACAAGGGATTTACCCGCCAGCCTCCACTGTAAAACCTTATGTTGCGGTATCCGCCCTGACTGCCGGTGTGATTACCCGCAGCACCAGCCTGTTTGACCCGGGGTGGTGGCAACTGCCAGGTTCTGAGAAGCGTTACCGTGACTGGAAAAAATGGGGTCACGGGCACCTTAATGTAACCAAAGCGCTTGAAGAGTCTGCAGATACCTTCTTCTACCAGGTTGCCTACGACATGGGGATAGACCGCCTCTCTGAATGGATGGGCAAATTTGGTTACGGTCACCTGACAGGTATCGACCTGGCAGAGGAACGTTCCGGCAACATGCCTACCCGCGAATGGAAACTCAAGCGGTTCAAGAAACCCTGGTACCAGGGGGATACCATCCCGGTTGGGATTGGTCAGGGTTACTGGACAGCCACCCCCATCCAGATGAACAAAGCGCTGATGACACTGATTAACAATGGCGTCATTAAAACACCGCACTTGTTGATGGATACTGTCGTAGATGGCAAAAAAGTGCCCTGGGTCCAAAAAGAAGATGGCCACATTGGTGATATCCATTCAGGCTTCTGGGAAATTGCCAGAGATGGGATGTATGGTGTGGCAAACCGCCCTAACGGTACAGCGCACCGTTATTTCGCCGGCGCACCCTATAAAATTGCAGCAAAATCCGGGACAGCGCAGGTCTTTGGCCTGAAAGCCAATGAAACCTATAACGCCCACAAAATTTCCGAGCGCCTGCGCGACCATAAACTTATGACCGCGTTTGCGCCTTATGATAATCCGCGCGTCGCGGTTTCCATTATTCTGGAAAACGGCGGTGCAGGCCCGGCGGTTGGTACCGTCGTTCGGCAAATTCTCGATCATATTATGCTAGGCGATAACAACACCGCGTTACCAACTGACTCCCCTGCCCAACACGTCGCCGGAGAGGATCAATAACCCATGACTGACAACCCGAACAAAAAGTCCCTCTGGGATAAGATACACATCGATCCCTTGCTGATGGTCACCATTCTGGCACTGTTACTGTACAGCGCCCTGGTTGTCTGGAGCGCCAGCGGGCAAGACCCGGGCATGATGGAACGCAAAATCGCCCAGATTTGTATGGGGCTGGTTATTATGATAGTGCTGGCTCAGGTGCCCCCACGGGTCTATGAAGGTTGGGCTCCCTGGCTGTATATCATCTGTATTGTGTTACTGGTCGCCGTTGACGCCTTTGGGGCAATATCCAAAGGGGCTCAACGCTGGCTGGATCTCGGCATTGTGCGTTTTCAGCCATCAGAAATTGCCAAAATTGCGGTGCCACTGATGGTGGCCCGCTTTATTAACCGCGATGTCTGCCCGCCCACACTCAAAAACACAGCTATCGCACTGGCACTTATCTTTATGCCAACCCTGCTGGTTGCTGCTCAGCCAGACCTGGGGACATCCATCCTGATTGCTGCATCCGGTATCTTCGTACTGTTCCTTTCGGGGATGAGCTGGCGCTTAATTGGTATAGCCGTAATACTGGTGGCGGCATTTATTCCCGTTTTGTGGTTCTTCCTGATGCATGATTACCAGCGCGCCCGCGTCATGATGCTTCTCAATCCAGAGAGCGACCCACTGGGTGCCGGGTATCACATTATTCAGTCTAAAATTGCGATTGGTTCCGGCGGGTTACGAGGTAAAGGTTGGCTGCATGGTACGCAATCCCAACTGGAGTTTTTACCAGAGCGCCATACTGACTTTATTTTTGCCGTACTGGCTGAAGAACTTGGCCTGGTTGGCGTGCTGGTTCTGCTAACGCTGTATTTATTGCTGATTATGCGTGGGCTGTGGATTGCCGCACACGCGCAGACCACTTTTGGCCGCGTGATGGCCGGTGGCCTGATGCTGATTTTGTTTGTTTATGTCTTTGTTAATATTGGTATGGTTAGTGGAATTCTACCGGTGGTGGGCGTCCCCCTGCCGCTGGTAAGTTATGGTGGTTCCGCGCTTATCGTACTCATGGCGGGGTTTGGTATTGTTATGTCGATACACACCCATCGAAAACTGTTATCGAAAAACGTATAAGAGGTAAGTGATGCGCAAGCAATGGCCTGGAGTTTGTGTTGCCGCACTTTTACTGGCGGCCTGTAGTGGGGAGCAACAGCAGGCAGGTGTTGAACAAGTGCCTGCCACACCAGTATGTAATGGACCAACCGTTGAGGTATCTGGCGCCGAACCGCACTATGAAACCCCATCGGCTACAGCGAACCAAAACTACCAACGGGATGGCCGGACTTTTACCATTGTCCAGGACCCATCGCGCTTCAGTCAAAGCGGGCTTGCTGCTATTTATGATGCCGAACCAAACAGTAACCTCACGGCATCCGGGGAAGTGTTCGACCCAACGCAGCTTACTGCAGCACACCCGACACTGCCAATCCCGAGTTACGCGCGGATTACCAACCTTGCCAATGGCAGAATGTTGATTGTTAAGATCAATGATCGTGGCCCTTACGATGACGGGCGGGTTGTCGCGGTATCTCGTGCCGCTGCCGACCGCCTGAATATGTCCAATAATACCCGCGTGCGTATCGACCCGATTCTGGTCGCCCAGGATGGCACAATGTCTGGCCCGGGTATGGCGTGCATTACTGTTGCCAAACAAACTTATGCCCTGCCCGCCCGCCCGGACCTCAACTCCGGGTTAGGGAGTGCATCTTCAGCTGTTCCTGCGGCACAACCGCAAAACGGCGACGTGCAGGCTATCAGTAACAGTACTCTCCAGCCGCAGAATACCAGTACACCAGCACAAAGCGGTGGTTTTCTGGCTCCGGCAGCATCACAGGCAACCACAGACACAGGCGTTACATCTGGCAGCGCAGCTACTGCTGCCGGAGCCGCCGCCACCTCACAAATGGTGACACCACCGGATCAAACACCGGCAGCCAGCACTTCGGCCACAACCGAACAACCTGCGCCAGCACCGGTTAACCCGGCCCTTGGTCTGCACAGTGATCCTGTCACTGCGCCGGGTTCCATTCAGGGGAGTGTCGCCGGGCGTAGCGCCACGGTGGCGAGCGGGGGTTATGTTGTCCAGGTGGGCGCAGTAAGTGATGCCGGGCGTGCACAACAGTGGCAGCAAAAACTGAGCCAGCAATTTAGTGTTCCCGGTCTGGTAACGCAAAATGGCGCCATCTGGCGAGTACAACTGGGGCCATTTAGCAGCCGCAGCCAGGCAATCAGCCTGCAGCAACGCCTGCTTAACGAAGCGCAACAGCAGTCATTTATTACCGCTGCGCCTGCTCAATAAGTTCTGCTGGCACCAGCTTTGTCAGTTTGCGTAAATAACATTAACAAACTCATGCGCAAAGTCTGGTGCCAGGTAAAAAACCATTTGTTATAGTAAGTCACTTTTTCTAATTCCATCACGGATGTTGCTGTTCTGACCATGAATACCACTTTCTCCGCTAATGCTGTAAAGCGTATTGCCTTTGGGGCTGCGTTAACACTGGCCGCTACTGGGTTAGCCAGGGCTGATGACCTGAACATCAAAACGATGATTCCTGGCGTACCGCAAATCGACGCTGAGTCATACATTCTTATTGATTACAACTCAGGCAAAGTACTTGCCGAACAAAATGCTGACGAGCGCCGCGACCCGGCGAGTCTGACCAAAATGATGACCAGCTATGTTATTGGTCAGGCAATGAAAGCGGGTAAGTTCGATGAAAACGCTGTAGTGACTATCGGGAAAGATGCCTGGGCAACAGGTAACCCGGTATTCAGAGGTTCATCGCTGATGTTTCTCAAACCCGGTATGCAGGTGCCGGTTTCTCAGCTGATTCGCGGGATTAATCTGCAGTCCGGGAACGACGCCTGCGTGGCGATGGCGGATTTCGTTGCGGGTAGTCAGGATGCCTTCGTTGGCCTGATGAACAGCTACGTAAATGCACTGGGTATGAAAAACACCCATTTCCAGACAGTCCATGGTCTGGATGCCGATGGTCAGTACAGCTCAGCACGTGATATGGCGTTACTGGGCCAGGCGCTGATTCGTGATGTTCCAAACGAATACTCCGTCTATAAAGAAAAAGAATTCACCTTTAATGGCATTCGCCAGATGAACCGTAATGGTTTGCTGTGGGATAAAAGCCTGAACGTGGATGGCATCAAAACCGGCCATACTGACAAAGCAGGTTATAACCTGGTTGCTTCAGCCACTGATGGCAATATGCGTCTTATCTCCGCAGTTATGGGCGGGCGGACATTCAAAGGCCGCGAAGTGGAAAGCAAAAAACTGCTAACCTGGGGCTTCCGTTTCTTTGAATCCGTTAACCCGATTAAAGCAGGTAAAGAATTCGCTTCTGAACCCGTATGGTTTGGTGACAGCGACCGCGCATCACTGGGTGTGGATAAAGACGTTTGGCTGACCATTCCTCGTGGTCGGATGAAAGATCTGAAAGCCAGTTATGTGCTGAACAACACGGAATTACATGCGCCACTGCAAAAAAATCAGGTAGTGGGTACCATTAACTTCCAGTTAGACGGTAAAACAATTGATCAGCGCCCACTGGTTGTCCTGAATGAAATTCAGGAAGGCAACTTCTTTGGCCGGATGATTGATTACATCAAACTGATGTTCCACCACTGGTTTGGTTAAAAACCGCACACTTGAAAGTGTGACGGCTGCCCCCATATACTATGTAACACTGGAACTCCCGCTCAGGCGGGAGTTCGTTTTTTATTTTTGCTGGAGCTGACATGAAAACCAAACTGAATGAACTCCTTGAGTTCCCCTGCCCCTTTACCTACAAAGTAATGGGTCTGGCTCAACCTGAACTGGTGGACAGGGTTGTTGAGGTTGTACAGCGTCATGCGCCTGGTGACTACACACCTCAAATCAAACCCAGCAGTAAAGGTAACTACCATTCCGTATCCATCACTATTACGGCAACCCATGTTGAACAGGTAGAAACGCTTTACGAAGAACTGGGCAAAATTGAAATTGTCCGTATGGTTCTGTAACCGACACGTTGTTCCCCGCCACCCGGCCTGAAGGCCGGGTATTTGTTGGTTCCGCTATGCTATACTGTCCGCCTGTATTCCTGACTCCGGAAACATCTGTCTTGTCTCAAGATACCATTCTAATCCGCCATCTTGGCCTGCAGCCTTATGAACCTGTGTCACTCGCCATGCATCAGTTTACTGATACTCGTGATGAAACTACCCCCGATGAAATTTGGCTGGTAGAACACAACCCAGTGTTTACTCAGGGCCAGGCAGGTAAAGCTGAGCACCTGTTAGCCACAGGTGATATTCCCGTTATTCAGAGCGACCGTGGCGGCCAGGTCACTTATCATGGCCCGGGCCAACAAGTGATGTATGTGCTGCTCAACCTCAAACGCCGTAAACTGGGTGTGCGTGAACTGGTAACGGTACTGGAACAATGTGTAGTCAATACCCTTGCAACCCTGGATATCGAAGCCCATGCCCGGCCCGATGCACCGGGCGTTTATGTCGGTGAAGATAAAATCTGTTCTCTTGGGCTGCGTATTCGCAAAGGGTGTTCATTTCACGGCCTGGCGCTGAACATCAATATGGATCTCACCCCTTTTTTACGCATTAACCCCTGTGGCTATGCCGGGATGAAAATGACCCAGGTCAACCAGTTTCGCCCAGGCGCACAAGTAGCAGATATTCAACCCATACTGTTGGATAATTTTTTGCGTTTGCTGGGTAACCCGCCGATTTCTGTAGCCAGCAAATAATCAGGAAAACCGAAACAAGAATGATTTTGTTTCGGTTTATTAGATTATTTAATTGAATTTTATCCTTCGCTATTTTTTTGCTTAATCGTCACTTTACGTCTACCTTTTATTCATGTTGTGCAAGCACTTAGCACAACAGCAAACTTATATAAAAAGTGCTTTGCCGTTTTGTCTTTCAAAACGGCGGTGTTTCCTTGTGCCCAAAATAGACGACGCATTTTTCAGCAAACAGACAACACATTCTAAAAATGGGAGAAAGAATGAATAATACTGGCAAGGATAATAATTTACTTTCCCGTTCAAATAGTGCCCGCCTGAGTGGTTTCCAGGCACTGCGCACTATTGATCTTAACTTATTGACGGTATTTGAAGCAGTTTACATTCACAAAGGCATTGTCAACGCAGCAAGGGCGTTGAATCTCACCCCTTCCGCCATCAGTCAGTCCATTCAAAAACTGCGAAATGTTTTTCCTGACCCGTTGTTTGTGCGTAATGGGCAGGGGATCATGCCCACCAGTTATGCCGCCCACCTGCACGAATATATCAGCCAGGGGCTTTCATCCATACTGGGCGCACTGGAGTTCAACGAAGTCAGTAATGCACAACGCACCATTACAATTGCGACCCACCCTTCCGTTGGGGCGCTGGTAATGCCAACAATTTATAAAGCGATTCACCGCCGTTGCCCCAATATCAACATTAATAATGTCCCTATTTCTCAGGCAGAAACGCAGTTAAGCCAGCTTCAGGCAGACATGGTGATAGATACCCGCCGGCCGGTAATGAGCAAAATAGGCAGTTTTCGCTTGTTTGAAGAACGAGTGGTGATAGTTTGCCGCAGTGACCACCCGGCATTAACCGACGAGGTATCATTAGATATTCTGAACCAACAGCAGCAAACCATGCTGGTGTTGCAGGATGATATCTTGCCAGACGTGCGTAATGTGGTTGAGCAGACATTCCCCGACCGGCAAATAACCTTCAGTAGTTACAATGTCCTCACACTGGCAGCCATGCTGGCGAACAGTGATCTGGTTGGTTTTATGTCTTCCGGGTTGTACCACATGTTCCGGGATAACTGGAATCTGCGAGAAATTGAGTGTGAAGGCTTTGCCGGAGGTAAATTCGAAACGCATCTGTTTTATAACAAACTCAGCCAGCATGACGAGGTGTTACGCAACTGCATGGAAACGATTCAGGGTGCATTTGTGCAAAAACACGGTGAAGCGATACTCTGACCGACAAACGCACAAAATAACAACTTATTTACACTAAAATCACGTTTTGCGTGCCCGGCAGGCTGCTTTCACAACAATATAAATGTTATACTGCCTGCCATTAATTCAAAAATAGTTGATAAATACAACATTTGATTGAATTGAAACGTTTTCACTCGATATCCGCAACTGGAATACGCACGCTATGAGTAAACCCATTGTCATGGAACGCGGTGTTAAATACCGGGATGCCGACAAAATGGCGCTAATCCCGGTGAAAAACGTCGCCACTGAACGCCAGGAGCTATTAAGAAAGCCGGAGTGGATGAAAATCAAACTCCCGGCGGACTCCACCCGTATTCAGGGTATCAAAGCTGCCATGCGTAAAAATGGCCTTCACTCTGTTTGTGAAGAAGCATCCTGCCCTAACCTTGCCGAGTGCTTCAACCACGGCACGGCAACCTTTATGATCCTCGGTGCAATTTGTACCCGTCGCTGCCCATTCTGTGACGTTGCCCATGGCCGCCCGGTTGCACCAGATGCCGGTGAAGCAGAAAAACTGGCGCGCACAATTGCCGATATGGGTCTGCGTTATGTGGTTGTCACCTCAGTTGACCGTGACGACCTGCGTGACGGTGGTGCTCAACACTTTGCTGATTGCATTGCAGCCATTCGCCGTGAAAGCCCAAATATAAAAATTGAAACACTGGTTCCCGATTTTCGTGGAAGAATGGACCGTGCGCTGGAAATTCTCACTGCCACTCCACCAGATGTTTTCAACCATAACCTGGAAAACGTTCCCCGCCTGTACCGCCAGGTACGCCCGGGTGCTGATTACAACTGGTCACTGAAATTACTCGAACGCTTCAAAGAAGCACATCCGGAAATTCCGACCAAATCAGGCCTGATGGTTGGGTTGGGTGAAACCAATGAAGAAATCATCGAGGTTATGCGTGACCTGCGCCGCCATGGTGTAACGATGCTTACTCTGGGGCAATATCTGCAGCCAAGCCGCCATCATCTGCCGGTTCAGCGTTATGTCACCCCGGAAGAGTTTGATGAAATGAAAGCCGAAGCACTGGCAATGGGCTTTACCCACGCAGCTTGTGGCCCATTTGTGCGCTCGTCTTATCATGCTGATTTGCAGGCGCGTGGCGAAGAAGTGAAATAAATCTGAGCCACCAGGCTTACAGCATAAAAAAACCGGCTTTGCCGGTTTTTTTATCTGTTTTGTAACCTCATCAGAAATAGCTGCCCCTGCACAGGCCAGTCATTTCACAGACTTACAAGATTACTCTTTGTTGTTCAGGCGCTCACGCGTTTCTTGCGCGTCATTTTTTTCGCCAGAGATAATCGCCTGGTTATTATCGTCTTCACTCATGGCTTTCTTGAACCCTTTCACCGCAGAGCCCAGGTCGCTTCCCAGGGTACGTAACTTCTTCGTACCGAAAAGCAACACGATCAATGCCCCTACAACCAGCAATTTAGTAATACTAATCTCACCCATACTTACCTTCTTAAGCTTCAGCCATACTCGCCTGTAAAGCACTATACCCCACCACAGTGCATTACCTACATAGCCCTGTGCTATTAACGGTTATTAACGCCGCGTATACAAAATAATTCTGTAACAAAGTGAATCAAACACACTCAGTTGTTACCCAGCACCGGAGGCAAAAAACGCCGGTTTGCCAGCACCGGCAACCGGGCGCGAACCTGCTCCACACGCTCCAGAGTAATTTCACTGGCAATCAACCCCGGTTGATGGCTGGCACTGGCAAGCACATTGCCCATAGGATCAATAATCTGGCTCATGCCAATATTCTTCTCTCCACACTCGCCACTTGCCACAATATAACAGGTGGTATCAAGAGCCCGCGCCGCCAGTAATGTTTGCCAGTGGTGCACTTTATTTTCACCCTTTAGCCATGCAGCTGGCACCACCAGAACATGTGCGCCAGCCAGTGCAAGGCTCATGGCCTGCTCAGGGAAACGTAAATCATAGCAGGTCATCACCCCCACCATCAGGTCGCCAACGGCAATCAATGGCGCAAGAGCCTGCCCCGGGCTGACAAACCTGGACTCCTGAACATTAAATGCATCATACAGATGTAATTTATCATAGCGCGAAGTCACCTGCCCACGGTGCAAAGCAAGCAAGGAATTTGTCACCCGCCCGGCGGCGTCAGGTATGTGCATGGTAAACACCAGTGTCAGGTCACAATTTTCTGTGAGCTGGCACATTCCCTGAATAAATGGTCCGTCAAGGGTTTGCCCGTGCCGCACAGAATAACCCGGGTCGGAGTTATCCCTTGCCTGAATAGCTTCTGGCAATACCAGTAAATTGGCGTGTTTCTCAATAGCCTCACTGACTAACAAACGGCATTGAGCTAAATTACCCTGCCAGTCTGGCATAACGGCAAACTGCCCGGCTGCAACATTCATACAAACACTCCCCGACACATTGCGTGAATCAACACTACCCCATAGCCAGCTTGCGCGGTAGACTTTCTGCTTTAATGATTAATGAGATATACCTTATGCAGATGTTATTTGCGGTATTTATTGGTGGCGGCCTTGGGAGTATTTGCCGCTGGTTGATTAGCCAACGCCTGAATCCCCTTCATCACGCCATCCCAATGGGTACGCTTTCAGCTAACTTACTTGGTGCTTTTATTATTGGTATTGCGCTGGCAAGTTTTAGCCGCCTGACCAACCTCGACCCCATGTGGAAGCTATTAATTACCACAGGTTTTTGTGGTGGTTTGACTACGTTCTCAACATTTTCATCAGAAGTGGTGTTTTTACTTCAGGACGGGCGCCTGGCCTGGGCCGCAACTAATGTCGTGGTTAACCTGGCAGGTTCGCTCATTATGACCGGGCTCGCATTTTGGCTGGTTTCAGTACTGGCAGCACGATAATTTTGGTTACCAAATAGGTGCGTTAATGTAGGCTTCATCTTTCTCTGCCAGTATCTGCCTGAATCAATCACACAGACATGGGCACCATAATGAAAGAAAGCCTGGTAAACATCAGTACACTATTGTTAAGCGCACTTATTGTCGGTTGCTTTTTAAAACTCTACTTGTTCAGTTGAAAATAAACTTTAGCCGCACCCGGCGTAACCGGGTTGCCGGGCTGGTCTGGTAAAACGCCAGATTTTGAACAAAAAAAACCCGCCTGAAGGCGGGTTTTGTCGTTCTCAGCCAGACGTTATTACAGAGCAATTACGTTAGCAGCAGAAGGGCCTTTGGCACCGTTAGTGATTTCGAACTCTACACGCTGACCTTCAGCCAGAGTTTTGAAACCATTGCTCTGGATTGCAGAGAAGTGTACGAACACGTCTTTGCTGCCATCTTCCGGAGTAATGAAACCGAATCCTTTGGACTCATTAAACCACTTAACGTTACCTTTAATCTTAGACATCAAAATTACCTTTTATGAAAAAACGACACAAATACCGTGTCGGTGTCCAGTACATCAATTGTGGTGCCGTTTGTCCAGTTGATATTTACTAAAAAGTGATAAAAATCGCTTTCTTTTTGCTTTCTGGACGATAACCCTTTGCTTTTCCGTACAATGGGCACGAAAAAAAATTCGCAGCAGCTATCAGAACTGGAAGCGTAACCAGGCAAAATAGACGTTACCATTGTTATAAGTACCCGGGATGTACGTCATCTGGAATGTTGCCGGGCCGTAGCCAACAGACGCCATAGGCAACACCACAGGAATCGGGATATAGTTCCAGTTATCTCGCGCTGTTACGCCCAGGGTATAACCCAACCCCACATGGAAACGTGAATCTGCGCTGACTGGCCGCCAGGTAGCCTCCCAGCCATACCCACCAATAGGCTCCCATTTGTTAAATGAGTCTTTAAACGCCATTAAATACAAACCGTGCCAGTTACCCTTTTCATCCCAGCGAGAAACGCCAAACCCGGCCCCCCAGGGGCGCTCATTGTATTTATCTGTTTTTTCTTTATCGTAGGCAAAACGCGCATGCCAGGTAATTGCCGGGACATACAAATCGTAGTGCTGAGGTTCGCGCCAGGTTTCAGCAATGTTCCCTGTCAGGGTGCTGAACCACCCACCGTCACTGCCACCATCATTTGCCTGCACCTGCGATGAAAACAGGCAGGGTGCCAATAAACCACATACTACGAGTAAATGCTTAATCATCTTGATCACTTTATCGCCACCAAATACTTTCCAAACAAGCACAGATTACTGGTGCTTTTATTAATAGAACCTGAACAAAGAATCGAAAAAATTATTTTTTTAAAAAGCAAGATTCACAATTCCGAAAAAAACGCCTCACACTTTCTGAGCCAATGAGTATTGAGGCCACAGCATGCCCCGCATCACAAGCCAGGCCTGGCGTACCTTGCGAGTGCTACATTGCGCCAATAAACTATTAATCGCCATTCTGATGAATACAATGGAATATATAAACTGAATATTCCTTGTTTGCGGGCCATTATAACATGCCATTTTACGCGCAGTTTATAACACAGAAAAATCCTGGTTATTTTTATTATTGAATAACAAATACCAGTAATCATTATTAATTCTTTTTTAGCCACCATGGTTTTCCAGTAAATAGATACCAACACAAAATACCCCAGGCCAGCGCATGACGAACTGGCAACATTTACAACTATTCAGCCAGCACAGCAGAGCCAGAAAACCGCAAAATATCAGATTTTATTGCTGATTTATTGATTTTTGTCAGCAAAAAAAGTGGAATGATTAGGCACATTCCTCTGCGTTACTTACATAATTTACACTGTGTTACTAAGCGTCACGGTTCTGCCTCATAGCCATAACCATGCCAGGCCATGAACCACCGTGCGCGTTTAGCCACAAACAGGGGAAACTATGCTCACTCTTTTTGAACTTGCCGTTGGCATTCTGGTCATTGTCGGCGTTGCCCGTTACATCATCAAAGGCTACTCCGCTACCGGCGTGTTGTTTGTCGGCGGCCTGATGTTACTTATCATCAGTGCCATCATGGGTCACCGTATTCTGCCTGCCAGTGAAACAGGCACTGGTTTTCTCAGCGTCGATATCGTGGAATACATCAAAATTTTGTTGATGAGCCGCGGTGGCGATCTGGGCATGATGATCATGGTGCTGTGCGGTTTTGCAGCATATATGACGCATATTGGTGCCAATGACATGGTGGTAAAGCTGGCATCCAAACCACTGCAATTCATCAACTCGCCTTATTTACTGATGGTTGCAGCTTATTTTGTCGCCTGCCTGATGTCACTGGCGGTCTCCTCCGCAACCGGGCTTGGCGTGTTGTTAATGGCAACGCTATTCCCGGTGATGGTCAATGTCGGTATCAGCCGTGGTGCCGCTGCCGCGATTTGTGCCTCTCCTGCCGCCATCATTTTGTCACCCACGTCTGGCGATGTAGTGCTTGCTGCCAAAGCGTCAGAAATGGAGCTGGTCAATTTTGCGTTTAAAACCACGCTGCCTGTTTCTATTGCGGCAATTATCTGCATGGCCATTGCGCATTTTTTCTGGCAGCGCTTTCTTGATAAAAAAGAAAACATTGCCAGCGAGCAACTGGATGTCAAAGAAATTGACACCAAAGCCCCGTCTTTCTACGCGATTCTGCCCTTCACCCCCATCATTGGGGTATTAATTTTTGACGGTAAATGGGGCCCCAGCCTGCACATCATCACCATCCTGGTCATTTGCATGCTGTTGTCCGCCATCATCGAATTTTTGCGCAGCTTCAATACCAAAACGGTTTTTGCCGGGCTGGATGTGGCCTGGCGAGGCATGGCCGACGCCTTTGCCAATGTGGTTATGCTGTTAGTAGCCGCCGGGTTATTTGCGCAAGGGCTCAGTACTATTGGGTTTATCCAGAGTCTGATATCCATAGCGACATCCTTTGGTTCCGGCAGCATTATTCTGATGCTGGTGCTGGTGGTTCTGACTATGTTAGCGGCGATGACGACAGGCTCCGGTAATGCCCCATTCTACGCATTTGTTGAGCTGATTCCTCGCCTGGCACACCAGTCAGGCATTAATCCGGCATATTTAACCATTCCGATGCTTCAGGCATCTAACCTGGGGAGAACCATTTCTCCCGTATCAGGCGTGGTGGTTGCCGTTGCCGGTATGGCGAAAATATCCCCTTTTGAAGTTGTAAAACGCACATCTGTACCTGTGCTGGTTGGCCTGATAGTGGTCATTGTCGCAACCGAAATTCTGGTTCCTGCAACCGTGGTAGCGCCTTAATTCGCACTGCCCCCGAAAGGGGGCTCAGATTGATGAAAAAGAAGGAAAAAGCGTGGTTTTCCTTCTTTTTAGTTAGCGGGCGAAAATCAATAAATTGATTTTCCTGTTTTTTTATTGGGTGACATCCTCTCGTTCTGTGCGAACATGATATTTGTCATCAGACTCAGCCCCCGAAAGGGGCTACACTGTAGCGCTAAACACAACTGCAACACATCAATGATTACCCCATGATTATCCGTACAATAACCGGCAGTTTTCTTGCCACACTGTTATCTGTTTCCGTACCGGGCTATAGCGCTCCATTACAGGCACAGCGCTATAGTGATTTTGACCACTATGTGCTGGCACTCTCATGGCAGCCCGGATTTTGCGAAACAATGCACCAAAACCAGCGTGTATTACCCAGCGAGTGCCAGAACCAGCAAGAACAGGCAGACAAAACACAGTTTCTGACAATTCACGGATTATGGCCGGATCTGCCACGCAGTATTGCCCGGCAAGGGGTGGACAGGCAGCGTTGGATGCGCTTTGGTTGTGCAACCCGCCCGGTACCCAATATGCCGGAAGCCAGGGCCAGCAGAAAATGTTCAGCACCCGATACAGGCATTTCCCCTTCACTTGCCGAACAACTGGTCAAACAGATGCCAGGCGCTGGCGGCAGCTCCTGCCTTGAGCGCTATGAATATGCAAAACACGGTGTCTGTTTTGGTTTTGCACCTGACGACTATTTTGGCGCAATGCTGCGCCTTAACAGTGAAATCCGTCATAGCGCGCCGGGTGCTTTTCTTGCCAGCCATTATGGTGAAACCGTTTCACGTGATGCGCTTAACCAGGCAATCAGCAAGGCTTACGGCGAGAAAAGCGTAAAAGCATTTCGTTTTATGTGCCACGGCAACCCGGCATGGCTGACAGAAATCCAAATCGCTATTCGGGCGGGCAGCATTAACGAACCTTTATCACCAGCCAGTTTTTCCCCCGGAGCGCACCCCGGGAACTGCCCGGCACAATTCCGCCTGGATACGGCTGGCTTCTGACACATGTTGATGCCCGTTATTTCATCAACGGGCCTCTCCTGCCCTTGCTATGGTCATGTCACAGGAATAATTACGCGCCTGCTTAAGCTGTTTTCTCACAACCCAATACCTCTGCAGGCAGTAACCTTCCCTGTTTTTGCCACAATTTAATTTCATTCACTCCCATGAAAAGCTTCATTTATTCTTCATTCCTCGGTCACCACTGGATATAACGCTATAATTAACATAAGAATTACATTTGCCAAGCAATGCGCTAACAAAGCTATTTTTTAAAAACAAGTGAGTAGATCAACAAAGCACGTATTTATGTCTAATGCTTGATACATATCTCAAAATATTAATAAACATGTCGGGAAGGCTTTAAGAGTGGCGAATGTTACCAGTATCATGTTACCGGTATCAGCACGGAACGAAGGGTCTTTCTTTTCGTACTACGCTCAAGTTTCATAGGGGTTATTCCATGACAGAATTAACACACGCATATGGTGCAGGCACCCTTCTGGGTATTGCTGCGGCTTCGGTTGTTGTCCTTTTAATACTCATTATGCGTTTTCGGGTACATGCATTTTTGGCCCTTACCCTGGTCAGTATTCTGGTGGCACTGGCAACCAAAGTGCCCTTCGACAAAGTTGTCCCCACATTGTTAAGTGGTTTTGGCAGTACGCTGGCGGGCGTTGCCTTGCTGGTGGGTCTGGGAGCCATGATTGGCCGCCTGCTGGAAGTATCTGGCGGTGCACAAGTCCTGGCCGACACCCTGATTAACAAGTTTGGCGAAAAGCGCGCACCACTGGCGGTTGGCGTCGCCTCACTGATGTTCGGTTTCCCTATCTTTTTCGATGCAGGCCTGGTCGTGATGCTGCCGATTATTTTCAGCGTGGCAAAACAGTTTGGCGGTTCAACACTGAAATATGCATTCCCGGCTGCCGGGGCTTTCGCTGTAATGCATGCGCTGGTTCCGCCTCACCCGGGCCCGGTTGCAGCCAGTGAATTACTCGGTGCCAATATTGGCCTGCTGGTTATCCTTGGCCTGGTTATTGCCATCCCGACCTGGTATATCGGTGCATATCTGTACGGGCAATATGCTGGCAAAAAATTCGACGTGAAATTGCCGTCATCATTTTTAGGTGATATTGAACGTGACGCATCGCATCAGCCGCCTTCATTTGGCATGGTGATGACGATTCTGATGTTGCCATTGATCCTTATTTTTTTAGACACGGGCCTGAATACCGCAACAGTTATTGGCTGGGTTTCAGCAGACAACACACTGGTACAAATCTTACGCATGCTGGGTAAAACACCGGTTGCACTCCTGATTACCGTGTTTTTCGCCCTGCAAGTTTTCAGCGGCAGCCGTAGCCGCCAGCACCTGGAAAAAATCTGTGATGGCGCGCTGGGTCCAATTTGCGCCATTGTTCTGGTAACCGGTGCCGGTGGGATGTTCGGTGGAGTACTGCGCGCCAGTGGTATTGGTAATGCGCTGGCCGATGTTCTGGGCAATATCGGGCTGCCAATTATTGTCGCTGCGTTTGTTGTTTCGGCAATTCTGCGCATCGCTCAGGGCTCAGCAACCGTTGCGTTAACCACCACTGCGGCACTGGTTGCGCCGATGGTGCAGGCAACACCGGGGCTCAGCCAGTTCGACCTGTGCTTTATTGTGATTGCCATCGCAGGCGGCGCTACTGTGCTGTCACATGTGAACGACTCAGGCTTCTGGCTGGTTGGCCGTTTCCTTGAAATGGATGAAAAAACCACGCTGAAAACCTGGACTGTGATGGAAACCTTACTGGGAACGATTGCTTTCCTGCTGGCTGCACTGGGTAGTGTTATTCTGTAAACCGGTATGTAAATTATTCCGCTAACTGCCAGGCATTAATTAGGTTATCGTGAAGAGAAAACAAAAAGGCTGCCAATAATGGGCAGCCTTTTTTATTTAATAAACAATCAATTATGCTGTTTTGGTACGAATCAGGTAATCAAACGAGCTCAGAGACGCTTTTGCCCCTTCGCCAGTCGCAATAATTATCTGCTTGTACGGCACGGTGGTGCAGTCGCCCGCAGCGAATACCCCTTTCACATTGGTTTCGCATTTCGCATCAATGATGATTTCACCCATGCGGTTGCGCTCAACAGCCCCTTCCAGCCAGGTGGTATTAGGCAGTAAACCAATCTGCACAAAAATCCCTGCCAGTGACAACTGGTGAACATCGCCACTATTACGGTCACGGTATTCAAGGCCGGTCACTTTGGTGCCATCGCCTTTCACTTCCGTAGTTTGCGCATTCAGAATGATATCCACGTTGCTCAGGCTGCGGACTTTATCCTGCAATACCTGGTCGGCTTTCATTTCCGGTGCGAACTCAAGCAAGGTGACATGTTCAACCACACCCGCCAGATCAATCGCCGCTTCAACACCAGAGTTACCGCCACCAATTACGGCAACACGTTTACCTTTAAACAACGGGCCATCACAGTGCGGGCAATAGGTTACGCCGCGAGTACGGTACTGGTCTTCACCAGGAACGCCCATATTGCGCCATTTGGCACCGGTTGCCACAATAATGCTACGAGCTTTCAGTGTTGCACCTGATGCCGTCTGGATCTGATGCAGTCCGCCTTCAACATCTGCCGGAATCAGTTTTGCCGCACTCTGGCTGTCAATCACATCCACATCATAATCATCAACGTGGGATTTAAGCGCGCCTGCCAGTTTTGCGCCTTCGGTTTTCGGCACAGAAATATAGTTTTCGATATCTACTGTATCGAGGATCTGGCCGCCAAAACGCTCACCCATCAACCCGGTGCGGATGCCTTTACGTGCAGAGTAAACAGCTGCTGCTGCACCTGCCGGGCCTGAGCCCACAATCAACACATCATAAGCATCGCGCTTGCTCAGCTCTTCTGCCGTGCGTTTTTCTGCACCGGTGTCCACTTTGGCGACGATTTCTGCCAGGGTCATACGCCCCTGACCAAACTCCTGACCATTCACAAATACTGCAGGAACACCCATGATATTGCGGTCAGTAATTTCATTCTGATAGGTACCGCCATCAATCGCCGTATGTTTAATACGCGGATTGAGAATAGCCATTAAATTCAGTGCCTGAACAACATCCGGGCAATTATGGCAAGAGAGCGAATAGTAAGTTTCAAACTCAAAATCACCGTCGATATCGCGGATCTGCTCAAGCAGAGCCTGCGCTTCTTTTGACGGGTGCCCACCAGTCCACAGCAATGCCAGCACCAGTGAGGTAAATTCGTGTCCCAACGGTGAACCGGCAAAACGCGGCCCTTGTTCACTGCCTGGGTTAGTAATCAGGAACGACGGTTTACGTACATTCCTTGCGTTGTCTTCTTTAACAGAAACTTTGTCAGATAATTGTGCGATTTCTGCCAGAAGCTCCTTGATTTCAGCGGACTGTGCACTGTCGTCCAGTGTAGCAATCAACTCAACAGGTTTAGTCAGACGCTCAAGGTATCCCTTAAGCTGTGTTTTCATGGTTGCGTCGAGCATGTTTATCTCCCTGGCAAGAAATTCGGGTGCCAGGCACCCGAATGCGTTTGATTCATCGCCCGTCAGTTCGGGCGATTTTTTTTGGCCAGTGCAAGTAACTGTTATGCCACTCGCACCAGTGTGGTTCGGTAATTAGATTTTACCAACCAGGTCCAGAGACGGAGCCAGAGTGGCATCGCCTTCTTTCCATTTAGCCGGGCAAACTTCACCTGGGTGAGTAGCAACGTACTGAGCCGCTTTCACTTTACGCAGCAGGTCAGAAGCGTCACGGCCGATGCCTTCAGCAGTAACTTCGATAGCCTGGATGATACCTTCCGGGTCAACGATGAAAGTACCGCGGTCAGCCAGACCTTCAGCTTCGCGCATGTTTTCGAAGTTACGGGTCAGGGTGCCGGTCGGGTCGCCGATCATCGCGTATTTGATTTTAGCGATGGTGTCAGACTCGTCGTGCCATGCTTTGTGAGTGAAGTGGGTATCAGTAGATACAGAGTAGATATCAACACCCAGTTTCTGGAATTCTTCGTAGTGGTCAGCTACGTCGCCCAGTTCAGTCGGACATACGAAGGTAAAGTCAGCCGGGTAGAAGAAGAACACGCTCCAGCGGCCTTCAACATTTTTTTCGGTAACTTCGATGAATTCACCGTTTTTAAATGCCTGGTTTTTAAAAGGTTTGATTTTGGTATTAATTAAGGACATCTATACTTCCTCCGTGTTATCGACGGGATATAAAGTAACGAATATTCGTCACTTCAGCCAATGCGTTTACGTTATCAAATCAATAAGCAATACCTACTATTCATGCTTATTGTTGCAACTTGACGTATGAACCGCCATACCAGCAGCCACACTCCGGGTACCTTAAAACAAAAAGGCCACCCGGAAGGCGGCCCGAGACTGAAATACCACTCAGTACTTCAGTGCCATAGCTGGCGTAAATGTTGCCACCCATTTTTCAGGCGTAACGACTTGCGATTACACCACCTGGTTCGCTGGCGGACAATGCCTCCGGCCTTACATCCTGCCTATGGCTGTGATTGGTTTTACATATCAAACAAGCCGAGGCTCCTTTTCTCCGGCATAACTCTGTCTCTGCATAACAGTGACGGCGTTGCCGGGCATGCACTACGTGCTCACCACTGAGCCTGTATAGTGTAGACGTAAATAACCATACATAAAACAAGGAAAATAAATCAAGAACGCGCTCACCATCCAGGTATTGTCTGTGGCAGTTACATGCAGAAAGTTTTCGTCAACACAGTATGTAACCGCTGAACAATAAAACACCAAAAACAAGAATTATCCATATTTCACAAACACTAAAAACCCGCCACCACCATTCCAAAAAGGTGAGTAAAATCGCGACATACCTTACACACCGGCAATATTTCGTGATGTAACACCTGTTTTCATTATGGAACGCACGTCACAAAACCACATGTAGCAGCATAATAATCCATATCACCGGCGGTTTAAGCCAGACGCAAACAAACGGAAATACCGTACCGTAGCCTCATAAAAACAACCCTATGCTGGAGTTACACTATGTCTTATGTCAGCGAAACAGGCGATATACTGTCCATCCAGGCACAAAAAGCACGCCGGATGAATCTGTTTGTCTCGATCTCAGCAGCCGTAGCCGGTTTGCTGTTTGGTCTGGATATCGGTGTTATATCGGGTGCTCTGCCTTTTATTACTCATCACTTCACATTATCCAGCCAGGCACAGGAATGGGTTGTCAGCAGCATGATGCTCGGTGCCGCGCTGGGGGCGCTCTTTAATGGCTGGTTATCTTTCCGTTTAGGCCGCAAATACAGCCTGATGGCGGGTGCGATTCTGTTTATTCTCGGTTCACTGGGCTCGGCCATGTCCACCAACCTGGAAATCCTCCTGATGTCCCGTGTGGTACTGGGGGTTGCAGTTGGCATTGCGTCCTACACCGCGCCACTGTACCTGTCTGAAATGGCATCTGAGAACGTGCGTGGCAAAATGATCAGCATGTACCAGTTAATGGTCACACTGGGTATTTTGCTGGCGTTCTTATCAGATACCGCACTGAGTTACAGCGGCAACTGGCGCGCCATGCTGGGTGTTCTGGCACTGCCCGCTCTCGCGTTACTGGTCATGGTAGTGTTTCTGCCCAACAGCCCGCGCTGGCTTGCGGCAAAAGGCCAGCATGGCCAGGCAGAAAAAGTGCTGCGTATGCTGCGCGATTCCTCAGAAAAAGCCCGTGAAGAACTGAACGAAATCCGCGAAAGCCTGAAAGTGAAACAAGGTGGCTGGGCTCTGTTTAAAAGCAACCATAATGTACGCCGTGCAGTGTTCCTTGGGATGTTGTTGCAGGCTATGCAGCAATTTACCGGGATGAACATCATCATGTATTACGCGCCCAAAATCTTCCAGATGGCGGGGTTCACCAGTACCGAACAACAAATGATTGCCACTGTTGTTGTCGGGTTGACCTTTATGCTTGCCACATTTATTGCCGTGTTCACGGTAGATAAATCAGGCCGCAAACCGGCACTGAAAATCGGTTTTACGGTGATGGCGCTGGGGACACTGATTCTGGGCTACTGCCTGATGCAGGTAGAAAGTGGCCACAGCTCTGGTGCGCTGTCCTGGCTGTCAGTGGGTATGACCATGATGTGCATCGCGGGTTATGCCATGAGTGCTGCGCCGGTAGTGTGGATCCTGTGTTCTGAAATTCAGCCGCTGAAATGCCGTGACTTTGGTGTGACCTGCTCCACCACCACCAACTGGGTTTCCAATATGATTATTGGGGCGACCTTCCTGACACTGCTCGACAGCATTGGGGCTGCAGGTACGTTCTGGCTGTATACCGCACTGAACGTTCTGTTCATCATTGTCACCTTTGTGCTGATTCCGGAAACCAAAAACGTCACACTGGAACATATTGAACGTAATCTGATGACCGGGAAAAAACTGCGCGATATCGGCCAGTAATAACCCGCTCATAAAAAAACCTGGCGCTGTTACCGGCGCCAGGTTTTTTATATTACTACTACTGAGACAATCAGAGTTTCACCAACCGTTCTGCCGCTGCATCCAGCGTTGCTTCCTGCTTGGCAAAACACAGGCGAATCAGTTTATGAGGGAACGGGTCCGCACAGAATACTGACAACGGTATTGCCGCAACACCATGTTCAGTGGTTAACCAGCGGCAAAAGCTCACATCATCCATATCAGAGATGGCACTGTAGTCCGCCAGTAAGAAATAGGTTCCGCTGCAGGGTAAAACTTCCAGGCGGCTGGCAGATAATGCCTGCACAAAACGGTCACGTTTCGCCTGGTAAAACGCTGGCAGTGCGCGGTAATGCTCAGGTTCAGCCTCCAGCATATCAGCAAGAGCCAGCTGTGCCGGGGTATTCACCGAAAAGGTCAGGTACTGGTGAATCTTACGGATCTCCGCACTGATGGCAGCAGGAGCCACGCAGTAGCCCACTTTCCAGCCAGTCATATGGTAAGTTTTACCAAATGACGAAACTGCCACAGCGCGCTCACGCAGTGCTTCATGAGCCAGTACGCTGGCATGGCCGTCAGGTGCAAAACAGATGTGCTCATACACTTCATCGCTCAGCACATAGATTTCCTGGTCCGCAATGGCCTGCCATAACTGGGCAAAATCGCTCTGCTGCCACACGGTTGCGGTGGGGTTATGGGGCGTATTCAGGATAACCATGCGGGTTTTCGGCGTAAGCATGTTTTTGAATGCGGCCCAGTCCACCCGGAAATGCGGCGGCTGCAACGCCAGGCGCTTCACCACGCCACCTGCCAGTTCAATGGCCGGAGCATAGCTGTCGTAACTTGGGTCAAAGCAAATCACTTCGTCCCCGGTACGCACTAATGCAGTAATGGCTGCATACAGGGCTTCTGTTGCCCCGGCGGTCACAGTGATTTCACTGTTGGCGTCGGGCTGCCAGCCATACAACTCAGCGGTTTTGCGGGAAATCGCCTCACGCAATGGCTGAGCTCCCGTCATCGGCGCATACTGGTTCGCGCCCCTGGCGACATGCCATGCAAGGCGTTCCTGTAAATAACGCGGCCCGTCAAAGTCTGGGAAGCCCTGAGACAGGTTAATGGCTTTATGCTGCTGTGCCAGAGCGCTCATCTGCGTGAAAATAGTGGTGCCTAACGATGGCAGCTTACTCTCTGGAATCAAAGGGTTACTACTATTCATTCTCTCCCCTTCCCGGTATTTTGTTGTGATGCGTGTGTTGCTGCCACTATAACACGATGTTAATATTTGGCAATCAAGACGCTTAGACGTCCAAATAATAACGTAATGCCAGAATTCACACTGCGCATAATAAGGAATGTAATGACACAACAACTGCAACTGGCTGAATTAGTCGCGGCCTGCCGCTGGCTTGGTGCCAAAGGCTGGGCTCCTGCAACTGGCGGCAACATGTCTGTGCGCCAGGACACCCAATGGTGCTGGCTTAGTGAATCCGGTAAAGATAAAGGCAGCCTGACAGAAAGCGATTTTTTGCAGGTCAGCATTGCCGACAATACAGCGCCTTCCGGGCGTACACCTTCTGCGGAAACCGGGCTGCATACCCTTATTTACCGCCTGTTTCCTGAAGCTCAGGCGGTTCTCCATGTTCATACTGTCAACGCAACTGTGTTATCCCGCCTGGTTAAAGGCAACCGCCTGACACTTCAGGGCTACGAAATGCAAAAATCCCTGCGCGGCCAGTCATCGCACCTGGATGCCCTGCAGATCCCGGTATTTGATAACGACCAGGATATCAGTGTGCTGGCGCAACGAATCCACTCGGGCACCAGCAAAGAAGACCTGCAATGGGGGTTTCTGCTGCGCGGCCATGGCCTGACCTGCTGGGGAAGAAATGTTGAAGAAGCCCGCCGCCACCTGGAAGGGCTGGAATTCTTATTTGAATGCGAAATACTGCGCCGCCGCCTGGAGGTATTATGATTAAGGCCATCGTGACGGATATAGAAGGCACAACCAGCGATATCCGCTTTGTGCATAATGTGTTGTTCCCCTATGCACGCCAGCATCTTGCCTCATTTATTGCCAGCTATGGGCAACAACCCGCAGTTGCTGCTGAACTGGATGCCGTGCGCAGCGAAATCGGCCAGCCGCAAGCCACTACCCGTGAAGTTATCAGTGCACTTCTGGCCTTTATGGATGAAGACCGCAAATCAACCCCGCTCAAAGCATTGCAGGGCATGATTTGGCAAACCGGTTATCAGCAGGGCGATTTTACCGGCCACCTCTACCCTGATGTGCTGCCAGCGCTGGAAAAATGGCAGGCTTCAGGTATCGCGTTATATGTCTATTCCTCAGGTTCAGTCGCCGCGCAGAAACTGTTGTTTGGTTACAGTGATGCAGGTGATATCACGCCGTTGTTCAGTGGGTATTTCGACACCCACGTTGGCCACAAGCGGGAAACCGCTTCTTACCAGGCTATCGCCCGTGAAACGGGTTTTGCACCAGGTGAATTACTGTTTTTATCGGATATACACCAGGAGCTCGATGCCGCACGCGAAGCGGGCTGGCAAACAGTACAACTGATTCGAGGCCCGGCAGATAACGCCAGCCAACACTCCCAGGTCGGCGATTTCAGCGCCATTAACCCAGAGGCATAATCACAATGAGCACGCTTACCATTTATTCCGAAACCGATGCCAGCCAGCCGCTTTGGCACAGCCAGGACGCAGAGGCTATCCGTGAACAACTGAATGCCGCCGGTGTGCGTTTTGAACGCTGGGAAGCCAACCAGCCACTGGGAGATGAACCGACACCGGAAACAGTGCTGACAGCCTACCAGCACGAAATTGAAAAGTTGGTTGCCGAGAAAAACTACCAAAGCTGGGATGTTATCAGCATGCGCGCCAGTCACCCGGAGAAAGCGGCGCTGCGGGAAAAATTTCTCTCTGAGCATACTCATGGCGAAGACGAAGTCCGTTTCTTCGTTGAAGGAGCGGGTTTATTCTGCCTGCACCTGAATGGCAAGGTTTACCAGGTCTTGTGTGAAAAAAATGATTTAATTTCTGTTCCCGCAGGCACACCGCACTGGTTCGATATGGGTTCACAACCCAATTTCACCGCCATTCGTATTTTTGATAACCCGGAAGGCTGGGTAGCAAAATTTACCGGCGACCCGATTGCCGATACTTACCCGCGCATTGACTGAATCCTGCACGCGGCCAGGCTGACTGGTTACCTGGCCGCACCACTCTTCAGGCCTGAGCTTTAAACACCCCGTCGCGCACCTGTTCCGGGGTAATCACACCACTGTCCAGTACCCAGCCACTAATCAGCTCTGCCGGTGTTACATCAAACGCCGGGTTGTACACCAGAGCATTCTCTGGCGCCCACTGCACCGCGCCAAAACTCCCTGCCACACCGGTTACTTCCGCGGCTGCACGCTGTTCAATGGGAATAGCCGCGCCATTTGGGCAGGATGAATCCAGCGTGGTAACCGGTGCCGCAACATAAAACGGAATACCGTGGTATTTTGCCAGCACCGCCAGGCTATAAGTGCCAATTTTATTCGCCACATCGCCATTGGCAGCAATGCGATCTGCCCCTACCCAGATGGCATCCACCTCACCTTTTGCCATCAGGCTGGCCGCCATCGAATCACAAATTAGTTGGTATGGGATATTCAGCTCACCCAGTTCCCAGGCGGTTAAGCGCCCACCCTGCAACAGCGGGCGTGTTTCATCCACCCAAACCTGCTGCACATTGCCTGCGAGAAATGCTTTGTGAATCACCCCAAGCGCAGTACCACAACCCGCTGTCGCCAGCCCACCGGTATTGCAGTGGGTTAACAGGCGGCTGCCTGGGGTAACTAACTGGCTACCGGCAATGGCAATCGCCTCGCACAGTTGCTTATCTTCTTCCACCAGCCGCCAGGCTTCATTAACCATGGCACTCACCCAGTCACTCTGGTTCAGCGCCTGCTTCATCCGGTCGAGGTTATTCATCAGGTTTACAGCGGTTGGGCGGGAAGCACGTAAGGTTTCCAGCGCCACACTCAGGCTTTTTTGATCTTCACCGTGTTCCGCCAGCAAAGCCAGCAACAGGCTGGCAGATAAACCAATCAGTGGCGCACCACGCACCCGTAAAGCATGAATA
This sequence comes from Mangrovibacter plantisponsor, assembly GCF_003182475.1. Classification (GTDB taxonomy): domain Bacteria; phylum Pseudomonadota; class Gammaproteobacteria; order Enterobacterales; family Enterobacteriaceae; genus Mangrovibacter; species Mangrovibacter plantisponsor. The sequence continues at coordinate 95,465 of NZ_QGTS01000007.1, forward strand.
TGGCCCACCAGTAAATCAACAGAGCTGGCATCCAGCCAGTTTGATTGTTGCGGCAATGCCTGCTGGTCGAGGATCCACAGTTGATTATCTGCAATGCGCAAACTGGTGGTCTGGAGATTATTCATTTTAGTTAAATCCTTGTTGCGTTGATGTGTTCTATTGTGTCAGGATGGAAAGCGGATGTATAGACGTCTGAACGGCTTATTAACCAGAATTCGAGAATTGATAAGGAAAGAAGTCACATGTCGCACTACCGCACTTTTACTGCCGATGATGCAGTTGCCTGGGCCAAACAACATGGTGGGCTGGCAAACCCGGAAAAGCTTACCCATGCTGAAGAAGTGGGCGATGGTAACCTTAATCTGGTGTTTAAGGTGTTCGACAACGAAGGAATAAGCCGCATTATTGTTAAACAGGCGTTACCTTATGTACGCTGTGTGGGGGAATCCTGGCCGTTAACCCTGGACCGTGCCCGACTGGAGGCAGAAACCCTTATTGCCCATTACCAGCACTGCCCGCAGCACACGGTCAATATTCTGCACTTTGACCAGCCACTGGCAGTGATGGTGATGGAAGATTTATCCAGTTACCGTATCTGGCGCGGCGAACTGATTCGCGGTGAGTATTACCCGCAGGCCGCCAGCCAGTTAGGTGAATACCTGGCGCAGGTTCTGTTCCACACTTCCGATTTTTACCTGCACCCGCACCAGAAAAAAGCTGAAGTCGCCCGGTTTATTAACCCGGAAATGTGTGAAATCACTGAAGATTTGTTTTTTAACGACCCGTACTGCCAGCATGAACGCAACAATTACCCCGCCGCGCTGGAAAGCGACGTTGCTGCCCTGCGTGAAGACAACGACCTGAAACTGGCTGTGAGCGCCCTTAAACACCGCTTTTTCTCCCATGCGGAAGCCCTGCTGCACGGTGACATCCACAGTGGTTCTATTTTTGTCGCTGAAGGCCGCCTCAAAGCCATTGATGCCGAATTTGGTTTCTTTGGCCCCGCTGGCTTCGACCCTGGCACAGCGATTGGCAACCTGTTGCTCAATTACTGCGGATTACCCGGTTTGCTCCCACTGCGTGAAGCCGCCGATGCCCGCGAGCAACGCCTGGCGGATATCAGCGAGTTATGGCACACCTTTACGGAACGCTTCCAGACACTGGCGCGCGAGAAAACCCGTGACCAGGCACTGGGTTGCCCCGGGTACACCAGCCAGTTCCTGAAAAAAGTGTGGCACGATGCAATTGGCTATGCCGGCACCGAATTGATTCGCCGCACCGTGGGGTTATCTCATGTGGCAGATATCGACACCATCACCGATGACGCCATGCGCCTTGCCTGCCAGCGCCAGGCTCTGGCACTGGGTAAGGCGTTGATTCTGATTGCAGATAAAATTGACAACGTGGAAGAGTTTATCGCACGGGTGCGCCAGTATAGCTGAGCCTGCTAATGGGGCAGAGAGCCACTTACAAATGGTTCTCTGCCCCTGTAATACAAACAGCCCCGTTAACCAGCACCTGCCCGCACTATGCCTTATCCACCCCAGTGAACATCACACCAGGCTGTAGCAACAATGGTGTACGCTACTCAGCCCAGGTACTCGATAATTGACAGCCCGCCGTTGTAATCAGTGCTGTAGATAATTCCCTGCGCATCCACAAACACATCACACGACTGAATAACCTGAGGCCTTCCCGGGCGGGTATCCATCATTGTTTTTGGCGCGGCAGGAACCAGTGCGCCAGTTTCTACCGGGCGATACGGGTTGCTGATATCAACAGCACGTACCCCGGCATTCTGCCAGGTGGCAAAAATCAGTGTCTCACTGACAAAGCTCCCCGGGCGGTTTTCATGCAGATTATGTGGGCCAAAATGTGCGCCCTTCGCAACATAATCCCGTTCATCCGGCACCGGGAATGTGGAAATACTCACCGGGTTTGCCGGTTCACGGATATCAAACAGCCAGATAAATTTCTCGCCATCCTGCTGGTCGTCTAACACGGCTTCGTCCAGCACCACCAGCAAATCCCGCCCCGGAAGCGGCAGGGCCGTATGGGTCCCGCCACCATACGGCGGGCTCCAGTTCCGGTGGCTGATAAGTGACGGTGCCGCCCGGTCGCTGACATCCAGCAAAGTCAGCCCGCCATCACGCCAACTACCGTAAGCCGTGTCACCATGGATAATCGCGTGGTGCAGTGCATAACGTTTCCCTTCCGGCCAGCCAGGTTGTTCGCCCGCCGCTTCGTTCATACCTGGCATCCACCAGCGCCCGGCAACTTCAGGCTTGCGTGGGTCTGCCAGGTCAATCGTCAGGAAGATATAGTCGGTGTAGCCATCCAGCAATGCTGAAACATATGCCCAGCGCCCGCCGGTATACCAGATACGGTGCACACCAATGCCATCCAGCGCAAGGAAGCTGATTTCACGCGGGTTTTCCGGCTGGGAGATATCAAAAATACGCACCCCGGCAGACCAGTCCCGGCCAGAGACTGTTTTAACCGTTTCCCCCACCTGACGGGTGTAATACACCCGCTCGTCGGCAAACCGGCTGTCGGCAAACAAGTCACGGGCATTAATCACCAGCAACAGGTCATCATGTGCCTGCAAATGGACATTCCAGGTACCAGGAGGTGCCGGAACATAACGCACCGTGCGCGGGTTTTTCGCATCGCGCACATCAACAATGGAAAACCCCTGCGACACCATATGGCCAATATAGGCATAACCACGGTGCACCATAACCTGCACACCGTCTGGTCTGCCGCCCTGGTCACTGTGGCCTGTCAGCCGCATGTTGCGGCTATATTCGGGTTCCGGCAACGACATCCCTGCACTCCTTATTTTTGCTGTTTCGCTTCAAGCGTGGCGAACCACGGCGCGATAAAGTCCTGAGACTGGCCCCAGCCTGGAATAATTTTGCTCAGAGATGCCATGTTCACATTACCCGGCTGGCTTGCCAGTAGTGCCTGAGGAATCGCCGCAGCTTTAAAATCGTAGGTAGCCGGTGTTGGCTCGCCAGCAATTTTGTTTGCAATCAGGCGAACATTCATGGCACCAATCAGTTTTGGATCAACAGCAACCGTTACTTTCCACGGGCTGTTTGCCTCGCGCATCAGTTGCAAGTCCTGGTTAGAAGCATCAATGCTGTACAGTTTGATTTCAGTGCGGCCATTCTCTTCCAGCGCTTTATAAGCGCCCTGGCTGAACGCATCCCAGGTCCCCCAGATTGCGTCAATTTTCCCTTTCGGGTATTTCGCCAGCACCGCGCCCACTTTATTGGCTGTATCACCCTGCACATCGGAAGACACTGCACCAATAGATTCCAGTTCATGAACGCCTGGGTTGTCTTTGAGCATTTTTTCGTATTCAGCCTGGCGGCGCTCCATGGGCGGGAAGCCGGCAACCCACAGTTTGATGATATTGGCTTTGCCGTTAAAGTCTTTCACCAGTTGGCCGAAGGAGAGACGAGTCAGTGAAGCATCATCCTGCTGAGTAACAGTTACGCCCGGAATATCGCCGTTTACTGCTGTATCAAAGACCGACACTTTGATCCCGCTATCCACAATACGTTTTACCAGTGTTGTGGAGTACGGGTCACGGCCCTGAGACAGAATAATCCCGTCGTATTTCTGGCTAATGGCCTGGTTTACAAAATCCTGAAAGCGCGCATCATCGCCATTGGTTAAAAACACACTCACTTTAAACCCCAGCTTCTTGCCCTGCTGAATGGCACCGGCAAGAAACTGCGAAGTATTATCATCCGAGCCCAGGTTACGAATCACGGCGATTCTTATTGGCCCGTTATGGTCTGCGATTGCCGCTGGTACTGGCGCAAGCGTGGCAGCAAAACTGGTGGCTGTACCGGCCAGCAACCCCAGGGCAATTAACGAGCACTTCAGCATTTTCATTATTGTCTGTTTCCTGTCTGTTTTAGATGATGTTATTCAATATGTTGCAGGTTTACCCTGCACAAAAACTCGCCTGATTAACGGCGCTGGATATACGTCAGGGCCAAAGCGCCTGCCAGTACCAGGCCTTTGATAATGTCCATGGCGTAGTACGGCACAGAGATCATCACCAGCCCGTTTTGCAGCACGCCAAGGATGACAGCGCCCAACAAGGTTCCCAGCGCATTGGGTTTACCGGAGCCTGCCAGGGAAAAGCCAATCCAGGCGGCAGCCACGGCGTCCATCAGGTAGCCACTGCCTGCGTTTACCTGGGCTGATCCAATGCGAGATGCCAGTAAAATCCCGCCCAACCCGGCCAGTAAAGAGGCCAGCACATAGGCCAGCACGCGGTAGCGTGTAGTGCGAATACCAGACAGCCTCGCTGCTTCCGGGTTACCGCCAATGGCATACATCCGCCGGCCGTGGGTGGTCAGTGAAAGGCCAAGCTGCGCCACTACCGTAACCACCAGCATGATGATAACGATGACCGGCACCTGCCCCAGTTGGCTGAAGCCCGCTGGGATCAGGCCTTCAGCCATATCTCCGCTCGGCAACACCATATTCTCAGTAATGGAACCGCCGTAGCTGTAAGTCATCGCCACGCCCTGAATCACGAACAGGCTGGCAAGGGTTGCCAGCATGTCGGGAATTTTCAGAACCACAATCAGGAAGGCATTAAACAGCCCAACCAGGCAGCACAACGCCAGAGTGATAACAATCGCCTGAGTGGTGTCAAAGCCGTACCAAACAAACAGGGAAATCACCAGCGCATTGGCCAGTGAAGCCGTTGAGCCGACCGATAAGTCAAATCCCCCAACAGTGAGTGACAGCGACACCCCCACGGCAATAACAGTTACAATGGCGATAGAACGCAGAATATTGATGATGTTATGCGGGTCGAGAAAGTTATCGGTTGTAATCCCAAACAACCCAATCAGAGCCACAACAGTGAGCAACATTCCCCACTTGTAGAAAAAATCAAAGAGACGCTGGCGCCCGGGGGCCTTCGCTTCAAGGGACAGGGCTTTACTCACGCAGGTGTTCCTCCAGTGGAATACATCAACAAAATTTCTTCGCTGGCCTCACGACCATCCAGTTCAGCCACAATGCGCCCATCCCAGAGCACACAAATTCGGTCACACAACCCAACCAGCTCGGCAAATTCGCCACTGGCGTAAATCACCCCTTTGCCCTGACCCGCAAGGCCGGATATCAGGGTAAACAGATCGGTTTTGGCCCGAACATCCACCCCTTTGGTTGGTTCATCAAAAATCAGTACATCGGCATTGCCTTTCAGCCACTTACCAATCGCCACTTTTTGCTGATTGCCGCCGGACAAACGGCGCAATACCTGATCTGGCCCGTTAGTGCGCACACCAAGGCGCGCAATCACCTCTTCCGCCCAACGCCAGGCAGCACCGAAACCAAACAAGCCGCCGCGGGAAAAGTGTTTATCCGCGCTGACTGACAAATTCATGGCAACCGGTTCATCAATAAAAACACCTTCTTTGCGCCGCTCTTCCGGCACCAGCGCAATACCCCGGGAAACTTCACGCGCCGGGCTTACCGGCCGCCATTTCTTACCACGCAACACCCCGTTAGCCACCTGGCAAGGTGAAGCACCGAACAAGGCTTTGCACAATTCCGTTTTGCCCGCGCCCGCCAACCCGGCAATACCCAGGATCTCGCCCTCGCGCAGGGTTAAACTGATATCGCGTAACAGATGCTCATCATTCAGCCCTTCAACCGCCAGTAATGTGCGGGCATCAGCTTCCACACCCGCCCGTTCCGGATAGAGGTTTTCCAGAGTGTGGCCCAGCATTTTCTCTACCACTTCCTCACCAGACAGCGATGCCATTGCCCCGGTTTCAACCAGGCGGCCGTCACGTAATACCGTGAGCGTGTCACAAATAGCTTTAAGCTCATGAATGCGGTGGGAAATAAACACCACACCAATTCCCTGAGCCTGAAGCCGCCGAACCACGGCAAACAGGCGATCACTTTCATGCTGGTCAAGGGGAGCGGTGGGTTCATCAAGGATCAGAAAACGGCAATGGTGAGACAGTGCGCGCGCGAGCAACACATGTTGTTTCTCAGCAAGGGAGCAATGATCAATGGGCTTTTTCACATTCAGGCTGACATCCAGTTGGGCCAGTGCCGCACGCGCCTGCTGCCAGACTGAACGCCAGTTAAACCTGTGCCCGGGCGCGGCCAGGTGGTCGAGCATGATGTTTTCACCCACACTCAAGCCTGGCACCAATGCAACGTCCACTTCCTGTTGAACCAGGTGAATGCCCAGTTTCTTTGCATCACGCGGGGTATGTAATTGCACCGGTTCGCCATCAAGGAGAATCGCCCCTTCATAGTGCGCCCAGATGCCAGACAGCACCGCCATCAGGGTTGATTTTCCGGCACCATTCGCCCCTGTCAGCGCATGGACACTTCCCCCTTTAAGGGTGAAATCCACGTTCTGCAACGCATTGAAACCACCAAAGCTGATGGAAACGCCACGCATTTCAACCTGATGAGGTTGTGCCATAAATGTCAGTCTCTACAAAATAAACCAAATAATTGAGTCTGATGACAGACCTCATGTCCGCACAGAACAAGAGGATGTCACCCGATAAAAAGCCTGGAAAATCAATTCATTGATTTTCGCCCGCTAACTAAAAAGAAGGAAAAACCACGCTTTTTCCTTCTTTTTCATCAATCTGATAATTCATGGTATTTTTCATATTGCCCCTTCCATGACAATGAATGAAATGGCATAACATAAAGCGAAATGTTATTAGCCATCTGGACATCCAGACATAATATTGGGCAGATACCATAAAACAGAGACGATTCCTTTTATCCCCACACGGAGAACGGACGAAAATCGCCTGAACACAGACAGGAACCGAATATATGCAACAGACCGACATCCGCGTTGTACCAGGCCCGGCAAATTACTGGTCCCAGCCCGGCGCACTGAATAAACTTGCCAGCCACTATTCGCATGAACAACTGGCCCATGCCGTATGGGTTTACGGTGCGAAAGCCCTGCAGGCAGCCACCCCATTTCTGCCCACTGAATTTCACCTGGATGGCGCTAAAAAATTACTCAGCGCCGGGCATTGCAGCGAAAATGAAGTCACACGGCTGGCAGATGCTGCCGGTACAGACCGCCAGGTTGTAATTGGTGTGGGTGGTGGCACGGTTCTGGATACCGCAAAAGCACTGGCCCGCCGTTTGGGTTGCCCGCTGGTTGCCATTCCGACAATCGCCGCGACTTGTGCTGCATGGACACCGCTTTCTGTGTGGTATAACGATGCAGGCCAGGCGCTGCATTTTGAAGTGTTTAACGATGCCAACCACCTGGTTCTGGTTGAGCCCCAAATCATCCTTCAGGCTCCGGCAGAATACCTGCTGGCAGGCATTGGCGATACCCTGGCGAAATGGTATGAAGCGGTTGTGCTGGCCCCCCAACCGGAAACCCTGCCGCTCAGCGTACGCATGGGTATTGCCGCCGCGGAACAAATTCGCGACGTATTACTTGAACAAAGTGAACAGGCGCTGGCAGACCAGGCTGGCGGGGAACTGACCCGCGCATTTTGTGATGTGGTGGATGCCATTATTGCTGGTGGTGGGCTGGTGGGTGGGCTGGGAGACCGTTACACCCGGGTCGCTGCCGCACATGCTTTCCACAATGGGCTGACAGTTGCCCCGCAAACCCACCGTTTTCTGCACGGCACCAAAGTTGCTTACGGGATTCTGGTGCAAAGTGCCCTGCTCGGCCAGGACGATGTCACTACGCAATTAATCACCCTGTTCCGCCAGCTCCACCTGCCTGTTTCACTGGCTGAACTGGATGTGGACATTCATAACCAGGCACAAATTGATGCGATTATTGCTCACACCCTGCGCCCGGGCGAATCCATTCATTACCTCAGCAGCGAACTGACACCAGCACACCTGCAGGCGGCACTGGAAAATATCGAAGCCAGAACCCGCTAACAGCGTCTGCTAACCATGGCGGCCTGCGTAAACTTATTACGCGCAGGCCGCCATAAAACGCAGCCTAATATCTTCCATGGGCAAATTTCTGCCAATAATCACCAGCCGTGAACAGGCTGTTTCGTTCTCATGCCAGGGCGACCCATAATCAAACCCCACCACGCTGTGTATTCCCTGTACCACCAGGCGTTCCGGCTTTCCCACAACCGCCAGTACACCTTTATAACGCAACATATCCGCCCCCCAATTTTCCACGCACCAGTTCATAAACTCACCTGCCGCATGCAAATCCAGCCAGCCGGCTTCAAGCACCAGAGACGAAATCGCGTCATCCCAGTGCCGGGTTGCTCGTGGCCGTGAAAGTGGCTGGAAGCTTACCGCTTCGCTCAGTTGTGGCCGGGCAATAAAAAAACCACGCTGCACCGTGGCGTCATCACTCAGAGTGAAGGCGGCCAGATCAAGCCATAACTCAGCCGGGCAAACGCCATTGGTCACCTGGTAAATCGTGGCGCGCGGGTTGATACGGTTAAGGCGTGCCATTACGGCATCACGCTCTTCTGGCTCCACCTGGTCACCGTGGGTGACTAAAATTCGGTCGGCAAAACCCACCTGAGAAACCGCCACCGGGTGTTCATCCAGTTGCCGGTGAATGTGTTGCGCATTCGCCAGGGTAACCACGGCATCCAGTTGCAATGACTCACGCAAGCGTTCATCCACAAAAAAGCTTTGAATAACCGGAGCCGGGTCAGCAAGCCCTGTGGTTTCCACCACCAGCCGGTCAAAACTCAACTCACCATTAGCCCGCTTATCCAGCAGTCCATGCAATGCTGCCGTAAACTCCCCACGCACATTGCAACACAGGCAACCATTGCTTAACTCCACAATACTGACGTTTTCGCGCGCTTCCAGTAACGCACCATCAATGCTCACCGGGCCAAACTCATTTTCCACAATCGCAACGGCACCCGCTTGTGGTTGCTGCAAAAAGTGGTTGAGTAAGGTGGTTTTCCCTGCGCCAAGAAATCCGGTCAACAGGGTGACGGGTACAGTTGTCGATTGCATAAATATCCTGTGTTAACAGCAGCGTGGGCCACCATTCCCGCCATAACGGGCATCCTGGCGCTCACGGAAAAATTCTTCATAACTCATCGGCGTTTGTTCAGGGTGATTAAGCCGCATATGCTGTACATAGTTGTCATAATCCGGCACCCCTACCATCAGTTTGGCTGCCTGGCCCAAATACTTTCCGGCTTTTGCCAGGGTATCAAACATGTTTCCTCCTTCCGCCTGCCGCGGCAATCAGAGGGGCGGTTGCCCGCCCTTCAGATTAATGTGCGTTACGAGCCGAATGGGTTGCTAACGGAGCTTCTGGCGGCATGGCCTCCCACGGCACTTCATTCACAGTGGGTTTATCACTCTTCAGCGCTTTCAGGCAGCAGCGCAGCGCAAACCAGGCCAGCACCACCACAACCACCATGAAAAACAGCGTCAGCCCGGCATCAAGGCGGTTGTTAAATACCAGCCGCGCCAACTGGCCTTCTGTGTATTTCGCCGGAATAGCCCCGGTGTCGAGCATGGTCTGGAATTTGTTGGCAATGGCCAGGAAACCAACTCGCGGGTCACTACTGAAGGTTTTCACCCAACCGGCAGACAGTGTGCAAATCAGCAACCAGGCAGTCGGCACCAGCACAACCCAGGCATAACGCTGGCGTTTCATTTTGAACAGCACAACCGCACATAGCAGCAGCGCCATTCCTGCCAGCATTTGGTTGGCTATTCCGAACAACGGCCAGAGCGTATTAATCCCACCCAGGGGATCAACAACCCCCTGATACAGGAAGTAACCCCATGCCAGTACACACAGGCCAGTGGCAATCAGGTTAGCCGGTAATGAGTCCGTGCGTTTAAGCCCGGGCGAAACCAGGCCCAGTAAATCCTGGAGCATAAAGCGTGCCGAGCGGGTACCTGCATCCACCGCAGTCAGGATAAACAAGGCTTCAAACAGAATAGCGAAGTGATACCAGAAGGAGACATCCATCAGGCCACCCAGCGCGCCATGGAGGATATAAGCCATACCCACCGCAAGCGTTGGAGCACCACCAGCACGGGAAACAATACTTTGCTCTCCCACTTCACTGGCAATGTTATGCAGAATATCCGGTGTTATCTGGAAGCCCCAACTGCTGACCACCTGGGCGGCCGACGTCACCACATCAACTGTGCTGTCCGGAACCAGCACCGCAAGCGGGCTGTTCATGGCAAAGTAGACACCCGGGTCAATCACACAGGCCGACACCAGCGCCATAATTGCCACGAAGGATTCCATCAACATGCCACCATAGCCAATAAAGCAGGCCTGGTTCTCATTCGCCAGCATCTTCGGCGTGGTACCAGAAGCAATCAGCGCGTGGAAACCAGACACCGCGCCACAGGCAATAGTAATAAACAGAAACGGGAACAGATCTCCGGCCCATACCGGCCCGGTGCCATCAACAAAGCGAGTCAGAGCGGGCATTTTCAGTTCAGGGCGAACCAACAAAATACCGATAGCCAGGCCAAGGATGGTGCCAATCTTGAGGAAGGTAGACAGATAATCACGAGGAGCCAGCAGCAGCCAAACGGGCAGTACTGCGGCAATAAAGCCATACACGCCCAGCATGATAGTCAGTTGCACGCCCGTGAAATCAAAGAACACCGACCATGTGGGGCTTGCAGCTACCCAGCCACCGGAGATAATGGCGAACACCAACATCACAAGACCAATAACCGACACTTCGCCAATCCGGCCAGGGCGCAGATAACGCAGGTACACACCCATAAATAGCGCCAGCGGAATGGTAAACGCAACGGTCCAGGTCCCCCACGGGCTGTGAGTCAGAGCCTTCACCACAATCATCGCCAGCACCGCGAGGATAATCACCATAATCATAAAGCAGGCGACCAGCGCGATAACCCCGGCGGTATTGCCCATTTCCGCTTTAACCAGTTCCCCCAGAGAGCGGCCATCACGGCGGGTAGAAACGAACAGCACCATAAAATCCTGTACTGCACCGGCCAGCACCACGCCCGCCAGTAACCACAGCATGCCGGGCAAATACCCCATTTGCGCGGCCAGTACCGGGCCAACCAAAGGCCCCGCTCCGGCAATTGCGGCAAAATGGTGGCCGAACAACACTTTTTTATCCGTCGGGACATAATCCAGCCCGTCGTTATGGCGCACGGCGGGCGTCATGCGGGTGGCATCGACCGACAGGACTTTATTAGCAATAAACAGCCCGTAATAACGGTAAGCAATTAAGTACACACAGGTTGCCGCCACGACAATCCATAATGCATTAATTTGCTCACCCCGATTTAACGCAATGTAGCCCAGAGCAAAGGCACCCAATAGCGCCAGTATGCCCCAAACAAGGTGTTTCCCCGTGTTATTCATAGGGTTTCCTTTTTTATTTTCACAACAGAGGTTTGACAGAGGATATGTGCGCTTATTTGACCTGCTTTGGTGGGTAAAAAACGCTGCCGGGATCATGCTTTAAGTAAAATGTTAAATAAAATGAAAAAGAATGTGATTTCGATGTAAATCACAAAACACTGTTACATCAGGACATAAGCAAAAATGCTTTCGGGGCTTGCGCCGCAAAAAAATAAAAATGAAAATGAGATTAATTTTCATTACATAGAATGGCGATATTGTGAAACAACCTGTCTTGCTTTTCTTCTCTTGCCTGATGGTGCTGCTGTCCTGCTCTGCCCAGGCCAGTGGATGGCCCCGCACATTCACTGACAGCAAAGGAGCTCATACACTGGCAAAAGCCCCGCTGCGCATTGTCTCTACCAGCGTCACGCTCACGGGCTCGTTACTGGCGCTGGATGCACCAGTCATTGCCAGTGGTACAACCAGGCCTGGCAACAAAGTGTCTGATGAACATGGTTTTTTGCGCCAGTGGGGAGACATAGCTGTTCAGCGTAATGTCCAGGCCCTTCCCCCGGGAGAGAGCAACCCGGAACTTATTGCCACCCTGCACCCGGACCTGATTCTGGTGAGTGCGACAGGCCTTGATTCAGCAATGGCTGAGTGGGATAAGCTGTCAAAAATCGCGCCAACCATAGTGATTAACTATGGTGACCAAAGCTGGCAGGAATTACTGAGCGAACTGGGGCAACTGACCGGGCACGAACAGCAAGCAAAAGCGCGTATTGCCCAGTTCAATGCGCACCTTGCAAAGGTAAAATCTGCGATTAAATTGCCGCCTCAGCCCGTAAACGCCATGGTGTGGAATGCCCACGCTTCACTGGCCAATATCTGGACAACGGTGTCCGCCCAGGGGCAGTTGCTTTCCCAGTTGGGGTTCACCCTGAGTGAACCCGGCCAGGGTCAGCGTATGGTCAGCCAGCGAGGCAAACGCCAGGATATTATTCCGTTACAAGGCGAAAACCTGGTGGTCGGGTTATCGGGGCAAACATTTTTGCTATTTGCCGCTAACCAAAAAGATGTGGCCTCGGTAAAAAGTAACCCACTACTGGCCCACCTCCCCGCAGTTGAAGCTAACCGTGTCTATGCCCTGGGTGGGGATAACTTCCGCCTGGACTATTACAGTGCCAGCCACTTACTGGACACCTTAGCGAAGTTGTTCCCCGCCAACTAATCCTTGCTAAACCTCCGGCCCTGCACCTGCTAAACGTTACGTAAACCGTGGCAGGCAGGGCCACAAATCCCTGCCAGTTATTTGATTCAGAACAATTAATATGCAATAAAAGCATAAAACAGTAAAAATAATGAAAACATTATTGATAATTATTTCTATTTGCAATAGCGTGTTGCTCGCTGCTAATTGCAGTGCCTGTAGCACTTATAAAAAATAAGGCGTCTTGCTGGCTGCCGGATTTTGCCAGACAAGCCGTTCTGCGCACTTTCACGCATTTTGCTGCCCGGTTTCCGTGGGACGGAGCCTGTACCGGCAGCGAGACGAGCAGGAACTCAACATGATTAAAAAACGCTATACACTGGCCACGCTGGTGCATCTGGGAATTTATGGTTTTGCGCTTCCGGCTTCGGCAGCCGACAGTACGACACAAGAAGACACCATTGTTGTCAGTGCAGCGGAGCAAAACCTTCAGGCCCCGGGTGTTTCCACCATTACTGCTGAAGAAATCAAAAAACACCCCGCCGCGCGCGATGTGTCAGAAATTATCCGCACCATGCCGGGTGTCAACCTGACGGGTAACTCAACCAGCGGCCAGCGTGGCAACAACCGCCAGATTGATATCCGCGGTATGGGGCCAGAAAACACACTAATCCTGATAGATGGCAAACCGGTAACCAGCCGCAACTCCGTGCGCCTGGGCTGGCGTGGTGAACGCGATACGCGTGGTGATTCTAACTGGGTTCCGGCAGAAATGATTGAGCGCATTGAAGTGATTCGTGGCCCGGCGGCTGCGCGTTACGGCAATGGTGCGGCTGGTGGTGTGGTCAATATCATCACCAAACCCAGCTCCAGTGAATGGCACGGCTCATGGAACACCTATTTCAACGTCCCACAGCATAAAGATGAAGGCGCAACCAAACGCACCAACTTCAGCCTGACCGGGCCAGTTGGTGGTGACGTAAGTTTCCGCCTGTGGGGAAACATGGCGAAGACACAGGCCGATGCCTGGGACATCAACCAGGGCCATGAAGAAAACCGCACTGGCACCTTTGCCGGTACTTACCCCGCCGGGCGTGAAGGCGTCATCGATAAAGACATTAATGGTCAGTTGCGCTGGCAGTTCGCCCCTATGCAGTCACTGACTTTCGAATCCGGTTACAGCCGCCAGGGCAACCTGTATGCAGGCGACACCCAGAACACCAATACCAGTGCGCTGGTAAAAGAAAACTATGGGAAAGAAACCAACCGCCTGTACCGCCAGACTTACTCCCTGACCTGGGCAGGAGCCTGGGATAACGGTGTATCCACCAACACCTGGGCGCAGTATGAACACACGCGCAACTCACGCCTGAGTGAAGGGCTGGCGGGCGGAACCGAAGGGTTATTCTCCAGTAACAAATTTGTCGATATCGACCTGAGCGATATCCTGCTGCACAGTGAAGTGAACATTCCGCTGAACCTGCTGGTCAACCAGACTCTGACTCTGGGTACCGAATGGAACCAACAGCGGATGAAAGATAATGCGTCGAATACCCAGGCATTGTCAGGTGGCAGCCTTGATGGTGTATCCAGCACCAACCGCAGCCCATACTCCAGTGCGGAGATCTTCTCGCTGTTTGCCGAAGACAACATGGAGCTGACTGACAGCACTATGCTGACCCCGGCGTTACGTTTTGATCATCACACCATTGTGGGGAATAACTGGAGCCCGTCACTGAACCTGTCTCAGGCACTGAGCGACGACTTTACGCTGAAACTGGGCATTGCCCGCGCGTATAAAGCACCCAGCCTGTACCAGACCAACCCGAACTACATTCTCTACAGTAAAGGCCAGGGTTGTATGGACAGCTCAACAGCCTGCTACCTGCAAGGGAATGCGGACCTGAAAGCCGAAACCAGTATCAACAAAGAAATTGGTTTAGAGTTTAAACATATGGGCTACCAGGCCGGGTTAACCTGGTTCCGTAACGATTACCGTAACAAGATTGAAGCCGGTTATTCCGCCGTTGGCAGCACAGGTTCCACCAACATCTACCAATGGGAAAACGTGCCGAAAGCGGTAGTTGAAGGGTTGGAAGGGACAGTGAATGTACCTGTTACTGATACAGTGGCATGGAACAACAACCTGACCTGGATGCTGCAGAGTAAAAACAAAGAAACTGGCGACCGCCTGTCGATTATTCCGCAGTTCACCCTTAACTCAACACTGAGCTGGCAGGTACGCAGCGATGTTTCTCTGCAAAGTACCTTCACCTGGTACGGGCGCCAGAAACCGAAGATGTATAACTACCAGGGAGAGTCGGTTTCAGGTAGTGAAAAGACCGAAGTCAGCCCCTACAGCATTATTGGCCTGAGTGGTACCTGGGATGTTAATAAAAACCTGAGCTTTACTGCCGGGGTGGATAACCTGTTTGACAAACGCCACTGGCGTTCCGGTAATGCGCAGACCACCGGTAACAGCAACACCAATTCCTATATGTATGGCGCAGGTGCTGCAACCTATAACGAATCTGGTCGTACTTTCTTTATGAGTATGAATACCCAATTCTAAGCCCTCACGGCGCCTGGTTCTCAGGCGCCGTTTTTATTCTGTTCAATTGTCATCCCCGTATTTCTCATACCTCAAGTTCAGATTACTCCCCACTCCTTTTTCAAAAAATCACCGTAAAATAACGCGTTATATGCCGTGCTGCTTGAACGCACTTGATTCCACTCACCGGCCGCACGCCATATACGCTTTGCAGAATCTGCTGTAACGCAGAACACAACAGGATGTATGAACATGAAAAAAATGATGTTAAGCGCCACTGTGTTGGCGATAGCCCTTGGTCTGAGCGGTTGCATCTGGCCTGGCCCACACCACCACCACCCGCACCATTCATCGGGGGATAACCGCGGCCCACAGATGCAGGATTACCACCACGGCAACCAGCAAGACGGCATGCGCCGCTAAACTTCGCTTACCCGGTTTTCCTTCAGGGGGAACCGGGTACACTCATCCCCCATCCCGCTATCCTTTTGATTTACCATTCGTGTGTTTTACGTACCTGCCTGCAATTTATGTGAAAAAACCTGTCTGCCTGGTTCCGCGGCGGTATAATAGTGCTTTCGGGAGTGTCTGTTGCCCGCCTTTATGTGACGGTGGTTATACCCGTTTAAAGGCGAACTTGCGTTAGCGGCATAAACCGTTAAAATTTAAGTAATTAGCAGCGTTACTCTGTACGTATTGTTCAACCCTGGTGCCAGTGCGCTCCCATTAATCACCTCAACAGGTTCTGGCTATGTCAATACCCACACACCGGCAGCTTATCGCCGTGGCTATCCGCTCTCCGGAAGAGGCTCTGCCTTTCCCGTTGGACCAAATCAAACAATCACTACTTGATGGCGTGACGGTGGAAGCACTGATGTCCACGCTTAACCAAAAAGGGATCCGCGCCTGGCGCGAAAGTGAAAGCGACCAGGGCGATGTTACTGCCTTCTGGATCCAGGGCGGTGGTGAGCAGGCGGTTCTTATTTCCTGCCAGTACGGCGATATCCCCATTCACTGAACCGGTGAAAATTCAGAAAAACGTTGCCCAGACCTGGTTATTCACTTTTTCTTTTTGCCTTCCTGCGCGTCCGGACGCAAAATAAAACAGTATTCCATTATGCAATGGATCCGTTCTGCGACAGGAAAGCCGCTTATGTCAGAGATTGTACTGCCCAGTATCAGTGAGTTTATCGCTCAAGTATCCCCCCTGAATTCATTACCCGTCAGTGCGCAGAAAACCATTGCGAGCCACTTGCGTATTCGCTACCTGGCGGCAGGAGAAACCCTGCCTTTCGATGCCAGTGAAGAAGAGCGTTGGCTGTATGTGGTGCGCACCGGGGCGCTGGAACAGCGCTGGCGGGATGGCGTATTGCGGGCACGCCTTGGCCCGGAAGATTTATTTGGCTTTACCTTTCTCGAAGGCATACCAGGCAACCCGGAAGATTGCTATAACGTGACAGCGTTGCAAAACACCCTGCTCTATCAAATTCCGCATTCTTTGTTGAAAAACCTGCTGAACAGCTACCCGGAATACGCCACCCATTTTTCGATTAACGCCCATGAGCGGCTGGGCTCAGCCATGAATGTGGTCTGGTCAAATGACGAAAAAGGGTTGTTTGTTCGCAAAGTTGCGGATGTCGCGAGCGATGTGATATCCGTCGTGCAGTCAGACACCACCATTCAGCAAACTGCCTGGAAAATGCGCGGGGTTGACCGGTGTTCCACGGCGGTGGTAATGGAAGATGGCCAGATTGTGGGCATTATTACTGACCGGGATATGTCCCTGCGGGTGGTCGCACAAGGGGTGGATGCCAGCCGCCCGGTCAAAGAGGTCATGACACCTTCCCCGGTCACTATTGGCCCGAACGAACTCATTATGCAGGCTGTCGCATTAATGATGCAGCACGGCATTCGCGGGTTGCCCGTGGTCAACCAGAACCGGCCAGTCGGGCTGTTAACCACCTCGCATCTGGTTCAGCATCACCGGGTACAGGCTATTTTCCTGATTGAAAAGATTAACCACTGCAATACGGTTGACGAACTGGCTGCGCTGGCCGTTGAACGCCAGGCGGTGTTTGAAGCGCTGGTGGAAGGCAACCTGCACAGTGAGAGCACGCATTTAGTCATGACCATGATTATGGATGCCTGCACACGCAAACTGATAAACCTGGCAATTCAGCATCTGGGCACCCCACCGTGCGAATATGCCTGGCTGGTGGCAGGCTCTCACGCCCGTAACGAAGTGCACATGATGTCAGACCAGGACAGTGCGCTGGTGCTGGCCGACACCGCAACAGAAAGCGACATTATTTGGTTCATGCACATGGCGATGTACGTCAGCAACGGGCTGGATATGTGTGGTTACCCACTGTGTACTGGCAACTATATGGCAGCCTCCCGCCGCTGGTGCCAGCCAGTGCATGTCTGGCAGGAATATTTCAAAAAATGGGTGCGCAACCCCGAATACAGCCAGTTGCTCAATGCCACAGTATTTCTGGAAACCCGGGCACTGGCAGGCAATGTTGCCTTGTGTGAAACAGTACAGCAAACGCTGCTCGATAGCATTGCAAAGAGCCCGGGCTTTTTACGCGCACTTACCCGTGATGCCGTTCAGACCAGCCCGCCACTGGGGATTTTTAATAATCTGGTGCTGGAAAAAAGTGGTTCAGACACCAAAACCCTGAATATCAAACGTTACGCACTGACGCTGATTATTGACCTGGCGCGTATTTATGCGCTGGCGGCAGGCTGTAGTGAAACTCGCACTGAAGTCCGGTTCATTGCCGCCAGGGATAAAGGCCTGTTATCACCGGACAGCTGTACTAATATTATCGACACTTTCCATTTTCTGACCCGCCAGCGCCTGTTACATCAGTGCCAACAAATTCGCCAGGGCCATCCGGCAGATAACCAGATAAACCCACAAGATTTTGGCAGTTTCGAGCGCAAACACCTCAAAGACGCGTTTCGGATAATTTCAGGTTTGCAGGATGCCGCGAAGTTGAGGTTTGTGAAAGAGTGAAGCTGCAATTACCCTGGTCCGGCACCGCTCTGGGGCTGCGCAAATTACACCGGCAACAGCAGCGCTGGCAACAAATTAGCGGGTTGCCTCCGGCATTACAGCGCCTGGTGAATACCCCCCTGCCTGGCGCAGATACCTTGTTGCACAATTATCCCTGGCTGGCGTTTGATTTTGAAACCTCCGGGATGAACGCCGAACAGGCACATATTTTGAGCATTGGTTTTGTGCCTGTTGTTGCCCGGCAAATAGCGCTGGATCAGGCACAACACCACTATGTCGCCTCTTCAGTTGAAATCAAAGAACAAACCGCCATTCTCACGCATATTACGCCGGAAATGCTGAAAAATGCGGCCGGTATCGATGAAGCAATGGAGCGGTTATTCACCCACCTGGCCGGTCATGTAGCCGTGGTACATGGCAAAATGGTCGAGGCCCGTTTTATCAACCATTACCTGGTGACGCGCTATGGGCTGGATACACTGCCCGTTATCTGGCTGGACACACTTGAAATGGGGCGTCAGCACCAACGCCTGCAACAGGATGGCAGAGAAGACTACCGCCTGGCCTCGTTACGCTCTCGCTGCGGCTTGCCTCCCTACACGGCACACAATGCGTTGAGTGATGCTGTCGCAACAGCCGAACTTGCTATGGCTCAACTGGCCTGCCGTTTTTGCAACACCCCGCCAACTATTGGCGACATTCTTGGTTAGCAACGGGGGTAACCTCAGTTTTCCCGAGGTTACTCATCGAATTACCTTTCACTTCACACCATTAAATTAAAAAAATAAAAATACTTACTTTTCATTACGTTACAAATGAAAATATTCATGACCTGTGTCATTTTGTTTCCTGGTTATCTGCCCACAATAGCGGCTCCACAACATGGAGAAAAGATAAAGGAGCCTTATGTCCGTTTCCCCCACTCAAGATGAACCTGCAGTGACCCCAGGTGCCTGGCTGGCACTGGCCTTTGCCGTGATATTTTTCTCCGGCATTGCCAGCGGTAACAGCTGGTACGGAATTTTTGATTTCACTACGTTAAACGGGGCCTTTGGCCGGGTGGTTTCTGGTGCGCAACTGAATGATGGCACGCTGACCACCAGCACTATAAGCTTTCGCGGTGTTGGCGGGCATGGTGCAATGGACGGTTTCCTGTTTGCTCTTGGTCTGATACCCGCCGTGATGTTTGCGCTGGGGATGATAAACGTCCTGGAGCACTACGGTGCATTACGCGCTGCCCGCCGTTTACTCACCCCACTGCTGCGCCCCTTGCTCGGCTTACCTGGCCATACCGGGCTGGCACTGATTGGCAGCCTGCAAAGTACTGATGTCGGGGCGTCATTAACCCGCAACCTCGCTGAACAGGGCGAAATCAGTGAGGACGAGCGTGATGTCTTCGCGATGTTTCAGTTCTCAGCAGGTGCCATGCTGACCAACTTTTTTGGTTCTGGTGCGGTGTTGTTTGCTCTGGTGGCAGCAGACGGCTCGGTAGTCGTTCCCGCCTCAATTGGTAGCTGTATTGCCGTGATGTTTATCATGAAAATTGTCGGCGCAAATGTAATGCGCCTGTGCCTGCTTACCCGCCGGGGTAAAGCCGCAACCCCACCGTTAACCAGCAAGGAGAGCTGAAATGTCGACAACCCCGCGCCCTATGGTGACAGACATTTTTATTGAAGGTGCCCGCAAAGGCTGGACAGTCGCCACTACCAGTACATTACCAAATGTGGTGATGGCGTTTATTCTTATAAAAGCACTGGAAATTACCGGAACCTTGTCTCTGATAGGCAAAGTGTTCGCACCTGTAATGGGGGTGTTCGGTTTGCCTGGTGAAGCCGCTGCGGTTCTGATTGGCGCCTGGATGTCTATGGGCGGTGCCATTGGTGTGCTTATTGGTCTGTTTGAACGCGGTATTCTGGCCGGTGAGCATATTGCGATTCTGGTGCCCGCCATCTATCTGATGGGTTCGCAGGTACAGTATCTCGGCCGTATTCTTGGGGTAATTGGTACCCGCGCGGCGCGCATACCGCTGATGATTGGCATCTCATTACTTAACGCTTTCCTCGCTATGTGGTTAATGCGCATCATTCTCTGACGATAAGGATACTGAATATGGATATGAACCATTACACCAGTCTGCTCAGCCAACTGGTCAATATTGATTGTGGCACCCAGACACCACAAGGTGTCGCAACAGTAGCAGCACGGCTTTGTGCCTGGTGGCAGGAGGCTGGCTGGTTTACCCGCACAATAGAGCTGGATGAAGCCTGTGGGCCTGGGCTGCTGGTCACTAACCGGCATGAACCTGCACACTACGACGTGCTGCTTATTGGCCATATGGACACCGTTTTCCCACCGGGCACCGCGGCTCAGCGCCCAATGAGTGAAGATAACACGCGAATCTATGGCCCCGGGGTTTCCGACATGAAAGCCGGGCTGGTCAACATCTTCTTCGCCCTGAATAACCTTTCCAAAGCAGACAACGAACGGTTGTCGATTGCCGTTGCCATGAATCCGGACGAAGAAATCGGTTCTCCCTGGTCTCATCAATGGCTGAGCGAACTGGCAAGCCGCGCCCGTGTTGTGCTGGTGTGCGAAGCTGCCCGGGCAGATGGCTCACTGGTCAAAGCGCGCAAAGGCGTGGCAACCTGGGAAATACAATTCGCCGGTGTCGCGGCGCATGCAGGGAATGAACCAGAAAAAGGGCGCAGCGCAATTACAGCACTGGCACACACGGTACTGGCGGTTAACCAACTGGCTAATTCAGATGCCGGCACAACAGTGAATGTGGGTGTTATCCGTGGAGGGGATGCGCCTAATATTGTCGCTGCCAGTGCCACTGCGGCAGTGGATGTCCGTTTCTGGGAAAACAGTGATTATGAAAGGGTGAAAGATGCTCTGCTCACACTGTGCAGCCAGCCGGGGTATAACGGCGTGTCATTGTCTGCCCATTGTCTTGCCCATAAGCCCGCCATGATGCCAGGCGAAGCAACCCAGGCGTTAATGCGCCATATTGAACAGGCTGGTGAGCAGTGTGGCGTACCCATTACCTGGCAAGCCGTTGGTGGGGGAAGTGATGCTAACTTAACCGCAGCATTGGGGATCCCAACAATAGATGGGCTGGGGCCAGTAGGCGGTGGTTTCCATTCACCCGAGGAATACCTGGAAAAGGCGTCCATTGCACCACGAATCGCGCTCTTAGAGGAAATTATCAGCAGGTTACCTTGTGGTGCACAACAGTAGAAAATACTGCTAATTCATTAATATTATCTATATGTGCTATTTTAATCTAAAAATAATTGTAATGAAAAAGTATTAGTCTACTACCAGTTTAAGTAGCCCTTGGTGACAAGCCACTTAAATCGGTTACAATACCAGCGAATAACATAAAAATTAATCCGTGAAAATTGCCCGGCCATTGGCCGGGATTTTTTTTGCCCTGCCGTGGCAGAGAACAAATAAAGTAAAACAACCACAAAATTTTGCGCAAAAATGTCTGTTCAGGCCGGGTGTATATTTAACCGGGGAACGCGCCGTATTACAGCCCCGCTCCCCGGCAATTGGCTATGTTAAAACGATTCCCAGTCCCCACCCGCGCTGACTTCTGTGCGGCTGGATTTCTTCACCGGTGAGCTGAGTGCAGCTTTAGGTGCAGAATGGCTCAGGTTTGCCTGGTGCCCAACGTTGTCTCTCTGGTCTGCAGACAGGCGGAATTTCGCTACAGAGCGCTGCAACCCTTCGGTCTGGCGCTCCAGTTCTGCTGCTGCCGTCGAAATCTCCTGAACCAGTGAGGAGTTTTGCTGGGTGACGCTATCCATCTGGGTAATCGCAATGCCCACCTGAGACACGCCTTTACTCTGCTCTTCAGAAGCATTGGCTATCTGCTTCATTATTTCGGTGACATTAGAGACAGCTTTAACGATATCCCCCATGGTGCTGCCTGCTTCATCTACCTGGCGGGAACCGTTATCCACACGCTGTACCGAATCACTGATCAGCGCTTCAATCTCTTTTGCAGCCCCGGCACTGCGCTGCGCCAGGTTGCGTACTTCGCTGGCTACCACAGCAAACCCACGCCCCTGCTCCCCGGCCCGGGCTGCTTCAACCGCTGCGTTCAGTGCCAGAATGTTAGTCTGGAAGGCAATACTGTTAATCACATTGGTGATTTCAGCAATTTTCTTCGAACTTTCGGAAATCCCCTGCATGGTACTGACCACATCCCCTACCAGGCGGCCACCTTTGCTGGCAGTTTCAGAAGCCTGCTGCGCCAGTGCACTGGCATGGTTGGCGTTTTCCGCATTGAGTTGTACGGTAGAAGTGATTTGTTCCATACTGGCTGCGGTTTCCACCAGTGCTGCGGCCTGCTGCTCAGTGCGCGAAGAAAGGTCGTTGTTGCCTGAGGCAATTTCCGTCGCCCCCTGCCAAATATTCTCCGTACCCGAACGAATGGCGCTGACGGCAACCCGCAGGCTGTCCTGCATTGCACTGAGTAATGGCACCAGTTTTCCTACACAGTTACGCCCTTCATCCACCAATGGTTGGCTCAAGTCCCCTTCGGCTATAACCCGGAAATGCTCGCGAATGCGGTCCAGCGGTTTAACCAGGAAGCGCACTAAATAGCGGTCAGTAAACAGCAACAACGCCAGGCCAATCAGCACGGCAATAATAATGATGGTTTTGGTGACCGAAGTCAGGTGAGCCACTTCTTTGCGTGTTTCATCAAGCTGAGCACCAGCGGCCTTATTGTAACTGGTTGCCGCAGCGCCAAAGGCACGGCTTAGCGCAGGTGTCACGTTATGCGCATGGTTGCGGTATTGATCCGCAGTACCAGAACGTGCCAGCTCCATTTGCGGCGCAACGCCTGCTTCATACAGTTTTTGCCATGCGTCAATCACCTTATCGGAAGTCTCTTTATCCATAGGACCTGGCGCGCCTTGTTTAAAGACAGCCAGTTGATGCGCCATGTTATCCAGCGCCTCTTTGACTGGCCCAAAATCGGCTTCTGTCGGCATTTTGCCTTC
Source organism: Mangrovibacter plantisponsor (assembly GCF_003182475.1). Taxonomy (GTDB): domain Bacteria; phylum Pseudomonadota; class Gammaproteobacteria; order Enterobacterales; family Enterobacteriaceae; genus Mangrovibacter; species Mangrovibacter plantisponsor. The sequence goes on from NZ_QGTS01000007.1 coordinate 118,625, forward strand.
AGCTTTGTTTTCCATTAAACGGGTCAGGCGGGTAATAAAGCGGAAGTATTGATCATTACCACGGCTCAGCGCATTCATCTGATCCGCCAGTAACTGCCCTGTGGTATTCCCCTCAGTCTGCTGGTCAAGAGAGTAGACGCTGTACGCGCCCACGCCGCACCACAGCAGGCAAAAAAGCCCGAGCACCCATAACATGACGGCTCGTATAGTAAAGTTTTTAAGAAAGCCCATATTTGCACCTTGTTACTGGTTATTGATCAATAACGACTTCATAACATCTGAAGGGGTTATCGGCACCCGGTGCAGAACATGTAACTTATTTTTTTATCGTCACGATGTAATTTGGCGACTGCTCACAAATTACAGCCAAAACATAGGGAAATCAGGTCAGCCGGTGTTGTTTATCCGGATGCATTTTCTCTGGGCAATTGCTGTCCCCGGTCATCTGGCACAGCTCAATTTCAATCGTATTGCATATCGCATCCAGAGCGAGATCGTTCGCTTCCGTTCCAAAAGGTTCTTCCAGCTCTTCAGCCAAAGTATCCAGCGAAATAAAGGTATAAGAGATAAAAACGGAAACCAGCGGGGTAAAGACGTGGATCTGGTTGATCAGAGCAAAAGGTAACAACGTACAAAATGCGTAGACAGTGCGGTGCAGGATCAATGAGTAGGCAAACGGCACTGGCGTATTGGCGATGCGTTCGCAGCCGCCCAAAATACCAGAAAGCTGATTCAGATGCGCATTCAGGTTCTGGTAGAGAATATCGGAAATTTTCCCGGCGCGGCGTGCTTCTGCCACCCGCTCTCCCATGATTAACAACAACCGGTTACAGGGGGTTTGCTGGGCATTCACTAATGTGGCTACCGGCGGTTCAACAAACCGTTGTAACACCTCTTCTACCGGTTTATGGCGCAACTGGTAATTAAGGCAATAACAAAATGCCAGCAAGTCGTTTTTCAGGCTTTGCGGGTAGTGAGTGTCGCCGGGAAATAAAGTTATAACTTCGCGCATTAGTGAACGGCAATTAATCAGCAGGCTGCCCCATAATTGGCGCGCTTCGCAATAACGCGCCCATGACGCACTGTTACGGAACCCAAGAAAAATCGCAATCGCGATGCCCAATAAGCTGAACGGCGCGAGGGTTATTTTAACATGCAGGCTTTCATACCAGCTATATACCCCAAGCAATACCAGGGATAACAACAAGTTTAATAATAACCGTGAGTATATTTTAGACATCACGGAACCGTGCCACGCAAATAACCGCGTGAACCAGTGTTGGTGTGGGCGAACAATCATAATTAGTCAGTCTGTGTCAGTGTACGCGAAGCGTCTGTTTATTATATGCAGGCCAGGTAACGCTAGCACAGGGGCACGTTCAACTCTAGCCAAAAAGCTAAACGACTTATGTCAGCCAGCCACATTAAAAGAGGAAATCATGAGTAGATAAAAGGGGATTATTTGAGTGCTTTTTCCCTGCCTGCCAACCTGCAACATAATAACCAGAGACAATGCCCATACAGCAGATAACAGACCATAAATGGGTAAAAAACCATTTTTTTAGCTGACATTGTTATTTTTACGACAATTTCTTAGAGCAATTACGTGGTTTTAACCACAGAAACAGAAACACATAACCAACAGACTGGCAACATCCCCAATACTTCCTGCCACAAAAATAATCCCCTTATTTTTAAACAGGAATACCCTGATTAGGAACCCTGTACTTTGCCAGAAAGAGAATAAAAAAAGCCTGCTAAATAGCAGGCCAAGTCTGATGACTTATCGGTGAACCGCAGAAGACTCACCGCATTACTTTTCTTTAGTGGTGAACGGATAATGCATCGTAACCTTTCCAGCGGTAATTCAGCATCGACACTATCCAGCAGAAAATAAACAAGCCGACCACAACAAACCCGGCATTGCCTAAATTATCATTGAGTAAACTCACGATATTCCAGAAACCGCCCTGTAAATCCAGTTTTTCCATAACCAGGCCCAGTGCTTCCATACCGCCAATAAACAGCGCAACAATTACGGATGTAGCGGTAATCGTCATATTGTAATAGAGCTTACGTTGGGGTTTGTTAAATGCCCAACCATATGCGCCAACCATCACGAAGTTATCCAGCGTATCAATCAATGCCATCCCACTGGCAAATAGCGCCGGGAAAACCAGAATTGACCAAATCGAAATACCATTGGAAGCAGACGCCGCAGAGATACCCAGCACACCAATTTCCGTTGCGGTATCAAAGCCCAGGCCAAACAAGAAGCCAACAAGATACATCTGCCAGCTATGGGAAATTAACCGAAATGTCCGTTTAAACAACCAACTCATGATGCCGCCGCCAATCGCATCTTCCATGGCGTTGTTCACAGGCTCGCCGCGTTTCAACCGGCTAAATGCGTGCCATACCCCACGTAAAATCACCAGATTCACCAGGGCCATAGCCAGTAAGAACACGGCAGAAACCGTTGTGCCTATTACACTACCGGTTTCATGAAACCAGTCCATTTTATGCTGAAACGCTGCCGCAGTGGCTGCAATAGCAATCGTGGCAAGAATCACAATGCTGGAGTGCCCCAGCGAAAACCAGGCACCCACACCAAGTGGACGCTTCCCTTGCTGCATCATCTTGCGGGTGACATTGTCGATAGCGGCAATATGGTCAGCATCCACGGCATGGCGTAAACCATAGCACCAGGCAAGCAAACTGGCGGCCATCAGCGCCGGGCTGTGGCTGAAAGAGATAAACGCCCAGCCCCACGCGCCAAGGTTAGCTAATAACAAGGCACTGACCAGTGACACGGCGCGCCCATCCAGATGAGACATTTTCGACAACATAATAGGTTCCTGGTTATCCCTGCAACCGGGCAGCCGCAACCAGCGCCTGCCCCCATGAAAGTGCGCCGTCTCCTGCAGGAAGATCATGGGGAAACAACACACGATAATCGCCAAGCCAGTGCAGAAGGCGCTGGCGAAAAAGCCGATTGTGAAAAACGCCGCCAGCACAGACGACCGTAGAAATACCTTGTGCCCGCGCGTGCAATCGCGCCAGTTGGGCGAAGCCCTGCGCCAGAACATCATGAAACACCCAGGCTTTTTCTGGCACCGTTGCATTCAGCGCCAGAAAAGCGGGCCAGAAAGCAGCAAGCCCCAGCGTATTATTCTCCACGGGTAAGGAAATGGTGTGCCGGAAACCCGAGCACTGCAAAGCCAGTGCTTCAAGGCTACAGGCCGCTTCCCCTTCCCAGGTTTGCTGGTCTGCAACACACCCCAATGCTGCCGCTACTGCATCAAATAACCGCCCGGCAGAAGACGCCAGTGGCGCATTAATTCCCCGGGCAATCGCTTTTTCCAGCACCGACCAGGGGTGTGCCAGCAAACTGGCACAGTGCGGGTTGCTCTGCCAGCCGGGAACAAAAGCCAGGCATTGTGCGAGAAAATTACGCCATGGCTGGCGTGCGGCCAGGTCTGCGCCGGGTAATGCAACCGCTGGCAACCCACCCAGGTGGCGGCACTGGCGGTAGTCCACCAGCAAACACTCCCCACCCCACAACGCGCCATCACTGCCCATACCAATACCGTCCAGGCTGAGCCCTATCACCGGTTCGGTTTCCCGTGGCAGACCATGCTCCCCCATACATGCGGCCAGGTGCGCATGGTGGTGCAATACCGTTTGTACCGGCAGGCCCATTTCACAAGCGAGGGAATAAGCACGGTAACCTGTATGCGCATCGGCAACGATATGCCGGGGTGAAAAGCCATAGACTTCGCACATCACGCGCCAGGCCTGCCACCATTGCTTCTCCACCTGAGGGTCGTGCAGGTCACCTAAATGCTGGCTGATAACAGCCTGGTTACCACGCACCAGGCAGAAGGTATTTTTAAGGTCGCCCCCGAGGCTCGCCAGCGGTTCAACAGCGGTAAATCCAGGCGGTAGCAGTAAGGCATCGGGCACAAAGCCCCTGGCCCGGCGCAGCATCGCACCGTCTGCAGCCAGTACTGAATCATCCATCCGTTGCAGGATGTCGCGGTTATGCAGCAGGAAACCATCAGCAATATCAGCCAGGTCGCTACAGGCTTCCTCATTACTCAAAACCGGAGGCTTACCGCTCAGGTTGCCGGATGTCATCACCAGCGGGCGTTTCACACCCTGCATCAATAAATGCTGGATGGGGTTGGCTGGCACCATAACCCCCACTTCGTTCAACCCAGGCGCAATGGCGGAACACAGGTGGTTAACCTGGGTTTTATCCACCAGCACAACGGGTGCCGCCGGGGTTAACAACAGTTCCTGCGCACTGGCGCTCAGTGATGTGGCATCTGGCAGCATCACCGCCAGTGGCTTGCCCGGGCGCTGTTTGCGCTGGCGCAGGCGCATCACTGCCTGCTGGCTGGTTGCGTCACAGGCCAGGTGAAATCCGCCCAGGCCTTTAACTGCCACAATTTCACCACGCAACAAACAGGCGACAGCCTGCTGCAGTGCCTCTTCCCCTGCCAGTGCGGGTTCCCCGCTACGCTGCCAGGAGAGTTGAGGGCCACATTCCGGGCAGGCGACCGGCTGAGCATGGAAACGCCGGTCAGCCGGGTTCTGGTACTCGCTTTCACACACACTGCAGAGCGGAAAATCGGCCATAACTGTATTTGGCCGGTCATAAGGCATCGCCCGGATAATCGTGAGACGCGGGCCACAGTGTGTACAGTTGATAAAAGGATAGCGATAACGGCGTTCAAGCGGGTCGTTCATTTCAGCCAGGCAGTCCGGGCAGGTTGCCGCATCCGGGGCTATTTGCGTCACCATTGCGCCCTGTGTTTCGCTCTGGCGAATGGCAAACCCCTGCGGCTGTGCCCCCCAGTGAAAGGGTGACGGCTCAATGCTGTCAATCCGTGCCAGCGGAGGGCAATCGTGATGCAGCCCGTTAACAAACGCCTGGCTGTCGCCATACAGGCGCACCAGCACGCCAGCGCTGTCATTGCAGACATCGCCAGCCAGATTCAAACGTTGCGCCAGTTGCCAGACAAAGGGACGAAACCCCACACCCTGAACTTTGCCGCGAATGCGTAAACAAATACCGTTATCGCTCATCTTCTTATCATGCGCTGCGAGCCAGGCCCGCAGCGCATTGTCAGCCTTATGCGATAGCTTCGCGCAGGCGTGCTTTCATATCGTTGTAAGTGGTTTGTGCATAATTTTCAGCCCAGCGCTGGTCTTCAATCGCCGTCACGTTAACCGCACAATATTTGGTTTCCGGTGTTTTGGAGATAGGATCCAGGTTGTCCTGAGTCAGTTCGTTACATGCGCCAATCCACCACTGGTAGGTCATGTACACGGCCCCCGTATTGATACGCTCGTTGATATTGGCACGGCTGATAACTTTCCCGCGGCGGGAAGCCACCCAGACCAGTTGCTGGTCTTTCACGCCAAGGCGTTGCGCATCTTCCGGGTTGAGTTGTACAAAGCCAGGTTCATCTGCCAGCGTTTGCAGTGCCGCACAGTTACCGGTCATAGAACGGCAAGAGTAGTGGCCCACTTCACGCACGGTGCACAATACCAGCGGGTAGTCGTTATCCGGCACTTCAGCCGGTGCGCGCCACTGTGCAGCAAACAATTTACCTTTGCCGCTATCGGTATCGAACTTGTTACCTTTGTACAGGTACTGGGTACCCGGGTGGTCAAGCGTTGGGCAAGGCCACTGAACGTGCCCCATATCACCCATTTTTTCGTAGGTTACGCCATAGAACAGCGGGCACAACTCACGCAACTCATCCCAAATTTGCTGGTTGTTTTCATAGTGCATGGGGTAACCCATTGCTGTCGCAAGCAGGCTGATAATTTCCCAGTCACGTTTCACGTTGTACTGCGGTTCAATGGCTTTTTCGAAACGCTGGAAACCACGGTCAGCACAAGTGAAGACACCACCATGCTCACCCCAGGAGGTAGCAGGCAGCAGCACATCGGCCACTTCGGCGGTTTTAGTCAGGAAGATATCCTGCACGACAACAAAATCGAGCGCTTCAAACCCTTTACGCACCAGGCCCAGGTCGGCTTCAGTTTGCAGCGGGTCTTCGCCCATGATGTAGTAGGCTTTGATTTTCCCTTCCAGCGCCAGGTGTGGCACTTCGGTAATGCGGGTACCCACTTTGTCATCCATGATTGCCGGGTCAATATTCCAGGCTTTGGCAAACTTGGCACGCACATCGGCGTCGGTAACATCCTGGTAGCCCGGGAACTGGTTAGGCAGAACCCCCATGTCACAGGCACCCTGTACGTTGTTCTGACCACGAACCGGGCCAACACCAACATTTTCACGACCCAGGTTACCGGTCAGCAGCGCAAGGCTTGCGAGACCTTTAACCACATCAACAGCCTGGCCAAACTGAGTAACACCCATACCCCACATGATAGTGGCGGAAGGTGCCGCGGCATAAGTACGCATCGCCTGGCGAATTTGCTGCGCGCTAACCCCAGTCAGGTGTTCTACAGCTTCCGGTGCGTAGTCTTTTACCACTTCACGGTAAGCATCCAGACCTTCGGTATATTTCGCAACATACTCTTTGTCGTAGAGGTTTTCTTCCAGCAGGACATAAGCGAAGGCATTCACCAGCGCCATGTTACAACCGTTTTTAATTTGCAAATGCTGGTCAGCGATACGGGCGGTTTCAATGCGACGCGGGTCGCAAACAATAATTTTGGCGCCATTTTCTTTGGCTTTAATCACCCGGCGCGCCACGATTGGGTGTGAATCCGCACAGTTGTAACCAATTACCAGCAGGCAACGTGAATTCTCAATGTCACCAATGGAATTACTCATTGCCCCATTACCTAATGCTGCCTGCAAACCGGCAACAGACGGGCCATGGCACACACGCGCACAGCAATCGACGTTATTGGTATTGAGCACCGCACGGGCAAACTTCTGCATCACAAAGTTAGTTTCGTTACCCGTACCACGAGAAGAACCGGTGGTCATGATAGAACGCGGGCCATATTTGGCTTTGATATCACTTAAACGTTTTGCGGTGTAGCTGATAGCTTCTTCCCAGGAAACAGGCTGAAGTTTGCCACCTTTTTCATAGCGGATCATTGGCTGCTGGAGGCGTGGTGTCAGCAGTTTGGTATCGTTCAGGAAGTCCCAGCCATAGTAGCCTTTAAGGCACAATTCATTCTGGTTGGTTTTGCCATCAGCCGCTTCAGCACGGATGATTTTGTTGTTTTCAACGACAAGTTTCAGTTTGCAGCCTGCTCCGCAATAGGGGCAAACACTGGTAATCTTTTTCATCTATAACAGACCTGTTAAAAGTTGAAAGTCACTGAGATTAAAACATCAGCGATGTGGTGGTATCCAGAGCAGCACGGCGGCGTTTTTCCGCACTCATTGACTCCAGCTTATTTCTGTCGACACAAACAATTGCGTTGGTCGGGCAGGCCTCAACACAGGCAGGGCCATTTTCACGGTGAAAACACAGGTCACATTTGTGCGCTTCTGCTTTTTCAGCCTGAATATTCAGCCCGGCACCGCTGTTACGCACTACCGGTTTCACGACGACATCCATCGCGCCATAGGGGCAGGCAACAACACAGGTTTTACAACCAATGCAGCGTTCTTGCATAACATGAACAAAACCTTTATCGCGGCTGATGGCGCCGTTCGGGCAAACATTGGCACAGGGAGCATCTTCACACTGGCGGCACATGGTTGCCGTCGAAACGTTGACGCCTTTAATAACGTGAATGCGTGGTTGAAAAGTCTGTGGCGTCAGCGCAGCGCAATCCTGGTTTTCCTGGTGAGATACCACACATGCCACTTCACATGTGCGACACCCGATACATTTGCTCGCATCAGCAAGGATGAAACGGTTCATCTACTTCTCCAGCAGTAATAGTGGTTTCCGCGCTTATTAAGCACGTTTCATGCCAACTATTAATGCATTGTTATTTAACGATTTTATTTTTTATTTTTGCCAAAAAAAATGTCATCGACACAAGTGACGATGACATTTGACAACATGATGACAGCTAAAAATCAGCAGTCTGGCTCCAGTAAGGCAAAGCCGCCCTGCCCTTCCCAACTGGCAAGCCGGGCATAAACTTCATCCACGGCAGCAATCACCGGAGCCGTCATGGGGTAATAAAAACCCACGATATCGGGTTGGATACCGAGGAAAATCACCTCGCCCACATCCTCTTTGATTTGGTCAACCAAATAGTTCAGCGGCATATTATGGGTGGTCATCATAAACATTTCGGCAATATCATCCGGGTTGATAACCCGGATTTCGCCTGGGTTGAGCCCCATTTCTGTGGCATCAACCAGCAGCAGGCGGTCTGGCCGTAATTCACGAATCGCCACAACATCATTTTCCGGGGCGCTGCCGCCATCTATCAGCACCCAGTTACCCTGAGGAGCTGCACGAAAGCGCTCGGCCAGTAACGGACCGGCGCCGTCATCGCCCATCATGCTGTTGCCAACACATAACAATACGTCAGTCATGTTGCCTCCTGACCATCAGGTACACTGCCGGCTCCTGGTGAATAGCCTGCAACATTGCCAGCATTTGCTCGCTCCAGCTTTGTTGCTCCGGCGTTTGCTGGCTGCGGGCGTTATCAAACGCGTAAGCCAGCATGTCGACATGGGTACTGTCGATAACGATTTCACCATAACGCGGCACACCTTCCATTTTACGCCGCGCCTGGCTACCCGCTTCGAGTGTTGCCACCCATGCCTGGTAAGCCGGATAAGGGCACGTCAACGCGGCCTTCAGGCAGTCGATCACCCCCAGATGGTGGCCAATCGCCAGGCTGTAATACACCACTTGTTGGGCATCTGCGGGCGTATTGTCGTTTTCATCGACAAATTTGCGGCTCAACTGGCTGAACACCACGGTTTCACTCATCAGACACGCTCCCCGGCCACCAGATTTTGCAGATTGCCAACAATTTCACTCAGGCGCGGATCATTTTCGCTCGACAACCAGCTCCCCACTTTATCTTCACCCTGTGCCAGCATACGCAGGTAATCATTGGCAATCTGGCGGCCATAGCGGTAGCCCGCCAGGCGGCGCGCTTCACGCTCAATACGCACACGCAACGGCTGAACCATATCCGGGTGTAATAACTGTGCAGGCAGGTTATCCACTTCTCCCGGCAAACGGGCATGAATTTTCTGCTCCAACAACCCTAACGCCATGGCAAAACCATACAGTGTGGCTGCAGGTGTCGGCGGGCAACCTGGAATATAGACATCAACCGGCACTATTTTGTCGGTACCGCCCCAGACGCAATACAGGTCATGGAAGATGCCACCACTGTTGCCACAGGCACCGTAAGAAATACAGATTTTCGGATCCGGAGCTGATTCCCAGGCCCGCAACGCCGGTGAGCGCATCGCACGAGTAACCGCGCCAGTGAATAACAGGATGTCGGCATGACGTGGTGATGGCACAACCTTAATCCCGAAGCGTTCAGCGTCGAACAGCGGTGAAATAGTGGCGAAGATTTCAATTTCACAACCGTTGCAACCGCCGCAGTCCACCCGGTAAACATAGGCAGAGCGTTTGATTTTTTTCAGCAACGACGTTTTCATCTGCGCAATGGATTCATCCACTGTCATGGGAACCGGTATCCCGTTGGCGTCGCGTGGCCCTAACAGGTTGCTCATCAGCTGGCCTCCTTCATCTGGCGGCTGAAATCAATTTTATCTGACGGCGCAAGGCACTGCTGACGCTTGCAGTCCGGGCAGGTTTCAAAACTTTCCCGGCGTGATTCCGCGCGCGGGTCGCCCTCATGGGCTAACAAAGCAATGGCGTAATCAATCTCTTTTTGTACCGCAAAAGGCTTGCCGCATTCCCGGCAATGGCACAGGTCAAAACGCGCCTGCTGGAGGAAATCCTCTTTACGCCATACGGCAAGTTCATACTCCTGGGAGAGCTTAATTGCGGCTGTCGGGCAAACTTCTTCGCACCGGCCACAAAAAATGCAGCGCCCAAGGTTAAACTGCCAGGCTTGCTGATCAGTTGCCAGGTCAGTTTCCACACTCAGTGCGTTAGACGGGCAGGCATTGACGCAGGCTGCACAACCAATGCATTGCTGGGGGTTATGTTGTGGCTTACCCCGGAAATTTTTATCAACCTCAATCGGGCTGAGCGGGTAGCTTTGTGTTGCCACCCCGGTTTTCAACGCTTTTTTGATAAACGTAAACATCATTGCTCCTCTGCGCCCGCCAAACGCGGGCGCCAAAGACGTTATTTCAGTGGCGAGTTTTTGCGTTCAATGCTGTAACGTTCGAGCTCTTTATATGGCACAACTTTGCTCTTACGTTTACGCACATCCACTACCGTCATACGGTCCGTACAGGAGTAGCACGGGTCAAGACTGCCGATAATCAACGGTGCGTCAGACACGGTATTACCGCGCAACATGTAACGCAGAGTTGGCCAGTTGGCATAAGTCGCGGCACGGCAGCGCCAGCGATACAATTTCTGGTTGTCGCCAGTCATACTCCAGTGGATATCATCGCCACGCGGCGCTTCAGCAAAGCCTAAAGCGAAGCGGTGGGGAATATACGTGAAGCCTTCCACCATCAGCGGGCCACCCGGCAGGTTATCCAGACCGAAGTCAATCATATTCAGCGCGGTAAACACTTCGTTAATCCGCACTTTGAGGCGGGAAATAACATCGCAGCCCTGCTCGCTGTGGACTTCCATTGGCAGTAATCCATAGCCGACAAACGGGTGATCCGCACGGGTATCACGGGCATGCCCACTGGCACGCACCATTGGGCCCACGTTACTGAAGTCACGGGCGATTTGCGGGTCAAGGCGGCCAATCCCCACGGTACGCTGTTCAATATTTGGCGTGCTTAGCAGAATATCGACCAGATCCTGCACGTCACGGCGCATTTGCTGAGCCAGTTTACGTGTCTGAATCATGTCGTCTTTGAGCATGTCGCGGCGAATACCGCCAATCAGGTTCAGGCCATAGGTTTTACGCGCACCGGTCAGGATCTCGGCCATTTTCATGGAATGCTCACGCACCTTGAAGAACTGCATAAAGCCGGAATCAAAACCCACAAAGTGGCAGGCCAGCCCCAGGTTGAGCAGGTGGCTGTGCAGGCGTTCCACTTCCAGCAGAATGGCGCGGATCATCTGTGCCCTTTCCGGCACCTGAATCCCCATGGCATTTTCCACAGAGGTGGTATAGGCCGTGCTGTGTGCAAAACCGCAAATGCCACACACCCGGTCAGACAGGAATGTCACTTCGTTGTAACCCATGCGGGTTTCAGCCAGTTTTTCCATACCACGGTGGACGTAGAACAACCGGTAGTCGGCATCAATGATGTTCTCGCCATCAACAAACAGGCGGAAATGCCCTGGTTCATCCGAGGTGACATGCAGCGGGCCAATCGGCACCACATTGTTTTTCTTGTCGCCCAGTTCATTAATGAACGGGTAAGTTTCCTGATCGGTGGTCGGTGCAGGGCGCTGGCGGTAGTCCATGCTGTCTTTGCGCAGCGGATACAAATCATCCGGCCAGTCATCAGGCAGTACCAGGCGGCGCTCATCGGGCAACCCGACAGGCTGCAGGCCATACATATCGCGCACTTCACGCTCGCCCCACACCGCAGCCGGTACTCGTGGCGTTACCGCCGGGTACTCCAGTTTCACCGGGTCTACTTCAACACGAACCGTAATCCAGCAACGCACGCCCTGCTCCATCGACAGCACATAGTAGACCGCGTAGTTACCACACAACTGGCGTTCGTCATTACCAAACAACACTGACAACCATCCACCTTGTTGGTAGTAGAGATGTTCCACCACCTCAGGCAGCCGGTCGACCTTAACCGTTAATGTTATCTGGTCTTTGGTCTGCCAGGCTTCTTCCAGGATAACGCCCGGGAAAGCCTGATGTAGCGCAGCAATATACTGCTGGCCGATTTTTTCTTCTGACATGGATACACTCTCTTAAATCACGCCACCAACAAGGAGACGAACGCTAAAAAGGCAAAGCCGAACCCGGCCCAGGTAACCCGGGAGGTGGCAAGAAAACGCAAACGCGCCATGCTGTTTTCAAACAGAGCAATCACCAGCACCCCAACCACCAGTTTGACCAGCGCGATAACCACCGCCAGCGCCAGGCCAGACCAGGAGAACTGAGTCATTTGCCCCCAGGGGATAAAAACCCCAAGAAACATTTGCAGCACCACCAGTTGCTTCAGGCTGATTGCCCATTTCATGACAGCAAACCCGGCACCGCTGTATTCCGATAACGGCCCTTCCTGCAGTTCCTGTTCAGCTTCCGCCAGGTCGAACGGCAGTTTGCCCATTTCAATGAATGTGGCGAAGCCACAGGCAACCAGAGCCAGAACCAATGGAATGCTGTGGGAAACAGGCCAGTGCGCAATAATCAATGCGATATTGCCAACATTAGTGGAACCAGCCACTAACGCTGCCACCCATAAACCCAACAGCAACATGGGTTCAACCAGAACCCCGAGCATTGCCTCACGGCTGGCACCCAGGCCAGTAAACGGGCTGCCGGTATCCAGACCGGCTATGGCGAAGAAAAAGCGCACAATAGCGAACAGGTAGAGAAGCGTTATCAGGTCACCCAGTGGTGCAAGGGGAGAAGCTATTGTCACCACCGGCAACGCGGTGGCAATCGTCAGCAACACACCACACATCACAAAAGGTGTCAGGCGGAACACCCAACCAGATGCCGCAGGCGCCACGCTCTGGCGGCCCAACAGCTTAACTAAATCACGGTATTCCTGGAGCAGGCCCGGCCCACGGCGGTTATGCAGCCGGGCACGGGCAACGCGCGTCACACCAGCAATCAGGGGAGCCAGTGCAAACAGCACCAGCGCCTGAATACAGGCCAGTAACACAGTATTCATCTTCAGACTCCTCGGGTAATGACAACAACCAGCAATACAGCCAGTTCGATTAAGGCCAGGCGACGGAATACCCCCGCCACACATTCACTCTGCCAGCCCGGAAACAGACGCACCGGGTTCAACCAGTTACGCAATTTCAGTACCGGAGCAAACGCCCCTTTCACTGGCATGGCAAAACCGTGAGCCGTAATCACCATTGATTTTTCGTGGTCGTAGCCGCATACCCAGGCCATGCCTTTACTGCGGGCAGCCAGGCGGTCGCCTTTGAGCAACAACATCAGCAGGAAAGGCAGGAATGGGCAGGCCACCAGCAGCAATGTCATCATGGGTTGAGAAACGGTGGTATGTGCGGTAACCAGCGGTAATGGCACAGCCTGTTGCAGTAATGGCAACAGCCAGGGCGCAGCCACACCCGCCACCACGCAGCACAATGCCAGCCCGATAACACTGATGTTCATTAATACCGGTGCACTGCGAGACTGTTCAGCGGCGGCGGTACGCGGCGCGCCAAGGAACGTCACGCCATACACTTTCGCCATACACATCACAGCCAGCGCCCCGGTAATGGCCAGGCCAACAGCCATCAGCGGCCCAAAGAAGCGGCCAATAAACACAGGGGCATTACTCAAATGGAAGAAAGACTGGTAAATCAGCCATTCACCAGCAAAGCCGTTCAGTGGCGGTAATGCGGCCATCGCCATCAGCCCCACCAGCATGGCGAGAGAAATCGCCGGCATGCGTTTACCCATACCACCAAGCTTCTCAATATCGCGGTGGCCGGTGCGGAACCATACAGCCCCGGCACCAAGGAATAAGGTGGTTTTAAACAAGCTGTGGTTAATCAGGTGATATAAACCGCCGGTCAGCCCAAGGGCAATCAGCACGGTGTCATTCAGCGCACAGCCAATCAGCCCAACGCCAAGGCCCAGCAAAATAATGCCGATGTTTTCCAGCGCGTGGTAAGCCAGCAGGCGGTTAATGTTGTGCTCCATCAGCGCATACAGCCCACCGACAAAGGCAGTTAACATGCCCAGCAACAGCACCACAACACCCCACCAAAGCGGCAACTGGCTACCCAGTAAAGACAAAGTGAGAATGCCGTACAGGCCCACTTTCAACACCACAGCCGAAAACACTGCCGCTGCTGGCGCAGAAGCATTGGCATGGGCCTGTGGCACCCAGCCATGCAAGGGAATAATGCCTGCCAGCAGGCCAAAACCCAGCAGGCCAAGGATCCAGATAGCCGGAGTTAACGGAAATGCACTGACCGCGGGCTGTAAGTCGGCAAAATCCAGGGTGCCGTAACGCGCCCGAAGGAGCCATGCACAAACCGCCAGCAGAACAGTACCCAGGCGGCCCAGTAAGAACCACAACTTGCCAGACTGGCTGCACCCGGTAAGAAACACAGCACACAACGCCATGATTTCAGCCATCACAATCAACATGGCGAAATTAGTGGCTGTCACAGCAAGCAGTGCTGCAGCCATCAGCAAATTCAATAAGAAACCATTGCAACGGACATCTTCATGGCGGTGCCAGGCAATATTGAACACACTGACGAACAGTGACGGAATACACAGCGCAATCAGCCAGATACTGCTTAATGCAGTTAGCTGAAACGTCATATGCATAAAGCTGAACGAGCTGACAGCCTGAGGCGCAGCCCCAGTCAGCACGGCACCTGCCGCCAGGATAGCCATCAGGCTACTGGCCGCGCCACACACCCCGGCCAGCAGGCCACTGAGCGTGCGGGAAAAGGCAAAGAAAAGCGCCAGCACTGCGGTAATAATAAAACCGAGCACCGCGCCATCCATCAACGACAACGCATTCATTTAGTTGCCTCCGTCCCGGTATTGAATAAAGACAAATCACCCAAATTCGCATTCACCGTCAGCGCACGTTTACGTTTGCTGGCCAGCGCCAAATCTGCGTTGTCCACAACACGCAGTGCTTTGGTCGGGCAGGTACGTACACAGGCCGGGCCCTGCTCATCGAACTGGCATAAATCACATTTCACAGCCACCGCACGAATACCTGGCACCCAGTCCAGCATGCTGCTGACTTTGGCCGGAGCGGGCGGTGCCGGAGGCGCTTTAGATGTATTGACGTTGGCCGGAATATCCAGCGGGCGGCTGCCGGAGAACTCAATAGCGCCAAATGGGCAGGCAATACCGCACAGCTTGCAGCTCACACACAAACTTTCATTGAGCTGAACAGCGCCATCAACACGTTTAATCGCGTTGACCGGGCACACGGTCGCGCATGGCGCGTCTTCACAGTGGTGGCATAACTGCGGCGCGGATTCATTTTTATTGCGCATGACTTTCAGGCGCGGCAGCGATTGCAGCCCCTGCTGGCGATGCGTTTCAGAACAGGCAGCTTCACAGGTATGGCAACCTATGCACAGCCTGGAGTCGGCGATAACAAAACGATTCACCGGGTATGTCCTCGGGTCGATAGTCATTTTTGACGAAAACATGCCGCAAACTGTCAATTTCGACAGATGTCGACACAGGTTAAGGCTCAGGCCAGTGCGTGGCGGGCCAGTTCTTGTTTAAGCTCACTGACATTCAGTGGCGTATCATCATGTACTGCCTGGTACAGGCTGTCGTAGACACTGCCAATCTTGCCAAGGTAGTGGTCGAGCACCTGCTGGCGGTCGCGGATATTCACGGTGTTATCTATCTGTCCGGCGTTGCTCAGCTCAGCCGTGCCAATCAGTAGCCGGGTGTTATCATCACGGGTACTTAAGGCATATTCGATGGTGTGGCAGTTAAAGCCTTTAGCAGGCTCAATGTGCACAATAAAGTGGTCAAACAGCACAAAGCAGAGATCCTCGTCGGGGCTGCATCCCACTGCGTGGTACAGGTGTGCTTTTGATAACGTGACGGCCTGAATCAGGGTGTTGCAGTAGGTATGCCACTGATCCTGTAGCTGGCGATGCCGGTCGGCAATGTATTCAGCTTTTTCGCTCAGTTCCCAAATGGTCATGTTGCGTTACTCTTTTGATGGAAGTTCCCTCCATAAGCACATAACGTGCCAATTTTTAATTAATTGTTTTTTAAGTATTTATTTTAAAATCAAACCAATGAGCAGCTTTTTGACATGTCATTTTCGTCATCGTCGTCATCGCTGACGACATTTCTTTACCTGGGGGAAAATAAAACATGGCACTTTTATTGCATCGGGTGCGCAGAGTGATTCACGAGGAGCAGTTATGCACGAAATTACACTCTGCCAGCGTGCTGTCGAATTAATGGAGCAGCAGGCTCGCCAGAATAACGCACAGCGTATTACCGCTGTCTGGCTCAAGATTGGCGCGTTCTCCTGCGTGGAAACCAGCGCACTGACTTTCTGCTTCGAACTGGTGTGCCGCGGCACACTGGCAGAAGGCTGTGCCCTGCATATAGAAGAACAACAGGCTGAGTGCTGGTGCCCGCAGTGCCAGCAATATGTCACGTTATTAACCCAGCGCGTGCGCCGTTGCCCGCAGTGCCAGAGCGATAAGCTCCAGATAGTGGCCGACGACGGTATGCAGATAATGCGCCTGGAAATCGAGTAGGAGTGCTGTATGTGTACCACTTGTGGTTGCGGTGAAGGCAACCGTTATATCGAAGGCGATGAGCATAATCCCCACTCACCTTTCCGTAGTGCGCCTTTCGCGGCGTCGGCTTCTGTTGCTCATAAACTGAGTATCACCGGACTGGCACCGGAAACCACCCACTTCGCGCCAGATGAACTGACAGGCGGCGACCTGCATTATGGGCACGGTGAAGCCGGTAGCCACGCGCCAGGCCAAAGCCAGCGCCGTATGCTGGAAGTGGAAATTGACGTTCTGGACAAAAACAACCAACTGGCTCGCCAGAACCGTACCTGGTTTGCCAAACAACAACAGTTGGTTCTCAACCTGGTCTCAAGCCCGGGCTCAGGTAAAACGACCCTGCTGACTGAAACCCTGAAACGCCTGCAAGGGCGAGTGCCGTGCGCCGTTATCGAAGGTGACCAGCAAACAGTTAACGATGCCGCACGTATCCGTGAAACAGGCACACCGGCAATCCAGGTGAACACCGGTAAAGGCTGCCATCTTGATGCGCAAATGATTCACGATGCCATGCACCGCCTGCCGCTGGACAACCATGGCATTCTGTTTATTGAAAACGTGGGTAATCTGGTGTGCCCGGCAAGTTTTGATTTAGGTGAACGCCATAAAGTAGCTGTGTTGTCTGTTACCGAAGGTGAAGACAAGCCACTGAAATACCCGCACATGTTCGCCGCCGCTTCACTGATGATCCTCAATAAAGTCGATTTACTGCCATACCTGGATTTTGACGTGGAAAAATGCCTCGCTTACGCTCGTGAAGTTAACCCGGGAATTGAAATTATCTCTTTGTCAGCCACCAAAGGCGACGGCATGGAGACCTGGCTTAACTGGCTGGAGGCGCAACAATGTGCATAGGCATTCCCGGGCAAATCAGCGCCCTGCTGGATGACAACCAGGCAAAAGTTGATGTCTGTGGCATCCAGCGTGATGTCGATTTAAGCCTGGTTGGGCAACACGACGAACAGGGCCAGCCGCGCCTGGGGCAATGGGTACTGGTGCATGTTGGGTTTGCCATGAGTGTGATTGATGAGCAGGAAGCCCGGGATACTCTGGATGCCTTACAGAATATGTTTGACGTTGAGCCTGATGTAGGCGCCCTGCTGTACGGCGAGGAGCGTTAATATGCATCTGGTCGATGAGTATCGCGACCCCGAACAGGTACGCAAACTTCTGGCACACCTCGCCCAGCGGGCTCCGCTGCTGGGTGCCACGCCAGAGCATCCACTGCGCATCATGGAAGTGTGTGGCGGGCACACCCACGCCATTTTCAAATTTGGCCTGGACCAGTTGTTACCACCCAATATTGAATTTATTCATGGCCCGGGCTGCCCGGTGTGTGTGCTGCCAATGGGGCGCATTGACACCTGTATTGATATTGCCCGCCGTCCCGGAGTTATTTTTTGTACTTTTGGCGATGCCTTACGCGTACCTGGCCGCCAGGGTTCCCTGCTGGATGCCAAAACGGCTGGTGCGGATATCCGTATTGTCTATTCGCCAATGGATGCCCTGAAACTGGCTCAACAAAACCCGGGCCATAAAGTGGTGTTCTTCGGGTTGGGTTTTGAAACCACGATGCCCGCCACGGCCATCACCCTGCGCCAGGCAAAAGCAAAAAACATCAATAATTTTTATTTTTTCTGCCAGCACATCACCCTGATCCCCACGCTGCAAAAATTACTGGAGCAGCCAGATAACCAGATTGATGCGTTTCTTGCCCCCGGCCATGTCAGTATGGTTATAGGCACCCAGGCTTATAATTTCATTACGCAACAATTTAATCGCCCTTTAGTGGTTGCTGGTTTCGAACCCCTTGATCTACTGCAAGGCGTAACCATGCTGGTTGAGCAGAAAATAGCGAATCACGCATGCGTGGAAAACCAGTACAGCCGCGTGGTACCTGATGAAGGCAACAAACTGGCACAACAGGCCATCGCCGATGTGTTTGTGGTTAATGGCGACAGCGAATGGCGTGGTCTGGGCGTGATTGACGCATCCGGGGTGCATTTAACCCCCGAGTACCAGAGTTTTGACGCCGAACGGCACTTTAACCCGGTGCGCCAGTCAGTCAATGACGACCCGCGAGCCAGGTGTGGCGATGTGCTTACCGGCCGCTGTAAACCGCACCAGTGCCCGTTGTTTGGTAAAACCTGCAACCCACAAAGTGCGTTTGGCGCGCTGATGGTGTCTTCAGAAGGTGCCTGTGCTGCCTGGTATCAATATCGAGCAGAGGAACCAGTGGCATGAAAACCGTTACCCTCGCCCACGGTAGTGGTGGGCAGGCAATGCAACAACTTATCGCCCAGCTGTTTATGCACGCCTTCGACAACCCCTGGCTGGCAACCCAGGAAGATCAGGCGCGTTTACCGCTGGATGTATTAACCAAAAGCGGCGACCATCTGGCATTTTCCACTGACAGCTACGTCATCGACCCACTGTTCTTTCCCGGTGGGGATATTGGCAAACTGGCTATTTGTGGCACCGCCAACGATGTTTCAGTGAGTGGCGCAATTCCACGCTGGATTTCCTGCGGATTCATTCTCGAAGAAGGCCTGGATTATGGCACTCTGGAACGGGTGGTCACCAGTATGGCCAAAACAGCCCGGGATGCCGGTATTGCCGTAGTCACCGGGGATACCAAAGTGGTGCCGCGCGGTGCCGCAGATAAGCTGTTTATCAATACCGCCGGTATTGGCGCAGTGCCTCACCACCTGAACTGGGGCGCAAACCAGGTTGCACCGGGCGATGTTATCCTGGTCAGTGGCACACTGGGCGACCATGGCGCCACAATTCTTAACCTGCGTGAATCCCTTGGGCTGGATGGCGAGTTGCGCAGCGATTGTGCCGTGTTAACCCCGCTGATTCAGGCAGTGACTGGCCTGCAAGGCATTAAAGCCATGCGCGATGCCACCCGTGGCGGCGTGAATGCCGTTCTGCATGAATATGCGGCAGTCAGTGCCTGTGGTATGGAAATCAATGAGGCCAGCCTGCCCTTACACCCGGCGGTACGCGGCGTGTGCGAGTTACTGGGGCTGGACGCACTGAATTTTGCCAATGAAGGCAAGCTGGTTATTGTTGTGGCACGCGACAAAGCCGAGGGTGTGCTGGCGCAACTTCGTGCTCACCCCCTTGGCGCAGAAGCGGCCATTATTGGCGAGGTAGTCGAACGCAAAGGTGTGCGGGTAACCGGTTTATACGGTGTAAAACGCACCCTGGACCTTCCTCACGCGGAGCCGTTACCGCGCATTTGTTGATGGCATAAGTTTTTGGCGTTTCTTTTTTGCCATTCGTTAAGATGTACTAAAGTCACACATGAAAATAATAACAAGGTGCGCCATAAGGCGCGCCTGACTGGATGGGCACTATGTCATATACACCGATGAGCGATCTCGGGCAGCAAGGTCTGTTCGATATCACCCGGACTTTATTGCAACAGGCTGATTTGTGCGCGCTTTCTGAAGCACTCACCCAACTGGTTCGCCAGGCCGGGCTGGCAGACCAGGCGAATATTCTGCTCTGGCAGCCCCATCACCAGCGAGCCAGTTTTTATGGCACCGACGGCAAAGGCTCGCAACTGGAATACGAAGACGAAACTGCACTGGCAAACGGCCCACTGCGCCGGATATTGTCACGCCCGGAAGCGCTGCACTGCCAATACGAAGAATTTAAAGACACCTGGCCACAACTGGCACAAATGCCGTTATATCGCTCTTTTGGGCACTATGGGTTGTTACCCCTGGCGGCTGAAGGCCATATTTTCGGAGCCTGTGAATTTATTCGCCAGAACCCGCAAAACTGGAGCGAGAAAGAGTTTGCCCGCCTGCAAATATTTACCCAGGTGGCAGGTGTGGCTGCGGAACAAATTCAGCATCGCCTGACTTCCAGTTACGAATACCAGATATTGTGCCGGGAACGGGACGACTTCCGCATACTGGTTGCCATCACCAATGCCGTCTTATCAAAACTGCATCTCGATGAACTGGTCAGTGAAGCAGCAAAAGAGATCCATCACTACTTTAATATTGACTCTATCAGTGTGGTGTTGCGTAACTCGCGCAAGAACAAGGTCAGCATCTGGTCTACTCATTACGTGGACAAAGCGGCTCCGGTACATGATCAGAGTGAAGTGGATGAAGCTGGCACCTTATCTGAACGGGTGTTTAAAAGCCGCGAAATGCTGCTGGTCAACCTGAACCAGCGCGATGAACACGCGCCTTATGAACGCATGTTATTTGAAATGTGGGGCAACCAGATCCAGACACTGTGCCTGTTACCACTGATGTTCGGGCAAAATATTGTTGGTGTACTGAAGCTGGCGCAGTGTGAAGAGAAAGTATTTACCGCCAGTAATATCAAACTATTACGCCAGATTGCCGAGCGTATTGCTATTGCGGTAGACAATGCGCTGGCTTACCAGGAAATTCACCGGCTGAAAGAAAAACTGGTGGATGAAAACCTGGCACTCACTGAACAAATTAATAATGTGTCCAGTGAGTTTGGTGAAATTATTGGCCGCAGTGACGTGATGTCATCGGTTATGAAACAGGTGGAAATGGTCGCACAAAGCGACAGTACCGTGCTTATCCTTGGGGAAACCGGTACCGGCAAGGAACTGATTGCCCGTGCTATCCACAACCTGAGTGGGCGTAACAACCGGCGCATGGTAAAAATCAACTGCGCGGCCATGCCCGCTGGTTTGCTGGAAAGTGACCTGTTCGGCCATGAACGTGGCGCATTTACCGGTGCCAGCACCCAGCGTATTGGCCGCTTCGAACTGGCAGATAAAAGCTCGCTTTTTTTAGACGAAGTGGGCGATATGCCCCTGGAGTTGCAGCCCAAATTATTGCGCGTATTGCAAGAAAAAGAGTTTGAACGCCTGGGAAGCAATAAAGTTATCAACGCCGATGTCAGGCTGATAGCCGCCACCAACCGGGATTTGAAACAGATGGTTGCTGACCGGGAATTTCGCAGCGACCTCTACTACCGGCTGAATGTTTTCCCCATCCAGTTACCTCCCCTGCGTGAACGCCGTGAAGACATCCCGTTACTGGTAAAAGCCTTCACCTTCAAGATAGCACGCCGCATGGGCCGCAGTATTGACAGCATTCCGGCAGAGACACTGCGCACCCTGAGCCGTATGGACTGGCCGGGTAATGTCCGTGAACTGGAAAATGTGATTGAACGTGCAGTATTGCTGACCCGCGGCAGTGTGTTGCAACTCTCTTTGCCTGAACAGGTGACGCTGAATGACCGGGCCAGTTTTGAACTGCCGGAAGATACAGATACGCCATTACAGGGTGAAGACGAAAGCCAGCAAATTTTGCGCGTTCTGAAAGAAACTAATGGGGTGGTTGCCGGGCCACGGGGTGCTGCGCAACGCCTGGGTATTAAACGCACCACGTTGCTTTCCCGGATGAAACGGCTGGGGATAACCAAAGAGATGATTGAGTAAACCGTTCATACTTCACGGTCACCGGGCTCTGTTACCCGGTGACATCCAGCCCGTTGCACAGAGCCTGCGTTATTTCGCCTGATGCATGCACAGGGCAATTGGCGACACAACATTGCCAATAATCAGTGTTTGTGAATTCACCGGGTTAATATACAACACCAGTGAATTGCCAAGGCTCAGGCGTTTAAAAACCATCGGGAACACATTTTCTGGCAAGGTATCATGCCCCATGCGCTCCATACTGGTCACTTTCAAACGGTACTGGTTCAGTACAATATTGTCGTAGTCGAACACAGCCATGCGGGACAGTGAATACAGCTGATTCTGGTAGCGAACGTTACCCGCCAGCATAAACTGCCCGGTATTTTTCCCGGAAACATGAAAGGTAATTGTGCCATCATAAGCAAGGGGCACAGCGGAAGATGCGTCCTCATAATGCAGGCTGGCTTCGCAATTCAGTAGCACCGGGTCTGCAGTACTGGTGATTTTGACCACCGCCAGCCCACACATTGCCACCACTAACACACCCGCCAGAATCCGCGACACCATTACGGCTTCCTCCAGTTATATTTATAGGTACTGTCGCAGTAAAGCAGGTTATTCTGCCCTTGTTCCAGTGAGCATGTAGCAACAAACATTCGCCCTTCCCTGCCCAAATAAACTTGTTTCTGAACCTGGAAATAAACCACAGCAGGTTCACTCAGGCACTTTTCTTTTATCTCAGGAGCGGCCAGATTAAGGATATCCAGCGCGTTTTTTTTCATCTCCGGCGATAACTTCTGCCAGGAGTTCAACTGGCATAAGCCCAGTTTCCCTTGAGAATAAACTTTGCTGTACAGTGGTGAGACATGAACTTCCCGATAACTTTTTACTGCCAGGGTGCTCACCAGCAAAATAGCCGCAATCAGAATCAAATTAACGGCCATAGGAATAAGCGAAGAGCGTACCGAATCGGGATGAGTGGTTACGCCTGGCAGCGCTTCAGGTATGGTATCAGGCTCTTCCACTGGGGTTTCAACCCAGGGGGCAACCGAAATAGCGGAATTAAAGTAGAACCCGACACGCGGCACGGAAACAATAATGTCATCATCTTCTATCCACGCAGACAGTGTCTTGCGCAAAATACTGATGTACTGATTAAGGGAGCTGTTTGACCCGGTATGCCCTTGAGACTCCCAGACCTTATCGAGAATCTCTTCACGTTTAAAAACCTCGCCCGGGGCAGACAATAATAAAGCAAGAATACGATTAGCGGTTGGCGTCAGCGTTTTTGCTTCATCCTGATGCTGTGCGTCCTGCATCAGTAAGACGCCATTTTCCGTGTCATAGATGACGGTATTAGCGATAAGATAATTCATATGGGATTAAGTTAAGGCCGCCTTTAGTTTCCGTGTGCTCCTGTCACCAGGATTGGCATAGCATAGCATAGTTCTGTCATTATGCTGTTGTACAACCATGCAGTTAAACTGCCCTGTATCCATACAACGGGTTTACACCGCTACAGATTTACACCACATCGTGGTATTCAAATGTGGTGCCAAAACAACTCAAACCAGGCACAGGTTTAAGCAGACCTTTTCCTTTAATACACCACTAATGTGCATACTGAAATGCAGCAGCCTCCTGGCCGGAAACCCGTTGCCAGGCAACAGTGGTACGCACTTTGGTTTTCGGTTCGTGCAATTCCAGTTCAACTTTATGCAACATATTAAGAAAATACAACGTGATATAAAAATCGCTGTTCTTCGTGCAATGGATTTTATTCATGATGTTGCGCTTCTTATTTGAAACAGACTTCACATTATTACCAGTAACCCGGGCAATTTGTTTTGCGCGCATGCAAGAAAAATAGTCATTAATAAAAGCCAGTTCACAAGGAGTAAACAGTGGTTTCTGCGGGCTTAGCTCATCTGCCAGATTCAGGCCAATCGTTTCTCTGTGCATATCATTGAGCTGTACTGCCAAATCATTACGCAACTCAGTAATATTATTATCAACACAAATAAATTTATTTAATTTCTCTGGAGAAAATTCACTGACAATATTATAGAAATAACCTGAACAGAAAATCAGATCCCAGGCTTCAAGATCCAGTTTCTGGAAACGCTGTAGTTCCAGAAAAGGAGTGGCATCAACCACGACAACCATTCTGAGGTGACCAATATTTAACTGGCTCTTTCTGACAACATCCTCCACCACTTTTTTTATAGCCAGTGTAATAAAATAGTTTTCACCATCAATATGAATTTGATTGCTCATAATAGACCCTATTAAGCCTTAGTCTTGTTAATAACGCACACAATAAACGGGCTTCAGTCATGCACACTATTCAGGATTCAGGAACCAGGCTTTGCGCTCTGAAGCGTTTACTTTTACTTTTTCTTCCCACACACCAGCAGAAGAAACACGTGATATCAGTGAGGAATATAAAACCACTCATATGACTCAATGTAAAATTAAACACCTTTAAATTACTATTTTTAATTGTTTAAAACCATTTAATAACAAAAATCAAGAATAAAACGCTAAAAAAACTTAAGGCAAACGAATCAAAAAATAGAAAATCCCGAAAAAAAACGGGCAAAAAAAATCTTAAAAGAACTATTTATGTGATGCATGTAGCATTTTTAATGCATTTTAATGCATTTTAATGCATTTTAATGCTTCAATTTAACAAGATAATAACCAAAAACATTAAATACAAAACATTTTATAAACATTGTGAACATTTGGGATTTTTCACGGTGTTGATACGGCTTATTACATTTTCGCAATCATCAACAGGAATGTGGGTTGGCAGGCTATTAATTTCTACAATTACCTCAGGAAACCCACTATTTCACCGGGCTATGAATAAAGGCCTGCCGCAAGGTGCGGCCAGACCAGCAGAGATAAACAGGAATAACAAAAGTAGCAGAATAGCAAGCCAGAAATAGCTATTACACTAACCAGGATTTTGCTCACAGGCATTAATTCATTTTTATTAAATACCCATTGCATGCTGAATAAAACAGACTGGCTAAATTTTATACTCACGGTAAATGGCAGAACGACCACTCTTCACGGGTTTCAGGTATGCCAACAACATGATATCTCCTGTACGATGTTATCTTGCGTATATACAGGGCTTCAGAAATAGCTGCCGAACGCGTATTAAGCTCTGCCTTTCCCCCTTCAATACCGGGTGGTTAAGTTCCAGGAACCAATTTACTATAACGCCTGGAACCACAGTATAAGATACCTGGTGTGATTACCGCTCCTGTAACAGAGGCATAACAGACTGAGCTGGCAGTGGTTTCCCTAATAAATACCCCTGCAGTACATCACACCCCAGACCGGTAAAAAAGTCCTTTTGGGCCTTAGTCTCTACGCCTTCTGCCACTACGTTGAGTTTCAGAGAGCGGGCAAGTTCAATTATCAACGCAACAATTGCCGTGTTTTGCGAACCGGGATCTGTATCTTTAATGAACGCGCGATCAATTTTCAGCTCACTGGCTGGCAGGGCTTTCAGGTAGAGCAAATTCGCATAGCCAGTCCCGAAATCATCAATGGAGATTTTCACGCCACGCGCCTTCAATTGCGCAAGGCGGGAAGCGCTTTCTTGCGGGTTATTTATGGCAGAGGTTTCTGTTATCTCAAGTGTCAGCACATCCGGTGGCAGTTGGTATTTTTCGAGGCAAGTGAGTACTTGCGCTACCAGCTCAGGCTGTGCCAGTTGCAGAGCAGATAAATTCACCGCCACCGACCAGTGAGTGGCACCTTCACTACGCCATTGTGCTAACTGCCGGCAGGCTTCATCCAGCACCCAGTTCCCTACAGCAATAATCAAACCATACTTCTCTGCGCAAGGCAGAAAACTGTCTGGAGACAGCAAGCCTTTTTCCGGGTGTTGCCAACGAATTAAGGCTTCAAAACCAATAATGGCACCAGTGGGAGCGCAAAATTTAGGCTGGTAATAAAGGCAAAACTCCTGATTTCTGAGTGCCTGATGCAATGCCGAAATCAACTGGTTTTCCTGGATTTGCCGGTCTCCCATTCCGTGCTGGTAAAAATGAAAATTATTGCGCCCATGTTGCTTGGTGTAATACATGGCGGTGTCGGCGTTAAACATTAACTCACGCACATCGCGCCCGTCTTCCGGGTAAAGAGCGATACCCACGCTCAAACTCACCCGGGCAGATTGCTGCGCTAAACTATAAGGAGCCAGCACACTCGCCACCAACTCTTTGGCGAGCGCCGCCGCTTCAATTGCGCGTGTCACTGGCATGAATAAAACAAACTCATCGCCACCCAGGCGGGCAAGAATGCCGCGGTTCATCAGCACGCGCTTCATTCGCGCCACTACATCCACCAGCAAGAGATCCCCGGCCTGGTGGCCTAACCGGTCGTTGACCTGTTTAAAATCATCCAGATCAAGGAACATCAGGGCAAAGCGTTGGTTTTCACTACGGGCTTGTGCCAGTGCGACAGCCAGTTGTTGTTCCAGCCAGCCCCGGTTAGGTAGCCCGGTTAACCAGTCGTAATGGGCACGCTCTTCCAGCTCCGCATTCGCACGGGCTAATGAATTCACCAGTTCACTGGTTTTATTGTGCAGGCGCGCATCCAGCACTGAAGTCAGCAGAGCAATCCCCAGAATTGTCAGGCTCACAAGAGTAACCAGCAGAGCCATCCAGTTACTGTTCAGCCCATGGACGCCATGGGCGTGCCCAGGAAAATGGGCCGCCATCATTCCGGTATAGTGCATCCCGGCAATACCAACACCCATAACACAGGCGGCAGCGACCCGATACGCATGAACAGCCCGGCGGCGCAGGCGCAAATGGAAAGTTAAATACAGAGCACAACCTGCCGCGATAAAAGCAACCATAACAGAGGCCGCGACCCAGACCGGGTCCCAAATGATGGCAGGTGAGATCTCAACAGCCATCATGCCGGTATAGTGCATTGCAACAATGCCACTTCCCATCGTGATACTGCCACTGATTAACCGGTGCAACGGCAACACAGCGTGGCACACCAGATGCAAAGCAAAGAGCGATGCCGCAATGCCCATAAGTAAAGAAAGGAGTGTCAGTGGCAAGTTGTAGGCCAGCTGGACTGGCATAACCATCGCCAGCATGCCAATAAAATGCATAGCCCAGACACCAATCCCCATTGCTGTTCCACCGCTAACCAGCCACCAACGGGTAGCCCGGGTTTTTACTTCCATGACTCTGCCCGCCATATCCAGAGCAGTATAAGAAGCAACAACAGCAACCAGGAAAGAAATAGCCACAAGAACAGGATTATAGTGGGCAACCATCATACAAACATCTCAGATAAACACAGTCCAGGGCTCATATAATCCGGGTAAACACACCAGAGTAAAAACAGCGCACCGCCGGACCGGGAATACGTGCTTGTCTATGGCCAGAAATTAGCACAGCTATTGTGGCGAAAAGCCTCATAGCGAATCAACAAAAATAATGCCTGACAAAACCATATTTATTATCCGGGTTTCATTGCGTTAATTCACACAATTACTCCAACTAACCATAATGCATTAAAAACCCACCAACAGATAAGAAACATCTGATATACAAAATAAACATCAAAACGCCCCCACCAGCCATATGGATATTTTTACCGTCATTTTTCCGGCAATACCCGGTATCACTCACCTTCTGTGAGCATGCCCACAGGTTACCAGGCAAATGCCTGAACCCAGTAAAGATAAAAGAAAACATATCAACCAGATGCACAAGACGGTCTGCCAGAACAGGGGCATAGAATAAGTATGTTCTTTATTGCTTCTTTATTTACCCTATTGGGGGACAACGATGAGAATAGAAAAAATAACCCTCTCGCGTATTGCTATTCCTTTTGATTCAGGCCGGGAAAAATATGCGGATGCGCATCAGGACTATAATGCAGCCTCGCCAGCATTAAGTAAGATGGAGTCGTTGCTGGTGTGTATTGAAACCGACGATGGCTTAACTGGCTGGGGAGAAGCCTTCGGGCATTTAATTAACCCTGTCACTTTCTGTGCATTAGAGCAGTCTGTTGGGCCTTTTTTCCTTGGTAAAACACTGGAAGATAAGGCAGGCCTTGACGCACTGATGACTGAAGCAGATTACGCCTTCCATGGTTTTGGTCGGACAGGCCCGGTACGTTATGCGTTATCAGCCATAGATATTGCGCTGTGGGATTTGCTTGCCCGCAAAGCCCAACAACCACTGTGGCGTTATCTTGGCGGCCAGCGCCAGGCAATTCAGGTTTACCCAAGCCTGGTCAGTTATGGCAACGACCCGGCCCGGGTTGCAGAAAAAGCCCGGGAAGTCTGGCAGCAAGGCTATAACGCAATCAAACTCCATGAGACATCCTTTCCGGCAATAGCCGCCGCGCGCCAGGCTCTGCCAGATGATGTCGCGTTAATGGTCGATGTTAACTGCCCATGGTCCGTGGAAGAAGCCAGCCAGCAGGCAGACGCGCTGCGCGAACTGAATCTGACCTGGCTTGAAGAGCCGGTCTGGCCACCGGATGACTACGCAGGCCTGGCAGAGGTTCGCCGCCGGGGTGTTCCACTTTCTGCCGGTGAAAATGCTGCAGGTGACGCAGATTTTGAGCGACTGGTGAGCACTGGTGCCGTTGATATTCTCCAACCGAGCGTATGCAAAGTGGGCGGGATTAGTGGCATGTTAAGGGTTTTCGCCCTGGCTCAGGAGCGCCAGGTCGCGGTTGTCCCTCACTGCTTTTATTATGGTGCCGGGCTGCTGGCAACAGCGCATCTGATAAGTCTTCTGCCTGCCAATGTCCGCCTTGAAGTCCCCTGGGTTCAGTGGACACCATTGCTGTACCCCTTCCTTAATATCCAACCTGAGATGACGTTACCGGACTCACCCGGACTGGGATTTGAACCAAACCCGGAAGTTCTGGCGAATTACACTATCGCCAGTGCAACCTGCATTTTCAATGGAGGTTCCCATGTTTAAAAACCGTTATCGCGTTGTCATAGCGCTGCTGCTGTTTTTCGCAGGGATGCTCAACTATCTCGACAGAGCCGCATTGTCTGTTATGGCACCATTGATTAAGCACGACCTGAGTATGGACGACGCCCATATGGGTATTCTGTTCAGCTGTTTCTTTGTTGGGTACTGTGTGTTTTGCTTTATTGGTGGTTGGGGCGCTGACCGCCTGGGCCCACGAAAAGTCTATGCATGGGCTGCCGGGATCTGGTCACTGTTTTGTGGTGCCACCGCGCTGGTAAATGGTTTCTTTCACCTGCTTATCGTCCGGGTACTGTTCGGGATTGGCGAAGGGCCGATGGGCACCACCACCAATAAATCTATTGCGAACTGGTTCCCCAAAGCAGAAGTGGGCCGGGCCGTTGGCTTTACTAACGCAGGCCAGCCTTTAGGTGCAGCGATTGCAGCACCCATTGTGGGTTTTGTTGGCCTGTGGTACGGGTGGCGTATCTCATTTGTAGTTATTGCCTGTCTGGGTTTTGTCTGGCTTGGCGCCTGGTTATTGCTGTTCCGTGATAAACCAGAAATGCACCCTTCTGTCAGTAAAGAAGAAGCACAGTTTATTGCGGAGAACCGCCCGGCAACCAGTGTTCAGAGTAGCAATGATACGCAGCAGCATACCTTCTGGCACTACATCCTTTCCCCATCGGTGCTGGGCGTGGCGGCTGCCTTTTTCTGCTTTAACTATATCCAGTATTTCTTCCTCTCCTGGCTACCCAGTTATTTAACTGACTTCCAGCATCTGGATATCAAAAGCATGAGTATTATTGGTATCCTGCCCTGGTTAGGCGCCACTCTGGGCTTTATTGGCGGAGGTACAGTGTGCGATGCTATCTTCCGCAAAACCAATAACTTCCTGTTTTCCCGCAAGGCAGTCATCTTTATGGGGCTGGGCATTGCTGCCGTAAGTGTACTGGCTGCCGCCTGGGCACAAAGCCTGTCTGTCGCCGTCAGTTGCATCACACTGGCAACAATTTTCGCTTATATGACACCACAGGCGTGCTGGTCATTACTGCAGGATATCGTGCCAGCGGAACGCATCGGCACCACGGGTGGGTTTGTTCACCTGCTGGCTAACCTGGCCGGGATCATGTCACCCGTTGTCACCGGCTTTTTGATTCAGTACGGTGGGGGTTACCATGCTGCATTTGTGCTGGCAAGTTGCCTTGCGTTAGTGGGTATGGTGGCTCTGTTTGCGTTAGTCAGGAATAAAAATAAGTTAGCTTATTCACTAAACTGATAGCCATTATATAAATACAGGGATTCGCATTGGGTAGAGTCAGGCTCATACTGGCTCACCCATTAAACCGGTTATTTTTCATTGCATAAGCATTTTACCGTGATGTAACTCTCATTTATCCCTGCAGTAATTACACTTCTCTGGCGCATAAACTGCGGCCCATCACATAAATAAGGCCAAAAATATCATCTAATTTCGCTATTGCCGTCGAACTATAACGGTATACTCTGTCACATAAGGCGTAATTGTACGTCTGGTTATCTTCCTTTTATTTTACATAGCAAGCAGGCTGGCTTATTTGTGCAGGGAAACCTGCCCATGGTATTCGGCATCATACTCATGTAATGCATTGATAAGATGAAATTTGCATTAGAATAAGCCAGCTATTTCTTTCTCTCTGTTTATTTTACCTGCCCGGTTCCCGGCAACACTGCCTCAATCCCCCAACATCAGATAATGTTAAACACTGCTTACTATTTATGGTTATTAGCGTTTGTTAGTTACTCGCTTTATTTCATCAATCACACATTAATTATAAGAATTTTCACGTTATAAATGGCATGACACGGCATTATAAAAAACTACAATAACTGCCGTAATTTCAAAGTAATGATTAGTAGAGCAATTAATTTAACATGGCAAAACCGGCAGGCCAGTAGCAACAACTGGCAGAAAAATGCTTCTCCGCATTCATCATTTTCACTCATCAAAATGGAACCAGGCAGCCAGTGAGTATGCCGAGATGTGTAAGAGCAAAAGGCAACTGCGATAACCGAATTATTTCATCGAAAAGGATAGCTGATGATTTATCTGATTGACAAAATGCTGTATTTCCGCCCGGACGATGGCGCTATCTGGTGGAGCACTCCCAATGAAAGTAAAACCGTTCTGACCACCACAGCCAGCCGTCTGCTATGGCTTTTGCTCGAACGCCAGGGTGAATTATTAATGCGCGACGACATCATTTACCATGTCTGGGCGCGTCATGGTCTGGAAGGTTCGAACAACAGCCTGAACCAGTATATTTCAACTATTCGCCGGTCACTGAGCGCATTTGGCCTTGAAGGGGAAACCATCAAAACAGTGCCGCGTATGGGGTTTATGTTTTCCCGGGAGATTAGTGTCACTCGCCTGCCACCAGCGCCGCCGCCATCACGTAAGGACGATTTCCAGGCTTTGATTAAGGCACAGGAGCCGCTCCCCCACCCGGCCCCCCCTTCTCAGCAACCCGCCACAACGTTACCCGTTGGTCCCCACAAAAAGTTTGCGTGGTTTCAACACAAGCGTGCAATTTATACCACGGCGCTGCCACTGCTGGTTCTGTTCATCGTAGGGTGCATGGCTACCTTCATCTATTTGACCAACTCCTCCCCTCCTGCCAGTGCCAAGCGTATTGGTGTTATTGGCCAGTGCGAACTCTACAGCCTGCCACCACACCCTAATAAGGAACACCCCAATACCATTACCCTCGCAAGCCAGTTGGTTGCATTCAGTGAACTCCCTTGTCGTGAATCCGGTGTATTTTTCTTTCAGGCCGACTCCAGCGTATTTGAGAAATCTACCGGGCGTTTTTACGTTGCATCCTGCGAAAAAGAGAGAGACACACTGCAGTCCTGCGTAAATTTTATGTCTCATGATGCCAAAAATGTACTGAGCACAACGGTGCAATAAACGCAGGTGTCAGGGCCGCACAATACTTCTGAAGGGCAGATAATTCAGGCCTGAAAGCAATAAAAAACCCGCCAGGGAATTATTCCCCTGGCGGGATAACGAACCGCAGCCTTTGAATGGTTCAGGCTATCAATTTAGTGAATTACTGAGCATAACCTTCCTGGTTAATGTGCTCTGTCACCAGCGTTTCATCTTCTTCTTCAGTAATTTCTGGAACAGCCAGGCTCGCGCCGACACCCCAGTAGTAGCACACCAGGCTGATAACAGCTGACAGGATCATATCCCATGGTGAGCTGATTAACCCGGTGCCGCCAAAAGTACCAAGCCCGGAAATAACCATCATGGCAATGTAATAGACCAGTAACCACCATGCGCAACCTACATCGCGCTGATGATGCTGCCCTTTCTTCGCAAACAGTGCATACAAAACCCAGGCAACAATCAAAATAGGTAGCAGAATGATGTTAACCGACCAGCCACTCCAGTAAACCAGCATAGTACTGGCAACAAAGGCCAGTGGGCTTAACAGGTTAAACAGCGGCAGGCGGAAAGGGCGGTGTAAATGAGGCAAATGGCGGCGGAAAGCCCCGGCAGAAATAGGGCCTGGCAGATAAGTAAAGACCGTTGCGGAGGTCACCGCGCCAATCAACCCACCCCAGACCTGGAATTCAGAAGGCAAAGTCCAGGCAATAGCCAGCACCAGCGACAACCATAAGGCACCGCGCGGCACACCAGATTTTTCGTCTATTTTGCCAAACACTTTAAATAAGTGGCCATTACGCGCCCAGGCAAATAATACGCGGCTTGCCCCGGCAAGGTAGATATTCCCCGTGCCAGCAGGAGAGATAACGGCATCCACAAGGATGAGGTTAATCAGCCAGGTAATGCCAAGGCTGCGAGCCAGATCGGCATAAGGCGATTGCAAAACCTGTTTCAGCCCGTCCCAACCATGTGCACTCAACGCTTCAGATGGCACCGCACCCAGAAACGCATATTGCAGCAGCAAATAAATAACAAAACTTAAGCCAATTGCGATCATGATAGACAGCGGAACATCGCGTTGCGGGTTCTTCGCTTCACTGGCGAAATCCACCGCCTGGCGGAAACCCAGGTATGCAAAAACAATCCCTGCTCCGGTCAGTGAGGAGAAAATGCCGTGTGTACCACCAGGAGGTGGTGGTGGAACATCCAGGTTGGCGCCATGGAAATACATGAACAATGTGACAATTGTCAGCAATGGCACAATAAATTTGAAAGCAGTAACAATGGTATTAACCCGGCCAAAGACTTTCACGCTCCAGTAGTTCAGCAAGAAAAAGACGACCAACAAGCCAATCTGGACTGCAAAACCTGCCGCAGTCGGGCTGCCATCTGTATGACCCAGCGCAGGCCACCAGTAAACGGCATACTGGCGTACCGCTTCAACTTCAACCCCTGCTGTACTGGTATAAGCAAGCAATGAACTCACACCAATGACAAAACCAACCACATTTCCGTGTGAGTAGTTAGGGTAACGAACAAATCCCCCGGCGCGCGGTAATGCTGCTGATAACTCAGCAAAAACCAGGCCGATTAATAATACGATTATGGCCCCCAGGATCCATGCCCAGCCTGTCTGTGCGCCGGCATATCCCGCACTGGTGAGTGCAGCATAGAGCCACCCAGAGCCAATCATTGACCCTATCCCCAGCAGAGTGAGATCGACTAATCCCAGCCCCTTTTTTAGTCCATGTTTCACCATCTGACCTACCCCTTATTTTCAGTTCCGGCACTCACTGGCCCGGCTATCTGCACGCTTTGTTGATGTGATGTGTTGTGTAACAGGGTTAGAACAGCAGGTTGCATGCCAGCCTGGGTATCGAGGGGTAAATAAATGTGTCTTTTTATAATTGAAGTATCTCCGGGTAACAGAACGATGAAATTTGCAAACCAGCGCCGCTAATTCAGCCAGGATAAAACACCAGCAGTCCTGGTTAACAGCAGAATTTTTGCTGGCGGCAGGCAATACGCACCAACAGAGTGCATGCATAAAAACAGTGCAAAGCGGGTTGGAATTAAAGTTGGGGCTGCGTGAGGTAAGCGGAGTTGAGCCTGGTTAATCACAAACTGGTTTACACCTTTAAAGCGGTTTCCCCACTTTAAAGGTGTCTTAGATCATGGTGCTTGCTGCCTGTTGCTATGCCCGTTCAGGCACATTAACGCTGGCGGCGGGAGACGAAATCTCGCTGTGCCGGGCCGGTGTATAACTGGCGCGGGCGGTAAATCTGTAAAGGTTCATCCACGGTTTCGTGCATCTCATTCCAGTGCGCCACCCAACCCAGGGTGCGCCCCACTGCAGTTACAACCGTAAACATGGTTGATGGCAGGCCCATCGCTTTAAGAATCACCGCAGTATAAAAGTCTGCGCTTGGGAACAACTTATTCTTAATAAAGTAGCTGTCATTAAGGGCGATATCTTCCAGGGCCATGGCGACCTGTAACAGACTGTCTTCCATACCCTGCTCTTTAAGCACCTTATGGCAGGTTTCACGTAAAATCGCCGCTCGCGGATCTGAATGTGTATAACGCGAGTTACCAAAACCCAGGCGCCGGAATACCGAAGGTTGCGCCATAGCACGCTGAATAAATGCCGGTATTTCATCGATCTCGCGGATCTCTTCCAGCATGCTCATGCAGGCTTCATTGGCGCCACCATGTTGTGGCCCCCATAAAGAAGCCAGGCCTGCAGCAATACAGGCGAAGGGATTCGCACCAGACGACCCGGCGGTGCGCACAGTCGTGGTAGAAGCACACTGGCCGTGATCAGCATGGAGGATTAAAATCTGGTTCATTGCCTGCTCAAGTACCGGGTTCACCACATAAGGTTCCGCCTGCACACCAAACAACATATGCAAGAAGTTACCGGCATAAGAGAGGGAGTTACGCGGATAATTGGCCGGTTGCTCAATGCTGTACTTGTAGCTCATGGCTGCAAGCGTTGGCATTTTCGAAATCAGGCGCACTTCAGCCAGGCGGCGATGCTCCGGGTTTGAGACATCAACCACTTCATGGTAGAAAGCCGCCAGCGCCCCCACTAATGCACACATTAACGCCATTGGGTGGGAATCACGACGGAAGCCACTGCACATTCTGGCCATTTGTTCGTGTACCAGTGTATGGCGGGTAATGGTATGGCTGAACGCCTGATATTCCTCTTCTGTTGGCGCATCGCCATACAACAGGATGTAGCTCAACTCCAGGAAATCACACTGCATCGCCAACTGGTCAACGGGGTAACCGCGATGCAGCAGTATGCTTTGTTCGGTATCAATATAACTAATCGCAGATTTACACCCGGCAGTATTACTGAAACCGGGGTCGTAGCTACACAGCCCTTGTTGCCCTAACGGGCGCAGGTCCACAGCTGACTGCCCAAGGGTACCGGGTAGCACATCCAGCCCCACCGACGAATTATCGTCTGAGAAAAGGGTAAGTTGTTGTGTCATGATGTTTATCTCTTCCTGCCTGTCAAAGTATCAATAATGAGCGATGCGGCCCTGTATCAGCACCTGACCCCACCAGGGCAATATTAAATATCACCTGTATTGGGTTCTTTGATATCAACTCGTCAAACATCACATTGCCCGGTATAGCGCTGCGTCCATTGCTATATCTGCTCAGCGGGTACTGGCGAGAATGCGTCAACACCTGATTAGTCGCACTGTCTGAGCCACACTACCACTTTCAGGTAGCCCTGCGCAAAAGCGATTCCGGGAACCAGATGTGATCCTCGCTGTATTTTATGCGCTATAAGCCTTCAAATAATCAGAATTAAAAGTTTAATTAATTAAAAAATTTAGATAAAAAAACCAAAATATTAGTTAATCTATTTATAAATACCATGCAAAACAGAATTTCCTCACAATCTGCTGCTCTTATTTATATCAGCAGGGACAGGCAGCAACGATGCTCACAGGTTACAAGTTCGAATCTATTCGCCGCCTTAACAATCAGAGGATCATTGCCTGGGAGATGCTGTCAACACTGCGCCCTAATATTGACGCAGAAGTGTATTTCTCCTCCCTTTCCCAGGAAAAACGCATATCACTTTTTGCAAACCAGGTAAATTACGCACTTTATACACCATGTGCTCAGTGTTATTACATTAATGCCGATTCAGAAGTTTTCCTGTCATCAACAATGGCTGAAGTCATCGCTGGTCATAATTTTTGCCAGCCAAAATTTGCACTCGAACTCACAGACCTGTGCAATATAATGCAACTCTCATCAGTGCAAATCAGGAAATTACGCCAGCGCATTACCCAATTACAGGCAATGAACATTCAGGTATGGGCTGATGACGTCACGCCCGGTTTGATTCAGTTCCTGCTCAAGGAAAAATTCTATTTTTATGGGGTAAAAATAGATAAATATGTATTTTGGGAACTGCGCGGGCACCAAAACCACCTCAATGACCTGATCAGAACATGCCAAAAACTATGCGCTAAGGTATTGATTGAAGGCATAGAAAACTATCACGACTTTTTGTCAGCACAACTCAGCGTGGCCGATTATGGCCAGGGTTACATGTGGAAACCAGTTGCGCATTCATTTAACTTGTGAACCTCTGGTGAATAAATTCAGAAAAACACACAATTCACTGATTTTTTTATTCCCACAGAGTCAAGCATGGCTACCTCCCCCGTACCACTTATGAAACTAAAAAAAACGTAGGTATTTTTAGTTTCATTTCATTTACAACACCAGGAATACACCATAATTCTTATCTTTTTATATTCTTTTTAAAATTCGAATATTATTTTATATACCACTTAAATATTCGCACCCAGAACGGGCGACGATGGTTCTCCGGTAAGTTCAGTCAAGTTCCAGAAACACTCACCGGTGATTATCAAAGTCAGGTTTTCTTAAACAAGAATATATCGATATGAAGGTTAAAAATATTGCTTACGCCTGTGCACTGGCAGTGATTTCTTTTGCCAGCCAGGCAGATGATAATACCAGCATGCATGTTACGCTGGAGGTGATGAAATCCTGCTCACTCTCTGCCAGTGATATGGATTTTGCGCAACACAGCTCTGCTGATACCAGCGAGATAACGGCCAGCAGCGAACTCACTATTACCTGCACCAAAGGCACTCCCTGGAAGCTCACTGCAGATTCTGCAGACCAGGCAAGCGGCACATTTTACCTGCACCCATCAAGTGATATGACAGATGCCGCGAACATTGCCTACAAACTCTACAGTGACGCCAGTAAGTCAGAACAAATCACCAGTACTGACGGCCTGGAAAGTACCGGCACCGGTACCACACAAAACCAAACACTATATGGCGTAATTGAGGCCAACGCACTGACAAGCGCAGTCGCAGGCCAGTACGACGACGATGTAAACCTGTACTTAACCTATTAACCAATGAAAACCAGGACGTTCGTTCTCATTATCTGGCTGTTTCTTATGCTGGCGCTGGCACACGATGCGCTTGCTGCCACCTTACAGGTTGCTCCGGTGAATATCGGCATGACAACTGAACAGCACGCCACAGCAGTGTGGCTCACCAACACGGGCAGCCAGCAAGAAGGCGCGCAAATTCGCCTGTACCAATGGCGTCAGGTGAATGGGAAAGACATTCTTGAGCCAGCGACAACACTGGTCAGCAGCCCGGCGATAACCTCGCTGGGCGCTGGTCAAAAACAACTTATCCGGTTGATTGCACTTAAGCCTTTTACCTCAGATCAAGAGCACAGTTTTCGGCTCATTATTGATGAACTTCCCGGTGAACAAGCGAACAGAGATGCCCGCCATGCCATCCATTTTTTGCTGCGCTATTCCATCCCGGTGTTTATCGCCAGCCACTCACTTCCCCAAAACGACATCAGTAAAACAGCCACCTGCCAGTGGGATTCTGCCCGCCAGCAACTGGTGTTACACAACCAGGGTATGCGCCATATAAAACTCAGTGACCTGCAAGTCTTAAACCAGCAGGGCCGCCTGCTGCACCATGATGATGGCTTAGTCGGTTATCTGTTACCCGGCTCCTGGCGGGCTCTTTCACTGCCTGCATTGTCATTGAATCAGGCCATCACGTTGAAACTGACACTCAATGAAGTGCCTTATGAATGCCCGCTCAACCATACTGTTGCTACTTTTAACAGGGTTACAGCCGCAACTCACCTGCGCTGAAACAACGCTTGTGGGAAGTCATGTCCAATGGTTGTCCGTCACGATTAATCAGGCTCAGTCATCAGGATTATTTGCCGTGCAAGTGGCTGGCACGGAAATATGGCTTAAACAGCAGGATTTACACACCCTGGGCATTGGCGCTGTCAGGGGTAAATTACCGCAGGGGGAATGGGTTAAATTAAGTGATATCCCGGGTATTTCAGCCAGGTATGATGCTCTTAACCAGCAATTATCCCTGTCTGCCAGTATGACGGCATTATCCCGGTGCCAGTACCTGGCCTGGCAACCCCGGGTTTCGCAGACTGGCACGCCCGCTACAAATACGCTGCTGGGCAACCTGACTTTGGGGTACAGCCTGAATGCCACTCATGCGACTGGCTACCAATATGCCAGTGCGCAAACCAGCCTGGCATCATCGGGGTGGCTTCCTGGTACAATTTCCAGCAGCTTTAACAGCCGCGTGGCCGAAAACCCACAAGATACGCAGGCCAGTACTACCCGGCTTATGACCGCCTGGCAATTTGATGACAGCCAGCACCAAATTTCCCTGGTGCTGGGCGATGCCATTACTTCCGGTGTTACCTGGAGCCGCCAGGTGCGTTTTGGTGGTATTCATCTTGCCCGCAACTTTCAACTGGCCCCCCAACTCAATACGTCACCCCGTGCCGAATACAGCAGTACCGCAGTGCTGCCATCAACCGTGGATTTATATATCGACGGACTGAAACAGAGCAGCCAGCAAGTTGTGCCAGGCCAGTATATTCTCGCCACACAACCCACTTTCACGGGCAATGGCCAGGCTGACATTGTAATTACCGATATCAATGGCCAGCGCAAAGTGGTCTCCCTGGATTTATACGGGGCACCGCAAATGCTGGCCGCAGGGTTGAGCAGTGGTACGCTGGATGTGGGCTGGATGCGGCAAAATTATAGCCTTAACTCTAATGATTATGCTCCGTACCCCATGCTGGATGCCGGCTGGCGCTATGGTGCCAATAACACTCTGACTTTAGCACTGCACACCGAACAACAACGCACAGCCCATAATGCCGGAGTGGGTGCTTACTGGCTGCCATCACCCTGGCTTGGCGTGTTAAGCGCCCATGTTGCTGTCAGCCATTCCTCTGCAGCACCTGGAAAGCAATGGGGTGTTGGCTGGCAATGGAATGGCCAGGGATACGCGTTCTCTGCCAGTACCACACTGCGCGACAATACGTTTGCCGATATTGCCAGCGCCAGTGGTGTTGTGGCTGCCCGGCGCAGTGATGCAGCCTGGGCAAGCACTCAGTTAGGGCCGCTGGGGCAACTCGGCGTGGGCTGGGTACGCCAGTACGCCACAGGAAGCAATGAACAATACCTGAACGCCTCATGGTCCAAAACCTTTGCCCGCGGGGTGAATACCAACATAACCTGGACGCGGGATATTGCCGGCAGAGATTCGCAAATCAACCTCACACTGGCGATTCCATTTGGTTTTCATGACCAGCTCTCTGCCCAGAGCACTGGCAGCAGCCAGCAGTGGCGCTATCGCCACCAGGCCGATAATGACCAGGGCGGCTGGTCCTGGGATGCCGGGCAATCCAATGGCAGCCAAAAATATCACTATGCCGATGTTGGCAACCTTAACCGCTACGGTGAATGGCACCTCGGTATCAACAAAACACAGACAGAAACCAGTGGCTGGTTAACAGGCGAAGGCAGCCTGACCTTGCTCCGTGGGCACATCTACCCCATGCGCCAAAGCCACCAGGGGGTTGCGCTGGTGTCCAGTAACAGTATTCCATCGGTTCCTGTCTACCAGGAGAACCGCCTGGTTGGCAAGACAGACGATAAGGGATGGTTATTGCTAACAGAGCTGCCGGGATACCACACCAGCAAGATAACCATCGACCCGCTTAATCTGCCCGCCGCCGTTCTGACACCAGTAACTGAACGCTATGTTTCACCTGGAACCGGGCAGGTCGTGCTGGTTGATTTTGATATGAAAGAAGCGCTTTCCGTTATGGCACGCCTGGTGAATACCCACGGCGACCCGTTACCCATGGGAAGCCAGGTTCGGCTCAGGGGTAACAGTACCACCCAAAGTGTGGCTCGCGATGGCATGATTTGGCTCGAGAACCCGACACTCCCTGCAGAACTGGAAGTAACCACTAACCAACACTTGTGCCATGCCCGCCTGCCCGCCAGGCCTGCCGGGCAGTCTTATCTGCAATTAGGGAATATTCTATGTCAGTGATGGCTCACATACTGAAAGTGGCTTGCCTGTGTGCTTGCCTGATATGCCCGGCAAAAACCATGGCCGCCAGTTGCTGGATAACCCATGGTGCCAGTATTGCTTTTGGCACCATCGCAACAGACAGCGTTAACCAAACGCAAACCAGTGTGGGCTACGCATGCCAGGCAGATTATGGCGCAACCCAGTACTTTGCCGTCTGCCTGTCCAGCCAGGAAGAGCCACCGTTCATCATGACCTCTAATGGCGATGAACAGGGCCACACGTATTCATTGCAATTTAATCTGTACAACGCCAGCGACACCTCGCAAATGCTGGCATCTTCAGCAAGTGGCAACCTGATACAGCAGGTGTTTTCAGCCGGAAACAACCAGCAAACAAGCGGTACTTTTCCGTTAACTGCCCGCATGCCATCTGGCCAGAGCCCGGTGCCAGCCAGAAGTTACTTTAACTATGCACTGGGAATAAAAATCACCTGGAACACCAGTACCCAACAAAGCACATTAACGCCCTGCCAGAACGGCATCAGTAGCGGCAGTGCCACTGACAGCTCCAGTAATGCGAATGCCACCATTTCTACTGGCTGCTTTATTGAAAGTGTCAGTACGCTCGACTTCGGTACTGTCAGCGCTGACAGCATCCGTTCCGGTATACGATCCACCGCCACATTACGTACCCACTGCCCCCCGGGAACCCAGTTTTCGATAGGCCTTGATAACGGAACCCATGCCAATGGCGCCACCAGGCAATTGTGCAGCGCCAGCGGCGACTGCCTGGCTTATTCACTCTGGCAAGACAGCGCAGCCACATCCCCCTGGGGAAACAATCGTGGGGAAAATACGCTGGAAACAACCAACAGCAATGGGAACGTCCAGGATTACACCATTTATGGCGTTGTTCCCGCGCAGTCCCCCCCTGCTGCAGCGACTTACACCGATGATGTAGTCGTCACGCTCAGTTATTAAGCGGCATCCATAAAACACAGACACCGAGAAACACCATGACCTGGCTGATTGCCTCCACTGTAATTTACAACCCCGAAGATGGCGTGCTGACACATATCAGTACGCCTGATGAACAGAGTATCACGCTCACCACAACGGCTAACTTATTACTGTCTCTGCTGATTCACCACCAGGGGATTGTGGTGGAGCGCGATACCCTGCTGTATGAAATTTGGGACCAGCGGGGGCTGCGTGGTTCCAGTAGTTCGTTGAACCAGTACATCAGTATCCTGCGGAAAACACTGAGCAGTTTTGGCCTGAACTTCCCCACTATCATCACAGTGCCCAGGGTGGGTTTTATGTTCAACAGCGAGCTGGCTGTCAGCCAGCAATCAGCGTTGTTTCCCACAGAGGACCACTCACATGAACCCTGGGTTCAAAAAATGCCGGTACAAAGCCCCCCGATGCCCATAAAACAGGCACTGTGGTTGCTGCCCTGCATTGTCGCCCTGGCCAGCATACTGTTTGTGGTGTTTACCCCGGCCCCCGCCGCCATTCCAACAGCACCGGTGTACCTGTTAACACGGATTAATCAGTGCCCGGTGTACACCTTCACTAAACTGCCCGATGCCTGGCAAAAACCGATGCTGGCGCTGGCCAAAACCGTACAAAGCCTTGAGCACCTGTCCTGCCAGCAAGGCACAGTATTTTATCTGCATGCACAAGATGCGATTGTCTATGGGGAAACCGGGCAACTGGCTATGATTGAATGTTCGCTGGCGCAGCAAAGTGCCGAGGCCTGCCTGACCCACTATTTCCGTGGGTGGTCATCATGAAATTTATGAAATTGCGGCCACGCTGGCTTTACCTGAGCGTATGCACTGTAACCGTTATGCTGTCCGCAACCCTCGCTGGCTGGCATATTCGCCCTGCGCCGCTGGATTTTAGTTGCCACGGAAACCTTGTTTACCATGATACGGTGGAGAGCGCCCCGGTACGTTTTGACGGCGAAATTGTCGCTAACTTCTTACCTGGTGGTGAAGGCAGCCTGAATGTCAGTGGCAGTTTTACATACCACAATCAGCAAGTACCCGTTTCCCGCCAGGCGTTAATTGCGTGGAAGGCGTTACACAATAACCTTTACGATGTATGGGTAACCCGTGTGGTGTCTTTCAACCCTGACAGCTTCCCGGCGGGCCTGTTTGACCACACGGTTATTGGCCTGCAAGCGGGTGAGCACCAACAGTTACGCTTCAACCGCCTGCCCGGTGGCGCAACAACTATCAGTAATTTCTACTCCCCTGTTTTGGTTTGCACACAATAGACCGAATTACTCCGCCCCATCGCCGCGGTCTGGCGAATGCGCTCACGAAAACTCGCCGGGGAGTCCTTCATCACATGGCGGAACTTAAGGCAGAAATAAGCGCTGTCTGTAAAACCGCTCTGTTGAGCAATATCAGCAATATTTTTATCGGTTGTGGTCAACAGCCAGACTGCATAATTTATCTTGCGCAGCAAAATGAAGGACTTAAACGACATACTAAAATGCTGCTTAAATAAGCGTGAAAACCACGAAGCAGACCAGTTGCAGGCGGCGGCAACCTCTTCAGTGGTGACTTGATAATTCCGGCTGTGGTCTATCTGATGCAGGCGTTCCAGTAACACATCCGTATGCGCCCGCTTTGGAGCATGGCGAACTGGCGGCAAGCGTTGAAAAATAGCCAGCAGAACGCTTTGCATCAGTGACTGAAATAGTGGGTCATCGTTTCCCGCCAGGGCCATTCGCTCCGTGCACCAGCCAAATAACGAATCAATGCGCTCCGCATCCTGCTCATTCAGCACCAAAACCCGCGCATCACGATACAACTGGCTACCAGCGGTGTGGGAAAGATCATCAAGCCAGACCGACTCAAACTGCAACAAGTAGCGTAAATGATTATCTCCGGCATCCAGTTGCATATCGTGAAGCAGTAAGGCAGGAACAAACACCAGGGTATTATTTTTTATCTGGAATTGTTCATTCCCCAACGTAAAGGTCCCGGAGGAACGGCGGAACCACATAATTTCAAACATCAAATGGAAATGGGTAACCACATCCAGACCGGCAAAGTGCGGTATGTTGTCACAACGCAGTGTGAACAACTCACCCGGGCGTACCGGGATGTTTTCGTAAACGGGACGATCATCACTCATGGGGTTCAGATTTATTATACAGACCGACTTTTTTTATACATATTAATTACAGTGCTGGCAATAACCTGAACAGGTACGGCAATCACATAACGCCGTAAAAAAATAATAATCCCTCTGTTCAAAGGAGACAGTTATGTCTGCCACCCCACTTTCTGTAAAAGAGAAAATAAGTTACGGATTAGGCGACACAGGATGTAACCTTGTCTGGCAAACTGTGATGTTATTTATGGCTTATTTTTATACCGATGTGTTTGGTTTATCACCGGCACATATGGGCACCATGTTTTTAGCCGTAAGGGTAATTGATGCTGTAACGGATGTATTTATGGGCGCGATTGCTGACCGCACCCGAACCAAAATGGGTCAATTCAGACCTTATTTATTATGGTGCGCCATTCCAT
This sequence comes from Mangrovibacter plantisponsor, assembly GCF_003182475.1. Taxonomy (GTDB): domain Bacteria; phylum Pseudomonadota; class Gammaproteobacteria; order Enterobacterales; family Enterobacteriaceae; genus Mangrovibacter; species Mangrovibacter plantisponsor. The sequence continues at coordinate 162,449 of NZ_QGTS01000007.1, forward strand.
TTGGCGTACTGTGCACACTAACATTTTATACTCCGGACCTGGGCTATACCGGAAAATTAGTATACGCCTACGTTTCTTACACTTTGTTGTCACTCGTCTATACAGCCATTAACGTGCCGTATTGCGCCATGATAAACAACCTCTCTGGCGATTCCCGCGAGCGCGTGTCTCTTCAGTCCTGGCGCTTCGCTCTGAGCACTGCTGGCGGGCTGATAGTTTCACTGACAGCCTTGCCACTGGTTGCCTGGCTTGGCAAAGGGAATATCCAGAACGGGTATTTCTATACCATGATGGTAATGGGTGGGCTGAGTATTATTCTCTTTTTCATATGCTTTGGTTTGACTCAGGAAAAAATTCAGCCGCCTGCAACTGATGCCGCTCACAAAAACGCCGTTTTAAGTGACCTGAAAATACTGTACAGAAATAAAGACTGGCGAATCATGTTTATCTTAAATGTGGTTAACCTGGTAGCAGTATTATTTAAAGGTGGCACAACACTCTATTATGTTAATTATATTATTAAACGCCCTGAATTGGGCAGTGCATTACTGACCACCACACTTGCTGCTGGTGTGGTTGGCGCCATGCTGTCGTCCACTTTATTCAAAAATATGGACAAAATAAAAGGATTTAAACTTGCCATGGCGGTAGAGGGATTACTGTTAATAATGCTGTACTTCATTCCTTCCAGCCAGATTGCTGCCATATTTATTATGGTTGTCGTCATTAATGTCATTCAACTCGCTGCAACCCCACTTCAGTGGAGCATGTTATCAGACGTTACTGATGCGGAAGAACAACGCAGTGGTCGCCGGTTAAGTGGCATTGTGTTTTCCACCAATCTGTTCGCTATCAAGTTAGGTATAGCCATTGGTGGCGCTTGTGTTGGGTGGTTGTTGTCACTTAGCAATTACACGGGCAACAGCCCGGTGCAGCCTGGCAGCGCACTCACCATGATTCACCTGCTCTTCACCGTCTTCCCCGGTTTACTGGTGCTCAGCTTAATCCTGATTATGCGGCGCTACTCCCTCAGCGACCAGCAACTGCTTACGCTTTCCAAAACACATTAAGGACATGAATATGATAAATCTGTACTCATCCAGCGATAAATACGTCTGGCAAAACCTGCCTTACGCTGAAGACAGCACAGAGGCACCAGGACTGATACTTAGCGAAGCGCGTGAACGCAGCATTGACGGGTTTGGCGGTTGCTTTAACGAACTGGGAATGAAAGCACTGAATACGCTGGAAGAGCCACAACGTGCTGCATTACTCGATGACCTGTTTTCCCCAACAGGTGAGTGCCAGCTTACTCTGGGACGGGTTCCAGTAGGTGCCAGTGATTACGCACTTTCATGGTACAGCCTGAACGAGCATGAAGATGACTACGCAATGGAGCACTTTTCCATTGCGCGGGATAAACGCTACCTGCTGCCGTATGTGAAAGAGGCACTGAAACGCCAGCCTGGCATGAAATTATTTGCCTCGCCATGGAGCCCGCCAACCTGGCTTAAAACCCATCAGGCTTATAATTTTGGACGCCTGCGCGGCGACAGTAAAACTCAGGCCGCCTATGCGCTCTACTTTCAGAAATTTGTTGAAGCCTGGCGGTCAGAAGGTGCCACCATTCACCAGGTGCATATTCAAAATGAAGTGGCAGCAGATCAGAAATTCCCGTCCTGTGTCTGGGACGGTGAACAGTTGCGGGTATTTATTCGTGATTATCTGGGGCCACAATTTGCTGCAAACCAAATTCCTTGCGAAATCTGGCTGGGGACTATCAACGCCCCGGCTTTTATGCAGGAGCCTGGAGAAGATTATGATGACTATGCCGGGTGGGTGCTGCGTGACCCAAAAGCGGCACAGTTTATTAAAGGCGTGGGTTACCAGTGGGCCGGGAAAAATGCATTGCAGCGCACTGTAATGAGTTACCCGTCATTACGTTACTACCAAACGGAAAATGAGTGTGGTGATGGCGAGAATACCTGGCAATACGCTCATTATGTTTTTGGGCTGTTTCGCCACTATTTAATTAACGGTGCCAATGGCTATTTTTACTGGAATATGGTGCTGGAAAGCGGTGGAGAAAGCACCTGGGGCTGGCGCCAAAACTGCATGATATCCATAGACCCGGCCCAGAAAAAAGTGACTTACAACCCGGAATACCACGTGATGCGCCATTTTTCTGGCCTGATAAAACCCGGCGCCCGCCATGTACCACTTAGCGGGGCGCTGAGTGGCAATGCTGTGGCATTCGCCAACCCTGATGGCAGTATTGTCGTCAATATCAGTAACCCATACCCCCAGGAAACCCGCCTGTCACTGGCGGCCTGCGGCAGGCAGTTGACCACATGGCTACCGGGTAACTCAATTACCAGTGTGGTTGTGGGCAACTAACCCGGTACAGATCAAACAATCTGCCTGAGGTGTCAGCCAGCTTTCATATTGCCGATATATACTGGGAGCCCATTTTGATTACAGGAGGCAATCATGGCACATGCGTTACCGGACATCGCGTTCTTTCACCAACTGGCAGATGCCGCTGCACAGCAGACTCTTCCGCGTTTTCGTTCAGCCCAGGAATTGCATGTTGGCAGCAAGCCCAGGGAGGGGTTCCGGTTTGACCCCGTCACCGATGCCGACCGGGAAGCAGAACGGGTAATCCGCCAGATTATTACGGAACATTACCCGGAACACAGCATTCTCGGTGAGGAATTTGGAGCAACAGGGAGTGGCCCGTTGCAATGGGTGCTGGATCCTGTGGACGGCACACGCCCTTTCCTGTGTGGTTTACCTGTTTGGGGAACACTGATTGGGTTGTATGAACATGGCCGGGCGCGCATGGGGATGATGAGCCAGCCCTTCACCCAGGAACGGTTCTGGGCTGATGGTAATGCAGCCTGGTGGCGCAGCCCCTGTGGTGAACAGCGCCTAACTTCCCGTACCGGTATTTCACTTTCTCAGGCGATTCTACACACCACCTCACCTGAGCCCATTCCCCGCTTCCCGGCAATCCGTTTTACTGAACTGGCCGAACGTGTACTGATGACCCGTTACGGTGGTGAGTGCTACGCCATCGCCATGGTTGCCGCCGGCCATATTGATATTTGTGTCGAATATGGCCTTCAACCCTACGATATCGCCGCACTGGTTCCCCTGATTGAGCAGGCTGGCGGTGCCATTACCACTCTGGATGGCGGCAGGCCAGAACAAGGTGGCGATATCGTTGCCACCGGTTGCCCGGCACTGCACCAGACGGTGCTGGACTGCCTGAACGGATAACACCTGCGTTGCCAGCCCCAGGCTGGCAATTCTCTCCACTCGAATACCGCCCCGCCTAAAACATCAATTATTTTGAATGATATCCGCAAATTGTTTTAATTTTAATCACGCCATGGTCACCTTACTATTATCACATCAAGGCGAAATGCCTTATACAGACCAACTAACTTAAGGAATACGGCCATGAAATCTATCAAAACTTTCGTTGCAATTGCTGCTCTTTCTATGATGTCTTTCGGTACTTTCGCTCAGACCGTCAGTGCAACTGCTTCCACACTGGATGGCGCTGAAGCACAAATCGCAGCGCAGGCAAAACAAGCTGGTGCATCTTACAACATCACTGAAGCACACGTTGGCAACCAGGTACATATGACTGCCGACCTGAGCAAATAAGCCGTGCGCCCTCGGCCATTACCGCCAGTCTTACCCTGCTGGCGGCAATGGCAGCTTAACGAACAGAAGGAATACAAAATGAAAAAGACAAATCTTGTTACCGCTCTGCTGCTGGTTGCTACATTCTCTTCAGGTGCCATGGCTGCAGGCAACACGTTTTCTCGCCCGGAAGCCGGGTCAAATATCGACAACACGGTGCACCAGAACCATATTGAAGCCAGCCACGCGTTCGACAGCGAAAATCTGACTGCCGGTAATATGCTGTAATTCAGTAAATGCCGGGGCTCCGGGCAGGGTTCCACCTGCCCCGCCCTCTACCAAAGCCCTTTCAGGCATAGTTAGGCATAGTTAGCGTTGGTTATTCGCACCGACTTCCTGCTCCGCTTTTCAACAAACTCGCTGTGCTGAACAGCACTTTCTCCTGAAACGGTACTGAACACCTGCCCGATTTTTTTCTCTGTGCACGGAATACTTTCTCTGCCCGCAAAATAAATCAGTGACATATCTTTCACTAACACCAACAGCGATTGTCACTTGCCAGGCATGCCGCTATCATTCCGGCATAATGCGGGGGGCATGAATGATGATAGATAAATATTCCAGTACACCGGTTTATTTACAGCTTGAGCAATATCTTAGCGAAGAGATAGCCAGTGGGAAGTTAAAACCTGGCGATGCACTCCCGTCGGAAAATACACTGTGCGCTGAATTCTCGATTTCCCGCATGACAGCACGTAAAGCAGTGGATTACCTGGTTCGCCAGGGAAAAGTTGAACGCCGCCGTGGGCAGGGTACTTTCGTCGCCCGGCAGGAAAAAAACCTGCGTATTTCACTGCCACTGGACAGGCACCTTTCTTCCAGCGAAGCCACTCTCGGAGCAGGAAAAGAAGTCACCAACCACCTGATCTGCCTCGGGCTACAAAAAACCCCACCTTCCATTGCCGCTCAGTTACATATTCCTGCGGGTACCAATATCTGGTTTATGAAACGCCTGCGTTTAGTGGGTGATGTGCCTTTTGTCTTTGAACAATCCTGGATGCTGGCCGACCCTTTTTCCGACCTGAGTGAAACCGATCTCAACCGTTCCAAATATGCTTATATTGCCCGTAAAGGTTTTACGGTTGAACGCTCCGAGAAAGAGATTCGGGCTGAACTGCCTTCACAAGAAGTGCGCGATATGCTGGGAATCAACCGGGAAGAGCCCGTTCTTCATGCCATATCTGTTGCCACATTGCGCGGGTTTGGCCCCTTCGAAATTTCCGATATTTATTACAACCAGCAGCACTACCGCTTTACCCTGACAGCAACCCGCGACTGACCAACTAACAAAAACAGTTTGTGATCGTAAGCTTACTTTTTGTCCGCTGGGCTAGACAACTATACATACAAAACACTTATACTTATTTCTGAGCAGTGCCCCGTACCATGCACATTAATTACAGGAAAAAACAATGAACAGGACAGGTGCCTTTCTACAGGATTTAGGCAAAGCGCTGATGATGCCTATTTCTGTTATTGCGGCTGCCGGAATATTTCTTGGTCTTGCTGCTGCCCTACAAAACCCGGCCATCGTTGGTGAGCACATTATTCATGCTCAGGCCATGCAAACAGTCATTGGTTTTATCAGAAAAGTATCAGGTGCATTATTTGTTAACCTGCCTCTACTATTTTGTATTGCCACGGCAATTGGCCTGGCGAAAGATGAAAAGCCCACTGCAGCACTGGCGGCAGTTATTGGTTTTATCACTTTTCATATCGGTGTTAATTATAGTTTAACCATCCAGGGCCTGACACCAGAAACCACTTCTGCCACTGCACTTATTTCCAGCGGGATGACTCAGTCTGCTGCGGTAATGTATTCTGCTGAATTCACTCATGTGCTGGGGATATTTTCATACCAGATGAGCGTATTAGGGGGTGTGCTCGGTGGCCTGATAACCGTACTGCTGCACAACCGCTTTTACACAATTAAACTCCCTGCCGCCATTGCCTATTTTGGTGGGCGGCGCTTTGTCCCGATTATTACTGTCATCGTTTTACCGCTGGCTGGGGTAACCACGTCACTGATTTGGCCTGTTATTGCCAGCGGCATTATTTCCCTTGGGCAGTTTATTGGTGAATCGGGCCCTTTTGGAACGTTTATTTATGCTTTTACTGAACGAGTCCTGATTCCAACCGGGTTACACCACATTCTTAATGAAACTGTCCGCTTTACCCCAGTGGGTGGCATGCTTCATATAGATGGTGAAAGTATTACTGGTGCGCTGTCTATCTTTAACTATGCGCTGGCGCACCCGGGAGAGATTTCCGACACCATTACCCGCCATGCCACCCGTTTTCTGGCTCAGGGAAAAATTCCGGTGATGATGTTTGGCTTACCGGCCGCCGCACTGGCTATTTACCGTTGCGCCAGGCCTGAGCATAAGCAACGAGTCAAAGCGCTAATGATGGCTGGCGCACTGGCATCGTTTACCACCGGTATTACAGAGCCTCTGGAGTTCAGTTTTATTTTTGTTTCACCGGTATTATTTATTTTCCATGCCATCATGACTGGCTTATCTTTTGCCTGCTCTCAATTACTCCATATTATGATTGGTAATATCCAGGGCGGATTTATTGATTTTATGGTGTTCGGTGTTCTGGGTGGTAAAGCAACGCAATGGTGGTTCAGCCTGTTACTCGGTTGTATTTGGGCCCCTGTTTATTATTTCACATTCAAATGGGTTATTTTACGCCGTAATGTCAAAACCCCAGGGCGTGAAGCAGACAGTGAGGCACCTGTTGTGGTCAGCCATTCCGGCCAGGAAGATACACTGAGCGAACAAATTATCACCGGGCTTGGCGGCAGAGAAAATATTCACGAAGTGGACTGCTGCTTTACCCGGTTGCGGGTAAAAGTACACCAGGCAGATAAAGTCAGTGAAAGCCTGCTCAGGAAGACTGGCGCCAGTGGCTTTATTCGGGCAACAGAACACGATATTCAGGTTATTTACGGCCCACAGGTGGAAAGTGTTGCCACTGCCGTAAAACAACATTTATTGATACAACCAACCCAATAAGGGAATTCGTAATGAAAAAAGAATTTAATATTGTCCTGGTAGGTGGTGGTTCCACCTGGACACCCGGCCTGCTCAAAGCGTTATGTAAATTAAAATCTCGCCTGCCATTAAAAAAACTGGTGATGTTTGACATCAATGAAGAACGCCAGAAAGTGATTGGTGAGTTTGCCAAAGTTTTATTCAGTGAATCTTATCCAGAATTAGAATTTATTTACACAACGGATAAAGCAACCGCCTTTAGTGATATGGATTTTATATTCTGCCAAATGCGCACCGGTGGATATGCCATGCGGGAAAAAGATGAAAAAATCCCGCTCAGCCTGGGGGCGATTGGCCAGGAAACCTGTGGAGCCGGAGGTTTTGCTTATAGTATGCGGTCCATTGGCGACATGATTGAGCTGGTTGAACAAGTACGCCAGTATTCACCAGACGCCTGGATCCTTAACTACACTAACCCAGCGGCTATTGTTGCTGATGCCCTGAATAAGCGCTTCCCGGACGAAAAACGCCTGCTGAATATTTGTGACCAGCCGGTAAACCTGCTGCGCTCCTATGGCCGCCTGCTGGGCAGAGACCCGGCTACCTTTGACCCAGTCTATTTTGGCCTGAACCATTTTGGCTGGTTTACACATTTATATGACGAGCAAGGCCAGGATCTGGCTCCGGTACTGAAATCCTTTATTGCTGAAAATGGTTTCAAACCTGTTGATGCCGAACAGCGCGATAAATCCTGGCTGGAAACCTACTCCGCAGTCGCAGATATGTTGCGTGATTTCCCGGATTACCTGCCGAATACCTATTTGCAATATTATCTCTACCCTGAATATAAACTGAGCAAACTGGATCCCCACTATACCCGTGCTAACGAAGTGATGGACGGGCGTGAAAAACGGGTTTTTGATGAGTGCCGCCAGGCAGTAGCAGAAGGTACCACCCGTAATGTTCATGTTGTGCACAATGATGCTCATGGCGACATGATTGTCGAACTCGCTGAATCCATCGCCTTTAACCTGAAAAAGAAATTTATTGTCATGGTGCCTAACCAGGGCCTGGTAGAAAACCTTGATGACGATGTCATGGTGGAAGTCACCGCCGAGATAAGCTGCCACGGGCCAAGGCCTTATGGCGTTGGTAAAATTCCGGTCTTTTATAAAGGGCTTATCGAACAACAGTTCGCTTATGAGCGGTTAACCGTTGAGGCCTGGTTTGAAGGCTCTTACACCAAAGCATTACAGGCGCTGACATTAAACCGTACCATTGTGGATGCGAAAAAAGCCCGCCGCATATTAGATGCACTGATTGCTGAAAACAAAGCCTGGTGGCCAGAACTGCACTAAACCGGCTGCTATTCACTGGCGCAGGCATACATACTGCCCTGCGCCAGTTTGATCTTTCTCTGGTATTAACGCGGCCAGGTTTTGTCTAACGGGTCGGCAACGTCGCTGCGCGACAACCCAATATCTTTTAACTGTTCATTACTTAAGTGCTGCAACACCCGCTGCGTCTTGCGCCGTGCCCGCCAGTGTTTCCATGCATGCCAAATCAGTACAAAGCCTTTAAATGGTGCCCTGGAACGGTTTTCATAAAACTCCATGCTCTGCCTCCCCCATCTCGATGCCGTGGCTTTATCATCGCCGGGAATGCCTGCTGCAATACAGATTCAAAAATTACTTTTCTTTACCATACAGATAACTCAATATGAGATCTGCATGGTGTTTTTTGCCGCTATCTGTACTGGTTTTCTCTTCTGTATGGCATTAACCAAGGATACAGCATGACTCGTTACCAACATCTGGCGACACTGCTTGCTCAGCGTATTGAACAGGGGCTCTGGAAAAGTGGGGAAAAATTACCGTCGGTGCGCCAGCTAAGCACCGAGCACGGTGTCAGCATCAGTACAGTTCAGCAGGCCTACCAGGTACTGGAAAACCTGCAACTGATCATTCCCCAGCCCCGTTCGGGTTATTTTGTTGCACCACGTAAAGCACAACCGCCCGTCCCCGCCATGAGCCACCCGGTGCAACGGCCAGTAGATGTCACACAGTGGGATGAAATTACTACGCTACTGGATAACAACCAGGACAAAAGCATTGTGGCGCTGAGCAGTGGCTCACCCGACCTGAGCCAGCCTACCCTCAAACCGTTATGGCGAGAGCTAAGCCGCCTGGTGCAACACAACCTTGATACAGTGCTGGGTTATGATGGCATGGCTGGCAAAGTTGAATTACGTGAGCAAATCGCCCGCCTGATGGTAGACAGCGGTACACAGGCCAGTGCCGATGACATCGTCATTACCAGCGGCTGCCAGGGAGCGCTTAGTGCCGCCCTGCTGGCGGTGTGCCAGCCCGGTGATATTGTGGCGGTTGAGTCGCCTTCGTTTTACGGCACCATGCAAATGTTACGCGGATATGGCATTAAAGCCATTGAAATCCCAACAGATTCCAGTCTTGGAATAAGTATTGAAGCCCTGGAACTGGCGCTGGAACAGTGGCCCATCAAAGGTATTATTCTGGTCCCCAACTGCAATAATCCCCTGGGTTTTATCATGCCGGATGCCCGTAAGCGCGCCATTGTTTCTCTGGCGCAACGCCATGATATTGTGATTTTTGAAGACGATATTTATGGTGAACTTGCCAACGACTACCCGCGCCCACGCACCATAAAATCGTTTGATATAGACGGACGCGTGTTGCTGTGCAGTTCATTTTCCAAGACCCTGGCACCGGGTTTGCGGGTGGGCTGGATTGTGCCGGGCCGCTATCTCAACCGGGTACTGCACGCCAAATATGCCGCCATGGGCACCAATGTGCCGGCCACACAGTTGGCGGTCGCCGCGTTTATTCGCGACGGGCACTACACCCGCCATGTGCGCCGTATGCGCCGGGTTTACCAGCAAAACATGGAAAACTGGACCTGCTGGGTTCGCCAGTATTTCCCGGATGGTATCTGTGTTACCCGCCCTGAAGGTAGCTTCCTGTTATGGGTTGAGCTCCCCGAACAGGTGGATATGGTGTGTGTTTCTCGCCGCCTGGCAAAACTCAAAATTCAGGTGGCTCCGGGCTCGCTGTTCTCGGCATCGGGTAAATACCGTAACTGCCTGCGCATCAATTGTGCCCAGCCGTTAACCGAAACCAACCGGGAAGCCCTGCACCAGATTGGTAATGTGGTGTATGACGCGCTGGAGGAAGCTAACGCGCTCACACCACCAAAAGCACCGGCCTGACACACCAGGCAGTTGCACAAGGATGTGCGCAACAGCCCGGCGTTTCACTCACTTAAATTTGCGCCATGCCGCCATCAACAAACAGTTCAATGCCATTCACAAAGCTTGCTGCATCGGAGGCAAGAAAGGCCACGGCCTTGCCAATTTCTGATGCTTCACCCAGTCGGCCCAGCGGCACCTGAGCTGCCAGCGTGTCGTATAACCCCTGGCGGTATTCGTCAGGCACCAGGCCGCCAAGACCCGGAGTACGGATTGGGCCCGGGCTGACCACGTTCACGCGGATATTGCGCACTTTCAAATCCAGCACCCAGGAGCGGGCAAAATTACGCACAGCGGCTTTGCTGGCACTGTACACGCTAAAGCTGGCAGTCCCTTTCACTGAGGTGGTTGAACCGGTGAGGATGACGGACGCGCCATCCGTCAACAACGGCAGTGCTTTTTGCACGGTGAACAACACGCCACGCACGTTGGTGCCGAAGATGTCGTCAAAATGCTCTTCGGTGATTTCGCCCAAAGGCAGCATGTCGCCACCGCCTGCATTAGCGAAGAGAATATCCAGTTTCCCGGCTGTTTTCGCGATTTGCGCGTAAACCTTATCGAGGTCTGCCAGTACCGATGCATCGGCTCGAATTCCGGTAACACTGCCGCCGATATCCGCGATGGCGGAGTCAAGCACTTGCTGGCGGCGGCCAGTGATATATACCCGGGCACCTTGTGCCACCAGCTCTTTTGCTGTTGCCAGGCCAATACCACTGGTGCCACCGGTAACTAATGCAATTTTACCGTTCAGTTGTTTGCTCATTTTCATTTCCTCTATTCAGCAGTTTTATTTAGCAACCCGCCCGATGTGTGCGGTGTATGGCGCTACAGTACAGCTGGCATATTTATTGAAAAATAGCGAAAAATTAAAATGACTATTCACAGGTGTGTATAATCAGGAAAAACTGATACGTGGAGGTGAAAATGGACCAACTGGTAGCCATGCGGGTATTTGCCCGGGTTGTGGAGTCAGGTAATTTCACCCGGGCGGCAGATTCACTGAATATGCCTAACGCCACGGTCAGTAAATTGGTTCAGGAACTGGAAGCGCACCTTGGCGTTCGTTTACTGCAACGCACCACCCGCCGCGTAACAGTCACGCCAGAGGGCCATGAGTATTATGAAAAGAGCACGCGAATATTGCGCGACCTGGAAGATATCGACAGCGCATTCAGTACCGCACGCAGCAAACCACGTGGAGCGTTACGTGTTGATATCGGTAGTTCCACTGCCTGCGATGTGTTAATTCCCGCACTGCCGGATTTTCTGGCCCGTTACCCCGATATTCGCCTTGATTTAGGCGTTTCAGACCGCTCAGTGGACCTGGTTAGTGATAACGTGGACTGCGTGATTCGCGGTGGCGCACTGGAAAGCTCGTCGCTGGTTGCCCGCTATATTGGCTCCGCCACTTTCGTTACCTGCGCCACTCCATTTTACCTCAAATGCTACGGGACACCGGCTACCCCAGAGGAACTGAAAAACGGGCACCGGCTGGTGAGCTATGTATCGCCACAAAATGGCAAGGCCACACCGTTTCGCTTCGAACGCCAGGGAGAGAAAAAAGAAATTAAGATTGACCACCGTATTGGTGTTAACGAAAGCAATGCACACCTGGCGGCAGCCCTGGCCGGGATAGGGATTGTACAGACATTCCGTTATTGTGCCGGAAAGGCAATCGAAGCCGGTGTGCTGACAGAAATTCTGCAGGAGTGGCGCCCGGCACCCTATCCTTTCCATGTGGTTTACCCACAAAACCGCCACGTCACACACCGGTTACGTGTGTTTATTGAATGGCTGCTGGAAATCTTTCCGCAACGGGTGGCAGGTGCGCCTCATCAACCTGGCAATCATCAACCAGGTAAGTAGTGGCAGGCATAGCTGGCACTACTTCTTCTTGTTAAGCATCGATTTTAAATCGGCAAACGGGTTATAGGTGGCAGCACCAACGTCTTTTTGCGCATCTTCCCCTGCCACAACGCTTGTGCCGTACTGTTCCGCTTCCGTGTACTTTGAGTGTTCGTGATCATGGCAATACAGACACAATAATTCCCAGTTACTGCCATCTTCCGGGTTATTGGTATGGTCGTGATCGATATGGTGAACGGTTAATTCACGCAGGTTGGAGTACACAAACTCGCGTGAACAGCGCCCGCACACCCACGGGTAGATTTTCAGTGCTTTTTCACGGTAGCCACTTTCCAGCCGCGCGTAGTTTTTAGGGATCAGAGCCATTGCCGTATTACCTGCAGAGTAGAAATAATTTCACACTATATCCCATAACGGGAAAAAGTACCTGGCGAACAGACAGGCTGGCAGACAATGGTTGCGTGGTCCCACCAGGAATTCTTGTTTACCTGAGTAGCAAGCACCGTAAATTTTGCGCTCTGTACCTCATCAAGTAACGCCTGAAAGGGCTTCAGCGTTCGCCAGGGTTGCCCATTTCTGAGTAAGTGATAATTATCAGGATCATAACGCGCAATATCTTCAGGGTTGCGAGGGCTGCCGCACATAGAGCTAATAACAAACCGGCCTTCTGGCTTCAGTAATCTTCTCACTTCTGAAAAACAGCGTTGCCGCGCCTCATTGACCAGGCAATGAAGACAACTGCCATCAATAATCAACTCAAACATGGAGTTCTGTAACTGAGGAAGGTGGCACACATCCCCCACAAGAAACTGAGCGGCCAATTTTTCTTGTTGAAAAAGTGCACTGGCCCATTCGATTGCCGTTTCTGAGCAATCAACACCCCATACAGAGTAGCCTCGCTCAGCAAGTGATTGCGCAGCCATGGCACCATTTCCACACCCCAGTTCCAGGGCACTGGCTCCGGGAAGTGGCAAATAATGATTTAACTGCAGCCATGCGAAGACTTGTTCCTGCTGCTTTTTAGCACGAGTATACCCCTCCCCAGCCCAGGCTTGCGCCCCCTGGGTTCTCAGTGCACGGTACTGTTCTTCAAAGAGATTCACGCAGGTCTGTTTCCTGTTTTGTTAACTCAACTGAATGAATGCTAATAAGCAACATACCACAATGCCAGGTGGTGTATTAGCTGGCCAATTTCGCCAGTGCACAACCAGACCAATACTTATTACACGGCGATTCAGAAGAAAACTGTTCAGAGGTTTGTAAGTGCCTGGAACGCTGCCGCGCTGGCTGCAATATCGGCCTTAATTTGGGGATCTTTGGCAAACTTGTGTGCATTATCCTGGAAGATTGCCAACAGTACAGCTTTCGAAGCTGGTAAACAGCCTGAAAGCCGTCACAAGTCGGCGGTTGCGGAATGATTTTATCGATTTGCGGGCTGCGTACTCGAAGCCGGTGCTCTGGTCGCGCTCTTATTTTGTTGGTTCGTGCGGTGGAGCACCGCTGGAAGTGGTGAAGAAGTACATTCAGCATCAGCGTGGCTGATGAGTCTTTGCGCCCTACAGGTGCATCCAAATTCCCCTCCCGCCTTCGTCGGCGGGAGTACCCTTTGAAGTAATAGGAAGGCGGCCGTCAGATAAAGAAATGATGTTGGGTTATTATGTGAATGCTGTGCCAGAGAAAAAATGCCCACTGTGCGCCAGGCAGACGTTTGAAAGAATAACCAGCGATATTGCTGGCTCGTTTCGCCGTTTTTTACCAGGGCCAGGTGTTATTTTCATAGTCAAGGAACAGATGTTTTTTATCATTACGGTGTAGCTCAATGACATTAACCATTCCGTTGACGCTGGTTTTCACGTCAATCTCTGCTTCAACTGCGCCGTCCAGCGTGCCCATCGCTGTCGCGACCCAGCCCGGATGAACAGACAGTACAGTATGTTCACCCTGTTTCAGATCCATATAAATACAACGAGCCAGCATATTCAACGCCACTTTACTGGCACGGTAGAGCTCCAGACCTATGCCAAGTTCGGTATTGCCCGCAATGCTGCCCCGGTGTGACGACATAAAAACCAGCGTGCTGGCAGGTTTCATGAACGGCAGAAGGTGTCTGGCCAGACGGGCAGGCCCAAAGGTATTGGTCATCATTATTTGCTGGAATTCAGCATCCGACGCCTGCAACACGGACTGATGCAAGGGTCCGTAGATCCCGGCAACCGTAAAAATAATGTCAAACGCCCGTGCACCAAGGCTGTCGATAAAGGGCCTGATATGGCTCGCATCAGTTACATCAATCTCGCCGGTCGTGAGGTTATCCGGATAATCCCTTTCCAGAGCAAGCAGGGAAGATACATCAGCATCTGGTAAGTGCGTGGCAAAAACTTCCCAATCTTTTTTCAAATAAGCTTCTGTCAGCCCCAGCCCAAGCCCTTTCTCAGACCCAACAATCAAAATACGCTGTCTTTTCATTATTGCTGTGCTCCTGGTTACTGTGAGGTATAACCGCCATCTGCCATTAATATTGTTCCCGTAACAAAGCTGGCTTTAGGTGATGCAAGCCAGGTAATTGCTTCGGCAATTTCTTCCGGCTGAGCCACTCGTCCAAGTGGGTGAACATGGCCATAGCTGGACAACGTGGCACGGCTGTCTTCCACGATGTCGGAAAGAATATTCGTTTCGACGACGCCGGGTGCCACCGCATTAACCCGGATACCATACTCAGCCGCTTCCAGAGCCAGCACTTTAGTCAACTGGGCTATTGCGCCTTTAGAAGCCGAGTAAGCCGAAGTTGCTTTCATGCCAACCATGCTCACAACGGACGCCACATTGACAATCGCTCCCTGTCTGCGGGGCTGCATGACCTTCAGGCTTTCTCTACTCAGGAGAAAATATCCTCTGGCATTAATGGCCATAATGCTGTCCCACTCTTCAGCCGATGTCTCGGTAGCAAGTTTATTCAGGGTCTTACCCGCATTGTTGATGAGAATATCCACCCCACCGAATTCTGCCTGTGCGAGCTTCACAGCGTCGATAACCTTCTGCTCCTGGCTGACGTCACAAATATGAGTCACCACCTGATTTTCCCGGGCCAGAGAATGAACCTCCGGGTTAATATCCAGAGCCAGCACCTTCACTTCATGGCTCAGCATTAGCTTTACTGTCGCCCTGCCAATATCGCCAGCGGCCCCCGTAACAATCGCCACTCTGTTTTTCAAACCTAAAAAATCTGTCATGTTTACTCCTCTCCTCATTTCCTTCGAGGCAAAAAGGATATGAGAAGCAGATAAACGTAACAATGTTGATTACTGTACAAACATTATCTATTTATCTCATAATCACTTTTGACACACGGAAATAATGGAAAGAAATTATCCTTTCGTATTTACAGGAGGCGTAGTGTCCGGATTCCCCTCAATACTGACACAGAAAATGATCTCTGCCTTTCTGGCACTTGCACCGGATGAAGGCTACTCACGTACACCGATGAAGGAGGTCAAACTGTTGCGGGTAAATGAATCTATGCCTCATACACCCGTTCTTTATGAACCCTGCATAGTTATTGTTCTGCAGGGAAAGAAAACAGGCTTAATGGGCGGACAGGCGTTCATCTATGATGCCGGGCATTATCTGGTTGTCTCAGTTCCTGTTCCGTTTACCAGCCAGACAACTGCCAGCCAGGAGGAACCTCTGCTGGCCATGTCTGTATCGCTCGATGTCGCACTTATCGCCGAATTAATGATTGAAATGCGGGGAAATGACATAAGCGATAATGAGAGTGCAGGGATAATGTTTTCCACCCCGCAGGGAGGAGAGCTGTCAGATACGGTTTATCGGCTTCTGACAACACTTTCTGATGAGGAGCAAGCCAGAATTCTGGGGCCGGGTATTCTGAAAGAACTTTATTATCGTGTGCTGATTGATACTCAGGGAGCCTCAATAAGAGCGGCGCTCTCCGGAAAGGGGCATTTCAGGCAAGTTGCTGCGGCTATACGTACTATGCATACCCGGTTTATGGATAATATTGACATCAATATGCTGGCGAAAGTAGCCGGGATGAGCATTCCTTCTTTTCACCGCCATTTCAGAGCATTCACTGGCACAACACCAAAGCAGTACCTTATTTCTATCAGGTTACACCAGGCGCGTTTTTTAATGGTAAAACGAAATGTCACTGCCAGCGAAGCTTCTTTAAGGGTTGGTTATGTCAGCCCGACACAATTCAGCAGAGAATTTAGCCGGTTCTTTGGTAGCCCACCACAAAAAGAAGCGCACCGTCTACGCCATTTATTAAAGGTTAAAGCTGAGTCATACTGGCCGGAATAATTTCATGCTGATCACGATGTCGGCGCATTTAATATTAATACGATCTCAACCTGCCATTACCGGAATGGCAGGTAAGGCAATGTGAGCCCCCTCACTTCGAACCACGAAAATGCTTTGCCCGGAGGGTACCCCAATGGAGATACAACTGGGTGACTATACCTTACTCAAACCGGTATTAAGAATTCAGACATGTTCAAAAAGATGATCCAGAAATACCCGCACTGCGGGATTAGAACGCCGGCTTTCATGCCACAGTACCGAAATATTATGCCGCTCTACTGTATAGCCCGCCAGCAGAGGAACTAACTTTTTATCTTTTACCCACGAATCCGCTATAAAGCTCGCAACCATCCCTATTCCGGCACCAGCAGTAATTGCCGCTACAACGGCTTCACTGACATCAACAATAATACTGGATGAAGGCACAATTTCGATCTCCTTTTCGCCAACCCGAAACGGCCAACGAAAAATCTGCCCGGTATTCTGGTAACGCAGATTGACCGTTTTGTGCTCATTCAGATCATACGGGTGTTCCGGCGCGGGATGCCGGGCCAAATATTCAGGCGAAGCATAACAACCTATGTGATAGGGAGAAAGATGGCGTGACAACAGATTTGAATCTGCGAGTTCGCCGAGCCGGACGGCGATATCAATATTCTCATCAACGATACTTATCACATGATCACTTAACCGTAAGTCAATCTTCACTTTTGGGTAAATTGCGCAGAACTGCGGAATAACCGGCGCAATCAAATGAATACCGACCGGTAACGATGCCGCAATTCTCAATATTCCCGCTGGCTCAGCATGAGCGCGCTTTGCCAGTTGCTCAATCTCATCAGCATCGCGCAACAGCCGTAGTGCCCGCTCATGAATCTCGCGCCCTTCCGCAGTCAAAACCAGAGAGCGAGTGGTACGGATAAATAAAGTGACCCCGAGAAGCTGTTCCAGTCGTTGAACGCTCTTACTTACCGCTGAAGGTGAAATGGACAAAGAGCGTGCCGCAGCAGTGTAGCTGCCGAGAGAACCAGCACGAGCAAATGCAATAAGACCCGTAAGCCTTTCAAAACCAATTTGTTCCTTCATGGCACAATTAAAGCGAAACTGAACCCAATTATCAATCCTGGATAACAGTTATATTGTTTGTTACGAAAGTCCTTTTATTAAAGTGAGACGATAATGACTGACGTAATGAAAGCAGTACAACTGCGAGCTTTTGGCGGGCCGGAAAACCTGTTGTATGAAGATGCGCCAGTACCTGCGGTGGGAAGCGACGAAGTACTTGTACATGTACATGCAGCCGGTGTTAATCCCCCTGACTTGTATTTGCGAGACGGTTATCGGGCGCTTCCGCCTGAATGGTGGCCAAAACCAACATTTCCACTCATCCCCGGAACTGATGTATCAGGAGTCATTGCAGCAGTCGGTGAAAATGTCTCTGCATTCAGCCCAGGGGATGAGGTCTATTCAATGGTGCGTTTCCCGGAAGGGATAATGAATGGCAGCGGTGCCTACGCAGACTATGTGAGTATTCCTGCATCACAGGTCGCATTCAAACCCCACAGGCTCACACATATTCAGGCTGCTGGTGCGCCGATGTCGCTGCTTACAGTCTGGCAATTTCTTGTCGAACTGGGTCACAACGCACCAAATCCATTTCAGCCATTTCAGCATACACCTGTTTCACTGGAAGGCCGGACAGTACTGGTAAATGGTGCTGGCGGTGGCGTGGGGCATCTTGCCGTACAAATAGCTAAGTGGAAAGGGGCACGAGTTATTGCCGTTGCATCATCCCGGCATGAAGAACTTTTACGCAATCTGGGTGCAGATGAGTTCATCGATTACACCCAAAAAGCAGCGGAGACTGTAGTAAAAAATGTCGATCTCGTCCTGGATACTGTTGGTGGCCCAAACATGGAGCGCTTCCTTGGTTGCATCAAACAGGGCGGAGCATTATTTCTGGTTAATCCTTTGGGTTTTTCCGGACAGAATGAGGCCGTTGAAAAGGGTATTACCGTATCATCAACGCAAGTACGTTCTGATGGTGCGCAACTTATTGAGGCCAGTAATCTTCTGGATAAAGGAATTATCCGGGTGGTCGTTGATAGTACCTATCCCTTAGCCAGGGCATCAGATGCGCATAAGCGCGCTGAGTTGGGAAGTATTCAGGGCAAGATTGTGCTCACAAATTTTTGATTTCGCTTCACCTGCCTGCCATTCACTGATGTTATGTGAATGGCAGTGTTTCGATGCGGTTCAGGAGGCAGAGGCCTCAGGCACATTAGTGCCCATTCCTTCGGGCAGAAACGGGACAATTTCGGCCAGTTCATCCTCGCTCAGTCTGAACTCTGCTGCGCCAAGCAATCCGTCAATTTGCGCCGGACGGCGTGCACCGACTATCGCGCCGGATACAGCTGGTTGTCTCAGCACCCACGCAATTGCTACAGCCGCGGGTGTCTGACCGTGGCGTTCACCAATCCGACGGAAGGTTTCAACCAGCGCAAGGTTCCTGGTCAGGCGCGGTTCCTTAAAGTCAGGACTTCGGAATTTACGCCAGTCATCATCGGGGAGGCTGGCAATCCGCTCACGCGTCATTGCCCCACTCAACAGGCCCGATTGCAAAGTTGAATAAGCGATAATGCCGGTGTTCGTCTGCTCGCAGAATGGCAGGATGTCGGACTCTGCCTCACGCATAAGCGCCGAATAAGGCGGCTGTAGTGAGACAATATCCGTCACTGCCTGTGCTCGTTTGAGTTGCGCCACATCGAAATTGGAGACACCGATAGCACGCACCTTCCCCTGCTTACGTGCTTTGTCTACCGCAGCAAGTGCGGCCTCAATGCCGTCATCCGGTCCGCCTGCAGGAAAAGCAGGCCAGTGGATCTGATACAAGTCAATGGTTTCTGTACGCAGGCGGCGCAGGCTTTCGTCAATCTCTCTGGCCAACGAGTCTGGTGCCAGTGAATGCGAAATCTGCCGAGTTGCCGGATCCCAAACCAGACTGCCTTTTGTGAATACCAACGGACGACGCGAAGCCGGCACCCGGCGCAAAAGCTGCCCGACAATTTCCTCTGCGTGCCCCAGGCCGTAAACGGCAGCGGTATCTATCCAGTTAACTCCCCTTTCTACTGCATACTCCAGCGCAGCCAGACTTTCAGCATCATCCTGCGCTCCCCAGCCAAATTCCCAGCCCGCCCCTGCGATGGCCCAGGTTCCCAGGCCGACAGGAGAAATAGTGAAATCGGCATTGCCCAATTTGTTCTGTTGCATCGTTTAATTTCCCAATGAATTAGACAACTTCATTGTGGCACGCCATATATGAGACGATAAGCTATGTTATCTTTTATGAACTACTGAATATTTCTCATTAATATGACAATCGATCTCCATGAACTGGATGCCTTTGAAGCCGTTGCACGACACAGAAGTTTCCGCAAAGCTGCCGCTGAAAGGGGTGTATCTGCTTCAGCGCTGAGCCATGCCCTGCGCGGGCTTGAAGAACGTCTGGGTGTGCGACTACTCCATCGCACCACACGTAGCGTAACGCCAACAGAGGCAGGCCACCGTCTGCTGGCCCGGCTCGCACCTGCTCTCCGCGATGTGGCCGATGCCCTCTCCGATGTGACGGCATTACAGGCTGTACCAACAGGAACGCTTCGTCTGAATGTACCGCGCCCGGCAGCCTGGTTGGTACTGTCAGCAATATTACCGGGTTTCGTGGCGAAGTATCCCAGAGTGAAAGTCGACGTTGTGACCGACGATGGTCTGGTCGATATTGTGGATGATGGCTTCGACGCAGGCATCCGTTTCGGCGAGAGTCTGGCCGGAGATATGGTCGCTGTGCCTGTCGGTCCCTCGCAACGCTTTGTCTGCATTGCCGCACCGTCATATCTGAATGCGTATAATGCGCCAAACATACCGACAGACCTGCTGAATCATGCCTGTATTTGTCGCCGCTTTCCAGGCGGTCATTACTATAACTGGGAATTTTTGGTTGCCGGTAAGCCGCAGTCCATCGCTGTTTCTGGCCCCCTGGTATTCGACGACGATATGCTGATGGTCCAGGCTGCACGCGACGGTGCAGGTATTGCCTACCTCTATGAAGCAATGGTGAGAGAGGATTTAGCTGAAGGCAGGCTGGTTTCTTTACTGGAAGCTTTTAGTACGCCGCCAGGCCGTTTTTTTCTCTACTATTCCGGGCGAAGGCATCTGCCCACGGCGCTGCGCGCATTTGTGGATTTTATTCGTAAATAGAATTCCCCATGCCAGAGCGTTACTACGCTTTTCCAGGGTAACTCGCCCGCATGATTGACTTTGTCAACGGCCTGAACACTTATCTGCCAGGCCTCTATAACGACGATGAACATGACAAAAGATGTTAACAGTGTGTACTGATAACCTGTTTCATGGGGCATGGGTCTGGTGTGCGCTTATTTTACGCTCAGAAAAGTAATGCGCGGGGGTGCTTCCCATCACTTTGCGGAACATGGTGATAAATGCATTGACCGATTCATATCCTAACTTTATCGCCACATTTTGTACTGATACACCACTCGCCAGTTCCTGCAGGGCAATAATCAAATGCAGTTGCTGGCGCCAGCGCCCAAAAGACAGGCCCGTTTCTCGCACCATTAAACGCGCCAGAGAACGTTCACTGAGTGCCAGCCTTTTTGCCCAGTTTTTTAAAGTGCTACGGTCGTCAGGGTGACTGACCAGTGTCTCGGCCATAGTGCGGATTTTCGGGTGAGACGATACAGGCAGGCTCAGTTTCTGTTGTGGCATGGTGGCTAACTCATCAAGTGTCACCCGGGTGAGTCTGGCGACATGGCTTTCTGGTGAATAATCAACCCCCTCCTGGGTCAGGCGATCAACCAGTTCTTTGATAAGCCCGGAAATCGCCAACGTGCAGCATCGCTCAGGCAGTGCTGCGGCACCGGGTTCAATGAACAGATAATTGAGATGTGCATTCCAGGTGGCTTTCGCACTGTGCGCAATACCACCGGGGATCCAGACGGCACAATCGGGCGGCACTATCCAGATATCATTTTCAGCGCGGCAAATTACCGCACCATACAGGGCAATAATCAACTGCCCTTTGCGATGTGTATGCACCGGCACTTCTGCCGCGTAATCAACAAAATCCAGATGGCGTGCAACTGCAGGGCAAGGTGTGGAATCCGGGTCAAACAGCGTATTGGCGAGTGAGCGGGGCATACAATTGGCCACATTTAGGTATTTTTTGACAGAATAGAGTATTTAAGCATGCATGCAAGCCGGTAATAATCTCCGGCATGAACAAAACCAACGTTAGCCACTTTCATTTTTTACACGCGATAAGCCATCGTTTCCACCGTGCGACTTCCGCCACGCTATTGAATGATGCCAGCGCGTTGATCTACTCCGCAAAGAGCTTCATCGCGGCAATGCTCGCATACTATATTGCCCTGTCGATAGGCCTGGAGCGGCCATCCTGGGCAATCATCACCGTGTATATCGTTTCACAAACTTCTGTTGGCGCATCGCTAAGCCGGTGCCTTTATCGCCTGGCAGGAACTGTTGTGGGTGCTGGCATGACAGTGTTAATCGTGCCCACATTCGTGAACATGCCTGTTTTTTGCAGTGTGATACTGGCCGCCTGGATAACCTTCTGCCTCTATTTATCACTGCTGGAACGTACGCCCCGCGCCTACAGTTTTGTTCTGGCAGGCTACACCGCGAGCCTGATTGGTTTTCCCGCAGTATCCGACCCTGGTGCGATTTTTCACATCGCCATTGTACGGGTACAGGAGATAATCATTGGAATATGCTGTGCGGCGTTAATTCATCGTTATGTGTTGCCCGCACGCATCTCTGCCCTGTTTAACAGCAAACTGTCGCAAACGCTGCAGGCGGCGCGCCAACGGGTTGCGGACACCTTAGCGCGCAAGCCAGGTGCAGTTTCAGTTCCCCTGCATACATCACTGGCTTTGCAGTTTCTGCAAGGCATCAGCCATCACATTCCTTATGATTTCGCGCTCTGTGTACCAGCGCGACAAGCCAGACAAGGGATCCACGACCGCCTGGCGCGGTTAATCATTGTCAACTGTGAGTTACACGACCGCCTGGTACTGATGGCAGTGATACCAGACGATGTGCAAAGCCTGATTGATGATGTTCAGGCCTGGCTTATCGGTGATGATGGAGGGGCAGGTAACAACACGGCTGAAGCCCTCAAAACACGCAGTGAACACTTGCTGCACAGGTATGCAGCTCAGGTTCTGACGCTTGACGATGCTTTACAGGTCAGTTTTGTGCACTACCTGGCTGAAGCTATTGACCTGGTGCAGCAGTGTGGTCGTCTTTCTGATGCCATTTATGACGCGAGACCTGCGTCCAGGACAGCAGAAAAAAATACAGTGAAAGGGTACGTATTCCACCGTGACCCCCTCAGAGCGTTTCGCATGGCGTTGGGAGCTTTCTCCATTATTCTGAGTGGTTGCCTGGTCTGGATTTTTTCAGCCTGGCAGGATGGCGCCACGGCAGTCTCTCTTCTTGGGGTTTTTTGCACACTATTTGGTAGCTTCGATACGCCCGCACCGCATATTGCGAAATACGTTATCGGCTCGGTCTGGGGTGTGGTGCTTAGCCTGATTTACAGTTTCGCCCTGCTACCCCAGGTCAGTAATTTCACCGTGCTGGTAGCGGTCTTAGCGCCGGTCTATTTATTTGCCGGTTCGCTCCAGGCAAGGCCGCCAACCACTTTTATGGCGATGGGAATAACCCTGACACTTCCCATCTTGTGCGAACTGGGTGCGCATTACAGCGGAGATTTTTCCGTAGCGGTTAACACTTCCATTGCCCTTTTTGCTTCGGCCGGCTTTGCCGTGATTGGTATGAGCCTTCTGCAAACCATACAGGCAGATGCCGCGATAAAACGCCTGCTGAAACTATGCCAGCGCGATATTCGCCGTTGCGTGAAAGGCAAGCCGAATATCGACGAAACCCACTGGACCAACATGATGATTGACCGGGCGGCCTTACTGTTACCGCGTTTACAACACAGTGGGCAGTCCCCGGAATGGGCGCAGCATCGCCTGTTGCATGTGCTTCGCATGGGGCTCTGTGCAATGCGTTTACGCCGATATGATTCCCCTATGAATGCAGGAATAACCAAATTGCTCACTCTGCTTACCCGTCCGGCAGACATTGGCACCTTACTTCAGCAAATTGCCACGCTCATGGAGTACAACTTACCGGCAAAAGATAAACCATCGCGCCAGTATATTTTCTTGCTGGTTGATTTGTACTGCGCAATCCGCAATCAGAATATGGAGCCTGTCGATGATCAATGACATCAATATCGGGGGTGTTTTTATTCCGGGACTGCTGGTGATCGCCCTCTTTGCCCTGGCCTGCACACTGTTACTGATTCCGTTGTTTACCTTCAGCCGTGCTTACCGTCGCCTGCCGTTTCGTCCGTTACTCGAGCTTTCCACTTGTATTATTACTTTTTACCTGCTGTTGCAGGGCCTGACCACGTTGGGGTTACTCGCATGAAATCATTACTGTCTCTATTGGGCCGCTATGCGCTGACACTAAGCGCGGTGGCGATGGCTACCCTTATGGCTTTTATTTTCTGGAAACATTATGCGCAATTGCCCTGGACACGCGATGGCCGGGTTCGCGCGGAGGTGGTGCAGATTGCGCCGGATGTCTCCGGGCCGGTGCTTAACGTGGCTGTCCGTGATAATCAGTGGGTTAAGCGTGGCGATGTACTTTATTCCATTGACCCACACTGGCTTAACCTTGCCGTTGTCAGCGCACAGGCAGACGTTGAGGCAAAACGTCACGAGATGTTGATGCGCCAGGATGCAGCAAAGCGGCGCACGCAAATAAAAAAAATGGTTTCCGGCGAAGATTTACAGCAAACAACCAGTGCAGCCAGCATCGCTACGGCCAATTATCACGGTGCGCTGGCCGCGCTGGAACTTGCCGAGCTGAATTTGTCTCATGCCACTATTCGTTCACCGGTAACAGGCTATGTCACGCATTTGCGACTTCATTCCGGAGACTATGCCACACAGGGAGAAACTAAAATTGCTGTCATTGATGCCCGTAGTTTCTGGGTGGTTGGCTATTTCGAGGAAACCCGGTTGCGCCATATTCATGTGGGAAATACGGCACACATTTCGCTGATGGGATTTGATTCGGTTATCACAGGCCATGTAGAAAGTATTGGTCGTGGGATAGGTGATAATAATGACGAAACGGGTCAGCTTGGCCTGCCTGATGTTGAGCCGACATTTAGCTGGGTAAGGCTTGCACAACGTATTCCGGTACGGATTCATATCGATATCTTGCCCAAAGGGGTCGAACTGGTGGCGGGGTTATCAGCCAGTATATCCGTCACACCATAACGGCAGGTATTCTCCTCAACTGACGATCAACGCGAAGCAGCGATGTTGCAAGCTTTTGAATTTATCATGCAGAAGCGAATATACCTTATCAATAAATTAACTCTGATATTAATATTATGAATAGCAGAACAGAATTTATAGCAGACTTAATTACCTGGATAAATAACAATATCGAGTCGTCACTCAAACTGGATGATGTAGCTATTAAATCTGGGTATTCAAAATGGCATTTACAACGATTATTTCTTACAGAGACAGGCCAGTGCCTTGGGGCATTTATCAGAGAGAGAAAGTTAAAGCTTATTGCTGAGGAACTTATCAAGTCAGACGATTCATTGATAAACTTAGCGATACGGTTTGGTTTTGACTCGCAACAATCATTAAACAGAGCGTTCCGCCAACGATATAATATTCCGCCACATCAGTACAGGAAGAAATATTGCCATCAGTATTCAGCACCTCCGAAAGAAAGATAAAAACCAGGTTGCATAATAACCAGAAAAATATTGGTAAGCCAGCACGGCAGCGACCTCTCTGTTTCCGACCTTCACCCGGATTTCACATAAACGAGCCCGGGTCAGGCATGTGAATATTAACAACGTGATACACACGATTAATAAGCACCAGATAAGAGTATTTCGCGGCAGTTTCATGGGTTACGCCTCCTGCATAATGCACGGTAAGAAGCCATACTGATGTTGTCCAGGCATACAGTGGGCCTCGGGTTAATTGAAAAATTACTCGGGGCTTTCTGCTTTCTGCCTCACAACGCGGCACAAACCACCTGAAACGCCATAAGGCAAAAAACCTCAAGCACCACCGCCTTTATAACGCCCTTTCCTTTCACCCAGAGAAACCAACCCCAAAATTTGGGTGCCCATTCCATTTTTTATTTTTTACAACTTATTACGCATACAGGCTACGAGCCGTATATTGTTTGCAATACCGGAAACCGCAATATGCCACCAGCCAAATACTGTCCGGGTTTATCTGCACTTCCTTACCCGTCAGGTGAGCCAACGCACAAACCTGAACAAAACTTTACATTCGAGCGCGCGCTAATTCCCTGAATTAACTTACTCACTGTAAGAATGCCCTGGCGTTGTCAGGCAATCACACATAACTGTCACCGCCTGCGCGGGGTATATCTATATCCAGCTATTTCTGATTGATAACTGGCGCTTTTGCGCCAACAGACCGAGCTGATAACAGAGGAAAACTGAATGATACAAAAACTGCGCGCCATAACGCTGATGGCGGCGATGACAATGAGTGCCCCACTACTGGCACAGACCTTTGTTTATGTATCCGAAGCCGACGATGGCACCATTGCCCGCTATTCGTTAAACGACCAGACCGGTGCGCTGCAACTGCTCGGGCACACCAGTGCTGGCGGCAAAGTGATGCCGATGGCGCTGAGTGCCGACCACAAAATGCTGTATGCCGCGATTCGCAGCAAACCGCTACAACTGGTGAGCTGGCAGATTAACCCGCAAAACGGCGAACTGAATAAGGCCAGGGCAGTACCGGCAGCGGACAGTTACCCCTACATCAGCACAGACCAGCAAGGGCGTTTTCTGTTAGGCGCATCTTATGGTGGAGATGTGGTACACGTTTATCGCCTTGATGCGCACGGGGCAATCAGCACACCACCTGTTGGCAGTTATAAAACCGGCCATGCGGCACATTCGGTGATTGTTGATGCCAGTGGGCACAACGCTTACGTTGGTAACCTTGGCACTGACCGGGTGCTGCAACTGCAGTTGAGCGCAGATGGTAAGCTGAGTGCGCTGGGTACTGGCTATGTTAAAACCGCAGCAGACAACGGCCCGCGCCACTCCGTGCTGTCGCCAGATAATCGCTATCTGTATAACATTGGCGAAATGGGCGGCATCATTACGCAATTCAGGCGTGAAACTAACGGAGAGTTAGTGGAAGTATCACAAACACCTAATGCGGTGGCGGCACAGTATCACCTGCAACATGGCCGCGAACGTGGGGCCGACTATAACGACACCACACCGCGCATCTGGTCAGCGGATATTCGCATGACACCAAACGGGCACTTTTTATATGCCAGCGAGCGCACCAGCAGCACTGTTAGCGGTTACCGGGTTAGCCCACAGGATGGCAAACTCACGCTAATTGGCTCCTGGCCTGTAGAGAAACAACCGCGCGGCATGGCAATCAGTGCCGATGGGCGCTGGTTAGTAGTCAGCGGCGAAAAAAGTGCCGTCACCGGTAGCTATGCGATTGATTCACAAAGTGGTGCCCTAAAACGGGTAAGTGAAGCGCCGGCCGGGCACGATGCAAACTGGGTGACCATTGTCAGCTATTAAGAAATAAACCAGGCGCAGGGATTGCGCCTTAAGCCACTGTTATTATACCACCCACTGCTTCCCGGTAAGAAAACCACAAGAAAACTTAGGGTACCGTTCCATTTTTTATATTTTTTTCAAAATGTTAATTACCCACACTCAGGTATGTAGTTGCATTATCCCGAATGACAGTGGAAATCAGTGGCACAATGGAAAATGTTCCTAACGCCTTTCCGGGCAACGTTCCCCCTTCATCAAACCCTGTTGCCACAATAATGTCGGCACCGGCGGCTTTGGCAATACGGGTATTTTCTGGCGTTGGGTTGATGTCACGGTAGATAATAGTAATGCCCGCAGCTTTCAATTCATTAAATAAAGCCGGGATCACCCCCCGTCACCATAACCGGTCCAGACCACAACTTTGACTCCCTCCTCTTTTATTACACGCACTATTGGCGGGGTCCACTGGTCGTTTTCCGGGGTCGGGATCAGGTTAACGCCGAACATCCTGTTACACCCAGAGCCAGAAATAGCCGCAATCCCAGTGTAATTTGATTGAAACCACCAAACCAATTACACATGGGGGATGGATGCGCAAGCGAGAAGCAGAAATATATTTCGGTGCAGACCACATCATCATTAAACGCCGTTACCGGGCACTGGGGGCGTTAAACGATTTACTAATAGCGTTATGGTTTCTGATTGGCAGTATTTTCTTCTTCTATGACGCCCTGATGACTGACGGAACATGGTTATTTGTGGTTGGCAGCATGCAGTTAATGCTAAGGCCGGTAATCACCCTTGCTGAACTTATTCATGTGAAGAAGGTTTATGTAAGAGGCTAAATATCTCATACAGATTATGCACTATTCTTAAACCTCTATTAACCATCAGGGATAAGTATGAATATATTTGAAAGTGGTATTCGTGAGGTTAATCAGGGCGAAAACATCAGGGTTGTAACGCCTGTCAATATTTATGAATGTAGACTCGGCGACGATGTTTTTGTCGGGCCATTTGTCGAGATCCAAAAAGGCTGTGTTATCGGCAACAGGAGCAAAATTCAGTCTCATACCTTTATCTGTGGAAATGTCACACTGGGTGATGACTGCTTTATCGGCCATGGTGTTACTTTCGCCAATGATCTTTTCAAAACGGGTAGCCCTGATTCCTGTGCTGAAAACTGGATTAATATAGTATTAGGCGATGCAGTTACGGTGGGCAGCGGAGCAACAATTCTGACCACAGAGATTTGCAGTGGTGCGGTTATTGGCGCTGGTAGCGTAGTAACTAAACCTGTACTGGTTAAAGGTATTTATGCCGGGAACCCCGCAAAACTATTGCGATTACTTTAAGTGTTATCTACACCAACAGTTGGCTGGGAATTGGCTAAAGGCAGGCCTGGAGGCCTGCCCAAAATCAGGCACCTATCGGCTGATATCCCTGCCATTCTGGCCGATAATGTTGCCCAGTAGTACAAGGGGTGAGATGAATAAATAGCTCGCCAACCTTTTCAAGTAACAGGCAATCATCAACATCCTTCAGGTTATCTTTGTGTTGCTGTTCAGCACCGCACAACAATGTCTGTAACGCTTTCTTCCTGGCATCCGGGGCATTCCGGGCAACAAATAAGTCAAACTCATGCAGTTCTGCCAGTGTATCCGCCCTGTATCCCCCGACGTTTACGAAGAATAACTTCTCCGCAGATTGAGGCGGCTCAGTACTCAGAGTAACCGCATATCCGTCAACCCAGGTAATACGAGCATAGCCATCAATATGAATTTTATTACGGTCGCCAAACCAGGCCTTTCTCAGTGCTGGCCAGGCGTCTTTGGGGTCATTAGCCACGGCAAATTGAATGTCATGTACTTCAATATTAGATTTACCGGCGTTACCACCAACATAAAACATAAACAGATTCATTGCGTTCCTCGTTTAACATCACCATCGTTATGTATTTGACTATATAACGATTAATACTGCAATTGCTGGTGAACATTTGCTACCGGGTAATGTGTTCAGCGCTGTGGAACGCTGGCGATTCAGTTTTAAGAATCATACTCAAAAATGAAATAATTTCATAAAATTCAAACAATTAAAAAATCAGCACAATGAAGTTCAGCTTCTGAACAAGTGATTTATCTGAGTAATAAGCCAGTTGATTAAATTTTTCATAAACTTATCTGCATGATTATGTCATCCACAGATAAGTGAGAAGGCAACGGTTACTGATTTTGCAGCTCAGCTGGCAACGATTGTCGTTAGCGGAACATAAGGGAAAATGATGCAATTGATATTTAGTGAGTTATCTGACGCGCCATCATGGGTACCGGCTTTATTGCTGGTCACGCTCTCATTCGCAGTCGGTTTTCTGGCACGGTTTATACTGCTCCGGTTCATTCGCTACTGGCAAAACCGTGACAGAAAGCTCTTCAAATCACTGGAGAAGCACCTGCGTGGCTCCATGTTTCTGTTTATCCCCTTATTGTTAATCAATGTTGGGGTTCGCTATATCAATATCCCCGCAACTGCTCTTAATTTGATAACATCAACCGCAAATATATTTATTATATTGTCATTTTGTTCCGTGTTAATTCGCCTGACGAATGTCGTCCAGGATATGCTATTCATCCGCTATGACATTAATCTTTCAAACAATCTTCGAGCCCGTAAAATCCGCACGCAAATAATATATGTTAAGAAAGTTGCTATCGTACTGCTGGTGTTATTTTGCCTGTCGCTGATTTTACTCAGTTTTCCGGGAGTCAGGAAATTTGGCACGACCATTCTGGCAGGTGCCGGGGTTGCAGGGATTATCATCGGTTTTGCCCTGCAGAAATCATTGGTCAACCTGTTTGCTGGCATTCAGATAGCCTTTACCCAACCGATAAAAATTGACGATGCGGTGGTGGTTGAAAATGAATGGGGCTGGATTGAAGAAATAAACCTGACCTATGTAGTGGTGCGCATTTGGGATCTGCGCCGCCTGGTGCTGCCAATTACCTATTTTACCGAGAATGCCTTTCAGAACTGGACACGTAATAACGCACAAATATTAGGTTCTGTATTTCTTTACGTTGATTACTCGATGCCATTAGAGCCCCTGCGTAAGCATTTTGAAAAAGTGCTCAGTGAAACAAAGCTCTGGGACCAACAGACTCAGGTACTCCAGGTAACCGATACCACAGACAAAACTATGACAATCAGGTTATTGATGACTGCACAAAATTCCCCTACAGCCTGGGATTTACGCTGTTACGTACGGGAAAAAATGATTGAATTTATTCAGCAAAATTACCCACAAAGCCTCCCGCATGTGAGAGCGACACTGAGCAACACTGCAGAGTCAGTAACACAGCAATACCACAGTTAATGGCTGGGTAAATACACAGAAAAGACGGATATATCTTTTTCCTGGCATATAGCATAAACCCCAAAGCCTCTGAGTTTTCCCTTGCCACTCAGAGGTTTTCAACAATTCGATTGAGCCCTGAGAAAGGGTAAAAGTTTCAAAACGTAAATATCCCTGTATTTCACAAGAATTTATACTCCAGACAGATACTTAGCACGCTAAGCGAGTGAGATTAATCCCAGTTTTCATTATGTCATGATTAATTCATTTAAATCACCGAAATTTACTCTAGAGTTAATGGCTGACCACCCATTAATAAAGCTTGTAATATAGGAATTTTATATGTCTATTGATATGTATTTAAAGGTTGATGGTGTAACTGGCGAATCTAAAGATTCAAATCACTCCGGCTGGATTGACGTGCTGTCATTTAGCTGGGCAGCGGAACAGCCCGGTAATATGAGTGTAGGTGGTGGTGGTGGCGCGGGGAAAGTTAATTTTCAGGACCTTTCAGTACAGGCATTAATAGATAAAGCAACGCCGACTATTCTCAAGTTCTGTGCCAATGGCAAACATGTCAGTAAAGTTGAGTTATCTGTTTGCAAAGCAGGTGGTTCGCAAATTGAATATTCGCGTATTGTTCTTGAAGATGTTCTGGTTACCAAAACCAGTTTCAGTGGCGTAGGCCATACCGATACAATAATGGTGAATTACTTGTTTCAGGCTTCTCAAGTCAATCTGCACTACTGGGAACAATCGACTCAGGGCACCAAAGGTGCAGAAACCTCATCTGGCTGGGATATCAAACAGAATAAAGAACTTTAATCAACGCCGGAGATCCCGCTATGGCAGATATAACATCTGAAATAAATACTGTAGTCTCTGATACTTCGCGGTTTAAGACACAACAAATGCATATTATCATCGCATTCGTTAATGAGCTGGATAATGACACATTACATCAGTTCGAAAACGGCTCAGAACGTTCCATTATGAACAGCTATACGCAGTTACTTTCTGCCTGCAGAACGCCCGGCAGAAGGCAATATGATGAAGAATATGAACTGGAATCATTGACGGGTGTTGACCGCCGCAATATCACTATGCGAAGTAATCCTGAGTTTTTTGAGCGTTTCAGAACCTCGCCGGCTCATATGTATGGCTATGGTGGCAATATCTACCGGGATCAAACAAAAAGTTATTATGATATTGCGGGGAAAATACTGGCAGGTATTGGCGGTCTGGCAAGCTTCGGTGCAGGCACCGCTGTTATTGCGGCTTCGCAAGCAGGCTCTTCTCTTTCCGTTCTTGCGGCCCGTTATGCGTTATCTTCTTTAGGGGCAACCGGGCTGGCATCCGGAGCGATGGCTTTATTGCGCAATAACTTCTCAGATGTACAAATCGCGACTAATAAAGACTTTCTTGAAACCATAAAGTCGGTTGCCAAACTGAGAAATAAACTGAATGACTTTTTTCAGGGGCTGTATAGCAAAGTATTAAAAGATAGCGAGAAAGCAGCAAAAGCGCTGGACGATGAAATGGGTTCCCACCCGTTACGTTATTCAGCTGGTTCAGAGAACCAACTGGTGCGCACCAACCTTACCCCAATACAAAGCTTAATCACGCAAGATTTTGCCAGCGCAAATTACGATATCAGTGCCAAAATTCTGCCACAGGGCGAACATGCAGACTGGCATATCTCTGTCGCTTCTATGCGGGGTGGTGAACGGCTCCTGGACAGAACCAATATGCTGGTTCTGCAACAGGTGGTTAACCGGCTGTAACCCCATTCAGCCAGGCATTGTAAATTGTGGTTGTAAAATAGCCACTACCAGTATGACTGACAGTGGCTATTACTTATTATGCTGCAAAGTTACTTTGCTCACAGTCTTGCCTGTTCATCAAGTAATTCAATCAGATATCCGGGATACGCACAGAGGTAACTGCAATCAAAATTTTTTAGAAAATGGCTGAATGAAACAGGTATCAGAACTAACCAAAACAAGGCATTAACTTCAGAATGCAACGTATTGATAAAAAAAACCAACAGATTGATAAAACCCCCAACAGAGTTAAGCCGTCAGCAAAACTATTCAGGTTAAAACAGGCATGATTTGATTTGTGTTATGGCTATTGACGGCTGTTATTTTTGTTATCTTCGAATAACTTTTTTGTCTTCTCCTGAAGAGAACTAAATTTATGGAAGATATCGTTATTGTTGAACCAGCATTTTTCAGCCAGTTTCGTTGTGTCGGGAGCGACTGCATCGATCACTGTTGTAAAGGCTGGGATATCGAAATCGACAAATCGACAGTACAGCGTTACATGCAGAGTGACGAGCTAAAAATTCGTCAAATTGCAGTGAAAAATATCACCATAACAGAAAAAAAACCTGACAGCTGGGGGCGAATTAATTTAACCAGCAGCGGTAATTGTGCTTTTCTTGATGAAGAACGTTTGTGCAAAGTACACAAACACCTTGGTGAGAAAGCGCTAAGTACAACTTGTGCTCTTTACCCACGCATTTATTCTATCTATAAATATGAAATCCGCAGTAATCTGACTTTATCCTGTCCTGAAGCAACCAAAAGACTATTACTGACACCGCAGACCATGCTCTACAGCGAGAAAGTAAAGCAAAGCCCTCAGGTTATGGAAGGGCCAGATATCCTTCAGGAAGACCGCCTGCTCAATCTGATGAGTACCAATATTATGAGTAGTTGTGGTATGAATATAGAAGAGGGTTTCTACGGAATTATAATGCTGTTGCTTTTTCGTGATGAACAGGATGAAAGTGACCTTCAGTATGAAAATCTTTTAACCTATTTCGAAGAAGTTCAGACCAGTATCGGGAATGGACAGATAAGAAAAAATATTGATGCGTTACACAGCGATTACCAGTTGCAGTCTTCGCTGCTTATGCAATTGCAACAATATTTGAGTACCAAAAATGAAGGCCGGGGCAGTTCTGTTTTACGCCACTATTCCCAGGCGTTAATTGACCTAAAAAGTAGTATTTCAGTAGAGAATGAATGCATCAGCCCGGTACAACAGCTAAATAAGATATGGCAAGAGAAAGCGCTACCCTGGTTACAGCAGCGCCCCTACCTGTTAAGTAATTTTATTCAGTACAAGATGTATGAAGAGTTTTTCCCGGTGAAAAATGGCACTGATCCATTCACCAGTACTTATGCATTGGTATCCGAATGGTTGCTCTTGAAATGGTTAATTGCCATATCTTTTGAGACAAATAATAACTTCAATGAAGATGACATTATTAATATCATCTATAGCTATCACAGTATCACTAAGCATGATAAACATGCAGCTGATATGTTTTTATCAGAAATACAGAAAATAATACTTCGCAATAACTCGTCGTTACTTTATCTTTTGAAATAGAAATTTTCAATACGTACTTTCACGGATTTTGGTGCATTAGTATGGTAACTTCTGGTGAACGGTTTCCCAAAACGCAGGAGTTAATTTTTGAGAACGCAAAAAAGATGCATGGGCTATGTGGCAATCGTTGTCGACGATTATGACCGCGCGATTGAATACTACACCAACAAACTCGGTTTTACCCTGGTTGAAGATACACCTCAACCCGGGAAACGCTGGGTCGTTGTGACACCCAATGTGGAAAGTGACTGTAACCTGCTCCTGGCCCGCGCTTCAAATAGCAGGCAGGAAACGTTTATCGGTAACCAGTGTGGTGGGCGGGTATTCCTTTTCCTCCAGACAGACAATTTTTGGCGGGATTATGAGGCCATGAAAGCGGCGGGGGTTACCTTCTGTGAGGAACCGCGCGAGGAAGAGTACGGAACGGTCGTTGTGTTTGAAGACCTCTACGGCAACCGTTGGGACTTGTACCAGAATAACTAACTACCCGGATCGTTGTTAACAACCCCGGCCTGTTGCAGTAAACCTGGCGGCAGCCCCTGCGGTTTTTTACTTGCCTGCATATTCTGTATTTACCTGCATAGTAGTGCGATGACGGTGGAGAATATTCACCACCGTCAAATAGCCTTACACTGCGCTCAGTGCCAAATATTGGCCGGTTTTAAATACGCTTATTGATTGAGTCAGGCGTTCAGCCTGGTCCTGCAGCGCCTGGGAAGCTGCAGACGCTTCCTGCACCAGTGCGGCGTTCTGCTGGGTTACCGCTTCCATCTGCGTAATCGCCTGGTTGATTTCGCTGATGCCGCTACTCTGCTCGCTGCTGGCAATGGTAATTTCGTTCATTATACTCGCCACGCTACTCACACTATTCACCACTTCAGTAATGGTTGAGCCAGCGTGGGATACCAGGCGGCTACCTTCATCAACTTGCGCCACGGAATCTTCAATCAGCACTTTGATCTCTTTCGCTGCCGAGGCAGAGCGCTGGGCAAGGTTACGCACCTCGCTGGCAACAACCGCAAAGCCGCGCCCCTGTTCACCGGCGCGCGCAGCCTCTACTGCTGCGTTGAGTGACAGAATATTGGTCTGGAAGGCTATTGAGTCGATCACGCTAATAATATCGCCGATTTTCTTCGATGAACGCGTAATTGCCTCCATTTTATCAATCACCTGCTCCATCACTGCGCCTCCTTCTTTTGCTACGTCAGAGGTATTGGCGACCAGCTTGTTTGCTTCGTGGGCATTTTCAGCATTCTGTTTCACCGTTGATGTCATTTGCTCCATAGCCGAGGCCGTTTCTTCCAGCGAACTGGCCTGTTGTTCGGTACGGGAGGAGAGATCAATGTTGCCACTGGTGATCTGGTTGGAGGCCACTGCTATGGTGTCAGAACCAGCACGCACATCAGAAACAATGGTCAGCAGGTTATCGTTCATGCTTTTCAACGCCTGCATCAGCACCCCCGTTTCATCTTTGCTCTTCACCTCGATGTGAGTGCTGAGATCGCCAGCAGCCACTTTACCTGCAATGCTCACCGCTTTATTCAACGGTTGAACGATTGAACGCGTCAGCAAAAAGCCGAGAATAATTGAGGCGACAATAGCAATAGCTGAGAACACCAGCGTCACCATAATCGCGGTGGAACCATCATCGATTATAGAACTGCCTTCATTTTGCAACTGCTGAGATTGCGAATTAGCAAAAGCAACAGCCCCTTCGAGAAAAGCATTCTGTGTACCGGTTATCGTCTTCAGGACATAGGTACTGGCCTCATCCTGTTTCCCGGCGCGAACCAGGTCCAGCAGTTCATTTTTCTGTTGTTCAAACTTATGGCTGGCTTCGACTAAACCGGCAATTTTCTTCTTACCGACAGCCGTTACCTGAATCGCTTCGATTTTCTTCAGTGCAACATTGGTGCGTTCAGTGGCTTGCGCCAGTTGCTTCAGGCGGTTTTCATTGTTCTGCGGGCGGGTGGTATCAATAACGATACCGCGCAGGTATTTGATTTGGTCATTCACACCATCACGCACGTCAAAAGCCAGGCGCACTTTGACGTACCGGTCTTCAACAATTGAAGATATGCCGCTTTTAATGTTGTTAATCTTGCTGATGGAGGTGACCCCCACCACGACCAGTAATGCCACCACCAGGCCAAATGAGATGCCCAGCCGGATGCCGACCTTCAGGTTCTTAAAGTTAAACATAGGTTCTCCCGGTAATATAACGAGTTGATTTAAAAGTAAAAACGCAGATCAGAGATATGAATTATGTTGATGTTTTTTTTATATATTTACTTCCTTCGGCGGAGCAAACCTGACACCGCACGAGAAAGTCCTGTTGTTATCGGATGTTAAGATTTTTACTTTAATTTTTTAGAGGTTTGTCACAGAAATGAAACTGCGGGATAACGGGATCAGTAGTGCAGAACGATTCTCCACTCGCGAAAAGTAGGATGTTTTCGCGCAGAACGCGTTATCTGCTGGGAAATATGTGAACAATGGCGCTGTAGCCCAAAACAGCAGAGACTTTACTCAATTACATTTGTAATAACATTTTAATATCGACTAAAAACTAATATTGCGAGTATTGTCAGGTTGAGCACCTGAACACATCAATGAAAGCGCACATTCCCCGGATAGCCGAATAATTTACTTCCCACTATGGCCTGGCCTTATTCTTCAATCCTTCAGTTAACAACTCATTCTCGCTTCGCATCTGCTGGCGTGCGGAGGATTCATCATAAATAATGTCATCCACCACCCAGTGAGATTGCTCGTAAATCATTTTAAATGAAATCACACTATGGCCATTTTGCTCTGTTTTTTGAGATGGGAAAAGATTGAACGATACAGTAACCACGTTGTTTGGTGCTTCATTAAGCGTAAAATGTGAGTTTTCTATTGTCAGATTATCATCATGGTCCTGAGCATTAAGATAAACGTCAGCGTCGGTTCCCCAGCCACAAACCTCATCACGATAGGGTTCGCATAATTTTTCATTACGGCGCAGTAATTCATTAAAAGACTTCGAATACGTAAGCTCAGGCTGTGTTTTTTTACCTTCACCGTGAAGATATAAAAAATATTTCTGGTAGAAATCAAAAATGATTTTTTTGGGAGAATCAGGAGCATCCGTAGCAAAAGAAGCTACAGAAAAAAAGAACAGTAATACAGATAACATCCACTTTCTGTTATGCATTGCATCTCCATGTCATTTAATTGTGCCATGCCAAAATGGCATTTGATATTGAAGATTAATAAATAACTTACAGCACAGCAATCTACCATAATCCTGTTCACCAACTCCACCAATGGATGTTCGGGGAATACCCCCACGGCAGTTACGTGTTGCCATTAACACCAATGGCAACGTTAATAAAACCTACCGCAACCCCACTTCACGGTAATCTTTATAGTTAAGCTGGTAGCGTGACAGCCGTAACCCCAGCGCCCGCCGGGTCATCCCGAGGAAATCCGCAGCGCGGGATACATTCCCCTGGTATTTCGTCAGTGCTTCCACAATCAAATCGTACTCCACCCGCGCAAGCCGGGCTTCCAGCCCTTCATTTTGAATCACAATAGTGTTCATTGGTTGCAGATTGATAGGTAGATGATAACTGTGGATCATGCCTTCATCTGCCAGCAGCACCGCGCGCTCCATCACGTTTTCCAGCTCACGCACATTGCCGGGCCACTGATAGTTGAGTAACAAATTCAGTGCCGGAGTGGCAATGGTAGGCACATCCACGCCCTGCTCGCCGGCAAAGTGGTTAGTAAAATAATCGGCCAGGATCAGAATATCGCTGCCACGTTCACGCAATGGTGGAATATCAATAGGGAAAACATTAAGCCGGTAAAACAAATCTTCACGAAAAGCGCCCTGAGCGACCATTTCGGATAAGTTACGGTGAGTGGCGGCCAGGATGCGTACATTTACTTTCAGGGTTTCATTACTGCCCACTCGCTCAAAACTGCGCTCCTGCAGAACGCGCAGTAATTTCGCCTGAGCAGAAGGAGATAACTCGCCGACTTCATCAAGAAAAATGGTGCCGCCATCTGCATCTTCAAAGCGCCCGGCACGCCGGGAAATGGCACCAGTAAAAGCCCCTTTTTCATGGCCGAACAACTCACTCTCGATCACGCTTTCTGGCAAAGATGCACAGTTAAACTTCACAAACGGCCCATTGGCACAATAGCTATTATGGTGGATGGCGCTGGCAATCCGCTCTTTCCCCACCCCACTTTCCCCCAGGATCAATACCGTAGTGCGCGCACGGCTGACTTTCTCCAGCAAACGGTAAACCGCCATCATTGGCCGGGAACGCCCAATGATATCGCCGGTATCAAACAGGTTACTCCCCGAATGGTGCAACGCAGGCTGAGTGCGCAAAATACGCTGATGCGCCCGTTCCAGCAGGTGCAGTTCAACAGCCTGGGCAATAATCGCGGCAATCACTCTCAGGACTTCCAGGTCCAGGTAACGTAATTGTTCATTGTTGTACACCCGTTCAATACCGAGCGTGCCCATCACTTTTACACCACGGATAATCGGTACACAGATAAACGATAACTGGCTGTCGCGCGCTTTATTCCAGCTCCCTGTTCGGTTCAGGAACATTGGGTCATCAGCAATATTGGGCACAATAATCGGCTGGCGGGTTTCAATTACCCGCCCGGTGATACCTTCGCCCGGGGCGTACACCCCTTTTTCCACTTCTTCGGCAGATAAGCCGTAACTTTCATGGATAAAGATTTGATCACAACTGGCGTCATACAGCGTGATCATCGCGCGGATCACCTGCAAATGTTTCTGTAACAGTTCCAGCACCAGTTTGAGCGTTTGCGACAAGCTGCCGCCACTACTGACTACTTTGCTGACTTCCGAGAGTAAAGGCATCAACTCAGAACGGCATTCACCTAAACGGCAACTGAATGATAATGGCGCAAGCCCGGGCGTCTCATTCTCGCTCAGGGTGAAGACCCGTTTATTTCCGTTAAGCATTTTCATTTCCCCCCGCAACACAATAGCCATAATTCTCCTTGCTTTGGCTGTTATTCGGCTTACAGAGGTCAGTGCAAAATAAACGCCAGGTTGTCACTGGCGTAAAAATATTTAACACGCTGATTTATAATGATTTATTTATTATTCGAATAGATGTAATTTAAAAAAATGTTCCAGTCCGAACATTTTTGCCTGCCAGGTGTACATTACGGTACATTTTGTGAACGGCTGGCTGCTTTGCTTACAACCACCCGCAAGGTTCCGTCACTTTGCGTGGTGACATCCCAGGGGTAAGCAAGCTTTTCCAGCGTGCGGGAAAACCAGCGAGGCAGGTGGTCACAGGTTATTTCCAGCCGGGTAAACTGCCCTTTAAACAGAAAAGGAATCAGGATACGCCGTGAAGCATGGCCCTCCGTTTCATAGAGAGCAGCTATCAAATCTGCCTGGAACTCCCCCTGTTTTTCACCTGGCTGAATAAAGGATTTCGGTAACGCGACAACTGTTGGCGCACATTGCATCACCTGGTTATTCAGCCGCTCAAGGAAGCCTTCCGGGCGCCCGGCGCATTGCCACATGGTAAACCCCATGCCATCCAGCCAGGCTTTCACAGCTCCGGTGATTTCACTGGCAACAATATGGCGGCAACCGGGTAATGCGCGTGCGGCAGCCATTACCTGGTGGCGCACATCTTCTGGCAGCATTTCCCGGTTCACCGATAACGGCACCTGCACTATCGCCTGCCAGCCAGTATTCCGGGGTGCAAACAACCCGAGTGTTGCCGCCTGCCAAATACCGCAGGTAACCCCTTGTTTGTCGAGAAATACGGCAATATTCACTCTGCCTCCCGTGTGGGTTAAAACCCATGCTGTTTACCTTTCATACTGGTGATATCAATTCGTATAACCTGTGTTGCTTTCAGGTTGGCTTCCGGGAAAGTGAATTTTTTATCTGTAAAGCGCCCCATCAGTTGGTGCAGCATGGTCAGTTTTTCGGCGTCGTCATCAACAAAACAGGCATTCCCCAGGCCAATAACCGTGCGGTGGCGAGCTTCAAAATCGCAGGCAATGTCATCTTCAATAACGCCTTCATATTGGGAAACAGCAAAACAGACCGCACTGTTTTCTTTGAGAATACGAATTTTGGTGCCACTACGGGCCGAATGAAAATAAAGCGCAGTACCATTCCAGACATAAAAAACCGGCACCATAAAAGGCACATTCTGCTGGCTGAGTGCGATGTACATCACTCGCCCGCCACGCAGCAGTGCGTCTATTTGTTGTGGGTCGGTAATTTCGCGTTCATCGCGGCGCATCTCGCCGTGGGGATGGCCTGCCATCGGGTTTGCCACACTGTTCATGCGTGCTGCCCTCCGGGTGGGTTAACCAGTTTGCGTTGTTCTTCACGAATTACCCCGTCAAGAGCGGCGCAGACGGCAACAATGCGCCGGGCATCGTCATCGCCAGGAACACCGTGGTAATAATCATCAATGGAACACAAACCAAACAGGTCATCCAGAGCCAGAATACGGCGCTTAAGCTCCTCGCCCAGGACGACTTTTTCTTCGGCACTCATTACCAGGCTGCGGTAGTTATGGTTGAAAGGCAAAATGCCGTGCAACCCGCACAGTGCAATGAGGTAGCACTCTACCGCAACAGCGGCGACATTAAATATCAGGCTGGCCGAACGCCCCTGCTCTGCCAGGCACCGGGCGCGGAAATGGTAACCCTGAGCGTGTTCATAGCTGCGCATAAAACGTTGCGCATCGCTTTCAAACAACAGTGATTTCATCGCGGGATCCTGTAGTGAGGGCAACCAGGGTAAGCCTGGTTGCCAGGTGGATTAACGCAGTTAATAGCCAGTGCGATTACCAGACATTAAGCAGCCACTCTTTGTTTTTCTTGTATTCCATATCGGTAAACAGCGCGTTAGCCATTTGTTCAGCCAGCCAGATGGCACCGGCATAGCCCACCACCGGGTGGCGCCACAGCCCGGCACGGTCGTAGGTTGGGAAGCCAACCCGCACCATGGGGATTTGGTTATCAATGGCGGTAAAGCGCCCTTTGGAATGACCGAGGATCAAATCCAGTTTTAATCCATCCTGGGTGATGCGTTTTTCCATTTCCCACAAGTCTGCGTTGGTGATGATCTCCATGTCATGCACCACATTCTGGCGCAGGGCATCGATACGCGGGTCTTTTTCATACCCTGCGTTGTCGTCACCTAACAGCAGCAATACTGGCTTCATTTCCAGATCCAGGCAGAATTCGGCCAGACCGATAACCAGATCCGGGCTGCCATAGATCGCTACTTTTTTGTCGGCAAGGAACATGTGCACCAGGTCGGTTAATGCATCCAGCGCCACACCACGTTCGCGCACCAGTGATTCAGGAATCGCTTTGCCGGTCAGGTTTTTGACATTCTGCAAAAATGTATCGGTGTTACGAATGCCAATGGGAGACGGGCCAATAATGGTGGGGATTTCGAATTTTTCCTCCAGGTAACGAGCCGCCTTGCCGCCTTCATAGCGGTTAAGGGCCAGCGTACCGCAGGCATTCGCCGTGCCAGTCAGGTCTTCGATAGTGGTGTTGCCATGAGACACGGTGTTGCCGTATGGCATCAAGGGAGAGTCAAAATCCTCAATTTCAAACAGTACCGTGGCATCGACTTCCATTTCAGCCAGCAGGTGTTTGAGTGCGGTGACATCGCCCGGGTTTGCCCAGCCGGTTATCAGGTTCAGCTTGCCATTGGGTTCGCTTTTGGTGGCAAAATATTTCACGAAATCGCGCACTGTTACGTCGTAGCCGCTAATCATGCTGCCCACAAAGCTTGGTGTATGAATCGGGATAAGGTGTACCTCACGCCCGGCATATTTTTCTTTCAACAAACCTTCGTTAAGTTTGCGCACCACGCCGTCAACATCATCGCCAATAACCTCGGTTGAGCATGTGGTAATGATCGGGATTACTTTGACATGGGGATAACGCATCAGCAGCACGTCAACCGCCTGTTCAACCCGGTCCAGCGCACCGAAAACCGCACCATCTTCATGTACTGAGGAAGAGGCAATTTCAAAGCTCTCTTTCAGGTGCTGGGAAATAAGCAGGCGCACAAACATGACACAGCCCTGGCCACCATGGACAATGCCAATGCAGTCTTTCACACCGATGCTGACATACTGCGCACCTGCCGGCTGGCAAGTAAAAATGGGATTGATCACCCCGGTTCTGTCTTTCGCTTTCAATTCACAGGACATTTCAACCCCTCCGTTAGTAACGCTGGTCAGTCAGTTCAGCGTTCAGCGAACCGGTGATAGTCAGATAATCCATGCGCTTGTGCAGTGCCGTCATAAGCTCAGCGATGGCGGTTTTAGTCATTTCACGCAGCCAGGCGAAACGTGACCGGTATGCATCGGCCAGTACCACGGCATCCACCCAATAGCAGCGGTCAGCGGGCGTTTCCAGCACGACGGGTTCGTCGCACAGCAACTGGCGTGTTTTTTCCAGAATGCCTGCATTCTGTTTTTCCCGGTCCCAACTGCGTGAATGGAACTGCCACAGGCAGTTTTTCATGATGTAGTCCACCAGAAGTTCAACTTGCTGTTGCTGGTTCATACCGCCTCCTGGCGCGGAGCCTGGTCGTTGGCGAAATCCGGAAGTTCCCGTTCGCGCAGTGGAGTAACACTGTCGAAATTACCGCTGTATTCACGGGTATCCGGTGCATTACGCACCGCTTCGTCCAGCGTGGCATCAGACAGCATTCTGGCTGTGGCAAAACCCTGATCAGTCGGGATTTCGTCTTTGCTGATATCGCGCATGGCCAGTTGGTGAATGGGTGAATAGATGGCGTTGTATATATCACGGGCAAAACGCACCCAGCCTTCAAAGCCTTTATAAGGGCCGTTGTGGTAGGCATGGGCATTCAGGTAAGGCACCCGGATTTTTTTCGCCACTTCACCCGGGCGTTTGCCGGTAAAAATCACATCCGGTTTCAGTTTGTACATGGCTTCCAGCGATTCGAGTTCGTTAGGGTCATCAATCGCCAGAGCGCCCACTTCACAACGGGCAATGCCTTTTTCCATATCGCCCTGGTGGCCGAATTTGGTGTAAACCGACACCACTTCAACCCCCATTTCTTCATGGATAACATGCGCCCAGTGCCACAGTTTGGAGCCGCCAGGCCACAGGCACACTTTTTTGCCTTTAAGGCGCTCTCTGTACCAGTCCAGTTCAGGTTTCCAGCGCGCCACTTCGGCATCAATAATGGCCTGAGCCCGGTCTTCAATACCAAAAAACAGGCCAATTTTGCGTAATGAATCCGACAGCGGGCCAAAGCCAAAACCATCGATATCCAGGCGTGGAATGCCGTAACGCACACGCAGTTCGTTACAGATATATTCAGCTGAGCGGGCACATTCCAGCACGTTCAAGTGTGCGCGGTGCATGGCACGCAGGTCGTCATAAGAACCATTACCGGTGAAGGTG
The DNA here is from genome assembly GCF_003182475.1 of Mangrovibacter plantisponsor. Lineage (GTDB taxonomy): Bacteria > Pseudomonadota > Gammaproteobacteria > Enterobacterales > Enterobacteriaceae > Mangrovibacter > Mangrovibacter plantisponsor. Next base: position 205,579 of record NZ_QGTS01000007.1, read on the forward strand.
GACAGCACCTGGATGCCCATGCGGTGAAAGTAATCCGTCATCACCTCCTGGTCGCCCTGAATGTTGTACTCGCCCACATAGTTGATAACGTAATCACTGGTGATTGTGGGCTCTACTGTGCCAACCTTTTGGTTGATCCAGGCAATATTAATTTTATGGTGCCCGCCAGACTGGCTCGGGCCGGCAAAACCCGGGGAGTTACAAACAAAGATGTCGACATCCGGCCGTTCATCCATCACTTCCTGAGCGATAGCGGCAATGTCATCACCAATCAGTGCAGAAGCACAGGTTTGGTAAATGGTCATGCGTTTAATATTGGGGTGGGCATCAAAAGCTTCATTGATATTGTTCTTCAGCACCTTTTCGGCACCAAACACAATATTCTTTTCTTTCATGTCGGTGGCAAAGGTATATTTCAGCTGAAAGTTATCGTTATCGCTGATATAACGCTTGGTTTGCCAGGTATCGTACGTACAACCAACTGGCCCGTGGCTGATGTGAATCACATCTTTCATGGGCGTGCCAATAACATGCTTCGCCCCACAGTAGGCGCAGCCGCGTTCGGAAATAGTACCTGGAATAGTATTCAGGTAACCCAGTGGCAGTGCCGAGGTCAGGTCTTCACCTTCCCCTTTTTGCACGGCATGTTGTTTACGCTCGGGTATGCATTTGCTGCAATCAAACTCATGGTACGGCATGGTTATTCCCCTGTATGAAATAGTGGAATCAGGCAAACGCGAGGCAAAAAAGGTCTGTTGCAGGGCACAGCAACCTCACAGGAAATTGCCCTGCAACACCAATAACAACGCGCTAAGGTAAAAAGATAATTAATCGCTCAAGCCATATTTCACGACCATTTGTTCTAACTGGTCCATGGAAAGTGGTTGGGGAATAACCAGGTCTTCGTTTTCGATAATTTTCCGGCCAAGTTCACGGTACTCTTGAGCCTGGTTTGCATTCGGGTCGAATTCGGTGACAGTTTTTTTATTAAATTCCGCTTTCTGGACAATATTGTCGCGGGGAACAAAATGAATCATTTTCGTGCCAATTGCGGCAGTAAACTCTTCAAGGAATTCTTTTTCACCATCCACATTACGGCTATTACAAATAATCCCACCCAGGCGAACACCACTTTGCTTGGCATATTTCACCAGGCCTTTGCAAATATTATTTGCTGCGTAAATCGCCATCATTTCTCCAGAAGCAACAATATAAACTTCTTGTGCTTTACCATCACGAATTGGCATGGCGAACCCACCACATACCACGTCGCCCAGAACATCAAAGAAGATAAAATCCAGGTCATCGGTATAGGCTTTGTTGTCTTCCATCAGGTCAATTGCCGTGATAACACCACGCCCGGCGCAGCCTACACCCGGTTCCGGGCCACCGGATTCAACGCAGCGAATATCAAAGACACCTTTCTTCACCACCATTTCATTAGTGATTTTTTCTGCCCCCTGGTCGCGCAGAACATCCATTAATGTTTCCTGCGGTTTACCACCCAGTATTAAACGGGTTGAGTCAGCTTTTGGGTCGCACCCATGAATAAATATTTTCTTTCCGTGGAAATACGCCAGTGCAGCAGCTGTATTTTGTGTGGTGGTGGATTTGCCAATCCCCCCTTTACCATAAATAGCCAGTTTGCGTGTCATCAGTATCGCCTCCAAATAAAATGTGTTCTGCAATTTATTTATTACAGAGCCAGATTGAAACAACGTTACCTGATGGATATAGCAATACAGAGGCCAGCTTCACGCACTAAATTTCAGCCTGATGATTTTATTGGGTTTTATTTTTTAACGTGACGTTAATCCCAGAAAATACCCGAATAAAAGCAAGAAACAGGGAAATAAAACGTGCAGGAAAGTACAGAATTAACCGGGAATAGTTCCAAAAGGTAACGCTGAGATTATTGGGTAAAAAAACCCCGTAAAACGGGGTTAAGCAAACCAATAGCAGATATTACAGGGCTCAGGCAATTCCCTTAATCATGATGATGGTGCCCGCCACAACAACCTTTGTGAGCAATACCCGTGATATTGATTGGCGTATGTGTGGTTTGCGCGGGTTTGCCATGGCAACAGGCATGGCCTTCGCCATGGTGGCCCTGTGCATGTTCACACTGGCCGTGGTGTTCCCCATGGTGCAGTGATGGCCGGCCTTGTTCAGCGGTTGTCAGTTGCACCATTTCTGCGTTATCCGTTGCCAACAGAGCCAGTGTTGCCGGGATATCGCGCGTGGCGGCCTGCAATACGCGCATGCCTGCATCCAGTAATTTTCCCAGCATATGCTGGCCTATATTACGGACAACAATGCAGGTCACCTGTTTATCCTGCAATGTGCTGAACAATGCGCGTTTTGCTTCACAAGTGCACTCTGCAAAGGCCGGATTGGTAAATTCACCCAGCTTTTCGCCCTGGTCTGTGTAAAGCGCAAATGAGTCTGCTTTGGTGAAGTGGGGAGATAACTGCCCTTTCAGGCGGGGAATAGCAATTGTCATGGTGGAGTCCTCAGTAAGCGCGCAGGCCTGGCCATACGCCATTAATAGCATATGCCATATATAGCACCATTAATAGCATATGCCAATTACTGAAAGCTCGGTTAAACGGAGAACGCTGCCACTGAGTCAGTCGCGCTCTGCAAGATCCAGCGCCTTGCCATTTACCAGGCAGTCTGCCACTTTGGCGCGCGCACGTTTCACCAGGTTTGCCAAAGTTTGCCGTGACACCTGCATTACTGCTGCGGCTTCCAGTTGCTGCATGCCGTTAAGGTCAACCAGGCGCATTGCTTCAAATTCATCGGCACCCATTGCCACCCGTTCCAGGTTGTTCATCGGGATACCGTTAGGCTTAAAGCAACTGTTTGCCGGGCGCCCGCAGATATTACGGGGTATTTTCGGTCGGGCCATGGTTCTCTCGCAGAAACAGGTTAGTAATGGCCTGGTACTATACCGGGCCAGAGTGAGCAGATAAACAGCATGCTTATGCTGATGAAGAGCCCGGCCCGCTTTCCCCTGCACTACGGGAAATTTTCTGGTGCAGGGTTTTGCGGGTAATCCCCAACCGACGAGCCGCCTCACTTTTATTGCCTCCGGTCACTTCCAGCATACGGGCTATCGCCGCCTGCTCTATCTCTTCAAGGGACATGTCATCAAATACCAGCGGCGAAGATTCCTGGCCATCACCCGGATTGAGTGTGGGTGGCAGTACCTGCAAACCTACATAGTCGCCTATTGCCAGTACCACTGCCCGCTCTACTGCATTTTCCAGTTCACGAATATTGCCCGGCCAGCGGTATTTCAGCATGCGGTCCATCGCCTGCGGAGTAAATCCTTTGAGTTGCTTGCCGTTACGTTTGGCAAACCGGGTAAGAAAGGCATCGGCTAATAACGGGATATCTTCCACGCGCTCGCACAGTGGCGGTAGGGTAATCGACACCACATTCAGGCGGTACCACAAGTCCTGGCGAAACTCCCCGGCAGCCACCCGCTCTTGTAAATCACGGTTGGTTGCCGCTAATAACCGCACATCAATCTTCTGCGGCTGGTCTTCGCCAAGGCGCTGTACTTCACGCTCCTGAATCACCCGCAGTAATTTGACCTGCATCGGCAATGGCATTTCGCCAATTTCATCCAGAAATAACGTGCCTTTGTTGGCCGCGGCAAAACGGCCCGGACGCGCTTTTTCTGCCCCGGTAAAAGCACCTTTCGCGTGACCGAACAGCTCAGATTCCAGCAGGCTTTCACTCAGTGCGCCGCAGTTAATGGCGATAAACGGCCCGTTACGCCGGGGGCTGTTGTCATGAATCAGCCGGGCAATGCGTTCTTTACCGGTTCCTGATTCGCCGCCAATCAGCACGGTAGCTTCACTGGGGGCCACGGCCTGTACCAGGTTCATTACCTGGCGCATGGCATCACTGCGCGCCACCATGCCTTCCTGTAACTGAAGCTGGGTTGCCAGCTCATTGCGCAGTTGCTGATTTTCGCTACTGAGCGCCACATGGTCCAGTGCCCGCTCAATGGTCATTTTCAGTTCATCAAAATCGAGCGGTTTGGTGAGGTAGTCCCAGGCACCGGCTTTCATTGCTGAAACGGCTGTTTCGGTATTAGCCCAGGCGGTCATGATCAGCACGATAATTGCCGGGTTCCAGGCTTTGATTTGCGTTAAAGCTTCAATGCCATTGAGACCGGCCATACGGATATCCATCAGTACCAGGTCGAATGGGGTTTCATGGCACAGACGAATAGCGGTGGCGCCATCTTCCGCGCCCTGAACCTGGTAGCCCCACTCACTGAGTAAGGTAATCAACATGATGCGGTGCCCCGGGTCGTCATCCACCACCAGCAATGTTTCAGGGTTATTTTTCATGGTGTTCGCTCCGGTAAATCGGTAACCAAAGGGTGAAAACACTGCCTGTGCCAGGCTCGCTTTCTACAGTGATTTCACCCCGGTGTTTTTCAATAATTTGGTGAACAATGGCAAGCCCCAGCCCGGTTCCACTGGGTTTGGTGGTAAAGTACGGTGTGAAAATTTCGCTTAAATGCTGTTTGTCGATACCGCTACCGTTATCCGCGACCGAAACGGCCAGTTTGGTGCCAGCACTGGCCACCCGTACCGCCACAGAAATGGTGCCACCTTCTGGTGTCGCCTGGATGGCGTTGATAACCAGGTTCAACAGGCACTGAGCCAGGCGGTCAGCGTTATGTTCCACTGCCGGTAATGGCCCACAAGGTAAAAAGACCAGGGAGAGGTGTTTATTAGTGGCATCGCTTTGCACCAGGCGAAGTGCCCGCTCAATAACGGGAGTGATGTCGCCCGCTTGCAGCGAAAATTCACCTGGCCTTGCAAAATCCAGCAACTCCGAAACTACGCGGTTCAGCCTGTCCACCTCTTCGGATAAAGTGCGTGCAGCCAGGTGCTCGGGGGCATCAGGGGAAAATTTACCGCCCAGATAGGTTGCCAGGCCTTTAATCGAGCTGAGTGGGTTGCGAATTTCATGGGCTACACCGGCCGCCATTTCGCCCAGTGCGCTCAGGCGGGCCTGGCGTTCAACCTGCGCCTGCAGTTGCTTCATTTCTGTCATGTCGCGCAACACAAATACCGTGCCGGTAATTTGCCCGCTACCGCCACGCACTGGCGAAGCACTGATACTGACCGGGATTTTATTCCCCCCGGCGCTGTTGAGCTGATATTCCCGCTCCAGTAAGCGCCCACTATCTGCCATGGCGGTGCGTATTGCGGCCCAGTCCAGCCCTTCCACCTGTGCCAGCGGGTGTTTCTCCCAGGGCGCGGGTAAGTGCAATAAGTCAATAGCCTGGCGATTAGCGGAAATAATACGCTGCCGGGTATCGCAGGTGAGCAAAGCCAAAGGCAGGCTGGCAATTACTTCATCGGCCATCGCCCTGGTGTCGCGCAGGAGTAGCTGCGAACGCCGGTAATTATGGGCCCAGAACAGGGAGATAAACCCCGCCATACCGAGCAAAATCACCAGTACAGCCAGCAGGTAATTGTTACGCCGGGTTTGTGCAAAGGTGGTTTCAAAACTGGCCGGGTCGATACCCACGGCAACCCATTGTGGCAAGGCGTTGTCTGCCCCATCACCGTAGCCGCGCATCATGCGCATCATCCCGTTGCCGCCGCCCATCATGCCGCGCCCGCGCAAGGGGTTAAACCGCTGCCAGACCTGGAAAACCTGCCTGCCATCACTCAGTTTTATATGCCTGCGCCAGCTATCAGGCTGTTGAGGCAAGGGGCGTTGGTCTGCTGGCAATTGCTGCCCTACCAGGCTGGCATCGCTGTGCGCCAGGATATTGCCGTTATCATCGGTCATCATCAGAAAGATTACGCCAGGCTGGTGAGCCGTTTGTTCAACCAGGGTTTGCAGGCGGTTGTCCTGGCTGCCACTCATGTTCATTCGCGCCCCGGTTTCCAGCGCCCAGACAATGGCATCTGCCCGGTTATTGAGGTTTTGTTGCAGGTACACCCGCTCCTGTTGCGTACTGCGCAGGGATAACCCCAGCACGGCAAGCCCGAGCACAAGTGATAACCCCACCATCAGCCAGGGAGACAGGCCAAAAAAGCTGCGTCTGGAATCACTCCACATTGTTATCCCCCTGGCGGTGACGTAGTGAGTATTAACCCGGTCGAAGCAGTGTAACTTTTTTACCCACTCTTTTTATGATCTGGGTAAATAATTCACACGCAAATATCAGAATTTATTTTTTATTCAATAAAAACATAAAGTTAAATATTGGCACGAGGTATGCAATATGACAATCAGAACCGAAACAAAACAGATATTGCCAGGTTGCATATTGAGCACCCAGGCCTGTTGACTACCAGGAGATAAATTATGAAACGTACAACATTACGCAAACTGCAGGCGGCGATGGTCATTGCCACACTGGTTGGCGGTTTTTCACTGGCCAATGCGGCAACAGAAACGCCTCAGACCGGTAATGCCGTAATTACCGATGCTCAGGCACAACAACATTTCCAGACCATGAATACCCTGCGCCAGAAAGTTTTTGATACCCAGCAGGCACTGGATAACGAGTACAACCAGGCGAAACCTGACCAGGCAAAAATTGCCTCGCTCACCCAACAACTTGGTCAGTTAAATGCCCAGTGGTATGCCAGCCGCAGTGCATGGCATACGCAAATGATGAATGCGGGTTACGCCCGTGGCCCACGTGCCGGGAATGATGGCGACAGGGGTTACGGAATGGGTTATGGCATGGGGTATGGCATGCGTAATGGCGGTGGTTGCGGGGGTTATGGTATGCGTGGCTGGTAAACACCAGGTTTATATGCTGTGCGTGGTTTGGCGGCTCCATTCATACCAGCCGCCATCATACAGCGCGATATCCTGCCAGCCCATGGCCCTGGCATAAAATAATGCGGCACTGGCCCGCCAACCGGTACCGCAATAAAACACCACTTTTTGGCGCGGGAAAATACCTTCGCCAGCCCACAAAGCAGCCAGCGCATCTGCCCGTATCATAGTGCCATCGGGGTTAAGGAAATCCTGTACGGAGCCATTATGTTCACCGGCATGCCCCCAGTGCGCGCCCGGGATATCCCCTGCGGCTTCAATATATGTATAACCGCTGGTTTTCCCCCGGTGTTCCGCCAGACTGCGTACACTGACAAGGGTGACAGCCGACTGGCTCCGCCATGCACTCACCTGGCTTTGGTCAACAAACAGCGCAGTATCTGGCGTAAAGGCTGGCATAGTCTGAAGTGGCGCTGGCTTGTTCCCGGTGCCAGTTTCTACAGGCAGCCCGGCCTGTTGCCAGCTATGCCAGCCACCATCAAGCAGGCGTACATCTTTTACTCCGGCATACAGCAAAATCACTGCAACTCTTGCCGCCGCACAATCACTCCGGCTGTAGAGAATAACGGTGGTGTCGGGCTCAATACCTTGCTGGCGTAGCATTTCCATGAGTTGTGCATCAGGTAATTTATTCCACAGTGGGCCACCTTCCACTTCACGGGTATCAAGAAAAGATGCCCCCGGGATATGGCCTTTGGCATACTCACTGGCCGTATCAAAGCCCGCTTCCAGCAACACCCAGTTAGCCTGAGGAGCTGCAAATAATTCCGGCGATCCATGCTGTAATGCCACCAGCCAATGGGGGTAAACCAGGCTGGGAAATTTCGCCAGGGTGTGTAACCGTTCAGGAACCTTGAATGCATCATTCAGGTAATACAGGTTGTTGATGCCACACTGTTTCAGGCGCAATGCCACTTGCTCATTGCCCGGTTGAATTCCACAGAGTGCGACAGGCGTGTCGGGCCTGATATTCTGGCTACCCAGCCAGTAGCAAAGCTGGTTATTGCCCATTACTGCAAGCCAGCTGGCATTGAGGTTAACCGCACCCGGCTCATGGCCTTGTGTTCCCCCGGCTTCCTGTGGCCAGCCGTTATAGAAGGCGCTCTGGCGGGTATCAATCATCACTCCGCTATGGGCGCTGACAGAGGTAAATGGGCAATACACGGTTATCCCCTTTTTTCACTCTTTACCAGATTCACGTTGACCCGCTATTTCAGCCAGTACCGATGCACCGATATCAAGATTATTCAGTGCCGCCAACAATGCATCCACTTTAGGGAGCAGTTGTTTACGCCGCGGCCAGACCAGGTTTAGCGCCAGGCCGTCTGGCTGAATACCGGGTAATATTACACATAGCTCACCGGATTTAAGTTGCTGGCGTATCAACCAGGTAGGCATCTGGCCTATTCCCAGGCCAGCACACACCGCCTGAACCTGTGCGTCGACATCCCCCAGAGCCATACGGCAAGGTGCCTCACACCAGTCTGCATGGCCGTCTTCCGTGGTCAGTAACCAGGGTTTGGCGCTGCCATCCACACGCTCATATAAAATCGCTTTATGTTGCAGCAGCTCAGCCCGGTTAGTGGGTTGACCGTATTGCGCCAGATAACCGGGAGATGCACAAAATACCATTTTTTCCCGCCCCAGCAGGCGGCTTCCTACAGAAGCAGGTAAATCAGCCGCGTGACCGATACGCACCGCCACATCGATACCTTCTTCAAATAAATCTACAAAACGGTCTGAGAACGCCATGCTGATTTCCAGTTCAGGGTGGTGCTGGCAAAAAGGCAACAGAACAGGCATCACTCCCAGCCGCCCATAGGTTGTTGGTGCAGCAAGGCGCAACCGCCCGGCGGGGATGGTGCGCTGTGCAGCCAGCACCGCTTCGGCTTCCAGTAACTCTTCCATGATACGTGTGCAGGTCTGGTAATAGGCCTGCCCGGCATCGGTCAGTGCCAGGCTGCGTGTCGTTCGCTCCAGTAGTTGTGAACCCAGGCGGCGTTCCAGGCGGGAGACACTCTTACTGATTGCAGACCCTGTTACGTGCAGGCGCTCTGCCGCTTTGGCAAAACTGCCGCACTCTACGCTGGCAACAAAGGGAACAATATCTTTCAGGCGCTGATCATGCATGTAATTCATTCCTTAATTTCACGAATAACATGAATTAATACCAGAGATAAGAAATTAATTCTCCATTAGTCTGAACAGAGAACAATAGAGGAGAGTTTCCATGGCAAAAACCGCATTGATTGTTGGCGTGAGTGGCGTAATTGGCAGCGCCCTTGCCCAAAAACTGGTACAGGATGGCTGGCAGGTGTACGGGCTGTCCCGTGGGCGCAGTACTATTCCGGCAGGGTGCACCAGCCTGACAGCAGACCTGACCAATGCCAGTTCAGTGAAAGAAGCCCTGGCTGAAACCATACCAGATGCCGTTTTTTTCAGTGTCTGGGCGCGCCAGGCAACTGAGAAGGAAAATATCCGGGTAAACGGAGCAATGGTGAGTAATGTCATCAGTGCTCTTGGTGAGCGCCTGAGGGGAAAACATGTTGCACTGGTCACCGGGTTAAAACATTATCTGGGCCCGTTTGAAGCCTATGGTAAAGGCGAGGTGCCGGTCACTCCGTTTCGTGAAGAACAGGGCCGCCAGCCAGTGGAAAACTTTTATTATGCTCAGGAAGATGCCGTATTTGACGGTGCGAAAACCTTTGGCTACCGCTGGAGTGTTCACCGCCCGCATACCATTATTGGTTTTGCACTCGGCAATGCGATGAATATGGGCCAGACACTGGCGGTCTACGCCACATTGTGTAAAGAGAAAGGCTGGCCGTTTATTTTTCCGGGTTCAAAAGCACAGTGGAATGGTATATCCGATATGACAGATGCCAGCTTGCTGGCAGAACAACTGGAATGGGCGGCACAAAGCCCGGCCGCAGCTAATGAGGATTTCAATGCCGTTAATGGTGATGTTTTCCGCTGGAGTTGGATGTGGCCACGTATTGCCAGTTATTTTGATATTGAAGCTGCTCCGTACCCTGCACAGATGATGCCCCTTGAAGGGCGCATGCAGGAAGCGGCTGCGGCATGGCAGGAGCTGGCCCAACGCCATCACTTAGCTGAACATGATATTTCCCGCCTGGCATCCTGGTGGCACACAGATGCCGACCTTGGCCGCCCGATGGAGGTATTCACCGATATGAGCAAAAGCCGCAAAGCTGGTTTCACAGGTTACCGCTGTACTCTGGATTCTTTTGTTCAGCTGTTTGATACCCTGAAGCAACACAATATCATTCCGCGATAGCAGGAAACCGGCACCTGGCTGCATGCACCAGGTGCCGGTTAGGTTATATGTGCCGCCAGGTTAACTCTGGTGGTGGCTTTCCCGCCAGTCTTTAATCATGTCCTGTGTCACTTCTTTCTTGTAGCAAATAGGGGAATAACCACCAGGTTTACTCCATGCGCTACGCCTGCCGCACGAGCTTCCGTTGCGTGCGCTGTTGTACGGGCACGCACAGACACCCGGGTAATCAGCAATAGATTCATCAATAATTGCCTGCTTTACCTGGTCATCAGAAACGCGACTTTTCGCTGTAGCTGGCAGGCAAACAAAGCCCAGTGCCAGCAATGTGGCAACAGCAGATACCCTTGCAAAAGTGATCATCATTCCGGCCTTTTTAAGAATATTCTTAAAATAATTACATATCTGCACCTGGAAGCAACTGAAATCACTTTTTAGCCACAGTGCTACAGATTTGCTTTACGGTGCCGATAAGTTATTTCACTTAGGGAAACTTGAGCCTGGTGGGTGGAAGATGAGTACTGATATTCACGATGAGTTGTTTGCACAATCAGCCATGCCAATGGCGCTTCTGGATTTACGTGGTGTTTTCGTGCAGGTTAACCCCGCTTTCAGTGCTGTTCTTGAACGTGAAACACACCAATTAATAGGCCACTCCTTTCGTGAGTTCACTGATGTGCATGACCTGTCGCTCCATGCATTATCATTTAACCGCCTGCTTACGGGCGAAAAGAAAAGTGTCACTTATGAGCACCATTTTGTACGCAATGATGGTGAATCTTTAGTTGCTCAGGTAGATATTGGCGTGCTGACCAAACAGGGGCAACTGGTTAATTTTTATGTTTATGCCCGGGATATTTCGTCCTTCAAGAAAAAAGAAGAAAAGCTGTATGCACGCAACCAGTTTCTTGAAGCCAACCTGCAACAGCAGGAAGATTATTTCAGTATTTTCATTAACAACAGTAAAGATGCATTTATTGAGTTCAACGAATCTGAACGTGTAACCCGCATTAATACTGCGGCTAAAACGTTATTTTCTTTGGATGACTCGGTTATTAATAAGACATTGTGTGAAAAGATTTTCCTGCAAAAGCATACCAGCCCGGCAGGTTGTGCATTTCATGATGTTTTTTATACCGATGCCGGAGAAGCGCTGAGCACCCGCAAGCGGCTGTATGGGCGAAATCATAATGGGCGCACCTTCCCGGTTGAGCTGGCTATCAGCTCCTACCGGCTGGATGAGCAAGTCTTTTACTCCGTCTTTGTGCATGATATTAGTGAAAAAATAGACACACTGAAAAAGCTGATTGAAAGCAAACTGCGGCTGAATGAAATCACTGACAATATTCCGGTATTGATTGCTCACGTAGATAAACATATCAATTTTACTTTTCTCAACAAGATGTATGAAAAGTACTTCCCCTGCAAAATTGAGCAATTGCTGAACACATCAGTATTTAATTTATATGACCGCAAGTTCTTTGCCCCACAAGACTTTAAGATTAAGAAAATTTACGAAAAAATGACCTATTCATTTGAGAAAGAAATGAATATTAATGGCAAAACAGTTGTTTTTAATAACACGGTGGTTCCTGCCAGAAAGCTCAATGATGGTTTTTATTTGCTCTCCACCGATATTACGGAATTTAAAAAACTACAGGATATCTACAAATACGATGCTAACCACGACCGCCTGACCGGGCTGCCCAACCGGCGTGCAGTTGATCACTACCTGGAGAACTACCGAAATCCGTCATTCAAAAAGTTTTCTGGCATCAGCATTCTGTTTTTTGATCTCAATGATTTTAAACAAATTAATGATAACTACGGCCATGATGTGGGCGACAAAACATTGATAGCCTTTGCACGGATTGTGAATGGATTATTGCGCCGCGAGGATTTCTTTGCGCGCCTGGCTGGCGATGAATTTTTGCTGATTACTGAAGGTTTTAAAGATGCTCAGCAGGAAACAGACAGCCTGGTTGAGAAAATCCGCCAGGCTCTGGATGCCCCGATTGTCATCAATGATACCCCAATAACTTTACGCGCCAGCATTGGCGTCGCTGTGGAAAAACAGATAAAACAAATTGATATTGATAAATTAATCATCGAAGCCGATAAAAACATGTACCTGGATAAAAAACAGCACAAGGCTGGCCCCCTGGTTTAGTAGGGCCTTGCCGGCATTCGTACTTAAACCTCGGTCCAGGTGCGTAATAAGTTGTGGTACATGTTGAGTAATGACAGAAGCTCCTCGCTGTCGCCATGGCGGGCCTTCAGGCACTGAATAGTATTATCCAGCTCATATAACATGGCGCGTTGCTTTTCATCGCGCACCATTGACTGGATCCAGAGAAATGACGCCACCCTGGCACCCGATGTCACCGGGGTCACGCTGTGCAGGCTGCTTGAAGGGTACAGCACCAGATGGCCTGCGGGGAGTTTTACCCGGTGCTCACCATAGGTATCTTTAATGACCAGTTCTCCACCTTCGTAGCTCTCTGGTGCGCATAAAAACAAAGTGGCAGATAAATCTGTACGCATCCAGCCAGCACTACCATTTTGCCTGACTGCGCCATCCACATGAAAACCATAGGTTTCCCCCTGTTGATAGCGGTTGAATAATGGCGAAGACATAGCGCGGGGTAATGCAGCGGAGAAGAATTGCGGGTTGCGGTTAAGGGCCTGCCTGACAGCATTTTGCAACGCATCATACAACGCAGTTTGGGTATTAATTTGCTGGTTATGCTTAACCTGTGCCCCCTGGTTGCCTACCGTTACTCGTCCATCCACCCATTCAGCCTGGGCAAGCTGTGCACTGAAGGTGGTCAGTTCGTCTGACGTCAGGACATCAGGAATGTGGTACATCATGATGGTGTTCTCTTCTGTATGTGGGGCCGGAGCCCCACACAAGTCAGTTAAAAATGCACGTTGGCAGTCAGCAGGAATGTACGGGGTTCACCCGGGTGATAGCGATAGCCGCTCTTATTAATAGAAGCGACATAATCTTTATCGAACAGGTTATATACGTTCAGTTGCAAGTCGAGGTTGCGGTTTACCCGGTAACCCAGTTTGGCATCTGCCACCCAATAACCTTCAGTGTGGTCCGGTGTACCCACCGCGCCATCACTCCCCCGGCGCAGGCTGCCCACATAGCGCACACCTGCTCCAACAGAAACCGCGTCCGTTGCCTGGTACTGGCTCCACAGGGTGAACGCATGTTTGGGTGTATAGGCCAGGGCAGATGAACCATCCTGTGCCACGGTATCCCCTTCTTTCACAGAGGCATGCTGCTGGGTATAGCCCATGCTAACCTGCCAGTCAGGCGTAATATTGCCAATCGCAGACAGTTCATAGCCTTCTACCCGTTTCTTACCGTACTGGGAATAAGTGCCGTCATCATTGCTGGCAACTTCATTCTCGATATCGGTACGGAACAGAGCTGCGTTCAGCAACAGGTGCTTATCAAGTATTTCCCACTTGGTACCAATTTCACTGGATTTGGCTTTCTGGGGTTTAAAATCTGTACGGTTCGCGCTGTTACCACTGCCACCAGCAGCCAGGGCGAAGGTGCTGCCACCCGGTGGTTGCTGAGAAATAGCATAGTTAGCATACAGGTTGCCCTGCGAAGTCAGGCGATACAGTGCCCCTGCTTTCCAGTTAACCAGATTGCCAGATTTCGCGGTATCAACCGTGGTGACAGGCGTTCCTGTTGGCGCACCTGCCGGGCAGGCAACAGCCCGGCGCCCCGTGCCCCCACATGCTGTGGCACTGTCGTAATCCGTGTGGTAGTTATCAAGGCGGATCCCACCATTAACCTGGAAGCTGTCGGTCAGTTCCAGTGTGTCAAACGCGTAAATTCCAAACGTGTCTGTCTGCCCATTGGCATTTGCACCATTACGTGACAGGCCACCCACAGAAATACTGCTGATGGGGTGATAAATATTGACGGCTGGCGGGGTGATAGCATCCACGCCGTAGTTGGTCTGTTTCTCTCGGGTAAATTCAACCCCGGCACTGACATCATGCCCCACAAAACCGGTGTGGAATTTCGAGGTCAGGTTGGTCTGGTTTGTAAGAATACTGTTGCTGACATCTTTGGTATTAGCCAGACGCGACCATTCCCAGGTGTCGACATTGTTGCTGTCTGGCTGGGTAATATTACTCGCGCCACCCATCACTGCAGTCAGCAGGTATTTCTGCTTCACACGCGACCAGCGGGTGGTATTACGCAGCGTGGTGTTGTCAGTTAAATCATGCTCGAAACGCAGCGTGAAGCTGTCGGTTGTGGACTTATCAAAGTCAGAATCAGTACCGTAGTAATTTTTAGTGTTCACTTTCCCGGAACTATTCAGGGCGCTGGTAGCCGAAGAAGGCGCTGAGTAACCAGGCAGACCAATAGTTGGGATACCGCCATCCGGTGTATTGTTCTGGTGAACGTGCAGGTAATTAATATACAGGCGTGTTGGTGTATCCAGGCCAAATGCCAGTGATGGTGCAACGCCGTAACGCTCATTTTCGACATTATGCCGGCCAGCATCGTGGGTTTTCTCACCCATCAGGTTCAGGCGAAAGGCGCTGTTTTCCCCAAATGCCTGGTTGTAATCCAGCGTGCCACGGCGCATCCAGGCGCTGCCAATGCTGACGGACGCATCTAACCCTGAATCCAAACGGGGTTGTTTGCTGATCATATTGATGGAGCCCGAAGGTGCGCTGCGGCCATAATCAGTACCTGCCGGGCCTTTAATCACCTCTACCTGTTGGGTATTGAAGGTATCACGGGTAACACTGCCAATATCGCGAATACCATCAACATAAATGCTGTCAGAGGTATCCACTCCGCGCATATACACCGCATCACCTGTAGAAGAGCTACCGTTTTCCCCCGCGTAAAATGCTCCCACACCCGGCACATTTTTTAGTGCATCAGTCAGGTTTGTGACGCCCTGGTCCTTAATCATTTGATCCGGAATTACTGTTACTGTGCGGGTTGTATCTACCAGTGGTTGGGTAAATTTAGGGTCTGCAGATACACCGGGTAAATAAAGTGAAGGTGCCTGAGCCTGAATGACCAGAGTCTCTTCTTTTTTCTGTGCCGTGTTATCAGCGGCATGAGCGACAGATGTTGACGCACCAAGGCATAACCCGGTGAACAACGTAAGTGAATTAAAGCTGCCAAACGGCTGGTTGCGATTTTTATCCATGTGAAATAAAGGTTTTTTATTGTTATGCAGGTATCACCGGGCTCCCCGACAGCATGCTGGCAGGCTCTCATTCCATACTACATAGCCCGAACATCAAATGATAAAGATAATAATTATCATTTTGATTATCATGCTTACACATTTTCTCCATTTTGTGAATACATTTCATTACATAAATTCACATAATCAACAATTTTGAGTAAAACATGGAGAAAATATGCAGTCTGGTTGAATGAAATGTGTTGTAAAAAAGCAATACCGTAATCGTTCCCTGGATTACCTGGAGCTGTTGCTAAGGGGGAACGCCTGCCAGCAAAGGTAAGATCTGAGTGTGAAGCAGTTGGCAGTATCAAAGCGGAAGAAATGATGAATGTCGATGATGTAGCAGAAGCCATAAAAATGATGGCGGAGCTGCCCATCAGCACCAATGTACTGGAAATGACCATTATGGCCAACCAGATGCCTTATGTTGGGCGTGGCTGATTGGTAACACAGCACCAGGGCAACGCGGAGTTGTTCGTTGCTCTGGTGCATTCAGCTACCAATAATTGAACTACCGGCAGCCAGATAACCAGCAATTAAACTATCAATACCTGAAATTTAATCGGCCTTACGAATTACCCGTGCTGGATTGCCGACTGCCAGCATACCTGCCGGAATATCTTTAGTTACCACACTCCCGGCCCCAATTACGGCGCCATCACCAATGGTGACACCCGGTAATATAGTGACATTCCCGGCTATCCACACATGGTTGCCAATGGTAACAGGCAAAGTTGTACCGATATGCTCGTCTCGTTTGCCTGCATCCATAGGGTGCAATGCGGTATACAGCGACACATTCGGGCCAATGAATACGTGGTCACCAATAGTTACGAACCCCGGGTCCAGCAACGTGAAATTAAAATTGATAAACACGTGATTACCGAGTGTTGTGGTACAGCCATAATCCACACGTAACGGTTTCTCAATATGAACATCATCGCCAACTTTGGCGAAAATTTCCCGAATCAACGTGTTCTTTTGGGAAACCTCTCTGGCTCCACACTGGTTAAACTGGTCCACCCGGTCACGGGTGCAATAACGAATTTCCACCAGCTCAGCATCGTTAATCCAGTATTCCCGGCCTTCCACCATGGCCTCAAATGCAGCACCCATTGTCATCTCCCTCATTGCCATCTGTTCCACCTGACGGGCAACGCCAGGCTACGTTAGCCTTACAACGCACATGTGCGATACCTTTCCACAGTTTATTGCGCGCCGGGAGTGATTTAACAAGAGGGGCAACATAGCAGGAAACCGGTTTAGCGGTTTCCTGTATGTTTTCAGTGTGTTTATCCATGATTCAGTCAGATGAACCGGTGGTTTTTTGTTATTCAGGTTTCGCGGTACCGGGTTTCTCGGTATTGTCTGGTACGCCACCACTGGTTTTTGCCGCATCATCGTTTTTTGCTGCGCCATCGCCCTGTGCGGTTTCATCCTGATTCCCCGGTTCACCCGGCTCTGCTTCTTCTCCGGTGGCCGGTGAAGCGCCCGTTTGCTCTTCCTGCTCTTCCTGCTCTTCAGAGAGTTCAGCTTCTTCGTCTGTATTGACCATCGCAGCCTGGATATCTTCTTCTTCCAGAACCGGGTTAAGCGCAGCGCCAATTGGCGAAGTAGCCAGGCTGTCTGGCATCACCACATGGGGTAAAGGCACTTCGGTAGTCGGAACAGGGTGTAGTTTTGCCGGGCGGTTGAGCAGCGCGATAACCACTGCACAAACAGCAAAAAAGATATACAGCATATTGCTGCCAAGCGGTTGCATCACCGCACCAACTATTAGCGGCCCAATACTGGCACCAATCCCAAAGGCCATTAACAGGCAGGCTGTGAGTGAAACCCGCCGCTCCGGCATCACCTGGTCATTCGCCAGAGCAACCTGGAGTGGATACAGGGAAAACTGCATCATGCTGACGGCAAAGGCCACACCCAATAAAAACTGATAAGGCAGGGATAACAGCACACCCGGGACTAACGCAAAAATGGCATACAGCAACGCAATAATAAACAGCAGGCGCTGGCGGTCAAAACGGTCTGAGAGCCAGCTTAAAGGAAACTGGGAAACCAGACCGGCAAAAATCGTCAGGCTCATAAACATCCCCGTTTGCTCTGTGGTGAAACCTTTCTCACTGGCAAATACCGGTGCCAGGCCGTAAAACGCACCAATCGCCATGCCACTGACCAGCGTTGTCGCCAGTAATTTGGGAATAGTGCGGACAAAATACCCCAACTCCATGGGAGCCGGTGACATCGCTTTCGCATTGGTTCGGGTTGTCAGAGCAATGGGCACCAGACAAAGTGCAAAACACAATGCCACTATCAGTAACGTACTGATACCAAAGCCAGTTTGTGTTGCAAGAATCACCTGACCGCCACTCAGCCCCAGGTAAGTTGCCACCATATACAAACCAAAAATAACACCACGCTGAGAAGATTCAGCCTGATCGTTAAGCCAGCTTTCCAGCACCATGTACTGGCACATCATGCACAGGCCGATTATCAGGCGCAGGAAGATCCACAAAGGAATGAAATTAGTTAACCCATGGCCTATCACCGAGGCTGTGATTATCCCCGCGCAGGCCACGTAAGCACGGATATGCCCCACTCTGGCAATCAGGTTGTGCCCAACTTTTCCCCCCACAACCAAACCCACATAGTTTGCGGCAATAATGGCGCCAATCAGTGTGCCACTGACCTGCTCATGGGCGAGGCGTAACGAAACATAAGTGGTCAATAACCCGGAACCCAACAGCATGAGTAAGGTCGTAACATACAAGGGTAAAAACGCATTAAGAACTTTTCTCATCAGGCTCCCTGTCACTACGTCGTTGGACAATAAGCAAATATATAAAGATAGTCTCTCTATACAGATGCTGTTATCTCTACTGTAACGTTATCTTTTATTCACACCAAACCAGTTTCAAAACCCGCCATAGAGAATAAAGTCACGTCCTTCTTGATCCATCCTGCCTCGCAGCCTGCACTATTTTCACGAACGGGATAAATTTCCAGATATGTGATCCATGCAAAATAAACCTTTTTTGTAATCGATTACTTTTTACTTTTACAGTTTTGTAATCGATTACTTTAGTGAGGCTATTATGGTGTCTGCAACAAAACTTCCAGGTAACGCACTCATCACTCAGCGAATGCTGGTTCCCAGGCTGTCACTGATGATGTTCTTACAATTTTTTATTTGGGGAAGCTGGTCTGTCACTCTGGGGCTGGTAATGACCCAATACAACATGTCATTGCTGATTGGGGATGCATTTTCTGCTGGCCCAATTGCCTCCATCCTCTCGCCCTTTGTATTAGGGATGCTGGTGGATCGTTTCTTTGCTTCGCAGAAAGTATTGGCTGTTATGCACCTGGCGGGTGCGGCGATTCTGTGGTTCGTCCCTCAGGCACTTATCAGTGAAAATGGGTCATTACTGATTGGGTTACTGTTTGGTTATACTCTGTGCTACATGCCAACACTGGCACTGACCAACAACATTGCGTTTCATAGTTTGGCGAGCAGTGAAAAGAGCTTTCCCGTTGTACGTGTATTTGGCACCATCGGCTGGATTGTTGCCGGCATATTCATTGGTTTTGCCGGTATTGCATCAACCGTTTCCATCTTTTCACTCGCCGCACTGTGCTCCGTTATCCTCGCCATTTATAGCCTGACTTTGCCGAACACCCCTGCTCCGGCAAAAGGCCAGCCATTCAAAGTACGCGATTTATTCTGTGCTGATGCTTTTGCATTATTGAAAGTTCCTCATTTCTTTATTTTTTCACTCTGCGCCACGCTTATCTCTATTCCGCTGGGCACTTATTACGCTTACACCGCTTCATGGCTGTCTGATGCCGGTGTAGAAAATATCAGTACTATCATGTCGTTTGGTCAGATGTCTGAAATTTTCTTCATGCTGATTATCCCTCTGCTGTTCCGTCGTCTTGGCGTGAAATACATGCTTTTGATTGGGATGTTCGCCTGGTTCGTGCGTTACGGCCTGTTTGCTATGGGGATGAGTGAAGAAGGCCGGGCACTCATCTGGCTGGGTATTTTGCTGCACGGCGTTTGTTACGACTTCTTCTTTGTGGTCGGCTTTATTTACACAGACCGGGTTGCAGGCGAAAAAGTCAAAGGACAGGCACAAAGCATGATTGTGATGTTCACCTACGGCATTGGTATGTTGCTGGGTTCTCAAATATCCGGGGCTTTGTATAACCATTTGGTTGCAGGCCAGGTTTCAGCACAAAGCTGGGCAATGTTCTGGTGGATCCCCGCCATCGCAGCAGCAGTTATCGCACTGATTTTCCTTTTCTCTTTTAAATATCGTGATTGATACGTAGTTGATTACTGGAGGTGGTTTTGAAAACAGTAAAAGGACCAGGCATTTTCCTGGCGCAATTTATCGGCACTGATGCACCTTACAACTCACTTGAAGGGTTGGCTAAATGGGCTTCGGCACTGGGGTATAAAGCATTACAGATCCCTTGTAACCATCCGGCGATTTTTGATTTAGAAAAAGCGGCCACCAGCCAGACTTATTGTGATGAAGTTACTGGGGTTCTGGCCAAATACAATATGGTTATCAGCGAGCTGTCAACGCACCTCGAAGGGCAGTTGATTGCGGTTCATCCGGCACATGATGTGGCGTTTGATGGGTTTGCGCCTGCAGCCGTTCAGGGTGATTACACCAGGCGAACAGAGTGGGCTACTCGCCAGGTAAAACTGGCCGCTATTGCCTCGCAGAAGTTAGGGCTCACGGCTCATGCAACTTTTTCTGGCTCCCTGGCCTGGCCATACCTGTATCCGTGGCCGCCACACAATCCGCACCTTTTAGAAGAAGCGTTCAATGAACTGGCACGCCGCTGGTTACCGGTGCTTAACACTTTTGACGACAATGGCGTAGATGTTTGTTTTGAAATCCATCCGGGTGAAGATTTACACGATGGTGTTACGTTCGAACGTTTTCTCGATAAGGTGAACCAGCATATTCGGTGCAATATGTTGTATGACCCCAGCCATCTTCATCTGCAACATATTGATTATATTGACTACATTGATATTTATCATTCCCGCATTAAAGCCTTTCATGTCAAGGATGCAGAGTTCCAGGTTAATGGGCGTAGTGGAGTGTACGGTGGCTATCAACGCTGGATCGACCGGGCCGGGCGTTTTCGTTCTCTGGGAGATGGGCAAATCGACTTCAAAACTATCTTCAGCAAAATGGCGCAGTACGACTACGACGGCTGGGCTGTACTCGAATGGGAATGCTGCCTGAAAGATGCAGACACTGGCGCACGGGAAGGTGCTGAGTTTATTCGTCAGCATATTATTCCGGTAGCTGACAGAGCATTTGATGACTTTGCAGCAAGCGACAATCAACAAGCCAGTATCCTCAATCAACTGGGCCTCAACAGAGGGATTTAATATGATAGATGTCGGTATTATTGGTACTGGGTTTATTGGCCCGGCACATATTGAGGCTCTGCGCCGCCTGGGGAATATTAATGTTGTCGCAGTATGTGATGTTAGCCAGGAAGCCGCGCAGGCGCAGGCCACACAACTGAACGTGACACATGCGTACAGTGATGTTGCAGAATTCTTACGCCACCCAGGGCTACAGGCTGTTCATAACTGCACACCAAACCACCTCCACGCAGCAATAAACCGCCAGATTCTGCTGGCCGGGAAGCATGTTTTTTCCGAAAAGCCTTTATGCATGACGCTGGATGAAGCCCATGAGCTTGAAACTCTGGCACGGCAATCTGGTGTCGTACATGGTGTCAGCTTCGTATACCGGCAGTACGCCATGGTACAACAGGCGGCCAGTATGCTTCGTGACGGACAAATCGGCCGGTTATTTTCAGCCCAGGGGAGCTACCTGCAGGACTGGATGCTGGAAGAAACAGATTACAACTGGCGCGTAGAGGCTGATAAAGGTGGCCCGTCACGTGCAGTTGCAGATATAGGCTCCCACTGGTGCGACACTATTCAGTTTGTTACCGGGCGTAAGATTGTCGCCGTTATGGCAGACCTGGGAACCGTCTGGCCTACCAGAAAAGCCAGCCTGGCAGGGCACTCAACATTTAGCACTGCACAGGAAGAGCAACATTATGAAGACAAGAAAGTCACAACAGAAGATTTAGGTTTTATTCTTTTCCGATTTGATGATGGCAGTAAGGGGTGTTTTAGTGTGTCCCAGGTTGCAGCTGGCCGCAAAAATCGCCTGAGCCTGGAAGTGAGTGGCAGTTCCGCTGCACTGGCCTGGGATCAAGAAATTCCCCAGCAATTGTGGGTGGGTCATCGCCATCAGGCTAATCAGATACTGACCGACGACCCTTCTTTATTATCCCCTTCAGTGTCTTCCCGTGCACGATTCCCAGGTGGGCACATTGAAGGCTGGCCAGATGCATTTCGTGCAATGATGCAGCAATTCTACCAGGCGGTAGAAAACGGGGAGATGCCGCCGCCGGGCGAAGAAACCTTTGCAACCTTCCATGATGGTGCCCAGGTGATGGCAATTATTGATGCGATTCTTCGTAGCCACCAACAACAACGTTGGGTGAACATTCACGCCTGAGGTATGTTCCGGGCCTGCGCCTGTCAGCGCCCGGAATACTTATCCCGGTCAACCATTTATGGTAATCTGCAGATATCTGATTCTTTGCAGGAAACCATGCAACCATGTCTATCCAGAAAATCGCAAAGCTGGCGGGTGTTTCGGTCGCTACGGTTTCTCGTGTATTAAATAATAGCGATAGTGTTAAAGCTAAAAACCGCGAAAAAGTTCTGCAAGCTATCAAAGCAAGCAATTATCAGCCCAATCTTCTGGCCCGGCAGTTAAGGACAGCCCGCACATCTATGGTGCTGGTGCTGGTTTCTGATATATCCAACCCATTTTGCGCTGAATTGGTTAAAGGTATCGAAGAACAAGCTGAAAAAAATAACTACCGGATTTTATTATGTAATTCTGGCTCTGATATCCATCGTTCACGCTCCAGTCTGCAATTACTCTCAGGCAAAATGGTAGATGGAGTAATTACCATGGACGCCTTCACACAATTACCAGAGTTAACGCAACTGATTGGCAATTCCCCCTGGGTACAGTGTGCTGAATTTGCAGATTCTGGGGATATTTCATGCGTAGGAATTAACGATATTGATGCTTCGCGTGAATTAGTTCGCCATTTGGCACACTCAGGGCATCAGAAAATTGCGCTGATAAACCACGACCTGAGCTATAAATATGCCCAGCTACGTGAACAGGGCTACCACGAAGAATTGAATGCTCACAGGCTGGCATGGCATAAAATTGCCTATGCCAGCCAGCTTTCCTTCAGTGCCGGTAAGCAGGCAATGCAATCCCTGCTTGAATCAGGCAGCCGGCCTGACGCCGTTTTTGCTATTTCAGACACTCTGGCTGCTGGTGCAATGTCAGCGATTGAGCAGGCAGGTCTGCAAGTTCCGCGTGACATTGCTGTTGCTGGTTTTGACGGTACTGAACTGGCGGAGATGGTCTCTCCGCCACTAACCACCATTGTTCAGCCGTCACGCGAGATTGGTCGGGAGGCATTCCGCTTACTATTACGTAAAATTGACGCCCCTGAATCACCATCTCAGCGTGTTTTTCTCGACTGGCAACTGAGTGTCAGGGCCAGCACATCCTGATAGTCTTATTGTGAATATTTCTCGAGCTCTGCGCGCAGGTTTTTATGAGATGTGGTTATAACACTCCACACATCTTTCGGCTGGTCATGTTCAATGATAAACCATTTCACACCACTGGCTTTCGCCGCAGGCAGAATTGAATCCCAATCCAGTAGCCCTTCACCAAGTGGGGCAAAATTCATTTCATCATCACGCACACCAATGCCTGCATTGTCTTTTGCATGAATCGCGTAAATACGCCCTGGGTATCTTTTCAGGAATGACACGGGATCCTGTCCTCCCCTTGAAACCCATGCCGCATCCATTTCAAGCTTGAGGTTTTCTGAGCGAGTGTTTGTTAAAATAATATCCAGAGCGGTCATTCCCTGATATTTTTTCATTTCAAAGTTATGGTTGTGGTAACCCAATTGCATGCCATCTTTGCGTAATTTAGCGCCTAACTTATCCAGCCGGTGAGCATAATTCACCCACCCCTGATAGCTGTCTGGCCTGTCTTCAGGTTTAATCCATGGGACGATTATCATGTGATTACCGATTGCTTTATTAAATGCCACCGTAGGTTGGTAATCTTGCTCCAATGTTGCCAGTTGGATATGCGATGATGTCGGGGTAAGTTGATTCTTATCTAACACTGCTTTTAATTGCCTGGCATCCATACCGTGGTCACCAACTAATTCAACATGCCGGAATCCAGCCTTGTGAGCCGTGGCAAATTGCTCTTCTGCAGAAGGTAAGCTGCGTAACGTATACATCTGTACCGCGATTTCACTTTCAACATCCATCTGTCGGGCAAATACTGAACTGGCAAAACACAGTGAGATTAACCCTAGTAACATACTATTTTTACGCGACATTTAATGTTATCTCCATTTAAGTAATCGATTACAAATTAACAATAAAGTAATCGATTACAATTCAAATATGGATATTTTGTGATCCCGGGCACCTTTAGTGCTCAGAATACAGGTTCAGAAAACAGGCAGACATCTGGCCGGCACGTACAAGAGTCAAAACACATTAACTGCTTTTCTCATCAGGCTAGCTGCCGCCCACTTTTTCTTGCTGCTCTTGACCGTATCCACCATTCCAGAAAAACCAATGGGCATGAAGAAATTTGCTGTAATATTAATATGATTGACCTTCGCGTTACCCCACCCTGCCGGGTCGCATTGTATGAGGACGATGATGATTTCACGCTGGCAGTTTGTACTGACACAAATGTTCCATAAACTGTGGTTCAGGGCTACTCTGTTTGCCATCGCCGCCATTCTCACGGCGCTGATTTCTATTGCTGTAAAGTCATTTATTCCCCCGGCATTTTCCGGGGTAGTCGGTGCCAAAGCGGTCGATAATATTCTGAATATTCTGGCCTCCAGTATGCTGGCCGTAACGACTTTTTCACTGAGCATTGTTGTCACTGCCTATGGCTCAGCCACAACCAATGTCACGCCACGTGCAACCCGCCTGGTAGTAGAAGACACCACAACCCAAAATGTCCTCGCCACTTTTATTGGCTCGTTTCTGTTCAGCCTGGTGGGAATTATCGCGCTGAACATGGGGGCGTATGGTGAACGCGGGCGGGTAATTCTGTTTGTCGTAACGCTGGTAGTGATTGCACTGATTGTTCTGACGCTTTTGCGCTGGATTCAGCACCTGACTTCGCTGGGGCGTGTGGGGGAAACTACAGCCCGGGTGGAAGATGCAGCTTTGCGGGCGTTTCAGGCCCGGGCGCAATCCCCTTGTTTAGGTTGTTTCCCGTGGACAGAAAGTGGCGCGCAACCCGAGGGTACCCAGGCAATTTATTCACCGCAAGTGGGGTACGTTGAACATATTGATATTGGTAAGCTGGCGGCAGTGCTCACAGGTAGCCCGGCCCATGTCTACCTGGTTGCCCAACCCGGGAACTTTGTGCACCCTTCCCAGGCAGTCATGTACACCACTGAAAAATGTAGTGATGAATTGCGCCTGCGCCTGTTATCCGCGCTGAGTATTTCCGATGCGCGTTCTTTTCACCAGGACCCGCGCTTTTGTTTGTGCGTAATGGCAGAAATTGCCTGCCGGGCACTGTCACCGGCCGTGAACGACCCGGGCACCGCTATTGATGTTATTGGCCGTGCGGTGCGGGTATTGTCGGTGTGGGCTGAGCAATCAGAAAAATCAGACCAACACGCGCAGGTTCTTTATCCGCAAATTCATCTTGCCCCTTTAAGCCCGGCTAACCTGTTTGACGATATTTTTTCACCCGTGGCGCGCGATGGCGCCGCCATGCGTGAAGTGCAGTTGCGGTTGTTAAAATCACTGGCAATGCTGGCTAAAGCCTGGCCGGAACGCTACGCCAGTGTGGCACGCAAACATGCAGAAGAAGTGATGAACCATGTCACACGAGCCGGGCATATTCAGCCAGACCTGGTGTTACTGCGCAGCACTTTTGACACGCTGTTTGCCGGGCAGTTAGCCAAAGATGAGAAAACGAGTACTACCCGGTTATAACAATCCTTTTTGGGTAAAAGTTATCCGGGTTGCTTCATTCAAATCCATCTGTTTGAGATCCGCTGGCAGAACCCAGGCTATTTCCTGGAACTCTTCGTTGAACGTAATTTCTCTATTAGCACTGAAGCAATCAAATATCAGGTAAATCATATAGATTTCTTCTGTTGTGCCATCGGCATAGGTCTTTACTCTGATATCATCGCGAAAAGCCCAGGGTGTAATTTTGTTTATAATCAGTGCATCACCCAGTTCTTCCCGAATTTCACGCCGTAATGCATATTCCATGGTTTCGCCTGGCTCCATTCCACCACCAGACAATGCCCACTGACCTGGAAATACACCGCGGTCATCTGCCATTTTACATAGCAAATATGCCCCTTCGTTCTGAATGATGGGGCACACTATTGTTCTCTGCCGCATGAGTCTTTCCTGTATTGGTTTATTTTCTGCATATTACGCCCCGGCAGTAATCCCTGCAATTAACCCACTGAATTACTATTAATACAATATTCATTCTGCCATAAGAGTGGCTACTACAAACAAAGGGCAGTTCCCTGCCCCTTACCCATTTACAGATAGCATCGCGCCAGGTTTAATCAATGATGCGATGAAGACACAGGGTGTTGATTATCCGTAACTGGCGTACGCCGGTTAGCTGTTGCTGGCCTGCCATCGGGTTCTTCCCGACCGGTAATGACCATGCCCTGGGTTTCACGCCCAAATGCCACCAACACACAAATCAACACAGCAACTGCCCCGGCGACACAGGCCATCGCAAGGCCGTAATTACCCTGGTGCGTTTCAGCAATACGCGCCTGGAGAGTTGCGTTAACTGACGCCAGCAGATTACCCAGTTGGTAGACAAAACCGGGCAAGACTGCACGGGCATTGGCGGGTACCAGTTCATTCAGCCAGGTTGGCACCACACCCCAGGCACCCTGCACCATAAACTGCATCAGGAAAGCCCCTAAACCAATGGTGAAAGAACCACTGGAAAACGCCCACAGCGGTAATACTGGCAACGCCAGAAACGCCGCAATAATAATGGCTTTTTTACGGCCAATATGTTCGGAAAGCGCGCCAAATAAGATCCCGCCCATCATTGCCGCAATGTTATAGCAAATGGCAATAATGCTGACGGTATGGGGAGAGAAGCCATGCTGAACTTTCAGGAAGGTGGGGTAAAGATCCTGTGTGCCATGGCTGAAGAAGTTAAAGCACGCCATCACCACCACCAGATACAGGCAAAGTTTCCAGTGCATGCGTAAAATTGGCATCAGCGCGGTACTTTCTTTACGTGCGCGGGCAGACAGCCACACCGGGGATTCCGGTACTTTAAACCAAATGTAGGGCAGCATAAGCACAGGTAATGTGCCAATCAGGAACATACCGCGCCAGCCAACCAGGCTGTAGAAAAGGCCAAAAATAATCGAAGAGAGTAAGTAGCCACAAGGGTAGCCTGCCTGAAAGATCCCGGACATCAATCCACGGGAACGGTCAGGAATCGTTTCCATCGCCAGCGACGATGCCACGCCCCAAATCCCGCCCATCGCGATACCGTAAATCAGGCGGAAGGCCATAAAAGCACCGAATGTAGGAGACCAGGCAGAAAGTAATTCGAACAATGAAAACATAGCGACATTGAGCATCAGCACCGGTTTGCGCCCATAACGCTCCGCCAGGCGCCCAAACAGCAACGCACCAATTGGCCTTACAGCAAGGGTTAACATGATTGCCAGCGAGACTTCAGCCACACTGGAATGGAAATAGCTGGCTAAATCACTCAGTACAAAGACCAGGATAAAGAAATCGAACGCATCAAGAGTCCATGCGCCAAAACAGGCAAAAGCAACATGACGCTGCACTGGCGTCCAGGTAAGAGGTGTAAAAGACATGGGTATTTCCTTTCTGTATTTGCGCACCGCGCTGTGCTGGCGAGCGCAAGGCCAGGCAAGGAGGCAGGGAAAAACCCTTGTCGGATTGGCACTGCCAGCCCCTGTGATACCACGAAAAGCAGAATTGTTACTAATTTGTTATAGCAACAAAAATACAACAATTAATTAAAAAACTTGTTTCATATTGTAATAATAGGCTGCTTAGTATTTCTGGCTGAAAGACCCGGTTGGAGGGGGGTTTGCCGGGAGAATTTATGAGTATTGTCCCGGTACACGGGTTCTGTTTTTTGAATCAATAACCACAGTTCAGAGGGAGCAGCAAAACAACGCAGAGAAGAACAGGATGTGGCTGTAATTATTTGAAATTTTGCTTAAGTCTGGCCTTTGGCACCAATCTATTTGGCTGAACATGCACGACAAATCGATGTGATTTTTAGTGATGATGTCCCAAATATGTCCCATGGTGGGAAAATCGATGTCAGTAATTAGTAATAACTTACTGATTTTAAATGGTACGCCCTACAGGATTCGAACCTGTGACCCACGGCTTAGAAGGCCGTTGCTCTATCCAACTGAGCTAAGGGCGCATTACTGCAAGTATCTCCGGCGTAGACACCTGGAAACGCGAGGAATTATACGGTCAGGGCCTTGTGAGTCAATGGCTTTTGTTCTGGGTGCTGGCTAAATGAGCATATTACTTGCAAACGCATCACAAACAGTGAGCCACAGCCGTTAACCACCTGGCAAAAACATCACTGCGGGCTGTTGATACGCCTGGCGCTACCCACGCCAGGCCAACATACAGTTAGTGGCGATCGCGTTTATCCGCACGCTTCGCCAGCCAGTCGCCCAGAACCTGAACCACCTGGACCAGCACAATCAGCGCGACTACCGTCACCACCATAACCTGGGTTTCATAGCGGTAATAACCATAGCGAATAGCAAGGTCGCCCACACCGCCCCCGCCAACAATCCCGGCCATTGCAGAATAACCAATCAGGCTGACCAGAGTAATTGTCAGGCCGCGCAATAACCCGGCGCTGGCTTCTGGTAGCAGGACCGTGCAAATAATGCGTAACGGGCTGGCGCCGAAGGCTTCAGCCGCTTCAATAATCCCTTTATCCACCTCACGCAACGCGCTGTCTACCAGGCGCGCATAAAACGCAATGGCAGCGACAGAAAGCGGTACTGAGGCCGCGATGGGGCCAATGGTATTTCCCAACAAGAACTGGGTGAGCGGCAATAACAGCACCAGCAAAATCACAAAGGGGACGGAACGAATAATATTAACCAGTACAGACGTCACCAGGTAAACCGCCCTGTTTTGCCAGAACAAATGCCTGTCGGTAACAAAAATCAGAAACCCCAGGGGCAGGCCGCCTAAAATCGCCAGCACCGTGGAAATGCCCAGCATTTGGAAGGTTTCGCCAAACGCTAATGTTAAATCAGCCAGTAAATCATCCACGGATCACCTCCACTTGCGCAGTCCGCGCCTGAATCTGAGCGACTGCGTTTTCTACCGCCTGCGGGGTTGCAGCCGTAATTTGTACCACCAGCACACCCAGAGCACGCTCGCCAATATAATCAATTTTGCCGTGCAGAATATTTACTGCCACACCGAACTGTACTGCCACTTCCGACAACACGGGCTGCTCAGCGCTGTCGCCAATAAACTGAATTTTGAGCAGAGTACCCTGCAAGTGTTGTTGCAGGCGTTCAGGCAGAGCCAGGTTCAGCGTGTGCGCCACCAACTGGCGGGTGAATTCATGCTGTGGCCGGGCGAAAATATCGAACACATCGCCCAGTTCCACCACCTTACCCGCCGACATAACCGCCACCCGGTCGCAAATCGACTTGATAACGTTCATTTCATGGGTAATGAGCACAATAGTGATGCCAAGCTGTGCGTTAATCTCGCGCAATAATTCAAGAATATTGGCCGAAGTTTCCAGATCCAGCGCCGATGTTGGCTCATCACACAGCAAGACATCCGGGTGATTGGCAATTGCCCGGGCGATACCCACCCGCTGCTTTTGCCCGCCACTCAGTTGCACAGGAAAACGGTTAGCTTTATCGGCAAGGCCAACCAGGTGCAAAATTTCAGCCACTCTGGGCGCGATATCTGCCCGGGCCCAGCCAGCGGCCTTCAGGCTGAACGCGACATTCTGCGCCACAGTGCGCGTATGCATTAAATTAAAATGCTGAAAAATCATGCCAATTCGCTGGCGTGCTTTACGCAATGGCGCACCACGAAGTGTCGAGAGCGTAACGCCGTTGACAGTGACCCGGCCTTCACTCGGCTGTTGCAGAGCATTCAGTGTGCGCAGCAAAGTGCTTTTCCCCGCACCACTGGTACCCACAATGCCAAAGATTTCACCGGCAGCGATTTTCAGGCTCACGCCTTCAACTGCTCGCGTGTGGCGCCCCTGTCCCGCATCAAAATCTACGCAGACATTTTCAAGCTCAATCATTTGGTACCTCAGAAACACCAAAGGCAGGTCATCGCCTGCCATGGTTAATCGAATATTGAATTATTGCTGCTGTGTTTGTGCGGCTGCCGCCATCCAGTCTGGTTTTTGGAAGCTGATGAAATTATTTTTAGGATCATCAATTACAGCCCGATAAGCCGGTGACTTCACAACCGCAACAATATCTTTGGCAAAGGGCTTATCCGCATCATCACTGCGTACCGCAATGATATTCTTCAGGTTGTCATCCAGGTGCTCTTGCTCCAGTGCAGATGACAATTTCAACCCTGCGGCAATGGCAAAGTTCCCGTTAACCAGTGCACCAGTTACGCTGTCAAGGGTGCGCGGGAGTTGTGCGGCT
Organism: Mangrovibacter plantisponsor; assembly: GCF_003182475.1. Lineage (GTDB taxonomy): Bacteria > Pseudomonadota > Gammaproteobacteria > Enterobacterales > Enterobacteriaceae > Mangrovibacter > Mangrovibacter plantisponsor. Next base: position 235,831 of record NZ_QGTS01000007.1, read on the forward strand.
TCCAATGGTTTAAAGACCAGGCCTTTCGGGTTTTCAGCGATATCGCGCTCAGACGCTTTGGTTGGGTCAATATTCGGTTTAATGGTCACCAGGCCTAATGATGCTAAAAACCGCAGGCCGCGCGCCAGGTTTGTCGGGTCGTTAGACAGCGTGATGATGTCGCCTTTTTTCAGTTGATCAAGGCTGGTGATTTTGTGGGAGTACAGCCCCATACCTGCGGTAGGCACAGAAATCAACTTAGTGAGTTTCAGCCCTTTATCTTCTTTGAATTTATTAAAATAGAGGGTGTGCTGGAATAAGTTGGCGTCAATACTGCCGTTTGCCAGCGCCATATTGGGTTGCACATAATCACTGAATTCGCGTACTACGACTTTGTAGCCTTTTTCTTTCAGTGAAGGTGCAATGGCTTCTTTTACCATGTCGCCATATGGGCCGGGGGCAACACCAAATACGATGGTGTGCGGGTCGCTGTTTGCCTGTGCGGCCTGGATACTACCGGCTAATAACAAGGCGCTGGTCAGTGCGCTGAACGTGAGGCGCAGTTTCATAAATATTCTCCCCCTGGATGAAATGTGTGTGTGGTCCTGACGCGCCATTCGCTGTGACGCATTCTGTAAAATTCGGAAATAGTCGGACAAATAAAATGGCATAAACCAGCCCGGCCTGTAATTGAAAAAAATTCAACTTCCTAATTTGCCGCCACTTCCGGGTGAGTAAATGGCACTCAGAGTTGTCTGTTTCCGCAGCCGAAACCACCCGAAATGCCCCGTTTTACACCTGCAAACCAAACGAAATCTGTTCTGGTGACTGACAGCGCGCCTCGCTTCTGACAAAATATACACATTCCCTTCCCTTTCTTATTACAGATGGAATTCTCACGCTGATGGCAGCAACAATTATTGATGGTAAAACGATTGCGCAGCAGGTACGGCGCGAAGTCGCGGAAAAAGTACAGGCTCGCCTGGCCGCTGGTAAACGTGCGCCTGGGCTTGCTGTTGTGCTGGTCGGGGAAAATCCGGCATCGCAAATTTATGTAGGCAGCAAACGCAAGGCCTGTGAGGAAGTCGGTTTTATCTCCCGTGCATGGGATCTGCCGGAAACCACCACTGAAGCGGAATTGCTCAGCCTTATTGATAAGCTGAATGCTGACCCGAGCATCGACGGGATTCTGGTTCAGCTCCCGCTGCCTGCAGGCATTGATAATGTCAAAGTGCTGGAGCGTATCGCGCCCGATAAAGACGTGGATGGCTTCCACCCTTATAACGTTGGCCGCCTGTGCCAGCGAGCCCCTCGCCTGCGCCCCTGCACCCCTCGCGGTATTGTTACCCTGCTTGAACGCTACAATATTGACACCTATGGCCTGAATGCTGTGGTGATTGGCGCTTCAAACATTGTTGGCCGCCCAATGAGCATGGAGTTATTGCTGGCCGGGTGTACCACTACTGTGACTCACCGCTTCACGAAAAATTTACGCCATCATGTGGAAAATGCAGACCTGCTGATCGTTGCTGTCGGTAAGCCAGGTTTTATCCCAGGTGAATGGATTAAGGAAGGCGCAATTGTGGTTGATGTGGGCATCAACCGGCTGGAAAGCGGCAAAGTAGTGGGCGATGTGGTGTTTGAAGATGCTGCCGCCCGGGCCGCTTACATTACGCCAGTGCCTGGTGGTGTGGGCCCAATGACAGTTGCGACCCTGATTCAAAATACGCTACAGGCTTGTGAAGAATACCACGATGGAGAAGTGCAATAATGGCAACGTTTTTTCTGGGTAAACACCCCCATGTTGAACTGTGTGACTTGTTAAAGCTGGAAGGCTGGGCTGAAAGTGGCGCACAGGCCAAAATTGTTATCGCCGACGGCCAGGTTCAGGTAGATGGCGCAACAGAAACCCGCAAGCGCTGCAAAATCGTTGCCGGGCAGACCGTCACTTTCGCCGGTTACAGTGTTACCGTAGAAGCCTGATTGATTTAGTGACCAGCAGTTAGCTGTTATTCACACAGCCAGGCCGGCAAATACCAAAGACAAAAAAGCGGCATAAAGCCGCTTTTTTAATTGCTAAAAACAAACTGTTATTTTCTGCGCCAGGTGGTTCCCTGCGGGCCATCTTCCAGCACAATACCCATTTCATTCAGGCGGTCACGCGCGGCATCTGCAGCAGCCCAGTCTTTTGCTTTACGGGCATCAAGGCGCTGCTGAATCAGTGCTTCAATTTCAGCCACTTCGCCGTCATCTGCCTGTGCGCCGCCTTGCAGGAAGGTTTCCGGGTCTTGCTCAAGAATCCCAAGGACAGACGCGATATCACGCAACGCTGCAGCCAGGCCATTGGCCGCGGCGATATCTTCGCCTTTCAGGCGGTTCACTTCCCGGGCCATATCAAACAGCACTGAGTAGGCTTCAGGTGTGTTGAAATCATCGTCCATTGCTTCACAGAAGCGTGCTTTGAATACTTCGCCACCTGCCGCAACAGCCGCTTTATCTGTACCGCGCAAAGCAGTGTATAAACGCTCCAGAGAAGCACGCGCCTGTTTCAGGTTCTCTTCGCTGTAATTGAGCTGGCTGCGATAATGCCCGGACATCAGGAAGTAGCGCACTGTTTCTGCATCGTAATATTTCAGTACATCACGCACGGTGAAGAAATTGCCCAGGGATTTGGACATTTTCTCACGGTCCACCATGACCATCCCGGAATGCATCCAGTAATTCACATAGTCGCCGTCGTGGGCACAGGTAGACTGGGCTATTTCGTTTTCATGGTGCGGGAACATCAGGTCCGAACCCCCGCCGTGAATATCGAAATGGCTGCCCAGGTGTTTGCAGTTCATAGCAGAACATTCGATATGCCATCCCGGTCGCCCTTCGCCCCAGGGTGACGACCAGCTCGGCTCACCCGGTTTGGACATTTTCCACAGAACAAAATCCATGGGGTTACGTTTGGCATCTGCAACATCAACCCGCGCACCTGCCTGGAGCTGTTCCAGGTCCTGGCGGGATAATAGCCCGTAAGCGGCATCAGTTACGACGGAGAACATGACATCGCCGTTATCAGCAACATAAGCATGCCCGCGCTGAATCAGTTTCTCGACGATACCGATGATTTCATGAATATGGTGCGTTGCCCGCGGCTCGCTGCTGGGGCGCTGAATATTCAGTGCATCAAAATCAGCATGCATCTCGGTTATCATCCGGTCCACCAGCGCGGTAAAACTTTCACCATTTTCCGCCGCACGTTTGATGATTTTATCGTCAATGTCAGTGATATTACGCACAAAGTTAACTTCATAGCCCAGGGAACGCAGGTAGCGCACCACCACATCAAACGCGACAAAAGTTCGCCCATGGCCAATATGACACAGGTCGTAAACAGTTATCCCACACACGTACATGCCAACTTTCCCGGCATGAATAGGTTTAAATTCTTCTTTTTGACGGCTCAGAGTATTGAAAATCTTTAACATCAGCGATTCCATGTATGTGTGTGGTAAAAAAGCAATAATCTATATTACCCCAAAAAACCTTTGTAAAGCAGCACGCATTGCAAGGTGATCGAACCTGATGAGTGTGCTATAACAACGGGCTATTGTGGCCTGCAGCGCAGGCTTAAGCACTACATGGCAGAATAGGATGCACAGCATGGTTACTTTTCATACCAATCATGGCGATATCGTTATCAAAACTTTCGACGATAAAGCGCCGGTAACAGTTAAAAACTTCCTGGACTACTGTCGCGAAGGGTTCTACAACAACACTATTTTCCACCGTGTTATCAATGGCTTTATGATTCAGGGCGGCGGTTTTGAACCGGGCATGAAGCAAAAAGACACCAAAGACACCATTCAGAACGAAGCCAATAACGGCCTGAAAAATACCCGTGGCACTCTGGCAATGGCGCGTACTCAGGCTCCACATTCCGCAACTGCACAATTCTTTATCAACGTTGTTGATAACGACTTCCTGAACTTTAGCAGCGAAAGCCTGCAAGGTTGGGGCTACTGCGTGTTTGCTGAAGTAGTGGAAGGCATGGATGTGGTTGATAAAATCAAAGCCGTTTCTACTGGCCGCAGTGGTATGCACCAGGATGTTCCGAAAGACGACGTAGTAATTGAAAGCGTGACTGTCAGCGAGTAATCGTGGCAACACTCTTTATCGCAGATTTGCATCTGTGCACAGAAGAACCGGCGATAACCGCCGGTTTTCTGCGTTTTCTGGCACAGACAGCCCCACAAGCCGACGCACTGTATATTCTCGGGGATTTATTCGAAGCCTGGATTGGCGACGATGACCCGGAGCCACTTCACCAGCAAATAGCCGATGCCATTCGCATCCTGGTTAATCAGGGTGTGCCTGTCTATTTTATTCATGGCAACCGTGATTTCTTGGTGGGCAAAGCATTTGCCCGGCGCAGCGGTATGGTATTACTGCCCCAGGAACAGTGCCTGTCACTGTACGGGCGCCCGGTCATTATCATGCACGGCGATACATTATGTACTGATGACCAGGCATACCAGGATTTTCGCCGCAAAGTTCACAAGCCCTGGATCCAGCGCCTGTTTCTTGCCCTGCCGCTGTTTATTCGCCGCCGTATCGCCCGGAAAATGCGCGCCAACAGCCAGCAGGCGAACCAACACAAGTCGCTGGCGATTATGGATGTTAACCCACAGGCAGTACAGGAAGCGTTCACCCGCCATCAGGCACAATGGCTGGTGCACGGGCATACGCATCGCCCGGCTATTCATGAGCTTGAAGCCAACGGTCAACCCGCATTACGTGCCGTTTTAGGGGCCTGGCATACAGAAGGCTCAATGATTCGTGTTAGCGCAGAAGAGATGGCACTGATCAACTTTCCGTTTTAACCCATTTCGTTATGGTTTAATGCCCATTTCATCACCACGCAACCGTTTTCCTTGCCCGTTTTACGTGCTATTCTCTGAGCCCTTCTCCGCAACAGTCTGTCGTTGTTTTTGTTTATTCACAGGAGTTTTGAGACGCATGTCTTCCACCCAAAACCCGGCGCGTATCGCCATTGTGATGGGGTCCAAAAGTGACTGGGCTACCATGCAGTTTGCCGCTGAAGTCCTGACTGCTCTGGACGTTCCTCACCATGTGGAAATTGTCTCCGCCCACCGTACTCCCGATAAGCTGTTCAGTTTTGCCGAACAGGCACAGGGTAATGGTTTCCAGGTTATTATCGCCGGTGCTGGCGGTGCAGCACACTTGCCAGGCATGATTGCCGCCAAAACCCTGGTGCCGGTACTGGGCGTGCCTGTACAAAGCGCGGCACTGAGCGGTGTAGACAGTCTGTACTCCATTGTTCAAATGCCGAAAGGGATCCCGGTAGGTACGCTGGCAATTGGCAAGGCTGGTGCCGCAAATGCCGCGTTACTGGCAGCACAAATTCTGGCCCAGCATGATACCGCTCTGCTTGCCCGCCTGGAAAACTGGCGCAAAACACAGACTGAAGAAGTGCTGAATAACCCGGACCCGCGGGAGGCTGAATAATGCAAGTTTGCGTACTGGGTAATGGCCAGCTTGGGCGTATGCTGCGCCAGGCCGGGGAGCCTCTGGGGGTCACTGTCTGGCCAGTTGGTCTGGACGCAGACCCGCAAGCCGTTCCCTGGCAGCACAGTGTTATCACCGCTGAAATTGAACGCTGGCCGGAAACCCCGTTAACCCGCGAGCTGGCAAACCATGCAGCATTTGTTAACCGCGATGTTTTTCCGGTCATTGCTGACCGCCTGACACAAAAACAGTTGTTCGATAAGTTGCAGTTACCCACCGCGCCCTGGCAATTACTCGCCTCTGAACAAGAGTGGCCCGCCGTATTTGCCCTTGCGGGTGAACTGGCGATTGTTAAACGCCGTGTGGGCGGCTATGACGGGCGTGGTCAGTGGCGTCTGTGCCCGGGTGAAACAGACAACCTGCCTGCTGAGTGCTACGGCGAGTGTATTGTTGAGAAAGGCATTAAGTTCTCTGGCGAGGTGTCACTGGTTGGCGCTCGCGCTAAAGATGGCACAAAGGTATTCTACCCTCTCACCCACAACCTGCATCAGGACGGGATCCTGCGTGCCAGTGTGGCGTTCCCTTCCGCCAGTGCTGAGCAGCAGAACCAGGCTGAGTCCATGTTGTCTGCCATTATGGATGAACTGGGTTATATCGGCGTGATGGCCATGGAATGTTTTGTCACACCTGCCGGGTTGCTGATTAACGAACTGGCTCCCCGTGTCCACAATAGTGGCCACTGGACACAAAATGGTGCCTCCATCAGCCAGTTTGAGCTGCACCTGCGTGCAATACTGGATTTACCGTTGCCGCGCCCGGTGGTCAGCGCGCCTTCAGTAATGATTAACCTGATTGGTACACCACGCAGTTGGGAATGGCTCAAATTGCCACTGGTTCACCTGCACTGGTATGAAAAAGAAGTGCGACCGGGCCGCAAGGTAGGGCATCTGAATCTCTCTGATACCGATAAAGGGCACCTTTCTGCCTCACTGGAAGCGCTGGTCCCGTTATTACCAGAAGAGTACGCCAGCGGCATTGCCTGGGCACAATTGCAGTTGCAGTAACCGTTAAAGCGGGTTCAGTGCACAGCCGTCAGTTTATCTGTTGGCGGTTAGCAGGAAGTAGCTGTAGCCTGCAGAGTAAAGACAAGCGCATAACGCGCTTGTCTTTTTTTTATCAGAAGTCGTAACGCAGACGTACCAGGTTCATATCACCCAGCGTTTTATCTGTGCTGGAGGTAAATACGTGTTCGTAATCAACCCGGAAACCATAATCCAGTTGGAAACTAACACCCAGGCCATTATCAATGCGCTGATAATTTCTGTCGTTGACGTATTCCAGGCGGTCGCCCATAAAGTATGGCTGAACGGACTGCAGGCCATACTGGCCAATCGGGAATTTGTACCCGGCAAAGTATTCAATACCCCAGGCGTCGCCAGCAAAGTAGTCATTAACAGTGTTTTTCTTGGAGACCAGGAAGTTCTGATACCAGCCACCACCGAAGGAGAACGTCCAGTTATCCGGTTTCCAGCTCAATGCTGTACCTAAAATATTCTGGTTCTGGGTTTTGCTGTCACCATTTGACGGGTCACGCATTTCTGCACGAGTCAGGTTCCACGCAGTACCCCATGTCAGGTCTTTGGTGATGTGATAATCCACACCCAGTGAGCCGCCGCCTTTACGTTTGTAACGCAGACCATTACCTGGCAAGAACTCATCGTCATTAAACAGCCACGCACCATATACATCTACGTCACCGAACGTATTTTTGTATTTCAGCATGCCGCGTGAACGGTAAGAACCATCATAGTCGCCTTTGATACCATTACCTGGTGCCTGGGCGAGCATGTCGTAATCCCAGATATCGGTTTTTGCGCCAACCACATCATAATAAATACTGTTTTGTTTACCGTAAGTCAGCGTACCCCAGGTATCACTTTTCAGACCGGTATACAGCATACGGCGGTTAGTATGATTTGCACCTTTGGCATAATGGTCATCCCAGTTAAATACCGCCGGGATATCAACGCCAAGTTCGTAATAACTTATCCAGCTAACGTCATCGAACAAATAGTAGTCAGAGGCGAAACGAAAACGTGTACCACCGTCAAAACCATTACGTTTGTAAGAACCTTTATCGCCATCACCTGTCATATTATTAAACTGAGGACGAATACTCCCGCCCACAGTGAAATTTAACCGGCTTAATGGATCTCCAGCAGTAGGATCCTGTTTTAACAACGTAATTTCTGCATGAGCAGGAACTGCCATTGCAGCCAACACCACTGCGGTGCTGACTGCCTGCGCCAGCACTGTTATTTTTTTGTTCATCTCTATTCCTTACCAATAGGTGCTAAAACCACTTTAGCAAGGAGAAGATTACCTGCTATTTATGAAATTTTATTTATTAAAATTATCAATCCGTGCTACTGAAAATAACAATATTATGAATATTTATTACAGATAATGAAAAAACAAAATAAGTATTATCATTTAGTGCGAAGGTATATAGATAATTATTAATACTCATCACAAAAAAAGAAAAACACTGAATAAAGCAGTGTTTTTCTTTCACAATTTATTTTCTTTTTATTTACCCCTGAACTTGCCGATACAGGGCTTTTCCTTTGACTAAACGCACACCCAACCAGCCACCGAATAGTGCCAAAACCAGCGCACCACATACTGGCAGAGCGAGCCATAAACGCCAGTCAGGTGACCAGGGGAAATCAAATACCCGGGTTTGTAATAAAGCCAACGCACTTTCGGCCCCCCCCGCGGCAACAATGCCCGCCACTACGCCAAGGGCAATAAACTCCCACCACAGCGACTGGCGTAACAGTTTTTTTCCCGCCCCCAAAGTACGGTAGACCAGCAATTCCTGGTGGCGCTGGCGCATGCCAACCTGCACCTGAGCCAGGAGCAGCAATACACTACACAGAGTTACCAGTACCACCATCACTTCCAGTGCCCGGCTTACCTGCTGCAAAACTGTTCCCACCTGGCTTAAAATGGCGCGGATATCCAGCAGGCTCACAGTCGGGAATTCACGGTTAAGCTGTGTCAGCAGCGCGTCCCCCCGATCCCAGCGGAAACTGGTAAGCCAGGTTTGTGGCTGGTTATTTAATTCGCCTTGTGGAAAAATGAAGTAAAAGTTAGGCCGCAGGCTTTCCCAGTCTACTTTACGTAAGCTTGATACCGTTGCCGTGAAAGTGTCTGTATCGCCGGTAAATGTCAGTTTATCTCCCAGCTTCAAATTCAGCCGTTTAGCCAGCCCTTCATCAACAGACACCTCCCCTGCCGCCGGCGGCCAGTTACCAGCGACAATCGGATTATGCGCCGGTTTTTCACGCTGCCATGTCAGGTTGAGCTCGCGGTTAAGCGCTTCATCTTTATTGCCATCGGTGGTATTGCCATTAATTCCGGTTAAACGCGCCCGGACAATGGAATAAAACCGGTCAGGGATAACCTGGTGCTCGGCCAGGAAGCTTTTCATTTCACTTAACTGTTCTGGCGCGATGTTTATCAGGAAATAATTAGGGCTTTCCGGTGGCAATTGTTGCTGCCAGCGATCCAGTAAGTCACCCCGCAAAACCAATAACAGCGCGAGCAACATAAACGACAGGGAGAAGGCTGCAATCTGGCTCAGTGTTGTCAGTGGCTGGCGCAGCAGGCGGTTCACCGCCAGGCGCAGCGATAACACCCGGGTAGTGAAACGCTTTAACACCCACAGTGCCAGCCAGCCTGCCAGGCCGCACAGCAATGCCACCACGCAGCTTCCCGCCAGAACTGACCACAGCAACATATTGTTGCCCACCAGCAATGCCAACAGTGCCACCACCACCAGCACCATAACAGGCAGATAAATAGCAAGCGGCCAGCGGCGGGCTATGGCATCGCGCCGCAGCACGCGCACGGGCTGGGTCGCCAGCAGGATATGGTACGGACGCGCCCCAACCAAAAAGGCTATCACCGCCATCCCACCCAGTGCCCAGATTAATGGCATCAACCCCGGTTCAGGCAACGTTGCAGGTAACACCGGGCGCAGTAATGCCAGCAATATGGATTCACACAATTTGCCCGCCAGCAGACCCGTACCGGCAGAGACCAGCAATAATAATGACCACTGACCAATAATCAGGCGGCGTAAGGCCTTACGCCCTGCACCAAGGGTTTTCAATACTGCGACTAAATCGTAACGTGACCGGCAGTAATGATTCATTGCCACGGTAACAGCAGCAATCGCCAGCATTAACGTCAATAATGCGGACAAAAGCAAAAACTGGCGTGAGCGCTCAAGGGATTTGCCCAGCGCGCTGTCTTCCTGCTCCGGGCTGTACCAACGGTATTCAGCCGTTAACTGTGGTAATAATGCATTCTCAAAACGGGTAATTTGCCCGGATGTACCGGCAAATTTATACAGCCAGCGCACCCGGCTGCCTGGCTGAACGGCGCCGGTCGCCGGAACATCAGCAAGGTTCATCATCAGGCGTGGTGCAAGCTGGAAAGGGTTAAATCCGGCATCAGGCTCCTGAATAACCTCGCCAGCCACCCGTAAGGTGGCATCGCCCACATCCAGTTCATCGCCCGGTTTCAGGTTGAGCAATGCCATCAGGCGGGGAGCCAGCAAAACAGTGCCAGGCGCTGGTGTAAGGCCTTCGGGGTGAGTGCTAAGTGAACCATACAGTGGGTAATGCCCGTCAACGGCTTTTACATCAGCCAGTTGTGGCGTATTGCCAGCAAAAGTCATGGTCGAGAACAACAGTTGGGTACTGACCTTAACGCCTTCTTTCTGTGCCAGCGCCAGCCAGTCATCAGGAATAGGGTGGGAGCTGCGTAATGCCCGGTCGCCTGCCAGGAAATCCCGGCTCTGAGCGCTCAGGCCCTTTTCCATTCGCTCGCCAATACTGCTCAGTGCAAAAACACAGGCAACGGCAAGGCTCAGGGCCACCCAGACAATCAACAGTGATGGCGTACGCCATTCACGCCAGAACCAGCGAGCTATCATAGCTCCTCCTGCAATTTGCCATCCCGTAGCCGTAACCGCCGGTCACACCGTGCCGCAAGCTGTAAATCATGAGTAACCAGCAGGAGTGTTGCACCACTTTCCCGGTTCAGGGTAAACAACTGGTCCGCTATACGGTCCCCGGTTTTGCGATCAAGATTGCCGGTTGGTTCATCCGCAAATAATACAGCGGGTTTGCCAATAAACGCTCTTGCCAGCGCCACGCGCTGCTGCTCACCACCAGAGAGCTGGGCAGGAAGATGATGAAGACGCTTTTCAAGCCCCAGTTCGGTTAACAACTCCCGGGCCTGAGAAAGGCTCTGCGCAGAATTTTCACCACGCAACAAAGCAGGTAACTGCACATTTTCCAGTGCAGTCAGTGTAGGTACCAACATAAATGACTGGAAGACAAAACCGACACTGGCTGCGCGCAATGCCGCCCGCGCCTCTTCATCCATCTGGTGCAGCGGTTTACCCAGCAGCCAGACCTCACCTTCAGTGCCATCATCCAGCCCGGCTAAAATTGCCAGCAGAGTTGACTTCCCTGAACCCGACTCGCCAATCAGGGCGATACTTTCCGCTGGTTTGACAATCAGCTCAACTCCGGTGAGGATGTTGAGCTCATGTTCACCCTGACCGACGGACTTACAAAGACGATGTACTTCAACACTATTTTCCGCTGGCATGTGCCCTTCCTGTTGTTGTTCCTGTTAACGTTCCGTGCCGTGGCTGCGGACACGCTATTAATTCTGGGTGACAGTCTGAGTGCAGGTTACAGAATGTCAGCAAACAGTGCCTGGCCTGCAAAACTTAATGAAAAATGGCAGGCAAAGCAGATAGATGTTGTTAATGCCAGTATCAGTGGCGACACCGCCGCTCAGGGCCTGGCCCGCTTACCTGGTTTACTGGCGCAACACCACCCGCGCTGGGTGCTTATAGAGCTTGGCGGTAATGACGGGTTGCGTGGTTTTGCTCCACAAACCATTAGTGAAACCCTGGGCAAAATCATTACACAAGTTAACGCCGCAAATGCACAACCTGTGCTAATGCAAATACGTTTGCCACCCAATTATGGCCGCCGCTACACCGAAGCGTTTCAGGCCATCTACCCACAACTGGCGGAAAAATATGCCATTCCATTGCTGCCTTTTTTTATGGAAGAGGTCTACCTGAAGCCACAGTGGATGCAGGATGATGGTATTCACCCTAACCCGGATGCTCAGCCTTTCATTGCCAACTGGATGGCAGAAAAACTGGCACCTTTGTTAGTTAAACATGAGTCATAAACAATCAGCGCTTTTAACGGGTAAAGTTATGCAAAAATCAGTATTTATCACAGGTAGCTCCAGTGGAATTGGTCTGGCCTGTGCTCATGCGCTGAAGCAACGCGGTTATCATGTTCTTGCAGGTTGCCGTAAACCTGAAGATGTCGAACGTATGTCATCTCTGGGGTTCACTGGCATTCAACTTGATGTTGATGATGAAGCCAGCGTCAGGCAGGCTGCACAAGAAGTGATTCGCCTGACAGGTAACAATCTCTATGGGCTATTTAACAATGCCGGGTTCGGGCTCTACGGGCCGTTAGAAACCATTAGCCGCTCACAACTGGAAAAACAGTTTTCCACTAACTTTTTTGGCGTGCATCAACTCACAATGTTGTTGTTACCCGCCATGAAAGCGCAGAGTGAAGGGCGAATTGTGATGACCAGTTCGGTAATGGGGTTGATTTCCACACCAGGGCGTGGCGCTTATGCGGCCAGTAAATACGCTCTGGAAGCCTGGTCTGATGCGCTGCGTATGGAGTTGCGCTACACCGGTATTCAGGTCAGCCTGATAGAACCCGGCCCAATCCATACCCGTTTTACCGATAACGTTAACCAAACCCAGGCAGATAAACCTGTCCAAAATCCGGGCATTGCCGCACGCTTTACCCTTGGCCCGGAGGCCGTTGCAGCAAAAGTGTGCCATGCTTTTGGCAGCACCAGGCCGCGACTACGCTACCCGGTAACTCTGGTCACCTGGGTGGTTGGTTTCCTGAAACGGCTGTTGCCTGGCCGCATTATGGATAAAATTTTGCGTACCTGAGTTGAAGCCCGGCGTCTCACCCCCATGTACATTAGAAAGTCCTGACTGAGAAAAAAGCATGTCCGTACAGAATATTGTTGAGATTACTGAAGCGAATTTACATACCACACTGGAACAATCAGTTACCACGCCAGTATTGTTTTACTTTTGGTCTGACCGTAGCCAACAGTGCCAGGAAATGACACCGGTGCTGAAAGGGCTGGCTGCGAAGTATAACGGCCAGTTTATTCTGGCTACTGTGGATTGCGACAACCAGCAGATGGTCGCATCGCAATTTGGGTTGCGCGCTATCCCGACGGTGTATTTGTTCCAGAACGGCCAGCCTGTGGATGGTTTCCAGGGGCCGCAGCCCGAAGAAGCCGTACGTGCGCTGCTGGATAAAGTCCTGCCACGCGAAGAAGAGGTGAAAGCGCAGGAGGCCATGGCATTAATGCAGGAAGGCAAACATGCCGAAGCCCTGCCACTGCTGGTTGATGCCTGGAAATTGTCTGAACAGAACAGCGAAATCGGCCTGTTACTGGCAGAAAACTATATTGCTCTGAACCGCTCTGATGATGCGCAAACTGTGCTGGCCACTATCCCGCTGCAGGATCAGGACACCCGCTACCAGGGGTTACAGGCGCAAATCGATCTACTGAAAAAAGCGGCCGACACCCCGGAAATCCAGTTACTGCAACAGCAGGTTGCAGAGAACCCGCAGGATGCAGAACTCGCTACCCGCCTTTCTTTGCAATTACACCAGGTGGGGCGTAATGAAGAAGCACTGGCGTTGTTGTTTGGCCACCTGAAACAGGACTTGAGTGCAGCAAATGGCGAAACCCGTAAAGTGATGCAAGAGATCCTCGCAGCCCTGGGCACCGGGAATCCACTGGCTTCACAATATCGCCGCCAGCTTTACTCGCTACTCTATTGATTATTCGGGATTACGCCGTGTAAACCCTCGAATATAGTAGCACCTCCTGTTTATTTTTTAGGGTAGACTTACCGCCACAATTAAACAGGAGGTTTTTTATGCTAATAGTGATCCCGGTTCTTATTGTTGTTGCACTGGTGATCGTCTCTGCCGGGGTGAAAATTGTCCCGCAGGGTTTTCAATGGACAGTTGAACGTTTTGGTCGTTATACCAAAACACTGATGCCTGGCCTGAACCTGGTTGTGCCGTTTATGGATCGTATTGGCCGTAAGATCAATATGATGGAGCAGGTTCTGGATATCCCTTCCCAGGAAGTTATCTCTAAAGATAACGCCAACGTCACGATAGACGCCGTTTGCTTTATTCAGGTGATTGATCCGGCGCGTGCTGCCTATGAGGTCAGCAACCTTGATCTGTCTATCATGAATCTCACCATGACAAATATTCGTACTGTGCTGGGCTCAATGGAGCTCGATGAAATGCTCTCGCAGCGTGACAGTATCAATACCCGTCTGTTACACATTGTTGATGAAGCAACCAACCCCTGGGGCGTGAAAGTAACGCGTATTGAAATTCGCGATGTTCGCCCACCAGCTGAACTGATTGCCTCCATGAACGCGCAAATGAAAGCTGAACGTACCAAGCGTGCTTACATTCTGGAAGCTGAAGGGGTTCGTCAGGCTGAAATTCTCAAAGCTGAAGGGGAAAAACAGTCTCAGATCCTGAAAGCAGAAGGTGACCGCCAGTCTGCGTTCTTGCAGGCAGAAGCGCGTGAACGTTCTGCGGAAGCAGAAGCACAGGCAACGCGTATGGTTTCTGAGGCCATTGCAGCGGGTGACATCCAGGCTGTGAACTACTTTGTGGCACAGAAATATACTGATGCTCTGCAACAGATTGGTTCCGCAGAAAACAGTAAAGTCGTGCTGATGCCACTGGATGCCAGCAGCCTGATGGGCTCTATCGCAGGTATCAGCGAGTTAATTAAAGACAGCCAGGTGCAACGGAAAATAAAATGATTCCACTGATTGCTGCACATCCGCATGCATTCTGGTTGAGTCTGGGCGGCCTGTTACTGGCCGCCGAAATGCTCGGTGCCAGTGGTTACCTGCTATGGAGTGGCATTGCCGCGCTGGTAACCGGCCTGATTGCCTGGCTCCTGCCGGTTGGCTGGGCCTGGCAGGGCACCAGTTTTGCCGTGTTGACTGTGCTGTGTGCTTTTTTATGGTGGCGTTGGCTGAACCAGAAAAACAGCGACCAGCCCGGTCAGCAACTTAACCAGCGTGGTAACCAACTGGCAGGCCAGGTCTTTGTGCTGGAAAATAACCTGGTCAACGGGCGCGGCCAGGTACGGCTCGGGGACAGCGTTTGGCCAGTAATGGCCGATACCGATTTACCTGCCGGAACGCGTGTGCGCGTAGTGCGTGTTGAAGGAATTACTTTGCGTATTGAAGCATCGGGTTCCCCTGTGGCATGAACCCTGATGCCTGTGTTTCCCTGTGCAGCAAGGTTAGCGCTGCGCAGGGGTACTGTGGTGGCAACACCCGGCAAGATTATCAATGATCGGGCAATCGGCCGTGTCATCGCCAGGGCAACTTTCCGCCAGCACCTGCAAGCGTGTTTTCATTTCCAGCAATTCCTGAATATGTAAATCGATCTCGTCAATTTTTTGCAGCGTACGCGCTTTTACATCGGCACTGTGCCGTGCAGGATCATTAAACAAATGTACCAGTTCACGGCACTCTTCCAGGGTAAACCCCACCTGGCGTGCCTGGCGCAATAATGTCAGCTCTTCCAGGTGCTTAGGGTTATAGCTCCGGTAGCCATTTTCACCACGCAGCGGCGGCGTCACCAGCCCTTTTTCTTCATAAAAACGAATTGCCTTGCTGGTTAAGCCTGTTTTTTTCGCCACATCGCTAATATTCACATCGCCTCCTTGACCTTCCCCTTAATGGAAGGTTTAACCTTAATCATAACGCAATATCATGCTGATGATTTGCGCAAGATAACTTAGTGCTTCGCTTTGCCAAAAATTGGCGTGAATGCGGGCAATTACAAACAGGAGTGGTTATATGTCTCATATTACTCTCGCACTCGATGGCCTGTCTTGCGGCCACTGTGTCAAACGTGTCAAAGAAAGTCTGGAAAAACGCAGCGATGTAGAAAGCGCCGAAGTTACGCTCAACCAGGCAGAAATCACCGGTAGCGCAAGCGCAGAGCAGTTAATTGCCACCGTGAAAGAAGCCGGGTATGAGGCTCAACTGGCCAGCCACCCAAAATCTGAGCCGCTGGCAGAGTCAAACACTCAGCCGGAAGTACTGGCAGCGGCAGATACCGAGCTTCCGGCAGACACTACCACTGATGACAGCCAGCATTTGTTAATAAGTGGCATGAGCTGTGCCAGTTGTGTTTCCCGGGTGCAAAATGCGCTGGCGCATGTGCCCGGCGTAACCCAGGCACGGGTCAACCTGGCAGAGCGCAGTGCACTGGTTCTGGGCGATGCACCTGCCAGTGCACTGATCCAGGCGGTACAACAGGCCGGGTATGATGCCGAAGCCATAGAAGATGACCAGCAGCGCCGTGAACGGCAACAACAAACAGCGCAGCATGCAATGTCACGTTTTCGCTGGCAGGCCATCCTCGCGTTGCTGGTTGGTATCCCGGTGATGGTCTGGGGCATGGTTGGCGACCACATGGTGGTCACCGATGCCAACCGCCAGCAGTGGCTGTGGATTGGCTGGCTGACACTGGCGGTCATGGTTATTGCTGGTGGTCACTTCTACCGTAGCGCCTGGAAAAGCCTGCTGAACAAAACCGCGACCATGGATACGCTGGTGGCGCTGGGAACTGGTGTTGCCTGGCTTTACTCCATTAACGTCAATCTGTGGCCCCACGCATTTCCGGACCAGGCCCGCCACCTTTACTATGAAGCCAGCACTATGATTATCGGGTTAATTAACCTGGGGCATATGCTGGAACAACGTGCCCGCCAGCGATCTTCCCATGCACTGGAGCGCCTGCTGGATTTAACCCCGCCCACCGCACGGGTGGTCACGGAAAAAGGTGAAGAAACCGTTCCGCTTGCTCAGGTCACGAAAGGGATGATCCTGCGCCTGACTACGGGTGACCGGGTACCGGTTGACGGAGAGATAACTCAGGGTGAAGCCTGGCTGGATGAAGCCATGCTCACGGGTGAACCCGTTCCCCAACATAAAAGTGCTGGCGAAGCAGTTCACGCAGGGACACTGGTACAGGATGGCAGCGTGCTGTTCCGGGCCGACGCCACCGGTAACCAGACCACTCTGGCGCGGATTATCCGTATGGTGCGCCAGGCGCAGTCCAGCAAGCCACAAATTGGGCAGATGGCGGACAAAATCGCTGCGGTATTTGTGCCAGCGGTTGTCGCGATTGCCTTGTTCAGTGCCGCCATTTGGTATTTCTTTGGCCCGGCACCACAAATTGTTTACACCCTGGTGATTGCCACTACGGTATTAATTATCGCCTGCCCTTGTGCACTGGGTCTCGCAACCCCCATGTCGATTATTGCGGGTGTTGGCCGAGCCGCTGAATTTGGCGTACTGGTTAAAGATGCCGATGCACTGCAACGTGCCAGTGAAGTCGATACTATTGTGTTTGATAAAACCGGCACCCTGACGGCAGGCAAACCCCAGGTAACGCAGATAGCCACTTTTAGCGAGTTGGATGAATCAGCAGTGCTACGGTTTGCCGCCAGCCTGGAACAAGGTGCCAGCCACCCACTGGCAAAAGCGATTGTTGATAAAGCCGGAACCCGTGCGTTACTGCCCGCCAGTAGTTTCCGCACTCTGGGTGGTAAAGGTGTGCAGGGTGAAATTGAAGGGCATCGCGTCACTCTGGGTAACCAGGCAATGATGGCAGAGTCTGGTGTAGATACCCGTCCTGCACGCGAGGCGCTGGATAACGTGGCAAGCCAGGGGGAAACACCTGTATTACTGGCTGTAGACGGCATGCTGGTGGCGTTGTTCGCCATTGCCGACCCACTGCGTGAAACCAGCAAGGCTGCACTTGAACGCCTGCATGGGATGGGATACCACCTGGTGATGCTGACAGGCGATAACCCCGTTACCGCTGGCGCTATCGCCAAACAGGCCGGTATCGATACAGTGATTGCCGGTGTGCTGCCTGATGGCAAAGCAGAGGCCATTACCCAATTGCAGCAGCAAGGCCGGCATGTAGTGATGGTTGGCGACGGCATTAACGATGCTCCTGCGCTGGCACAGGCAGATGTTGGCGTTGCCATGGGTGGCGGGAGTGATGTCGCCATCGAAACCGCTGGCATGACGTTAATGCGCCACGACCTGCAAGGGGTTGCTGATGCTATGTCGATATCCCGGGCCACCTTAAAAAATATGAAGCAAAACCTGCTGGGTGCGTTTATCTACAATGCGCTGGGGATCCCGGTTGCTGCCGGGGTGCTCTGGCCACTGACTGGAACACTGCTCAACCCGGTAGTTGCCGGGGCGGCAATGGCACTTTCTTCTATCACGGTGGTCAGTAACGCCAACCGGCTGTTACGTTACAAACCCCGGTAAAGCCAGGTAAACAGGTGGTTTGCCATCAGCCGCAACACCCCGGATAACGGGGTGTTGCTTTTTTTGCCTGCCGGGTTAGCATGGTGTTTTACCGGGACGTGAACGAATGCCATTTTTCAGCCGTTTAAAAGCATTATTGAATCAGTGGGTTAATCAGGGTTATCCCTGGCCCGCGCTTGATGTTGTTCTGCCCGGTGGCCGTTACTTACATCTGGTTGGCAGTATTCATATGGGAACGCCCAATATGGCTCCCCTGCCCGCCAAACTGCTGCGCAAACTGAGTAGCTGTGATGCATTAATTGTTGAAGCCGATATCCTGACTGGCGATTCCCCATTTAACAATGTTCCCTGGTGTGACCCACTGGCAAGCCGCCTTAGTACCGAACAACTGGCAGAAGTAGAGAAAGTGGCAAATGAAGCAGGTGTCACTATGGGGCAGTTGGATGCCCTGCCATTCTGGCAAATAGCTCTGGTACTTCAGGCACACCAGGCACAACGCCTGGGGTTACGCCCGGAATACGGCATAGACTGGCAATTACTGAATGCCGCACAGCAAAGCGGGCGCAAGATTTTAGAGCTCGAAGGTTCAGACCAGCAAATCGCCCTGCTCAATACCCTGCCAGAAGATGGCCTGCCTCTGTTACTGGATACTCTCACTCACTGGCGAACCAACGCACATTTACTGCAAGTGATGATCAGCTGGTGGCTGCAGGCACCTCCGGCAACCGGCAACACGTCGTTGCCAAACACCTTTGGCGATCAATTGTATGATGTATTAATGAATCAGCGTAATATCACCTGGAATGACTATCTGCAGCAGTTGCCTCCCGGGCGCTATGTCGTCGCAGTTGGGGCGCTGCATTTATACGGTACCGGGAATCTGCCTGAGTTATTGCAGGCAAAAAAAAACGGCCAGTAACAGGGTACTGGCCCGTCAAAGAGGAATTCAAATAGTTATTTTTATGATGAGCCCAGGGCTCATATCAGAATTGTCTCGCAGCACGAGCATAATGGCTACGGTTGTTTAGCAATCTGGTACTATTTTTTTTCCCGCCCCCATGTTTATTATCCCTGTAGTTCACTATTAACCAGACGAAACACTTTATGACTCCGGCAATTAAACTACTCGAAAAAAACAAGATATCTTTCACTCTTCACAGTTATGACCATGACCCGAATGAGACCAACTTTGGTGATGAAGTGGTACGCAAACTGGGTCTTGATGCCCGTCAGGTTTATAAAACGTTACTGGTTGCACTGAACGGCGACATGAAACATCTGGCGGTAGCAGTAACACCGGTCTCCGGGCAACTTGACCTGAAAAAAGTCGCCAAAGCGCTGGGTAGCAAAAAAGTCGAAATGGCCGACCCAATGGTGGCGCAGCGTGTCACCGGGTATTTGGTTGGCGGAATAAGCCCTTTGGGGCAGAAAAAACGCCTGCCAACGGTGATTGATGCGCCTGCCAACACCTTTGCGACGATGTACATTTCCGGGGGTAAGCGTGGGCTGGATATTGAACTGGCGCCGGCAGACCTGGCTAAATTACTGGATGCAACCTTTGCTGATATCGCGAAAGTCGATTAAACCGCGATTGCAGTAATCAGTGACTTTTAGAGGTAGCTGTTAGCCTGATAATTATTTCATCATCAGGTGAAATCAGCTACACTCTGCTTCTTTTCTCTTCACTTGTTATGGTTTTGTTACTCATGAGCCACAACCCTCAGGTGTTACCGGCAACTCCCCAGAATAATGCGAAAGCACGTACTTCATTTAGGATCCTTGGCGCTATCAGCCTTTCGCATCTGCTTAACGACATGATTCAGTCGTTAATTCTGGCTATCTACCCGTTATTACAAAACGAATTTTCCCTCAGTTTTGTGCAAATTGGCCTGATTACACTGGCCTTTCAGTTAGCTTCTTCATTGCTACAACCGGTAGTGGGTTATCTTACCGATAAATACCCTATGCCCTGGTCTCTGCCTGTTGGGATGTGTTTCACTTTATGTGGGCTGGTATTACTGGCGCTTGCTGGCAGTTTTTACACGGTTTTGCTGGCTGCGGTGCTGGTGGGTACGGGGTCATCAGTTTTCCATCCTGAGTCATCCCGTGTGGCGCGCATGGCTTCTGGTGGGCGTCATGGGCTGGCACAGTCGCTGTTCCAGGTTGGCGGTAATTTTGGCAGCTCACTGGGGCCATTACTGGCAGCGATTCTGATTGCCCCCTATGGTAAAGGCAATGTGGCGTGGTTTGTGCTGGCAGCATTACTGGCAATCATTGTACTGATTCAAATCAGCCGGTGGTATGCCCAGCAACAACGTACAGCTAAACAGCGCCCCAAAGTACACATCACCAGTACCCTGCCGCGTAATAAAGTTATCCTGGCGGTCTGTGTACTACTGTTGCTGATTTTTTCTAAGTACTTTTACCTTGCCAGTATCAGCAGTTACTTCACTTTTTATTTGATGGATAAATTCGGCCTGTCAGTTCAAAGCGCTCAGTTGCACCTCTTTGCATTCCTGTTTGCGGTAGCCGCCGGTACAGTAATTGGCGGGCCGGTAGGCGACAAAATTGGCCGTAAATATGTGATTTGGGGTTCGATACTGGGGGTGGCGCCATTCACCCTGCTGTTGCCCTGGGTTTCATTATTCTGGACCGGCGTTCTGGTCATGATTATCGGCTTTATTCTGGCTTCAGCGTTTTCGGCAATTCTGGTGTATGCCCAGGAGTTATTACCCGGGCGCATCGGTGTGGTTTCCGGGCTGTTCTTCGGGTTTGCATTTGGTATGGGCGGGCTGGGAGCGGCGGTTCTGGGGATTGTGGCGGACCACACCAGCATAGAGCTGGTTTATAAAATATGCGCTTATTTACCACTGATTGGGATTATCACGGTTTTCCTGCCTGATAACCGTGAAAAAAAGTAAAAAAACAGCAAGATAATTATTAATCAGGAAGAGCCAATATCAGGTTTTTCCTGATATAAAAAAGATAACTTAGTAATACAGGCAATTAAGTATCAGAAAAATATCAAACCTCAAAAACAGACAAATAACTTATCTATTTTTTGGCAAATGCAGGGTGAGTAATTGGTCTGGTGGTTATTATTTAACACCACAGTTACATTCTGATAAAAGCCTGGCTCCGGCCAGGCTGTACTGACAAAAACGATTTACCGCTCCCAGTATGCTTCTTCCAGGCTGTCTTCCCGCTCCGGCAAACCCCGCGTCAGGCGTGGAGAGTGCTGGTTGAGCACCTGGTAGCTGACCCGGTTGGCATATTTACACACCTGCGCCAGTGAGGAATAAGTCAGCCAGGCGCGGCTGTGTTTACTGGAATTGGGTACTTGCTGGCGGTGGTAGTTATTGGCAGTAATATCGTGCAACAAGGCTGCCAGCGCGCCATCTCCGGCACCATTAGTATTCATGATTTTTTCTGGCCCCCCCATATAAGGTGCAATATGGGAGAAAACCCGTACTGGAGAAACACAATCGTTCTGGCGCATTGCCCGGCTGAACTCGTACTGGTTAAATTCGGCTATCGCGCCCGGTAACAGCGGGTGCTGAGTTTTACGTTTGTTGTCATCTTCGGTGTAACCTGCCATGAACAGGCCAACTGGCCCGGCAGTACACAACACCAGGTCCACCCAGTCGAGCGCGCGGTTTGCTGCCAGCAGTGGGTCACGCTCGCCAGTCAGTGCTTCACCCTCTTCTTCATTCATTGCCAGGATGTCGACATTGTCGCGCAGAAAATCCTGCCACCACTGTGCCTGTTCAGTAATGACATACTTGGTTCCAAGGGTAATCACTACCGGGACATTATGTTTTTTGGCGTAAGCAATAGCCTGCATAGTGGCATCGCGCATAGGTTCATCTGGCGCACAGCGCACCAGATAAGCCGACAACACCAGTGCCGAGGCCCCGGCGATTACCGCTTCAGGGATACTTTCCGGGCGCAGGTGATTCATCATGCCAGGGCTGATGGCAAATGTCCGTTCGCCATTGTCGCTTATCAGCGTAAAACAGCGCCCGATGGCACCATCCACCCCTTGCAGATAATTCAGGTCTGTTCGGCTGGATGTATTACACAAGTAACGGTATGCGTAACTGCCGGGCGTAATGGAACTGCACATCACCCCTAACAAGACCGAGCGGTCATCAGCCAGTACTGAGTAGTTATGCATCGTGTTGCCAATCGTCCCACCAGCAAATTGATGAGTGATTAACTGATTCTGGGTAAGCTCCTGGTACAACGCTTCCGCTTTGGCATCATCAATCACCAGCGAGTGGCCCTGGCTCAGGCCATAGCGGGTAATGAAGTCATCATCAACCCGGGCTTCAATATCGACCAGCGTCTGGTCAATACCGACAATCCAGGCGTTTGTCTGGTCGCTTTCAGTTTTAACCTGAGCCAGTAACGGATCACGGGCACTGACGGGAAAATAGTGTTTGGATTTACGTTTACCAGGAAATTTCATCGTGTTTTTGCGGGGGAGAGAAAACAAGCCGGAAGTTTAGCACACCCGGCCCGTTTTCTGCGATCACCGATAATGCGCGGTGAGGGCCTCCATCATAGTGATATGCGCGGCATCATCATTCAGTGCCGGAATATAGTGGTATGTTTCTCCACCCGCTTCCAGGAAGATTTCACGGTTCTGAACAGCCACTTCTTCGAGCGTTTCCAGACAGTCAGCAGCAAACCCCGGGCACATGACCTGGATATTCTTCACGCCTTTTTGCCCCAGTTCTTTCAGGGTTTCATCTGTATACGGAGTGAGCCATGGCTCGCGCCCAAAGCGCGACTGGTAAGTCATCATGACTTTTTCTGGAGCAATGCCAAGTGCAGAAACCAGTGCCCGGGTTGTGTCACGGCAGCGTTGCGGGTAGGTATCGCCCTGGCTTGCATAACGTTGTGGGATGCCATGGTAAGACAGTAGCAGCAGTTCAGGTTCACCAAACTCGGCAAAACTGGCTTTCACCTTCCCGACCAGTGCGGAAATATACTGGGTATCATCCGCGTAATCACGAATAAAGCTGACGGCAGGAATTGACCGTTTGGTGGCGAGAATACGTGCCAGTTCATCCCAAACGGCAGCGACAGTCGAACAAGAATATTGTGGGTAAAGTGGCAGCACAATCAGGTGATCAACCCCCTGAGCCAGCAGGCTGTCAACGGCATCACACATAGCGGGCTTACCGTAGCTCATTCCCAGCGCAACAGGTGTGTCAGGTAATTGTGCCTGCAGTGCCTGAGCCTGGCGCTTACTGTAAACCATCAGCGGCGAGCCTTCTTCCATCCAGACCGACTGGTACAGCTTTGCCACCCGTGGTGAACGCACAGGCAGAATCACGCCTCGCAGCAGAGGCCACCACAACCAGCGTGGGGTATCCACCACCCGGCGGTCGCTCAAAAACTGGCGTAAATAACGTTTAACAGCGGCAGGGGTTGGGGCATCCGGTGTGCCTAAATTAACCAGTAAAATACCTGTTTTTTGCTGAGTCATTTCCATCTCTCTTACGACTAACGGCCTGATAATTGTAACCGAATGCCGTGTTTTGGAAACCAATCACAGTAACAGGGTAAAACTCGCAGATAAAGCACTGAGGGAAAAGTGCCAGCCTGGACAGGCTGGCAGCAGAATACTTAACCGAGGATGCGTTCCAGTTCAGCACGCACATCGTTCACGGACTGGGTACCGTCGACTTTGGCATAACGGGTATTACCAGACTCGGCTTCTTTGCTGTAATAACCAATCAGCGGCGCAGTCATTTGGTGGTATTCCACCAGGCGTTTACGTACGGTGTCTTCCTGGTCATCTTTACGGATGGTCAGATCTTCGCCAGTCACGTCATCTTTCCCTTCCACTTTCGGCGGATTGAATTTCACGTGATAAACGCGGCCAGAAGCGGCATGAACACGACGACCAATAATACGGTCAATGATAAGCTCATCCGGTACGTCGAATTCCAGAACATAATCAACGTTGATACCGGCTTCTTTCATGGCATCAGCCTGAGGAATTGTGCGCGGGAAACCGTCTAACAGGAAACCATTATGGCAGTCTTCCTGAGCAATGCGTTCTTTAACCAGTGCAATTACCAGTTCGTCAGTGACCAGCTTGCCTGCGTCCATCAAGTCTTTTGCTTGTTTACCAAGGGCTGAGCCGGATTTTACTGCGGCACGTAACATGTCGCCGGTAGAAATTTGTGGGATCCCGTACTTCTCCATAATGAATTGAGCCTGAGTTCCCTTACCAGCGCCAGGAGCGCCGAGCAGAATAATACGCATTGCGTAATTCCTCTTACGAATGGATTTTAATACATCAAAATGAGGCGAAAACCATACCACTAAGGCTGCATCACCACAAGAAAGCCAGCGCTACGGAAGCGATTCCGCCAGCGAATAACCTTAAAAAAAGAAAAGATATGAACGCCTGCAGAAAAAATACCGCCCGGCCAGGACTGGCAGAGCGGTATTGATATCAGGAAACCAGTAACTGGTTCATACGGCGAATGAACTGGTTCGGATCTTCCAGCGTGCCACGTTCAGCGAACATAGCCTGGTCGAGCAACAATTCAACCCACTCTTTGAAAGCGTCTTCTGAAGCAGTATCTGAAGCACGTTTAACCAGTGCATGGTCCGGGTTAAGTTCGAAAATGTATTTCACTTCCGGCACTTTCTGGCCCGCAGCGGCAAACAGTTTTGCCATCTGGGTGCTCATTTCGTCGTTATCGGTTGTGACAATAGCTGGCGTATCGGTCAGGCGGTGAGTCAGGCGCACATCTTTAACTCGTTCACCCAACAGCGCTTTTACGCGATCAACAAACGGCTCAAGGGCTTTTTCAGCTTCTTTGGTTTGTTCATCAACTTCATCTGCCAGTTTATCCAGCGACTCATCAGCTTTTGCAACAGACTGGAAGGATTTGCCATCGAACTCCGTCAGGTAGCTCATCATCCACTCATCTACACGGTCTGAAAGCAGCAACACTTCAATGCCTTTCTTGCGCAGCAGTTCCAGATGCGGGCTGCTTTTCGCGGCAGCATAGCTGTCTGCGGTGATGTAGTAGATTTTATCCTGGCCTTCTTTCATCCGGCTGACATAGTCTTCCAGAGCAATGTTTTGTACCGAAGAGTCGTTATGTGTTGAAGCAAAGCGCAGCAGTTTGGCAATAGCCTGCTGGTTCGCCTGGTCTTCTGCCGGGCCTTCTTTCAGTACCAGGCCAAACTGTTCCCAGAATGTCTGGTATTTTTCGCTCTCATTTTTCGCCATTTTCTCCAGCATTTGCAGCACGCGTTTTGTCAGTGCGTTGCGCAGGTTGCGGGTAATGGCGCTGTCCTGGAGGATCTCACGAGAAACGTTCAGTGGCAGGTCGCTGGAGTCTATCAGGCCGCGCACAAAGCGCAGATAATTCGGCATGAACTGTTCAGCATCGTCCATGATAAACACGCGCTGAACATACAATTTCAGGCCATGTTTGTGGTCACGGTTCCACATATCCCACGGAGCCTGTGAAGGGATATATAACAGGCTGGTATATTCCTGCTTACCTTCAACGCGATTATGGCTCCAGGCCAACGGGTCAGTGAAGTCATGGGCGATGTGCTTATAAAACTCAGTGTATTCTTCGTCTTTTATTTCCGCGCGGTTGCGCGTCCACAGCGCCTGTGCTTTGTTGATCTTTTCCCAGGAAACAACGGTTTCGCCGTCTTTCTCTTCCTGTTGTTCAATTTCTACCGGCAGCGCGATGTGGTCGGAATATTTGCTGATAACCGAACGAATACGCCAGTTATCCAGAAACTCATCTTCGCCTTCACGCAAATGCAGCGTGATCTCAGTACCGCGGTCGGCTTT
Organism: Mangrovibacter plantisponsor; assembly: GCF_003182475.1. Classification (GTDB taxonomy): domain Bacteria; phylum Pseudomonadota; class Gammaproteobacteria; order Enterobacterales; family Enterobacteriaceae; genus Mangrovibacter; species Mangrovibacter plantisponsor. The sequence goes on from NZ_QGTS01000007.1 coordinate 261,744, forward strand.
TTCAACATCGGCGACGGTGTATTCACCTTCACCAGCAGATTCCCAGAAAACCGCTTCACTGGCAGCAGCACCAGCCGCGCGCGTGCGCACTGTTACTTTATCGGCCACGATAAAAGCAGAATAGAAACCAACACCGAACTGGCCGATTAACTGGCTGTCCTGCGCCTGGTCTGAGCCCATGGATTCCAGAAATGCCTTAGTACCGGATTTAGCAATCGTCCCGAGGTGGTCAATAACCTCATCGCGGCTCATACCAATGCCGTTATCTGAAATAGTGATGGTTCTTTTTTCTTTGTCGCAGGAAACTCGCACACGCAGTTCGCCATCACCTTCATAAAGTTCTGGTTTGGAGAGTGCACGAAAACGCAGTTTGTCTGCGGCATCGGATGCGTTGGAGATCAATTCACGCAGGAAAATTTCTTTATTTGAATAAAGAGAATGGATCATCAGGTGCAGAAGTTGTTTTACTTCCGACTGAAAGCCACGGGTCTCTTGTCCTTTCATGGTTGTGATACCTCAACAGTTCAGGCAACAAAATAAACAATTTGTGTTGAGGGAGGAGATGGGGACGGGGAAACAAGATTTCAAGCAGAAACCCTGAAACAGGGCTTCTGTTTGGTTAAAAGCTAATCTTTTGGCGGCCAATCAGAGAGTGCGACAGCGTTGTGCCATCCACCATTTCCAGTTCACCACCCACTGGTACACCATGGGCGATACGGCTGGCTTCAACACCATATTGCCCACACAGGCCGGCAATATAGTTGGCGGTTGCTTCCCCTTCCACTGTTGGGTTAGTGGCGAGAATAACTTCTGTTATTTTTTCTGACTCCAGGCGTGCTTCGAGCCTGTCCAGACCAATGTCATTCGGGCCAATGCCATCCAGCGGAGACAAATGCCCCATCAAGACAAAATAACGGCCGGAAAACTGCCCGGTTTGCTCGATAGCGTAGATATCAGCCGGGCTTTCAACGACACAAATCTGGCCATTTTCCTGGCGACGAGGGTTGGTGCAAATTGGGCAGACCTCCTGCTCGGTAAAGGTCCGGCAATCAGCACAGTGACCAATTTCCGACATCGCCCGTGTCAGTGCCTGCGCCAGGCGCATTCCCCCGCTGCGGTCACGCTGCAACAGCGTATAGGCCATACGCTGAGCAGACTTTGGCCCCACGCCAGGAAGGCACCGAAGTGCCTCCATTAACTGCGTTAACAGTGGGCTGGTTTGCATCAGAACGGCATCTTAAAGCCAGGCGGCAGTTGCATACCAGAAGATACAGACGCCATTTTTTCTTTCTGGTTTTCTTCCACCCGACGTGCGGCATCGTTGAATGCTGCAGCAACCAGGTCTTCCAGCATGTCTTTGTCGTCTTCCAGCAGGCTTGGGTCGATTTCAACACGGCGGCAGTTATGTGCACCATTAATGGTCACTTTTACCAGGCCGGCACCGGATTCGCCGGTCACTTCCATGCTGGCGATCTCTTCCTGCACTTTTTGCATTTTTTCCTGCATTTGCTGGGCTTGCTTCATCAGATTGCCCAGACCACCTTTACCGAACATACGCTTCTCTCTATAGGCTGTGGCCGCAAGCCGCCATGCGGTTTACGGCAGTTAAGGTTGACTTATGCAGGCATCCTGCACATCAAATGGGGCGGATACTATCTTCATCAAGATCGGCATCGAAGAAACGCCGAAGTGTCTGGATATTATTATCCGCCAGAATCGCCTCGCGCGCCTGGGCCAGTTTTTCTTCATAAATGGCCTGGCGCCACTCCAGTGGCGTCCGTTGCGCGAGATTATCATCTTCTGTAATGGTCAATTCAATGGGTTGACCAGTAAGAACCTGCATTGCCTGCTGCAGGCTTTGCTGGGCAGACGCTGAATTCAGGTGACGCTGGCCCGGTCGCAGGTGCAACAAAACCTGATTGCCGTCCTGCTCGCGCCATGCATTCAACGCCAGTTGCTGAACCAGTTTCGGCACATTAAGTTGTTGCACTTGTGCCGCCCATTCATCGCGCTCTACTGCTTCTTGCGCAAGCTTTACAGCCAGCTCTGGCGTTTTCTCATGCTCAAGAGCACTACGCAATGCTTTTGGTGTCGCAACGGGTTCAACTGCTGCTTCTGGCACACTTTGCGCTTTCCAGCGATATGCTTCTTCTTTGGCCGGTTTCGCCGCTGCATTTTCTGCTGCGGGGCGAGCCTGTACACGATCCGTCACTGCAGCCAGCCGCTCAAGGGCTGACGTGTTCACCGGCCGCGCTCTGCCTGACGCTGCCGGTTCACGCTTTTTTGACGGGTTATCTCCCTGCTGGCGTTGCAACTGATTGCGTGCCTGTAACACCTGGCTGACAGCACTGGAAACCTGCCCACTGGCAGGATCAGGCGCTGGCGGCACGGGTGCCTGGGGTTGAACTGGCGGCACAGAAGCCCCGGCAGGTGAAACCGGCCGGGCTGGCTCAGTTTGTGGGTAGTGGCTCAACGCCTGGCCTGGCTGACCTGAAGGTTCAGGCTGCGCGACTGGTGCCTGAGGGTGAAATGCCAGGGCCCGCAGCAGCGCCATTTCAACGCCCATCCGGCGGTCTGGCGCCCAGGGCAGTTCTTTACGCCCAATCAGCAATGTTTGGTAATAAAGCTGCACATCACCTGGTGGTATCTGGCGAGCCAGTTCGCGCAGGCGCTGCTCCTCGGCATCGTTTTCCAGAGGCGGCACTGAAGGAGAAAGCTGCAACATGGCAATACGGTGCAAGTGGCTAAGCATATCCACCAGTAACGCTTCCCACTCTACTCCGCGGGCTCCTGCTTCTGCCACCTGGCTCATCACTCGTTGCCCGTCTGCCTGTAATAAGGCATCGAGTAAATTCAGCGCCTGGAAATCATCCAGTGTGCCCAGCATAGAGCTGACAGCAAGTGTGGTGACTTTACCCTCGCCACTGGCAATTGCCTGATCTGTCAGGCTCAGTGCATCACGCAGGCTACCATCTGCTGCGCGGGATAACAGCTGTAATGCGCGGTTTTCAAATTCCACCTGCTCAGCTGTAAGAATTCGCTCAAGCTGATGGCGGATTTGTTCAACATCCAGCGCTTTAAGGTGAAATTGCAAACAGCGGGACAGAATCGTCACCGGCAATTTTTGCGGGTCAGTGGTTGCCAGCAAAAACTTCACATGCGGTGGTGGCTCTTCCAGCGTTTTCAGCAACGCATTAAAACTGTGACGGGAAAGCATGTGCACTTCGTCTATCAGGTAGACTTTGAAGCGACCACGCGTTGGGGCGTACTGAACGTTGTCCAGCAGGTCTCGTGTATCTTCAACTTTGGTGCGGGATGCGGCGTCAATCTCAATCAGGTCGACAAACCGCCCTTGCTCTATTTCCCGGCAGTTTTCGCAGACACCACAAGGTGTTGCCGTAATACCTTTTTCGCAATTCAGCCCCTTCGCCAGCAGGCGGGCAATAGAGGTTTTCCCCACGCCTCGCGTGCCCGAAAACAGCCAGGCGTGATGAATACGGCCCAATGACAGACCATTGGCCAGCGCAGTCAGGACATGCTCCTGACCCACCACATCAGCAAATGTTTGGGGGCGCCATTTACGCGCCAGTACCTGGTAACTCATCAGAGATAGGCTCGACTTCGCGGGAAGGTGAATTCAGGTTGGATAATGTAACATAAGCCCCGCCGAATGAGCGAGGCTCCGTCTCACGAATTAGTGCCCCGGGAAAGGCACCAGGCTAAATGAGGTCACGCCAACATCAGCAAGGCGTTGTTCCCCACCTAAATCAAACAGGTTAATAATAAACGCGGCATCAGTTACTTCACCGCCAAGCTGGCGAATCAGTTTTACTGTGGCATCAATAGTGCCGCCGGTTGCCAGCAAGTCATCAACCACCAGCACACGGTCGCCCGCTTTGATTGCATCAGTGTGGATTTCCAGCTTGTCAGTGCCGTATTCCAGCTCATAGGTTTCACTAAGGGTTTTACGTGGCAATTTTCCAGGCTTACGCACAGGAACAAACCCAACTCCCAGGCCCAGTGCTACAGGCGCACCAAACAAAAAGCCACGGGCTTCGGTCCCAACGACCTTGGTAATACCGGCCTGTTTGAAACGCTCAACAATCAGATCAATGCTGAGGGCAAAAGCTTTCGGATCTTCCAGCAAACTGGTGACATCACGGAACAGAATCCCCGGTTTTGGATAATCCTGAATGCTTTTAATGCTGTTTTTAAGATATTCAAGCTGCTGCGCAGTTGCGGTCATAGGTAGTTGCCTATAAAAACGGTGTTACTCACAGAACGCAAACAGGCTGATGCCTGGCTGGTTACACAATAGCCAGCGCGCCCTGTGCTCGAAAACGCTCGAATTTACTGTCTGCGGGGCGTAATTGCAACTCCTGCGACAGGCGTTTAGCTTTTTTGTTGTTTTTCATCAACAACAGGGATACGGGCGAGAAAAATAAAAAGCAGCAGCATCACCACTACTAATATTCCTCTTACCCACCAAAGCTTAACCACCCACAGCGAAATGGCAAACGTCACAGCAACCAGCGCGATAGCCCGCGGCTTTGCACCCGGCGGCATGGCCCGGTATTGCTGCCAGTGGCGTAAATAGCTGCCAAACCAGGAACGGTACAGCAGCCAGTGATGAAACCGGGGAGACGAGCGGGCAAAACACCAGGCAGCCAGAAGTACAAAAGGTGTAGTTGGCAACAACGGCAATACGACACCCAACACAGCAAGTGCTACCGATAACCAGCCGGACATGATTAAAATAAGCCTCAACATGTTCAACCTTTCCTTCTGCGCAGTGGCGTTTGTAGAGGGCCGGAGAATTTATGAAACAGGACGCCCTGCTCCGCCAGCTTGAAGACCAGTTTGCCGGGTTAGCCCGCCACCTGGCACCGTTGGCCACACACCGTTCATTGTCTGCCCGCTTTGATAAGCAGTTGTTCTTAACCAAAAGTACACAAATAAGTGATTATCTGGGCGAAGCGCAAGAAAATTTACGCCATTTGCGCACTGTTGCACAGGAAAGGAATGTGGTTCAAACCGCCTGGATTGCCGAACGGTTAGTTGCCCAGATTGCGGCATTGCAACGCGAAGCGGCAACCTGGCCTTTACGCCAGTACGATACCGCTCACAAAGGTGCGGGCGCACTGCGTAACAGTCTTCTTAAACACCAGGACTACGAAAAACGCCTGGTCGAAATGCTGCAGGCACGCGAAACTCAGTTAAACCACACCACTTTGCTCACAGAACAACAACAATTATTGCGGGAAAAAACGGCGCTGGAAGGCAGGCTTGCCCGCTGCCGCACCGCACTTGAACGTATTGAAGATGCACTGGACCGCGTTGTTCGTTAACACATTTACATTTATTGCACACAGATTAACGGTGCCGGGTTAACCTGGCCTGAACATCGGGAGATAACATGTCACTGGAAACTGCCCCTGACGATGTCAAACTGGCTGTCGATTTAATTATGCTGCTGGAAGAGAGCGGGGTAGCGCCACAAGTGGTGCTTTCTGCACTGGAAATGGTACGCAAAGATTTTGAACGCAAAGCGCAGGAAGCATAAGCCCCCTGCGCATCAAGTTACCAGGTACCTGGGTTAGTCGGCCAGTTTCGGTGTGGCGTTACCCGCTGCGTTATTTTCAATAGTACGGCTGACTTCCGTTACTGTATCGCCGCTATTGTTATACAAGTGAACATCTAACTGGTTGAAGGCTATTTCTATTCCATTTTCACGGCACAGCCTGTCAATAGCCCGGTTCAGTTCGTCTACGGTATAACTACGATCACGTAATTCGCGCACATACAGGCGCAATTCGTGATCCAGCGTACTGGCACCAAAGGTCGTGAAGAAGACCGATGGCTCTGGATCACGCATGACTTTTGGATGCTCCATTGCCGCCTGTAATAACACCGCTTTCACTTTATCAAGATCCGATCCATAAGCTACACCCAGGCTTATCACCACACGGGTAATGGTATCTGACAATGACCAGTTGATAAGCCGCTCGGTGACAAACGCTTTATTGGGGATGATCACTTCTTTACGATCAAAATCCGTAATAGTAGTGGCACGAATGCGGATCTTACTCACTGAGCCGGAAAACGATCCAATCGTAATGGTATCGCCAATACGTACCGGTCGTTCAAACAGGATTATCAGGCCGGATACAAAGTTACCGAAGATCTCCTGTAAACCAAAACCGAGGCCAACGGACAATGCCGCCGCCAGCCATTGCAGTTTGTCCCAGGATACGCCCAGCGCACCAAACACCGCCATGGTACCCACCGCGATTATCACGTAATTCAAAATGGTGGTAATGGCGTAGGAAGAGCCCTGGCGCATATTCAACCGCGACAGCACCAGCACTTCCAGTAAACCCGGTAAGTTGCGAATTAACGCCCAGGCTACCACTGTGGCAATGACTGCAAACAACAGACTGCCCAGGGTAATATTTCTGATAACCGCACTGCCCGCTTCTGTGCCACTGGAGTGCCACAAAACAATGCTGTCCAGATAAGCAAAGACAGTAATTAAGTCTGACCAAATCATCCAGAAGAACAACCCAAACAGCGCAAACATCAACAATGTTGTGATACGCAATGTCTGCTGGTTAATTTGGTCCAGGCCCAATGGCGGCTCTTCAACAGGTTCCGCGCCTTCCGCCCCTTCTTTCACCATATTCTGGCGGCGCGCCAGTGCACGCCGGTAGGCAATACGCCGCGCGGCCACACTCAGCCCACGCAGCACTGTCTGGTAAAGTAAGTTCCACAAAATGACCAGATAGACGGTATCAATCCAGCGGTTAGCCAGACGCAGTGTGGTATAGAAATAGCCCATCACTGTCAGTACCAGTAACCCGATTGGCACCAGAGCCAGTATGGATACAGTGATCAGCCTTATTGAGTGCGATTCTTTATCGCGCCAGCTGTCACGGCACATCGGCCAGACCAGCCCGGCAATCAGCAGTAAATTAAGCAGAATGATGAACTGCCCAAGGACGTCATCCATCAAATGCAGTGGAGACAACTCACCCACCACCGACCAGAACAGTAAAGGCAGTAAAGCAATGCTGATACGAATTATCTGGCGGCGATAATGGCTGGTAAGGTTTACCGGCATCATAAAGTGTTTTACTGCTACACCATCTGTATCCAGAATGCGCCAGCTCAGGCCAAAGACCAGCAAATAAACCGCCAGCTCTTTACTGAAGCTCCATATCAGCTCACTGATATTGAGTTGTAAAAACAGGATGCACCAGCCACAGGCAATGATAACCAGGCACAAAGGCAGTGCCTTGAACAAGGTAAGCAGTATGGCTTTTGGGGTATGCAACTGGCTGTCGTTACGCAGTTGGCCAACGTTGGCGCTTAGTTTTGCCAGGGTGTTATTCACCCAGCGGAAACGCCAGCGAATAATCCCTGCCAGTAACAACCATGGAAGGCTGGCAAGCAATGCAACCAGAGCAGTGGTAAGGCTCCAGTTGTTTGCAGTAATTTTCATCTGGCCAAGTTGCGTTTTGAGTGCTTCGGGGAAAGCAGTCACCCAACTCCAGTTCATGGGCTTATTACTGTTCACCCAAAAGATCTGCTGCGTTACCGTTTTCTGCAGGCGGGAAGATACGCTCATCAGTTGTTGCTGATTTATTTGCAATGCAATCGCCATCATCAACTGGTTACCCAGTTGTTTGTTTAACTGATCCAGTAAATCCTTACGGGAATCCAGAACCTGGCTCAGTGCGTCATTAACTTCATCGCTTACTTCGTCTTTATGGCCAGCTTCAATTGTCGCAATATAGTTATCGCTTTGCAGCAGTGCATCACGTTTCTGGCCGACATCAAACTGTTCAAGACGCAAGTCGGCAATCTGGTTGGTCATATCTTCAAGGTCATCGGCCCGCGGCAGAGACTGTTGCTGCTGATACAGAATGCGCGAGAGCAACAAACTCCCTTTCAGCATGGCAATTTGCTCTTTCAGGTTGTGTTCAGCCTGAACAGCACGGTCGAGCCAGTTTTTCACCCGAATATTTTGCTGGACCAGTTCGTTACCATCCTGGGTCGCTTTGATTAACCGGTCACTCAGTTGGCGGTTAATTGCCAGCTCTTGTTTTACCAACGGGTTGTTCTGAATGGCACTGGCTTCGTCCGTCGTGGCCGCTTCCTGAGCGGTTTGCTCAGTGAGTGACAGGCGTTTATGGCTGATGGCGGTCTGAATCAGTTGCAGGTCGTGCTCAAGCTTATTGATATACTGCGTGTTGTAATCACGCTGCTTTTGCAATGAATCCTGCAGAACCGTATTGCCAGAGAGACTTTTACGCTGCTCATCAATTTGTGCATTTAATAATGCCTGTTGCGCCAGTAGCAGCCCTTGCTGAGTTTGGCGTAGTTGGGTGCCATCCGGGCCATTCCCGCCCAATTCGGCCTGAATTTGCTGTAACTGTTGAGACGCATTAAACAGGGCATTCTGCACCCGCTCAGGCTGGGTCTGTAATGCAACCAACTGGCTGTTAATACTGGATAACTGCGTTTGTGCTGACTGCAGGTTATCCAGCAGACTCCCCATTTTGCTTTCAAGAGAGCGCATGGAGAGCTTATCGTAATACTTCGCCTGGTCTTCATCACTGGTGGTATTTGCCAGTGCGGCAAGGGATTCTTCCGCTTTATTCATTTTGTCCGGCGCCTGGGCAATTTGCTGGCGCAGGTCATCTGAATCCTGTTTCACCTGATCAATTTTCGCCAGGACATCCAGGGTTTTATTCAGGTCAGCAAGACTGAGCTTTTCCTGAGCAGACAAGCTCTTTTGTTTGTTAAGTGTATTAATCTGATTTTGTACATCTGTTTTTGTCGGTACATCACTGCTCGTTTGCGCACTGGCAAACGGCACAATACCGGCAAAAACGCCGCAACAAAGCAAAAGAACAACACAGGCTGCTTTTCTGACAATTCGTGTAAGTTGCATAATTTCTGGATGTGTAATAGATGAAACGTCTGGCGGAATCGCACTCAAGTTTCTATGATAAGACGCGCAGGATAGCACGCCTTCTGTCTATGGAATAGTGAATGCTGCGGTGTTACTGCCAGGCGAAGTCTGAAACTTCACCTGTAGCCGGGTTGCGTCACGAAAAGGTCATAACCCAGGCGTAGCATGGTGAAGTTTATGTGAAGAGATCAGTGTTTTTGGGGCTGCGATTGTAAACCTGTACAATGCTGGTACATTTCCAGTAACACATCGACATAGACACGGGCTTCAGCTTTTAAATCAAAGGTTTCTGGTGCAAACAACCAACTTTCCATTAACCCGCACATATAGCTACGCATTAAAATAGCGGCGCGCCTGGAGAGTAAGTTTGCTGGCAGTAACCCGGCATCCATGCACTGGATAATAGCGTTTTCAATACGCTCATATTCCTGAACATAGAGTTCGCGTTTCGCCTGATGGGCGTTAAGCATTTCGCCCACAAATTCGCATTTATGGAAAATGATTTCCATCATGGAACGGCGGCGTTCATCTTCAACCGTCGCTTCCAGAAGATAAACCAATAGCTCACGCATTACAGAAAGTGGATCGTCAGGAAATTTTGCCCGATACTCAATTTCTAAGTCATTTATTGTTGAATCGGTTAACGCCCAAATTTCATTAAAAACATCTGACTTATTTTTGAAATGCCAATAAATCGCCCCCCGGGTGACACCAGCCTCTTTGGCTATATCAGAAAGGGATGTTGACGATACGCCGTACTGTGAAAACAAGCGAATTGCTGCATCCAAAATCTGCTGCCGGGTCTCCATCGCTTGTTGTTTGGTTTTTCGTGCCATATGTCGGTGAATTTACAGGGGTAAGACTTACATACATTTTTGAATGTATGTAACATAACATGTTCTAAATAGAAACGCAGCAATGGGATTATGGACAAGCGTTAGCGTTCCATTGATCAACTTTGAAATCGGACACTCGAGGTTTACCTATGAACAAAAACAGAGGGTTAACGCCTCTGGCGATGGTTCTGATGCTTTCAGGCAGCTTAGCGCTTACAGGATGTGACAATAAACAGGATCAGCAACAAGCGGCAGGCGCGCCTGCAGTTGGTGTGGTAACGCTGAAAACTGAACCCTTGCAAATCACAACCGAACTCCCAGGCCGTACCAGTGCGTTCCGGGTTGCTGAAGTTCGCCCACAGGTCAGCGGGATCATCCTTAAGCGTAATTTTGTTGAAGGAAGTGATGTTAAAGCGGGTGAATCGCTTTACCAGATAGACCCCGCGACTTATCAGGCCACTTACGACAGTGCAAAAGGTGATTTAGCCAAAGCAGAAGCTGCGGCCAATATCGCCAGACTGACCTTAAAACGTTACCAGCCTCTGCTGGGTACCAAATATATTAGCCAACAAGACTACGACACAGCACAGTCAACCTTACAACAGGCTAATGCTTCGGTACTGGCGGCTAAAGCCGCTGTGGAAACGGCGCGCATCAACCTGGCCTACACTAAAGTCACCTCACCTATAAGTGGGCGGATTGGGAAATCCTCTGTGACAGAAGGTGCGCTGGTACAAAGTGGGCAAACCACTGCATTGTCAACGGTGCAACAGCTTGACCCTATTTATGTAGATGTCACGCAATCCAGTAACGATTTTCTGCGCCTGAAGCAAGAGCTGGAAGACGGTACGCTGAAACAAGAAAACGGCAAAGCAAAAGTCGATCTGACAACAACCGAAGGTTTCACATACCCGCAAAGTGGCACGCTGGAATTCTCTGACGTCACTGTCGACGAAACCACTGGCACCATTACTCTGCGCGCTATCTTCCCTAATCCGGACCACACATTACTCCCGGGTATGTTTGTTCGCGCACGTCTGGAAGAAGGTGTTCGCCCTGATGCACTGCTTGTTCCGCAACAAGGCGTTACGCATACACCTCGTGGTGATGCTACCGCCATGGTTGTAGATAAAGACAACAAAGTGGAAGTGCGCCAGGTAACAGCAAGCCAGGCTATTGGCGATAAATGGCTCGTTACTAAAGGGCTTCAGGCTGGAGACCGCGTGATTATCGAAGGGCTGCAGAAAGTCAGACCTGGTGCCACTGTGACTGCACAAGAAGTCACAACTGACGAGAAAGCCAGCGATAAAGCTCAGGAAAAAACGTCAGAATAAATCCGTCTTAACTAAAACAGGAGCCGTTAAGACATGGCTAAGTTTTTTATCGATCGCCCAATTTTTGCCTGGGTAATCGCAATTATCATCATGCTCGCAGGTGCACTTGCTATCCTGAAACTGCCTATAGCGCAATATCCAACGATTGCGCCTCCGGCGATTCAGGTTACAGCAAGCTACCCGGGAGCGGATGCTAAAACGGTACAGGATACAGTCACTCAGGTCATCGAACAGAATATGAACGGTATCGATGGCCTGATGTATATGTCTTCTACCAGCGATTCTTCTGGTACTGTGCAAATCACCCTGACATTTGATTCTGACACTGACCCGGATATTGCTCAGGTACAGGTGCAGAACAAACTGCAATTGGCAATGCCGCTGCTTCCGCAGGAAGTACAGCAGCAAGGTGTGAGTGTTGAAAAATCGTCCAGTAGTTTCTTGATGGTAATGGCGATGATCAGCACTGATGGCTCAATGACGCAGGATGATATTGCCGACTACGTAGGTTCAAATATTAAAGACCCTATCAGCCGTACTTCTGGCGTGGGTGATGTGCAGTTGTTTGGTGCCCAATATGCAATGCGTATATGGATGGACCCAAACAAATTGAATAACTTCCAGCTGACACCTGTGGATGTTATCAGCGCTATCACCGCACAAAACGCCCAGGTTGCTGCTGGTCAGTTAGGGGGTACACCGCCGGTTAAAGGCCAACAACTAAACGCCTCTATCATTGCGCAAACCCGTCTTAATTCTCCGGAGCAATTCGGTAATATTCTGCTGAAAGTTAATCAGGATGGGTCACAGGTTCGCCTGAAAGATGTGGCAAAAGTTGAGCTGGGTGGTGAAAGCTATGATGTTATCGCCCGCTATAATGGCAAACCAGCCGCTGGTCTGGGGATCAAGCTGGCAACCGGTGCCAACGCACTGGATACAGCTGCGGCGGTTCGCGCCACTATCGATAAACTGCAACCTTTCTTCCCGCACGGGCTGAAAGTGGTTTATCCCTACGATACAACGCCGTTTGTAAAAATCTCCATTAAAGAAGTGGTTAAAACGCTGGTAGAAGCCATTGTGCTGGTGTTCCTGGTTATGTATCTGTTCCTGCAGAACTTCCGGGCGACACTGATTCCTACCATCGCGGTACCTGTCGTCTTGCTGGGGACATTTGCCATTCTTTCCGCTTTCGGCTTCTCGATAAACACACTAACGATGTTCGCCATGGTTCTGGCGATAGGGCTATTGGTGGATGACGCCATCGTCGTGGTGGAGAACGTCGAGCGTGTTATGTCGGAAGAAGGGTTGCCGCCTAAAGAAGCTACAAGACGTTCAATGGAGCAAATACAGGGTGCACTGGTCGGTATTGCACTGGTGCTGTCTGCTGTATTTATTCCGATGGCATTTTTTGGCGGTTCCACCGGTGCCATTTACCGCCAGTTCTCCATCACTATTGTTTCGGCGATGGTTCTGTCGGTTATGGTGGCCATGATCCTGACACCAGCACTGTGTGCCACCATGCTCAAGCCGATTAAAAAAGGCGACCATGGGTCCACAAAAGGTTTCTTCGGCTGGTTCAACAATATGTTCACGAAGAGTACGCACCACTACACCAATAGTGTGGCGAATATTCTTCAGAGCACTGGCCGTTACCTGGTGCTGTATTTAGTGATTGTTGTTGGTATGGCATGGCTGTTCCTGCGCCTGCCCAGTTCATTCCTGCCTGATGAAGATCAGGGGGTATTCCTCACCATGGCGCAATTGCCAGCCGGGGCAACTCAGGAACGAACTCAGAAAGTACTGGATGAAGTCACTAACTACTACCTGACCAAAGAGAAAGACAACGTGAACTCTGTGTTCACGGTGAATGGCTTTGGTTTTGCTGGCCGTGGTCAGAATACCGGTATTGCGTTTGTTTCACTAAAAGACTGGGATGAACGCCCGGGAGAAGCGAATAAAGTTCCTGCAATTACCGCACGAGCCAGTGCTGCGTTTTCGCAGATCAAAGATGCGATGGTCTTCGCGTTTAACCTTCCGGCAATTGTGGAACTGGGGACTGCAACAGGCTTTGACTTCGAACTTATTGACCAGGGTGGCCTGGGGCACGACAAACTCATGCAGGCTCGTAACCAGTTGTTCGGCATGATTGCTCAACACCCGGATACGCTGGTAGGTGTGCGCCCTAATGGCCTGGAAGATACGCCACAGTACAAAATCGACATCGATCAGGAAAAAGCGATGGCGCTTGGGGTAACTATCAGCAACATCAACACCACGCTTGGCGCTGCCTGGGGGGGAAGTTACGTTAACGACTTCATCGACCGCGGGCGCGTGAAGAAAGTGTATGTAATGTCTGATGCCAAATACCGCATGCTGCCCAGTGATTTGAATTACTGGTATGTGCGAGGTAGCAATGGCCAAATGGTGCCATTCTCTGCGTTCGCGACTGCACGCTGGGAATACGGTTCTCCGCGCCTGGAACGTTACAATGGTTTGCCTTCAATGGAAATCTTAGGGCAGCCAGCGCCAGGTAAAAGTACTGGTGAGGCCATGGCGCTGATGGAACAACTGGCAAGTAAATTACCTGCTGGTATAGGCTATGACTGGACGGGGATGTCTTACCAGGAACGTCTGTCTGGTAACCAGGCTCCGGCACTGTATGCCATTTCACTGATTGTGGTGTTCCTGTGCCTTGCCGCTCTGTACGAAAGCTGGTCTATACCGTTCTCGGTAATGCTGGTCGTACCGTTGGGGGTTGTCGGTGCGTTGCTTGCAGCTTCTCTCCGTGGCCTGAATAACGACGTTTATTTCCAGGTAGGCTTACTTACCACTATCGGGGTATCGGCGAGGAACGCCATCCTGATTGTTGAGTTCGCCAAAGACCTTATGGAAAAAGAAGGCAAAGGTCTGGTAGAGGCGACTCTGGATGCAGTTCGTATGCGTCTGCGTCCCATCCTGATGACCTCGCTGGCATTTATCCTCGGGGTTCTGCCATTGGTGTTAAGTTCTGGTGCAGGTTCCGGTGCGCAGAACGCCGTAGGTACCGGGGTATTTGGTGGGATGATTTCGGCCACGCTGCTGGCTATCTACTTTGTTCCCATGTTCTTCGTGGTGGTTCGCCGCCGCTTTAGCCGCAAAGGTGAAGATGTGGAACACCGCCACGAGACACCGCAGTCACACTAGTTACGTACCATGTGTTCGTATCGTTAAAGGCCGCCTTGTGCGGCCTTTATTTTTAACTAACGCCTGCACGTTCTCTGATATGTCTCAGTACCTGTTCACGCCAGTATTGAGCCGGTTTAAGCCCCCTGCCCCATAAACATAGCCCCAGGTGTTTTACCATTAATGGCTGAATATCCACCAACAGGTCGCGGCTGGCAGACTTGTTATGGTACAGTCAGCCCCCATATTAGTTTGTGAGAAAGCGAATTAGCGGTATTTTTGCGCCATATTTCCCCGGTTGCGTTACTCAATATACGCCTATATTTAACGATATCGGGTGGGGTTGTTGTACAGAGCAAAGCAGTACGCAGGGCTTGATGGTGAGGCCCGAAAGCAGCAAATCAGAGCTATGTGCCATATTGGTTGTCTGTTTTACTGCTGCCGGCACAATGCACAGTACACAATGCACAGTAAATGTAGTTACCAGGCATGTTCTCGTGTATCCATTGAGGTGGAATGACGCTAAATAGCCTAATAAGAAAGCACGAAAACGTAACGTTAAATTGCCATTTGCTTTGGATGAAAAACCAGGATTATTCCGACATTATTTATAATTCACAACAAAAACATAATTACTCAAGATTTAACCTGTATATTGAGTCTGAAAGAATCAGCCACTACCCACTAAGGGTAAGCTGTTTTAAATCATCTGTTTTTCGAGAAAGCAGCGTTACGCAGGGGAATTCTCATTATTTAGAATTTTTCACACTATTAAGATGAAAATTACTTAAGTGTGACTTATAGTTAAATCATTAACCCGGTGATGTAAAACACAAGTGCTCTCTTTTGTCAGCCCCGAAGTATTGTATTTATCAGAAAATTTTCGATAATAAGGGGGTATCATATGGACGAATACTCGCCAAAAAGGCATGATATAGCGCAGCTCAAATTCCTCTGTGAATCACTTTATCATGATTGCCTCTCGAGTCTCGAGGGTAGTACCCAGACCTGGGTTAATGATCCTACATCTCCAGCCAGCCTGCAGATGAACGATCTGATTGAGCACATCGCAACCTTTGCACTTAATTACAAATTAAAGTACGAAGACGATAGTGACTTGATAGAGAAAATAGATGAATATCTGGACGACACTTTTATGTTGTTCAGCAGTTACAGCATTAATGCGAAAGATTTACAGAAGTGGCGCAGAACAGGCCTTAACCTGTTTCGGTGTTTTTCTACGGTGAGTAAAGAAAATCCCGTCAGCCATTCCTGTTAGTATGAATATTTCTTAAGGTAAAGTTATGTCTATCACCAAACCGTTAACAAAAACCGATTATTTGATGCGTTTAAGGCGTTGTCAGACCATCGACACCCTCGAAAGAGTTATTGAAAAAAATAAATATGAACTTTCTGATAGTGAGCTGGCAGTATTTTATTCAGCAGCAGATCATCGCCTTGCAGAACTGACGATGAATAAATTGTACGATAAAATCCCATCTTCAGTATGGAAGTTTGTCCGCTAAGTGACTTTCTGATTCAAACACAATTCTGAACCTGAAGATAACACACTTCTGGTTCTGTTCTGTTATGGTTCAAAAAACCGGTTTCCCGGCGGCGTGGTTACATCCGCATCTCTGCATCGCACTGGCTGTGTGAGGCTGAGTTCTGTTCAGCAATCGGCAACTGTTATGCAAATATTCCGGGAAACTGTTACTGGTTACTGAGCCCCACCCCTCTACAATCCAGAGGATATTTCCAGAATTGTTTTCTGTAGAGGCTTGTATGACGGAAATTCAGCGCCTGCTGACCAATACCATAGAGCAACTGAACCACCACGAAAAGCGGGATAACCGGCCGCGTTTTAGCATCAGCTTTATTCGCCGTTACCCAGGGTTGTTTGTTGCCATGTACGCAGGGTGGCTGGCGACACTGGTTGTTGTCGTGAAATCACCAACGCTTGAGGATTTTGTCTGGCTACATGTCGGGCTGTTTGTATTACTCAACGGTTTCTTCTTCTTTGATGTCAACCCACGTTACCGGTATGAAGATATAGACCTGCTGGATTTTCGCGTATGTTATAACGGCGAATGGTATAACACACGTGATGTACCGGGCGAATTGATCAGTAACATCCAGGCTTCCTCACAAGTCAGCAACCAGCAAAAAGATTTACTGGCTAAGATGTTGGTCAATAAAAAACGCCTGACATTTTACGATATCTACAGCCTGGATAACCAGGCGTCGTAGCCCGGCAGAGTAACTACACTGAGCTGCTCCATTCCGGGCTCCTGGCTCGCTACGAACTCAGTTGCTGTGCAAGCTGGCGCAGTGTATCGGCAATTTGCTGCAAATCACGGGTATCATCCTGTTTGGGCCCGGTGGAATTACGTACCACCAGTTTCGCAGGCAAAACAGAGGATGAACGCCCGTCCTCTTTCTGCCCCGCATTGAGTAGACGCCGCACCGCTTCTTTCCCCTGTAAATCTAAATCCAGAGAAACTGTGGTCAACGCAGGGTAAAAGAACGAGCTTTCCCAGGTATCATCATACCCAATCACCGATTTCTGCCCAGGAATGCTCAGTTGATGCTGATGGAACGCACTCAGTACGCCCAGCGCCATTTGATCATTACCGACCAGTACCGCAGAAAATGAAGGGGTTTCACGCAACATCTGGAGTGCGCCAGCGTACCCGCTACGGGCATCCCAGTCGCCATGCAGAACTGTCACGGGTTTTAGCCCATAACCGTCCAGCGTCTCGCACCAGGATTTCAAACGTAAGCGCGCTGACACGGAGTGTGCTGGCCCCGCCAGTACCGCAATCTCACGATGCCCTTGTTCATAGAGGTATTTCACACTCGCGCGGGTACCATCTGCCGGATTAAACGAAACGTTAAACACAGAGCTGAAAGGATCCACATCCAGAAACAGGCAAATGATATCATCGTTCTCAATAGCGATTGTTTCTGCATTCTCGCTTTCCAGAGGCACGTTAATTATCACTTTATCAACCCACTGAGACTTCAGTTCATTGATAGCACTTTGGATGCTTTGTTCTACGTTCTCATCAATCATGGAAATCAGTACCTGATACCCATCCTGGTTTGCGTAACGTTTCACTGCTGCTGCCACCTGCGAAGGGGCGTGTAACGCCAGTGAAGTAGTAACCAGGCCAATCGTATTACTTTGCTTCCCTACCAGTTGCTGCGCCAGACGATTAGGGACATAGCGCAGCGCCTCAATAGCTTCCTCCACTTTCCGGCGTGTAGTTTCAGATACATTGGCTGATTTATTCAAAACCCGGGAGACCGTCTGGTATGAGACGCCTGCATACCGGGCAACATCCTCTAATGTCGCACTTTTAGACTTCATCTTTCCTATTCCACGTAGGCTACTAATCAAATTGTATCAGGCGTCCGTCTGAAATACCTGTGGAAAAACCACCTCACCAACGCCAAACAAAAAAGTAAGACGCTCACATAACAAAAACATGTGAGCAACCTCACCACGTGATAACAAAACCAGTTGTTTTATTTGCGTCAAATCACATTACCGCTTGTTCCAAATTGAAAGAAATCATAATTAGGCATTTTATTACATCGATTATGTGAACGTAATACAAACAATAAGAGGGTATCATGAATACGACGCTACGCACACTCACTGTCGCGTTGACAGCTGCGCTGACTTCAACCTGGGCGATGGCAGACAACGCTATCGATTTTCACGGCTATTTACGCTCTGGTATAGGCGTCTCCAGTGATGGAGGTATGCAGGAATGGCAGAAAAACAAACTCGGCCGTTTGGGTAATGAAACAGATACATATGGCGAACTTGAACTGGGTTCAGAAGTGTATAAAAAGAATGATGTCAGCTTCTACCTGGACAGTATGGTCAGCATGGTTTCTGATGGTTCCAATGACAATGAAACCACAATTGGCGATGATGCAGAATTCGGTTTACGGCAGTTAAACCTGCAAATCAAAGGTCTGGTACCTGGCGATAAAGATGCCGTTATCTGGGGTGGCAAACGTTACTACCAACGTCACGACCTGCATATTATTGATACAAAATACTGGAACATTTCCGGAGCAGGTGCCGGGATTGAAAACTACAGCGTTGGCCCGGGTGCAGTTTCCTTCGCATGGATAAGGGGTGATGCCAATGATGTCGACTACCGCGTGGACAACGATAATGACGTCAACATCAACTACCTTGATTTACGTTATGCCGGTTTAAAACCCTGGCAGGGCTCCTGGGTGGAAGTCGGTATCGACTACGCCATGCCTAACCCAACCAACAAGCAGAAAAGCTATGGCGGGTTATATGATGCAGATAACGGTGTCATGCTGACAGGTGAAATCAGCCAGGATATGTTCGGCGGGTACAATAAGTTGGTAGTGCAGTACGCTAACAAAGGCCTGGCGCAGAATATGGTTTCGCAGGGCGGTGGCTGGTATGACATGTGGAATGACACCAGCAGCGCTACGGGCTACCGTATTATCAACACGGGCCTGATTCCGATTACTGACCGTTTCTCGATAAACCACGTGCTCACCTGGGGTTCGGCCAACAATATTACCGCCACTACAGATAAAACCCGGATGGTCTCGCTGGTTGGTCGTGCACAGTATCAATTCACTAACTACGTGCGTGGGATTGGTGAAGCGGGTGCCTTTTACCAAAAAGATACGTATAACGATGGGTCAAATTACAAGCAAAGCGGCGAGAAATACACTATTGCTCTGGCACTGGCGGATGGCCCTGAATTTATGTCGCGCCCGGAGCTGCGTATTTTTGCTTCATACCTGACGGATGGCGAAAAGCGCGATACCTTCCGCGACAATACAGCCAGCGATACCTGGAACTATGGCGTGCAGGTGGAAGCCTGGTGGTAAGCATTACCTGACAGAATCATCATCATTATATCTCTTTTTTTGATGTTATTTTCTCCGACATCATAGCCACTGCATGTTGTTTTTTTAAGGCAATCATTATTTTGATTGCCTTATTTTTTTAGATAAATAATAAAAAAGCTGGTACCTGGCCAGCTTTTTTATTATCACTTAACAACCCATCATAACTGTGAAAAATGTTTTTCCAGAAGTTGGCGCAAATTGTCTGACTGGGTACCGAAAATAGCATGAACCTCGTGACCAATAATAATCACACCAAGTGCTCCTTCACTCTGCAGAGCCTGTGAGTCAACCTGCGATAACTGCGCCACGGTAACCCGCAGGCGTGTCATGCAGGCATCAATATGGCAGATATTATCCCGGCCACCAAAGCCACTGACCAGGCGCTCAGCCTGCGCTTTATCTGTGTCATTCATTGTACATTCCACTTCATGGCGAAAATACTGGAGAAAGGATTTCAGGCTTACCATAGGCTGTTCCTTATGCTGATAATTACAGGAAAGAAATAAAAACACGCCCACTATTCAGGGCGCAGGATGGCACTATAAGAAGGGCATATTCCCGCCCCAAAAAGGCAGGCGGGAATAAATTACTAACATGCGCAGGAGAGTACCCGGCAATCCCATGCTGTGAGGTTTACCGTGCCAGAAACCGGCAACCCGGTCAGCATATCGGTATACCCTTGCGGCAGGACGAGGTTATGCTGCTTGTCGCTGTAGTTTTCCAGGAAGATGTAATTCTGTTCCCCGTCTGTGCGCTGGTGTGCGGTAACACCCGGCGGCAATGGCACAGGCAGAGGCCCGCATAAGCCTGATTCAGCAATGATATTGCCGAAAAAATCACGCTGGAAAGCCAGATCATTACGCGATGCGATATACCATGCTTTACCCCGACCAAACGCATTCACAGTGACCGCCGGCCTGCCTGCATAGAAATCTTCCCGGTAACAGGCCAGTGGCCTGGCACTTTCGGTATTAATAAGCTCACACAAGTGTCGAACACGATACGGCCCCTGCAAGCCCGCCTCATTACCGGCAATCCCCTGAATCAGGTTGCTTTCACCTTCAGCCAGGCTGTCAATTTCCTCAGCCCAAATCCCCAGCACGTTACGTAATGGGCCAGGGAACCCGCCTAAATGGCACAAGTCACTTTCGTCAACAATGCCACTCCAGTACGTAGCAACAAATTGCCCGCCCTGTTCAACAAAGGATTCCACCCGGCTGGCAAACCCATCACGAACCATGTAGAGCATCGGAGCTATAACTAACTGATACTGGGATAAATCAGCATCAGCATTGATCACGTCAACACTGATTCCCTGCTCCCAAAATGGGCGGTAATGCTCTGCAACCGTCTTCTCATATTCAAGCCCCAGGTTACGAGGCCCCTGGGCGTTATCCATTGCCCAACGGCTTTCCCAGTCGAAAATTATTGCGACATGTGCTTCAACCCGGCACCCAACCACCGGCGACAGGTGCTGAAGGATATCGCCCAGTTTGCAGACCTCGCGGCCAACACGGGTATCAATATGCCCTACGTGATCCACCACGGCGCCATGGAATTTCTCTACCGAACCCCGGCTTTTACGCCACTGGAAATATTGCACCGCATCCGCGCCATGAGCGACTGCCTGCAGTGAAGAAAGAATATGCATACCCGGTTTTTTGAGCTTACTGGTCGGCTGCCAGTTAGTCACACTGGGTGTTGACTCCATTAAAACAAAGGGCTTGCCCTGTTTTAATGTGCGCATCAGGTCATGGTACATCGCGGTATAACAGGCCAGAGTCGTCTCATCTTTATCCTGGTGCCACATGGGGTAACTATCCCAGGAAATGAAATCGATGGCCTGCGCCAGTTTCCAATAATCGTAGTCGTAGAAATATTCCATGAAGTTAGTCGTGACTGGTAATGCCGCATTTGCCGCTTTGAGCGGTGCCACTTCATTACGGCAAAAATCAACGACCTGGTCTGTAGTAAACCGCCGCCAGTCAAGGTTCAGCCCATGAACAGACTCTTCGCCCTGGGGAGCGGGAGACTCGATCTGCGACCAGTCTGTATAGGTATGGCTCCAGAACGTACTCCACCAGGCATGGTTTAGTTCATCCAGTGACGAATAGCGTTGTTGCAGCCATTCACGAAAGCGCGCCTGGCAAGCCGGACAATGGCATTCTCCACCGTATTCATTGGAAACATGCCAGCCAATAACGCCCGGGTGATGACTGTACCGCTCAGCCAGACGGGTATTTAACTGGCGAACTTTTTCACGGTATACGGGCGAAGTCAGGCAGTGGTTATGACGGCCACCATGCAGAGCTGGCACCCTGTCGCGCCCCACCCGCAATACCTGAGGGTAAGCCTGTGATAACCAGGCAGGCCGGGCACCACTGGGGGTGGCTAGAAAAACGGATATACCACTGGCATATAATTTATCCAGCACATTATCCAGCCAGCCAAACTGGTATTCACCTTCTTTTGGCTCAAGCTTCGCCCAACTGAAAATACCCACCGACATAATATTGCACTTTGCCTGTTGCATCATGGCAATATCTTTTTCCAGAATATCGGGGTAATTATCCCACTGTTCCGGATTATAGTCGGCACCATGCAATAAGGTAGCGACCTTTGAACTCAAAGGTGGAAACTTATTCATAAAAAACCCTTAGAATGAAATGAAAACTTAATTAAAAACTTTTATTGATGGCAGCACCTCGCCCTGGCAATTAAATAGCGCCTGGTTTTCACGCGCATTACCCAATTTCCAGTGGTCATTGATATATTTCATCCCAGCCTCTGTTGCCCATGTATTTCCCGGAGGCGTTATCCAGGCTGGCTCCCAATAAAATATGCCTTTGCCACGTTGTTGCGGTACATCAATCACACTTTGCATTAAATCATGTAAATAATCTGCCTGGCCCTGCAATGTTGCCGGGTAGCCTCCGGCCGTTTCTTCTTTTTGTTGAAAACTGTTCTCGGCTTTATCGCAATTTGCCAGAGTCCAGGCATATGCAGCTTCCACGACAATGACATCTTTATGGTAACGCTTGCTGATATCATCCATATTGGATTGCAGCGCGCTAATCGGGCCATTCCAGTAGGTGTACATTGATAAGCCAATGACATCAAACGGTACATCGCGTTTAGTCATTTCATCAAACCACCAGCGGAATGTGTCATTTTTGGTGCCTTCTGCCAGGTGCAACATAATTTTGACATGGTCGTCCGGCCCGAGGCTGGATTTCATCCCACTAATTGCTGCTTTTAATAGCCCGGCGAGCCGGTCAAATTCGCCGCCACCCTCTCCCCAACTTTTGCCTTCCGGCCACAATATACCGCTATTAATTTCATTACCGATTTGCACCATATCTGGTAATGCACCTGCCTGCCGGAACTGTTGCATGGTGTCACGGGTATAATCATGGATAGCCGTAACCAGTTGGTCGTAGTTCATTCCTTGCCAGGCTTTAGGCTTGAACTGTTTTCCCGGATCAGTCCAGAAATCACTATAATGAAAATCCAGCAACACTTTCATACCCAGCGCTTTTGCACGCTTTGCCAGAGCAAGAGTGGTAGCCAAATCATTGTCGCCCCCACCATAAGGATGGCCAGCGCTGTCTTTCGGATCCACCCATAACCGCAGCCGAATATAGTTAAAACCATTGGCTTTTAAAATCGCCATCGCATCTTGTTGTTGATGCTGTGCGTTATAAAACTTCGCACCCTGATGCTCCACTTCATATAAAGTAGAAACATCCGCACCTTTAATAAAATCAGTTGGTTCATTACGTAATGGTTTAATCACCACGGTTTCACTGGCATAAAGCGGTAAACTGGTTGCTGCCGCCAGTCCCCAGATAACAAAAGAAAGCACGGTCTTTTTCATAATAATTACCCTTTGGTACTCCCTGAAGTCAGGCCAGAAACAAAATACTTCTGTAATGCCAGGTACAATATGGCAACAGGCAATGCAATCAATACAGCACCTGCCGCATATGTGGTGTAACTGGCCCCCATTTTTTGTGCTACCAGGTTATATAACCCAATAGGCAAAGTGTATTTATCTGGTGTGCGTAAAATTGTACTGGAAAGGATAAAATCCCCCAATGGGCCAGTAAAAGAGAACAGCGCGACCACCGCAATAATTGGCTTTGATAACGGCATAATAATTTCCAGGAAAATGCGTAAATTACTGGCGCCATCCATTCGGGCCGATTCATCCAAATCTTTCGGTATCGCGTCCAGGTAACCTTTCATCAGCCAGGTATTCATCGGGATCATGCCAGCGACATAAATCAGTACTAACGCCAGATGGCTGTTAATCAGCCCCAGCAGCTGCGACAGCACGAAGATGGCAATTAATGCCGAGAACTGCGGGATCATTTGCAGTAACAAAAACAGCATCAACCCGTTCTGACGACCTTTAAAACGAAAACGTGAAAAAGCATACGCGGTAAAACTGACACTGATTAACGTCAGCACCATGGTCATCAGGCTTATCTTCATTGAGTTCCAGTACCATGTCAGGTAATTTACCTGGCCATTAAACAAGTCCTGATAATGCTGAAAAGAAAGATTATCTGGAATAATAGAGGTACTGAGCAGGCTGTTTCCGGCATTCAATGATGCCCCCACAGTCCAGATTAACGGATAAATAATAATCACCGAAACCACCACGACAACCAGCCAGGATAATGACAGGCGTATCCATTTTTCACGCTTAATACTTTGTGTTTTCACCCTGAATACTCCTTACGCCATCTCGTCATTTTTGAATGATTTCGTGGCACGGAATTGCCACAGTGCAACACCCACAACAAAAATCGACAAAAGAATAGTGATAGTTGCAGCAATAGCGTACTGAGACGATGACATTGTTAGTTTATAAATCCATGACACCAGAATATCTGTACCACCCGCATTAGAGCCGGCCACTGCCGGGCCACCATTGTTAAATAAGTAAATGATGTTGAAATTATTAAAGTTAAATGTGTATTGAGTAATAATAATAGGTGCAATGGAATAGAGAACCAAAGGCAAAGTAATGGTGCGTAATTTGGTAAATGTACTGGCTCCATCCATGGTTGCGGCTTCATATAAATCGTCCGGAATTGCCTGCAGCACGCCAGTTGTCATGGCAAAGACAAATGGAAAACCGAGCCAGGTTTGCATCATGATCAATGCCGTTTTAGTCCAGAATGGATCCGTCATCCAGGCTTTGGGGCTTATCCCCAGAAAAGACAGAATAGAGTTATTAATCACACCAAAAGAGTCATTAAACATCCCGGCAAAAACCAGAATCGTGACAAACCCGGGCACAGCCCACGGAAGAATGAAAATAGTCCGAATCACCGGTTTAAAGCGCAGATCTTTTTGATTCACCAAAATCGCCAGCATGACACCCACGGTGCATTGCAGCGTTGTTGCCAGCAAGGTCCACACTACCGTCCACTGCAACACATCAAAAAAAGTATTACGCCAAATTGACAGGGTAAAAATATTGATAAAGTTTTTAATTCCCACCCAGTCCACCAGTTTTGCAGGTGGGGTGTGATACAGGTTGTAATTGGTAAAAGCGATAGCAAAACCAAATAAAATCGGGAAGATAACCACAAACACTAACAGGATAAAACCTGGTGTTATCATTAAATACGGGAACCCTTCATTGAGCAGGATCTGGTACTGGCGGCGCACACTGTGTAACGGTATACCGCTATCCCGACGGCGGCCATTTACCCAGGCATCACGTAATGAAAGCAGATAAACCGCCACCCCGAAGCCAATGATCAACAGGCTTAATATTCCCTCCGCTAATAAGAAGACAGAATTATCACGGGGAACCTCTTCACCAAGTGTCCATAATCCCCACAGACCTTCACCCAAAAAATCATGGAACACGCCCAGGAAACTACTGAGTAGCACCAGAAAAATAAGCCCTTTTGCCCACTGGCGGTTATAAAACTGACCGAATCCAGGCAGGCAGGCCAGCAACAACGCTGCCCACGCATGACGACCCGGCCCGGTTGATGCGGATAAACTTTCACTGGAACTGATAATCACACCTGGCTCCTTCTGCTGTACGGGGAAGCCCCGCTCCCCCGTAACAAAACAATACCTGGAATTACTGGTTACTGGCCTGCATGGCTTCTATTTGCATTTTGATTTGTTTAACTGCGCTATCGAGCGCATCTTTTGGCGACTGCTTACCCGTCATACTCAGTTGCAGTGCCGCATTCGCAGGCCCCCAAACCTCACCCATTTCAGGAATGCCCGGCATTGCGACAGCAAACTTTGACTGTTCAGCCACAGCACTGGCACGCTCATCATTTTTAATCACCGGATCATTCATAACAGCCAGCAATGGTGGGATCTCTTTCGTCACTTCATAACGCGTTTTCACGTATTTCGGCTGGTTAATAAAGGTGATGAATTTATCGGCAAGCGTTTTATCTTTGCTCCAGGTGGAGACCACATAACCTTTCACGCCCAGAAACGCGCTCATCGGTTTACCATTTTCCAGCAGGGGTAATGGTGCCACGCCGTAATTCACACCAGCCGCTTCATAAGGCTGGAACGCCCAGGGGCCATTAATAACTGCCGCAGCTTTTTTCTCTGTGAACAAGGAATCAATTGCATTGAGGCCGTTTTCCCCAACAATGCCGCTGGGAAATAACTGTTCACTGTAGAATTTTTTTAACGTAGTGACGGCATCCACAGCACCTGGTGTGTTCAGCCCAATATCCAGGGGATTGAGCTTACCGCTGCTGTCTTTACCAAAGATATACCCGCCCATAGGGCTGACAGCACCCCAGCTATAATAGAGCTCATCGAATTTTGCCAGCAGGCCAATCTTGTTCTGTTCATGTTGCTGGCGAGAGAAGTTAAACCACTCATCCAGTGTCTTGAATGGGGTTTTTACGAGATCTTTGTTATAGATCAGTACCAGTGTTTCAACCGCTTTAGGTAAACCATACTGTGTGCCATTCATCTGGAAAGCATCTACCGATGAAGGTGTAAAACCCGCAAGTATCGATTTATCCAGCGTTAGCGGTGCCAGAAGCCCCTGCACCACCGCACCACCGAGCTGATCATTTGGAATGACCAGGACATCCGGACCAATACCTGCGGGCCCGTCGAGGCGTAATTTTTCCAGTTGCTGAGCAAATGGCATCTCGAGGACATTCACTTTCACCTGATACTGCTTTTCAAAATCACTGATAGCGACTTTGATACCGTCTGATTTCTTAATATCTTCCCAAACAGTAAGCTGCTGTGCGGCGGCGGATGCCTCAAATGCAACGAACTGGCTGCCTGCCAGCGCGGAAAGTAACAGGGCGGAGCATAGCGTAATTTTCATTATCGACCTCTTGTGAAGGTATTACATTTAAGATGTTCTGCTAACTTTTTTGTTTTTCTCGTAACTGAGTCATTTCCATAATTTAAATGCTTTTTGATGATGATACTGCTCACCATCAATGATGTTATACGTTACTCTTTGAAAATAATGCGAACCATCACTTAGTGGTTATTCTGTGATCATGATTGCAGAAATGAAACAGCAGCATACTGCCTGCTATAACTGAGATATATAGTTTCAGCATCTCAAAAAACCACCTTGCTCTTGCTTGCTTTCATGGTGTGTTATACGTACTACATTAAAACCATAAAACAGCATTAGCTGCATTCATTAAGCCAGGAGAAGTGGATGTCCAGCATACAGCTCAGAAACGTCACCAAGCGCTTTGGCAAAACCGTCACGCTGCACAATATTCAACTTGATATCGAAGACGGAGAATTTGCGGTATTCGTCGGCCCGTCAGGGTGTGGTAAATCCACGCTGTTGCGCATGATCGCGGGCCTTGAGGATATTAGTGAGGGCGAGATAATGATTGGGCCAACGGTTGTCAATGATATTGCCCCGGCCCACCGTGGGGTGGCAATGGTCTTTCAGTCCTATGCCCTGTATCCGCACATGACCGTTGCTGAAAATATGGGTTATGGGCTGAAGGTAAATAAAGTTCCCAAAGCAGAGATCCGCCATCAGGTAGAGATGGTGGCAAAAACACTGCAACTGACCCACCTGCTTGAACGCAAACCAAAACAACTTTCAGGTGGCCAGCGCCAGCGTGTCGCTATTGGCCGGGCAATTGTGCGTAACCCACAAGTGTTTATGTTCGATGAGCCTTTATCCAACCTGGATGCTGAACTGCGGGTTGAAATGCGTCTGCATATCGCCCGGTTGCATCAGGAAATGAAAACCACAATGGTGTATGTCACCCATGACCAGGTAGAGGCCATGACGCTGGCAGACAAAATTGTGGTCATGAACTATGGCAAGGTGGAACAGACAGGCTCACCAATGCACCTCTACTACAACCCGGTTAACCGGTTTGTCGCAGGGTTTATCGGGTCGCCAAAAATGAATTTTCTGCCTGCAACAGTGAAGCACTGGCAGGAAGGCGAACTGGTGGTAGACATTGCCGGGCAGCAAACGCTGACACTCGCATTGCATACACAGCAATTACATCCAGGCGATAACATCACATTGGGTATTCGCCCTGAGCATTTGCAGGTGGGTGAACAGGCGGGTTGCCAGCTTCAGTTCCAGTGCGAAGTGGTGGAACGCCTGGGGAACAATACCTGGCTGTTTGGCCAGTGTTATGGCCATGACAACTTCAAAGTACTTATTCCGTCAGATATTCATTTCAGCCCCTGGCAGAAGATAACAACGTATTTTGAAGCCCGGCAATGTATGGTCTTCGACGAAGCCGGGCTGCGTATCAGTGCTGAAATTCAGGTTCCGGATAATACCCTGCCCGCACACCAGGCAGAGGCACAGGCGATCCCCGCCTGACACTGGGCTATTATTTACGTAACAACTGCTGCAGGCGTCTTTGCCTGCGGCGCGCCAGCCAGTCGTGCAGCACAAATAACCGGCACCCACGCACCAGTAACAACCCGCCCCAAATCCCCAGAGGCCAGAGAAACCACAATACTTCGTGGCTGGTGAGCAGGTTTATTACGGCAAGCCCCCCGCAAATCACCACCCAGGTAAATAATGAACGCAGAAACCCGCTTTCTTCATCCAGCCGGGCATTGGCGGCTATAACGCGCTGGTCGGCCCCTTCTTCAGTTGGCTCACTGTGTTCATCCGCCGGGCTCATTAATTCAGCAACCGGGCACTCAAATACCGCCGCTAACGCACTCATGGTTTCAATACTTGCCTGTTCACCATTCTCAATACGCTGAATAGTGCGGACACTCAGTGCCGATAATGCCGCCAGTTGCTCCTGCGACCAGCCCCGGGCAAGGCGCAGGGCTTTAATATTGTTATGCTGCATCCTGTTTCTCCTTTGTTCTGTTGACGATAAAGACTGTCCGCCAACCCCGGCGAAAACACCACGACAGGAACCTGACAGCAACCCGACAATCACCCGCCACCCACCTGACACCCGGCAACAACGCCCTGTTTGCGGGCAACCACGCAAGTATCTGGCAAACAACCCCACGCCCGGCCAGGAAACGACTATTATCCTGTATAACAAGCCATACAGGAGGCAATATGAAAAAGTACCCTTATCCTGTTAGTGAGGTGCGCCGTTTTTTGGAGCCTGGCCCCATCGTGCTGGTCAGTTCTCACTGGCAAGGGAAAGACAATATCATGACGCTCGGCTGGCAAACTGTCATGGAGTTTTCACCTTCACTGATTGGCTGCATGATTTCCGCAGGCAATCACAGTTTTGAGATGATAAAGGCCAGCAGAGACTGTGTTATTAATCTCCCGGAAGTAGGGTTACTTGATACCGTTGCCCAAATAGGGAACTGCTCAGGGAGTAACACCGACAAATTTACCCGTTTTGGTTTGACGCCAGAGCCCGCGCAAAGTGTTGGTGCGCCAGCGGTTGCCGAGTGTTTTGCCAGCTTTGAATGCCAAATCTATGATGATGTTCTGGTAGACAGCTATAACTTTTTTATTTTCGAAGTCCTTTGCGCACGGGTAAAAAGCCTGACTGACTGGCCTCAGACCATGCACTATACCGGCGATGGCATTTTCCGCCTCGACGGTGAAACGGTAAACCGCCATCAGTGGTTCACCAAAGTGAGTTGATGGCGGTGGTTTGTTCTCACACCGTCCTGGTCTTACTCAGGCTAGTCTTACCCAGTCATAGTTTTACCCAGGCAGGGACCAGCTAAGCTGGTAACGCAGGGTTGATGTGGCGAGGATGTCATCCTGGTGCACACTCGGGCTCCAGGAGTCATCACCACCAACCCCCATATGAAACGCATCCAGATTCAGCCATACCCCTGGCTCTTCTGCCAGTAAATGCACATGGCTGGTCACACGCAGTTGTTGCAGGCTGTATCGGCCAATCCCGAAGTGGAACAACCCCTGCCACTGGTGGCCCGCGTAACGTAGCCAACGGGTGTCACAGCGCAGGCCATTTTCACTGGGGAAAATATAAGGGGTATGCAGTTCTGGCAATGGTAATGTCCAGCGCCCCTGGCAGGCAGCCAGTTTTCTGTCCAGGTAGTTTTCATAAGGACCAAGCCCGTCCCAACTGACTACAGGTGCCAGGCCCGCCAGGTGGCACACCAGGCCAATACGCGGCGGTGGTGGAATATCTGCTGCCACGTCAACCCGGACATCAAGCTGCAATTGCCCGTTGCCATCTATCTGCCAACGTTTTTCACTAATAAAACAACAGTGTTGCTGGTGTAACCAGGCATGCCGTGTTTTGATAACCACACCCTCAGGTGCTTCATAGGCTTCGCACTGTAAAACCTGCGCCTGTAAATCATAAAGCCCTGCCGCTTTCCAGCGCTCCACCCAGGCATTCGGGTCAACCCGTGCGGCTTCACTGGTGCCAATGTCGTTATCCAGTGGCGCACGCACAAACTGATCTTCAACAGGGCCGAGCAGGTGCGCTGTCTCGCCGGTAAAACACTGCACCAGTGTGCCCAGTGTGCGGTCAAACACCCAGCGGTTATCCCCGATGGTGACCTGGTACAGCCCGTTTTCCACCACCAGCTGTGGGCGCGGAAGTTGAGGCTCAGATACCGCTAACTCCGGTAACGGAAGTGAACCCGTAACTGGCCACTGTGCCCAGGCACAACGCTGCCCGGCCTGAGCCCACTGTGTATCGGCTAAATATTCAACCCAGACGCTAAACCAGCGCGGCTCACAGCCATGACGTTCAGGGAATGGCGGGACAACCAGACACTGACTGGACTCCGGAGCCAGCGCCAGTGACTCCCGCCCCTCAAGCAACACATCACCAGCTTGTGTCAGAGCCCAGCACAGGCATTCGTTATTTGTGGTTCGGAACAGATATTCGCTGGTAACCTGCAACTGCTGAGGCTGGCTGGCATCCCAGTGAAACTGGAAAAACTGCTGAGCGCGTTGTACTTCATATAATGCCGGGTGTGGGGTGCGGTCCGGAAATACCAGCCCATTCAGGCAAAACTGGCGGTCATTGGGTTTATCCCCGAAATCCCCACCGTAAGCCCACCATGGTTTGCCCTCTGGCGTATATTTTGTCAGCGCCTGGTCAACCCAGTCCCAGATAAAGCCCCCTTGCAGGCGCGGATACTGCCGGAAAGCCTGCCAGTATCGGTAGAACCCGCCCAGGCTATTTCCCATCCCATGAGCGTATTCACATAAAATCAACGGACGATGTTCGTCTGGCATCCCCACCCATTTTTTAATTGACCACTTGGGAACCTGTTCAAAAGGCTGGTCTTCATCTACGCGGGCGTACATCGGGCAAATGATATCAGTGGCCGCAGTATTGGCACCGCCACCTTCATACTGCACCGGGCGGCCGGGGTCGGTACTTTTCACCCAGCGCCATAACGCATCATGAGCCGCGCCATGGCCGGACTCATTGCCTAAAGACCAAATAATAATGCATGGATGGTTACGATCCCGCAGGACCATGCGGGTAACCCGCTCACTCATTGCAGCAAACCATACAGGGTCTTGTGCAAGGCGTGACATAGGCTGCATGCCATGGGTTTCAATATTGGCTTCGTCCACAACATACAAGCCGTACTCATCGCATAACTGATACCAGAGCGGGTGGTTGGGGTAGTGAGAACAACGAACTGCGTTAATATTGTGTTGTTTCATCAACACAATATCCTGGCGCATGGTGGCTTCGTCCATTACCTGGCCATGCTCCGGGTGGTGCTCATGGCGGTTCACACCGCGAATGAGCAGTGGCCTGCCATTTAACTTCAACAACCCTCCGGCAATGGTGACTTCGCGAAATCCTACCTCGCAGGCTTCGGCATCAATACAGTTGCCCTCGCTATCCACCAGTGCCATTACCAGGCGGTACAAATGTGGCGTTTCCGCACTCCAAAGCGCGGGCGTGGTAACAGATAAAGTAAGCCGGGCCTGTTCAGGGTAATGGCCACGTTCATCAATCACTGGGCTGCCCACGGGCTGTTTTTCGCGAGTGATACACTCCCCATGCCGCCACAGGCTGGCCTCAACCTGGTATTGCTGTGGATGGTCACCGGCCATACTCACATTCAACATTAATTCAGCACGGGTGTAGTCACTATTGAAGGTAATTTGGTGGTGATAATCCGCAATATGCGCATCGGGCTTATGCAGTAGCGTAACATCACGGAAAATCCCGCTCATGCGCCACATGTCCTGGTCTTCAAGCCAGGTACCATCGCACCAGCGCAGTACCATCACGGCAAGCCGGTTTTCGCCCGCCTGCAACCAGGGAGTCAGGTCAAACTCAGCAGGCAGGCGGCTGTCCTGGCTGTATCCCACCCAGTGCCCGTTGCACCACAGGTAAAATGCAGAATTCACGCCATCAAAAATAATGCGTGTTTGCCCGCTATCAAGCCAGCTTTGGTCCACAGTAAACACGCGCGAATAGCACCCGGTAGGGTTATCCACGGGGACTTGCGGCGGGGTTGTGGCAATAGGGTAATTCACATTGGTGTACACCGGCACATCAAACCCCGGTAGCAACTGCCAGTTTCCCGGAACCACCACCTCTATAGCTGATTCCAGTGGCCGGGCAACCCATTTTGCAGGCACCGCTTCAGGGCGAGGAAACCAGGTAAATTGCCATGCCCCGTTCAGGCTTAACCGGCCATTACCCGGTTTTTTATGCACAGCGCTCACTTCATCAGGCCAGCCCGCAAGTGGAGCATGGCTCGCCAGGCGATGCCAGTGAGTAACCGATGGATTCTCCCAGTCACGGCGTGCAACCAGGGCAGACAAAGCAGAAAGCTGTTCAGAACAAGGCGTGGCAGACATAGTTCCCTCATAAATTGCGAAGCGCTCACATTCACAATAATGTGAATTAATCTGAGCACACCGTAAACCTGAATAAAGGGAATAAGCGAAGCGGATCACATCCAGTTTACGAAGGCAATTTCGCAACCTGTTCCGCCAGCACATGTAACTGCTGTGCCAATGCTGCTGGCTGAGGCCTGCCCTTGCCAGCCTCACCAGTCGATTCACGAACCACCAGCGTAACAGGCAGGCATTGTGATGCAGGCGTTTTTTTCCCGGCCACACTGTTCAGCCAGAACACACAGGACTCACCCAACTGGCGAAAATCCTGGCGGATGGTGGTTAAAGGCGGGGTGAACCATGCGCTGTCTGCTGTATCGTCGAAACCAACCACACTTACCTCACCCGGCACGGAGATACCACGCTCAGCGCAAGCGCGCAGCACACCCAGGGCCATTTGATCATTGGCAACCAAAATACCCTGCGGCTGGTAACTGAGTAATACCTGAGCCTGCAAATAACCACTGGCCGCACTCCAGTCGCCTTCGCCCTGAGCAACGGGTTGTACACCGGCCTGTGCCAGCGTATCCACCCAACCGGCACGGCGTTGTACAGCACTGACAGAAGATAACGGCCCATGAAGTAACGCTATGCGGTTTAATGACAGCGACAAAAGATGTTTCGCCCCCAACGCAGCACCCTGTGCGGCGTCAAAAGTGACACTGGGCACCTGTGCGCTGGCTGGCACATCTAAAAAGAGTATCGGGGCATGAGCATAACGAGCCACCAGTGCCGATGCCTGGCTGGCGGACAAAGGCAAATTAACCGCTACAGCTTCCACTCGTTGTGCCAGCAGGGTGTCCAGTGCCTGGCAACACGCCTGTTCACTCAACGCCTCCAGCATGGCAATAGAGACATCCACGCCAGCCTGTGAGGCCTGGGACTTAATCGCCGCCGCTATTTGCGAAGGCGCGTGCAGGGATAAGTCTGTCGTTACCAACCCCCATATACGCCGCCTTTTCCCGGCGAGCTGCCGTGCTGCGGGATCTGGCACATAATGGAGCGCCTGCATCGCCTGTTCAACATTGTGCCGGGTACGAACCGATACATTTGCCGCCCCATTGATAACACGAGAAACGGTCTGATAAGACACGCCCGCTCGCGCCGCGACATCATATAAGGTTATCGTTTTATTGCTCATAACCGGCCTCTGAGGGTAAAAACG
The DNA here is from genome assembly GCF_003182475.1 of Mangrovibacter plantisponsor. Classification (GTDB taxonomy): domain Bacteria; phylum Pseudomonadota; class Gammaproteobacteria; order Enterobacterales; family Enterobacteriaceae; genus Mangrovibacter; species Mangrovibacter plantisponsor. Next base: position 295,453 of record NZ_QGTS01000007.1, read on the forward strand.
CTATACTACCTCAGAGCGGGCTTTTGAGATCAGAAAGTGTATTACCTTGTGATTTTTCGCCAGTTTCAACCCTGGGCTGCTGTGAACTTCGGGCTGAAAACCAGGGGAGTGTCAGTTGAATAAGTGGCCCAATACTCACGGCATACAGCACTGTGCCAATCCCCAGGCTGCCACCCATCAAGAAACCCACAAGCAGTACTGTCAATTCAATAACTGTGCGGATGCGCCGTATTGGCCAGCCCATTCGGTTATGCATGCCGGTCATCAACCCATCACGAGGGCCAGCGCCAAACCCGGCGCCAATATACAAACTGGTTGCCAGAGCATTAAGCACTATCGCAATAACCAGGCACAGGCTGCGTACCCACAAATCAGTTATTGGGGGGAAAACAGCCAGTACTGCATCGGCCACCAGCCCCAGCACCACCACATTACTGATAGTCCCCAGGCCTGGTTTCTGGCGCATCGGCCACCACAACAATAAAACTAACGCCCCCACCACAATGACGGTTTGCCCAAGCTTCAGCCCGGTCAGTTGGGCAAGCCCCATGTGGAACACATCCCACGGATCCAACCCCAGGTTGGCACGATAGAACACCGCAATTGAGATGCCATAAAACACCAGGCCTGTGTACAACTGAATTAAACGGCGCAACATAAGGATTTCCTGTTTTTTGCAGACATGTTTATACTTTGCGCAACAATGGACTTAATAATAAGGTCCAGTTTATAAAAAGTGGACTGCTATGACACAACGACAACTGCGCAGCGCCTCGTTACTGAAAATACTGGGCCAGTGGCATCATCCGGACACGCGTATTCCCGTTTACCGGCAACTGGCTGAAGGGCTTCGCTTGCTGATACTTGATGGCCGGTTGCCTTTAAACAACCGGTTACCCGGGGAACGAGAACTGGCAGATTCACTGGCACTGAGCCGCACAACCGTCGCGAATGCACTAAACCAGTTGCGTGAAGAAGGTTACCTGCAAAGCCGCCAGGGGTCGGGGTCAGTTACTCGCCTGCCTGATACTCAGGTAACCCAACAGGCCTATACGGTTCCCGGCGATACACTGGACCTTGCCACCGCGGCCCTTCCCGCCAGCCCGGCAATCCACCAGGCTTACCAGCGAGCCATTACCGGGCTGACAGAGCACCTGGGCTCAACTGGCTATGATTCACAGGGCCTGCCGCGCCTGCGAACAGCGATTGCACGGCATTACTGCCAGAGAGGCCTGGCGACCACACCAGACCAGATAATGGTGGTCAACGGCGCGGTCAGTGGGCTGGCATTACTATTGCGGTTGTTCACCGGGCCCGGAGACAGAGTGTTGGTTGACCACCCCACGTACCCAATGGCGCTGGATGCCATCCGGGGTGCTTCCTGCCGCCCGGTAGGTGTCAGCCTGCCGGCAAATGAAGGCTGGGATTGTGATGGTTTCGCCGCCACACTGGCTCAAACATCTCCCCGCCTTGCCTACCTTATCCCTGATTTTCATAACCCAACCGGGCGTTGTATGAGCCTTGCAGAGCGCCAGAGCATTGCGGCCATTGCACAACGCAGCCACACCCCGCTGGTGGTTGACGAAACCATGGCGGAATTATGGTATGACGCCCCGCCACCACCACCTTTGGCCTGTTTTGGCGATGCAGAAAACATAATTTCTCTGGGTTCTTGTGGCAAAAGCTTTTGGGGAGGTTTACGGCTGGGATGGATACGAACGTCTCCAGGGGTGATAGCCCGCCTGGTACAACAACGTAACACCCTCGATTTGGGTTCTCCGCTGCTTGAGCAACTCACTGCGGCTATTTTGATAGAAGAGGAAGAGGCGATTTTACAGGAAAAACGCCACCAACTGCAGGTACAACGCGACCAGTGCCTGGCACTGATACAGTCATATTTTCCTCACTGGCAAACCACTCCACCACCCGGTGGGTTATCGCTGTGGGTAACGCTGCCTTCCCCTGCTGCAACACGGTTTGCAGCCAGTGCAGAGAATATTGGCATTCACCTGGGGCCTGGCCCCCGGTTCGGTATTGATGGTGCTTTTGAACGTTTCTTGCGCCTGCCTTTCACGCTGGAAACGGCCAGAATGGAGATGGCACTGATGCGCCTGCTTCCGGTGTGGCAACAACTTGCTCTGGTTCGCTCACCAGCAAGCAATATGATGATTTAACCTGCACCAGCCAGCCACACAACAGCACCCAAAAGAGAACGGCGAGCCGCAAAGCTCGCCGTTTTTAATATCATCCATGATGCACATTACCTTTGAGGCAATGCCACCTTAACAAGTGGTTATGAATACTCCAGGTAATTCCGGTTGCATAAAAATGATATTTTTATGACACTATTATTTCATATAAATTTCATTTTCATGTCAGTAATATGACAATCAGCATTAAGCCCCAGTTAATATTCATGCCGGACAGTTACAATCATATATCTGTATAACATGAAAAAAAGTGGGGAAATCAATGCTGCCGTGGAACCGGAAAACCTTTTACAGAAATAACAAACCCATTATCTCTGCGTTTTATTTTTGCACCGGCGTCACACCAGTCTGAAGCTATGCGAAAAAATTCATCACTCCCCACATTCCAGTCAAGGCGAACATGCTTAACAAAACCGGAGCGCAATAATTCACATGCCTCATTATAACTGTGAGCCACACTCACATTATCGTCAGCCATTATTTCCTCTTTTTAAGAAGTTTTCTCAATGCTTTGATTTCTTTAGCATTTAATGGTTGAACTCCTTCTTCTTCTGTGTGCTGGTTATCAATATCATCTTCCTTAACCCCAGCATCAAGGCTTTCAAAAGCCATTCTCAGAAACTGCTCTGTTACCGCACCCAATGTTTCCCCATGCAGTTCAGCATAACTACGCACTTGTTCTTTAAGTTCACTGCTAATTTTTACATTTAGCACTGCGGTTTCCATATGCTTTCCTTCGAGTTTATTTAGCGCAATAATATAATTCTTATTACACGAATCGACAGGAAAAATCCATCACTATTCAGTTGCAGAAAGATGACCTGCAATTCAGGATGGAAAATAAATGTGACCAGGAACTCATTCTGTAGCAATAAATTTCATTGTTACATTGATATACTTATTTTTACTGTTGTTGTTTTTCGGGAAATGGAATGAAAAAACGGTGTATTGTGATCCTACCCACGTAATGTGGACACAGCCCTAAGCGAGGTTCTGGTTTTCAAACTGTTCCGGGCTGAGGCCACCACCGATCGTAATCACACCCGATATAATTAAATACCGTCGTCCGCATTATTTCCCGACTGATAAAGCGTTCACCATGGATGCATTCGACTTTCAGTGACTGGAAGAAGCTTTCCGCACAGGCGTTATCGTAACAGCAGCCCTTTGCACTCATGCTACCGCGCAGGTTATATCGCTTCAGTAGCGCCTGATAATCTGCTGAGCAATACTGCCCGCCACGATCCGTGTGGACGATGATATTTTCCGGACATTTACGCCGCCAGAGCGCCATCTGTAACGCATCGCAGGTCAGTTTCGCCGCCATTCGTGAGGACATCGACCAGCCAATAACGGCACGAGACCAGAGGTCAGTCACCACCGCCAGATACAGTCAGCCTTCATCCATGCGAAGGTTCGTGATGTCTCCGGACCACTTCTGGTTCGGACCACTGGCATAAAAATTCTGTTTCAGCAAGTTTTCTGACACCGGCAGGCCGTGCTCACGGTAACTGACCGGGCTGATAGCGACGTTTGAGCCAGGCATACCAGCCGCTTCGGGCAACCCGAAGCACCTGGCACATGGCTTTGACGCTGAATTCAGCCTGATGCTTTTTGATGAAGACATACTTCATTTCAGGCGCTTCGCGAAGTATGTCGCGGCCTTTTGGAGAATGACCAGCTCTTCATCCCCTTCAGCCAGTTGTCGCTTAAGGCGGGCAATTTCGACGGACATTTCCTGTTCACGTTCGGAAGATGAATGTGTATTTTTCAGCCAAATTGATTTAAGTTAAGTCACTTTTTGGATATTATGCCTGCGATATCAATATGATTTATAAGGAATAATCAAGGGTGTTCCCCTGTGATAGCAAGTCGGTACAAGGAGCGAGCTGATATGGCTATAAAAACAAACATGTGGCAGTACGTTACTGCTTCCGCAGGAAAAGGGTTCAACTCTTGGGGGAAGGGGTAACTATGGCGACCGGATATATCCTCTGTCTAAACGATAAAACAACCTGCGGAGGGACGATCATTGGTGGAAATCCTAATCGCAGATCTCATTCACGCCCTGTTGCAAGAATGGGTGATCCTGTAACTTGTGGAAAACATGAAGGTACATACAGGATCATTGGCGGGATTAGCTTCATGAAAGATACTGAGGGTAACTCTCTAAAGTTGATCGCGGGAACGCTTGATAGCTTTAGTAGTTGCCCTTGCCAGGCAAAATTCATCGTAGCGAAATACCCGGCTATGAGATATGAATCTCGAAGCGGAGGAAGCACAACTTCAGGTAGTTCATCAGGTAATAATAAAATCGTCTCCGCTATTGCCAGTGTGGTGGCAACAACTGTCGTACCTGTCTTTGCCAAATCAGTACTTCGCGGTACTGGTAATACTGATGCAGGAACAGCAGACGAACCACAAGCTAACATTGGCGAGATGAGTTTCTATCAGTCTGTTCCATCGCAGCCAGCCCCTGAGCCAGAACAGCACGCACAAGCCGCGAAGAAAAAGAAAATTTCACCACCACCAGAACCACCGAAGAAAAAATCACTGTTCGATAAAGTAGCTGGCTTCTTCTTTGGTGAAGCGGAGGCAATGCCACTTCCCCCACCTCCGGTTATTATGGGCAGTTCAGCCGAAGTCGGAATGGCAGCGTCGGCAGCAGGGGCTACAGCAAAAGCGAATCAGGACGCAGCCAAAGCCCTTACACATACCATGAAACACCTTTCAGGCCCGGAAGTCTTGAGCGGTTCGCTTGCGATGAATTTACCGTTTGTTGTTATGGGGGCGATTGTTCAGTCAAGACTCAGGGGTGACAAGAGCGATCTGCTAACACCTGAAAAATTACTGCAAGTCGCTTACAGCAAAGGAACCGTACCAACCCGAGTACGCTATAACTGGATTACTGACGATGAAACTGGGCGATTAAAAGCTGTCGGCTATCATACCAGTACTGAAAGCGGGCGTGATCAGGTTCGTGTTCGTATGCTGGAAAAACAAAGGGATGGTAGCTATGAATTTTGGGGCGACGAGAGAAGCGATAAGCCGCTGATCACATGGACACCAGAGAGTACGCCGGGATCGCAAAGTAGCTGGAATACAGGCAATAACAGCCCGCAGGCGGGTACTGTAACGATTCCGGGGCTTGAACATCCTGATATTCAGGGCGTAACTATCACCACAACGCCAGTACCGGAAGAGAAGGACTTTCGGGATTACATTCTGGTGTTTCCGGGGAACATCCACCCGCCGATCTACATCTATCTCAGTAAACCTCCGGTAGAACTGCTGGAAGTTGCTTTGTACATAGAGTTCATGGGACGCTCGCGGCAGGGAAAATATGAAGCAGATCATATGCCTTCAAGAGCCGCAGTTGAACAATTCTTAATGGATAAGTATCCTGGTCTTGATCAAAAACTAATCAGGAAAATGGCAGATCGGGTAGCTGCGATTGTTGTGCCGAAAGAAGTTCACCAGAAAATCAGTCAAACTTACGGTGGACGTAATATACCAGACCAAATTGCAGGGGATGCGAAGAATTTGAGGAATGCCCTGGATCGGAATTTTGATGCAATAAAACCTGCTCTTAAAGAGTATGGGGCTACTGAAGAACAACTTGAATCCGCCAGAGCTATGATGCACAAGCTGAATACAGAGCAAGGATTGTACTAATGACACTAAATGTTGAAGCATTGATCCGTAGTTTAGGTAAATCTTATAAAGATTTGGTTGATTCTGGATTGATAACCTATAAAAGTGACCCCAAAGGTGCATCAGGTTCACCAACGATTAGCCTTGATATGGCGAAAGAAGGTGTGTTTTTAGCTTTCCAACGTGAAGGCCGGGTGCTGAAAGAAATTACATTAAGCATTCAGCATGATACGCTGAAGAATTGGATATTCCCAAACGATCTACCCACTCCATTGCAAAAAAGTATGTCTCGCCAGTGGGTTCACGAAAACTTTGGCGAACCAGAAAACAGTATTCCGCCGAGAGTAATTATGAAGCAGGAAATCGGCAGGATTGAGCGATTCACCGTTGAAGATTTCCACATACCTATCACAATGCAAATCCGCTATGACATGGCAGATATGGTAGTTGCAGTTACTTTCTTGCCTACATCAGAACTTCGCTGGTGATCAACCGTATGCGGCTTCATGTAGGCCGCTTTTCATCTTCGCTAAAAGTAATACCCTTAAGTACAAAAAAACAATCAAACCCCAGGCATCCCGATTTTTGACAAAAAAATTAAAGGGATCGTTTACTCAGATAAAAGTACAGTCAGTATTTTTCTGCACGATTTAAAATCCTGTTCGTCTGATCAGGTCCAACCCCGCCGACCAAATGCCGTGTATTCAGATCTCAGTACTGAACTTTTCACTAACCCTACATTGCCTAAAAACGCACGGTCAAAAATCTCTTTTGGGTACTCCCTAACGATACTCGTTTTTCTCGTCTCGTTAAGTATCATTTATATGTTGTACGGGTTTAAATGATACTAATCAGCGGTGAGGACAGGAAAATGATTTTTGGTTATGCGAGAGTCTCAACAAAGGATCAGAATCTTGAGCGTCAGTTGGCAGTACTGGAACCTGTTTGTGACAAAATCGTTACAGAGAGAGAATCAGGGAAGTCCACCAGCGAAAGACTTGAACTGTTGAACCGCCTTTCACACCTCCGCGAAGGTGATACTCTTATTACTCATACAATCGACCGCCTTGCACGTAATACTCGCGATTTACTGGAAATGATTGATAGCCTCGTTGAACGTGGGATCACTGTTCAGTTCCTTGCTAACTCATGAGTTTTGATAACTCCCCACAATCACGCCTGATCCTAACCATGATGGGGGCAGTCGCCGAATTCGAGCGAAGAATGATCGTATCACGCCGCAACGAAGGGATTACCCTTGCTAAAGAAGCTCGTAAGTACAAAGGCAAGCAAAAGAACAAAGAATTGCACAGTAAAATCATTGAAATGCTTCAAGCAGGGAAGAACACACCGGACGAGATCGCAAAACTGTGCGATTGCGGTCGAGCTACCGTGTTTCGCATAAAGAAAGAGATGCTTGCCAGTACTGGTAGTATTGAGGACTGATATAGCGGAAGAGAGCAAAGGAAAGGATTGCATAGGGTATTGTTTCTCGAATCCTTTCGATATCCAAACGTTACTTTATACGAGGCTTTATAGCCTCTTCTTTATTTTATTATTAATCAATGTTTTACAATTTATTTTTTGCGTTTTATTACTACAGTAATTAACTGTCATTCACCACATTAATTGCCATTAAAGCGTGTTATTTCGGCTTAACAGGCAATGGGAATACAATCAGTAAAAACGCAAACAGAAGAATAGCCACTGCATTAAGCCTGCTCACTACTTGTTATTCAACCAGCCTGGCGGACTATACAGGTAACATGCCCACACCCGGCGGAAGTACTCCACCAGGTGTGAACAACCAGAGGCTGCGCTATGTTCAGGTATCCAGGCTAAAGGCAGATCCAGGGTCACTTTGAATACCGTCACTACCTTCAAGCTGTTCAATGTTGAAAAATTTCACCACATTGTGGCTATCCAGGCATATCAATAGCACATTCATCTTTCTGGCTGGCGTTGCTCCCCCCTGAGCCATTAGCGGGTTTTCGTGCCAGACATACATCATGATTTTATTACCGTCATCATCAAACAAGTAGTTACGAGGTTCCCCTAAGCGGGCAATAACCCCCGTTTCAGTGGAAACCCCTTTGGTGATGATTTTATTCAGATGCAGCTTACTGTCTGAACTCAAAAAGCTGTTCTGCATACCTACAGGGTAGCGATGGACCCAATGCTTCTCGACGACATCACCATTAATTAATGCCGTCAGTTGCGTTGTCTGTGCAGCTTGTTGCCCCTGTGGCCCTGCCCAGTTCTGCATCCAGACTGCTATTTGTTTACCTTGTGGTGACCAGAGCGTGCGCGACGGTACACCATACTGTTGAATCAGCCCGGTTAATGAAGTGGTCCCGTCGATAATCCCGGACTGCGTTGCCGACACAGTGTTTGCGCTAAGAGCAGGAACAGCTGGTGGTTTTGCCACACAGCCAGCCAGCCCAATTACGGCAATGACATAGAGTGTTTGTGTTATTTTCATCGTTCTTTCCCAAAAAACGGCCAGGCCTTGCTGGGTTGCCGATTGCCGGCACTGACAACCAGAGCGATTTCCTCATCGCTTGTCATTAGCGCTGTAACCCACACCCGGCAAAGAAGTGTCTCATGAATGAGACTAACAAAGCCCGCACACTGGCAATTTAAATAAAGAGCCCGCAAGCAAAAATCGCTTTCAAAGCTACCAAAGAAAATACCTAAAAATGAAGTCGTAAAGTCTCATTTTATCAATCAGTAATACGATTATTTTTTACTTTTAAACTACTTCGCCACATATAACACAGAGCGAGACCTTTCCTAACATACCCACCAAAACAGGTTTTACCAACGATTAACTTTATTCATCCCAATGAGCTTTCGTTGAAGTTCACTCCAATACACTACACAGACAATTCTTATTTGATTTATTTTTAAGCTGTTGGGGCATTTATGTCTGTGAATGAAACACCGTTACACACCGCTGATGAGCAAGGCATTGGCACCGGATCACTGGTTTTTGCTATCGCCCGCGGGTTGGTTGTTCCTCCCGCTGCTATCTGGCAGAAAAAGCGCTACCGGTTAAAATTTTTGCTGCGTTCGCTGTGGTACTGGAAACCTACCAACAGCATGCTGGCAGCTTTAGCCCGGTTACCTGAATTCCCGGCATTGCTGCGGGCACAGGTTACGCTGCCCAGTAAACCACACCGCCATTATCTGCGGCTTGGTTTGACTGCCTCACAACGCGCTCAGGCCGTTGTGGATCACTACCATTTCTTGCACCAACATACCGGAGCAACACTTTTCCAGGCACTGACAGCCAGCGAGCCGACTCTGCTGTTTAACTTCTCCGGGCGTAACGATGAAGTGTTTTCACTTAAGGCATCCACTGCCCGCACGGCAGAGCGCGAAGGTGAAAGCACGCTGTGGTTGTTTATGGGCGACGAGTTACTGGCCAGTTTAACCTTCTGTATTACTGAGCCTGCACAGTGCCCGGTACTCTTTATTGGTGGTGTTCAGGGCCCACGCCGCCAGGTTACCAATGACACGATTAAACAGGCCACCAAAGCCTGCCATGGCCTGTTCCCCAAACGTATTTTGCTGGAAGTTATCTGGCAATTATGTAGCCAGTGGCAGCCAGAACAGATCTATGGTGTGAGCGATGCCGGGCATGTATTCCGCGGCTGGCGCTACCGTTTCAGTAAGGCACGCCATCTGCATGCCAGTTATGACGAATTCTGGGAATCGGTGAGTGGGATTAAAGCCGGGCAATATCAATGGCAGCTTCCGCTATCCTTACCGAGAAAGGAACTTGAAGACATCGCCAGCAAAAAACGCGCGGAATACCGCCGCCGTTACCTGTTGCAGGATGAGATTGAGCAAAAAACGCTCGCACTGATAACAAGTGGCCCGCAAAGCAATTCATAATTCCCGGGATCACCGCCAAAAGCACGCCCAAAAGACCATAACCCGGCATCGCAGGTTGGGCGGAAGATAGTCTCAGCCTGCACACGTTATTGCGCCAGAGGTGTTTAATTAAAACCGGGAAAAAACCAGAACGTGCAGAACGCACAAATGGGTGGGGGCCCTGCCAGCTACATCCCGGCACACACGTCGCCTGCTGCGGCTGCTTCCTTCCGGACCTGACCGAGTTCACAAGTTAGTGTTGCGGGAGAACCAACAGGGCCCCCATTGAGAGCGTTGTATTCCAACGCGCGGGGCGCATTATCTCTGTTGATTCCGCTAATTGCAAGTCAACAGGGTCCGGATGACGGTTTATTGCGCAGTTGCCTCAGTTTCTTCCTTACTGGCCACCGGGTATAGTCGCATGGATGGAGAACAGGAGTAACACATGGCCTCAACAGACAATTTCGCCCAACGGGTATACCAGATAATTGCGGCAATTCCTTCCGGCAGGATAACTACTTATGGTGATGTGGCTCGTATGGCAGGTTCGCCACGTGCAGCTCGCCAGGTAGGCGGCGTGCTCAAACGGCTCCCGGAAGGTTCACGCCTGCCATGGCACCGGGTTGTGAACCGCACAGGCCAAATATCACTGACCGGCCCGGACCTCAGCCGCCAGCGCCAGGCATTACTGGCTGAAGGCGTGCAGGTATCCGGGGATGGGAGAATTGATCTGCCACGTTACCGTTGGCCTGAATAAAAGAAAACAGCGCCCAAAGGCGCTGCAAGACTAATGAAAAAGAAGGGAAAAGCGTGGTTTCCCTTCTTTTTAGTTAGCGGGCGAAAATCAATTACCGGTTTGCATTTGAGTTTGCTGCTGTTGCGGCAAGAAGTGCGTAGGTACCGGATACGCTTCAGTCACTTTTGCTGGTTGAACAGCAACTGCGGTATTTTGCAGCGGAATCAAGTGCAGGTCGGTACTGTTCACACCATTGGTGATAACCGGTTTAAAGGAATCAGACCGGAACATCAGTTTGCCGTCCACGGTGATTGCAGCACTTAATAAAATCCGCGCGTTCTGGCGGATATCGGCCAGGTCGTAAGGCAGCACATAGCTGAATGGCGCCTGGTGGCCTTCAAGATTGACCACTTTTTGTGACAAGACTTTCGCCGGAGCATCCGCACGTGAGGCATCAGACAAAGTGACTGTCAGTACTGCATTCTGTGGCAATGCAAAACGCTGGTTAATGACAACATCACCAGACAGATGAGGTTTCTGCATATCGGCCTGTGAGGCCAGGCGCGAATAGGCAAAGTCCGGGTTTGGCACTTCATAAGTATTGCGAAATTGTTGTGCACAGCCAGCCAGGACAAAAGCAGCAGCCAGACCGCAAATTACGGGTGTCAGTTTCATCGTTTTTCTCCTTCTCCTGCCACCACACCAATACAGTTAATATCGTTGTGGTGAGGGGTTGGTTTATTGCTTATCAGGGTAAGTCTGGCATATTACCTGATTTTTTGCTGCTAAAAGACTGGAAATTCAGATAATTGAACCCATCGGACCAGTTAGAAATCCAGGTTATACTTAACAATATGTGTCGCATTGTGGCTGTGCGAATCGCCTGGATTATTGGCACTTACCCGAACTCAGGGCGATTACGCTACAACGTTGTGTCGCAAAGCCGCGCATCAGGCCATATGGTCACTACACACACCGACTAAAAACTCCGCAGCCAGAGGGTGTACTATGAGTCAGGCGTTAAATAATTTGTTAGCCCTGTTAAATCTTGAAAAAATTGAAGAAGGCCTGTTTCGTGGGCAAAGTGAAGACCTTGGCCTGCGCCAGGTATTTGGCGGCCAGGTCGTTGGGCAGGCGCTGTATGCAGCAAAAGAAACTGTTCCTGCAGAACGCCTGGTGCACTCCTTTCACAGTTACTTTTTACGCCCCGGAGACAGCAAGAAAGCCATTGTTTATGATGTTGAAGTACTGCGTGATGGCAACAGCTTTAGTGCCAGGCGCGTGTCCGCCATTCAAAATGGCAAGCCCATCTTTTATATGACTGCATCATTTCAGGCACCTGAGCCTGGTTTTGAACACCAGAAAACCATGCCAGAGGCCCCGGAACCGGAGTCACTAAAATCCGAAACGGATATCGCCAAACTGTTTGAGCATATGCTCCCTCCACTGGCTAAAGAAAAATTCTTAAGCGATAAACCGCTGGAGATCCGCCCGGTAGTGTTCCATAACCCTCTGAAAGGCCATGTGGATAAACCTGAACGCCAGGTCTGGATGCGGGCGAATGGCACAATGCCGGATGATTTACGCATTCACCAGTACTTACTGGGTTATGCGTCTGACTTTAACTTTCTGCCCACTGCGTTGCAGCCACACGGAATAGGGTTTCTGGAGCACGGAATGCAGGTTGCCACTATTGATCACTCTATGTGGTTCCACCGCCCTTTCAGCCTTAACGAGTGGTTGCTCTACAGCGTGGAAAGCACATCAGCATCCAGTGCCAGAGGTTTTGTACGCGGCGAGTTCTATACGCAGGATGGGGTTTTGGTGGCTTCAACAGTGCAGGAAGGCGTTATGCGCCAGCGGGGTTAACCCACGCTATTTATCTAAAAGCAAAAAAGAGAGACAACAGTCTCTCTTTTTTATGCCCGGCTGTTACACCAGGCACTCAGCAACCAACGGGATTATGCGTTGTAAGCATTTTCACCGTGGCTGTTAACATCCAGACCTTCACGTTCCTGATCTTCCGGAACACGCAGGCCAACAGTCATATCGGCAATTTTGTAACCAATGAAGGCAACAACGCCAGACCAGACAATGGTAATCAGCACGCTTTCCAGCTGAACCATCAGCTGATGGCCCATAGTGACACCTTCTGCGAAACCAACACCACCCAGTGAAGAGGATGCGAAGATACCAGTCAGGATACAACCTACGATACCGCAAACACCGTGAACGCCGAACACATCACACGGGTCATCAACACGCAACCAGCGTTTCAGTGCAGTTACGCCCCACAGGCCAGCGATACCCGCAGCGATACCAACAATAAGCGCGCCGCCAACACCGATGTAACCACAAGCAGGCGTTACCGCAACCAGACCCGCTATAGCACCAGAGCAAGAGCCCAGCAGAGACGGTTTACCGCGAATCGCCCACTCACCGAATACCCAGGCAAGGATAGCGGCACCCGTTGCAACAACAGTGTTCAGGAAAGCCAGGCCAGCGATTTCATTCGCTGCACTTGCAGAACCGGCGTTGAAGCCGAACCAGCCAACATACAGAATCGCTGTACCAGTGAAGACCATTGGCAGGTTATGCGGTTTGAATGCTTCTTTGCCGAAGCCAACGCGTTTGCCCATCATGTAGGCACCCACCAGGCCAGCAACAGCTGCGTTGATATGCACCACTGTACCGCCTGCGAAATCCAGCGCACCGTGGCTTGCCAGCAGACCGCCACCCCATACCATATGCGCAATCGGCACATAAGACAGGGTCATCCACACAGCAACGAAGATCAATACTGCAGAGAAGCGGATACGTTCAGCCAGGGCACCAACAATCAGGCCAACGGTGATACACGCGAAGGAGCCCTGGAAGGAAACGTGGATGTACTGATAGAAAGTACCCATCAGATCGGTAATTTTGATGCCTTTCAGCATGGTCCAGTCAAAGCTACCGAAGAAATTGTTACCAGTGCTGAATGCCAGGGTATAGCCATAAACCACCCACAGCACGCACACCAGTGCGAAAGTTACAGAAACCTGAGTCAGCATAGACAGCACGTTCTTGGAACGAATCAGGCCACCGTAAAACAGTGCAATCCCAGGAATCGACATGAACAGCACCAGTGCGGTGCAAATCATCATAAAAGCGTTATCTGCTTTATCAGCTACTGCTGGTGCAGCCATTGCAAGTGATGGCAACAATGCCAGCGCCCCGAGGCCAAGTTTAATGCCAAATTTACTCATTTTATCCATCCCTTTCACCATTGCCAGGAATCAGAGGGCCGCTTCGTCGGCTTCGCCCGTACGAATACGAATAACACGTTGTAATTCAGCAACGAAAATTTTGCCGTCGCCAATTTTGCCTGTGTAGGCAGCTTTACTAATTACATCAATAACTTCGTCGAGTTGATCGTCAGCAATGGCTACGTCAATTTTCACTTTTGGGAGAAAGTTAACGCTGTATTCTGCTCCGCGGTACAACTCGGCGTGCCCTTTCTGGCGACCAAAGCCTTTTACTTCAGTCACTGTCAGCCCCTGAATGCCAATAGATGAAAGCGCTTCACGGACGTCTTCCAGTTTGAATGGTTTAATTACCACGGTAACCAGCTTCATAAATCCCCTCCAGTAAGAAATCGGTAAGTGCCGCAGCGAACAGGGATTATTAAGCAATCAACGTGCCAAAAGTATAAATCAGCAACTTTCAGCGTCTTAACGAGGTGAGAGGCGGGTTAACTGAAAAGACCGGAAACAATGTTGTCGCCAGGAACATTCCTGAAAAACAAAAACGCACCTTTTTGGTGCGTTTTTATAAAAACCACTGCACCATTAGTGCAATGGGTTAAATGTTCGCCAGATAATGGTGCATCACATAACAACGGACTCTTCGTAGCCGCTGGAGGCTAATTCTTCGCCAGCCAACTGTAACTGATACATTTGCCAGTACCGGCCACGTTTCGCCAGGAGTGCCTCGTGCCTGCCACTCTCAACCGCCTGCCCACGGTGCAGCACCAGAATGGTATCAGCCTGAGTAATAGTGGAGAGCCGGTGCGCAATCACGACCAAAGTGGTTCGCTGGCGTAGCGCACTGAGCGCATGCCCTATCGCCTGCTCGGTACCGGAATCAATATTAGCAGTCGCTTCATCCAGAATAAGTATTTCCGGGGTATCAACCAGCACCCGGGCCAGCGCCAGCAGTTGTTTTTGCCCAACCGACAACGTATTGCCCTGCTCACCTAATTGGGTATGGATACCGTCAGGCATTGAGCGCACAAGCTCAGCCAGTTGCACGGTTTCCAGCGCCTGCCAGACACGCTCTTCACTGATATCCCGCCCCAGTGTCACATTCATATATAGCGATTCGGCCATCACCACCGGGTCTTGCTGCACCATCGCCACACCTTTGCGCAGGACACTATGGCTCAGGCTCTCTAACGGGCGGCCATCGAGGCGAATCTCCCCCTGTGACAACGGGTAATAACCCATCAATAAATTTGCCAGTGTGCTCTTGCCGCTCCCGGTATGCCCTACCAAAGCGATAAAGCTTTTCGCCGGTGCCTGCAGGTTAATATCACGCAGCACATACTGGCCATCACGGTAAGCAAAAGAGAGTTCAGAAACATCAATGCGCCCGGACGCCAGTGGTTGGTTATCTGAGCCATAACGCTGCTGCTGGCAGTCCATTAACTCAAACACGCGCTCCCCGGCCACAACCGCCTGTTGCAGCATCGACTGCTGGGTTGTTAACTGAATTAAAGGCTCATTCAGCCGCCCCAGATAGCTGATAAAGGCGTACAACACCCCAACTTCAATTGCGCCATTACCGGCATAGCCGAACTGGAACAGCAGGCCGCATAGAATAAGGGCTGAAAACAGGCTCAACAAAGGGCGGAGCAGAAAACCTTCCAGCTTCAGAGTTTGCATGCGCGCGTCATAGTGCGCTTCACTGGCATCCGCCAGCTTTTTACCAAAGCGCATCTGCTGGCGAAATTGCTGGATAACGCCCATGCCATTAACCGCTTCATTAAAGCCGTCGTTGATATCCGCGAGGTAACTGCGCACCCGCCGGACAATGGGCGTACTCAGACGTTGGTAAACCAGCATAACCACCAGCACGGCAGGGAAAATAACAATAGCTACCAGCGCCATACGCCAGTTTAGCGAGAACATCGCCACCAGCATCGCGCCAATTAACGCAGCACTGCGCAATACAGTCGCCACCACCGTGACATACAAATCGCGAATAACTTCGGTATCGTTTGTCACACGGGAGATAAGTTGACCAACAGGCTGGGTGTCAAATGCACTCACTGGCTGGCGCAACGCTGCATCCATAACATCAGTGCGCAATTGCTGCACAACCCCCACGGCCGCTTCGTTAAACAACAAGGCCTGCGTGTAATGCAGCAATGCGGCCAGCCCCTGTAGCAGAATATAAGCCGCAGCCAGCCCACAGACCATCGCCAGCGGTAGCTGTTTTTCTGCAACCAGGTGGTCAATAAAATAACTGATTAAGGCCGGGCCGCTCACTTCCGCCGCTGAAGCCACCCACAGCATAATCACCGCTTTGACAATAGATTTACGCCAGGGAGAGCCATAAGCCAGGAGACGTTTTAGTGTCGGCCATAATGCAGGTTGAGATGGATTACGCATGGGCCTGCTCCCCGGTGTCATCTTCTTCATCCAGCGCAGCTTCCAGTTGCTGGTAACGGTACATATCACGATACCAGCCCTGCTGGTTCGCCAGTTCCGGGTGGCGGCCACGTTGCACCACATTCCCTTGTTGAAGAACCAGTATTTCACTGGCTTCAGTAAGCGCAGATAAACGGTGAGCACTGATAATCAGTGAGTGCCCTGAACCCCACTGCCTCAGGTTGTGCAGAATTTGCTGCTCAGTTCTGCCGTCCACCGCAGATAACGCATCATCAAGGATGAGTATTTCGGCGTTAAGCAGCAGTGCCCGTGCAATAGAAATACGCTGTTTTTGCCCACCAGAGAGCATCACCCCACGCTCACCCACTTCTGTTTCATAGCCTTGAGGCAGGCGCAGAATATCGTCATGCACACTGGCAAGTTTCGCAACTGCTTCAATTTCAGCACGGCTGGCGCCGGGCTTGCCGAGCGCGATATTGTTCGCCACCGTGTCAGAAAATAAGAAAGGTGTCTGATTGACGACAGCCAGCCGTTGGTGCCAACTGCTAAGCTGCAACTGGCGTAACGGCATGCCGTGAAACGAAATATCACCGTCATCTATGTCGAAATGGCGTTGTACCAGTGATAACAACGTGCTTTTCCCACCACCGGTAGGGCCACATAAACCGAGGATTTTCCCTGGCGCCAGCGTAAAACCAACCTGATGCAGTTGTGGGTGCTGGCTCCCCGGCCAGGTAAACGAATTGATCTGGCAAACCAGTGATCCCGGCCCTGTGGGTAATACCTGCGAGCCATCTTCCACAACAGTTTTTTCCGCCAGTAGATCACGAATACGGCTGTAGGCAGCGCTGCCACGCTCAACAATATTGAACATCCAGGCAAGCGCCAGCATCGGCCAAATCATCAGCCCCAGGTACATCGCAAAACTTGTCAGCTGCCCAAGCGTCAACATTCCCTGGCTGACCATCCATGCTCCCCCGCCAATGGCGAGCATATTCGCCGTTGCGATAGCAACATAAATAGTTGGATCAAAACGGGCATCCACCGTCGCAACCCGCATATTTTTCTCGCCCGTATCCCTGGCATCTTCAGCAAATAAGGCAGACTGGCGATCTTCAAGGCCGAAAGCTTTAATCATGCGGATACTGGTCAGACTTTCTTGTGTCCGATCATTGAGGGAGGAAAAAGCAGCCTGAGCCAATTTGAAGCGTTGGTGTAACTGTTCACCATAGCGCTTGATAACCAGCGCCATCACAGGCATTGGCAACAACGCCAGCAATGTCAGTTGCCAGCTAATCTGGGTACACATCACTACCAGCACGGCGCAGCCCATCACCAGGGAGTCCACCAGGGTCAACACCCCTTCGCCAGCAGCAAACACTACCCGGTCAACATCATTGGTTGCCCGCGCCATCAAATCACCGGTACGGTGGCGCAGATAAAATGCCGGGCTCTGGCGGCTCAGTTGCCGGTAAAAATCCGCGCGTAACTCAACTGCAAGCCGGTAAGATGCGCCAAATAATAGCACCCGCCAGACATAACGCAGCAAGTACACCACGACAGCGATAGCAGCCATCACGCCAATCCACAGCAGTAATTTGCTGAGCGTGAAATGTTCCAACGTGACGCCATCGACAATAATCCCCACCAGCTTAGGCGGAGCAAGTTGCAAAATTGCAATCACAATGAGTAGCGTCACCGCCCCCAAATAACGTCGCCATTCCCGGCGGAAGTACCAATGAAGTTGAGCAAATAATCGCACAGCAACGAGTCCTGAAACTGGCCTTCATGAGCCAGTTTGTTGTATGAAATGGTTCAAAGAGTGAACGAGTGCCTACAGTGGCAATGATGTGGTGTATTTTATCTGTTCCATGGCAAAACTCGAAGTGACATCGCTCAGCCCAGGCACATTGTTGACCAAACGCTTATAAAAATCATCAAACCGCTTCATATCTGCCACCTGAACACGCAACAAGTAATCGTATTCACCTGCCATGCGCCAAAAACCCAACACCTCAGTCATTGCAGAAACAACGGTAACAAACTGGTTATACCATTCACTGCTGTGATTCTGCGTTTTTATCAGCACAAATGCGGTGAGATTCAGCCCCAGAAGTTCCGGGTTCAGCAACGCCACTTTACCCAGAATATACCCTTCATCCTCAAGGCGTTTCAGCCGTTTCCAGCAGGGTGTTGTGGTCAGATTAACGGCATCCGCCAGCGCCTGCAAAGAGCATGTGCAATCTTCCTGCAGTAGCGCCAATAAATGACAGTCCGTTTTATCTAGCATAACCACCTCAAAGAGAAATATTTTCTCCCAATACTGAATATGACAGAGAAAATAGCAACTTTTTTTTCTCCAGGTTGCGGTACGCTGAGCACAAATTGACAAACGGGCCAGAGCCATGAATAACTGGGTAACACACGCCATTCGTGAAATTAATGCTGATTACCAGCGTTCCGCCGATACACATTTAATTCGCCTGACACTTCCTGCGTTTCCGGGAATACATATTTATCTCAAAGATGAAAGCACACACCCGACAGGCAGCCTGAAGCACCGGCTGGCACGTTCACTGTTTTTGTACGGGTTATGCAATGGCTGGATCAAAGAAGGCACCACGATAATCGAGGCCTCTTCAGGTTCCACCGCTGTTTCGGAAGCCTATTTCGCCCGTTTGCTTGGCCTGCCTTTTATTGCCGTTATGCCGGCCTGCACGGCCAAACGTAAAATTGAACAGATTACGTTCTATGGTGGCCGCTGCCATTTTGTTGACAGCCCTTGCCAGATCTATGATGCCTCAGAAACACTGGCCCGCGAGCTTAACGGCCATTATATGGACCAGTTTACTTATGCTGAGCGGGCAACAGACTGGCGTGGTAACAATAATATTGCCGACAGTATTTTCCGCCAGATGGCAAACGAACCTTACTCTGAACCTGAATATATCGTCATGAGCGCGGGTACTGGCGGGACATCAGCAACCATTGGGCGTTATCTGCGCCACCAGGGGCATCAAACCCGCCTGATGGTTGTCGACCCGGAAAACTCAGTGTTCCTGAACTACTGGCGGGATGGCGACAACCAGCGCAGGAGCGATACCGGAAGCCGTATTGAAGGAATTGGCCGCCCGCGCGTGGAACCATCGTTTATTCCCGGTGTGATTGATGACATGATGCGTGTGCCAGACTGCGCCACAATTGTCGCCATGCAATGGCTTGAAACCGTTCTCGGCCGCAAAGTGGGGGCTTCCACAGGTACCAATATGTGGGGAGTACTGAGCCTCGCGGCGCAAATGCGAGATGCCGGGCAAACAGGTTCAATTGTTACCTTACTGTGCGACAGCGGTGAGCGTTACCTGGAAAGTTACTACAACCCTGAATGGGTTGCGGCCAGCATTGGTAATCTGAGCGAAGCCCGCCAGGCTTTACAGGCCTTGTTGAAGTAACAGGCTGCCGGCTTCCATCATGCTGATGCATGCCGGTCACACCCACTGAAAACCAGCAGTGAGCGTGGTGCGGGTTTCATTTTTATACAAACCCGCACCTTCCTTGTTATGAAGCTGGTGAGCCAGCGGCAGGCGCGTTACCATACCCCATCTGTTTTCACTCATTACAAGGTTTACTATGAAACGTGCTGTTGTCGTGTTCAGTGGTGGGCAGGACTCCACTACTTGCCTGATTCAGGCACTACACCAGTATGACGAAGTGCACTGCGTCACATTTGATTACGGGCAGCGCCACCGGGCGGAAATTGATATTGCCCGTGAACTGGCACTGAAACTGGGTGCGAGAGCACACAAAGTGCTGGATGTCGGTTTGTTGAATGAACTGGCCGTTAGCAGCCTGACCCGGGACAGCATCCCGGTGCCGGATTATGACCCAAATGCCAGTGGCATCCCTAATACCTTTGTCCCAGGGCGTAATATCCTGTTTTTAACTCTGGCCGCCATTTATGCCTGGCAGGTAAAAGCTGAAGCGGTAATCACCGGCGTGTGTGAGACTGATTTCTCCGGCTACCCGGATTGCCGCGATGAATTTGTGAAAGCACTTAACCACGCGGTTAACCTGGGCATGGCCAGTGAGATTCGCTTTGAAACGCCACTGATGTGGATAGATAAAGCACAAACCTGGGCACTGGCTGATTACTGGGGCAAGCTTGATTTAATTCGCACTGAAACGCTGACCTGCTATAACGGTATTAAAGGCGATGGTTGCGGTGAATGTGCATCCTGTAACCTGCGGGCCAATGGCCTGAAACGCTACCTTGCCGATAAAACCGCTGTCATGGCGGCGATGAAGCAAAAAACAGGCCTGCGTTAAACCGGCACAGCTACTGGCATGCTGATGCATGCCAGTGCTATTCAGCCAATCATCTGCATCAGTTTCTCTTTTAACTCCCCTTCTACTGGCAGCGCTTTCTGGCTTTTCAAATCGACGCATACAAATGTAATCAGTGCATCTGCTACCACCTCGCCCCCAGGCTTAAGTGTAATAACCTGGCTCAGTACACCACTTTTCCCGTTGAGTTGTTGAAGTGCGCTGGTCACCAGTAAACGCTCCCCCAGCAAGGCCGGGCGCCGGTAGTTGATATTGATATTGACGACGACAAAGGCAATATTTTGCGCACTCATCCAGCGGAAGCTTTCTTCTTCTTCCAGGGCGGCCCAGCGGGCTTCTTCAAGGAACTCTAAATAACGCGCATTATTCACATGCTGGTAAACATCTAAATGGAACCCGCGAACAGTGATTTCGGTCTGCATAACCATAGCCTGTATGCCTTTATGTTGTTATGAGGTAAGGAGGCCACACCAACTGGTATGACCTCCTTATTGTGGCAAAAATTAACAGTTATGCAACATTCACAATGTGATGCGCTCGATATTCCGTTCAACCAGTGAGTGACCGATACCCGGTACATCACTCAGTTCGTCAACGGAGGAAAAAGCACCGTACTGCTCGCGCCATTCAACAATGGCCTGCGCTTTCTTCAGGCCAATACCACTCATGGCACTGGCTAACTCCTGAGCGCTGGCCTGGTTAATACTGACTTTTTCTGCTGTGCTGGCCGTTGCCTGAACAGATGACTCTGGTTGTGCCCAGGCTGGCGCAATCCCAACGCTCATACCCAAAGCCAGAACTAAAGCTGCAGATTTAAAACTGGTCTTCATGCCGTTTCTCCTTGTGTTTTAACAGCCCGGGAACAGTAAACCGAACAAAACTGGAGGACAAACGGTGAATGATGGAAATGGAAAGGGCCGCGAAAGCGGCCCTTGTCTGTTGCAATTTATTGCAAAAGGATGAGATCAGGTTTGTTATTGCTGCTGTTGCACAACATCACTGACTTTGATTTTCGCTTCCTTACGCAAGGTATTGAGCAGCGATTCCAGCGCAATTTGCGCATTGTTACTGGCGACCTGGCTTGCCATGGCAGTTTTTTGCGCTTCTGGCATGTCACCCGCTTCAGCGGCATCCAGAGCAATAATCAGCACATTGCCCTGCAAATCATTACTGGTGCCATAAACCGGCTGATCTTTCGCCGGTAACGGCAGCTCAAAAGCAGCGCGTGTAACCGGATCCTGACCACTGCGCGTCAGGGTTTGCTTTTCACCAAAAGCAAGGCCTGCTGCTTTCATGGCATCATCGCCTTTACCGGCTTTCAATTCAGTAAGCAGTTTGCTGGCCTGAATACGCGCCTGCTCACTGGCTTTCTGCATTTTCACCGCGGCAACCACCTGGTCTTGTACCTCTGCCAGAGGTTTCGTGCTTTCAGCTTTATGTTGTGCAATACGCACCACAAACGCACGGTCGCCATCTACAGTAATGATGTCAGAGTTGCTGCCTGGCGAACCATCCTGCCCCAGCAAGCCGCCGTTAAAGATGGCATCGGTCACCGGCTTAAAGTTCAGCTCAGCCGGAACAGAATCCTGAGTGAACCAGCCGGTTTCAACAGCTTTAACACCAGCAACCTGCTCTGCTGCTTCCAGAGACTGGTTGTCGTTACTTGCTGCATCACTGACTTTCTGTTGCAGCGCATAATAGGCATCCAGCGCTTTTTCGCCTTTCACTTTTGCTGTGATTGAGTCACGCACATCTGCCAGCGGTTTAACCACGGCTGGCTGAACGTCATCAAGACGGGCAACCAGGAAACCCACAGAAGATTTGATAACGCCTGACAGTTGCCCTTTCTGGGTCAGCCCTGCGTTTTTCAGCTCATCTGGTGTGGTTGATGGCTCCAGCCACCCCATATCACCGCCAGTACGGGCAGAAATAATATCCGTGGATTTCTCTTTCGCCAGGGTGGCAAAATCAGCACCTTTTTTCAGTGCATCCAGCACGTCCTGCGCATCTTTTTCCGTTTTAGTCTGAATCACGCTGTAGCGATCACGCTGCGGCTGAGTAAACTCGGCACGGTGTTCGTCGTAATAGGCCTGGATATCAGCGTCTGTCACGTTCGCTTGCATATCCGCAGCATCAAGTTTGATATAACTGACGCGGAATTGCTCAGGAACCCGGTAGAGTGACTGGTGCTGGTCATAATATGCTTTAACCGCATCGTCTGGCGCAGTCTGTTTATCTGCCAGCGCTTTCACATCAATAGTGGCTTCACGCACAATGCGTTTCTGAGAAACCAGTGCTGCCAGGCGGTTTTCTTCACCCGGCAGGGTGAAACCAGTACCTTCCACCGCATCAATCAACTGCTGCGTTGTCAGTTGGTGGCGCAGAATTTCTGCATAGCGTTCCGGCGTATACCGGGCATTTGCCAGCACGGTGTTAAAACGGTTGTTATCAAATTTACCGTTATTCTGGAAAGCCTGGGTGTTAAAAATATTCTGTTTAATCTGGTCATCGCTGATGCTCAACCCCAGATGTTTTGCATACTGGTCAATCAGCGCTTCATCAATCAGGCGTTGCAGAACCTGTTGACGCATTTCCTGCATATAGCCTTCATTGGCGGCCAGCACTGAATACTGGTCTCCCAGCTGTTGTTGCAAGTTGCTGCGCTGTGCAGTTACTGCATTTTCAAACTGCGCACGGTCAATCTTCTGCCCGTTAACTTTTGCGGCAAAATCGTTGCTACCGCCAATTAGGTAGCTGCTTACACCTGTCAAAACGAATGACAGGATAATTGCCCCCAGAATGATCTTGAGTACGACATTGCTGGATGCCGCACGTAACGTGTCCATCATGGTGTAACAACACTCCGCTGTAATGTGACAAAAACCTGGTGTAATAGCATGTTGCTCATGGGTAACCTTCCCAAAGCCATTACACGCGAAAGCGTATTGTGAAAGAAACTGGGGCGGTTGTCAGCCCGTATCACACAGAAAGTCATACAGAAAAGAAAAAAGGCACATCTTAGATGCGCCCTTAAGCTGTTTACTTGCCAGCGCCCCGCCCTGACGGGGGTGCTAATCAGTTAACCGCGTCTTTCAGCGCTTTACCTGCACGGAAACCCGGAACTTTTGCAGCAGCAATGGTAATTTCTGCACCTGTCTGTGGGTTACGACCCGTACGGGCAGCACGTTCACGAACGGCAAAAGTACCAAAGCCGACCAGTGCTACGTCGTCCCCGGACTGCAGGGATTCAGTAACGGAAGCAATCAAAGCGTCTAATGCACGTCCAGCCGCAGCTTTGGAAATATCAGCATTTGCGGCAATTTTGTCGATCAGTTGAGATTTATTCACTCTTCTCTTCCTCTGTTTATTTTTTTTGTATCGCACCTGAATCCTTCGAAGTACGACCGCGAAGCAGTTATATCAGGCCTGCCATGCCCTTACAACTCCCAACCCGATGTTTATTTGGTCAGGAGAAAGACATATCCCCAGCCAGCGTCCTAAAGTAGCCAGACAAAAAAAGGCTGGCAAGTGACAATTCACCTGCCAGCCCTGTTTTTCCTGGTACTCTTTGCGTCAGGTCACTATTTTGCGCTAACGACTTCCATTCCAAACGGTGAGTTTTGCAAAGCCAGAGTCAGAACTTCTTCAATGCGTTTCACCGGATGAATATCCAGATCAGCCAGAACGTTATCAGGAATTTCTTCCAGATCGCGTTTGTTCTCATCCGGGATAAGCACCGTTTTAATACCACCGCGGTGAGCTGCCAGTAACTTCTCTTTCAGCCCGCCAATAGGCAGCACCAGACCACGCAGGGTGATTTCCCCGGTCATAGCGACATCAGCACGCACCGGGTTACCTGTCAGGCAGGATACCAGTGCTGTACACATCGCGATGCCCGCACTTGGGCCATCTTTTGGTGTTGCACCTTCCGGTACATGCACATGGATATCGCGTTTCTCATAGAAATCGCTGTTGATACCCAGTTTTTCAGCCCGTGCACGCACAACAGTTAACGCAGCCTGAATGGATTCCTGCATTACTTCACCCAGTGAACCGGTATAGGTCAGTTTGCCTTTACCCGGGACACATGCGGTTTCAATGGTCAGTAAATCGCCACCAACTTCAGTCCATGCCAGACCCGTTACCTGGCCAACACGGTTTTCGTTATCGGCACGCCCGTAGTCAAAACGCTGAACCCCAAGGAAATCCTTCAGGTTATCGCCATTGATTTCAATTTTCTTCAATGACTTATCCAGCAGCAGTTGTTTCACTGCTTTGCGGCACAGTTTGGAGATTTCACGCTCTAGGCCACGCACGCCCGCTTCACGGGTGTAATAACGGATAATGCCGACAATCGCACTGTCATCAACCTTGATTTCGGTTTTCTTCAGTGCGTTACGTTCAACCTGTTTCGGTAACAGATGCTGTTTGGCAATATTCAGTTTTTCATCTTCTGTGTAGCCAGAAAGACGAATCACTTCCATACGATCCAGCAACGGTGCCGGAATGTTCATGGAGTTGGATGTAGCAACGAACATCACGTCAGACAGATCGTAATCCACTTCCAGGTAATGGTCGTTGAATGCGATATTCTGTTCCGGATCCAGAACTTCCAGCAATGCTGAAGCCGGATCACCGCGCATGTCAGAAGACATTTTGTCGATCTCATCCAACAGGAACAGTGGGTTTTTCACCCCCACTTTTGCCATTTTCTGAATCAGTTTGCCCGGCATTGAACCAATGTATGTCCGGCGATGCCCACGAATTTCAGCTTCGTCGCGCACCCCACCTAATGCCATACGCACGTATTTACGCCCGGTGGCTTTGGCAATGGACTGCCCCAGAGAGGTTTTACCTACCCCCGGCGGCCCAACCAGACAAAGGATTGGCCCTTTAATTTTATTAACGCGGCTCTGAACAGCAAGATACTCAAGAATACGGTCTTTAACCCGTTCCAGACCATAGTGGTCGGTATCCAGAATTTCCTGAGCCTGGCGCAAATCTTTTTTCACTTTGCTGCGTGAATTCCACGGAACCTGAACCATCCAGTCGATGTAACCGCGAACCACTGTCGCTTCAGCAGACATCGGCGACATCATTTTCAGTTTTTGCAACTCAGCTTCCGCTTTTTCACGCGCTTCTTTCGGCATTTTCGCCGCTTCGATTTTGCGTTTCAGCGCTTCGGTTTCGTCTGGCGCGTCATCCATTTCGCCCAGCTCTTTCTGAATGGCTTTCATTTGCTCATTCAGATAGTACTCGCGCTGGCTTTTTTCCATCTGCTTTTTGACGCGGTTACGGATACGTTTCTCAACCTGTAACAGGTCAATTTCCGATTCCATCATCGCCATCAGGTATTCGAGACGTTCGTTAATATCAGACATCTCAAGCACAGACTGCTTATCTGCCAGTTTCAACGGCATATGCGCAGCTATGGTGTCAGCCAGACGCGCCGGATCATCGATGCTGTTCAGTGAAGTCAGCACTTCCGGCGGAATTTTTTTATTCAGCTTGATATAGCCTTCAAACTGATTGATGGCGGTACGAACCAGAACTTCTTGTTCACGCTCTTCAATAACTGGCGACTCAAGGTATTCAGCCTGAGCAATGAAATGCTCGCCGTTATCAGAGAGCGTCGTGATCCGGGCGCGCTGTAAACCTTCGACCAGCACTTTTACCGTACCATCCGGCAGTTTGAGCATCTGCAGAATAGAAGCCACAGTGCCGACAGTGAAAAGGTCGTTTATACCAGGCTCATCCGTCGAGGCCTCTTTCTGCGCCACCAGCATGATTTTCTTGTCGTTATCCATCGCCGCTTCCAGGCAGCGGATAGACTTTTCCCGTCCGACAAATAACGGAATAACCATATGCGGATAGACCACCACATCGCGCAATGGCAATACGGGGATTTCTATGCGTTCAGAACGCTCAGGATTCATAGAGCTCTCTCTTAGTTTTAACCTGTTCATACCACCATGATACAGGCGATTGTTTCCGCCAGGTGATGAGGCGCTCGTGAACCCTCTTCACGGCATCACCAACAAGTAAAACAGTATATGGGGATAATTCCCGGACATTCAACGGCAGGCAGGCAGGAAAAATAAAAGGGGGATTAAATCCCCCATTTTTTGGTAACTGCTTGTTGACGAATGATTAATTATTCGCCAGATGCTTGCTGCGCTTCTGGCTTGCCATAAATCAGCAACGGTTCTGACTGCCCCGCAATAACAGATTCATCAATCACAACTTTCTCGACATCATCCATGGACGGTAAGTCATACATGGTATCGAGCAGTGCAGCTTCAACAATAGAGCGCAGGCCACGGGCACCGGTTTTACGCTGCATTGCTTTTTTGGCAATGGCGTCCAGCGCATCATCACGGAACTCCAGCTCAACACCTTCCAGGTTAAACAACGCCTGGTATTGTTTGGTCAGCGCATTCTTCGGCTCTTTGAGGATTTGGATCAACGCCTCTTCACTCAGCTCGCTCAAGGTTGCGACAACCGGCAGACGGCCAATAAATTCCGGGATCAAACCAAATTTGATTAAATCTTCTGGCTCAACCTGACCTAACAACTGGCTTTCACTGGCTTTCTGCGACTTACCTTTTACCGTCGCGCCAAACCCGATACCGGAACCTGTTTCAACACGGTTGGCAATAACTTTATCCAGCCCTGCGAATGCACCGCCACAGATAAACAGAATTTTTGAGGTATCAACCTGCAAAAATTCCTGCTGCGGATGCTTGCGCCCGCCCTGAGGTGGAACAGCTGCAACCGTACCTTCAATCAGTTTCAGCAATGCCTGCTGCACACCTTCACCAGACACATCACGAGTGATGGACGGGTTATCAGACTTACGTGAAATCTTGTCGATTTCATCGATATAAACGATGCCACGCTGCGCTTTCTGCACATCGTAGTCACATTTTTGCAGCAATTTCTGGATAATATTCTCAACGTCTTCACCCACATAACCCGCTTCGGTCAGTGTGGTTGCATCCGCCATGGTGAAAGGAACATCCAGCAGACGAGCCAGCGTCTCAGCCAACAGTGTCTTACCACTCCCGGTCGGCCCGATAAGCAGAATGTTACTTTTACCCAGCTCAACACCATTACTGGTATCGCCGTTACGCAGACGTTTGTAGTGGTTGTACACCGCTACAGACAGCACCTTTTTAGCCGGTTCCTGGCCTATGACGTAATCGTCAAGGTGGCTGCGAATTTCATGGGGTGTGGGCAGCGCACTACGCTCGCGATGCGGAGCCACTTCTTTAATCTCTTCGCGAATAATGTCGTTACATAAATCGACGCACTCATCGCAGATATACACTGACGGCCCGGCAATCAGCTTACGCACTTCATGCTGGCTTTTGCCGCAAAAAGAGCAGTACAGCAATTTGCCTGAACCGTCTTTGCGCTTATCTGTCATCAGTAAAACCTCTTTTCTGTTACTTTGTGCCGCACACGACGACGCAGTTGCCACTCTCAGGCGCAGCTGGCTACACGGGCTGAGCCACTAGAAACTTATTACAGTATAGCGGCTCAGCCACTCCTGGGCGTTAATTACGGTGAGTTAATATTGAGTCAACTAAACCGTACTCTACCGCTTCTGGCGCAGAGAGGAAACGATCGCGCTCAGTATCACGCTCAATTTGCTCCAGCGGTTTGCCTGTATGTTCTGCCATCAGCTCATTCATCCGGGCTTTAACTTTCAGGATTTCACGGGCATGGATTTCGATATCCGTTGCCTGGCCCTGATAACCACCCAGTGGTTGGTGAATCATGACACGTGAGTTAGGCAGACAGAAACGCTTACCTTTGGTGCCTGCTGTCAGCAAAAATGCGCCCATTGAAGCCGCCTGGCCCATACAAATGGTGCTGACATCAGGCTTAATAAATTTCATGGTGTCGTAAATAGACATCCCGGCGGTAATCACGCCACCTGGTGAGTTAATGTACAAATAGATGTCTTTTTCCGGGTTTTCTGCTTCGAGGAACAACATCTGCGCCACAATCAGGTTCGCCATGTGGTCTTCAACCTGACCCGTCAGGAAGATAACTCGCTCCTTAAGCAGACGGGAATAGATATCGTAAGAACGTTCACCGCGTGATGTTTGTTCCACAACCATCGGCACCAACGCCATATGGGGTGCAAATTGTTCTTTTTCGCCACTGTATGACATTTTCCGTCTCCTTTTTCGTTGTTAGAACTGACAGGTCGTACTGATTTTACTTGAGCTCACCTGGTATAACTATGTAACTATGCCCGGCTACCCAAAGGCTTTTTACAGACGGATTATCAACCAGTATTCCAACAGTTACCCACAAGAGATGGGGCCAGCCCCATTTATTTTCAAGCATAACAATCTTTCAGCGTTACGCTACCACTGAAAACAGGATTACGCACGTTTCGCACTGACAAAAAAAAGCCCGCCACCAACCGGAGACGGGCTTTAATACTGACAGATGTACCGGCAGTATTACGCCTGCTGGTTCATCAAATCATTGAAGGAAACAGCTTTATCGCTAACTTTGGCTTTTGCCAGAACAGTTTCAACAGCCTGTTCTTCCAGCGCAACGTTACGCATATTTTCCATCAACTCTTTGTTTTTACCGTAGAATTCGATCACTTCAGACGGATCTTCGTAAGCAGAAGCCATTTCTTCGATCAGAGCTTTAACACGGTCTTCGTCAGCTTTCAGCTCGTTGCTGCGAATCACTTCGCCCAACAGCAGGCCAACAACAACACGGCGTTTAGCTTGTTCTTCAAACAGTTCACGCGGCAGTTCCAGCGCTTGTTTTTCGTTACCACCGAAACGCTGAGCAGCCTGGCGACGCAGTACGTCGATTTCGCTGTCGATCAGTGCGGCAGGCACGTCAATTTCATTCGCTTTAACCAGACCGTCGATTGCCTGAGACTTAATGCGGTTACGCACAGCGCCTTTCAGTTCGCGTTCCATGTTTTTACGCACTTCAGCGCGCAGACCTTCAACAGAACCATCGTCAACGCCGAAACGTTTGATGAATTCAGGAGTCATTTCTGGCAGTTCGCGCTCTTCAACTTTTTTCAGGTTGATAGCGAATTTCGCTGCTTTACCTTTCAGGTTTTCAGCGTGGTATTCTTCCGGGAAAGTCACGTCGATAGTGAACTCTTCACCCGCTTTATGACCAACCAGCGCTTCTTCAAAGCCTGGGATCATGCGGCCCTGGCCCATAGCCAGAACGAAATCAGACGCTTTACCGCCTTCAAACTCTTCGCCGTCAACAGAGCCGGAGAAATCAACAGTAACGCGGTCTTCAGCAGCCACTTCACCATCTTTGTCTTTCCAGGTAGCCTGTTGTTTACGCAGGGTTTCCAGCATGGTGTCTACATCTGCGTCAGTCACTTCAACAACCGGTTTTTCAACTTCGATTGCTTCAATACCTTGCAGTTCGACTTCCGGATACACTTCAAACTCAACAGAGTAAGTGAAGTCTTCGCCCAGTTTGTATTCGCCCGGAACATAGTTCGGTGCGCCAGCCGGGTTAATTTTTTCTTTGATGATAGCATCAACGAAGTTGCGGCTCATCAGGTCACCCAGTACGTCCTGACGCACAGATGCGCCATAACGCTGAGCAACGATATTCATCGGTACTTTCCCTTTACGGAAGCCGTCAATACGGACTTTTTTAGCCACGTTGACCAGCTCGCTTTTCACCGCATTCTCGATGTTATCCGCAGCGATAGTGATAGTTACACGGCGGCCAAGGCCCTGAGTGGTTTCTACTGAAACTTGCATCTTGTTACCTCAAAAAATCACAGTGCTCGGTCAACTCTGGAAGCCCTAATGTATTTCGCTTCACAGAACCGGGATGGTTTCTGTATCCAGAACGCACTCCCTGTCACCAGAATCATCCCGAATACATTCCGAAAATTAAGACGCAGCATTATAGCGGCATCATCTGAGGGAGTCGAGAACCGCAACCAACGGATAACCGCACTGATTCACATTCTCGACATCCACCCGGCTGTTTACCCGAATTTCTCCGGCAAACAGGCAAAAGAAAACGGCCCTATGGCCGTTCTGACTGACAACAGCTAACAGCCCGGTTAACCAACCAGGTCTGCCAGCAGGCTGCGCAAATAAAGAAATCACTTGATTGATTTCAAGCCACTGAGCCCGGGCAAAGAGAAACGACCTGTTTCTCTGTTAATACCTGCAAAGGATCAATAAAAACAAACGGCCTGCAGGCCGTTTGTTGGCAACCGGTTATCACCATACCGGATAACCGCCATTATTGACAATAACCCTGTCAGGCCAATGTACCCGCCCCACGACAAGGAGGAGAAGGTAAAACGGTGTCCTGCAAATTTTCCCACTCAGAAACGGAGTAAGTATGCAATGCCAGTGCATGCACCTGACCGGCCAGTTCGTCGGCCAGCACTGCATAGACCAGGCGGTGGCGCGCTAACATGCGCTCAGCGGAAAACTTATCGCTGACAAGCACAACCTTAAAGTGGCTTTCTGAGCCTGCCGGCACATTATGGCGATAACTTTCATCAAGAATATCAATAAACACAGGGTCAAACGCCGCCTGTAACTTGGCTTCAATCTGTGCGCGCATCATAGTAAGTTCTCCCCGACAACAACAGGTTGCCCGTCCCTTTAAATGTTAGCCGCTTTTACCTGTTAGCGAAGCATATGGCAATAAAATTTTCCCTCAAGTCTGATTGCTCTGAATGCAGACAACAGGTCTAATAGCCGGGGTTCTGGTGCGCGAACCTCTGGTTTTTTCTTCCTTATTACAGGGAAAAAGGCCGAAGCAGCAGATAAAACAATTTTCCCTGCTGCCTGCTTCCCCCTGTCACCAGCAATGTTATGATGACGGGGACTTTTTTGGATAGAAAATGGTACTTGAGAGATAATCATGTTAAAAAAACTCTTTTTCCCGTTAATGGTGATGTTTGTCCTCGCAGGCTGCGCCACGCCGCCCAGCACCATTGATGTTACCCCGAAAATTACACTGCCTTCCCAGGATCCCAGCCTGATGGGTATCACCATCAGCATTAATGGGGCAGACCAACGTCCGGACCAGGCGCTGGCTCGAATCAACCGTGATAACCAGCTCGTCACGCTGACCGCCTCCCGTGACCTGCGTTTCCTGCTGCAGGAAGTGCTGGAGAAACAAATGTCGGCCCGCGGTTATATGGTTGGCCCGAACGGCGCAGTTGACCTGCAAATCATCGTCAACAAACTGTATGCCGATGTCTCTCAGGGTAACCTGCGTTATAAAATTGCCACTTCAGCCGATGTCTCTATCATTGCAACCGCGAAGAACGGCAATAAGATGACCCGTACTTACCGTTCCAGCTATTCCGTTGAAGGTGCCCTGCAGGCCAGCAACAAGAATATCGCGAATGCAGTTAACTCCGTGTTGAGCGACACTATCTCCGATATGTCCCAAGACACCAGCATTAATGAGTTCATCAAACAGAACGCTCACTAATCATCTATTACAGCCAGTTTGCTGCGGTAAACTGGCTGATGAGTAAGCCATGCCCACGCAATATTTACGGATATTTCAACAGCCCCGTTCTGCAATTCTGTTGATACTGGGGTTTGCTTCAGGACTGCCACTCGCACTCACCTCAGGTACACTTCAGGCCTGGATGACGGTTGAAGGTATTGATCTTAAGACCATCGGTTTTTTCTCTCTGGTCGGCCAGGCTTATGTATTCAAGTTTCTCTGGTCACCGGTCATGGACCGCTATACCCCCTCTTTCTTAGGGCGCAGGCGGGGCTGGCTGGTTATCACCCAGGTTTTTCTGGCTTTCGGCATCGCCGCTATGGGTTTTCTTGACCCTGGCAGCCAGTTACGCTGGATGGCAGCGCTCGCGGTCTTAATTGCGTTTTGTTCTGCCTCGCAAGATATCGTGTTTGATGCATGGAAAACCGATGTTCTCCCGGCCGATGAGCGTGGCGCAGGTGCGGCGATAAGTGTGCTGGGTTACCGTCTGGCTATGCTGGTGTCTGGCGGTCTGGCTTTATGGCTGGCAGACAAATGGCTCGGCTGGCATGCTATGTACTGGTTGATGGCTGCACTGCTGGTTCCCTGCATTATCGCTACGCTGCTGGCGCCAGAGCCCCAGGATTCCATCCCGGTTCCCCGTTCCCTTGAACAGGCCGTTTTACACCCTCTGAAAGACTTTTTTGGCCGTAACAACGCCTGGCTTATTTTGCTGTTAATTGTGCTCTACAAACTGGGTGATGCATTCGCCATGAGCCTGACCACCACTTTTTTGATTCGTGGGGTGGGGTTTGATGCGGGTGATGTGGGTCTGGTGAACAAAACCCTCGGCTTACTGGCCACGATTATTGGCGCGTTGCTGGGTGGGGTGCTGATGCAGAGGCTGACACTATTTCGCGCGTTGTTGATTTTCGGCATCCTGCAAGGGGCATCTAACGCGGGTTACTGGCTGCTGTCTGTCACTGATAAGCATATCTACACCATGGGTGCCGCAGTTTTTTTTGAAAACTTATGCGGCGGTATGGGTACATCCGCTTTTGTTGCCCTGCTCATGACGCTGTGTAACAAGTCATTCTCCGCCACACAATTTGCCCTGCTCTCCGCACTTTCTGCTGTTGGCCGTGTTTATGTTGGCCCACTTGCCGGCTGGTTTGTTGAACTGTACAGCTGGCCCACATTTTATCTTTTCTCCATTTTTGCAGCCATTCCGGGTATTGCTCTGCTGTTAGTGTGCAAAAAAACACTGGAGCATACCCAACAAACCGAACAGTTTTTGCCGCGAGAATTTTTCCCTGTGGCGTATGCCGTTGCACTTAAAGCATTGCTGCTGGGTTGCCTGATGTTGTTGTTCGGACTAGGGTTACTGGGTGTTCAGGCTTATGGCTGGCTGGTTTTCTTACCTGGCGCGCATATCACTGAATGGGGAGCAGTGTTGATGGCTGTTGGGTTGTTCGGGGGAGCCATTCTGGATGTAGTGGCATTGCGTAAATCAGCCCTTATTTAAAACTCAATATCAATTCAAATGATTAACGGGCTGGTATTATTTCGGCATATAATTACGTGGTGTAACAAATATGTTTATTTTTGCACCAGCTTCCCACAAAACTATATTGCTAATTTGTGCTGAATCGACAGAAATAAATTAATGTTCTACGCTTTTTTATATTTACATTTTATCGATTCAGCTAATTTTTCTTTAATATTAAGTTTTCTTAATGTCTGTAATTTGTCTTATGTATGTTAATCAGTTGTTTATTTTTTAAATTGGTTATACCATTTACCCTTACAGCGACAGGCGCATGATCTGTTTAGGTTATAACAGGTGCCACTCAGCCGCCTTTTACTGTCTCTGTCATACTTAGCAACATATGTGACATGAACAGCAGAACCCGGTAACACCTTACTGACACTAAGCCAATCATGTTTACAGTAATGTAACCATCCCGTAAAATGCCAGCACACTTTAAGCGCCACCAGATCCCGTGGAATTGAGGTCGTTAAATGAGACTCAGGAAATACAATAAAAGTCTGGGAATGCTGTCATTAGTTACAGCCACTGTATTACTCAGTGGTTGTGACTCGGCACTTCTCAACCCTAAAGGACAGATTGGCCTGGAACAACGTTCATTGATACTGACAGCCCTGGGGCTGATGTTGATTGTCGTTATTCCTGCCATCGCAATGGCAATTGGCTTTGCCTGGAAATACCGGGCATCGAACAAGGATGCTAAGTACTCGCCCAACTGGGCACACTCAAATAAGATTGAGGCAGTCGTCTGGACTATCCCCATTCTTATCATCCTGTTCCTTGCCGTACTGACATGGAAAACCACCCATTCACTTGAGCCCAGCCGCCCAATTGCCAGCGACCAGAAACCGCTGAAAATTGAGGTTATCTCAATGAACTGGAAATGGTTCTTCATTTATCCGGAACAAGGTATTGCGACAGTCAACGAGATTGCCTTCCCGGCACATCGCCCCGTTGAATTCAAGCTTACCTCTGAAGACGTGATGAACTCGTTCTTTATTCCACGTTTGGGCAGCCAGTTGTATACCATGCCAGGCATGCAAACCAAACTGAACCTGATCGCAGATGAACCTGGTACTTACGATGGTATCTCTTCCAGCTACAGCGGCAAGGGGTTCTCCGGGATGAAGTTTAAAGCGATTGCGACGCCTGACGAAGCCGGTTTCGACCAGTGGGTTGCCAAAGTTAAACAGTCATCGCTGACAATGGATGATATGGCAACGTACAAAAAGCTGGCACAGCCCAGCGAATACAATAGTGTCGAGTACTTCTCCAGCGTGAAACCTGATCTGTTCGCCGATGTGGTTAATCAGTACATGCAGTACATGTCCCACGGTGAGCACATGACGCAAGCTGAAGGTGCAGTAATGCATCATGAAGGCATGCAGGGCATGGACATGGGCGACACGGAAACCTCTCACAAGGGCGCCGAGGAATAAATACGATGTTCGGAAAACTTTCACTGGATGCAATCCCCTACCATGAACCCATTATCGTGGTTACGGTCGCAGCCATTATTATCGGTGGTTTGGCGATAGTCGCCGCCATCACTTACTTCGGTAAGTGGACCTATTTGTGGAAAGAGTGGTTCACCTCAGTCGACCACAAAAAACTGGGCGTTATGTACGTCATCATGGCAATTGTCATGCTGCTGCGTGGCTTTGCTGATGCCATCATGATGCGTAGCCAACAGGCGCTCGCCTCCGCAGGCGAAGCCGGCTTCCTGCCGCCTCACCACTACGATCAGATTTTCACCGCTCACGGTGTGATTATGATCTTCTTCGTGGCGATGCCTTTTGTTGTCGGTCTGATGAACCTGGTTGTGCCATTGCAAATCGGCGCTCGTGACGTAGCCTTCCCATTCCTTAACAACCTGAGCTTCTGGTTCACTGTTGTTGGTGTGGTGCTGGTTAACTTGTCACTGGGCGTGGGCGAATTCGCACAAACTGGCTGGCTGGCTTATCCGCCACTATCAGGAAGCGAGTATAGCCCGGGGGTTGGGGTCGATTACTGGATATGGAGCTTGCAGCTCTCTGGTATCGGGACCACGCTAACCGGGATTAACTTCTTCGTGACTATCCTGAAGATGCGCGCGCCGGGCATGGATATGTTCAAAATGCCTATCTTTACCTGGGCATCTTTGTGCACCAACGTACTGATTGTCATTTCCTTCCCGATTCTGACTGCGACTATCGCACTGTTGACGCTGGATCGTTATCTGGGCACCCATTT
This sequence comes from Mangrovibacter plantisponsor, assembly GCF_003182475.1. GTDB lineage: Bacteria > Pseudomonadota > Gammaproteobacteria > Enterobacterales > Enterobacteriaceae > Mangrovibacter > Mangrovibacter plantisponsor. The sequence goes on from NZ_QGTS01000007.1 coordinate 331,195, forward strand.
CTTTACCAATGATATGGGCGGCAACATGATGATGTACGTCAACCTGATTTGGGCATGGGGCCACCCGGAAGTGTACATTCTGGTGCTGCCGGTGTTCGGGGTCTTCTCCGAAGTGACCGCCACCTTTGCGAAAAAACGCATGTTCGGTTACACCTCAATGGTGTGGGCGACCGTATGTATCACCCTGCTTTCCTTTATAGTCTGGCTGCACCACTTCTTTACCATGGGCAGCGGCGCGAACGTGAACGCCTTCTTTGGTATCACCACGATGATTATCGCCATCCCGACCGGGGTTAAGATCTTCAACTGGTTGTTCACCATGTACCAGGGCCGTATCACCTTTAACTCCGCAATGCTGTGGACCGTTGGTTTTATTGTCACCTTCTCTGTTGGTGGTATGACCGGGGTTCTGCTGGCAGTGCCTGGCGCTGACTTCGTTCTGCATAACAGCCTGTTCCTGATTGCCCACTTCCATAACGTTATTATCGGTGGTGTGGTATTTGGGTGCTTCGCTGGCCTGACTTACTGGTGGCCGAAAGCCTTTGGTTTTACCCTGAATGAGAAATGGGGCAAACGCGCTTTCTGGTTCTGGATTATCGGCTTCTTTGTTGCCTTTATGCCGCTGTACGCACTGGGCTTCATGGGGATGACTCGTCGTCTGAGCCAGCACATCGACCCGGCATTCCATCCGTTACTGATGGTAGCGGCTGGCGGTGCGGCACTGATTGCTCTGGGTATTCTGTGCCAGTTGACTCAGTTCTACGTTTCTATCCGTGACCGTGAGCAAAACCGCGATCTGACGGGTGACCCGTGGGGTGGCCGTACACTGGAATGGTCAACTTCTTCTCCGGCTCCGTTCTATAACTTTGCCCACGTACCGCACGTTCATGAACGTGACGCGTTCTGGGAACTGAAAGAGAAAGGCGAAGCATATAAAAAACCTGAGCATTATGAAGAAATTCATATGCCGAAAAACAGCGGTGCGGGCATTGTTATCGCAGCATTCGCAACCGTGTTTGGTTTTGCCATGATCTGGCATATCTGGTGGCTGGCGATTGTTGGCTTTGCTGGCATGATTGTCACCTGGATTGCGAAGAGCTTCGACGAAGACGTGGATTACTACGTACCGGTTGCCGAGGTCGAAAAACTGGAAAACCAGCATTTCGAGGAACTCAACAAAGCAGGGCTGAAAAATGTCAACTGATACTCTGACTCACTCAAAAGCCCATGACCATGGGCACCACGATGCAGGGCCGAATAAAGTCTTCGGTTTCTGGATCTACCTGATGAGCGACTGCATTCTGTTCTCGTGCCTGTTTGCCACCTATGCAGTGCTGGTAAACAACACCGCAGGCGGCCCGTCCGGGAAAGACATTTTCGAACTGCCGTTTGTGCTGGTTGAAACTTTCCTGCTGTTGTTCAGCTCCATTACTTATGGCTTTGCTGTCATTGCCATGAACAAAGGTAACAAGAGCCAGGTTATGTCCTGGCTTGCCCTGACCTTCTTGTTCGGTGCTGGCTTTATCGGGATGGAGCTCTATGAGTTCCATCACCTGATTGCCGAAGGCTTTGGCCCGCAACGCAGTGGCTTCTTGTCCGCGTTCTTCACGCTGGTAGGCACCCACGGTCTGCACGTGACCTCTGGTCTCATCTGGATGGCGGTCATGATGTTCCACATTTCTCGTCGTGGGCTGACCAGTGCTAACCGTTCACGTATCATGTGCCTGAGCCTGTTCTGGCACTTCCTTGATATCGTGTGGATTTGTGTGTTCTCGGTTGTTTATCTGATGGGGGCAATGTAATGAGTCATTCAACTGATAACAGCGGCGCTCATCACGGCAGCGTAAAAACCTACCTGACCGGGTTTATTCTGTCCGTTATTCTGACCGTTATCCCCTTCTGGATGGTGATGACTGGTGCGGCATCTCATGGCGCGCTGGTTGGTGTTGTCATTGTTACCGCAGTGGTGCAGTTACTGGTTCATCTGGTGTGCTTCCTGCATATGAACACCTCTTCAGAAGAGCGCTGGAACCTGGTTGCCTTTGTCTTTACCGTGCTGATTATCGCCATTCTGGTGGTGGGCTCGATTTGGATTATGTGGAACCTTAACCACAACATGATGCTGGACTAAGAGCGGCTAAAATGATTAAGCAATACCTGCAAGTTACCAAGCCCGGCATTATTTTCGGGAACTTGATATCCGTGATCGGAGGCTTTTTACTGGCCGCAAAAGGGAATATTGATTATCCCCTGTTTGGCTTTACGCTGCTGGGTGTAAGCCTGGTGGTGGCCTCAGGTTGTGTGTTCAACAACGTGATTGACCGTGACATCGACCCTAAGATGGAACGCACCAAAAATCGCGTAATGGTAAAAGGCCTCATTTCTCCGGAAGTGGCGTTGGTTTACGGCAGTTTGCTGGGTATTGCTGGCTTCATGATGCTGTTCTTTGGCGCTAATCCGCTGGCTATGTGGCTGGCGGTAATGGGGTTCGTTGTCTATGTAGGCATTTACAGCCTGTATATGAAACGCCATTCAGTTTACGGTACCTTAATTGGCAGCCTGTCTGGTGCGGCTCCGCCAGTTATCGGTTACTGTGCTGTGACTAACGAGTTTGACACTGGCGCGTTGATCCTGCTGGCTATTTTCAGCCTGTGGCAGATGCCGCACTCTTATGCCATTGCGATTTTCCGCTTTAAAGATTACCAGGCCGCCAACATTCCGGTGTTGCCTGTAGTAAAAGGCATTTCCGTCGCGAAAAACCATATTACGCTGTATATCATTGCGTTTATGGTCGCAACGTTAATGCTCTCTTTAGGTGGTTATGCCGGGTATAAATACCTGGTAGTTGCCGCGGCAGTCAGTGTGTGGTGGCTGGGCATGGCGTTATCAGGTTATAAAACCGAAAACGACAAAGTCTGGGCGCGCAAACTGTTTGTGTTCTCCATTGTTGCAATTACCTCACTCAGCGTGATGATGTCGGTGGACTTTATGGTTCCGGACTCACACAGCCTGCTGACCTATGTCTGGTAATTTTCCCGCTTCAACACAAAAGGTGCCCCTGGCACCTTTTTTTATTCATATTATTCGTATTATTTGTAGTATCAGCCGCACGTTACGTGATCATCTTTGTAATATTTGCTAAACAAGCTGGCATTTACCCCACCGGACACCCCGCTCTACACTATGCCCGGCTTTTCTTCAGAGGTAACAATGAACGATAACAAAATGACACCGCTTGAATTGCGGGCAACCTGGGGGCTGGGTACAGTATTTTCCCTGCGTATGCTGGGCATGTTTATGGTATTGCCGGTTTTGACAACATGGGGCATGGCTCTGCAAGGTGCTAACGAAGCGCTGATAGGCCTGGCAATTGGTATTTACGGCCTGGCTCAGGCTGTGTTTCAAATTCCTTTTGGCCTGCTGTCAGACCGCATTGGCCGCAAACCGTTAATTGTTGGCGGGCTGGTTATCTTTGTCATCGGCAGCGTGATTGCCGCAACCACACACTCCATCTGGGGCGTGATATTGGGCCGGGCACTACAAGGTTCAGGCGCCATCGCCGCAGCAGTGATGGCTTTGCTGTCAGACCTGACCCGGGAACAAAACCGCACCAAAGCCATGGCATTTATTGGAGTCAGCTTCGGTGTTACCTTCGCCATTGCCATGGTTGCCGGGCCAATAGTAACGCACCATATAGGGCTTAATGGCCTGTTCTGGATGATTGCCCTGCTGGCAACCCTGGGGGTTGTTATCACGCTACTGGTTGTACCGGGCAGCAAAGACCATGTACTGAACCGTGAATCCGGCATGGTGCGTGGGTGTTTTAAACAAGTGCTCGCCAACCCCAGCCTGCTAAAACTTAACGCCGGCATTATGTGCCTGCATATTTTGCTGATGTCCACATTTGTCGCCCTGCCAGGCGAACTGGAATCCGTTGGTTTTCCCGCATCTCAGCACTGGAAACTCTACCTGGGAACCATGGTTATCGCATTTATCGGTGTGGTGCCCTTTATCATCTACGCCGAAGTAAAACGCAAAATGAAGCGTGTCTTCGTGGGTTGTGTGGCAACCCTGGTCGTTGCAGAAATCGTCCTGTGGGGCGCTGGCGAAGGTTTCTGGGAACGCGTTATCGGTGTTCAGCTGTTTTTCCTCGCTTTTAACCTGATGGAAGCCATACTGCCTTCACTTATCAGTAAAGAGTCACCCGCTGGTTATAAAGGCACAGCCATGGGCGTTTACTCCACCAGCCAGTTCCTGGGCGTAGCGCTGGGTGGCACGCTGGGTGGCTGGCTGGATGGGCACTTTGATTCACAAACCGTCTTCCTGGGTGGCGCATTAGTAGCTGTATTGTGGTTATTACTCAGCACCACGATGAAAGAGCCGCCTTACGTCAGCAGCCTGCGTATTGAATTACCAGACTACGCAATTGATGGCGATGTACTGAAAGCACGGCTGCTGGCCAAAGAGGGTGTGAAAGACGCACTGATAGTCAGTGAAGAGCGCAGTGCCTATGTGAAGATTGACAGCAAAGTCACTAACCGGGTGGAAATTGAATCCCTGGTGAAAAGCGCCTGATTCCCGGCAAACTCAGGTGGGCTGCAGCACAGCCCACCGGGTTATCAGTCACGGAAGTTATTGAACTGGAATGGCTGCCCAAGGTTACCGCCACGCACCAGTGCCATAACGGACTGCAAATCATCACGGGATTTGCCAGTAACCCGCACCTGCTCACCCTGAATTTGTGCCTGGACTTTCAGCTTACTGTCTTTAATTAATTTCACGATTTTTTTCGCCAGCGCCGCATCAATCCCCTGCTTCAGGCTGGTTTCGACACTCCAGGTTTTACCACTGTGCTCAATGGTTTCAGGTACTTCCAGTGAGCTGCCTTCAATACCACGTTTAAGCAGTTTGGCACGCAAAATATCCACCAACTGGCTCACCTGAAAATCAGACTCGCTCTCAACTTTAATGGTGTTATTTTTGTCATTGAACTCAAAACTGGCTGTTACGTTGCGAAAGTCAAAGCGCGTTGCCAGTTCGCGGGTGGCGTTTTCCACCGCATTACGTACTTCCTGAACTTCCACTTCTGAAACAATATCGAATGACGGCATGATTCTTCTCCCCTTTCTTCTGTTGCCAGCATGATACCCAGTGAAACGCACAAAACAACCCGCAAGCAGTAACTAAGCTGCCGGACAATGCTCCTGATTGCCACTGACAGGCGCTTTTACCAGCAAAAGCATACTAACAGGGGATGGTGAGGCACAGCTATTCACTGCAACATGAACATTTTCAGGTATATAATCATATCATGTGCTTTGAACTGTTCTTGATACAGGATAAACCTGTCAGGATCCGGTGTTCATGCGGCCATTAAGGGCAACATGATGTATGACGAGAAAACCTGCCAGGAGGGAAAATGAACATTACTGTACTGGGTTGTGGCGCGTTAGGTCAGGTTTGGCTGGCGGCTTTATTATCCCAGGGGCATCAGGTTCAGGGTTGGTTACGAGTGCCACAAGATACCTTTGTATTCAACCTGGTTAACCTGGATGGAAGCAAAGTTCAGCACCGTGTTCAGGCGAACTCCCTCCCCCAGCTTGCTCAGTGCGATCTCCTTCTGGTGACGCTCAAGGCATGGCAAGTTTCCAACGCAGTCAAAAGCCTGGCACCACATTTACCCCCATCCTGCCCAATTCTGCTTATTCACAATGGCATGGGTACGCTGGAAGAGCTAAGGCAGTTAGCAAACCCGTTACTAATGGGTGTCACTACTCATGCTGCCCGCAGGGATGGTAACCAGGTGATTCATGTCGCCAGCGGCACCACACATATTGGCCCTGGTAACAAACAAGGGGAAGCCTGGAGTGAAATGGCGGATGTCCTGCAACCTGTTTTGCCTGATGTCGCCTGGCATGATGTGATTCGCGCGGCCTGCTGGCGGAAACTCACGGTAAACTGCGTTATCAACCCACTGACTGCACTGTACGACTGCCCGAATGGTGGTCTGAAAGCCTTCCCTGAGCATATCAATGCTATTTGTAGTGAAGTGGCGCTGGTGATGGAACGCGAAGGGTTCCATATTTCGCAGGAAAACCTGGTAAGTTATGTAAACCAGGTTATCGACAATACCGCAGAAAATATCTCTTCCATGCTGCAGGATGTCCGTATTCAGCGCCATACAGAGATTGATTATATTACTGGCTACCTGCTGCAACGCGGGCGTGCCCACGGCATTTCTCTGCCTCACAATAGCCACCTCTACGAGCAAATCAAACGCAAGGAGAATGATTATGAGCGCCTCGGCACTGATATGCCTGGCTCCTGGAACTGAAGAAACCGAAGCAGTCACGGCAATCGACCTGCTGGTTCGCGGTGGAATTGCAGTGACTACTGCGAGTGTCGCCAGCGATGGTGATTTAACCATTACCTGTTCCCGGGGTGTAAAACTACTGGCTGATGCGCCGCTGGTTGAAGTAGCTGACAATCCCTATGATGTCATAGTCCTGCCGGGGGGCCTCGCTGGTGCAGAATGTTTCCGCGACAGCCCGTTACTGGTGGAAACAGTACGCCAGTTTCACCTGTCCGGGCGCATTGTTGCTGCTATTTGCGCTGCTGCAGGCACTGTACTGGTTCCGCATAAGATTTTCCCCATCGCAAACATGACGGGTTTCCCGGGCCTGAAAGACCGGATCCCTGAAGAACAATGGCAGGAAAAGCGCGTGGTATGGGATCCGCGCGTAAATTTGCTGACCAGCCAGGGGCCGGGCACCGCAATGGATTTTGCCCTGAAGATTATTGATTTATTGCAGGGGCCGGAAAAAGCCCGTGAAGTTGCCAGCCAGTTGGTTCTGGCCGCAGGGATTTATAACTACTATAGTTGATGGCTGAAGCACGCGGCTGAACCCGCGTGCTTTACATTACGTATTACAGGCACCAGAGACCCAGTATAAATATCCGTTTCTCAGGTGCCCATTTGTTATTGAGTATTATTGCGCAGAACCTTTACCCGGGCCTGCATAGCGTGACAGCCAGTAGCCATATTGCACCGGCAGCACAAACTGAGCTGGTTTTTCAATACCCAGTTCACTTGCCATTTGTACCGGGTAATGTGGGTTTGCCAGGTGCGCACGCCCAATCATAGCAAGGTCAATTTTCCCTTCATTGAGTACTGTTTCCACGGTTTTGGCGTCATCAAGGCACCACCCGGTCGCCACCGGCAAGCCCGTTTCATGGCCCACTTTCTCCGCTACAGGTACCATAAATGCTGGCCCCCAGGGCACATTACCCTGCGTAGTCGAAAAGCCCATTGAAACATTCAGCATATCCAGCCCGGCCGCTTTGAAAGCCTTCACCAGTGCAATAGATTCTGCCAGGTGCTGCTCATCATTGCCGTCAAACTCAACCACCCCGAAACGGGCTGTCAGTGGTAAGTTTTCTGGCCATACTTCGCGTACTGCCGCCAGCGTTTCAAGCAAGAAACGGCCACGGTTTTCAGCGCTGCCGCCATACTGGTCAGTTCGCTGGTTTGCCTGTGGGGAGAAGAAGCTTTGAGCCAGGTAGCCATGGGCAAAATGCAACTCAAGCCATTCAAACCCTGCAGCCAGAGCCCGTTTAGCGGTGGCTACAAAATCCGCTTTAACACGCTGGATATCGTCAATGCTCATTGCTTTCGGTACTTTCGGCAAATTAGCCCCAAACGCAATGGCTGAAGGTGCCAGTGTCTGCCAGGCATCTTTCTCACCGTCCGGGATATGGTCATCCCCATCCCATGGGCGGCGGGCGCTGGCTTTGCGGCCTGCATGGCCAATCTGAATGCCCGGAACAGCACCAGCCGCTTTAATGGCACGGGCAATATTCGCCATACCGCCAATTTGCCCGTCTTCCCATAAACCGGTACAACCAGGGGTGATACGGCCTTCCGGCGAAACAGCGGTAGCCTCGACAATAACCAGGCCCGCGCCACCACGCGCCATTCCTGCATAATGGCTTTCATGCCATTGTGTCGTGTAACCATCTTGCGCGCTGTACTGGCACATGGGTGGTATCGCAATACGGTTACGCAACACCACATCTTTTAGTTTGAACTCGCTAAATAACGCAGTCATATTTTTTATCCTGGTAATTTCAGAATCATACACAGCCTGCTTCGGCATTCCCGCAAGCAGTCACCTGAATCACTTCACACGCGCACCAGCGGCTTACCCGAAAATGCCCGGGCTTTCAGTTCACTGAGCAAATCAGGTAATTCACTAAATGGGCGAATGACCACTTCTTCAGCCTGCAGGCGCCCTTGAGATAAATCAGACAGCATCGCTTCTCCGGCAGAGGTCAATGCCTGCCAGTCTGCGTCATCGCCCCAGGTATGTAATGCGCCCAATGCCACTTCGTGCATAGATATCGCCATACCGAAAGCAGGCAATGGCCAGCCGGGTAACCGCCCCTGGATGCAGAGAATATGGCCGTTAGCACGTAATGCCGGCACCAGTTTTTCAGCATGTTGTTCACTGACAGCATCAATCACGCCATGAAACTGACGGGACAACGTGGCCGGTAATAACTCATCTTCACCACGCAGGTTAGGGAAACAGCGCTGAGCCCCTAACCGGGCCAGGCGCACATGGTGGCGGGGATGCGCCAGTGCCGTAACACGCCACCCGGCACGCACAGCCAGTTGAACCAAATACTGCCCTACTGCGCCCCCGGCACCACCAATTAGCAAATGCTGCCCGGCCTGCAAAGGCAACTTGCTCATTGCCTGCCAGGCAGTCAGCCCGGGGCAAGGAAAACTGGCAGCAGTTTCGAAGGACAAATTGCCCGGTATCGCCATTAATGCCCGGCTTTGTACCGGCGTAAACTGGGCATAGCTGCCATGGCGCAGTAAGCTCTGGTGCCATACCACACGCTTACCAAGCCATGCTGGCGCCACTCGTTTACCTGTGGCGACAACCACACCGGCACCGTCCACCCCAGGCACATGCCCGGGTTCCCAGGGGAGATGCCCCAGTACTTTCCAGTCAACGGGGTTGAGGCCAATCACCTTATTCGCCACCAGTACTTCGTCATCGGCCAGAGGGGATACAGCCCGGCTCACCTGAGTTAAGGATTTGGCATCATGGCCTTCACGCCATACCCATGCCTGATACTGCGCTGGCAATCCTTGTTGCATTTCACCCATTATTAATTGCCCTGTTACTTACTGGTAAGCCCCGGCTGAATAGGTTAGTTCATAGCTGTGGCTGTAGATTTCGATAATATTGCCGAAGGGATCTTCCATATACACCATACGATATGGTTTCTCGCCCGGGTAATACTCACGCACAGGCATGCGCTGTTTACCACCAACGGCAACGATTTTAGCGGCCAGCCCTTCCACATCCGGGTCCTGCACGCAGAAATGGAATACACCCGTTTTCCAGTATTCAAAGTTATTTTCCGGTTTTTCTGCGGCGTTAAACTCGAAAATTTCAACACCAACCCGGTCACCGGTAGAGAGATGAGCAATGCGGAAAGAAGACCAGCCAGCACCAAAAACATCGCTGCACATTACGCCAATAGCGCTGTCATCTTCTGTAATTGTGGTGGGTTGCATAATCAGGTACCAGCCCATCACTTCAGTGTAAAACTTCACGGCGGCGTCCAGGTCGGTTACCGACAACCCAATATGCGAAAAAGCGCGTGGATAAGTTTGACTCATGTTAATGCTCCGTAATTTATCTGCCACAAGACTACGCCCGCAAAACTATAATAAGAACCATCAACAACTAATGGTTTCTATAAGAGTTCGTAATGGTTAATCCACAATGGTTACGCTCATTTGCCGCACTGGCGCAGCAGGGAAACTTCACCCGTGCAGCTGACAGCCTGTTACTGACGCAGTCGGCTGTCAGCCAGCACGTTAAACAACTGGAGGCCGAGTATGGGCAATTGATTATTCGCCACTCCCGGCATGTTGAATTAACCCCAGCAGGACAGGTGCTGTTGCGTTTTTACGATGAAGTCAGTTGTGCTGAAAAACGCCTGAACGCGAGCCTTGCTGCCCGGAATGATGACCAGGGCGAAATCAGCGTGATAAGCCCAGGCAGTATTGGATTATCGCTGTATCCGTTGTTACTGGATTTACAGTTGCAGTGCCCGGCACTGACAGTGCGTTACCGCTTTGCGCCGGATAAAGAAGTGGTGGATGCTGTACTGAATAACCATTTCGAACTGGGCATTGTGCCATTAAAACCCGACACCCCCAGCCTGAATGCCGAGTTCTTCGCTAACGAACACCTCGAGTTGATTGTCCCGGCTGGTGTCAGTGTGCAAACCTGGCAGGATCTTGAAAAACTTGGTTTTATTAACCACCCGGATGGTGCTGTAATGGCAACCCGGTTACTCAGCCGCTGGTTTCCCGGTAACCCGGGCGTGGCCAGCCTGCCAGAAAAAGGGTTTATTAACCAAATAGGCCTGATACTTGAACCTGTCGCCCGGGGCATGGGCTTTACTGTATTACCCCGCTTTGCCCGCACGGCATTTTCCCGCCAGGACGCTATTAAGACACTGGAAATTGGCCCGGAAGTAGTTAACTCACTGTGGTTAATCTTCCGGGCAGAATGGCCGCTCTCTCGACGAGCACAACGTGCCTTGAGCGTATTACGCACCGCCTGTGAAACAAAACGGGCAACGTCTGCGTAAAGCGCCACGCTGTTTGGGTACCCGCACACCCGGGGCAACCAGCCAGAGTGACTTATTTTCCCTGCCAGACAGTGGCTGATACTCCCGGCAAAGCCAGTACCATGCCATCAATAACGCCACTACCTTCAAGGCATTGCCAGCTTTTCTCTGCCAGCAAGGCAGAGAAAGGCAGCGTACAAGTGGTTTTCTCCCCACGGTTCAGGGCCACCAGCACGCGTTCCTTTTGCCACACACGGGCAAACACCAGCACGTCACCGGCCGCAAAAACCACCTGGCAGCCACCATGGCGCAGAGCCTTACTTTTTCGGCGTATCACTGCAATACGCTGGTACAGGCTTAACAGTTCCAGGCCCTGCTGTGCTTTATCCCACGGGAAGGGTTTACGGCACATAGGGTCGTTGCTGCCATCGAGTCCCACTTCATCGCCATAATAAATGCAGGGAACGCCCGGCCAGCAAAACAACCAGATAACCGCCAGTGGCAGGCGGGCAACATCTTTTCCCAGCAATGTTTTAAACCGCGCTGTGTCATGGCTGTCGAGTTGGTTAAACATACGTAACTGCTGTTGGTGAGATAACCCGGTCCGGTAATCTTCCAGCCAGGCCGCACAGGTTTCGGCATCAATATGATTAGGGTCGTACGAGATATCCGTATTAGCCAAAAAACCCCAAACCGGGAAGCTGAACCCACGGTAATTCATCGCGCTGTGTTCAGCATCGTTGTGCAACCATTGGCGAGCGTCACCAAAGTGTTCACCAAACACAAATGCCTCCGGGTTTGCCTCACAGGAAGCCTGAGTGATACCAGCAATATGTTGCTGATTATTTTTAGCCCCTCCCGCCTCACCCAACATTTGTACAACATCCAGCCGCCAGCCATCCATATTCCAGGGTGGCTGTAGCCAGTGGCGCACCACGCTATTCTCACCCCGGTAGATTTCATCCACTACACCAGCGCTGCGGTAGTCAAGCTTGGGCAGGCTGCTGTAACCCAGCCAGTTCAGCGCCTGCCCTGATTCATCAAAGTGATACCACTCACGCCAGGGTGAATCCGCATTGTGGCAGGCACCCTGTGAATGCTGTTGGTAACGGTCAAACCAGGGGTGTGTATCTCCGGTGTGGTTAAAGACACCATCCAGAATCAGGCGCATTCCCTTATTTCTGGTTTGTTGCCGCAAACGCAGTAAAGCATTATTGCCGCCGAATGCCGTATCCACCTCGCGGTAATTTTGGGTATCGTATTTATGCACGCTGGGGGCAGTGAACACCGGGTTAAGGTACAGAGCGGTTACCCCAAGTTTTTGCAAATAAGGTAATTTTTCAGTGATGCCATCCAAATCCCCACCATAAAATGTCGACCCGCCCGCCTCGTGTGTCAGAGGCTCGTGCCAGGCTTTATGCCGGGTTTCAGTCCCGGCAGAGTGGTGCCAGTAAGTTCCGTCAGCCTCTGGTTTGCGCTGGTGGCTGCGGGAAAAACGGTCGGGGAAAATTTGGTAAAACACCTGGTCTGCGACCCAGGCGGGCCCGGTATCAGGGTAATCAAATGCGAAAGTTTCCAGCCGCGGTGGCGGGAAAGCCCCCATTCCCCGTGGCGAAAACCATTGCTGGCGGTCGGCCCATAACAATTTAAAGCTGTAGCGGCGGCGTGGCTGCCCCTGAGAAAGGCTGATTCGCCCGCGCCAGGCTACCACACCCCGGGCTGGAGCCGCACTCTGCCGTTTCATCGGCATCATCAGTTCTTCGTTATCTTCTTCATAACGGATAACAACACGCTGCGGTAAATCATTACCAGCAAGCCACAAGGTCACGACCAAATGGTTATCATGAACCGTGACAAACGGCGTAACTGGCAGGTGCCAGGCTGTTAACATAATCGCTCTCCCCTCTCTGGAATTGCGCCACCTTGCCATAATCGTTACACAGGAAACTCACCATTGGCGACTTTATTCGGGGAGGATAACGGGGGAGGAGAAAACGGAAAAGGAAACAGACTTACCCCGGGGAGAAACCAGACGCCTCCCCGGAGCAAAAAAAGCTAGTCGTTATCTGATACAAGCACAGCTTTGCGGTTATCTGCACGGCATTTAATCACCCAGCCTGCCAGCAACAGCACAATCCAGACGATACCGACATAAAGCGAAATGCGGGTTTCCGGGTGGTAGCCAATCAACCCAATAATGAAGACCAGAAATACCAGCCCGACCACTGTAGTGATTACGCCACCCGGTACTTTAAACTTCAGCGCAGCAACTTCACTGGCGGGCAAGCGGCGGCGGAAAGCTATTTGAGACAGCAGAATCATAATCCACACCCACACAGTGGCGAACGTGGCAAGGGAAGCAATCACCAGGAACACATTTTCCGGCATGATGTAGTTGAGGTACACCGCAACCAGCAGTGCCCCGGTCATCACCACAACCGTTACCCAGGGAATGCCTTTGCGCGACGTTTTCGCGAAGATTTTAGGCGCGCTACCCTGCTCCGCCATCCCATGCAGCATGCGCCCCACGCCAAAAACATCGCTGTTGATGGCAGATAGTGACGCTGTCAGCACCACAAAGTTCAGGATGCTGGCCGCAAAGGTAATCCCCATATGCTGGAATGTCAGAACAAACGGGCTGCCGTCTGTACCCACTAAATTCCACGGGTAGATGGACATAATGACAAACAGCGTACCTACATAGAACACCAGGATACGCATCGGGACCGAGTTAATAGCACGCGGGATAGATGTTTCCGGGTCTTTGGCTTCACCTGCCGTAATGCCGATGATTTCAATCCCGCCATAGGCAAACATCACCATTTGCAACGACATAATCATCCCCAGCCAGCCATTACTGAAGAACCCACCATTACTCCACAGGTTATGGACCCCGGTTGGTTCTCCACCATTGCCGATACCCCACAGAATAATCCCCACCCCGGCCACAATCATGATGATAATCGTGGCGACTTTAAAGAATGAGAACCAGAACTCCAGTTCCCCGAAAACTTTGACACTCATCAGGTTGATGGCACAAATAATCAGCACCACACTCAACACCCAGATCCAGTGCGGTACAGTCGGGAACCAGACGCCCATATAAATACCGAATGCGGTTACATCCGCAATAGCGACAATCAGTATTTCAAAACAGTAGGTCCAGCCAGTGATATACCCTGCTAACGGGCCGAGGTTTTCCTGGGCATAACGCGAAAACGAACTTGCAGAAGGGTTGTGTACCGACATCTCGCCCAGAGCACGCATTATGATGTAAGCGGCAATACCGCCAATAATGTATGCCAGCAATACACTGGGGCCTGCCATTTTTATCGCATCCGCGGAGCCGTAAAACAGGCCGGTACCTATTGCCGAGCCCAGCGCCATAAAGCGGATGTGACGCGTACTCAGACCACGTTTGAGTTTGTTCGCGTTTTCCATGTTTCTCTTACCATCTGACAAAATAAAAAACCACGGAGCAGAACCCCGTGGTTAAACAAATAATTCTGTTTAGTGAGCTGTGGATGCCACTTCACCACCAGCGACTTTATCCCAGACAACAGAGATAAGCAGCATCACAAGCGTTGGCATCAACCAGGCCAGCCCTTCTTCTGCCAACGGCAAATGGGTTGACCATGCGGGCAGAATACCGCTGAAAGGTGAGGCTTTCACGCCATCAATTAACCCAAATAACAGGCTGATTAACATGCCTGGAGCAATAATACGCGTTGGGTTACTCCACCATGAGCGGGTGAAACTCAATACAACCAGCACAATACAAGGCGGGTAGATAGCCGTAAGCACTGGCACCGAAATTTTAATCAGGTGGGTCAGCCCCAGGTTGGAAACTACCATGGAGAACAGACCAAGGATAAACACCAGAGTGCGGTATGAAACCGGCAAATACTGGGCAAAGAATTCAGCACAGGCACAAGTCAGCCCTACTGCCGTTACCATACAGGCAACAAAAATGAGTATTGCCAGCAACAGGCTGCCATAAACACCAAACGTATGCTGAACATAAGCATGGAGAATAGCCGCACCGTTTGCAGACTGAGCCACCAAAGAACTGCTGTCAGAGCCAAGGCGGAACAGGCACAGATACAACAGTGTCAGGCCGACACCAGCAATCAGACCAGCCCAAATCGTGTAACGGGTTAACAGGCGTGACTCGGTTACACCGCGAGAGCGTGCAGCATTAACAATAACAATACCGAACACCAGTGCGCCAAGGGTATCCATGGTCAGATAGCCATTAACGAACCCATTAGAAAACGCAGCATTCTGGTATGCCTCGGTTGCGTCACTCAAGCCGCCTGCGGGCCAGAAAATTGCAGCACCGCCCAGAATGATTAATGCGACGATTTTTACGGGAGCCAGAAAGTGGCCTACGGTATCCAGCAACTTCCCGGGGTAGAGGGAAATCCCAATCACCAGCGCAAAATAAATCAGGCTGTAAATCAGTAAAGGGGTGGAACCATCGCCTGCCAGCGGAGCGATCCCTACTTCAAATGACACGGTTGCTGTGCGGGGGGTTGCAAAAAATGGCCCAACAGCCAGATAACAGATAGTAGCCAGCACCAGGCCTGCATGGCGGCCAATAGGTGAACTAAGGTTATCAATACCGCCGCCGACTTTTGCCAGCGAGATAACAGTGAGAACTGGCAAACCCACTGCAGTAATAAGGAAACCAATTGCCGCAACCCAAACATGTGGGCCTGCCTGCAAACCGACCATGGGCGGGAAAATAATGTTCCCTGCGCCAACAAACAACGCAAAGGTCATAAAACCTAATGCGATGATGTCACGGGATGTTAATTGACGGGTCATATTGTACTTGTAGCCTGTGGATGTGGTTATGTTGTTTGCAAAAACGAAAACCTGAATGGCCGGAAACACACTACGCTGAACGCCCCGAAAACCGGTAACGGGTATGACTATGCTGAATAGCGGCCACAGACAGAAAATGTGAATGGCCAACAACATAGCATGTGCAGCGGGATATGCTCATGATTAACCATAATTAAGAATAGTTTTCCGGTTAATAACGCAATCCTGGTGCATTCATGCACAAACAGGGGCGCAATTAAAACGCTTATAGCGTTTAAAGGCAAGAAGCGATCCGAAAACAAGCGACTTATTCCGTGATCAAACTAATAAGCAGACATTATCGCTATTTTATCGTCATAAGAACCGCTTATAGTTCGAACAAAAAGTCGCCATCACGATGCATTTGTTTCATTCATTCTGCGAGACAAAAGAAAACAGGCCATAAATATGGCCTGCAGGAAAGTTATGTTTACAGTTGAATCAGGCCTGAGCTGCCAGCACCTTGTTACTTACCAGCAAACGCTCTGGTAATTCAAAAGAAAAGCAGCTTCCTTTGCCTGGCGCACTTTCAATACTCAGGCGGGCATCATGATGGGTAAGCGCATGTTTGACTATTGCCAGGCCAAGACCACTGCCGCCGGTCTGGCGAGAGCGAGCTTTATCTACCCGGTAAAAACGCTCTGTCAGGCGTGGCAGGTGCTCAGGAGAGATCCCCGGCCCATTATCCTGCACAGAGAAACGCGCGCCATGAGCCACTTTTTCCCATTTAACCTGAATATGTGTCCCTTCCGGGGTGTGGTTCACTGCGTTATAGACCAGGTTAGACATAGCGCTACGGAGCTGTTCTTCACTACCGTAAACCTGTAACGCCGGGTCAACCGTAAAGCTTATCTGGTGGCGCCCCTGGCTCAGGGTTTGCGCTTCACGATCCACCAGGCGCAGCATCAGCGGAACGTCAATTTTATCTGTAAGGCTCAGCGCCGGTGCCGCTTCAATACGAGATAACGTCAGCAACTGGCGAACCAAACCTTCCATACGAGAGGTTTGCTCCCGCATAGTGACCAACGCTTTTTCCCGCACCACGCCTTCCAGCGGCTGGTCCTGCATCATTTCCAGGTAGCCCTGCAACACGGTCAGTGGGGTACGCAATTCGTGGCTGACATTCGCAAAAAAGTTACGCCGGGCGCCTTCAAGCTGGTGCATCTGGGTCACATCACGCACCACCATCAACCACTGGCCGTCGGTGTAAGGCATGATACGAAATTCAAGATGGCGGCCATTATTCAGCACCTGGTTGAAAGGGCGCGCAAAATCGCGTTTTTTGATGTACTGGTTAAATTCCGGGTAGCGCAGCAAATTGACAATATTTTGCCCGTTGTCATCTGGCCACCGTAAATTAAGCAACTGAATAGCAAGGCCATTACACCAAAATATGGCACCGACCTCTGTCATCATTACCAGTGCGTCCGGCAAAGATTCCGCGCCACTGCGAAACCGCTTGATCAGGTTACCCAGTTCTTTGCGCCGCTTTTTATTGCGCATCTGCATCTGGTGAATACCATACATCAAGGGTTCCCAGCTCCCGGAACCTGTTGGTGGCGTCATACTGCGGTCAACCCACAGCCACCAGGAAAGGCGTAACAGATTCCAAAAATGCCAGACAAGCAGGCCTGTCACACTCGCCAGTAAAAACCATGGGAGATAACCAAAGAACACCCCCAGCAATAAAGCAGGTATGCAACACAACGCCAGTTCAAGTACCAGCCTTCGCCATGACAACCGTTCAAGCACGGGTCATACTCCATCCAGATAATTAAAAACGGGCTGAGAAGCGATAACCCGTACCGCGAACGGTTTGAACCATACGATCATGCCCACTGAGTTCCAGTGCCTTACGCAAACGGCGAATGTGAACATCTACCGTTCTGTCCTCAACGTAAACATTCGTTCCCCATACATGATTAAGGAGTTGTTCACGGCTGTAAACCCGTTCCGGGTGTGTCATGAAAAAATGCAGCAACTTAAATTCTGTCGGCCCCATATCCAGTGGGTTCTCACCAGTCATTACACGGTGAGAAGACGGATCCAGGCTGAGCCCCTGAATCTCAATCACTTCTTCTACTGCCATCGGAGAGATACGGCGCATCACCGCTTTAATACGCGCAACCAGTTCTTTGGGTGAAAACGGCTTGGTGATGTAATCATCTGCCCCAATTTCCAACCCTCTGACCCGGTCCTCTTCTTCACCGCGGGCCGTCAGCATGACTACCGGTATATCCCGTGTCATCGCCTCACGTTTCAGGTGCTTGATAAACTGAATCCCGGAGCCGCCCGGCAACATCCAGTCGAGTAAAATTAAATCCGGCCAGGGTTCGTTGAGCTGGTTTACCGCACTGTCATAATCTTCCGCCTCAACAGCCTGAAAACCATTTTGTTCGAGCACAAAACACACCATTTCACGAATGGGTGCTTCATCTTCCACAACCAGAATTCGTCTCGCCATAATCAGCCCTGTAAATATATACAATAATTTAACGCGGCGTCATTATGCGTCAGTTTTATGACAGTTTTATGAAAAAAATGACCATTACATGACCTGTCATATTATTTTATGACAAAGCGTTTCCTTCTGCTGCAAAGCAAGTAGTAACGCGCATTATCGCTGGAATCCGCTACGCAGCTTGCAACAACACACCTGCAACTTAATCCACCACATGTATATAATCACCACTTCGCTTTCTAACCAGGACAGGTTATGCGCATTCTTCACACTTCTGACTGGCATCTGGGGCAAAATTTCTATACCAAAAGCCGTGCTCCGGAACATGCAGCCTTTCTAAACTGGCTAACCGAAATGGTTGAACAGCACCAGGTTGACGCAGTCATTGTAGCGGGCGATATCTTCGATACAGGCTCACCGCCCAGTTACGCGCGTGAATTGTATTACCGCTTTGTCGTTCAACTCCAGGCAACCGGCTGCACACTCGTGGTGCTGGGCGGTAACCATGATTCCGTCGCCACACTGAACGAATCGCGTGAACTGTTGGGTTACCTCAATACCTGGGTTATCGCCAGTGCATCAGATACCGAAGCCCCCATTTTATTACCGCTTCGCAACGGAGAACCCGGTGCGGTACTCTGCCCGGTTCCTTTTTTACGCCCACGCGATATCCAGGTAAGCCAGTCCGGGCAAAGTGGCCAACAAAAGCAGCAAGCGCTGGTCGGGGCCATTCACCACTATTACCAGCAAGGCTACGAAGCAGCCTGTGAATTGCGCGGTAACCGCAAATTACCCATTATTGCCACCGGCCACCTGACAACCGTTGGAGCCAGCAAAAGCGATGCTGTGCGCGAAATCTATATCGGCACCCTTGATGCCTTCCCTGCCAGTGCATTTCCACCGGCTGATTATATTGCGCTGGGGCATATTCACCGCCCGCAAAAGGTCACCAGTAGTGAGCATATCCGCTACTGTGGATCGCCCATTGCACTGAGTTTTGACGAAACCAACAGCACAAAAATGGTTCTGATGGTGGATTTCTCTGAAGGTGAACTGAGCGCCGTAACGCCACTCCCGGTGCCAGTAACCCAACCATTGTTAATGCTCAAAGGCTCACTGGAAAGCATTAAACAGCAACTGGAAGCCTGGCGGGATGCCCCTTCAACGCCTGTTACCTGGCTTGATATTGAACTCACTACAGACCAGTATCTCCACGACATGCAAAAGCAGCTACAGGCACTAACCGCTGATTTACCAGTAGAAATTGTGTTATTGCGCCGCAGCCGCGAGCAACGGGAAAAAATCATCGCTAACCAACAAAAAGAAACCCTGAGCGAACTCAGTACCAGCGAAGTTTTTGAGCGCCGTCTGGCACAAGAAAATCTGGATGAAAGCCAGGCGTCACGCCTGCGTGGGTTGTTTGCAGAAACCCTGCACCGCCTGGAAGAGGAACCCGAGTCATGAGAATTCTGACACTGCGGTTAAAGAACCTCAATTCACTCAAAGGTGAATGGAAAATCGACTTTACTCAGTCGCCGTTCAACAGCAACGGTTTGTTTGCTATTACCGGGCCAACCGGCGCAGGCAAAACCACATTGCTGGATGCCATTTGCCTGGCGCTATATCACCAGACACCACGCCTCAGCACCATTTCCCAGTCCAGCAACGATTTGATGACGAGAGATACCGCAGAATGCCTTGCTGAGGTGGAATTCGAAGTTAAAGGCGTTGCCTGGCGTGCCTTCTGGAGCCAGAACCGGGCACGCAACCAGCCCGATGGCAAACTCCAGGCACCAAGAGTTGAACTGGCCCGTTGCGCAGATGGCAAAATTGTTGCCGACAAAGTGAAAGACAAGCTGGAAACCATTGCCCGCCTGACCGGGCTGGACTATGACCGGTTCACTCGCTCAATGTTGCTCTCCCAGGGGCAATTTGCCGCTTTTCTTAATGCCGATGCAAAAGCACGGGCAGAATTGCTGGAAGAACTCACCGGCACAGAAATTTATGGGCAAATCTCCGCACTGATTTTCGACACATGGAAACAACACAAACAGCAACTGGAACAGTTACAGGCTAAAGCCAGCGGCGTGCAATGCCTCACAGACGTTG
Source organism: Mangrovibacter plantisponsor (assembly GCF_003182475.1). Taxonomy (GTDB): domain Bacteria; phylum Pseudomonadota; class Gammaproteobacteria; order Enterobacterales; family Enterobacteriaceae; genus Mangrovibacter; species Mangrovibacter plantisponsor. The sequence goes on from NZ_QGTS01000007.1 coordinate 351,293, forward strand.
AGCGGGCAGCGCTGGAAAACCAGGTTGCCACTCTGGTACAGCAGGAGCAGCAGTTACTTACGCAACAACGCCAGGTGCAGTCTGCAGTTCAGTGGTTGCAGCAATTAACGCAGCAACAGCAGCAAATCAGCCAGCTTGAGCAAAAACTGTCTCAGGCAAAACGTGAATCTGAGGCAGCAGAACCAGACCGCGCACGCCTGGCACTCGCTCTGCCCGCCGAAAAGTTACGCCCGGTATGGCAACAATGTACAGGCCAGGAGGCACGGGTTCACCACCTGGAGCAGCAACTGGCTGTGTTGTCGCAACGCCTGAGTACCGCGGGCCAGGTACGCCAGCAGGTATGGCTCTCCGCCCGGAATAAATCCACTTATATAGAAACACAGCGCCAGGCTATTACTGGCTGGCTGGGCGAACACCAGGCCGTGGGTGAATGGCAGCACGAACTGGCTGGCTGGCGCAGTCGCTTTGCCCGCTACCGGGATGACAACAAACAGCTCGCAGCCTTGCAGCAAACCCTGGCAACACAGCAAGAAAAACTGGCAGCGCAGGCGCACCCGGCACTCTCATTAACCGCAGACGAAACCATTGCACGCCTGGCAGAACACCAGCGCCACCAGGCTAAACGCGAACAACTCAGGCGGCTGGCATTTGAGTTTGCCCCGCTTCGCCAGCAGCACCAACAGTTACAACAGCAACGAAATGAGCAACAGCAACGTTATCAACAGGCTGGGGAACAGCTTGCTGAACGGCGCAAAGCCTGGGCTGAAGTTAACCAGCAGTACCAGGATGTAGTCAGGATCTGTGAGCTGGAAAGCACCATTGTTAACCTGAATGCCGAGCGGGAACGCCTGCAGGCTGGGCAACCCTGCCCATTATGTGGAGCAACAGAGCATCCGGCAGTTGCCCATTACCAGGCATTGCAACCGGGCGAAAACCAGCGGCGCAAAGCTGAACTGGAAGAGCGTAAGCGCCTTTTGGCAGAAGAAGGCGCAACGTTAAAAGGCCAGCATGATGCACTGGCCGCACAAACAGAACAGTTAACCCACCAGCAGGCCAGTGTTGAACAGTCACTGGAACGCCATCAGCAGCAATGGGCTGAATTGTGCCTGGCACTGAATCTTTCGGTAGCTCCGGGGGGCGATATCACCCAATGGTTAAGTGAAAGCGAGGCTTATCAGACTCAACTCCAGGCTCACCAGGTGTGGCTGGGGCAACAGGCACTGGTAGAGCAGACCCGGGCACAAGTCACCGAATTATCACAATCATGCGAACAACAACGCCTCGCCCTGCAAACCACACTGGCAACATGGCAACTGTCCTGGCCACAGCCAGGTGAAGTTGAAGCCTGGCTGGCTGCGCGTGAAAAAACGCGTGAACAATTCCTGCGGCAACAAGCCCTGCTGGCACAATTGAATACCGACGACGAAGCTATCAGGCAGATCCTCCAGACACTGGAAGACGATGGCAGTGATACACCACTACCAAACGAAGAAACCCAGCGACAACTGGTCCAGGGGTGGTCACGGCATAACAGCGAATGGGTGGCGTTACACAGCCAGTCTGAAGCACTTACCCAACAACTGCAGCAGGAAAAAGAGCAACTGGCACAATACCAACGCCAGTTGGATAACGCCCTGCAGGCCAGCCAGTTTGCATCAACAGACGCAATGACAGCAGCATTGCTCGATGACACTACTCGCCAGCAACTGGCCGACCGGCTGGCCGCTCTGGCCCAACAGGTACAACAGCAAACAGCACTGGCAGAACAGGCTCATCAACAGCTTGCCGCGCATAACGCGGCACGCCCGGAGCACCTTAGCGAACAGGACACCCAGAGCGAACTGGAAGCACAACTGGTGCTGGTTAACACCCAGTGGCGTGAGAATACCTCCGGCCAGGGGGCACTGCGCCAGCAACTGGAGCACGATACCCGCCAAAGGGAACAGCAACAAAGCCTGCTTATCTCCCTTGAACAACAGCAGCAATTAGCTACCGACTGGGGTGCATTGAATGAAATGATCGGCTCCAAAGAAGGTGATAAGTTCCGCAAATTTGCTCAGGGGCTGACACTGGATAACCTGGTATGGCTGGCTAACCAGCAACTGCACCGGTTACATGGCCGTTATCTGTTACAACGTAAAAATAACGAAGCGCTGGAGCTCGAGGTAGTGGATACCTGGCAGGCCGATGCAGTGCGCGATACCCGGACATTATCAGGTGGGGAAAGCTTCCTTGTCAGCCTGGCACTGGCGCTGGCATTGTCTGACCTGGTGAGCCATAAAACCCGTATTGATTCGTTATTCCTTGATGAAGGCTTTGGTACCCTGGATGCAGAAACGCTGGATACCGCCCTTGATGCACTGGATACCCTCAATGCCAGCGGCAAAATCATTGGTGTTATCAGCCATGTAGCTGCCATGAAAGAACGTATTCCGGTGCAAATCAAAGTCCGGAAAGTGAACGGGCTGGGGTACAGCAGGCTGGATAAACATTTCGCAGTGGACAGCTAGTGCACAAAAGTAAGTAATGGCTCACTTTTGTGTGGGGCGTGAGTACCGGCAATATGCAGCCGTACTCACACCTGAGATACCCTTTTGGCACTACCCCTGGTTATGCCAGAAACGACGCTAAAAGCTATGTTAAAAGCTATGAGCTATGAGCTATGAGCTATGTTAAAAGCTATATCAAAAGCCACGCCAAAAGTTATGTCAGTAATGGCTCACTTTCACACTGGCGCTGGCTTACCCGGGTTTGCGCTTATTTCTCTTGCGGCCATAACCAGGCAGCACCACGGACACCACTGGAATCACCATGTTTGGCCTTGAGAACCGGGGTGGTGCATTCGCCCCCAAATACCCAGTTATTCATTAACCCCGGCACGGTTTGGTACCAACGGTCAACATTGCTCATGCCACCGCCGAGCACAATCACATCGGGATCAAGCAAATTCACTACATGAGCCAGTGATTTAGCCAGCCTCTGCTCATAACGGCATAAAGCCTGCTCTGCCAGGGCATCACCAGCTGCTGCTCTGGCAACAATCTCACTGCCGCGAAGTGAGTGGCCACTCAGCCGCTGGTAATCGGTCGCGAAGCCTGTCCCGGAGATAAATGTCTCAATGCAGCCACGCTGGCCGCAATAGCAGGCGACATCATCCCGGTGGCGTAGCTCATCGTCATCCATCCAGGGCAGTGGATTATGCCCCCACTCACCGGCAGTCCCGTTGCCTCCCGCATGGCAGCGCCCACCAATGGCGATCCCGGCGCCGCACCCGGTGCCAATAATCACTGCGAATACCACCCCGGCACCCGCTGCCGCGCCATCAACAGCTTCAGACACCGCAAGGCAGTTGGCATCATTTGCCAGGCGAACCGGTTGCCCTAATTTTGCGGTGAGATCCTGGTCCAGAGGCTGCCCATTAAGCCAAACAGAATTGGCGTTTTTGACCAGGTGCGTTTGTGGTGACAAGGTTCCCGGAATACCAATGCCGACAGTACCCTGTTGCCCGGTATGGGCCTGAGCCTGGTTAACTAACTCAACAATGACATTCAATGTTTCCTGGTAATCACCGTGTGGGGTTGCCACCCGGTGGCGAAACAGTTGCTCACCCGCGTCACTCAAGGCTATTACTTCCGTTTTTGTCCCACCCAGATCAATGCCAATTCTCACCTGTCACTCCTTATTTTCTGGCCCAATGAACAGAGCCTATGTTGCGTATCAGGAAAAGGCAATGAAAGGCTCGCGCCAATTGGGTATCATGCCCGCTGCCTTTTTACTAACAGCCGGGGAACAAACATGCTGTGGTTCAAAAATTTAATGGTCTACCGCTTAAACCGTGACGTATCACTGCGTGCGGAAGAAATGGAACAAAAACTGGCTGATATGGCATTTCGCCCATGCGGTAGCCAGGATATGGCAAAAACAGGCTGGGTTGCACCGATGGGAGCCAAAGGTGGCGATGCATTAACTCACGCTGTAGCCGGGCAAATTATGATTTGTGCCCGCAAAGAAGAAAAGATTATCCCTTCACCTGTTATCAAGCAGTCACTGGAAGCAAAAATTAATAAACTCGAAGCCGACCAGGGGCGCAAGCTACGCAAAACAGAAAAAGACTCACTCAAAGATGAAGTACTGCAAGACTTATTGCCCAGGGCATTCAGCCGTTTCAGCCAGACTATGATGTGGATTGACAGTGTCAACGGCCTGATCATGGTAGACAGCGCCAGTGCCAAAAAAGCAGAAGACACGCTGGCATTACTGCGCAAAAGCCTCGGTTCATTACCTGTTGTGCCGCTCAGCATGGCGACCCCTATTGAACTGAGCCTCACCGAATGGTTGAAAAGCGGTGATGTGCCTCAGGGGTTCCAGTTACAGGATGAAGCCGAGCTCAAAGCCATTCTGGAAGGTGGTGGTGTAGTGCGCTGCAAAAAACAGGATTTGATGACCGATGAAATCACCGTGCACATTGATGCCGGTAAAGTGGTCACCAAACTGGCTCTGGACTGGCAACAACGTGTGCAATTTGTTATTGCGGACGACGGCTCACTGAAACGTTTAAAATTTGCCGATGAACTGCGCGAGCAAAATGACGATATCGACCGCGAAGATGTCGCACAGCGCTTCGATGCTGATTTCACGCTGATGACTGGCGAACTCTCTGCCCTGATTGCTCAACTGACCGAAGCTCTGGGTGGGGAGGCAACCAACCAGTAAGCAAACAGAAAAGCCTGTCAGAGCACGGGCTCAGGTGAGTAGCAAATCTGCCCGTTCGCCTTAGCATACAACAGCCAAAGCACTGCCCTGCAGCAGTGCTTAAGATTGATGAAAAAGAAGGAAAAAGCGTGGTTTTTCCTTCTTTTTAGTTAGCAGCCGAAAATCAATAAATTGATTTTCCTGGTTTGTTATTGGGCGACATCCTCTCGTTCTGTGCGAACATGAGGTTTGTCAGCAGACTCAAGCACTGCCCTGCGGCAGTGCTTTTTTATTGGTACATTTTTTGTCGTGGCGGGTTAAAAAACGGGAAGTGCGGTTATGCCGGCACTTCCCGTGGTTTACCTGTGGTTTTCAGAAGTTATCAGAAATGGTGCGTCAGGTTTAACAGGAAGCCTTTGTCCTGTGCGCCGTCTTCACGCCAGTGGAACGCATTCGCCCCGATATCCAGGCTGC
>NZ_QGTS01000008.1 GCF_003182475.1 Mangrovibacter plantisponsor
GCCGCCAGTTCATTCTCGCGCTCTGAGGAGGTCATCTGTTGCTGTTGTTTACTGCGCCAGTTGTAGAGCTGGGATTCATACAGGCTGAGTTCACGGGCAGCAGCAGCGACACCGATGCGTTCAGCGAGTTTCAGGGCTTCATCGCGGAATTCGGGTGTGTACTGTTTACGGGCTGTTTTGCTGGTTGATGCTGGTTTTGTCATGAGTAATCACCTCTTACTTGAGAGTTTACTCACTTAGTCGCGTGTCCACTAATGCTGGGTAAGATCATGTCGCCATCATCAAGGCCAAAAATATTATAAGAAAAGTCAGACGGGATGAAACGTCGAACTCCAGCCTGGCGGGCTGCCTTGAGTATTTTCAGCTGAGTGTCGACGATGATATCCTTGCCACCGTTCAGCGCGGATACGAAACAAAAAGCCCCCTGTAGTGCATCTACATAACGTTTTTCATTGCGCTCCTGCTGAAGGTCAATCTCAAATATATCAGCCCCTTGTTCTCTCAAGGTTGCCAGCTTACTGACACTCTCCGGGCGCACCAGTATCCTAACCTTTATGTCTTTTTTTCGAAGAAGTGCCTGAGCAATCTCTGCCCCCAGTACACCTGATGCACCAGCCAGAACAACAATCTTTTTTGTATCAGCCATAATAGCCTCTCATTACTGTTTCATGTTGGTAAAATCCAGAATCAATACCCATTCTGGACCGGTCATTGAGTTGGTTCATTTTACCCTATCAAGATATTATGGTATAAAAACCAACACATGTCGGATAACTATAATCGACAACTGTCGGTTTGCAAATTAATTTGAGGTCTGATTGTCTATAAACACAGGTAAAGAGGAAACAGCTGTCTGTGATGTACGTATAGAGCGCACGCGTACACGGTTAGCTGATGCGGTCTTGAAACTTGCAGCTGAATGCGATATTGCGACAGTGTCAGTGACAGACCTTACAAGACTGGCTGGTGTCAATCGCGGTACATTTTACGACCATGCTCAATCGCCAATTGAACTGTTAACTCGAGTATTATCGTGTGAGCTGGACGATGTTCGCAGGGCAGGAATGGCTCAATTACGTCAGGAGGGGCTGTTATTTCGTCATCTGACCCGAAGCACCCTGAGTGGAATATTGCAACACGTACTCAAACATGAAGCAATTTACGCAGGGCAATCATCGAATTATGCCTTACGTATTGTACTTGCTGAACATATTGAACATTCCATGCTCGCTATTCTGGGGGAGGGTTTTGTTAAAGTACCAATGCCTGAAATGGAAACGAAGGCACTTGTTGCCGCCTATCTTGGTCATGGTGCAGTGGGAGCAATTGAGGCCTGGCTTCGGTTACCTCGCCCTCGAAATGAAAGTACACTTTTGTCTTCTATTGAGGGTATGTATCCTTCATGGCTTGCACCAGAACTGAGAGAATAACCATTCAAAATGATGTTCAAGTATGCATCTTCTCAGGTATATGGGTGTATTTTCATCATAATAATTGTCCACTATGGGTATCCAGAACGAGAATTGCCTTCTGAACGATGGCTACCAGTTCTTCATAACTTGCTCCGTCACGAGCCTGCAGAGACAGGCCGCCCTGGACAGCAAGAAAGAAACGAGCCAGACCAGCCGCCTGTTCAGGAAGTAACTCACCTTCTGACACGCCTTTTTCAAACCGTTCCTCCAGTTTTTGTAATGCCTGAGCACGGGCATTGCGGACAATTTTCCCCAGAACTGCATTGCCTTCCTCGCCTACAGAAGACAAAGCCAGCATACAACCTGGTGGATCTTCCGAATTTCCTGCCACCCCATGTATTGCGGGTGAATCCATAAGATAGTGCGTTATTGCTTCACGCAATGTAGCTACTTTATTAAACCTCTCCCATGAGCGTGCCTTATAGTGTTTCGTATAATGCTCAAGTGCTGATTCATACAGTGCTTCTTTAGAGCCAAATGCAGCATAAAGACTCGGTGGAGATATACCCATCGCTGAAGTTAAATCGGTAAGAGACGTAGCTGAAAACCCCTTACGCCAGAACAATCTCATAGCTGCAGTTAGTGCCACATCACGATCAAACACACGCGGCCTTCCCCTTACTTTATTTCTGGGTACTGATGTACCGTTTGATAATATTTTCTTCATCGTTCACTACATAAATTGGTTGATTACAGATGTTATCGATTATATAAGATATGTAGTAATCACTACAATAAGAGGTTTGGTATGTATCAACTGGAAGGTAAACGAGCGCTTGTGACAGGTGCCTCGCGTGGTATCGGTGCAGCAATAGCAGTGATGCTGGCCGAACATGGTGCAAACGTTGCTATTACGTATCAAAATTCTGATAGCGCAGCACAAAATGTGGTGAGTTCCATAGAAGCATTTGGACGCAAGGCATTTGCTATTAAAGCCGATAGCGCAGATGCCCTGGCTGTTTCAGATTCGGTGGAACAGGCTGTTGCACAGTTGGGAGGACTGGACATTCTTGTTAATAATGCCGGTATTGGGCGGCCTAGTTTGTTGGCAGATATGAGCCTGGACCAGATTAACGCATTACTTGATGTGAATGTACGAAGCGTCATTGTCGCGTCAAAAGCGGCCATATCACACTTACGGGACGGAGGTCGCATTATTTCCATTGGTTCGAGTGCGGCCGAACGTGTCTCTGTTCCAGGCATGTCCGTCTATGCAGCGACCAAGTCAGCCTTGCTGGCATTGACTCGGGGATTGGCTCGTGAGCTGGGACCTCAAGGTATTACTGTAAATCTGGTTCATCCAGGGTCTACTGATACAGAGCTCAACCCTGATACAGGCGATTTTGCTGATCACCAACGCGCACTAACTGCACTTGGTCGTTTTGGCAAACCTGAGGATATTGCAGCAGCGGTTGTTTTTCTTGCCGGACCTTCAGCCAGACAGATCACTGGGACTGGAATCGTTGTAGATGGTGGTGCAAATGCTTAGCAACAGCCGAGCTGAACGCGCCTGTACTATCGGCAACATCAGCGATGATTTCGTTAGCGATCGAATCAACGTTGATAAAGCCAGTATGCGTAGTGTGGAATCGACCTTTGGATGGAAGATACCGCTAAATCCACGCTGGACAGCGAATTATACCTTTACGCAGTCTGAACAGTAAAACAATCAGTACTCAGATATTCCATTGAACAAATTACCGAAGAATATGTTCAATCCCCCCCCCAGGACTGGCAGGCAACCCCTGAAGTGCTCTTCTTAAGTCGCCTGAACCTGGGTACCTCGGGGTATCTGAGTTGGACCTCTTGCAAGGGACGCCATCCTATATTCGGTGGATTTAGGTCTGCATTATAACCTGCGGGTCTCTGCAGAAGTGTAGAACGTTCTTGATAAGAGATTGAGTACAATACCGACGATACAGTAGTGGATGGTCGTCGTTTTTCTGTGGGTCTGACCTCTAATTTCTGATGAACCGATTATGAAAGCTCCGGGTAACAGCAGTGTCAAATATTTCAGAGACCGTTTAGCAATCATATTATTCTTGCTATGTAATGGATTACGTATCCAGAAGCCATGATTATGGCGGACCTTCAGCCACCAAGATAACAGGTACCGTGTTCGTATGGGTGAGAAGTGAGAAGCAAGGGGAAAAACATATCTTCTCTGGTCCAATATTTGTCTTGAATTACGTTAAAAAATCTGACAGAGAGTGCTTTTCCGAAAGAGTCAGTTATTTGGGTTCATTGAGCGATGAACCATCACGATATGATATTCGGTGTTCCGACGGGGAAGTACCATAAGTTCTCTTAAAAACAGTACTAAATGCACTCTCTGAAACATATCCCACACGATAAGCTATCTGTTTTATTGATTCGTTACTAAATCTGAGCGCCTTACTTGCTACTCGCATTCTCCATTGTATCAGGTAGTGTATGGCAGTGGTTCCTGTTAATTTTATAAACAAGCGCGCAAATCCTGTACGCGACATCCCCGCTAACGATGCCAGTTCAGCCAGGAGCCAGTTTCTGGCCGGATCTGAATGTATCGCACTAAGTGTGCGCATGATACGAGCATCCAACAGTGCGCCCATCCACCCACTGAGCCCTGCATTTGCTGATATTATCCAACTACGGATACTCTCGATCATGATTAATTGCATCAGATGATTACCTGCTAATAATGAACCCGGGCGCTGGTGTTGGATCTCTTTATGAAGCGTACTCATAAGCCAGCTAAGAGACGATGATGAATCTGAATGGTGATTAATAAATATTACATCAGGCAAGATATCAAGCAGGTAACCCGCAGTGACCTTTTCAACCTCCATTTTGCCCGAAAGTATGACATTATCGTTTCCTCCCAGCTCAGCCATCCCTTGTATAATTTCGTAATGGACATCCTCAAAATGAATGCTTTCAATATCAGGATTTGTTGCCATTATAAAGGGCGAAAAACGAGTCAGAATTACACTATCACCAGGCTCCAGACTCTTCCACCTCTGCTCGTTTTCAAGACGAAACCAGAGATAACCTTTTCTCACATTAATGAACTTCATGCCAGAAAAACCATTATATCTTATAGACCATGCAGGACCACCGCGTTGTCCTATGGTGACATAACTGCGAGCATCCAGAAGTTGTAAGATGTCAGATAGAGGATCATTGGTACTCATAAAAAAGCCTTTGCTACTTTTAACTATTAAATATGTTACTTTCTTTATGTTAAATTAACAACTCTTTAAGTGAGATGAATTAACAACCCATGAAAGCATGCGTATTAAGCAAAATGACTTAACACTACTCAAGTGAGCTTTGCTGAAGCGTTATGAAGGAGTTTTTGTGAATAATAAAAGAATCATTTTTTCCACCCTGCTATTTTTATCCTCCACAATTCAAGTGATGGCGGGTCCAATGCTGGACTATAAAAACAGTGTGATAAATCCTGAAAAAATAACATTCCCAGAGAATAAATTACAAACCGCTCAGGCGAAAATGTGGAAAGTTATAACGGATAATACAACCCTCCTGGAGGGGCCTGCATTTGACATGTTGGGTAACCTGTATTTAACGGATATTTATCATGGCGAAGTATTGAAAGTTAATAAAGAAAAGCAACTTTCTGTTGTTCTTCGTAGCAAGGATTTTTCACCAAGCTCAATTTTGATAAGCAAAAACAATAAGTTAATTATTGCCGCAGTTTCCTTTGATGGGACTAAAGGAAAAATATTTTCAATGAATCCAGATGGGAGTGACATCCGGACTATTGTAAGTTCAGATAAAGGCTTTAAACCAAACGACATGGTTTTTGATGAATGGGGGGGGATATACTTTACTGATGCCAGTGGGAACAGTGGCAATCTAACTGGTGGGGTTTATTATATATCCTCTGACTTTAAGTCCATTAGTCCAGTACTTAAAAATATTAGCGGTGGAAATGGGATCGCACTATCACCCGATGGGAAAACGCTATGGGTAATTGAGTTTTCTGCTGGCGTGCTACATCGTCTTATTATGCAGGATAAAACTCATATACGTGCATTTGGTGAAAACATTGCTTATCGCTTTAATGGACTTGCAGCCGATTCAATGAAAGCGGACAGTGATGGAAATCTTTACATTGCAATGCATGGGCAGGGGCGGGTTGTTGTATTGAACAAAAATGCAGTTCCAATTGGGCAGATAATACTTGACGGACAAGATAAAGGTTACTACCTACGTTCTACAAATCTTGCTTTTCGGCCAGGTACACGTGAAGTTTATATAGTATCAAGTAACGATGAGGAATTAAACACTGGTGGAGGTGTATTTAAATCATATGCCTTTGCCCCATCCTTAAAACCTTACTGGATAAAATAAATGCCATTATTTATAGTTAACTAATCGGTTATTATATTGCCAGTTAGTAATAGTTTATATAAATTTACTACATAACCTCAGGGTGCCCGATACCCGGCACCCGACTTCAGCAGTCCTGTAACAGCCTGTCCTGAGTACATGCTCAGAAAGACTGGGTGGCTGAACGGGATAAAGAACCGGCCGTTATCCAAAAGACTGCGACATATTTAGCAAAGCGCCTAAAATTAACGTTGTCTTTATTGAAAAATATCAGGCTGAGTTTAGCTTCGGGTTGCCCTAAGCGGCTGGTATGCCAGACTCACACGTCGCTATCAAACCCGGCCCGCACCAGAAATCCCGGCATTGAGGGTCTGGATACTGCTGTCAGTCAGGCATTCGCTGAAGCAAAGCTGCGTTATGGTGCACCTCGTCTCACCGAAATACAGCCCTAACAGGTGTCTGAAGTCCAATGTAACGAAAATGAACATTTATTAAGTAACCAACTGATATATAGAAATATAATAGACACTAAAAACGTCAGAAAGTAGCTCTTGTTTATCAAAAAAGGCACATACCGGACTCCATTTTCTACTAATCGATTATTCGGACAACGATTTAGCTGTTACCGTAGTTTTCGTACGGTTACTCATTGAGCCCTATATATTGCAATATTTGATGATACCGTTTGCAACAGTGCACATTAACAATACCTTAACCAAAATGGGGGGCAATAAAGCGTTTTATTGGACGTTTGCCCCCCAGCAGTAGAGGATATCCTTCCAGTGCACCTATACACAGAACCAGAGCACGACTTTTTGACCATTCCCACCCCGTGGGGAATGGTCTTTTTTAACCTTCCAGGCATACCGTTATCTTTCGGGGCAAACGGATAACACAGTGATGTGGTTCGACCGGGAGATCTGGTCAACGGGATTGCTGAATCACTGGCTTATGTCCGGAAAAAGCCAGGCACCGGCTCGATGTTACAGATCAACAATACCTAACTACATTCACTCCATGAATACCCTTCTCTCGTGATCATTGCATCCGAAGCAACAGGTCCCCATGTACCAGCCCGGTAAGGTTTTGGCCGTTCACCATCATTTTCCCAGGCATCGACAATAGAATCGACCCAGGACCAGGCTGCTTCGATTTCATCACGTCTTAAAAATAAAGTCTGCACACCACACATTGCTTCAAACAATATACGTTCATAAGCATCAGCCAATGGCGTTTTACCAAAAGCCTCTGAATAACTCAGATCCAGACTGGTAGTCCAAAGGTGGTGCTTGTGGTCGAGCCCGGGAGTTTTATTGAGGATCTCAATCTCAATGCCCTCATCGGGTTGCAGGCGAATAATGAGCTTGTTTTGCGGCAGTTGCTTAAAAGATGAATCGAAGATATTTATTTGCGGTTTCCGAAAGTAGACGACAATTTCAGAGCATTTTATCGGCATCCGCTTTCCTGTACGTAAATAAAAAGGGACACCAGCCCACCTCCAGTTGTCGATATCCACACGTATTGCTGCAAAAGTTTCGGTATGACTTCCATGATTAGCACCGGTTTCTTCAATATAACCGGGCACTTTCTTATCCTGAACAAAACCAGCGGTATACTGGCCTCGAACGGTTTTATCCCGGATATCATTTTTCGTAATTGGCCTAAGGGCCTTCAACACTTTAACCTTTTCATCACGAATAGCATCCGCTGACAAGTTTTCCGGAGGCGACATCGCAACCAACGTTAGTATCTGCAAGAGATGGCTTTGTATCATATCTTTCAACTGACCAGCCCGGTCAAAATATCCCCAACGCCCTTCAATGCCGATTTCCTCAGAAACAGTAATCTGGACATGCTCAATCGCACGATTATCCCAGTTATTAACAAAAAGGGAATTGGCAAAACGTAGAGCAAGCAAGTTCAGTACCGTCTCTTTACCAAGATAATGATCAATACGGTATACCTGCTTTTCAGTGAAATACTGACTCACAATACCGTCAATATTTTTGAAAGATGAGAGTGAGCTGCCGAGAGGTTTTTCCATAACGACCCGCGATGTCGGATAGTTCAGTTTTGCTTCCCCCAGTCCTTTACATGTCGCATAAAAGGTTGACGGTGGTAACGCAAAATAATAGATATTCTTGTCACCGTTTAGCATTTCACCCAATACTTTGAATCGTGAAGTATCATTTACGTCCAGGTTGAAAAATGCTAAACGGCGACTAAATCCTTCCCAGGTGGCTTTATCGATATCAAAATCGGTGAAACTCTCAAGGGCATCCTTTGCTACCGACAGATAATCCGCATTGTTCCATTTCGCGCGGCCGACACCTATAATACGTGTATCTGCATGCAACAGACCTGCCTTTTCAAGCGAATACAACGATGGCAGCAATTTACGCCGTGTTAGGTCCCCTTTAGCACCGAATATAACAATGTTACATGCCGGTGTTGACTTTTCTGTTATCATGCAACTTCCTTACTCTTAGCAATTACAACTGCAATTAAAAATTACCTAAGAATGACTACTCGATGCTCAGCAGACTATGAGACTACAGGTATCTGTCAGAATATCGGTAAAATGACATAAAAACAGCGATACCATGGTCCACGCGGTTTTCAATTTCGTCATCAGTCAGTTCAGGTTTTACCCCAAGAGTGACTTCAATATTAGTAAATCCAAGCCAAAGTCCCGTTAAATCATCTGCAGCCATAACGGGTTCACATACCTTGACTTCTTTGCGTAGCACTGCTTGTTTGATAAGTGAAATCAACATCTCCTGCCCCCGGCCTGGTCCAGCCTTAAAAAATCTTTCGGGAATTTCAGGGAATTTCAACGCAGCACTGGCAATGAGCTTATCCCAGCCAAGTATTTCACGACGATGGATGAAACTGACATATCCCATGCCATAGAATTTAAGGGCATCCTCAAATGGCATAGCAAGGCTTTGTTTGAATTGTTCATCACTGATTGTAAGATCAGATTCCCGATGAATGACCGCCTCAAGAAGCGTACCTTTATCTCCAAAGTAAGCGTATATCGTCGCTTTTGCTACGCCCGCTGCGGCTGCTATATCTTCAGTTGTCACATCAATTCCTTGTTGGAGGAACAGCTCACGTGCAGCATTTAAAATTGCTGTCTTTTTAGACCAATCCTTGGGTCTACCTCGTCGTTGTGGGGCCGTAGTCATAATGGTACTACCAGGATAGCCGACATCATCAATCCTCCAGTAAGGCTAATGTGTGCAAAAATATACAATTCAGGGAGGTCCGGGGCTCTTGAAAATCAAAAATGTATGGTACTGCCAGTACCGTAAACAAAGTAAAAGCAATATAGTTTCAAGCCCCTAACTGACGGTACTACTTCAGATTAAATACAATGAGTACCGGACCAACAAGCCGGCAGCTTACGGCAATGATCGCAAAAATATGGTCACAGATGTCGGGTCAATCATAACCAGGATGAGAACCTCCATGTAAAGCAAACAATGCATACCAGGGAACCTGAAGAAGTCAGTCAGAATGACAAGAGAAATATACTGTGATTATTTTCCCGTCAAAAACGACGTCATGAAAGAGGCTGCAATCATTAACATACCAGTGAGTATATTAAATAGCAATGTATTCAATCACACAATAGCGATTGTGCTGTTTTTCGAAAGATATCGTTTTCGGCACTCCTGCCAAGGGCAGAAGTTTGCCACTTCACTTTACCCTTGACAGTACCCTTGTCATATTTACAACACACGCATTCCCCTACCGGAGAGATTCTAAATATAGATAAAAGAATCCTCATACTGCTCAAGAAGAACAACCATCCGCTCCAACTTTTGATGCAATGACTGTTCGCCACCCTGACCAGGTGAACCGGTTAAGTAGTCTTTAAGCTCAGACATTAATCTTGTAAAACTCTCTCGTCGTTGAGGGGGTTGGTCAGCTGAGACAAGCCTGCGGGCAATCACTCGTAGATTTGACCGTAGATGTGAGAGCGCCTGACTGTCCTGAACCGAAATGGTTGTGAACTGCTGGTAGCTGAGAATAAGAGTCAGTGCAATACGATATTTATTGATATCCTGGGGGAACAAATTCTGAAGTAAGCCCAGTTGTTGATACATGGCCGGGAGGTGATTCCGATGACGACGACTTTTATCTGACCCCAGAGCAGATATTGCGGAATACATTAATCTATTAAGAATTTTTCTCCCCGTATGCTTTCTTGCATTATCAGGTATCAGTAGAATCACAGCCAGTGCAAGACAGCTTCCGATAATCTGACCGAGGACGTTATCAAGAAATACCGAAAAATGAAAAGCCATTGGCTTGTCGATCGTAACAGCATTCAGGATTCCCGCAAATGCCCCCATTGTACCCAGCTGCCGTTTCTGCAAAAAAAGACCGCAGACAAATGCAACGACGCCCATAGTAAGGCACAATAACGTCATGCTTTGTTGTGTTGCTGGCAATATAATCGTGTAAATCACCAGAGCGACTGGTGCAGCAACTGTCATACCATAGACAAAGTCTTTTGCGACTGCGAGTGGATTAGGGGATCTCATCGCAAGGGCTGTAACAACCCCAAGCAGGATCATACAACTACTCCCTGATGTCCATCCGGTATAAAGCCAGAATAGTGCAGCCGTTGCTGTAGCAAGAAAGGTTCTGATACCGTTAATCATTGCATGACGTGTTTCTGCAGAGCGTGTGGATTTAACGACCTCCCGGCGTAGGATATCTTTCTCAAGAGTGAAAATTCTGGCATTTGATTTTACACCGTTGAGTAATAGCAAATATTCCGTTGCCGCTCCCACCCATCGACTTAGCATGACAGGCTTACTTCCGGAGTCAGCGGTCGTCAGTATATGACGCAGAACTTTCATGCTACTGTGTATGTCATTGACACCTTTAGCTTCTTTCTCAAAAAGCAAACTGTACTGAAGTGGAATAACCCCGGATGTATCGCGCTGCATAAGAAAAATCTCTATAGCATGGGTAATAAGCGTCAGGGACAGGTCTTGAATAGCCGACAGACGCTGACAGGCATTACTCCACCGTGAAGACTCAAGCCTGAGCTGGTCTGTCATGTTTCTGAGTGTGTGGGTTCTACGAACGAGCTCAGCCCAGACAGCGTCAACTTCTTCGCGGTCGTGCTGGCAAACACAAATCCTGAGTAACCGATAATGCATGACAAGAAGAGAATCAGCTTCATTATCAATCGCTTGCTTTATTGAACGTGGTGAGAAAATAAGGTCAGCAAGCATTGTGCATAGAATACCCAGAACAATTTCACTACAGCGCTCAATTGCGTATATGGGGGCCAGAACAAGGTGCCCACTGGACTGGATAGTAACAATGACAGTGAGCGCGGTGTAGCTGGCTGTTGCCATTGCACTGGCATTTTCAATTCTGGCCAGTGATGATAACCATACACAGAATCCCGCCCATATACAGGCCAGTAACATCAGCAGAAAGGGAGCCTGTACGGTAAATATGATTAGCGTCAGGGCAGCTACACTGCCAAAAAATGTCCCTACAATGCGTAAAATGCCCCTGTAACGCAAGGCTCCGGAATATGGATCCCCCCCGGCTGCAAATGCAGTCCCTCCGGCAACAATGCCTGCTGTCATTATCGCCCAACGGGGCATCTCAAGGTTAAGGTAAAAACCGATTACCATTGCTGAAAGAACGGAAAAAGTCAGTTTTAGAGGGAATCTTATATAATCAAACATGTCAGAATTCAGCCAAACTCGTGGAGTCGTTTCAGGAAAGAGGTCAGTGATAATGAATATCCGGGCTGCAGCCCTTTATTTTCGTTAAACACGACTGTTGCCGTGGTGCCGGCAGGGAATGTATTTCCAGGATCTTTGTTCAAACGGATTCGAATGGGTATGCGCTGAGCCAGCCTTACCCATTCAAGATTAGAATTCACCTCTGAGATACCTTTTGTGTCTGCACCGAGGTTTATCGTCGTGACACCGGCCGCGTAACTATCCACAACACCTGACAGAGTGACCGCACTTCCAAGAGGAGTTATTAGGGCTTCAGCACCCGGCATGATAGCGTCAAATTTCGTTTCTTCGAGATAAGCAATAACATAAAAAGAACATTTCTTAACCAGAGTTACACCCTTTTTTCCCCTATGGATATACTCACCCTTGTAGATGTTCAGATTCGTAATCCACCCATCAGCAGGAGCCCTTATCAGGGTCCGTTCAAGATCGATTTTAGCGAGATTCTTAACGGCCACAGATTTTGCCCAATGATATTCACTGGACAGAGCTTCGCTCAACGCCTTATCAAGTGCTTCACGAGAAAGAATTGATGTACCAAGTTTTTCACGCCTGGCAAATTCGTGACGTTTTTCCGCCATAATTGCCGCATAGTAAGCCGATGTTGATTGTGCTTGTTTCAATGCCTGGGTATAACGACTGGCGTCCACTGAGTACAGGATATCCCCCTCTTTAACCATTTGATTATCATGCACATAAACGTCATTTATCAGGCCGCTGACATCAGGAGAAACAGAAACAATATCTGCCGCAAAATACGCATCACGAGTCCACGGTGATTTGGTATAAAAAATCCAGGTCTTGTACACAGCTATAAGGGCGACAAGAGATATTGTCAGAGTAATAGCTGCTCGCAACAGCATGTTAAGTTTTAAATACGACACCCACACCTCAAGTCAATAATCACATAAAAAGAAAATGGTAAGAAAAATCCATGGCATATCCTTGAGAACGGGAACACGGTCAGAGGAGTGTTAAATTATGACATTCCCACACTTCAGGCATGGATAAGAGGCCACACAGAATGAATGGAAGATTGTTTAAATTTCTTAACTAAAGGTCATTTCAACTTTGCATACAGTCATAAATACATTAAGGTTCAGTCAGATTTTCAGTTACTGCTAATGAAGATGATAAAATATAGTTTCAGCTTGTGTTTTATCACGTGATTTATGTAATCAATTGATATAAATCACAAAATTATAGTCAATCATAGACCATGACCGAGAGAGGATAGCGTCCATGCCAGAAAATTATAATCGAAACTTGTCAAACATATTTTTTAGTCAGGATCAATAATGGAAAGGCTGCGAAGCATGGCTATCTTTGTTAAGGTAGTCGAATCAGGTTCATTTACAGAGGCGGCCCGCCAAATCGCATTAAGCGTATCTTCTGTAAGTATTATTATTGCGAAGCTTGAAGATGGACTGCAGGTAAAATTATTAAACCGAACCACACGAAAGCTCTCATTAACGGAAGCTGGGAAAGTGTTTTATCAGGGCTGTAGACGTACGCTGGATGAAGCTAAGCAAGCCCAGGAAGACATGTTTGCATTTCATAACAACCCGGTGGGCGTTTTACGCATTGGCTGTTCACCCACAATGGCACAATATGTACTCACACAGATGAGCACACAGTTTCTCAGTGAATTCACTGGACTAAGTCTTAACCTCATGACAGGAGTTCCTGCCCCAGACCTTATCGCTAACGGTCTTGATCTGATAATCAGATTTGGTGAACTGGAAGATTCAGGATTATATTCTAAAAGAATTGGTATAATGCCCATGGTCATTTGCAGTGCCCGGGGTTATCTTATTAAAAATGGCAGGCCGGAGTCCCCTGACGTTATTGATAAATTTGACTGGCTTGAATACTGTGTCAAGCCAGATAATATTATCACACTAATATCCCCACAAGGTCATAGTATCTGTCTTTCCCCGGAAGGACGTTTTTCTACAAATGATCCAATTGCACTTATTAACTGGCTAAAATTAGGAAATGGACTAGCTTATGTCCCTTTACCCTGGATACTGGAAGAAGTCCGAAAAGGAGATATAGAGATTCTGTTTCGTGAGTACAAAGCAGAAGTACGCCCTGTATACGCCCTTCATGCTGCAAGAGGCAGGCTCTCTGTCAAGGTGAAGTCCTGTATTAACTATCTCATCACCTATTTTTCTCATATAGAAAAAGAGTGTGTAGAACTAATGTCATTACATAAATAGAATAATACCCAATGAGTAGCCACCTTCAGCAATAATGAATACCCTTAGGTGCCGTCTGGACTTAACAGAATACTACCCTGCAAGAGTTTTCTTAAATAAAAAGCCCGTATTCGGGCTTGAAAATTTTAAGAAAACGTGCCTTCCAGATGTTGTCTAAAACGTTTAATCTCATTATCTACATCTGGAGCTTTAACCACATCATTTGTGATAAATGTAGGTAACGGTTTCATTCCCAAAAACTGATTCGCCTTATGAAAATGCAGATAAACACCGTCAACACCCATGCCTTCAAAGAACTGTTTCGGATCGACAAATGCTTCCAATGGTGCGTTCCAGGTCAGTGAAAGCATGTATTTCTTATCATTCAAAAGCCCGCCAGATCCATATTTCTGAGCAGCGTCAGTGCGCGTACGACCATCACTTTCATACAGGGAACCATGACCCGCGGTAAACACCTCATCGATCCATTTTTTAACGGTCCATGGTTCACCCATCCACCAACCCGGCATTTGATAAAGCAAAATGTCATTATCAAGAATTTTTTTAATCTCAGTCTGAGGATCAAAATCACTGTCAGCATCTGTCACAGACACATGGTGCCCCAGATGACTTAAAACCTCTTTTGCAGTATGCACATAAAGTTTGTTCAGTTCACCTTTTGCAAAATCAAAACTTTTGGCACCATTGATAATCAGGATGTTACTCATAAATCACTGCCTTTTCATAATATTGAGGACATAACAAAATCTATCCATTTACCCTTAACAACCCGATAAGCTGGATAAAAAAACAATTAATATACTCATCAGTATATTAATTAAATGGTGTGCCGACAAGAGTGATTCATGCTCACCACGTGAGGCACCCCTCTGCCTAAGAGGTAAAATTACAGGCAACCAGATGTCAGGTGCATATCCCTGCATACCAGAACAGCGGTTTTTCGATAAACAGCCCCCACCATCCACCAGTTTTGCAGACAGGATAATGAAGATGTGAAGAACCTGAATTGGCGGGATGAAGGATTTTCGGTGGTGGGGAATGGTAGTAGTACCCTCCCCATGTAATGCAGTCTGACTTACTACAAGACAGTCATATTAATGCCCTGACACGGGAGATTCGTTTGATAATTTTGGCTTCACAAATGGTGGACGGGTAAACCAGATAATACCGATGAGCCCCAGAAACCCCCACCCCAATAGCCAGAAGTAATCAATAGTTGACATCATGTAAGCCTGTGTCTCTATGGTTTTGTCGACCATTGCGAAGTGTTGTTCACTCGGGCCACCTAGTTTATTCAGATAGTCCAGCGTTTCCGGACTGTAGCGTGAAACATTTTCCGTCAGATTTGCGTGGTGAATAATTTCTCTCCGTTGCCATATCCATGTGGTTAATGACGATGCAAACGAGCCCCCCAGTACTCGGAAAAACGTAGCCAGACCGGATCCCTCAGCAACTTCACTACCATTAAGATTCGACAGAACAATAGTGGTTAATGGCATAAAGAAAAACGCAACACCTATACCCATAAACAATTGCACACTGGCTATAGTGTTGAAGTCGACATGTGTATTGAATTGCGCGCGCATCAGGCAGGAGGCTGACATGGTCAGGAATGAAATCGTCGTCAGGATTCGCAAATCGACGCGTGTGGCATACTTACCAATAATCGGTGTGAGCAACAAGGGTAAGAACCCCATCGGCGCAGCAGCCAATCCTGCCCATGTTGCTGTATATCCCATCTGTGTTTGCAGCCATTGAGGCAAAATGATATTGATGGCGAAGAAAGCTGCATAGCCCAGCATCAATGCCAGCGTACCGATAGCAAAATTCCGGTCTTTAAACAAGCGCAAGTTCACTATTGGGTGACGCTCATCCAGTTCCCAGATAACAAACGTAATCAGACTTATCGCAGAAACAATTGACATCACCAGGATAGGGGTAGACGAGAACCAGTCTTCGTCGTTGCCTTTATCCAGTACAACCTGTAACAGGCCCACACCAAGAACTAACAGCGCAATGCCTATATAGTCAATGGGGAGAGACTGTGTTTCCTCCTTACGGTCACGCAGTTGTGACCAGACCGCTACTGCAGCAAAGATTCCTATAGGCACATTGATATAGAAGATCCAGGGCCAGGAATAGTTATCCGTTATCCATCCCCCCGTAATAGGACCAACTATAGGAGCGACAACAGTGACCATAGAGAGAAGAGCCAGTGCCATGCTCCGTTTCATTGGCGGAAATATCACAAGTAGCAACGTCTGACACATTGGGAACATCGGCCCGGCAAAAAAGCCCTGTAATGCCCGAAAGATAATAAGCTCTGTCATACTGTGAGCTAAACCGCACAAGAACGATGTCAGCGTAAAAAAGACAACGGAGCCTATAAATAATTTCAACTGACCAAATTGCCGGGTAAACCAGCCCGTAAGTGGGAGAGCGATCGCATTGCATACGGCAAAAGAGGTAATAACCCAAGTGCCCTGGTCTGAACTGACTCCAAGGTTACCTGAGATTGTAGGTAACGCCACATTCGCGATAGTCGAGTCCAGCACCTGCATAAACGTTGCCAGTGACAAAGCCAGGGTAGCGAGAAAAAGGTTGGGGGGAGTAAAGGCCGCTTTTTGTTCTGACATTATGCCTCTTTAGCGCTCGACAGCGTTTACAGCACGACTGTTATCGTAAAGGATCTGCGCAACCAGTTTGTCCGCTTCAGCCATGGGTAAATCATAGACATCAGTAGTGAAACGAGGCGTTTCGACCGTTTCCTGGGGCAGTAAATGTCCTGCTTTATCGCGTATATCGACCTTAACATCCATCGACAGCCCTATACGAAGAGGATACTTCTCTAAATCCTTAGAGGTAAGAACAATACGTACTGGCAGGCGTTGAACAATCTTAATCCAGTTGCCACTCGCGTTCTGTGCAGGCAAAAGTGAAAATGCGCTACCTGTACCAATTCCCAAACTCTCAATCTGACCGTGATATTTTACCTCTTCACCATACAGATCAGCACTCATAGTGACTGTCTGACCCAGACGCATATTTTGCATCTGGCTCTCTTTAAAATTAGCATCAATCCAGACCTGATTAAGAGGAACGACAGAGAGCAGTGTTGTTCCTGATGTTACCCGCATGCCAAGCTGAACGACGCGTTTTGCTACAAAACCACTCACAGGTGCGAGGATGGTCGTACGAGCATGATCCAGATAGCGTTGACGAAGTGTGGCAACAGCTGTCTTAATTTCTGGATGACTGTTGATAACCGTATCATCCACCCTCGCCAGATTCGTTTTAAGCGCCTGTTCCGCTGCAGCCAAATTACTTTTTGCGGAAGTGACCGCATCCCTATAATGAGCAAGATCCTCGGCGGAAATGGCCCCGGAGGCAAAAATTTTCTTTCTTCGGGAAAAGTCACTTTCCGCCGTTTTCAACTCCACTTGTCTGGCTGCGACCTGTGCGCGGAAATTGTCAGCAGTGCTATACAAACCGCGAACCTGGCGTACGGTGTTGGCGAGGTTAGCCTCGGCTTGTTGGAGGGCAATTTCTGTATCACTGGGGTCGAGCATCACCAGAGGCTGCCCTTTTTTGACAAAGTCACCGTCATCGACGGTTATTTGGGTAACAGTGCCAGCTATTTGCGGCGTCAGTGTCACTAAATTTCCGCTAACATAAGCATCATCGGTACTTTCATAGTAGCGAGCATATAACAGATACCAAGCCAGAACTCCGGCAAAGAGCAAAAGCAAAATAAGCGTCAGGATAAGTAAATTGCGTTTTCTTCTTCCCGAACGAGTCGGAACAGTATTTTTATTCTGAGACATTATGCTGAACCTTAGCTTAATCGTGATGCCGGGCGGTGAAATGATCGGGAAGTAGTTTGAGTAGTAATGTCATTAACTGATTCACTTCATCCTGTGTCAAATTAGCTGTAAGATCACTGAGAATTGAAGTCATGGCTTCATTCTCGAAGGTTTTACACAGCATTATTCCTTTCTCCGTTAGCCCGAGTAGTACCTGACGCTTGTCATTGATATCTGGATGGCGCTCAATCAGCCCACTCTTGACCATTCTGGATATCATTCGACTCATTGCCCCCGTATCCATCTGCAAATGCTTGCAGATCTCTACTGGCGTAATAGTCCCTTTATATATATTTATCAGTACCTTGAACTGTGCAGCAGTTACGCCTACGCCAGAAAAATAGTGGCCAATGAGCTGATCTTTGTACTGGTTAGTCAGGTGAAAGAGAAGCGCAAGGTTAAGGTTAAGAGTTTGTGGATATTCTTTAATATGCATTATATCTGCCTAGTCAGTAATTAGGATGAAAATAGATGACCAGGCAGTTATTGTCAACGAATTGATAAGCTGAAGACACATTTTGACAAACCACTCTACAACAGAATCGGGCATCCTGATGCCTACCCAGCATTAGTGGATACACGACTCAGTGAGTAAGCTCTCAACCAGAGGTGATTACTCATGACAAAACCAGCATCAACCAGCAAACAACGCTATGGTGCTCCACGCCATGCTGATTAGTTGCCTGAGTACAACATCAAAACCATCGCAGCCAGTTTGCGTCGTCAGGGATTACGGGCGAAATTACGTGGGTAGGATCACCTTAAGACTGATAGATTAATGTGCTATTCTGCCAAGGTATGACCCCTGAAAAATAAATTTTACAGTCATCTTCATACTGGACTTACATCTACAATTCAGAATGAAATAAAATTTTTGATTGCTTACCTAAAATATGAAATTACACCTGATGTAGTTAGTGAACGCCTGTAATCTGTTGCTTTACAAGGCACCAGTAGTTCTCGCTGGAAACGAGGGACTCACTAAATAGGCTTAAATAATTTTACTTAGTAGTGAATTCCTGTAAAGCAGGGATAAATGGGTGATAAACTCATATTGTTTATTGCATTCAAATAAGCAGGACAAAGCATCATGTCTGTTTGTGAGAAAGGTGAAAATGGAAGAGAAGAAAAGCATTTTTGACAAAATAATTAACCGGGCCGATTCCGCGTCAATTAAATGGGGGCGATACCAACAGCATGACATTATTTCGTTCGGCACAGCTGATATGGACTTTGAATCTCCGGCGTGTATTCGTGAGGCGTTGATAAAAAAAGCAGAGAGCGGCCTCTATGCCTACGAATATAAACCTGAGGGATATTATCAGGCTGTCACTGGCTGGTTTAGCGAGCGGTACAACTGGAAGATTAGACAAGAATGGTTGACTAACTGTCCCGGTATGTGGGCTCTACTTTCTCTATGTCTACAAGCGTACACAATGCCTGGAGACAAAGTACTAATCCATGCCCCGCATTTTCATCCTGCCATCAGTGTGATTGAAGGGGCCGGACGGAAGGTTGTCACCCAACGACTGGATTTCGACGGCGCAGGGTATCGCTTTGATCCCGAGGCTTTTGAAACCATCCTGACCGCAGAGAACGTCAGTTTGTTTTTTCTTGTGAATCCACATAATCCTACCGGGTATTTGTTCACACGGAACGAGCTCATGCGGATTGCCGATATCTGTGACCGGCAGGGTGTCATGGTCGTCTCCGATGAGATCAACAGTTACCTCATCTACGATGATGCAGATTTTGTTCCTTACGGCAGCATTTCCGACAAAAGCAGAGGGAACTCAGTGACGCTCACTTCACCGTCCAAAGCATTCAATCTTCAGGGACTAACGTATGCAATCGGTATCATACCCAACAAAGAACAGTGGGAGAAACTGGAGCAGGTGCGGATTGGTATGGATTTTGATTTCGCTACCAACATTTTTAGCATCGAGGCCACAGCAGCAGCATACCGCGACGGAAAAGAGTGGCTGTTACGCCTCAATCGCTACCTGCAGGCAAACCTGGATTATATGGAGTCATACATTAAAGTTAACTTGCCGCAAATAAAACTCATCCGCCCAGGGGGAGGATATATAGCCTGGCTGGATTTTCGTGAACTCGGTCTTACGCCGGATACACTCAGGCAAACTATCCTTGATAAAGCTCGGGTTGGTCTGACATGGGGAGAAACGTTCGGGCAAGAAGGACATGGATTTGAACGTCTCAATTTTGCCTGTCCAAGAGCCACGTTGAAGGAGGGACTTGAGCGTCTTCGACTTGGGTTATCTTCTTAGATACAATAATATGTGTGATTCATAGAGATGGTTTCAATTTTCTTAGCTGAAGATCGAGCTTGTAATTCTGCTCTTGAAACCGCTCTTTCTTGATCTGGTAGTTCTGAGATACCTCTTCAGACAAAGGGGTTTGATCAGATATCTCAGTAATCCTGTCTATCGGGGTTAGCCCATTTAACGAGCTGTGGGGCCGTTCCCAGTTGTAGTAGTGTTGCTATTCAGCTAGTAACAGATCCAGTTCTTCCAGCCCCACAGAGACATCTATGGTCGGATAGAATTCACTTTTATCTGTTTTCTGCGAGCGTTCCACTTTGCCATTCAAGTGAGGTGAGCCAGGCTTATTTGGGCGAAACTTGATCCCATAAATCATGAGTTGTTTCTGGACCTTCTCAGCAAAGAATTCACGCCCTCTGTCCGTCTGAATACGCTGGATAGGAAATGGCATCTCTTCCACGACACAATCGATAAAGTCGACTGTATTTGCTGCTGTGCGCCGAGAGTAGCACCTTAGAACTCGATAGCGAGAGCAGTCATCAATAGCTGTATATTGGTAAATTCCAGGCGCTATTTTACAGGTGTCCATCTGGACTCTATCACCCGGAATTGGGCGCTCATATCTTTGGAAATCTTTTTTGCGCCGGTAAGTTACGATGGGTTTGACTGATGCTTCGGATAAAACTTTATGGAGTGTCGCGGTGCTTAGGTGTATTTGGTGAAGTCGAATTAATTCCGTTTGTAAACGCCGCGCCCCTAAATTGCGTTTCTCACGTATCGTAAGGATCAAGGCTCTTAGCTCATCAGTGAGTTTGGTATCTGGAGATGAATGAGGGCGTCTGCTCTGACTTTCCCGACCAGCGATTCCACACTGCTTATATCGCTTAGCCCACTTGCGTAATGTTGGTCTAGAAATACCACAACGTCGACATACGAGGCCTGCATCACCACATTCCTCATACATTTTTACCCACTGTAGTCTTTGCTGGATTTCTCTGTCCATAGATACCCAGTATAGTTGAAAGGATGTCTATGAATCACACAAATAATAGTTAAGGTTTCTTCTGACCCAGACAGTCCTTCACTCTTAAATAAAGAAGGTCTGTCGTTTTACACTCTGGGATATTTGACAAATACTGTAAGAGTTATTTTTCTCTTACAGTACCAGGGTACACACGATTTTTGCCACATATCTCTCAGCCCGTTTCTTTTTTGATGAATCCCGGTATAAATATTTATGCTCAAACTCTGGGGCAGTAATCCTCCCTGTAATGAATACATCAATCAGGTTAATTATCTCGATTTCATGTGAGTTAAAAAACATTGCCGTCACCTGTGAGACTTGTTATCCAGGTATCGAATACATGTCATCGAAATTAGGGTCAATCGTTATGACGTTGCTCACTGATACTTTCCAATAACTGGTGTCCCTTAGCGGTTACCCGGTAGAAAGGCATAGAGGGATGTCCGCTGTCTTCAATATTAACGAAACCTTCTTTCGCCAGATTCATTACAATGTTCACCACGTTACTGAATCCAGGAATCCCTCTGGTAGAAAGGGTACGATCCAGATTCATCCAGTTCCAGTCACGTTGTTTGCTGGCCATAACTTTTAGTACGTTGAGTTCAATGTCAGTAATCATCACTTGCATCCGGGTGGTATAAATCTTCGAAATTTCCTTTGAGCCTGTAATCTTCCAGTGTGGCCGTGTGAGCATGATTCCAGAGATCATACGCAGCACCAGCATCTTCTGGCTCTCCATATTCCCAACCTAAATTACAGTACCGCTGATATTCCCTGCACTCATGAGTGTATTTCGCGCCCTGGCTAACAAAATACCCTTCACCAGTCAAAATCTCATATGCTGCTTCCACCGTTTTACGCGCTACCTGTAACTCACTTGCGAGCACACGAATTGCCGGTACACGCTCACCGGGTTTTAACCGCCCATCCAGAATTTGCTGGCGATAGCGCCTGTAGATCTCTTTATATCCCATCATCGCCCTGAATGTCCTACTTGCTTTGCCTGATTTTGACCCTTTTTAACCAGACATACCAATTTAAAATACTGTCATCAACTCAATAAACCAGTACAAGCCAGGATGAGAATTGCACATTACGACACACCAGAAGAACTCGCCCACTGTTATGCACTGATGTGCAAACTACGCAGCAAGCTGAAGAGTAAGGCCGAGTTTATCAGCCAGGTACAACGCCAACAGAAGCAGGGTTATCGTCTGTCTGGCATGGAACAAAACGGCAAACCAGTAGCGCTGGCAGGTTACCGCCTGCTGGAAAATTTTATTCATGGCCGCTTTTGCTACATCGACGATCTGGTAACCGCTCCGGCAGCCCGCAGGCAAGGTGTTGGTGCAGATTTGCTGCATAACCTGGCAGTCATCGTCCGTGAATACGGCTGCAGCCAGATAGTGCTTGATACCGCCATCAGCAATACCCAGGCTCAGGCGTTTTATCAATTCTCTGGTTTCAGCGCACCTGGCCTGCATTTTTATCGGGAACTCAACTGATAAAGAAACCGTTATATACGGCACACCTTTAACTGTTTACTTTAAAATAGGAACACATCATGTCGTCACGCGTTGATCATTTTCAAACAATCCCTGCACTCATTAAAATTCTGGGCGATGCATCCGTGGCATCAGGCAAAAACATTCTGGACAAAAAGCTCCGTCATCTGATGGATATCCGGGCTTCACAATTGAATCACTGTGCGTTCTGCCTTGATATGCACGTTAAAGAAGCAAAACTACACGGTGAGCGTGAGCTGCGTCTGTACCATGTCGCAATTTGGCGTGAATCCCCCTTGTTTACTGCTAAAGAGAAAGCGGCTCTGGCACTCACTGAAGCGCTGACCCGCATCGATAACCATGGGGTAAGCGACGCGCTTTACAGTGAGTTAGCTGAGCATTTCACGCAAGAGGAAATTTCAGCGCTAACCTTCAGCATTGCCATTATTAACGCCTGGAACCGCCTGCAGATATTGTCACGGGCAGAGCCAGGATCACTGGATAGTGCTTATGGGCTGGATCGGGCTGATTTAAGTTAACGTTTGTCCGCCAGTGGGTTCCCTTGCTGGCGGTTTTCTATCAACACGGCTTCCAGCAAACTTACACCGGAGCAGAAGTGTTAATTTAGCTCTGATCCAGCATGACCTGAAACCGTTTATCGCTGAGGCGCCTAATCTACCTGTTTTACCACTCCCGCGGCAAAGCCAGCTATCAGGGAGGCAAGGATTTCAGGCACTTCCAGTGGCAACAGGTGCCCGGCACCGGGAATAACTTTCAGAGTGGCCTCGGGTATCCGGGGCAGGAGTTCTTCTTTGAGTACATTGAGGCGCTCTACTTTATCCTGGTCCCCAGATATCACCAGAGTGGGTACGTTAATTGCGGTTACCCAGGCCGTTATATCTTCTCGCATTGCTTCGTCAGGCCACGCTTTTTTGGCGTGAATGCTTCCCTTAAGGCGTGGTTACGGCAACTCTTCCCGTCCGCCTGAAATGGAGCAACCTGCGAACCAGAACCTGCCTCTTGTCAACACCGATACCGGTGTGGCGGACCTTGCGCGGGTAGTCGACTATGTGCTCAACAAGTGCTGCCTGGACAAAACCATAGTCTTCGGTATGTCATGGGGTGGAACTGTTGCCGGTGCGTATGCCAGCAACAACAATGATAAAGTTCACAAACTGATTCTGCTTGCACCGCAATGGCTGAGTGACCGGCCAATTCCTATAGATACTGGCGGGCATCTTGATGCATGGCGTTTGGTGCCGGTGCGTGAAAGCAAGGCGCGATGGCTCAATACAGCACCGGAGCACGCCCGCCAGTCACTGGTACCAGAAGGCTGGTTTGAACAATGGGCGGATTTCACACTCTCTGAAGACCCATGGAGCCAGCAATGTACGCCAGACCAAATCAGAGCGAGTAATGGCCCCATTCAGGATATCCGGGACTACTGGCTTGCCGGACGAGCCTATTACTCGCCGGCCAACATTCATGTTCCTGTGCTACTTATTCATGGCGAGTGGGATATCGATGTACCCACAGACCTGATGCAGGCTCTGTTTGCAGAGCTAACCAATGCAAGGTACCGGCTGTGGGTTGAAATCAGTGAAGCAACACATCTTCTGTTGCTGGAGAAGAACCGCCACCTGGCTTTCCAGGCAATAAAGAGCTTTTGTGAAAGTGAGTTTTAACCGGAAACAGCCAGGCTGGTTGGCCGGGCATCCTGTTCGTAATCTCTGAGCGACTGTACTCAAAAATGCCGCATCTGCCAATAATCACTCCACACCATAATGTGGAGTGATTTTGCTGCCAGCCAAATAAGCTAACCACTCGCTATTTCAACAAACGCACCTTAACGGATTTCCCTTTGATTTTACCTTGTTGCAATTGCTTCCAGGCATGACGGGCAACCGACTGTTTCACCGCAACATAAGCATGCATTGGGTGAATGGCGATTTTACCGATATCGGCTCCGTCGAGCCCAATATCTCCGGTTAATGCCCCCAGAATATCGCCAGGGCGCATTTTGGCTTTTTTACCGCCATCAATAGCCAGGGTTGCCATTTCCGCTTCAAGTGGCAATACCTTGCCAGCGGTGGGCAATGGGCACCAGTTAAGCGCCATATGAAGCATCTCTTCCAGTACATTTGCCCGGGTGGCTTCTTCTGGCGCACACAGGCTCACTGCCAGGCCACTTTCCCCGGCACGTGCAGTACGCCCAATGCGGTGCACATGGACTTCCGGGTCCCAGGCCAGTTCAAAGTTCACCACCATTGCCAGCGCTTTGATATCAAGCCCGCGCGCAGCTACGTCTGTTGCCACCAGCACACGGCTGCTGCCATTGGCAAAACGCACCAGGGTTTGATCACGGTCGCGCTGTTCCATATCACCATGTAAAGCCAGCACGCTCTGGCTACTGGCAGTCAGGGCATCGCACACTGCCTGGCAGTCCTTTTTGGTATTACAAAACA
Organism: Mangrovibacter plantisponsor; assembly: GCF_003182475.1. Taxonomy (GTDB): domain Bacteria; phylum Pseudomonadota; class Gammaproteobacteria; order Enterobacterales; family Enterobacteriaceae; genus Mangrovibacter; species Mangrovibacter plantisponsor. The sequence continues at coordinate 24,955 of NZ_QGTS01000008.1, forward strand.
CCACACAGGATGCTGGTTGCTCACGGCTCAGCAACGCCTGCAGTACAGCAATTTTTTGATTCCTGGGGACTTCATAAAACTGCTGCTGTACCGCCGGTAATGCTTCTGCCGTATCAATTTCTATCGCCAGTGGTTCATGCTGGTAACGTTGGCTGATTGCCGCAATTGCCACAGGCCAGGTGGCAGAAAACAGCAGCGTCTGGCGCTGAGCGGGGGCAAATGCAACCACCTCATCAATCGCGTCAGCAAACCCCATATCCAGCATACGATCTGCTTCATCCAGCACCAGAGTACGTAACGCAGACAGGCTCACAGTCTGCTTATTCAGGTGGTCCAGTAACCGCCCGGGCGTTGCCACGATAATATGCGGAGCATGGGTCAGTGAATCGCGCTGCGCGTTGAACGGCACTCCGCCACAGAGTGTCAGCACCTTAATATTTGGCGTGGCACGCGCCAGACGGCGCAGCTCACCCGCAACCTGATCGGCTAATTCGCGTGTCGGGCAAAGCACCAGCGACTGGGTAGTAAATTGTGTCGCATCAATATGCTGCAACAAACCAAGACCAAAGGCTGCTGTTTTACCGCTTCCGGTTTTTGCCTGAGCCCGGACATCCTTTCCACTGAGAATGGCAGGCAATGCCGCGGCCTGAACCGGCGTCATCGCCAGGTAGCCGAGCGTTTCAAGCGTTGTGAGTTGTTGGGAAGACAGAGCGTTAAGTTCAGCAAATGAGGTCACAGTGATAATTCCGGATAAAAGCCAGTGGGCGGCAATAATACCACCCCTCACCTGAATTGCATGGCGAATTATTTACTCAGGTGATGAATGCTTATGGATAGCGCCAGACGTGGATCCAAATATGCCTGAATAAAAGATAACTATGTCTGTCATATTTTGAAATTTATGAATCAAACTGCATAGTGTATTCACGCACCCGCTATTATCGCCACAGCCCAAACGCCGTAACATCCAACTGGTTAATTTAAAAAACGGGAGATGTCATGGAGAAGCGAATACTGGGTAAAAGCGGGCTGGAAGTTTCAGCTCTGGGCCTGGGCTGTATGCGCATGAGTTTTGCCGACAAACCTGCGAATAAACAAGAAATGGTAACCCTGCTGCATCAGGCCGTGGATCTGGGGGTTACCTTTTTCGATACCGCCGAAGTTTACGGGCCTTTTACTAATGAAACGCTACTGGGTGAAGCTTTTGCCACTGTGGATAAAACCAAACTAGTGATAGCGACCAAATTTGGCTTCAAACACAACCCTGAAACTGGCCCCTCGCCTGCAGAAGGGTTTGACAGCCGCCCTGAGCAGATCAGGCGTGTTGCCGAAGCATCACTGAAGCGCCTGAATGTTGATTGTATTGATTTATTTTACCAACACCGTGTTGACCCGAACGTGCCGATTGAAGATGTCGCCGGTGCAGTGAAGGACCTGATTCAGGAAGGAAAGGTAAAGCATTTTGGTTTATCTGAAGCCAGCGCCGATATTATTCGCCGGGCTCACAGTGTCCAGCCTGTCGCCGCATTGCAAAGTGAATACTCAGTATGGTGGCGCAATATCGAGCAGGAAATTTTACCCACTTGTGAAGAGCTCGGTATTCGACTGGTGCCATACAGCCCACTTGGCCGGGGCTACCTCACCGGGACAATTACTAAAGCAACCACTTACGATAAAAGTGATTTGCGCAGCCGCAACCCGCGTTTTACCGCAGAAGCCATTGACGCAAACCAGGTGGTGGTCGACCTTTTGGTTCAAATCGGTGAATATTACCAGGCAACTCCAGCCCAAATTGCGCTGGCCTGGTTACTGGCCCAAAAACCCTGGATTGTGCCCATTCCCGGGAGCCGCTCTCTGCCACGGCTTCAGGAAAACCTTGCGGCAGCCGCTTTGTCTCTGAGCGAACAGCACCTGGCACAGATAAACCAGGCGATGTCTGCAATCAGTGTGGTTGGCGACCGTTATTGATTTATCCGTTACCTCGCGCGAAAGCCAGCACGCTTGTTGCTGGCTTCTTTGCACAAACTCAGGCTAGCGTGGCAATTCTGGTGAATAGCGCAGTGCTTCTATCAGTTTTGCAAATGCAGCGGTATGTTGTTTACGGCTTGGGTAGTAAAGAAAATACCCCGGGAAAGGGTCGCACCAGTCTTCCAGCACCGGAATCAGCTCCCCTGATGCAATACCTTCATGGGCACTATCTTCCGGAACATACGCCAGCCCAAAACCACTTTTTGCCGCATCCATGCGTGACGCCAGGGTATTTAAAGTCAGTTGCCCTTCCACACGAACTTTGATTTCCTGCTCCCCGCGCATAAATTCCCATGCATACAACCCACCAAGCGTTGGAAGGCGCATATTAATACAGTTGTGTTCCTGTAATTCATAAGGTGTTTGCGGTTTACGCCGTTTAGCAAAATAGCCAGGCGACCCAACCACCGTCATGCGCCAGTCCGGGCCAATACGCACTGCAACCATATCACGCGCCAAATGTTCACCCAGGCGAATACCAGCATCAAAACGTTCACTGACAATATCCCGCAGGCCGTTATCAATGGTCATTTCCACATTCACATCCGGATATTGCTCAAGGAAAGGTTTCAGCGCAGGCCAGACTGTAGATTCCAGTGCATGTTCACCCAACGTCAGGCGAATATTCCCGGCGACTTTATCGCGCATATCAGTGAGTGAAACCAGTTCAAGTTCGATTTCATCCATTCGAGGGCTAATAGCATTAATCAATTGCTCGCCTGCTTCGGTTGGCGCAACACTCCGGGTGGTTCGGGTTAATAAACGAATACCAAGGCGTTCTTCAAGCCCCCGAATAGCATGGCTCAGGGCTGATTGTGAAACACCCAGTTGGGCTGCTGCGCGGGTAAAACTACGCTCACGGGCCACAATAATCAGGTAATAAAGGTCGTTAAAATTATCTTTCAGCATCCGGCGCGCCCTTGCTCACTGTTTTCCAAATATTGCCAAAGATACAGGGTAACGTCATTTTTAACCCGGTCACGTGAATTCGTGCGCCAGGCGGGTGCCTGACACAAATTTTTTGCCAAATGGACGCTGTAACAAAATACATCAAAGGTAAATTTTCTGGAAATTTCCTGTTTTACCCTGATAACTGCCTGTTCTCTTTTATAATCAATGAAGGTTTTCATATGTTTGAATACAGTTGATGGCAATAACCAGGAGGAGACCGGTTGATGATGAAGTCCGTTCTGCGTCGCCCACGAACACTTTTTCTTGCCATCCAGGTAGCCCTCAGTGGCGCAATACTTGGTTTAAGCCCTGCTCCCACACTGGCAGATGAAGGGATGAATAATTACCCGCAAACCCCCGACCAAACACTGGGGCCACTGTTTACCGAGGTCCAGCGTTCAAAACTCTTTGCGGATCAAAAAACCTTTACAGACGCAATTGCCAAAGGCGACCCGCTGATGATCCTTGCGGATTACCGCATGCAACAGCACCAGTCCGGGTTTGATTTACGCCACTTTGTTGCGCTCAACTTCATGATGCCCCATGAGAGTGAAAAGTACGTTCCACCAAGCGGACAGTCACTACGTGAACATATCGACAGCCTGTGGCCTGTACTGACGCGCAGCACCGATAATGTAGATGAACGGGATTCATTATTACCGCTTCCCAAACCCTATGTCGTGCCTGGTGGCCGGTTCCGTGAAGTGTATTACTGGGACAGTTATTTCACTATGCTCGGGCTTGCTGAAAGTGGCCACTGGGACAAAGTAAGCGACATGGTAGAAAACTTTGCCTCTGAGATAGACAAGTGGGGGCATATTCCTAATGGCAACAGAACCTACTACCTTAGCCGTTCACAACCCCCATTTTTCCCATTGATGGTTTCATTACTGGCAAGCTACGAAGGCGATGAAGCCCTGGTTAAATGGCTGCCAGAAATGAAAAAAGAGTACGCATACTGGATGGCGGGTAGCAACCAACTGGCTCCGGGCAAAGCGCACCGCCGCGTGGTAAAACTGGCAGATGGCGCGGTTCTTAACCGTTATTGGGATGACGAAGATACACCACGCCCGGAATCCTGGCTGGATGATGTGACAACAGCGAAGCGCTACCCTTCACGGCCGGCTACCGATATTTACCGTGATTTGCGGGCTGGAGCGGAGTCTGGCTGGGATTTCAGTTCTCGCTGGATGGATGACCCGGAGCAGTTGGGGTCAATTCGCACCACCAGTATTGTGCCGGTCGACCTGAATGCCATGATGTTTCTGATGGAAAAAACACTGTCCAGAGCCAGCAAAGCCGCAGGCGACAACGCCGAAGCCAGCCGCTACGACGGCCTTGCCGATCAGCGCCAGCAAGCTATTGAGTCTCACATGTGGAATAGCAAAGAGGGTTGGTATGCAGACTATGACCTGAAAACACACAAAGTGCGCAGCCAGTTAACAGCCGCCGCACTTTTCCCGTTATATGTCAAAGCAGCGGCAACGGACCGTGCCCAAAAAATGGCGAAAATCACGCAAGAAAAATTACTCAAGTCTGGCGGCATTGCTACAACGCTTGTGCGCAGTGGTCAGCAGTGGGATCTACCTAACGGTTGGGCCCCGTTACAGTGGGTAGCGGTTGAAGGCCTGAAGAACTATAACCAGCCTGAGCTTGCAATGGAGATAACCTGGCGTTTTCTGACTAATGTCCAGCACACCTACAACCGTGAGCACAAATTACTGGAGAAATATGATGTCACCACCACCGGTGTTGGTGGAGGTGGTGGCGAATATCCACTCCAGGATGGCTTCGGCTGGACCAACGGTGTCACACTTAAAATGCTGGACTTGTTGTGTGGTAAGAAATCGCCATGCAATGATGTGCCGGAAACTCGCCCGGCCATGACTCCAGGCACAAATACTCCGGAAACAAATTCAGGTACAGCACCAGCCAGCACACCTGCCGTTACTCCTGCCAGTACAGGATCCCAGCAACCACAGGCAGCCAATACTGTGGTAACGGGTAAATAATCCATCACTCACCAGCACCCCGCCTGCCTGCGGGGTGCTCTCACGTGCTTTTTTTGCCACTTTTCACCAACTATTTTCCTGTGTCACAGGCTGGCCTGCCTGGGCTGGCAACTTTGCGTATTTACATTAATACTGATTAATACACACAGCCATGCGTAAGTTTGCCTTAAGTTTCTGGCAACCGCGCCGATAACGAAAAAACATCTGTCAGGTGTAATTACAAGGAAATACCGGTGGGCAATTATAGTGAACAATTTCTAAAGCAAGGGCAGCTTGCTGTTCTTGGTGTGCTTAAGGATTTGGTAAAATCCCAGGCGCCTGTGTGCGTGTCCTGGTCTAAAGGGCAGTTTATCAGCCGGATGCTTTCTGTCGATACTGGTGGGTTGGTAATCGATTATGGCAGCCAGGACCGGGAAAACCAGGAAGTCTTGAAAGCCACGTCCGTCACTGTCACTGCTGAAACTCAGGGTGCAAAAGTCGAATTTACCCTTAATGGTATGGTTGCTGAAACTTACCAGGATCTCCCGGCATTCACCAGCCCTTTACCCGACAGCCTGTGGTACGTACAGCGCCGTGAATATTTTCGCATTACTCCCCCGGCTCACCCGCCTTATTTCTGCCACATATTGTTGCCTGGCGAAGAAAAATTTTCAGGTGTCATTCAGGACATCTCACTTGGCGGGATGGGAATTTTATTGCGCCAGAGCCTGCCCGGCACGGTTACTGCCGGAATGATGATTCCCCAGGTAGAAATTGATATGCAGGAATGGGGGACTTTTAAGTTTGATACTCAATTACTGGCTTTGTCTGAGCGCAAAATTATCGACAACAAAAATGAGACAGTCACCATGCCGCGCCTCAGTTTTCGTTTTTTGAACCTGGGGCCAGCGCAGGAACGGGATTTACAGAAAGTTATCTACGAACTGGAGCGGGCAGCCCGGCAAAAGGCTGACCGCGTAAAATAAGTTACATTGCATCCAGCGCTTTATTGATCTTCCACAAATAACGCGGCGCCTGTGCTGCAGGGTGTTCTTTTACTACATGCTGAAAGAATGCGTCGCGATCCAGTTTGTTGATTTTCTCAATCGCGGTGGCTCTGTCTGATGAAAACGAGCGTAGCAGTGCCCCCGCCCCATTCGCATACGAGACTGCCAGCGCGTCCTGCATCACTTCCGGGTCCTGAATACCTGCCAGCGGCCCTTTTTCAAGAATGCTGAGGTAAGCTGCGCCCACCGAGATATTCCGCTCCGGGTTTTTCAACTCACTGTTAGTGGGTTGCCCTGCCCACCCCATGCGCCGCCAGACATCTTTTCCGGCTGTAGAGGCTTTGATCTGCATCAGCCCGACTGCATTAGAAGCACTGACAACATTCGGGTTGCCCCCAGACTCAACAGCAATAATCGCAGTAATCAACTCAGGGCTGACACCCCATGCACTCCCTGCCTGCTGGCTTATTGGCATCCACTGTTTCGCCCGTGCCACAGGCAATTCAGGATCCCAGGGCTGTTGTTTATATTCATGGCCTGCACAGCCAGCCAATAACACCACCAAAAACAGTAACCACCTGGACTTCACATACCGCATCCGTCTTCCCTTCATCCTGTTTATAATTGCACCAACTACGCTGGCGACGAACACCTGTTGATGACAACGCAAGGTGTACGCGGCATCATACTCAAATACATCGCCAAGTCAGCAAGGAATTCGCATGCCAGTTATTCATCTGATTGCCCCTTCAGGTTATTGTGTTAAGCAGGAAGCCGCTCACCGTGGCGTGGAAAGGCTGGTCAGCGCCGGGCATGAGGTAGAAAACCAGGCAGTTATCCCGCGCCGTTTCCAACGCTTTGCGGGTGATGACAATGCCCGACTTTCCGATCTTTCCGAAATCGCCCAACTAAGCGAAAGCACAGATATCGTTTTAGCTGTTCGTGGTGGATATGGCATGACCCGGCTGCTTGAGTCTGTCGACTATGACGCCATTGCCCGCCGCCTGGAACAGGCTCCACTCGCAATTTGTGGGCACAGCGATTTTACGGTGTTTCAGTTGGCATTGCTGGCCCGCCACCCGCAGGCCATTACGTTCAGTGGGCCAATGCTCGCGGGTAATTTTGGCGCTGACGATCTCAACACTTTCACCTGGCACCATTTCTGGCAGGCGTTGCAGGAGCCTGAATTCACATTGCAATGGGTAAGTGACAATACACCATTTGAAGCCAGTGGCACGTTGTGGGGTGGCAATCTGTCCATGATTACATCCCTGGTTGGTTCACCATGGTTACCCAATATTGAAGGCGGCATTCTGGTTCTGGAAGACGTGAATGAACACCCTTTCCGGGTGGAACGCATGCTGATGCAACTACTGCGTGCCGGTATTCTCAACAAGCAGCAAGCCATCATTCTCGGGAGTTTTAATGGGACCACTCTCAATACTTATGATGACGGCTACAATTTCGATGTCATGTGTGACTTTTTGCGCAGCAAGTTGACAGTGCCGCTGGTGACCGGGCTCAACTTTGGCCATGAAGCCCGTACCGTCACTCTGCCTTTGGGTGCCAGCGCAAGGTTATCTCACCAGGGTGACATGGCAATGTTGACACTTTCAGACCATCCCGTATTACGCCGGTAAAAATAAACGCTATTTCACGGTTTTCATTAGTGAAAACTGTGATAGCGTTTAAGAAACGAACGCTTTACTGCAAGGAGACAGGTGGTCTTGGACGCTGATGTTATTTTTAAGCTTTTTATCCTGGGGTCGTTACTGGTTACCTGTAGCATTTTACTGAGTTCATTCTCATCACGTCTTGGCATTCCTATTCTGATTATATTCCTGGCTATCGGGATGCTCGCAGGGGTGGATGGTATTGGTGGGATCCCGTTCGATAACTATCCTTTTGCCTATCTCATCAGTAACCTGGCTCTGGCCATGATTCTGCTGGATGGTGGAATGCGCACCCAGGCAAGCTCTTTCCGGGTTGCGCTCTGGCCCTCTCTTTCCCTCGCAACTGTGGGCGTGCTGATCACTTCCGGGCTGACAGGTATTGCTGCAGCATGGTTGTTTAACCTCGATTTAATGCAAGGGCTGTTAATCGGTGCAATTGTCGGTTCGACAGATGCGGCTGCGGTGTTTTCTATGCTCGGTGGTAAAGGGTTAAACGAGCGTGTCAGTTCCACACTGGAAATTGAATCCGGCAGTAATGACCCAATGGCCGTGTTTTTAACCATAACCCTGATAGAAATGATCCAGCGCCACCAGACCGGGCTTGACCTGATGTTTCTGGTACACATTATCCAGCAATTCGGCCTTGGCATTATCTTTGGGCTCGGCGGTGGCTGGGTATTACTGCAGACCATTAACCGTATCAGCCTGCCGCACGGTTTATATCCGCTACTGGCACTCAGCGGTGGAATAATGATTTTCGCCATTACCACAGAACTGAATGGTAGCGGGATCCTCGCCGTTTATTTGTGTGGTTTCCTGCTGGGTAACCGGCCAATTCGCAGCCGCTTTGGTATCCTGCAAACTTTCGATGGCCTTGCCTGGCTGGCACAGATTGGCATGTTCCTGGTGCTGGGGTTACTCGTCACGCCGTCTAATTTGTGGGCCATTGCCCTGCCTGCATTGTTATTGTCTCTGTGGATAATTTTTTTCGCCCGCCCACTCTCCGTATTGATTGGCTTGCTACCCTTCCGTGGGTTTAATTTACGTGAGCGGGTTTTCATCAGTTGGGTTGGTTTGCGTGGTGCTGTACCGATTATTCTGGCCGTATTCCCGATGATGGCAGGTCTGGATAACGCATCTCTGTTCTTCAACGTGGCCTTTTTCGTGGTACTGGTATCGCTTTTTTTGCAAGGCAGTACGCTGGGGTTCGCAGCAAAGAAGGCCAAAGTTATCGTGCCACTGACTGGCTGGCCTATTTCGCGCATCGGGCTGGATATTCACCCGCGTAATCCATGGGAGCAGTTTGTTTACCAACTCAGCGCAGAGAAATGGTGCATTGGTGCAGCACTGCGCGACCTGCAAATGCCACCAGAAACCCGAATAGCTGCGCTGTTTCGCAATAATACCCTTTTGCACCCTTCCGGTAGCACCCGGCTTGAAGAAGGCGACATCTTGTGTGTGATTGGCCGTGAAGGTGATTTACCCGCCCTTGGGAAGTTGTTCAGCCGCACGCCGCCTGAGTCTGTCTCTTTGGATCAGCGCTTCTTTGGTGACTTTGTTCTGGATGCCAGCGCCCGCCTGGGCGATGTCGCGGTTATTTATGATTTGGAACTCTCTGGCGATACAGACCACGAGCAAAGCGTGGGCGAGATGTTTGTCCACATACTTGGCGCGGAACCTGTGGTGGGTGACCAGATTGAATACGCGGGCATGATTTGGACCATCGCAGAGAAAGAGAACAACCGTATCAGCAAACTCGGGTTACGTTTCGCCGACGAAGATCCACAATAAGATTATCTGCCTGTAGCCCCCGGCATAAAAGCTTCTCTGCTGTGCCGGGGGCTTAGGGGAGAAAACAAATAAGTTACACTGTCACGACAGGGACACGTGGTGCCAGTGCACACAACAACTCATATCCGATAGTTCCTGCTGCCTGAGCAACATCATCCACCGGTAGATTGCCCCCCCACAACTCCACAGGCGAACCGATACTGGCATGCGGGCAAGGCGTTAAATCAACGGCCAGCATGTCCATGCTCACAGCCCCGGTGAGCGTTGTCAGAACACCATCAACCCAAACAGGCGTGGTATCAGGTGCCGTTCTTGGGTAACCATCAGCGTAACCTGTGGCCACAATACCAATACGCTGCGTTTTGGTTGCCTGGTAACGGCAGCCATACCCTACTGTGTCACCCGCTTTGAGGTGCTGGATACCAATTATCCGGCTTCGCAAGGACATTGCAGGCCGCAGGCCAAAGGGAGCAATATCTTGTGAGTTTGCTGATGGCGAGGCGCCATACAGGATAATTCCAGGTCTGACCCAGTCATAATGGGTTTCAGGGCACCATAACACCGCGGCAGAATTCGCCAGTGAGCGGGGAATGTTCAGGCCTTCAGCAGCCTGCCTGATTAACCGCATTGCGCCGTCAGTGCCACCTGGCTGGTCAGCCTTAGCGAAGTGCGCCATCAGTGTTATTTCCCCGACCTGTGCCAGCGACTGCAATTGTTGCCATACGGCATTCACTTCTTCCGGGCGAAATCCCAGGCGGTTCATCCCGCTGTTGACTTTCAGATAAACATTAACCGGCTTACGGGCCTGGCTGGCTGCCAGCATAGCGAATTGCCAGTCACTGTGAACGCTGGTTGTTAATCCGTACTCATGGCACAGAGCCAGTTCATCTGCATCAAAAAAGCCCTCAAGTAGCAGGATGGGCCCACGCCAGCCAGCCTGCCTTAGCCACAATGCATCTTCAATATTCAGCAAAGCAAACCCGTCAGTTCCTGCCGCCAGTGTTGACCAGATACGTTTCAGGCCATGCCCATAGGCATCGGCTTTCACCACACTCCAAACTTTCGCATGCCCTGCCTGCTGGCGAACCTGCCGTAAATTATGGCCGATAGCCTGTAAATCAATGGTGGCACTAATTGGCCGGGTCATACGCCCTCCCCGTGGTGCACGCCTGGGTTAACAGATGAGCCAGCTGGCCGCACTTGAAAACCGGGCTGATAACGCACAACCCCGAGGTCGGCTGATTCGATATCCGGTTGGTGGCCGGAAACCAGATCAGTAATCAGTTTCCCTGACCCGCATGCCATCGTCCACCCGAGCGTACCATGCCCGGTATTGAGCCACAGGTTACGCAACCGGGTTGGCCCAATGACTGGTGTCCCGTCTGGTGTCATCGGGCGCAACCCCGTCCAGAATGAGGCCTGTTCAATATGGCCGCCCCGAGGGTACAAATCGCGCACAACCATTTCCAGTGTTTTGCGCCGGCGCTCAGGTAAATCCAGATTGAAACCAACAATCTCGGCCATACCGCCTACCCGAATGCGCTGGTCAAAACGAGTAATGGCAATTTTGTAGGTTTCATCCAGCACCGTTGAAACTGGCGCACCGGACTCACTGGCGATGGGGATCGTCAGCGAATAGCCTTTCAGCGGATAGACAGGAATGGAAACAATCTCATTAAGCATGGAGGTAGACCAGGCTCCCAGAGCCAGTACCCAGGCATCAGCCTGCAATACTTCATTACCACAACGCACTCCGGCAAGTTTGTCACCTTCTACCAACAACTGGTCAATTGCCGTATTAAACCTGAAATTCACCCCGGCATCCTGTGCCATTCTGGCAAGGTTTTTCGTGAAGAGCTGGCAGTCTCCGGTTTCATCATTCGGCAGCCGCAGCCCTCCGGTTAGCTTGTGAGCGACCTCCGCCAAAGCGGGTTCAACCGCGCCCAGTTCAGCCGATTCAAGTAGCTGATACGGCACCCCGGCCTCCCGGAGTACAGCAATATCTTTTTCTGCGCTGGCAAACTGTGCGGCAGTGCGGAACAACTGCAGGGTTCCCCCCTGGCGGCCTTCATACTGAATTCCGGTATCTGCACGCAAGGCTCGCAGGCAGTCGCGGCTGTATTCAGCAAGACGCACCATGCGCGCTTTGTTTTGGGCGTAATGTGTTGCATCGCAATTACGCAGCATCTGCCACATCCACCGCAGTTGCGCCGCAGAGCCATCAAGGTGGATAGCCAACGGAGCATGGCGCTGAAACATCCATTTAACCGCTTTTAACGGAATACCCGGCGCCGCCCAGGGAGCAGCATAACCAGGTGAAACTTGCCCGGCATTACCCGCGCTGGTTTCTTCTGCGGCCTCTGGCTGACGGTCAACCACGGTGACATCGTGGCCAGCCTGGCGTAAATACCAGGCACTTGCTACTCCAACCACTCCACTACCAAGCACCACCACTCGCATATCCAACCCCAATAGTCGATAAAGAATAATCATCTGGTCACAAATTGATAACCCAGATGAAAATGTTATTCAACATATGACTTTTTTATGGTGAGCACTATCACAACCTCACACACCAGCCAGATATAGCGCTAAATCCCGAAAAAATATTGCCGTTTTTCTTTTGCAGAGGAAAATGCTGCCTGCGTGCAATTAACCACAAAAAATTGTGTTTAACTAATGATGAAAAATATGTGCCAGCTCACCCTAAGTTGCTGGTGTGTTCTATGCTTATGAAGACGGTTCCTTTTATTACCGGAACTGAAACTTGAGGGGCGCGCTTATGGTCACACTGACAGCATCCGAAACACGGAAAGAGAAACGTCTGAGTGATGGACCCGACTGGACGTTTGAGTTACTGGATAGCTATTTGCAAGAAATTGACAGAGTTGCCAGGCATTACCGGCTTAGCACCTATCCACACCAAATCGAGATTATTACTTCAGAACAAATGATGGATGCCTATTCCAGTGTTGGTATGCCTATCAATTACCCTCACTGGTCGTTTGGTAAAAAATTCATTGAAACAGAGCGTATGTACAAGCATGGGCAGCAAGGTCTGGCCTATGAAATAGTGATTAACTCCAATCCCTGCATCGCTTACCTGATGGAAGAAAACACGATGACCATGCAGGCACTGGTCATGGCTCATGCCTGTTACGGGCACAATTCTTTCTTCAAAAATAATTATCTGTTCCGTAGCTGGACAGATGCCAGTTCTATTATTGATTACCTTATCTTTGCCCGGAAATACATTACCGAGTGCGAAGAACGCCATGGCGTGGAAGAAGTGGAAAAACTGCTCGATTCCTGCCATGCCCTGATGAACTATGGGGTGGATCGTTACAAACGGCCACAGAAAATCTCACTTCAGGAAGAGAAAGCACGCCAGAAAAGCCGGGAAGAATACCTGCAAAGCCAGGTGAATATGTTGTGGCGTACTCTGCCGCGCAAAGAAGACGAAGAAAAACTGGCTGATACCCAGCGCCGTTTTCCTGCTGAGCCCCAAGAAAACTTACTGTATTTTATGGAGAAAAATGCGCCGTTGCTGGAACCCTGGCAGCGTGAAATTCTGCGTATTGTCCGTAAAGTCAGCCAGTATTTTTACCCACAAAAGCAAACCCAGGTTATGAATGAAGGCTGGGCGACATTCTGGCACTACAGTATTTTGAATCACCTGTATGACGAAGGGAAACTCACTGACCGCTTTATGCTGGAGTTTTTGCACAGCCATACTAATGTTGTGTACCAACCGCCGTATAACAGCCCCTGGTATAATGGCATAAACCCTTACGCTCTGGGTTTTGCAATGTTCCAGGATATTAAGCGTATTTGCCAGTCTCCTACCGAGGAAGACAAATACTGGTTCCCGGACATTGCAGGCAAAGACTGGCTGGATACGCTTCATTTCGCCATGCGCGATTTTAAAGATGAAAGCTTTATCAGCCAGTTTATGTCACCCAAACTCATGCGGGATTTCCGTTTCTTTGCCGTGCTGGATGATGACAGAAATAACTTCCTTGAGATAGCGGCCATTCACAATGAAGAAGGCTACCGGGAAATCCGTAATCGCCTGTCGGCGCAATATAACCTGAGTAACCTCGAACCTAATATACAGGTCTGGAATGTGGATTTGCGGGGCGACCGTTCACTGACATTGCGTTATATCCCACAAAGCCGGGCTCCACTGGATAAAAGCCGCCGGGAGGTGATGAAGCACGTTCACCGCTTGTGGGGTTTTGATGTAATTCTGGAGCAACAAAACGAGGATGGCAGCGTTGAGTTACTGGAACGTTGCCCACAACGTAATACTTAATACGTGTGAAGTAACCAGCCACAATATACAAAACGCCAGTTTCTGCTGGCGTTTTATTTTATACCGTTTTTATTTTACACAAGGGTATGGTAGCGCCTGGCGCTTAAACCAGAATTACCATGAGTCGACAGTCGCCTGTTTGACCATGACCCCTTGTGAACCGCTAACTGGTTACTGGCGCCCGTGAATGGCCAGGTCACCCGGCATGGTTTTATGCATCCGGTGCCAAATTTCACCACTCTCCCGCCCATAGATGCGCACAACATCATAAACCTGGTCCACCAACCCGTCTTTACAGATGGTAGCCAGTTTATGGTAGAAACCAAGAGCAAGATTACGCGCTTCAGGGCTTGAGAAATAATGGCGACCAATGCGGGTATACAGCCCTTTCATCCCGTTAAGGATCAAACCGTAGATAGGGTTGCCAGAAGCGAATGCCAGCCCACGGAAAATATTGTAATCCAGGTCGGCAAAGGCATCTGCGTGGTCTTCAACTGCACTGGCTTTATCCAGTACCTGCGTAGCCTGATCCGGATGCTGGCGAAATGCAGTACGAATAAAAATAGTGGCGATATTAGTACGCACAGACAGCAGGTTATCAATCAACTGCGGCACGCTGTCGTGATCAAGACGGGCAAGAGTTTCCAGGATATTAAGCCCGGACGTTTCCCAGAAATTATTCACCTTCGTCGGTTTACCATGCTGAATGGTTAACCAGCCATCCCGCGCAAGACGCTGCAGTACTTCACGCAAAGTGGTTCGGGTTACGCCAATCAGCTCTGACAGCTCACGTTCTGCCGGTAAAATTGAACCGGGAGGAAACCGATTATTCCAGATACTTTCAATTATGTACTCTTCAGCGAAACCCGCCGGGCTTTGCGCCTTAATGACCATAGAGTGATTTCCAGTTACACAAGTTCTGCAAAATAGACTCATCATACCAGATGCCACTAACGCCAGATACCCTGGCACCAGAGGAAAAAAGGGATCACGGTATTATTTTTGCCAACTTTACATTCAGCCCAGACAGGGTTCGCCCTTGATCCAGCGGTGGCTGCCGGGTAACCTGATGAAAGTAAAAAAACAACGCAATATTTTATGTCGAGGAATAACATTTAATCCATGGAAATATCTATTGGCCGTGCGTTATACCGCAATTTTCTGGGCCAGTCCCCAGACTGGTATAAATTGGCACTACTCATCTTCTTGGTTATCAACCCGCTCTGCTTCTTTCTTATCAGCCCTTTTGTTGCGGGCTGGCTGTTAGTTGCAGAATTTATCTTCACTTTGGCTATGGCGCTCAAGTGCTATCCGTTGTTACCTGGTGGCTTGCTGGCGTTTGAAGCTCTGGTAATTGGTATGACAACTCCTGAGCGTGTGCGCCATGAAATAGCAGGTAATCTGGAAGTCATTCTGCTGCTGATTTTTATGGTGGCAGGCATCTACTTCATGAAGCAGTTACTGCTAACGATTTTTACCCGATTACTGCTGGGTATCCGCTCTAAAGTAATCTTGTCCATGGCATTCTGCCTGGCAGCAGCATTCATGTCGGCATTTCTTGATGCCCTGACAGTTGTGGCTGTCATAATCAGTGTAGCTGTTGGTTTTTATGGTATTTATCACCAGGTCGCTTCGAATAGTGGTGAAGAAGGCAATATTCTTGATGACAGTAGCCTGGAAACAGACAGCCGAACTATTCTCGAACAATTTCGCGGCTTCCTGCGCAGCCTGATGATGCATGCCGGTGTGGGAACTGCTCTCGGTGGTGTAATGACAATGGTGGGCGAACCACAGAACCTGATCATTGCCAGTGCTGCCGGGTGGCATTTTAAGGACTTTTTACTGCGTATGGCGCCAGTTACCGTCCCGGTACTCTTTTTCGGTGTCATTACCTGTGTACTGTTAGAAAAAACTCGCACCTTCGGGTACGGTGACCCCTTGCCCGAAAAAGTTCGCCAAATCCTCCAGGACTATGAACTGCGTAGTAGCAAAAAGCGAACCCGCCAGGACACCGTCCGCCTGGTTGTACAGGGTATTATTGCCGTATGGCTGATTTTGGCACTGGCCTTCCATCTGGCTGAAGTTGGTCTGATTGGTTTATCTGTGATTATCTTCGCCACCGCGCTGTGTGGGGTTACCGATGAGCATGCGATTGGTAAAGCCTTTACCGAAGCATTACCTTTCACCGCCTTGCTCACCGTCTTCTTCTCAGTTGTTGCGGTTATTATCGACCAGCATTTGTTTACGCCGATTATTCAGTTTGTACTGAATGCCAGCCCCCACGCTCAGCTCTCGCTGTTTTATTTATTTACTGGTGTGCTGTCATCTATTTCGGATAATGTATTTGTTGGAACGGTTTACATAAACGAAGCCAAAAGCGCCCTTGAAGCGGGTGTTATCACGCTTAAGCAGTATGAAATGCTGGCAGTCGCCATCAATACCGGCACTAACCTGCCGTCTGTCGCCACACCAAATGGCCAGGCCGCGTTTCTGTTCCTGCTGACTTCAGCACTGGCTCCTCTGATTCGCCTGTCTTATGGGCGTATGGTCATCATGGCATTGCCTTATACTATTGTTCTGACTCTGGTTGGGCTGTTCTGTGTTGAGTTTACTCTGATCCCCGTGACCGAGTGGATGCAGGTACACCACTGGTTTACAGTTCCAACCTTATCAATGGTGGAATAACAAAGCACCAGGCATCCCAGAAGAACCCCCTATACGGGGTTCTTCTACAGGTTCAGATTTTCTTACTCTATTGTTTGATATTTTGCTGGCGCTATCAGTAAGTTGGGGTAGACTGCCACACAGTGATACATCCGGGATAAAAATTATGTTGCGATATTTAA
Source organism: Mangrovibacter plantisponsor (assembly GCF_003182475.1). Classification (GTDB taxonomy): domain Bacteria; phylum Pseudomonadota; class Gammaproteobacteria; order Enterobacterales; family Enterobacteriaceae; genus Mangrovibacter; species Mangrovibacter plantisponsor. The sequence goes on from NZ_QGTS01000008.1 coordinate 41,557, forward strand.
ACCAGTGTTCGCGTGGTCGTGGCGCCTGGCTATTGATGGCATTCACGGCATTGGCGCTGGAATTAACGGCGTTATGGTTTCAGCACGTCATGAAGCTGCAGCCTTGTGTTATGTGCATTTATGAACGTTGTGCTTTGTTTGGTATTTTAGGTGCCGCACTGGTTGGTGCTATTGCACCAAAAACCCCTTTGCGCTTTGTGGCGATGATTATCTGGGTATACAGTGCCGTGCGTGGGTTACAGTTGTCCTGGGAACATACCATGTTGCAACTTCACCCATCACCTTTTGCCGTTTGTCCTTTCAGGGCCGACTTTCCAACCTGGTTGCCTCTTGATAAGTGGGTACCGCAGGTGTTTGTCGCGACAGGTGACTGTTCTGTACGCCAGTGGGAATTCCTGACACTGGATATGCCGCAATGGCTGGTAGGGATTTTCGCAGCTTACCTGGTTGTGGCAGTTCTGGTTATTATCGCACAACCTTTTAAACCGAAACGTCGCGACCTGTTTGGCCGCTGAGTAACTGAATATCAATTTAAGGGAGGCACTCTGGCCTCCCTTTTTATTTGTCCCATGCACGAGAACTACCTGTGGCTGCGATTTCTCGCCTCGAGATTGCGTAGTGTGGTTATCACATCAATTACCATAAAACACATCCCGATAATAATGCAGACAGCAGCTACAGGGATCAGCGGATACGGGTCATGTAATACACCAGCCGCATCAGCGACAGGTGGAAAAGCATAATACGCCGCCATAAATGCGACAGTAGCCACTAAAAAAGCAAATAGCCAAATTCCCCGAAACCACTTTTGCACGCTCTTCGCTCCTGGATGTTTCAAAACAAACAAAACAATAACGCGACAGGAAAACTCATAGGCCAGGTTGCCCCAACCAGCAGCGCGCTCAACCCCCGAATAGCCAGCCTTTCCTTTGCCAGTAAAAACGTAATCAGCGTACAAATAAATGCCATTACGCCATAAAAAACCAACATTTTTTGATAAATTGTCATGATTTCACACAAAACGTCACTTGACTTGCAGGCGTAATATGCGCGTTTTGTTGATGCAGATCAAGTTTAACACTCTGAGATTTATGTCACGCAGACGGGCTGGCAAATAAAAAGGAAAGAACAAGAGTTCACAAAAGCAAGGTGGCAAAGCAAGGTGCCTGCCACCATAAGACAAGCATTAACTGTAGGACCGGGGTTATTTTGCCCATCCTGGCTTATTCAGGATATGCTCTTCCCAGTCACGTACATCTGACTCACGAACTGCAATATGGCGAACTGAAATGCGTTCACCATGCATTGCTGCTTTAGACCCGGTGCGCAACGGATGCCAGGCAGGCAGTGGTTTGCCCTCACCCACCAGGCGATATGCACAGGTGGGCGGTAACCATTCAAACTGGGTCAAATTTTCACGCGTAAGTTTGATACAATCTGGCTCGTATTCAAAACGGCGTGAATAATTACGGCACTGGCAGGATTTAATGTTCAGCTGCTGGCAGGCGACATTGGTAAAATAAATCTCGTCAGTCTCTTCGTCCTGCAACTTGTGAAGGCAGCACTGCCCGCACCCATCGCACAACGATTCCCATTCAGCATCACTCATTTGCTCCAGGGTTTTCACTGCCCAAAATTCTTCTGCCGCCATTATTTCGCCCACCATTAAAATTAGCTGCACCTTATAAACACTCTGCCCACAGGATGCAAGTTTTTATACCGGTGACCAATGGGCTATAACACCCGGGTAGACACAGATTTACCGTCAAAGACCACTTCCAGGTTATCGCCACTGTTTAGCGGACCAACGCCTTCCGGAGTACCCGTGAGTATTACGTCACCAGGACGCAGGGTGAAATATTTACTCATATATGCAATCAACGGAATAATCGGCGTAATCATATCTTCCGTATTGCCTTGCTGGCGCCACTCGCCATTAATTTTTAAACCCAGAACCGTATTTTGCGGATCATTGCCAAAGTCTTTTGCAGGGATAAAACCAGAAATCGGGCATGCGTTATCAAACCCTTTTGCTTTTTCCCAGGGGCGCCCGGTTTTTTTCAGTTCCGCCTGAACCTGGCGTAAAGTCAAATCGAGCGCAATGCCATAACCCGCGATCCCCTGAACCACTTGTTCAGTTGTCGCCTGGCGCAAAGTGGTACCAATGAGTACGGCCAGTTCAACTTCATGATGAATTTCACCCAGCCCCTGCGGTAATGCCAGAGGTTGTTTCAAATCGCACAATGCAGTTTCTGGTTTGATAAACAGCACTGGCTCTTGCGGTGTTGCGCTGCCCATCTCTTTAATATGCTTTGCGTAGTTACTCCCCACACAAACCACTTTATTTACTGGATAATCGAGCAAACAGCCCTGCCAGTCATGATGCTGATACATGCTAATCCCCTGTAAAATGTTATTACCTTGTTGATAAAACAACTATTGCGGCCTGCGGGGAGTGTGTCAACGACAAAATAGTAAGGCGATGAAAGAAAACAGGCAGCGGTGAAATACGCTGCCTGCCGGGCGGGAAATTAATTTTTACCTTGTTCTTCACGGTGCTGTTTCAGTAAATCTTCCACAGGCGGTGGGATCTGTAAATAATACCCCTGGGTTTCCAGGGCTTCTCTTACGGTATCAATATTGGCATTAGCCAGCTTTTTATCACCATTAAGCGGTAAAAGCATGGTCATAATTGGCTTACCAAAGCCAGCCATTAACGCTTCCGGCACCCGTGAAAAATCGTCTTTTTTTTCAACATAAAGATAGGTCTGGTCGCGCTTGCTACTTCTATAGATCACACAAAACATGTTTTTTACTCTGAATCATTCGCTGGTGACTTGCTTCAACATATTCAGGACTATAACATGCCTGCTATGCTTGGGATATCATCCCGTATTTTCGGGAATTTAAACTGAATTGAGTAAGGCCAGGATGTCAAATTCTCCCATTGAACTAAAAGGCAGTAGTTTTACACTCTCCGTGGTTCATTTGCATGATGCAAACCCCGCGCTTATCCGCAAAGCTCTTGAAGACAAAGTGGCCCAGGCTCCGGCTTTTTTAAAAAATGCCCCCGTCGTTGTTAATGTCGCCGATGTTGATGGCGCAATAATCTGGCAACAGGTTAATGAAGCAGTCAGTGCTTCAGGTTTGCATGTTGTTGGTGTCAGCGGTAGTAAAAACCCACAATTAAAAGCGCAAGTTGAAATGGCTGGCCTTCCTTTGCTAACCGAGGGCGTTAAACCAACCCGCCCGGCTCGTGAAGCAAAGCAAGACACGCCCCTTGTTGTACCAGAAGCCACAGTACACAGAACACGCTTGATTGATACCCCGGTGCGTTCAGGGCAGCGTATCTACGCACAGCACAGTGATCTGGTCGTCACAAACCACGTAAGCGCCGGTGCTGAATTGATTGCCGATGGTAACATTCATGTTTATGGCACTATGCGTGGCAGGGCTCTGGCCGGTGCTGCGGGCGATAAAGACGCACAAATTTTCTGTACTCATCTGGTTGCAGAACTGGTTTCAATTGGCGGTGTTTACTGGCTGAGTGACCAGGTTCCAACTGATTATTATGGTAAAGCGGCGCGGCTGAAACTGGTCGGCGGCGCTTTAACGGTTCAACCTTTATACTAAATAAGCCCTTTAACAAGGAACTCCTCTATGGCACGCATTATTGTTGTTACATCGGGTAAAGGGGGCGTTGGCAAGACTACGTCCAGCGCGGCCATCGCTACAGGTCTGGCCCAAAAGGGAAAAAAGACCGTTGTTATCGATTTTGATATCGGTCTGCGTAATCTGGACCTGATAATGGGTTGTGAACGCCGTGTGGTTTATGATTTCGTAAACGTTATTCAGGGTGATGCCACCCTCAACCAGGCACTGATCAAAGATAAACGCACTGAGAACCTGCACATTCTTCCTGCCTCGCAAACGCGCGATAAAGACGCGCTGACCCGGGAAGGTGTTGGCAAGGTTCTTGATGAACTGAAAAAAATGGAGTTTGATTTCATTGTCTGTGACTCACCGGCAGGCATTGAAACCGGGGCACTGATGGCGCTCTATTTTGCCGATGAAGCCGTTATCACCACCAACCCTGAAGTCTCTTCTGTGCGTGACTCTGACCGTATCCTCGGTATCCTTTCATCGAAATCTCGCCGTGCAGAAGCGGGGGAAGACCCAATCAAAGAGCACCTGTTACTTACCCGCTACAACCCAGGCCGGGTTAACAAAGGTGATATGTTGAGTATGGAAGATGTGCTGGAAATTCTGCGCATTCCGCTGGTCGGTTTAATTCCTGAAGACCAGTCTGTTTTACGTGCATCAAACCAGGGTGAGCCAGTGATTCTTGATACAGAGTCAGATGCAGGTAAAGCCTATGCCGATACAGTAGACCGCCTGCTGGGTGAAGAACGTCCTTTCCGCTTCATTGAAGAAGAGAAGAAAGGTTTCCTCAAACGCCTGTTCGGAGGATAAATTATGGCATTGCTCGACTTTTTTCTTTCGCGAAAAAAGAATACCGCCAATATTGCAAAAGAGCGCTTGCAGATAATTGTGGCAGAACGTCGCCGTAGCGAAATGGAACCTCAATATCTGCCCCAGTTAAAACGCGATATTCTGGAAGTGATTTGCAGATACGTGAAAATTGATCCTGAGATGGTCACCGTTCAGTTGGATCAGAAAGGTGATGATATTTCAGTGCTTGAGTTGAACGTAACGCTTCCCGAGACGGAAGAAACCAAGTAACACCGCCACTGTGCCAGGCGGCGCGGGGTTCCAGCCGGAACAGGTCAGAAAGCACCTGTTCCGGCTGTGTTTGCTGCGGCTTAATACTCTGTCAGTAAAGACTTGAGTGATTCACCCAGTAAATTTGCCCGCCAGCCATTGGTCAGTTCTGGCGTTAACCCTGGTTTCAGTTGCCAGTGCCAGTTCAGCAACTGGTTTATCTGGCGGCGTGATGCCAGCAACTCTGGGCTCAACCCACACTCTTCCCCCACCTGCTGCACAACGGCTTTAATCGCCTTAAAGGCTTTACGGTAGCCAGGCATATCTATCAGGCTGCTAATTGGTGCAGGCAAATCACCTTCAGGTATTGCCTGAGCCTGTTCAACCAGGCTTAGCAATGTTTTGCCATGATAGCGAATCTCACTGCCATTGAGCCCCATGCCATCCAGCTCACCCAGCGTACCGGGTAAATAGCGGGCAACGGACAACAAATTTTCTTCTTTCACAACAAAGTTAACCGCGAGGTCACGCTTACGGGCTTCACATAAACGCCAGGCGGCCAGGAGCTTCAGGCAGCCCAACTGACGTGGACGCAACTGCCATGCGTTACCAATATCACGCCAGGCTTCATCAGGGTCAGTAATATCACTGCGGCGCTGCATCATCAGCTGGCATTCGTCCAGAGCAGCCGACAGCCAGCCGCTTTGCTGTGCTTCCTGGAAAAGTTTGCCCGCCAGTGGGAGTAAATACCAGACATCGGCCGCCGCATAGTCGCACTGCCGGGTGGTGAGTGGGCGAGCCAGCCAGTCTGTCCGGGATTCACTTTTATCCAGCACCACCCCGTCATATTTCTCCACCAGTTTGGCAAAGCCAGTGGAAAGCGGCATTCCGGTGAATGAGGCCAGCACTTGTGTATCAATCATATTGACTGGCATGGTACCGAAACTGTGAAGAAACACTTCAAGGTCTTCACTGCCGGCATGGAGGTATTTAACGATATCAGGGCATGTAAGCAACTCAATAAAAGGTTGCCAGTTAGTAATAGTGAGCGGGTCAATTAACGATAAACGTTCCCCGTCAAACATTTGTACTAAACCCAGTTGTGGGTAGTAAGTCCTGGTGCGGACAAATTCAGTATCAAGCGCGAGGGTTGAGTGGACTCTGGCTGCCTGGCACACTTCTTCAAGGGATGAATCACTTGTAATTATCTGATAGTTCAAAACAATTTCTCTATCTTTAGCGCATTACCCAAAAAAAACGCCAGGATCACCCGGCGTTATGGGAGATGGATTAAATTCTCAGGGCTTATTGTCACCTGCCTTCAGCACTTCGTCACGTAATTCTCGCCGTAAAATTTTGCCGACGTTTGATTTGGGCAATTCAGTGCGAAACTCGACCTGCTTAGGCACTTTATAACCTGTAAGGTGACGGCGGCAAAACGTTATCAGTGCTTCTTCCGTTAATGAATCCTCTTTTTTCACTACAAAGAGTTTCACCATTTCGCCACTGGCCTGCGAAGGTACACCCACGGCGGCCACTTCCTGAACACCGCTATGTTGCATCACAACATCTTCGATTTCGTTCGGGTACACGTTGAAACCCGACACAAGGATCATGTCTTTTTTGCGATCGACGATCCGCATAAAGCCTTCGTCATCCATCACAGCCACATCGCCGGTCCGTAACCAGCCATCCTGCATAATTTCTTCTGTGGCATCAGGGCGGTTCCAGTAACCTTCCATCACCTGCGGACCCTTCACACACAGTTCACCCGGTTCGCCAGGCACAACGCACTCACCTTCATCGTTCACCAGGCGTACATCCGTTGAGGGTACCGGCAGGCCAATGCTGCCACTGTGATAATCAATATCATGTGGGTTTACACTCACCAAAGGTGAACACTCCGTCAACCCGTAACCTTCAAGCAGATAATGCCCGGTCAGTTTTTCCCAGCGTTCTGCAACTGCGTGTTGCACCGGCATCCCGCCTCCTGCCGCCAGGTGCAGTGAAGAAAAGTCGAGCTTCTGAAACTCCGGATTGTTCAGCAATGCATTAAACAATGTATTCACCCCGGTCATGGCAGTGAACGGGTATTTTGCCAGCTCTTTTACCAGGCCAGGAATGTCGCGTGGATTAGTGATAAGTAAATTCTGCCCACCCAGTTCAATAAACAGCAGGCAGTTCATTGTTAAGGCAAAAATGTGATAAAGCGGTAACGCTGTGACTACCAGTTCTTTGCCATTAAACAGTAGCGGCCCATAGGTGGCTTTTACTTGTTCAATATTGGCCAGCATATTGCGGTGAGTGAGCATTGCCCCTTTCGCCACACCGGTCGTACCACCGGTATACTGCAGAAATGCCAGTGCCGAGCTTTCGATTTCAGGCTTCACATATTGCATGCGGTAGCCCTGATGCATGGCACGTCGAAAAGAGACAGCATCCGGCAGATGATACTTCGGTACCAGCCGCTTTACATACTTCACGACAAAGTTAATTAGCGTTCCTTTTGCCGTTGAAAGCTGGTCCCCCATACGCGTCAGGATCACATGTTTCACCGGGGTATTTGCCACAACCTTTTCCAGGGTATGTGCAAAATTTGAAACAATAACGATTGTACTGGCACCGCTGTCTTTCAGTTGGTGTTCCAGTTCGCGCGGTGTGTAGAGAGGGTTAACATTCACCACAACCATGCCAGCCCGCAAAATACCAAATAACGCGACCGGGTATTGCAGCAAATTGGGCATCATCAACGCAACACGGTCTCCGGGTTTCAGGCCAAGACCTTCCTGGAGATAAGCCGCAAAAGCCCGACTACGCTCTTCCAGTTTGCGAAATGTCATGGTTTCGCCCATGTTGATGAATGCAGGCTGGTCGGCATAACGCACACAGGCGTGTTCAAATAATTCAACCAGGGATTGGTAACGATCAGGATTGATCTCAGCCGGTACATCTTCCGGGTATCGGTTTAGCCAAACCTTCTTCAACGCATCACCTCTGTATGTTGTATTTATCGTCATCGCAACCCCAAAAAAACAAACAAAGAATTAACATTATATTAACTCAGCGTACCAGTTAACTCCGTTACGCTGTTTGCAGGTTGCGAAGCGCGTCACTAATTTATTTTTCCGTCCATGAAAACAAAGAAACAGCGACAAAGTCACTGTTTCTAAATACTCAAACCCGGACCTCTGTTTAACTGATTATTCAGTCACTACTGATTCGACACGTGCCGGACCATAGTTGTAATACCCCCAGGGCGCCGGACGCATGCGTAAATGGTAGCCTGCCCCCCACATCCATGGGTCAACGACATCAGGTGGGCTGACCACTTGCTGAACCACTCGCCAGCGTTTGAACCCAGTCGCTTTCATGACCATCCAGGTATACTGGCTCTGGCCAATTTTACCTTTTTCGGTTCCGGTAATCGGCCCGACAACCGTGATAAGGTGCCCCCGGTAATCAACCGGGTCGAGGAAACCTGCGACATCGGCGTAAATACGCCCTACGGAGGCCTGCCCCAACTCTGGCCTTGCGCCTTCATCCAGCGGCATTACCGCAATCTCAAGGCGAGTTTTACCGTCCAGATTCTGCAACCCAATAACTTTGCCACCAAAACGCGCCTCTTCACCTACATACAATGAAGGCGCATTCATCACGCGAACTAAATCCATTTGCGGAGTTGGACTGGTGCCTTTAATGGCATCCGGCACACTCACACACCCGGTTAACAGCAGGCAGGCCACTAACCCCAGGCCATAAATACCACGACGCACTGAACCACCAGCCATAAAAAACTCCTTACTCCGCAAACAGGCGCTCTTATTCCCGACCCGGCAATTTCTTCCAGGCCACTTCATTTCTAAGGTATACAGGTTCAGCCTGTTCAACTGCTATCGTTTTTTGTTGCAAAACGGCCTGTATTGCAAACGGCAGCATATCTTCCGCCATGGGTAAAGAAACACCTCCGGGTACCACGGACAGACCCGTATCTTTCGCCATATCAGGCCAGGCTTCCCACCCGGTACCTACCGTTACCCATTCACCATCGAGTTGCTGTAAACGCGCAGTCACAGCCTCAGGCTTGCAGACACGTTCTGTTTCTTCCCCGTGCCACTGGCCTGTTGCATCGCGCTGGTATTCAGCCCAGTAAACTTCCCCCATGCGGGCATCAATGGCACACAATACCCGGGTTGCCCCCGACAGACGAAACGCCCCCTGTGCCATTGTCGCCAGTGTCGATACGCCAGCCAGAGGCAATTGCGCGCCAAGCGCCAGCCCTTGTGCGATACCAATACCAATCCGCACGCCTGTAAAACTGCCCGGTCCACGGCCAAAAGCGAGAGCATCAACGTCAGACAAAGAAACGCCGCTCTGGTTCAGTAATTCCTGTACCAAAGGGAGAATACGCTGTGTATGCTCACGCGGGCACAGCTCAAAGTGGGCGTATGTTTTACCGTCGTTCCACACGGCGACAGAACATGCTTCGGTGGCGGTATCAATAGCCAAAATTCGCATGGGTGGTACTAACCTCAGGACAAAGACAATTACAAAATGGCGCGCATTCTAGCACACCCCAGGGCAAATTACTCCGCCGGCCTTTGGCGCAAAAATTCCGCCGCACGTTCTATATCCCTGGTGCGTGGCGCATCAGGCAGGCTACCAAGAAATATCTCGCCATAGGGGCGCATCACCAGTCGCGGGTCGCAAATCACTAACACACCCCGGTCGCTGGTATCACGGATCAGTCGCCCCACACCCTGCTTAAGCGTAATCACGGCTTCAGGTAGTTGGACTTCATCAAATGGCTCACCACCCCGTAACCGGCAATCTTCCATACGCGCTTTCAGTAACGGATCATCGGGAGAGGTGAATGGCAGTTTATCGATAATAACCAGGGACAGTGCATCCCCGCGAACATCGACACCTTCCCAGAAACTGCTGGTCGCTACCAACAAGGCATTACCTGCTGAAATAAATTGCTCCAGCAACTGCGCTTTGCCGGTTTCGCCCTGCAGTAATACTGGCAACGTCATGGTAGCCCGAAATTGTTCGGCCAGGTCGCGCATCATTGCGTGAGAAGTACACAACACAAAACAACGCCCGTTGTTCGCTTCGATCAGTGGGCGAAGCATGGATGCAAGCCTGCGCCCGGCACCTGGTTTGCCAGGCTCTGGTAACCCACGCGGCACACAGAGCAGTGCCTGGTGGGCGTAATCAAAAGGGCTCGGCAAGAGTAATGTTTGCGCATCATCCAGCCCCAGGCGGTCAGTAAAATGGTGCAAATCATCATTCACTGACAGCGTCGCGGAGGTAAACACCCAGCACCCTTTTTTCTCTTTGATCACTTCAGTAAATTTATCTGCCACACTGAGCGGTGTCAGGGCCAGAGTAAAGTTACGGCTGGTACACTCATACCAGTAACTGTAGCCTGTCTGGCTGGTTTCCTTGAGGCGTTTCAGGCGTGCCCGATACAGGGTGACACGCTCAAAAGCCGCATCCAGCAACGCTGAGCGGCCCAGGGATAATTTTGCCACGTCGTAACACAGTTCCAGAGAATCATCTAACAGCAACAGCGCGCGTTGCACGACTGTATCGGCCAGTAAATCTCTCAGGTTGCCACGAAAACCCGGCTCACCTAACTGCAGGCGGAAATCCAGGGTGCTCTGAGTGAGCCTGTCTGCACACTTCATTAATTGCTGGGTGTCTTTGACTTCCGTGCGGTAAGCAATGGCAATATCTTTGGCGACATCAAGCAACTGGCGACTGGAAAGGGACTGCCCAAAGTACTGGCTGGCGATGTCAGGTATCTGGTGGGCTTCATCAAAAATGGTGACATCGGCATCGGGAATGAGCTCGGCAAACCCACTGTCTTTGACCACCATATCGGCCATGAAAAGATGGTGGTTGACGACCACAATATCTGCATCCATCGCCTTTTTACGGGCTTTTACCACATAGCACTCTTTGTAGCGCGGGCAGTCAGCCCCCAGGCAGTTATCATTGGTGCTGGTCACCAAAGGCCAGACAGGCGCATCTTCCGCCACGCCATGGCAAGTGCTGGTGTCTCCGTCTTCGGTTTCGCTCACCCACTGGCGCAGAATCATCAGGTCGCTCAGGATTTGTACTGGTAAATCGCCACCGGCCAGCACTTGCTGTTCGAGGCGTTCAAGGCATAAATAGTTACTGCGCCCTTTCAGTAACGCCCGCCTGCCGGTGTAACCCAGCGCCCGGGCAATGGTGGGCAGATCCCTGCTGAACAGTTGATCCTGCAAGGCTTTTGAACCGGTGGAAATAATCACCTTTTTATCTGCCCGCAACGCAGGTGCCAGGTAAGCATAGGTTTTACCCGTTCCCGTACCTGCTTCGACGACCAGTGAATGGCTGCCGGTAATCGCTGCACTTACGGCCTGTGCCATCTGCCTTTGTGCTTCGCGCGGTTTAAAACCGTTGATGGCCTGTGCAAGTTGCCCGTCTGACGCAAAATCGTCTGCCACGTTTGTCCTCCCTAATGCCTGGCTGGCAGGCGTAAAGTGATGCCGATTATGTCAGGGGCGGCAAAGTTGTGCCAGTCATGGTGATTCTGACAAAACATTGTGGCACTCTGTGAGATTGTTTAAGAGTTATCGAGGAAAAAAGATGACGATTGTACGCCTGAATGCTGAGGACCGTTGGTCTGACGCTATCATCAATAATGGAACGATGTATTTTACTGTAGTCCCGGAAATTGACGGGACCGATGCGCAGCAGCAAGTTGAGAACTGCCTTGAACAAATTGAAGCTATGTTGCAGGAGCGCGGGGGGGATAAAACTCGCCTGATCGATGTTACCGTATTCCTTGCAGATAAAAACGATTTTGCCGCACTTAACCGCGCGTGGGACGCCTGGGTGGTGCACGGCAAAGCGCCGGTACGTACAACCGTTCAGGCACTGCTGATGAAGCCAGACTGGAAAGTAGAAATTAAAGTTATTGCAGCAATTTAAAACAGGCCCCGGACAGGGCCTGTTACCGGGCTCTGTCAGCTTTGCTGTTCGTCATCGTCTTCAAAGCGAACCGGAATTGCTTCACCGGTGAAAGTTTCACGTATTTCTTTCGCGACCAGAGCAATGGCCTCACCACTACTCATACCCTGAGCCATTAAGGACTGAATACGTTCAACAGCCTTTTGTTGCTCTTCATGGCTTAACGCGGGTAAACCTGCAAACATAATCAACTCCTGATAAATTAACGGCTGATTATTTCATGCTACCCGGTACAAAGCCAGATAACATGAACGCTGTTACTTTATTAATATTGTACTGAAGACAACTACCATGCCTGCTAAGTTGCACCAACTGCCCCTTCCCTGGCACGCAGATGCCATTACCCACTATTTTGCAAAGTTGAGCAATAAAACCTGGGCAATGTTGCTCCATTCCGGGAATGCTGAACACCCATACAGCCGGTTCGATATTTTGGTTGCAGACCCTTGCGCCACACTGGTAAGCCGTAATGGCTTGTCTGAATGTTATGATGGGCTGAACACTTCTTCACTTCATGGCGACCCGCTGGCGCACCTGAATACGCTTCTTGAGCGTTTTCCGTTTACTCCCGATGTGGATGAGTCACTTCCTTTCCAGGGCGGCGCGCTGGGCTTATTTGGTTATGACCTTGGCCGCCAGTATGAGCGGTTGCCTTCTCATGCACAGGCTGATTTGCACACTCCAGATATTGCGGTAGGTATTTATGACTGGGCACTGATTGCCGACCACCAGCACCAGGCGCTCACACTTATCAGTTGGCAGAATGCCGACACGCGCCTGGCCTGGCTTGAATCTCAGGAGCCAGGCAGCCCGGAGCCTTTTCAGTTAACCTCTGCCTGGCAGTCAAACATGACACAAGCGGAGTATCGCCAAAAGTTCAGCCAAATTCAGCACTGGTTGCATAGTGGTGACTGCTATCAGGTGAACCTTGCACAGCGTTTTTCTGCCCGTTACCAGGGCGACGAATGGCAGGCGTACCTGGCGCTGACTGAAGCGAATCGCGCTCCATTCAGTGCTTTTTTGCGCCTGCCCGGCAGTACCATACTCAGTGTTTCACCTGAGCGGTTTATTTACCTGCATGACAATCACATTCAGACGCGCCCCATTAAAGGAACACTCCCGCGCCTGCCAGACCCGGCAGCAGATAAACGCCAGGCAGAGCGGCTGGCGGCATCCACTAAAGATCAGGCAGAAAACCTGATGATTGTCGATTTGATGCGTAATGATATCGGCCGCGTGGCTGTTCCGGGTTCTGTGCGTGTTCCCGAACTTTTTGTCGTTGAGCCTTTTCCGGCAGTACACCATCTGGTCAGTACTATTACGGCTCGTTTACCTGATGATAAACGCGCATGTGATTTGCTGCGCGCCTGTTTCCCTGGTGGCTCAATCACTGGTGCGCCGAAAATCCGGGCAATGGAAATTATTGAAAGCCTTGAGCCTCAGCGGAGAAACGCATGGTGCGGTAGTATCGGTTACCTGAGTTTTTGTGGTTCGATGGACACCAGCATCACCATTCGCACACTGACTGCCGAGCAGGGTTACCTGTATTGTAGTGCCGGCGGGGGTATTGTGGCGGACAGTGAAGCAGACGCGGAATATCAGGAAACATTTGATAAAGTCAGCCGTATTCTTGGCGTATTAACGGAGTAACTGATGCACCTCAATGAGTTATCCATGGAGATGTTTTTATCGCGCTTTCAGTTGTTACAGCCGGGCACTGGCGAAATGTCACGCAATGCGCGCCAGGCAGCTGTACTGGTGCCGGTAGTGCGCCGTCAACAACCAGGGTTGTTGCTGACACGCCGCTCACCCCGGCTGCGTAAGCATGCAGGCCAGGTTGCCTTTCCCGGTGGAGCCGCCGACAGCACAGACCCGTCTTTGGTAGCAACGGCGTTACGCGAGGCCTGCGAAGAAGTCAGTATTCCTCCTGATGTGGTTGACATTATTGGCGTGCTGCCTGCAGTGGACAGTGTCACCGGTTTCAGTGTCACACCTGTTGTCGGCGTTATTCCTCCCGGTATTCATTACCACGCCAACCAGGACGAAGTTGCTGATGTGTTCGAAATGCCTTTGGCAGAAGCCTTGCGCCTGGCCCGCTATCACCCACTGGATGTTTACCGCCAAAACAATGCTCACCGGGTTTGGCTTTCCTGGTACCAGCACTATTTTGTCTGGGGAATGACCGCCGGGATTATCCGCCAGGTGGCGTTACAAATTGGCATGGATACATGAACTAGTAGCAAGGCAGAGATCCTGACACGGGCAGGTTTTCCTATTAGCCAAATTAAGCATATTCATTAGTTAAATTCATGTGAATAGTTTCCTCCCGGTAGCGATAAACTCTTACACTTAGCCCAGTTTTCTGCCATACATCAGCGGTTATTCAGGAGTGAATTCGTGATTAGTGTCTTCGACATGTTTAAAGTGGGTATCGGCCCGTCCAGCTCTCATACTGTCGGCCCCATGAAGGCGGGGAAACAATTTGCCGATGACCTGGTCACCCTTGGGATGATTGACCGGGTGAGCCGCATTGCGGTTGATGTCTATGGTTCCCTGTCACTGACAGGCAAAGGGCACCACACAGATATTGCCATTATTATGGGCCTGGCAGGTAACCAGCCAGACAACGTTGACATTGATTCCATACCTGCATTTATTCGCGATGTAGAAAACCGTGGGCGGTTATTAATCGCGGGCGGCCAGGCTGAAGTGGATTTCCCGAAAGATGATGGCATGCGTTTTCATAGCGAGAACCTGCCACTTCATGAAAACGGTATGCAAATTCATGCCTGGGACCAAACTTCTCTTATTTACAGTAAAACCTGGTACTCAATTGGCGGTGGTTTTATTGTTGATGAAGAACATTTTGGCCAGGCCGATGTCTCCCCTGTTACCGTCCCATATCCGTTTGATTCAGCCAAAATGCTGCTGGCACACTGTAAAGAGACCGGGTTATCGCTGTCTGGTTTGGTGCTTAAAAATGAACTGTCATTGCATTCTCGCAAAGATATTGATGACTACTTCGATGTTATCTGGCACACCATGCGCGCCTGTATTGACCGGGGCATGAATACCGAAGGTGTGCTGCCAGGCCCGTTGCGGGTTCCCCGCCGGGCATCTGCACTACGCCGCTTACTGATGTCCAGTGGTAAGTTGTCTAACGACCCAATGAATGTTATCGACTGGGTCAATATGTTCGCGCTGGCCGTGAACGAAGAAAATGCCGCAGGTGGGCGAGTGGTAACCGCGCCAACAAATGGCGCCTGTGGCATTGTTCCTGCCGTACTGAGTTACTACGATCATTTCATTGAATCGGTAAGCCCTGATATTGCCATCCGTTATTTCCTGGCTGCCGGGGCGATTGGCACATTATTCAAAATGAATGCGTCTATTTCTGGTGCAGAAGTTGGTTGCCAGGGCGAAGTGGGTGTTGCCTGTTCGATGGCAGCCGCCGGCCTGGCTGAATTATTGGGTGGCAGCCCTGAGCAAGTCTGTGTTGCCGCAGAAATAGGTATGGAACATAACCTCGGGCTCACCTGTGACCCGGTTGCCGGCCAGGTGCAGGTTCCCTGTATTGAGCGCAACGCTATCGCGGCAGTTAAAGCTATTAATGCCGCACGTATGGCTCTGCGTCGCACTTCCGAACCGCGGGTTTCACTGGATAAAGTTATCGAAACAATGTACGAAACCGGCAAAGATATGAATGCCAAATACCGGGAAACTTCCCGTGGCGGGCTGGCAATCAAAGTTCAGTGCGACTGATACGACTTATTTTTCCCGCCCTGCCAGCCTGCTAACGCTTCATACAGGCTGGCAATTTTCGTTTTGTGGCAGTACAGGCAAAGCCAGGATAATTTTTCAACCCTGTAAATATTTCCACTACACTAAAATTATTCTGCATTACCATCAGGTTACTTAAGGCAAACCGGCATGCACAACGCCCAACGGATGGTTCATCAGCATCAACGTAAACGGATTATTATCTGCCTGGTCCTCGGTTTAGTGGTGGTGGTGGCGACACTTGCTATTTGTTTTTTCCTGAATAAGACGACTCACCGGGCTGAGCGCCTCACTTTACAGCAGCAAACACGCCACGCACTGGATACCACACTTGCGCCACTAATGGCGTTGCAACTACCCGCCTCACTGTTCACTGGCAGTTGCCCGGATGCATCGCTGAAGTTACGTGAATACGTCGTCGCCCGGCCCTCGTTGCGGGCAGTTGCGCTGGTACAGAATGGCGAAGTAGGCTGCTCAAGTTTGTTTGGGGAACGCCACGTTCCACTTAACAGCCGCCAGCCCTGGTTCCCGTCTGCATCTGTGTATATCTGGCTTCAGCAAGACAAACTGTTACCGCAGCATGACCCGGTACTGGCAATTTGGTTACCCACATCAGCAGATGGAATGAGTGGCAGCCTGCAGGTGGTCAATATTAGCTACCTTGCTGATTTACTCTGGGCCACACAATCAGATTCTGGCGCTAAGCTTGCCATCGACGTTGGGGATACCTGGTTTATCCACGGTCAGGGGCTTACCCAGAACCTGGTGCCACAGCCTGGCGAGTCGATATCCACAGTACAGTCATCGATTCCCGGTATTTCCATATCACTGATCGGCCCTTCAATAACCCGTCTTGCCATACGGGATCTTCCCTCACAACTTCCCCTGGCGTTATTGTGCTCGCTGTTTGCAGTCTGGGCTATTTTGATAACGACCACTAAGCGGCTGAGTTTCATCCGTGAGTTGCAAACCGGAATTGCAGGTAAAGAGTTTGTGATTTACTGCCAGCCATTATTCAACTCTGCGACACTAAAATGTACCGGTGTTGAGATACTCTTACGCTGGGATAATCCACGTCAGGGCCCGGTTTCACCAGAAACCTTTATCCCTATTGCGGAAGATGTTGGCCAGGTTGCCAGCCTGACACGCTATGTGCTGTATGAAACCGCTATTCGTACTGCCTGCTTTCCTGAAGAAGCGGATTTCCATATTGGTATTAATGTTGCGGCACACCATTTTCAACGCGGCGAAATCCTTGACGACATTAAGCAATACTGGAGTACACAGAAACCTGTGCAACAACTGGTGATGGAGCTGACAGAACGTGACAGGCTGGAAGATAACGATATCCAGTATATTGCTGCAATGAAAACGTTAGGCGTCAAACTCGCCATTGACGATTTTGGAACTGGCCACAGCTCATTACAGCGCCTGGAAATGCTCAAACCGGATATTCTCAAGATTGATAAAAGCTTTGTCACGGCTATTGGTTCGGACGCCGTTAATACGCCTATCATCGATTTGATTGTTGCACTGGGGCATCGCCTGCATATCGATATGATTGCAGAAGGGATCGAAAATCATGAACAGGCAAGGTACTTGCGTGAACATGGTGTGTCAACGCTGCAGGGTTTTCTTTATGGTGAGCCAATGCCAGTAGAGGAATTCAGTGAGTGGCTGGCCCGCTATGAGCAGGCCGGCCCGTCACCCGCCGGGGAGTAATGCCTTAACCGGGCTGGGTGCCTGTGAGCATAGGGTCACGCGCAATGTGCACCAGTTCCACCCGGTACTCATTCACTTCCAGAATAGTAATCACCAGGCTTGCGATGTACAGCTTTTCACCGGCCAGCGGGATTTTGCCTTCGTTGGCAATAACCAGGCCCGCTACCGTCGCCACACTACTCTCCTCAGTCAGGCGCTCTTCCAGGCCAAGGTAGTTTTCCAGCGCATGTAAATCCGTGCTGCCTTTCACCAGCCAGCCGTTTTGGTCTGGCTGAATATCCAGGGTTTCATCCGCGTCCGGGAACTCGCCAGCAATAGCTTCTAACACATCCAGCGGAGTCACCAGCCCCTGAATAACGCCGAACTCATTACTGACGATAACGAAACTACCCCGGGCACGGCGCAATATGCCCAGCAAACTGATGGGATCGAGTGTTTCTGGTACCACTATTCCCGGAGAAGAAGCCGCAACAGCCGCAATATCTTCGCCTTTGTTGAGGGCTGCCAGCAACGATTTCGCGGTTACCACACCAATCAGCTCATCCAGCTCACCGCGGCAAACCGGAAACAGACTGTGAGGTGATGACATCACCAGGTCACGCACTTCATTTGCTTCCCGCAACGCGTCCACCCAACTAATGTCATTACGGGGGGTCATGATAGTGCGCAGCGAGCGCGATGACAGGCTCAGTACACCGTTAATCATGTAGCGTTCTTCTTCGGCAAACAGCTCTTCCTGGCGCTCGGGTGTTTCATGTTCCGCCACATTGCCAGATTGCCGGCGTTTACCCATCAGGCCCAGAATTGCACGGGCAGTTCTGGCGCGTAATGGTAAATGTGCGTGCTGGCGTACCGCATTACGGTGTGCTATCTGGTTGAAGCTCTCTATTAATATAGAGAAACCAATTGCTGCATACAGATAACCTTTAGGGATATGGAAGCCAAACCCTTCCGCCACCAGGCTCAGGCCAATCATCAGCAAAAAGCTCAGGCATAACACCACTACCGTTGGATGCGCGTTCACAAAAAGCGTCAGACGGCGTGATGCCAGTAACATGATGACCATTGCAATGACAACTGCGGCCATCATCACTGGCAGGTGGTTAACCATACCCACGGCAGTAATTACGGCATCAAGGGAGAACACCGCATCCAGGACAACAATTTGCAGCACTACAGCGCTAAAACTGGCATATCCTTTCCCGTGGCTGTCATCATGAGGGCGGTTCTCCAGCCTTTCGTGTAGCTCAGTAGTGGCTTTGAACAGCAAGAACAACCCGCCCACCAGCATTATCAAATCCCGGCCAGAAAACGACCAGGACGCCACACTGAACAAAGGCGTGGTAAGTGTCACAACCCACGAAATAAGCGACAACAATAACAGGCGCATCACGAGCGCGAGCGACAGCCCAATAACACGGGCCTTATCCCGCTGCGCCGGAGGTAATTTATTAGCCAGGATGGCAATAAACACCAGATTGTCGATGCCCAGTACAATTTCCAGTACCACCAGTGTCAGCAAGCCAACAATAACAGACGGATCCATTAACATTTCCATCAATGACTCCTGTAACCCGAGGCAGATAAAGGCGGTTTAACGCTGAAACGTTTTGGGAACGGCTCACCACAAGGCTGGTGTGAGTTTGAATAAAAAACACCCGACTGGGCAATTTGAAAGGTAAAGAAACGTCGGTGACGATCCATATAGTAGGGCTTACCCTGCACTCCAAATGTAAAAAGGATGGTTATCCTAACAATAAATTATAACTTTTGGTTAATATTTACCTAAGCTTGCAATAAAACCCTCATTTTTCTGCAGGATAATTAACGCTGCAATCGAAAATTAAGTTATCAGTAAATTAACGACCTGAGTCACATAATTTATTTTTTTACTATCTAAAATAAATCTCGCTGATGATTTCATTACTTAATCAATTCATAACGTTGATATTTTGCATCCCCATAGTGTTTACAAGGGCGAACAGGAGGTAGCAAGTGACCATTGCTATTGTCATAGGCACACACGGTTGGGCAGCTGAGCAATTGCTCAAAACTGCCGAAATGCTGCTAGGCGAGCAAGAAAACGTAGGCTGGATCGATTTTGTTCCCGGTGAAAATGCGGAAACCATTATCGAAAAATACCAGGCTCAATTAGCTAAACTGGAAACTGGGAAAGGCGTCCTTTTTCTTGTGGATACCTGGGGTGGGAGCCCATTTAATGCGGCCAGCCGTATTGTTGTCGACAAAGAAAACCACGAGGTCGTCGCCGGGGTTAACATCCCGATGCTGGTCGAAACTCTGATGGCGCGCGACGATAACCCTTCATTTGATGAACTGGTCAATATCGCGGTGGAAACAGGGCGTGAAGGCGTTAAGGCGCTTAAAGCACAGCCTGTAGCGAAACCCGCCAAACCGAAACCCGCTGCAGCGCCAGCGAAACCCATGACTGATGCCGACTATATGGTTATTGGCCTGGCGCGTATTGATGACCGCCTGATTCACGGGCAGGTTGCAACTCGCTGGACCAAAGAGACTAATGTCAACCGCATTATCGTAGTCAGTGATGAAGTGGCTGCGGATACCGTCCGTAAAACGTTGCTCACCCAGGTGGCCCCGCCAGGGGTAACCGCCCATGTTGTGGACGTTGCCAAAATGATTCGTGTCTACAACAACCCGAAATATGCCGGTGAACGTGTCATGTTGCTGTTCACTAACCCAACAGATGTCGAACGCATTGTTGAACAAGGGGTGAAAATCACAACTGTCAATATTGGGGGTATGGCCTATCGACAAGGGAAAACACAGGTAAACAACGCCGTCTCCGTTGATGAGAAGGATATTGAGGCATTCCGCAAACTGAATGCACGGGGCATCGAACTGGAAGTACGTAAAGTCTCCAATGACCCGAAACTCAAGATGATGGAACTCATCAACAAAGTCGGGAAGGAATAATCACGTTTAGGGCCGTCCCCCTTGTGACGACGGTTTCGGTATTCAGTCTGTTTACGTTATAGGAGAAGTACAATGGAGATTACTACTCTTCAAATTGTGCTGGTGTTTGTTGTCGCTTGTATTGCTGGTATGGAATCCATACTGGATGAATTCCAGTTTCACCGCCCCCTTATCGCCTGTACGCTCATTGGGGCCGTGCTGGGTGATATGAAAACCGGGATTATCATTGGTGGTACCCTGGAAATGATCGCCCTTGGCTGGATGAACATTGGTGCGGCAGTTGCACCTGATGCAGCACTGGCATCTATTATTTCAACCATCCTGGTTATTGCTGGTCACCAAAGCATTGGTGCAGGTATTGCGCTGGCAATACCACTGGCTGCTGCAGGCCAGGTACTGACTATCATCGTGCGTACCATTACTGTGGGCTTCCAGCATGCTGCAGACAGCGCTGCTGAAAAAGGTAACCTTAGCGCGCTTTCATGGATACACGTTTCAGCGTTACTGCTCCAGGCAATGCGTATCGCTATTCCGGCAGTTATCGTGGCTATCTCTGTTGGTACCAGTGAAGTTCAGAATATGCTCAATGCATTGCCTGAAGTGGTCACCAGTGGCCTCAATATTGCTGGTGGTATGATTGTTGTGGTTGGTTACGCAATGGTCATCAACATGATGCGTGCAGGCTACCTGATGCCGTTCTTCTATTTAGGGTTTGTTACCGCTGCATTCACCAATTTCAACCTGGTTGCACTGGGCGTAATTGGTGCTGTGATGGCAATTCTCTACATCCAGCTCAGCCCGAAATATAACCGCTCTGCAGCTGCACCTGCGCAGGCATCTGGCGCAAATGACCTCGATAACGAACTGGATTAATAGGTGAGCGATATGGTTGACATGACTAAAACTACTACTGAGAAGAAACTCACCCCAGGGGATATTCGTGGCGTATTCATTCGCTCCAATCTCTTCCAGGGTTCATGGAACTTTGAACGTATGCAGGCGCTCGGTTTCTGTTTTTCGATGGTGCCGGTAATTCGCCGCCTTTACCCGGAAAACAATGAAGCTCGTCGCCAGGCAATTAAACGTCACCTGGAGTTCTTTAATACTCACCCTTATGTCGCCGCCCCGGTTCTGGGCGTTACCCTCGCCATGGAAGAACAACGTGCCAATGGTGCGGAAATTGACGATGCGGCTATCAACGGTATTAAAGTCGGTCTGATGGGGCCACTGGCCGGTGTAGGTGACCCAATTTTCTGGGGTACCGTTCGCCCGGTCTTTGCTGCACTCGGTGCCGGTATTGCCATGAGTGGCAGCCTGCTGGGGCCTGTTCTGTTCTTTGTATTGTTTAACCTGGTACGCCTGCTCACTCGCTATTACGGTGTGGCTTATGGTTACCGTAAAGGTATCGATATCGTTAAAGATATGGGTGGCGGCTTCCTGCAAAAAATGACAGAAGGGGCGTCCATTTTGGGCCTGTTTGTCATGGGGGCGCTGGTCAATAAGTGGACCCATGTAAACATTCCACTGGTGGTGTCGAAAATTACCGACCAGACGGGTGCTGAAAAGGTCACGACAGTACAGAACATTCTTGACCAGTTAATGCCAGGCCTGGTGCCACTACTGCTCACATTTGCCTGTATGTGGCTGTTACGCCGTAAAGTTAACCCACTGTGGATCATTATTGGGTTCTTTGTAATTGGTATTGTTGGTTACGCTATTGGTCTGTTGGGCCTGTAACTGTAAGACACAAGGCCGGGGTTCGCCCCGGCCTGCATGCAGACAGGGATAACCTATGTCGTTTACGGATATCATTATTCTGGTTTTAACGCTTGCCTTTTTCGCCTTTGCTCTTTACGACGAAATTATCATTAACCACCTCAAATCCCCCACTCTGCTCTCGATACCTTTGCTACGCCGTAGCCGGGCTGACGGAATGATTTTTGTCATTCTGGTCGCCATTCTTATTGGCAACAACATCCATGCTCAGGGCCCGGCCTTTACTACGTGGTTATTAAGTGCACTGGCACTGGTTGGTTTCTATATATTCTGGATAAGGACTCCCCGGGTGCGGTTCAAAAAAGCAGGTTTCTTTTTTAGTGGGTTTTGGACTCCCTACTCAAAAATAACCGCGATGAATTTATCTGAAGACGGAGTACTGGTTTTTCAGTTAGGTGAACGTCGATTATTGATCTGCGTCAGAAATATAGACGATCTTGAAAAGATATATAAATTTATGGTCAATAATCAATAAGTTAGATATATAGCCTTGTCTATGTATTATACCGCAATGCATAACAAGGCTTATTTTTTATTCATATTCTGCTGCCGATTCAGGCAACTCTATTAATAAGCTCTTTTTATTTACCCTCAACTGAAAATAGTTATCATTTTCAAATATATATCAATATTGTTTTATTCCCTAAAATTATGTTAAGGTGCGCGCATCATTGGGGAGTAGCTGATTTCCTTTATTGGAAATGTACGTGTCAACATACTCGTTTAAATAACGTGGCGCGTACGGGCTGTGATTAGCACAGTCAGGCGAGACCAAAGACAGTTATCGGCGCTGTTTACTGGGGGCGCTGTGCTGTTCTTTGTCAATTCCCCGGTCAGGATGCTTTATGAATCTTTCAGCAATGATTCTTCTCGCCCTTGGTATGTCAATGGACGCATTTGCGGCAGCAATTGGCAAAGGGGCAACTCTCCATAAACCCAAATTCAGCGAAGCGCTGCGTACCGGTATTATCTTTGGTTCTATAGAAACACTGACTCCCCTTATTGGTTGGGGGTTAGGGTTAGTCGCCAGTCAATTTGTCCTCACCTGGAATCACTGGATTGCCTTCCTGCTGTTGTTGTTTCTTGGTGTGCGCATGCTTATTGAAGGGATCCGTGGCGAAACCGATGATGACGCTGAGCCACTTGCCCGGCACAGTTTCTGGCTTTTGGCCACCACCGCAGTAGCAACCAGCCTGGATGCAATGGCTGTAGGTGTTGGCCTGGCTTTTCTTAATGTCAACATAATCCATATGGCGCTGATGATTGGCTGCGCCACTCTGGTAATGTCCACACTGGGTATGATGGTTGGCCGCTTTATAGGCCCGCTACTGGGTAAACGGGCTGAAATACTTGGCGGTCTGGTACTGATTGGTATTGGATGTGAAATCTTGTGGGCCCATTTTGCGGGTTAAACCGCCAGCTCCCGTTGCCATACCTGAATCAGGAAATCTGCTTTGCAGGTAAACGATGCTCTGGCAGCTAACTCAGCTTTGGTTTCTTCACTGGCATGCCAGGCAAATGGGGTCATCTGCAACAGCGACCAGGCTTGCGGGCCAGTTAGCTGCAAATTTGCCTGTAATGGCAGTGATTCTGCCAGCCGGAACCCCGGCAACTGCTCGCTGTGTTCCGGATGTAAACGCACCTGCGGGTAAATCAGCGCCTTCAGTTCATACAAGTGTTCCGGGCCCGGTGTGGCGGTAATCACGATACCACCGGGTTTGACCACACGTTGCAACTCCATACTGTTACAGGGCGCGTAGATGCGCACCACCCCGTCCAGGCTGTTCTCTTCAAATGGCAGGCGCTGGCTGGAGGCAACACAGAAATGAACAGAAGCATACCGTTTGGCAGCCATGCGAATGGCTACTTTTGATACATCAAGCCCGTAGCAGCTGCCCCGCCGTTCGTTGACCCACAGCGCAAACTCACTGGTGTAATACCCTTCTCCACAGCCAATATCCAGCAAAGCGGGCGCGTTTTCCGGCAACCAATGTGCCAGTTGGCTGGTAATAAACGAACGCAATGGCTGGTAATGCCCGCTGTCCAGAAATTCACGCCGGGCCAGTATCATTTCGGCATTATCACCAGGGTCTTTTGACCGCTTGTGATGAACCGGTAATAAATTGATATACCCTTCGCGCGCCAGGTCAAAACGATGCCCGGCACTGCAGACCATGCTTTTATTCTCGCCGTGCAGTTTTGCGTGGCACAGCGGACACAAATACAACATAACCACTCCTGTCAAACTCACTGCGCGCAGTTTACCTGCAAGTCTGCGCGCAGCAAATGGTTTTACAAGGCGGGATGGCTGTCATCGCTGTGCCCGAGCACTATCAGATTAGGATCACCGGCAGGTATGCCATCAGGTTCAACATTCTCAAGGCGCAACACATCCCCCATAATCTGGCTGAAGACTGGAGCTGATACCGCACCACCATAGTACTGGCCATTTGAAGGATTATTAATGACCACAACCAGTGCAAAACGCGGATCACTGGCAGGCGCAACTCCGGCGGTATAGGCAATATAATTATCGATGTATTTACCATCCGGGCCGATTTTTTTCGCGGTCCCGGTTTTAACAGCAACCCGATAATCTTTGACTGCGGCCTTAATGCCACCACCACCAGGCAACGCCACACTTTCCATCATGTGTTCAACTTCATGAACGATCTTTTCTGGCATTACCCGCGTTCCGACAACCGGTGGGTCGACACGGGTTATCGAAAGCGGACGGGAAATGCCAAAACTGCCTATCGTTGCATAGACATGGGCAAGCTGCAGAGGCGTTACCATCATGCCGTAACCGAATGAAAACGTCGCGCGATCCAGTTGGCTCCAGAAACGCCGGTTTGGCATGTAGCCTGAGCTTTCCCCAGTCAATCCAAGACCTGTGCTTTGCCCAAAACCAAATGCCTTATACGTGGTTATCAAATCCTGTATTGGCATTGCCAGTGACAAGTGTGACACCCCGGTATCACTCGATTTTTGCAGAATACCGGTCAGTGATAACTCCGGGTACCAGCCAACATCGCGAATACGGTGACCATCCACAACATAGGGGTGTGTATCAATCACATCATCGGGTTTAACAATACCCGCTTTTAACGCTGTCATTATCACCATTGGTTTGACTGTCGAGCCTGGTTCAAATGTGTCACTGATTGCCCGGTTACGGAAATCATCCAGTTTTGCGCCATCGCGATTATTTGGGTTGTAAGTGGGGTAACTCGCCATTGCCAGAATTTCCCCTGTGCGCACATTAATCAGCACAGACGCACCCGAGTCTGCTTTGTTCCAGCGAACAGCATTACTTAATGCATCTTCGGTTACTGTCTGTAACCGTTTATCGATACTGAGAATAATATTATGGGCTGGCGTACCGGGAACCTCGGTAATATTTTCCACTACGTGCCCATAACGGTCTTTACGTACCAGGCGCTTGCCTTCCTTGCCAAGCAACTGGCTATTGAAGCTTTTTTCCACACCCTCAATGCCCTGCCCATCAATATTGGTAAAACCCAGCAGGTTTGAAGCAATATGCCCGGAAGGGTAAAAACGGCGAGACTCTTCGCGTAAATTAATTCCAGGAAGGTTTAGTTTATCTATCCAGCGTGCCTGTTCAGGGTCAACCTGACGGGCCAGGTAAATAAAGCGCCCTTGCGGGTTACGGTTTATTCGCTGTGAAAGGGAGTTGAGAGAAATTTTAAGCGCACTGGCCAGTGCCTGCCAGCGGTCATTAACCTGAACACCACCTTTTGCTATAACAGTCTTGGGATCTGCCCAAATCGCTTCCACTGGAACACTGACTGCCAGTGGGTCGCCATTGCGGTCTTCAATCATGCCACGCGGCATAACAATCGGCTCCTCGCGTAACGACCGCATATCCTCCTGTTGCACTAACGGCCCGGGTGAAATAATTTGCAACCAGCCAACCCGGACAAGCAACAACACCAGGCTCAACAATATAGCAAGGCACAACAGCCCGAAACGCCATGAAATGAAGTTACCCGTTGGCAATACAGGATTTTTCTTCACAAACATCCCTTCTGAAACAATAAAAATGACGCTGAAATTAGAACCTAACCACTATCAGAAAGGGAGAAAACTCTGCTAATACCTTCACGATATTGCAACAAGACACAAACAGAAGCGGGATGTGAAATATTTTGTAAGATATTGCCAAATCCCAGAAAGATAAAAGCCCCGCTATAAGCGAGGCTTTTGAATTGTGATGTATGTGCGTGGCTTGCGCCGTGCAACTTACAGCGCAACAACGTTAACCGCTGCCGGGCCTTTCTGACCATCCTGAATTTCGAACTCTACGTTCTGGCCTTCAGCCAGAGTTTTGAAGCCGTTACCCTGGATTGCAGAGAAGTGAACGAACACATCTTTGCTACCATCAGCAGGAGTAATGAAACCAAAACCTTTTGCTTCGTTGAACCACTTAACTTGACCTTTGATCTTTGCCATTTCTAAATTTCCTTAGTTTGTTTCTACGCCCACAGGCATACCTGAGATAAAACAGAGACATTACTGCTTGAGGCACTAATAAAAGGTTCGGCAGAGAAGCGGTATTCAACGACAACGTGTTTACTCAAAACTTCTTTACTGAAAATGCCACACATAAACAGAACTGTACCTCGTTTGACTCAAAGTGTTATCACATACAACGTTTATAATGGCAAGCCATTTTTAAACGTGCATCGATCTAACGCACAAATTCAGTAAGTTAGTTTTCATGAATGCTCAGTTATGCGCAAATATTCATTAAACAAAACTTATGACCACAGTTAATTCCGTGACTGTGCTGCTATATTGATGTAACTTTTCTAACATAGACCAATCACTTCCCTGCGTCCAGCGGCTCTCAGCAAAAGAGATATAGAAAATTCTGCTGGATGAATACAGCGCATAGCTATGCAGTTTCAATTGCCTTAACAAGGCCCGCTTCGGTGCAATAATGTGATTCAGATTCCATTCTGGAACATGCACCAAAATAATGACAGTTTAATGAACCTGCATCAAAATAATGCAAAGATTTATTTACCCATGAATAAAAAGAGTCAGTTCCAATCACCCGGGCATATATATAACCAAAGGAATATGATAATAATTAAATGTTATTTTTAATTAACTCATGGTACTGACCTATTCTGCAGCATTGAAAATATTTCGAATCTTCTCCTTTATTTTTCAACGCCTGCAGTAGTTTATCGGGTGGTTCATCAATGGATTCATCGGCAAGCTCAAATACCCCCCAATGGATGGGGATAGCATACGGCCGGCCAATTTGCTGCCACACTGAAACGCTTTCTTCAGGCGACATATGATGCGGATGCATGAACCATTCTGGTGCATAGGCCCCAACAGGCAAGGCAACCATATCCGGTTGGCCAACGCGCAACACAAAATCAGACAGTTGCGGAAAGTAACCCGTATCGCCACTGAACCAAAACCGGCAATCGTCACTTTCAAGAACCCATCCACACCATAAGGAACGGTTACGGTTCCACGGTGTTCTCATACTCCAGTGTTGAGCCGGAACCGCGGTTAATACCAATCCTTGCCAGACATATGACTGCATCCAGTCGAGTTCTATAACCTGTTGAATGCCACGCCGCATAAACCAGTTACCCAACCCGAGTGGAACGAAATAGCAGGCCTGGGGATGGTAACGCTTTAACTGACTGATAGCCGTGCTGTCGAGGTGGTCATAATGGTTATGAGAAATGACAACAGCACCGACTGGCGGTAACTCAGCGACGGACGTACAGGGAGGCGTTTTGCGTGACGGCCCGGCAAAAGAGACCGGTGATGCACGCTGAGAAAAAACCGGATCAATAAGGATATTAATACCGTTCAGACGGGCCAGAACAGAAGCATGTCCCAGCCACCAAATCCCGTCTTCCTCTGCGGAAAAATCGGCGCGCTGCCACCAGGTACTAATAAACGCGTCGTAACCCGCGGCCGGAGGATGAGGCAACTTCGCCTGTTTGCGTTCTGCACGCCATTTATCGAGGTCTCCGGGGCGATGGCCGGCAGCAGGGTCAAGATTCACAAAACCGTCAATACGGTGATGCGCTTTCTGGGCGTTAAACCAGGGGTTTTTCCAGGCCATACTGTCAAATGCCACCGCTCACAGTGCTCAGGACTTAACGTTCAGCAACCAGACGGATAAAATCATCACCTTCTTCTTGTGTTGCTACCTGTGGAGCTGGCTCAGAGCCAGAATCTTCATGGCTGACTTCTGCCTGTTCATTGGCATCACACAAACGGCGCAGTAACACGATTTGGCGTTTCTGTTGATCTACCAGTGTATTGAGTAACGCGATTTGCTGGTTAGCTTTAACGCTTGCGCGGTTAGCAAAAAACCAAAGAACGAGACCGAGGATAACCATTATTGCCGAAATCACCAGGGGCATAAGTGTTACAGTGCCCGGGTTCATTACATTGTCCATCTTACCACCTCAAAAAAAAACCATTATACCACCGGCACTACAGTGAAAAGCCAGCGACATAAAGCTTACCAGGGAATGTACTTATTAATTGTACAAATACCGCTGAAAAACTGGACATCCTGGTCGCACATCACGTTAAAAACCTGTAACCACACCAGCAACGAGGCCAACAGTAGTGCCACCAGGAGTACCCATCGGTATTTTCTCACCATATTCTCCAGTTATCGATCATTGGCAATAAGATAGCATGCTAATGTTAAACCAAGTGTCTCTGCATACAGGATACGCTTTTCGGATTCATCATATTGCCATCTTCCCCTTCAGAATTGATGATACTGGAATAATATCAATGATAAAGAGGTTCTATGCGCCTGATTATTCGTTTAGTTATTGCTCTTGCAGTGTTGTGGGTTGGTTTACTGGTGAGTGGCTATGGCATTTTAATCGGTTCACATGAGAATGCCGCCGGGCTTGGTATTAAGTGTAACTACCTGACGGCCCGGCATGTTACATCTGCTCAGTACCTGCACCTGGACAATAATTTTCTTGGTGTCACCAGTTGCCCGCTGCTGCGTAAAACTGACGAAGTGATTGATACCGGGCAATAGTCAACAACGCACCGGCTGGCCGGTGCGTTTATTACCTCTCAGTACAACTCAGAATGGGTAGTCGTTGTAACCCATTTGCTGGGAAATAATACGTGCAGCATTGTGCAACATACTAACGTATTCATGCAGTTTATCTTCAGAGAAACGTAACGTTGGGAAAGAAATACTCAACCCGGCGATCACCACACCAAAGCGGTCAAAGACCGGCACGGCGATACAACGCAACCCTTCTTCCTGCTCTTCGTTATCTTCCCCAAAGCCCTGTTTGCGCACAACTTCCAGCACTTCAAGTAACTCTTCAGTACTGGAAATTGTCCGATCAGTACTACGGGTGTACTCAACATGTTCGAGAATCGACAATACTTCATCGCGATCACGCCAGGCTAACAACACCTTCCCAATAGCAGTACTGTGTAACGGGTTACGGCGGCCGATACGCGAATACATGCGCAGGTTGTACATTGAATCGATTTTATGGATGTAAACGATACTGTCTTCATCCAGCGCACCCAGGTGAATAGTCTCTTTCGTTAAACGGGAAATTTCCCGCATTTGCAGGTCTGCGCTGCGAATAAGATCGACGTTTTGTAACGCTTTAGCCCCCAGTTCGAACAACTTCAGGGTGAGAGAGTATTTTTCTGACTCGCCTTCCTGAGCTACATAACCAAGGGATTTCATGGTTTGTAAAAATCGATACACTGTGCTTTTGGACATCATCACGCGTTGCGACAGTTCAGTGATACCAATCTCTCGCTCCTCACCCAGTGCCTGAAGAATCCCAAACACCTTCAGCACTGAAGATACAGAATCAGGCTGTTTATCCAGATCTGCCACTGACATTAATCACCTCTATCGCGCATGTTTTATAAAATTCAGAACCGGTTTTTAGTATATGTGGATGGCAACTTGCCCGCAACGAGTCATCGCTTATTCGTTACAAATCTGCGACATATAGCAGATATATAAATGTTATAATGTGCACTATCATTACAATGTCGGTACAGCTCACATTTTTCTATGGAAAAAACACTTTCTGATGGTCTGCCGCTGCCTCAGCGTTATGGTGCAATTGCCACAATAGCCATTGGTATCATGATGGCAGTTCTGGATGGCGCAATTGCGAACGTTGCCCTGCCCACCATTGCCCGCGACCTGAATGCCTCTGAGGCCGCCTCTATCTGGATAGTCAACGCCTATCAAATCGCCATTGTCGTTAGCTTACTGACATTCTCATTTTTGGGTGACATGTTTGGTTACCGGCGAGTCTACAAAACCGGTCTGGTCTGTTTTACCGCCACATCGTTTTTATGTGCCCTTTCCCCAAACCTTGAAATGCTTACAGCAGCGCGGGTTCTGCAAGGGATTGGCGGCGCAGCACTGATGAGCGTAAACACGGCACTGATTCGGCTGATTTACCCGCAGTACCAGTTAGGCCGCGGTATGGGGATTAATTCATTCATTGTCGCAGTGTCTGCAGCAGCAGGGCCAACTGTTGCTGCTGCAATACTCTCCGTCGCCAGCTGGCACTGGCTGTTTTATGTCAACGTTCCATCCGGGATTATTGCCCTGTTGCTGGCTATGCGCTTTTTGCCACCCAACCCACAAGGAGCCAAAAAACAAAGCTTCGACTTACCCAGCGCCATTATGAACGCCCTGACATTTGGTTTGCTGATTACTGCGTTAAGTGGCTTCGCTCAGCAGCAGGCAGGGATTATTACACTCGCAGAATTGGTCTCCGCGCTGGTTATTGGATTCTTTTTCGTTCGTCGCCAGCTAACCCTCACTGTACCTCTGCTGCCAGTTGACCTGCTGCGCATCCCGCTGTTCACGTTATCGCTGTGTACTTCTGTGTGTTCCTTCTGTGCGCAAATGCTGGCACTGGTCGCATTGCCTTTTTACTTGCAGTCCACCATTGGGCGTAGCGAAGTAGAAACCGGTTTATTATTAACGCCATGGCCGCTGGCAACCATGGTGATGGCGCCGCTTGCCGGGCGGCTGATTGGTCGTTTCCATGCTGGTCTGCTGGGTGGGCTGGGTATGCTTCTGATGCTGACAGGGTTGTTTGCGTTGGCCTTCTTGCCTGGCACACCAACCGATGTGGATATTATCTGGCGAATGGCCTTGTGTGGCGCAGGTTTCGGCTTATTTCAGTCGCCTAATAACCATACCATTATTGTTTCAGCCCCGAAAAACCGCAGCGGTGGTGCCAGTGGCATGCTCGGCACGGCAAGGCTGCTTGGGCAAAGTAGTGGTGCCGCGCTGGTTGCGTTAACACTGAATCTTTCAGCGACGCAGGGAACCCAATACGCACTGATAATGGCTGGTTGTTTTGCTACTGCCGCCTGTATTGTCAGCAGCTTGCGGGTCACACAGGCATTGCCCGAGAACTGACAGTTGCTGTAGTTCACGGCAACAAAGCCGTGCCCGTTCACTAACTTCATATATAAAAAAGGCGTGCCCTGTGCACGCCTTTTATGTTGAACCTGTACAGCGGGATTATTTCAGGTACTGGCCGGTACGCAGCGCTTCAATACGTTTATCCAGTGGCGGGTGAGACAAAAACAACTCGCTTAATGTTTTTGACTTCCCGTTAATACAAAACGCCATCATGCTGCTCGCTTCCTGCGGTTCGTAGCTGGTTTTCAGTCGCTGGAGTGCCGCTATCATTTTTTCACGGCCAACCAAACGCGCTGAACCGGCATCAGCATGGAACTCACGGTAGCGGGAGAACCACATAGTGATAATGCTCGCCAGGATACCAAACACCAGTTCGAGTACCATTGAAACCGCGAAATAGATCATCGGGTTGCCATTTGTCTCTTCACCATCATCACGGTTTCCTGACAGGAACCCGGCTGCAATTTGCGCCAGAATACGCGAGATAAAGATAACAAAGGTGTTCACCACCCCCTGAATCAGCGTCATGGTGACCATATCGCCATTCGCGACGTGGCTTATCTCATGAGCAATAACCGCTTCGGCTTCATCACGGCTCATATTTTGCAGCAACCCGGTACTGACCGCGACCAGTGACGCATCGCGACGGGCACCCGTTGCAAAAGCATTAATATCCGGAGCGTGATACACCGCAACCTGCGGCATAGCAATCCCCACTTGCTGTGACTGCCGACGGACAGTTTCAAGTAACCAGTGCTCCGTCTCGTTACGGGGTTGCTCAATCACTTCCCCACCGACAGAACGTAACGCCATCCATTTGGACATCAGCAGCGATACAAAAGAGCCACCGAAGCCAAACAGCAGGGCCATAATCAATAACCCCTGGACACTGCTTGACTGAATTCCGGTCAGGCTCAGCACCAGCCCGAAAACCACCATAACGGCCAGGTTGGTTAACAGGAAAAGCGCAATTCGCATCATATATTTGTTTACCTCGTTTTAACAAAACGCTCTACGCGATGAATCACATCGTAGGGGTATCGTGTACATTTTCAAGAGCCAGATGCTGGCAAGTGCTTAAAAAAACATAACTTTACATTTTGTCTTAATTTACTGACGAGATACACAACAAAACTCACCAGTTTTGCGTTGGAAAAGCGGGCTCTGTGGAAATCATTTTTGACCAACATATTTGCAACAGGCGCTTCGCAACCCGTGTATATCATGGACAGATAACAATAGAAGAGTGTGTCACAAAAATAAAAGGCACACGAATGTGTGCCTTTTGGAGGATTAAAGCGTTATTACTGCTGTGCAGCAGGTTGCTTACCAGCTTCCATATTGGCGAGGTCGATTGCAATATGAACAGTTTCATCCAGGTAAGGATCCGGCTCCTGATAATCTTTCGGCAGATCATCAAGTTTTTTGAGCAGTGGTTTGCCTTCGCGTTTCAGGCGATCGTTGATCCGTGCCAGGCGCAGCGCATCATCTTCCTGATTCTCTTTCTCACGCTGAGCAAGGTTCAGTGACACAATGTTTCTGCGATCCTTGTTGGCATTAAACCGGGCAATGTCTTTCATAATATACTGAAACTCAGGATCTTTCTCGATACGAGCCTGATGTAACTTCAGTAACTCCGGTTCGAAAGGCGTCATGCTCCCGGTTTTCGTATAGTGCGCGGCTTTGATGCTGTCCCAGGGTAAAGCATTATCTTCATACTTTTCGCCTGTCTCAGTATTTTCAGTTCCGGTCGGCATCATGATATCAGGTGTCACGCCTTTTAATTGCGTACTGCCACCATTAATGCGATAGAACTTCTGGATAGTGTACTGAACAGAACCGAGTGCAGGCCATTCCGGGCGCAGCATCTGGTCATAGATGCGGTTGAGCGAACGATACTGCTGAACAGTTCCTTTACCAAAGGTTGGTTCACCCACGATCAGTGCCCGGCCATAATCCTGCATGGCAGCGGCAAAAATCTCTGATGCAGAGGCACTAAAGCGGTCAACCAGCACTACCAGCGGGCCTTTATAGTAAGTAATACCATCGGTATCGCTGTCTTCACGCACTTTGCCATTATTATCCCGTACCTGAACAACCGGGCCAGAAGGAATAAACAAGCCAGACAGCGACACAGCTTCAGTCAGCGCCCCGCCGCCATTGCTGCGTAAATCAATGACAATACTGTTGACGTTCTGTTTCTCCAGTTTTTGCAACTGGACTTTAACGTCATCAGTCAGCCCAACGTAAAAGCCCGGGATATCAAGCACGCCGACTTTTTCGTTGCCAACAGTTTTTACAGACATCTTCACTGCTCGGTCTTCAAGGCGAATACGTTCGCGTGTCAGTGTAACTGTTCGGGTTTTGCTGCCCTTACCGGCTGGCAAAATTTCAAGGCGAACCTTGCTGCCTTTCGGGCCTTTAATCAGGGCCACTACGTCATCCAGACGCCAGCCAATCACATCCACCATGGCTTTACCTGGTTGACCAACCCCAACAATACGGTCGCCAACACTGATGGCTTTACTTTTCGCCGCAGGCCCACCCGCCACCAGCGAATTAATCACGGTGTAGTCATCATCCATTTGCAGTACAGCGCCAATCCCTTCGAGAGAGAGGCTCATCTCAGTATTGAACTGCTCAGTATTGCGCGGAGAAAGGTAGTTAGTATGCGGGTCGATTTCATGCGCGAAGGCAGTCATCGCTAATGAGAAAACGTCTTCACTACGGGTTTGCGCCAGGCGGCGAATAGCGAATTTATAACGCCGGGCCAGTGTTTCGCGAACCTCTTTGTCATTTTTTCCGGTGAGTTTGAGACTCAACTCATCATATTTGACCTTCGCGTCCCAAAGCTTATCTAACTCAGCCTCGGAAGTCGGCCAGGGCGCTTTACGCCTGTCGAGGTCAATGGTTTCATTGCTGGAGAAGTTCATCGGGCGCTGCAACACTTTCAGCGCATATTCATAGCGCTCAAAACGGCGTTTCTGTGCCAGGTTGAACAAATCATAAAACAGATCCAGTTTGCCGCTACGCAGTTCATCACCAATGGTGCCCTTGCGGCTCTCAAATTGCGCAATGTCGCTGGCTAACAAAACATTGTGGCTGTAATCGAGAAGATTGAGGTAGCGGTCGAAAATTTTGCCAGAAAACTCAGCGTTCAGATCGAACTGACGGTAGTGAGAACGGGTAAAACGCGAGGTTACTCGTTCACTGACGGTGGGATGCTGCGGTTCCTCTTTGAGGACTGGAAGTTGATCAACACGTGTGATGTCTTCTACCGCAAGCGCATTGCCCACCAACAGAAAAAGCCCGGCAAAAGCCGAAAGCCTGAAAATTTTGTTCATGCCTGGGTTGACCTCCGTCTCAGAACAGCAAATGTTCTGCGCGCACTAACATTGACATACCTGAAGTCAGCGCCACACGGACACCGTCTTTGGTAATTTCTTGTACAGTCGCATCCATTGCCGAATTACCCGCTTTAACCTTAATTGCCTGGCCCAGTTTCAGTACTGAAATATCAGTCACAGGTTTATGGTTAGCTTCCTCTGCTGGCCGTGGTTTTTTGTTCACCGGCGCTTTACGGGGGGCATTTTCTTTGCGACGAGGTGCAGAAGCAGGACGAGGCTTACGTTCACGGCGGGCAGCAGTTGCTTCACCGTTTTCCCCTGCGGCAGCGGCAGCAGCGCGTTTTTTCGCCTGTTGCTCATTACGCTGCGCCTGGACACGCGCTTTTGCTTCTTCCAGTTGTTTGCGGGCATGCTCTACATGCTGCTCTTCCAGCTCACCACAAGGGTTGCCGTCCAGGTCAACACGCACTGCGCCTGGCTTAATGCCGTACAGGTAGCGCCAGCTGGAGGTATACAGGCGTAACGCAGAGCGTAACTGCGTTTTGCTGAGGTTCTGTTCCCCTTCCACTCGTGAGACAAGATCCTGAAAAATACCGACTTTCAGGGGACGAGCTTCACCTTCGGCAGTGAAACAGAGCGGGAAACGCTCAGCAAGAAATGCGATAACTTCTTTACTGCTATTCAACTTAGGTTGATTTTCCATGAAATTTCCTGATTACAACGGACTTTGCCAACCATCACAGGCACGAACAGGCGTCATTATAATGACGCCATTTGTAATTGCTACGTTATCCGTTGATTATCATGCATCTGTTAGAAAGAATTTTTCGAAATCTGTGCCAGAGAGAAGCTTTTCCAACTCTGTGACCAGGGTTCCCAGCCCGCGTTCGTCTTCTTCATCAAAGCGGCCATACTCGGTACTGTCGATATCAAGCACACCTAACTGACGCCCGGCGACTGTTATCGGAAAGACAATTTCTGCATTGCTGGACGCATCACAAGCAATGTGGCCGTCAAAAGCATGAACATCTTCAACGCGCTGCACTTTACCTGAAGCAATCGCCGTGCCACATACACCTTTACCTGTCGGTATACGCACGCAAGCTATTTTGCCCTGAAATGGCCCTAAAACCAGTGTATCCCCTTCCAGCAAATAGAACCCTGCCCAGTTGACTGACGAAAGACGTTCAAACAAAAGCGCGCTGGTATTCGCCAGCACAGCGAGGAAACTGTTTTCCCCTGCCATCAGTGCTGAAAAATCCCGGTTCAACTCTTGATAAAATAGCTCTTTATTCATTAATAGTTCACTTGGTTGTATAACGTTACTGCCCGGACTACTAAAATAAGCAATAAATGCCCCGGGGCTCAAGATGAATCCTTTTTCAGGGTAAACTACTCCATCCATTTTACAGGCAGAGTTCCCGATGCACCTTAAACTACGGATAGCCCGGCTGCTTTCTTTGCCAGCAAGAAGTGTAGCCTTGCCGAAGACAAGTGAGGCACATTATCAGCGTTGTCACGAATGTGACATGCTTTTTTTGTTACCTTCGCTTACGCGTCGGCACACAGCTTATTGCCCTCGTTGCAATGCGCATGTTGACAGTGGCCGCGACTGGTCGATGAAACGGCTTACTATCATTGCTATCACCATGCTGATTCTGATGCCCTTTGCCTGGACATCCCCGTTACTCAGTGTCTGGTTATTAGGTGCACGCATTGACGCCAGCCTGATGCAGGGGATCTGGCAAATGGTAAAGCAAGGGGATGTGATAACCGCCTCGCTGGTTACATTCTGTGCTGTTGGTGCCCCTGCGACACTGGTCGCCTCCATTCTTTACCTGCGAATTGCCCCGCGTATTGGAATGAACGCCCGGCCAGTGTTACTCATGCTCCACCGCCTGAAAGAGTGGATAATGGTTGATATTTACCTGATAGGTATCGTCGTTGCCACCATAAAAGTACGTGACTATGCATTCATTCAGTGGGGCGAAGGCCTGGTAGCCTTTATCGCACTGGTGGTACTCAGTATTCTGACCATTATTTACCTCAATACAGGGCAATTATGGCAGCGCTTTTACCCCCAGCCATTTCAGAAAACTGCCAATCCTCATGCCCGTGTTTGCCTTGCCTGCCACCATACTGGCGAGCCTGACGAACGAGGGCGTTGTTCACGTTGCCATGTTCCATTGCGCCTGCGGCGCAGGCACAGTTTACAAAAATCCTGGGCGGCACTGGTTGCCTCACTGATGTTCTTAATCCCGGCTAACTTGTTGCCTATATCCATTATTTATGTGAATGGTACACGCCAGGAAGATACTATTCTGTCCGGCATTATCTCCCTTGGGCATGGCAATATTTTTGTTGCAGCGATTGTATTTATTGCCAGTATTCTTGTGCCCTTTACCAAAGTTATCGTGCTGTTTACCTTGCTGGTGAGCATTCATTGCCGTTGCGAACAGGGTATTCTGGCCCGAATGAAAATGTTGCGTGTTATTACCTGGGTCGGGCGTTGGTCCATGCTGGATTTGTTTGTCATTTCGCTCATGATGTCACTGGTTAACCGCGAACAACTTTTGGCCTTTACGATGGGACCAGCCGCGCTCTATTTTGGTGTGGCTGTAGTATTAACTATGCTGGCTGTTGAATGGCTCGACAGCCGGCTTTTCTGGGATGCTTATGAGTCAGGAAAACATGACGCCACCTGAAGCAACAGTGAAAGTCAAACGCCGCATTTCTCCCTTCTGGCTCCTGCCATTTATTGCCCTGTTGATTAGTGGCTGGCTGGTCTGGAACTCCTGGCAGGAACATGGCTCCACAATCACCATCGATTTTATTTCTGCCGACGGCATAGTCCCGGGGCGAACCCCTGTGCGCTATCAGGGTGTCGAAGTCGGTACAGTGCAGGATATTCAGCCCAGTAAAGACTTAAGTAAAATAGTGGTGACGGCCAGTATAAAACGCTCCATGCAGGATGCCCTTCGGGCTGGCACTCAATTTTGGCTGGTAACCCCAAAAGCTTCACTGGCGGGCGTTTCCGGCCTTGATGCCCTGGTAGGCGGAAATTACATCGGCATGATGCCAGGCCCCGGCAATGAAGAAGACCATTTTACCGCCCAGGATTCACAACCCCGCTACCGGGAAAACAATGGCGCACTGATGATTCATCTGCAGGCACCGGATTTAGGTGCACTCAGTAGCGGCTCAAGAGTGTATTACCGCAAAGTTCCTGTGGGCCACGTCTATGATTACACGCTGAGCAAACAAGGCGTTTCCATTGATGTGTTGATCGACCGGCGCTTTGCCAGTCTGGTCAAACAAGACAGCCGTTTTTGGAATGTTTCCGGGCTGAAAACCGACTTCAGCTTCAGCGGCGCATCCATTCAACTGGAAAGCCTTGCTGCACTGGTTAATGGCGCGATTGCCTTCGACTCGCCGCAGGATGACAAACAGGCGCCACAAAATGCGCAATTCACCCTGTACCCGGATATCGCACAAAGCCAGCGTGGCGTGCATGTCTCACTTTCGCTGCCAGGCGGCAGCGGGTTAAAAAGCAACAGCACGCCCCTTATGTACCAGGGGTTACAGGTTGGCACCTTAACCAAAATAGCCCTTGATAACGACGGCACGGTAACTGGCGAACTGACTGTTGACCCAAGCGTAGTCAATTTAATGCGCGAAGGGACACGCATTACACTTGCCCAGCCTAAAGTGTCGCTGGATAACCCAAACCTGAGTGCGCTCCTTACAGGGAGCACCCTGGAATTGCACCCGGGGGAAGGCAAACCACAGCATCATTTTGATGTGGTGCCTGAAGGTGAAGCCCTGCTTGACCAGGCGAATGCCCTGTCAGTTACACTAACAGCTCCAGACAGCTATGGCGTAAGCCCCGGCCAGCCGGTATTAAACCGGGGGATTCAAATTGGCCAGGTGGTTACCCGTACACTCACACCAGCAGGGGTAAAATTTACCATTGCGATTGACCCAACCTACCGCTCACTGGTGCGTGCTGACAGTAAATTTGTTGCCAACAGCAGGCTGGATATGAAAGTGGGCCTTGACGGTGTTGAATTCCTTGCAGCACCGCCAGCGCAATGGATCAATGGTGGTATTAACCTGCTGTCCGGCAACCACGGTGATGCCAAAACAGATTACCCACTGTTCGCCAATACACAGCAGGCGAAAGACAACCAGCAAAACGATGTTCTCACAGCCACCCTCACATTAACGGCTGATAACCTGCCTGACATTCAGCAGGGTTCTGTGGTTCTGTATCGGAAATTTGCAGTAGGGCAAGTTATCAGTATCACACCGCATTCCGGCTCTTTTGATGTTGGTGTCTATATTGAACCGCAGTACCGCAAGTTGCTCACACCGGACAGCGTGTTCTGGGCTGAAGGTGGTGCCAAAATTCAGTTAAACGGGCACGGGCTGACAGTTCAGGCATCTCCGCTTAACCGGGCCATTCGCGGGGCGATTAGTTTCGACAGCCTGCCAAGTTCAGCAGATTCATTACCTGTAGCAGAAAAACGTAAATTATGGCCTTCTGAAACTGCCGCTCGCGCTATCGGCGGCCGCATTACCCTTCATGCATACAGTGCAGACAAGCTGGCCTCGGGCATGCCGATTCGTTACCTGGGAATTGATATCGGCCAGGTGGAATCATTATCGCTAATTACTGAACGCAATGAAGTGCAGGCTCAGGCCGTGCTTTACCCCGAATACGCCAATACCTTTGCCCGTAAAGGAACCCGCTTCTCCGTTGTTACGCCGCAAATTTCCGCAGCAGGTGTTGCGAACCTCGATACGCTGATTCAACCCTATATCAATGTTGAACCCGGCAAAGGTGGGCGCCAGCGTGACTTTGATATCCAGCTGGCGACAATTTCTGACTCCCGGTATCTGGACGGGCTGAGCATTACTGTTGAAGTGCCGGACGCCGGGTCGCTATCGGTCGGAACCCCTGTTCTGTTCCGGGGGATTGAAGTAGGCACAGTGACCGGCCTTGGACTGGGAACACTGTCTGACCGGGTGATGGTCTCACTGCGCATTGGGAAACGTTACCAGTACCTGGTTCGCAGCAATACTGTTTTCTGGCTGGCATCCGGCTACAAGCTGGACTTCGGCCTGGTCGGCGGTGTAGTAAAAACCGGGACATTCAACCAGTTTATTCGCGGCGGCATTGCGTTTGCCACCCCACCCAGCACCCCGCTTTCGCCCAAAGCGCAAACAGGCCAGCACTTCCTGTTACTGGATAACGAACCTAAAGACTGGCGTGACTGGGGTACCGCGATACCCCGTTAATGCGTCAAAACCACCAGCGCGTGCCGGTCTGTCGGTCGGCACGCGGTTTTGTGTTAAACTGCCGCATTAACTTTGTAATACAGGGACACAACGTGGCCGCCTCGCACAGCCTTTTTCTTCCGCCTGAATTTCTGCAACTGATGAGTGACACGCTGCCAGGCAGCACTACTCTGGACACCTTTCTTGAATATTGTGCGAAACCACTGCGCCGCAGTATTCGTGTGAATACGCTGAAAATCTCAGTTGCTGACTTTCTTACCCTGACGGCCCCCTACCAGTGGCAACTCACGCCTGTCCCCTGGTGCAGCGAAGGTTTCTGGATAGAACGGGACGATGAAGATGAACTCCCACTGGGCAGTACTGCAGAACATCTGGGCGGGTTATTTTATATCCAGGAAGCCAGTTCAATGCTGCCGGTGACCGCGTTACTCTCGCAGTGTGAAGCCCTTCCCGCCAGCATGATGGATATGGCTGCGGCACCAGGCTCCAAAACAACACAACTGGCTGCATGCATGGGCAACCAGGGCTTTATCCTGGCGAATGAGTTTTCCAGCAGCCGGGTAAAAGTCCTGCATGCCAACCTGAGCCGTTGTGGCGTAATTAACACCGCTCTGACCCATTTCGATGGCAAAGTCTTTGGCGCAGCATTACCGGAAACGTTTGATGCTGTCTTGCTTGATGCCCCTTGTTCTGGTGAAGGTGTTATCCGTAAGGATGCCGATGCCCTGAAAAACTGGTCAACGGATAGTATGCACAGCATTGCCGCAACCCAGAGGGAACTGCTGGAGAGCGCACTCCACGCATTGCGCCCCGGCGGAACGCTGGTGTATTCCACTTGTACGCTGAACCGGCATGAAAATCAGGAAGTTTGCCACGCGTTGCTTGAAGCATTTCCTGAACAACTGGCTGTTTTACCGCTGGGTAACCTGTTCCCTGGAGCAGATAAAGCCCTAACTGCAGAAGGTTTTCTGCATGTATTTCCACAATATTATGACAGTGAAGGTTTTTTTATCGCCTGCCTGCGCAAGCAAGCCAGCCTGCCTGCACCTGAAAAACCGTCATTTAAATTAGGAACATTTCCGTTCAAACCTGCCAGTCGCAAAGACAGCCAGTCAATACAGCAGGCCGCAGCGGAGGTGGGGTTAACCTGGCCGCAATCACATAACCTGTGGGTGCGTGATAACGAGTTGTGGCTGTTTGCACAAGACATTGAACCGTTGCTCAATAAAGTGCGTTTCTCTCGCTGCGGAATCAAACTGGCAGAACGCCACAATAAAGGCGTGCGCTGGCAACATGAAGCGGTCATTGCACTGGGCAACGCCAGTGCGCCTAATGCCTTCGAGATTAATGGTGAACAGGCACAGGAATGGTATCGCGGCAGAGATATTTTCCTTAGCAACCCACCACAGTTCGGTGAGGTTTTGGTGGTGTTCCAGGGGCAGGTTTTGGGGCTGGCGAAAAAAGTGTCCAGTAAATTGAAAAACAGTTTTCCACGCGAGTTAGTTCGGGATGGCATTCTGTTCAGCGCTGCACAATGATGTGACCTGGCCAAAATTTACGCATTTTTTGATTTGGCAATTTGTGTCATCTTCACTACGCTTCATAGGTATGACCTTATCTGGTCATACCACCTGCAAATAAATCATGGAGCGCACGATGACCAAAACCAGTGTTCGTATAGGAGCTTATGAAATTGATGATGCAGAATTGCATAGTGGGAAAGAAGGGACAACCCTGACAATCCCCTGTAAATCCGACCCGGATTTATGTATGCAACTTGATGCATGGGATGAACAAACCTCAATCCCGGCCCAAATGGATGGCGCCACATCGGAGCTTTACCGTCAGGACTACGACAAAACCACTGATGCATGGGTTATGCGGGTGGAATAGCACCGTAAATATTGCAAGAAACAGGACAAGTAATAGTATAAGGAACTGACTGCAACCGGTCCCCTTAAACAGGAAATGTCTCTCTTCCTTTTTCAGGGTTACGGAATAAACCGATAATCTGTTGCCACAACCTTTTTGCATAATCAGTGCCTTTGGAGCACCAGAGACATTGTTATCGCTGCACTTTCCCGCCCCCATGGCGGGCTTATTTTTTTGTCTGGTATTTCCCAGGCTTACTTCCCTCTCCTACACTTAACACACAGTGCCACGATGGACGTGAGGGACGCATGTACACGCTTGTGCTTTTTGTTTGTTATCTCAATGGTGGTTGCAAAACACTGCCAATAGAAAATTTCACCACTGAAGAACAGTGCCTGTATGCGATGAAAGACCAGGGCATTCGCCATGGAGGATGTTACCCCTATGAAGCAAAACACCGCATGAAAGGTATGCACCCGGCAAAACAACGCAGCGACTTATGGTTACTGCACAGCCACTAACGTCAGGGTATTACCAAATACTGCCCCGGTATCGATGTAGTGCTGGTTAAAAAAATGCAGTGGTGTTTTTAGTGGTGTGTGCCCAAAATAAAAG
This sequence comes from Mangrovibacter plantisponsor, assembly GCF_003182475.1. Taxonomy (GTDB): domain Bacteria; phylum Pseudomonadota; class Gammaproteobacteria; order Enterobacterales; family Enterobacteriaceae; genus Mangrovibacter; species Mangrovibacter plantisponsor. The sequence continues at coordinate 84,130 of NZ_QGTS01000008.1, forward strand.
GCATCAGCACCTTCAATTGGTTCGCCTTTCCCCTGAATATTCCGCTGTAAACGCTCACGGCTCCAGACCACAAGCGCTGGGTCAACATCAGCCTGCCATACCCAATGAGGCAAGGGATAATCAGCATGTGCAATGATGATGCGTTTATCCTGGGTAAGTAATTCGATAATAAAAGGGAGGTGTTTACAGCGCTGAAAGAGATCTTCTGCTTGCTTTTTTTGCGCTTCATTTAATTGGCGAAACCACCGGCCGCCATTCATTTCCCATAAAAACCCGCTTTCTGTATCGTGGCGGGTATTTTGGAGTGAATTCAGCGCCATCACCTCGTGGTTACCCTGAACGGCACGAAACCAGGGTTTGCCAATCAGAGCCAGGCAGCCGGGGCTGTCCGGACCCCGGTCAATTAAATCCCCCACAGAAATAACTAAGTCTTGCCAGGGGTCAAAGCGAACCTTGCGTAGTTGCCCGGCAAATTGTGCCAGGCAACCGTGCAAGTCACCAACCAAATAGATGTGCCGCCAGTTACGCCCATCAATGCGTTGATACATAAATCCCCCCAATGCACTCAGTATAGCTGGCACCGGGGGCTGTCAGGTCAGAAGCTTTCCCACTGACCGCCATTGTCGCCAGTCAACGCGGGTTTATTGGCTAATGCCGGGCGTACAGGTGCCGGACGCGGGTGTTGTTGTGCAGGAGCGGCAGAAATCCGGAACATGTCCACCAGACCGGCCAGACGAGCAGCCTCTTCTTCCAGAGCACCAGCGTTGTGCGATGAATCCACCACCATCGACGCATTCTGCTGTGTCGTTGTATCCAGCTCAGATATAGCGTGGCTTATCTGGTCGATACCCCGGCTTTGTTCATCTGATGCCGATGCAATTTCCTTCATGATGTCATTCACATGCGACACAGAAGTGAAAATGTTCTCCATAGTTTTCCCGGCTTCATATACTTGCGAAGACCCTGTTTGTACACGTGATACAGACTCAGTAATCAGAGTTTCAATCTCTTTTGCTGCCTGAGCACTGCGCGAAGCCAGCATACGCACTTCCCCTGCCACCACAGCAAACCCACGCCCCTGTTCACCAGCACGTGCTGCTTCTACTGCCGCATTTAGTGCCAGAATATTGGTCTGGAACGAGATACTATTAATGACATTAATAATTTCAGTAATTTTTTTCGAACTGTCGGTAATACTGTCCATGGTTTTAATTACACCGCGCACAATGTCACCACCTTTACCGGCATCCTGTGTAGCACCTGTGGCCAGTTGGCTTGCCTGGTGAGCATTTTCTGCATTGCGTTTCACTGCAGAAGTTAACTCTTCCATGCTGGCTGCGGTTTCAACTACCGCGGCTGATTGCTGTTCAGTGCGTGAAGCCAGGTCATCATTGCTGGCAGCAATTTTCCCGGTAGCCCCCACCACATGCTCAACGCTGCCCTGAATATCGCTGATCATTTTATGCAGCCGGGCATTCATTTTGGCCATTGCGGACGTCAGTTGCCCCAGTTCATCGTTACTTGCCGGTTTAATATGCTGTGTAAGGTCGCCATCAGCAATATGCTCGGCGAGTTGCAGGTTTTCTTTAATCGGTTTGGTTATCAGGCGGGTGATATACCACGCAGCAAGTAAACCAAACAAAATGGCAATAATTGAAATGACAATCATCACACTAATGGTGTGAAAAATAATAGTTCGGTTTTTTTCAGCTTCAAGATCATTTAATACCTGTACGGCCTGTGTCAGAGATTGTGCGGAAGCACTCAGCATATTTGTCGCCTGTGCACTTTCCTGGTAAGTATGGTAGTAACTCTGCATATTCTGCATGAACTGGCCGAAATATTGCCAGACAGGGTCTATGACATTGAAAGGCAAACCTGTATCACGGGGGAAATCACTATACATTTTTTTTGCCTGTGCCATTTTTTCTGATGCCTGGTCGACATAGGCCTGTTCACCATGCATTTGCACATCGTGAGCAATATCACGCACATCACTTAGCAGTAACATAAAACTAAATAACTTATTTACCTGCGATTCTGTCAGAGGCGTATTTTGAATAGCATGATAATAGTTATCTAATTTTTCCTGGCTGATTTCCTGGCTGATTCCTTCAATCATAGACAGGCGTTCTTTTTCTTTTTGATAGACTTGCTCATAGCTGTTCTGGTAGACCACAAACTTCTGTTTGATGGTTTCGAGCAAAGGAAGGTCATCTGACTGCCAGGACAACTTGCTATTATTTTCAATCAGGCCGGTAGTCTGGGCCAGCTCCTGCCGGTTTTTCTCCAGCACGGAGAGGTCATTAGTAGCAAGATAGGTCAGCCGGGCGCTTCTTAGCTTATCAAGCTCTGCAGACAAGTTGTTTGCAAAATCATTTTTCGTCGTGTGGTTTTTGATATCAAACAAGGCATTAATACCAAATGCTGAGACTAAAACCACAATAACTATAGCAACAGAAAAACCCAGATATAATTTCGCAGTAATCTTTAGCTTTTTAAGGCCTAACAGTTCCAGAAGCATACGGCTGTTCCTTATATAACGCAGAGGTTTTACTATGAAAAAACATCACTCAAAACAGGAAGTGATTAACCATGACTTATCTATCGGCAATATCAAAAAGACTTTTATAGCGTATTAAAGTAAAGTCACCACTGCATGTAAAAACAAGCATCTTTATTGATCTAAATAGCACTTTTACAGCCAACCCAATGATTGCAATTAAAAAATTAATTCCTGCACCCACCACATATTCAGTAATAATAAAATAGCCATAAAGCCCCATTAATACTTTGCTGATGAATTTTTCACTAATTATCTGCTAACTAATTGTTATCATTTTAATTTACATACCCTGCCTTTATGTTTGTTTACAACATTAAAGTTAACCAAACTGTACTGGCTAAAATCTGCTGGCTGAAACACAACATGGCGCGTATCCTGCAGCGAGGTTAATGTGTACAACATCAGTTTCAGGAACAGGAAATGAAAAAGTCTTTTCCACTGTTGGCGAGTGCCCTGCTAATTTTGACCTGCAACGGCGCCCAGGCAGCCAGCGGTTTTCGCGACATGGATTTTGGTAGTAGCCCGGACGTGATTAAACAGCATGCACACTGCACAATGACTGGCCCGGTAAAAGTTGAAATCGGGGAAATGTACCAGTGCGCAGACTTCCCTTTCGAAAGTGGCGTAACGCATGCTGAGTTTTTCTTTGCCGGCAACCAGTTTATTCGCCTGGGTATCCGGGTACCTGTAGACAACACGGCAGAAACAATTAATTCACTGGCTAAGAAGTATGGGCTGGTGAGCGCGCCTGGAGAAGATCAAATTACCGCAGTACGCACAACGCCAGGCCAGTCGGTCATGTTTACCTTTGGCGATGGCAATATCGCACTCTACTTCGCCAGCGACAGCCAGGGCAGCACCAGCACGGTATTGCTGTTCTCATCCCCCGATGCCAAAGCCCTGCAGGATGCGCACGCAGACGACCTGTAATCTGCCCACAGCCCGTTAACATACGGGCCTGAGTTCGCAATTTGCGATGTGTGGCTGGCTTTTGGCATTTAATCCTCAGGTTTTACGCTACCCTGCCGATAACAGCAAAACGTGGGTATTTTTTTGCCCACGTTACATTTTCGCCGATTAGGGTTTACCCTTTTCATGTCCTGTATCGTTCCGATATTTCTCAACTCAATCAGGATATTAAGATGGATGTATCACAGATTGCTGCACTTTCTACCGGCCTCAGCACCATGCAAACCAATAATGAGGTAAGCACGTTAATGCTGAGAAAAACGCTGGATAACCAGGAGTCAGTTGCTACACAGTTGATTAACGCGGTGCCTTCACTCCCGGCTAACCCGGCAGTCGGCCGTAATATCAATACAACAGCCTGATACGAGCAACCTGTACAGGTACTTTTCCCTATCCCGGCGGCCTGCCGGGATAGTTATTTAATGCCTTACATATCAGTGATGCGTGTCTGTCTCGCCCAGGAAATAGAAACCAAACGGCAAAGACCCAATAATAGTGAACATCAGCGTGTAGATAAGCACCCATGCACTTTGCATAAAGTACATAGAAACCGACCATTCAGACATTGGCATGTTGTATTCATCCACCACTCCACCAAACGTTGCCTTGCCAATCACAGAAAGTGCAACAATGAAGACCAGTGCGACACACAATAAGAATTTTTTACCATTGCGAGTATGAAGTTTTTCGAACATAGCGCCTCCTGAGGAATGTTGATTCAATGCGCTGAATGTGTGAAGAATCTGTTATTTCTACCATATTCAGGCCTTCGGGTGAATCGATATCACTCCCTGAGCTGCCACCAGGTTAACAGATAACCGCCTCTGCTCCGGGGTATATGCCTTATCACCTCACTAAACTGTGTCCTGGCTGGCAAACAGGGAATAATTTTTCCTGTGGCGATTCCCTACGGTAAATCTTGCTGCAACCCTGCCGATATATCAATGACGACTCGCGACTGGCGCAATCAAGCTCTCTGAGCACACTGAAATGAAAACAGTATGAATAAAAATGTGCTTAACGCCGCAAGTACTCTTCCTCTGGCCGATAGCCGGGGAATAGTCAGGCGAACTCTCATTGCCATGATAGTAATGATCAGCGCCATTTTCGTGGCGGTTATCGTTACGCTGTTTTCTATTGCCAATACGCTTAACACCCAGGCCGACCAGCAAAACCAGCTGTTACTGTTAAAGGCGCTTCATGCCCGCCAGGAAGCAATTCGAACCCACCTTGATGATAACGCTAACTGGGGTGAAGCCTATACCAACCTGCATGTACACCTGAATACCAACTGGGCATGGGATCAACAAAACCTCGGGCGTTCACTTTATACCTCGTTTGAGCTCGAAGGTGTTTTTGTGCTTGACCCGGATGATGTCACCCGTTACAGCGTCATTAGCGGGAAGCTGGTACACACACCTTTTCAAAGCTGGTTAACTGTGCCCGTGTTACCCATGCTGCACCAGCGCCTTCAACAATCTGGTGGTAAGTCTGTCTCGCAGTTTGCCGTGGTGAACAACACCCTGGTTCTGCTGGCCGCAGCCTGGATACAGACAGGAAGTGACGACACCATAAAACCCATTCCAGGCCCGCCATCTATTATGATTTTTGTTGACCGCCTGACTCCGGCAAAGTTGAGAGCTATGGGGCAGGAATATGGTGTACTTAATACACATATCCATACTCACGCCAGGCAAGTTGATTCTGATAAACGAGAGGCCGGTTTCCCACTGAGCACCAGCACTGGGGGCATCAGCATAGAATGGACAAGCAGCAACCCCGGTGGCGCGCTGTTAACCTGGGTGTTGCCTTCCATGGTCTTCCTCTTTTTTGCCACATTGTTCCTGGCCCTGGCTTTAATGCGCCATGCCATGCTAAGAGCGCGCCTGAATGATGAAAGTACATTTTTGCTGGAACAAGGGCGGCTGGCTCTGGCTGCAAGTGAACAGCGCTTTCGCGATGTAGCGGAAACAACCAGTGACTGGATCTGGGAAACTGATGATAAATTATGTTTTAGCTGGATTTCAGGCCGCTTCCCTGTGATAACAGGCAGCCCGCAACAAGCCTGGCTTGGCCGGCCACTCACCACCTTCCTTCTGGATTTACAGCCAAATTACCGCCTGACACAGTGGGCCAGTTCTGCCTCTGTTGGCAGCCATCTGGCTCTCGATCAGTGCCTGTATTTTTCCCCTGACAACCAGCCACATTATTGCAACCTGGTTATTAAGAAGGTCAAAAAATCTGACGGCCGACCGGGCTTTAGGGGAACAGCAACGGATGTTACACAGGAAGTGCAGACTCAGGCAAGAGTACGTTACCTGTCGGAACATGATGAGCTAACCGGGCTACCCAACCGGGTACAAATGCGCCAGTTTTTGGACCGAAAACCCCTGAAACAGCTTGCTCATGATCAACAAATTGCTGTGTTGACAGTTGATCTGGATAAATTCAAGCCAGTTAACGATCTGTATGGGCATTCAGTGGGAGACAAAATTTTGCATGACGTTTCCGCACGCATGCGCGACTGTATCCCTGAAAATGGTCTGGTAACCCGCTATGGCGGCGACGAATTCATCGTTATTCTGCCCACAACACAAGGGTCGAACGAACCAGAACGCCTGAGTGATGCTTTGCTATCCCGTCTCACCCAGGCATTCCACCTTGAAGACACCGATGTATTTATTGGTGCCAGTATTGGTATAGCTATTGCCCCTCTTCATGCTACCGATGCCAATGACTTACTGCGCTATTCAGATATAGCTCTCTACCAGGCAAAGCATGACGGGCGTAACTGCTGGCGGCTTTACCATCCTTCAATGAAAGAGCAAATTGTTCAACGCCGCGAACTGGAGAATGAACTTCGTGATGCCATTCACGCCAACCAGTTGCAGCTGGTTTACCAGCCTCGCTATGACGTGCACAGTGGAAAAGTAGCAACCATTGAAGCGCTTATTCGCTGGCCGCACCCCCGTCTTGGCCTGTTGATGCCGGACCAGTTTATTCCCCTGGCAGAAGATACCGGCCTTATTTTTCAATTAAGCGACTGGGTGCTGGCTACCGCCAGCCAGGATGCCGTTGAACACTTCGGCACGCTTTCCGTCGCAGTAAACATTTCAGCTATCGAATTCCGTGTCTCCGGGTTTGTTTCGCGGATTCACCATGTGCTGGCCACATCGGGTCTTTCACCCTCACGGCTTGAAATTGAGATATCAGAAAATACTGCGCTGAGTGACCCGGACAGAGTCACTGAAATTATACTGTCTCTGAAAAGCATTGGAGTCCGCTTTTTGATTGACGATTTTGGCGCAGGTTATGCTTCGCTAAGTTATCTCCATGCTTTCCCGTTCGATGGGATCAAGCTGGATAAATCTTTTGTCATCCCAACAGATACATCAGAAAGTGCCCGACGGGTGGTCGAAAATATTGTGGGTCTCGGTAAAGCTTTTTCATTGCATATCACGGCTGAAGGCGTGGAGACAGAAGAACAGCTTACTTATTTCGAGTCTTTAGACTGTGACGCACTGCAAGGGTACTTTATTGGCCGACCAGTGCCCCTGGGTGAGTTAAAACAGCACCTTTCCATGCAAACCACCAGCCCAACTTGCCCTGAGCAGGCAGACTGACTGGCAGGCGAAACGGACACTCCGCAAAGAAGCCCCCGGAGTCGTAACCGCTAAATCCGGGGGTAATGGGGTAATCCCCCCGGAAAACTAGTGCATGCATAAGTAGAATTTTCTCATAACGTGAATACCGGGAGACCTCTATAAAGCGATCACGTTTTACTGACAGTGAGATCATTATCATTCACAAACAGGCTGAGGCGGGTACGTCTGTTCCCGAACTGTACCGGGAGCATGGCATCAGCAGTGCCAGTTTTTATAAATAGCGCTCAAAGTGATGGTTCGGTACATCCAGACAGTCTAACCAAAGGTTTTGTTAAAGCCCGAATCATGTTTAATGATAACCCACCGAGTTTTCATGAAATCAGGAGCTTATCTGGCCGACTTCACGAAGAACAACGCGGCAAAGATTTTGCGCAAAAGCTGTTCGGGCATCGTTCAGAAAAAATGACAGAAAAATATCTTGATGTGCGTGAGAAAGTGTTTACTCTGGTTTGAGGCGAAAGACCGGATATGCAATTTCGTGCATTTTTCGTGCATTTTCGTGCAATCACCTCTAAGTTACTGATTTATAAGGTGATAAAAAAAAGACCGAATACGATTCCTATATTCGGTCCAGGGAAATGGCTCTTGGGAGAGAGCCGTGCGCTAAAAGTTGGCATTAATGCAGGCTATTTGCCTTGCCTTTTAAGAATAGATTACCGTGTCAGCTTTTCCAGTGTTTGGCAAAACTGGAGCATAAAAAACATTAACTGACCGGTACTGGTCGCGAAAAAGCCGTAACAGAAGCAACTCTGTTACGGCTTTTCTTTTATTTATGGCATCAAAAAATCAACCAGTTAACCGCACAGGTGGCTTGCTCGTTCGATAAATGGCTGCAGTGACATTTTTTTACCCGGATTTTTGGGATCATCTATTTGAATGACCGAAATGGGCTGCCCCGATTCTTTCCCTTCAGCCACTTGCTGCTCTGCAACCGGGTTCAGAGGGTATTGCATCAGTGTGCTGGGGTTAATGACATACAGTGCATTACCTGGCCTGCAAACCAGCATCACTTCTTCACGGTTGAATGCCCATTTATCCTTGCCCACCTGAAACCGGCTTACTGTCTGTATTTCAGAAGCCGCCTGTGCGGCAAATGCTGAGCCCAATAACACCAGTCCAATCGTTAACTTTCTCATTTAGCGTGCTGCTCTCTTCAAGCCCGGGAAGCTGAGGAATTCAGGAAGCCCGGTTTGTTACCCAACAGAAATTTTCCCCAGACTATAACGATTATTCCCCTGCTGCGTCACCCTTCATGCGGTAAAGAATTTCTGCACAATGTATAACGCTTCGCGTGTTACTTCAGGGTTTATGATTCACCTATAACAGGGTACACTTCCGGCATTATCAGGAGGCGATATGAATACTAATCTTGCAAATATTCCTCAGGACGAGATGGACAAAATCAACGTAGACCTCGCCGCGGGTGCTGTTGCATTCAAAGAGCGCTACAACATGCCTGTTATTGCTGAACAAGTTGAGCGCGAACAACCTGAAGCCCTGCGCCCCTGGTTCCGTGAGCGCCTGGTTGCTCATCGCCTGGCGTCAGTAAATCTTTCTCGCCTGCCTTATGAACCAAAATCGAAATAACGATTACATCCAGTGACAGTTATTTACGTTCTGTCCGTTACTCTTCCTTATACAGATTTTCCTGATTGAAATATCTCACCCCGGTAGCCCCGGGGTGAGCGCTGTATAAGGAATTCGTTATGCGCCAATGGAGTGTCGCCGCAGCACAATGCTGCTCACCACAGAGCAACTTACCTGAAACGGTTGCCCATCACGTGCGTTTCATTCGCCATGCAGGGCTGAATGATGTCGATGTGCTCATGTTCCCAGATAACTCATTGCCACTCAGTGAAATCCTCAATTCCGGGCAAGAAGCACAAACCCTATGGCTGGCCAGCCTGCAGGATGCCGCGGCCCGGTATGGCGTGATTACTATTCTGAGTTCGGGTAATGAAGGGGGCGTGGCAATTACACCAGAAAATGGCGTGCAAAATTTATCCTGCGCCACACTGGTATGCCTGGCGGAAGATGTTTTTTGCCAGGTTGAAGGTACACCGGTAATCAATATATCAGGTGGTAAAGTGGCATTAGGGATAAACGGCCAGCCAGGAGAAGAAATTTGGCCGCGTGGCGCAGTGGATGAAGGCGCAGATATATACCTTACTGCGTCTGCGGTAAATGAACTTCAGTGGAACTGGGTCAGTTCTGCGCTGCAGCGCTGGGCTCTAAAATACCAACTGCCAATTTTAATGGCGAACAATACCAGCGCTACTTCGCCGGGGAAAAGTGCCTGTTGGGACGACCGTGGGCAATTACTTATTCGTGCGGAAAAAGAGGAAGTGCTGGTGATTTGCCGCCGAAATGCTGAAAAGTGGCAGGGAGAGATCCTGCCACTGGTTAACTGAAAACGAGCAGGCTAGCCCAGCCGTTGTTCTGCCAGGCCAATAAGGAAAGCACACTCCAGAGCAACGGTATCGTAATACTGATAGCGCCCTGATTTACCGCCATGGCCTGTATCCAGGTCTGTCCACAATAACAGCAGGTGGTCGTCTGTTTTCAGTTCCCTTAACCGGGCCACCCATTTCCCAGGTTCCCAATACTGAACCTGGGAATCGTGTAACCCGGTAGTGACCATCATATGTGGGTACACTTGTGGTGTGACCTGGTCATAAGGGCTCCATGCCTTGATGGCCCAGTAATCTTCGGGAATATGTGGATCCCCCCACTCCTCATACTCACCGGTCGTGAGTGGCAGGGACTCATCAAGCATTGTGGTCACAACATCAACAAACGGAACCTGTGCCAGCACACCACGGAACAGTTCAGGCCTCAGGTTAGCTACAGCCCCCACCAGCAAACCTCCGGCACTCCCGCCCATTGCGTACAACTGGTCAGGCGCTCCCAGCCCACGCGCCAGCAACGCTTCACACACATCAATAAAATCATTAAATGTATTGGGTTTGTGCGATAACTTGCCCTGTTCATACCACGATTGCCCCAGTTCACCACCGCCCCTGACATGAGCTATGGCGTATACAAAACCGCGGTCAAGCAAACTGAGCCGTGTAGTGCTGAAGTCAGCATCGATGCTCTCACCATAAGCACCGTAGCCGTATACTAATAGAGGGTTCTGCCCGGTTGTGAACTTATCTTTGCGCCAAACCAGGGAAACCGGTACCTTGACCCCGTCTCTGGCGTCAATCCAGATCCTGTCGCTCTGGTAGTGTTGAGAATCAAACCCGAACACTTCCTGTTGCTTTAATAATCGCCGTTCACCAGTGCGCATATTCATTTCGAATACGGTTTGTGGGCGGGTCATAGAGGTATACACGTAGCGCAGCCATTCATTGTCTGGCTCATGATTATTACTGGTCCAGACTACCCAGGCAGGGTCATCAAACACCAGCCGCTGCTGGCGGCCATTTCTGCTGTCAACCAGGCGTAACTGGGCAAGCCCGTTTTCACGCTCCTCAATCACCACCCAGTGAGTAAAGAGCGTAAAATCCTCGACCATTACGGTATGACTTGCAGCCTGCACGACCGCCCATTTATCCTGGTTTGTTTCCGGGCTGCAGTACAAACCAAAATTTTTGCCATCCCGGTTGGAGCGCACCCAAAACTGCGCCTGAAAATGGTCCAGGTCATACTCATGCTGTGCTTCACGCTCAAGAAAACATTGCGGTACGGCAGATGCATCATTGGCATCCAGTAACCAGGCTTCACTGGTTGATGTGCTGTGCAGGGCAATAATCACAAACTCAGTTGAGCGTGACTTATAAATGCCAACGTAAAAACGATTATCTTCTTCCTGATAGACCAGTTCGTCATTTTCTGCCACGTCACCCAGCCTGTGGCGCCACACCTGGTAAGGCAGCAAAGTCACTGAATGCTTTTTGACATAGTAAAACGTGGCGGAGTCATTCGCCCATACCACACTGCCGGAAAGATCAGTGACGGCGTCATTCAGCCATATGTCATTGGCAAGATCTTTTACATGTAACTGATACTGGCGGCGAGAAACACGGTCTTCCGTCACTGCCATCAGGCGATTATCCGGAGAGATGCTCAGTGCACCTAAGTCGTAGTATGCCCCGCCCTGAGCCCGGTTGTTGCAATCGAGCAAAACTCGCCACTCATCACCATTATTCAGTTCTGCTGGCTGGCGTTGCCAAACCGGATACTCAGCATTTTCATCGAAACACTGGCGGTAGCGATACCCATTGCGCTGCCAGGGCACACTGCTTTCTTTTTTGGGCAGCCGGGCAACCATTTCATCGTAAAGGGCCTGCTGAAACTGCTCCAGCGGAGCCATAGTTTGCATGCAATAATCATTTTCAGCACGAAGGTACCCCAGTACCTCGGGTGACTGGCGTGAGTCATCACGCAGCCAGAAATAATCATCATTCCTGACATCGCCATGCTGAGTTAACAGATGTGGGCGCTTTGCTGCCCGGGGAGGGAAAACCGGCGAACGGGCCATAATAACTCCTGAAGATGGCACAACTGCCGCACAGGGTATCACGCTGAGTGCGCGTGGGAAGGAATTTGCCTGTCATTCTGAGGGCATACCAGCCAGAATCACAGGCAGCCGTACAATAACTTAGCTGCAATATTGCGTAAAACCGGGCCTCTACGCCCGGTTATTCAGCTTAACGCTGGTAATCTGCATTACCTGCTTTGCAATCCACCGTTACCTGGTAGTGCAAATCTTGCTTTTGCCCCCGAACAACCAGCGGGACAACCCAGGTATCGCCATTGTGGTGCATATCCTTGACGTTAACCCAGGCGACGGGGTCATTTTGCCCCAACGCTTTCTGGTCGTCAGACCAACGCTGTAACCGGTTTTGCAGGTAATCATTTTTAACTGTTGCGGCAATATTTTCCGCTTTCATGTTCTCACAGGGGATGAGGCTTACTCTTTTAGTCACTGCATTAGCCGCAGCGGATACAGACATCAGAGCAAACGCCACCATACACCCTGTCAAAAAGCCTGTTTTATTCACATGCCACTCCGTGATTTCTCAAGTTGTGAGAAAAGCATGGTACAAAACAGGCAACCTGCAAGTCGATTCAGGCAGTTTTCACTTTCTTTTCAAGGGAAACAGGCTCATTTTCGGTAACATCTGGTAACTTACCGGAACGCAAAATACCGCTCAGTTCATCTTTATGCTCAGCAAGCCATAAGGCAAGTTCTTCGCGCAGCCCCCCTTCCATCACTACCGGAGAACTTTCCAGATAGTCAGTCAGGCATTCCGCCAGATCTAACATTTTGTCATAGGCATCGGCCTCTTTTTTGCTGACAAAAGACATTTTTTCCTCACCGTCTCTCACGACAACATATTTAACTACGACTGCCATCATGCTGCTCCAATCACTGTATTTATATCCAGCATACGTGAAAACAGGGTTACAATGCAAACCCGCTGTCAACGCAAACGTTTTCGTATATACTGCCGCTGTTTTTTTTCACATCAGGTACTGCGATATGGCTATTTTAGGAACTGCGCTGCGTCCGGCAGCAACACGCGTAATGCTTCTTGGCGCTGGGGAACTGGGTGAAGAAGTGGCGATTGAATGTCAGAGGCTGGGTCTGGAGGTTATCGCCGTTGACAGATATGCCGATGCCCCTGCTATGCACGTTGCTCACCGTAGCCATGTAATCAATATGCTCGACCCACAGGCACTGAAAAATCTGGTTGCAGAAGAAAAGCCTGATTACATCGTACCGGAAATTGAGGCGATCGCTACAGACATGCTGGTTGAGCTGGAAAGCCAGGGGCAAAAAGTTGTTCCCTGTGCCAAAGCAACACGCCTGACAATGAACCGTGAAGGGATCCGTCGGCTGGCTGCAGAAGAGTTAGCCCTTCCCACGTCCACATACCGTTTTGCAGATGCGAAAGCAGACTTTGTTTCTGCAGCAGAAGAAATTGGTTTCCCGTGCATCATTAAACCGGTCATGAGTTCTTCAGGAAAGGGGCAAAGTTTTGTGCGTGATGCCAGCTACCTGGATAAAGCCTGGAGCTACGCACAGGAAGGCGGCCGCGCCGGTGCGGGCAAAGTGATTATTGAAGGAGTCGTTGCGTTTGATTTCGAAATTACACTTCTGACGGTAAGTGCGGCTGATGGTGTGCATTTCTGTGCCCCGGTAGGCCACCGCCAGGAAGATGGAGATTACCGCGAGTCATGGCAACCACAGGCAATGAGTGAGCTCGCGCTGAGCCGGGCACAGGCCATTGCAGAAAAAGTTGTTCTGGCGCTTGGTGGTTATGGCTTATTTGGTGTGGAACTGTTTGTTTGTGGTGATGATGTTGTGTTCAGTGAGGTATCTCCTCGCCCGCATGACACCGGTATGGTCACCATGATCTCTCAGGATTTGTCAGAATTTGCACTGCATGTCCGCGCTTTTCTGGGGTTACCAGTCGGCGGTATTCGCCAGTACGGACCTTGTGCTTCAGCAGTCATTCTGCCGAACCTGGTCAGCACAGATGTACGTTTTGGTGGTATGGAAAATGCGCTCAGCGCAGGCATACAAATCCGCCTGTTTGGCAAACCTGAAATTAACGGTACCCGCCGTATGGGCGTTGCGCTGGCAACGGGTGAAACAACAGAAGATGCAGTCGCCCGGGCAAAATCAGCAGCTGGGGAAATACAAGTTAACGGTTAATCCATCAGGCTCCAGTAGCATATGCAAAAACGGCACCCGCGGGTGCCGTTTGCATATGACTCAGGCAGTTAACTGGCCTGATTATTTCGCGCCTTCAACAGCTTCACGAGCCAGGCGGGTAATGCGGTCATAATCGCCAGCTTCCAGCGCATCGGCCGGAACCAGCCAGGAACCACCAATGCACAGCACGCTTTTCAGTGCCAGGTAGTCACGGTAGTTTGCCGGAGAGATACCACCTGTTGGGCAGAAACGCACCTGAGAGAACGGGCCAGCAATGGCGGATAAAGCTTTGGTGCCGCCGTTAGCTTCTGCCGGGAAGAATTTGAATTCACGCAAACCGTAATCCATACCCAGCATCAGTTCAGAAACAGTGCTGATCCCCGGGATCAGTGGAATGGTGCCTTCAGTTGCTGCTTTCAGCAGGGAGTCGGTCAGGCCCGGGCTGATAGCAAACTGAGCGCCAGCTTCAGTAACTTCTGCCAGTTGTTGTGGATTCAGCACGGTACCAGCCCCAACGATAGCATCCGGCACTTCTTTTGCAATCAGACGGATAGCATCAATAGCACAGGCAGTACGCAGTGTAACTTCCAGTACACGTACCCCACCAGCTACCAGTGCTTTTGCCATCGGTACTGCGTGCTCAAGTTTATTGACAACAATAACCGGCACGACAGGACCTGTTTTCAGGATCTGTTCCGCACTTGTTTTCCAGTTTTTCATCAGAAAATGTCTCCCGACAACGTTTAGTCAGCGTTACGGCGCAAATGCGCCGAGTGTTAGAATGAAATACAGGTTGCGCCCTGTTCCGCCCCGGATAAGTTTTCGCGCAATGCGCCAAATAACTCACGACCAGTCCCCACGCGCTGAGCGCTGAGGTCCGGGTGGAACGGTTCACGTTCTTGTAGTTCCGCGTCGTCAACCAGCAAGGTTAGCTCGCCAGTCTGCCCGTTTACACGGATCATGTCGCCATTACGGACTTTAGCCAAAAGCCCACCATCATAAGCTTCCGGTGTCACGTGAATTGCAGAAGGTACTTTACCTGAGGCACCAGACAAACGTCCATCCGTTACCAATGCAATTTTGAAACGACGGTCCAATAATACACCAAGTGGCGGCATGAGTTTATGTAATTCTGGCATCCCATTCGCTTTCGGACCTTGATGACGGACAACGACAACGCAATCTTTATCCAGTAAACCCGCTTCAAATGCCGGAACAACATCATGCTGACTTTCAAAAACAATGGCTGGAGCTTCAATGATCTGATTTTCCACAGGCACTGCAGAAGTTTTCATCACCGCGCGCCCGAGGTTACCGCTCAATACTTTGGTGCCACCATGTTGGGAGAATGGCTTGTCAATAGAGGCAATAATATCGCTATCCAGTGATTCAGTTGCCCCTTCACGCCAGTCGAGTTTGCCTTCATTCAGCCAGGGTTCCATGGTGTAATGTTGCAAACCGAAGCCCGCAACAGTGTTCACATCCTCATGCAACAAACCGCCTTTAATCAGTTCACGCATCAGAACAGGTACGCCACCTGCAGCCTGGAAGTGGTTGATGTCTGCCGGGCCATTGGGGTAAAGACGCGCCAGCAGCGGCACAACTGAAGAAATTTCAGAGAAGTCATCCCAGTTAATGATTATGCCAGCGGCACGCGCCATTGCGACCAGATGCATCGTGTGGTTTGTGGAACCACCGGTGGCCAGCAGGGCGACAATACCATTGACCACCACTTTCTCATCAACCATTTTGCCAAGTGGCATCCATTCGCTACCGTTACCCGTAAGCCGTGTTACCTGGCGTGCAGCGGCACATGTCAGTTCTTTACGCAAAGGTGCATCCGGATGAACAAATGACGACCCGGGTAACTGCATCCCCATAAACTCAATCACCATCTGGTTGGTGTTGGCTGTACCATAAAATGTGCAGGTACCCGGCGCATGGTAAGACGCCGCTTCAGATTCCAGTAACGCCGCACGGTCAACTTTCCCTTCTGCATACAACTGGCGAATACGCACTTTTTCTTTATTAGCCAGCCCGCTCGCCATTGGGCCCGATGGCACAAACACCGATGGCAAATGCCCGAATGACAACGCAGCCATCGCCAGCCCGGGAACAATTTTGTCGCACACCCCGAGGAACAACGCGCCATCAAACATATTATGAGACAGGCCAACCGCTGCTGACATAGCAATCACTTCACGGCTAAGCAGCGAGAGCTCCATTCCATCCTGGCCTTGTGTCACACCGTCGCACATAGCCGGAACGCCACCAGCGACCTGGCCTACTGCGCCCACAGAATGCAGCGCCTCGCGAATAATTTGTGGGTACGTTTCGTAAGGTTGATGCGCAGACAGCATGTCGTTATAGGCAGTGATGATGCCAATGTTGTTACGCAACATATTTTTTAACGAGGCTTTATCTTCTGCCTGGCAGGCAGCAAACCCATGAGCCAGATTGCCACACGCCAGTTCTGCGCGGTGCACTGTTTTACTTTTCGCTTGTTCGACTCGGGCCAGATACGCTTCACGGGTTTCACGAGAGCGTTCAATAATTCGATTTGTTACGCGTAACAATACAGAGTTCATAAAAGGTCCTCATAGTTCTGTCTGCCATCGGCAGTTTTGTCGGACATATCAGTGAGACTTAAAACGGCTCTTATTCCTGATATACCGCACTCCAGGGGCAAAATCGCTTCAGCTAGTGTAAATAAAAAAGCCCCGCTGGTGAATCCAGTCAGGGCTTTAATTTAAAAAAAATTACCTGCTTTCTGTGTTAGATCATGTTACCGGTAAAGTTACAGCTAACTGATCCCCTGCCAGAACTTACTCGAACTCGTTCCAGGAACGGCCATCACGGGTGATCATGGCGACGGAGGCTACAGGCCCCCACGTCCCGGCCTGATAAGGTTTTGGTGCTTCATTATCAGCGGCCCAGGCTTCGGTGATGGAGTCAACCCATTTCCAGGCCTCTTCCACTTCATCACGGCGCACAAACAAGGCCTGAATGCCGCGCATTGTTTCCAGTAACAGGCGCTCATAAGCGTCTGCCAGGTGGGTTTGGTTAAAGGTTTCAGAGTAGCTCAGATCCAGTTTGGTCGTTTGCAGGTTGTGCTTATGATCAAGACCAGGCACTTTGTTCAGAATCTGAATATCAACGCCTTCATCCGGTTGCAGGCG
Organism: Mangrovibacter plantisponsor; assembly: GCF_003182475.1. Taxonomy (GTDB): domain Bacteria; phylum Pseudomonadota; class Gammaproteobacteria; order Enterobacterales; family Enterobacteriaceae; genus Mangrovibacter; species Mangrovibacter plantisponsor. The sequence goes on from NZ_QGTS01000008.1 coordinate 101,179, forward strand.
AATAGTCAGCTTGTTCTGGGGCAATTCCTGCCAGGATTCCTTGAACAAGTTCAGTTCCGGATTCTTGAAGTAAACCACTACCTCAGAGCATTTAGCCGGCAAGCGTTTACCGGTACGCAGGTAGAATGGAACCCCTGCCCAGCGCCAGTTATCGATATCAACCCGGATAGCGACAAACGTTTCAGTACCACTGCTTTTGTTTGCCCCTTCCTCTTCCAGGTAACCTGGCACTTTTTTGCCTTGTGCAAAACCGGCGGTATATTGACCACGCACTGTTTTTTCACGCACATTTGAACGATCAATGCGGCGAAGCGATTTCAGTACCTGAACTTTGGCATCACGGATGCTGTCTGCCGTCAGGTCAGACGGTGGTGACATGGCAATCATGCACAAAATTTGCAACAGGTGGTTTTGAATCATATCGCGCATCTGACCGGCTTTATCAAAATAGCCCCAGCGCCCTTCAATACCCACTTCTTCTGCTACGGTAATTTCAACGTGGTCAATGGTCCGGTTGTCCCAGTTATTAACAAACAATGAGTTGGCAAAACGCAGTGCCAGCAGGTTCAGTACCGTTTCTTTCCCTAAATAGTGGTCAATACGGTACACCTGGCACTCTTCAAAATATTTCCCAACCTGGTTGTTAATCTCCTGAGAAGTTTCCAAAGACGTACCCAGCGGTTTTTCCATTACAACACGCGCAGGTTTGGCATTCAGTTTCGCCTCGCCCAACCCTTTGCAAATAGCGCCAAAAGTGCTGGGTGGCATAGCGAAGTAGTTAATGGTGGTACGGTTTTTCTGATCCAGCACTTTGCCCAACCGGGTAAATGCTTTGGTATCATTGACATCCAGGTTACAGAATTCCAGCCGCGCGCTGAGTTTATCCCACAACGCTTCGTTGATTTTCTCCTTCATGAAGGTTTCAAGCGCTTCACGAATAACTTTGGTGTATTCAGCTTTGTCCCAGTCAGCACGCCCGACACCAATGATGCGCGTGTCGTCATGGAGCTGGCCTGCTTTCTCCAATTGATACAGGGAAGGCAACAGTTTCCGGCGCGCCAGGTCCCCTTTCGCACCGAAAATAACCAGGTCACACGCCTGAGCTGTTTGCGTTACCGCCATCTTTGTCTCCTCGTTATGTCTGGCCTGATACTCAGCCAGGCCCTTATCTGTAATTTTCTTTCATACTAATGTACTGTGTTTACATCTTTAACAACACTGTACAGATGCCAAAAGGCATTTTATTGACTAAGTTTTAAAGAATTGTCAGTTTTGCGCCTCGTCTGGCTTGTTTCTGAGGGCAAACAAGGCATGGTGAGGCAGATTTTGGTGTTATGAAAACAAGACTCTGATCATGTTATGAAAAAAAACAACAACATCCTGCCACAGGTTGTATCCAATATCTGCCGCAAAAGCGTATATTCATCACAAAATTGACACGGTATCACCAGATGGCGAAATCGTCCTTATCAATGAGTGTGCTGTAATCTATGAACATGCTGGACAAAATTCAGTCTCAACTGGAACATCTTAGCAAGTCGGAGCGAAAAGTTGCCGAAGTGATCCTGGCTTCGCCTTCCGGCGCCATGCACTCGAGTATTGCCACTCTTGCAAGCGAGGCGGGCGTGAGTGAACCGACCGTGAACCGCTTCTGCCGCCGCCTGGAAACGCGCGGGTTTCCCGACTTCAAATTACACCTGGCTCAAAGCCTTGCCAGTGGAACGCCTTATGTCAACCGTAATGTCGACGAAGACGATACGGTTGAAGGGTATACCGCAAAAATTTTTGAATCTGCCATGGCAAGCCTTGACCATGTGCGCCAGCAACTTGATATGCAGGCCGTTAACCGTGCCGTAGACCTTCTTACTCAGGCAAAACGTATTGCGTTTTTCGGGTTGGGCTCATCGGCCGCTGTTGCGCACGATGCCATGAACAAGTTTTTCCGTTTTAATGTCCCGGTCATCTATTCCGACGATATTGTTGTTCAGCGTATGAGTTGCATGAATTGTAGCGAAAATGACGTTGTTGTGCTGATTTCTCATACTGGCCGCACCAAAAACCTGGTCGAACTTGCGCAACTGGCTCGTGAAAACGATGCCATCGTGTTGTCAATTACAACCAGCGGCTCTCCCCTTTCCTGGGAATCAACACTTGCAATTCTGTTGGATGTTCCTGAGGATACCGATATTTATATGCCCATGGTTTCACGGCTTGCGCAACTTACTGTGATTGATGTTCTGGCAACCGGTTTCATTTTACGCCGTGGTGCAAAATTCAGGGATAACTTGAAGAGAGTCAAAGAAGCCCTGAAAGAATCGCGGTTTGATAAAGGTTTGATGGTACCCGGTGATCAGCATTGAAATTTATAACTAAAGCTGTATCAGTCGGTTCGTTCGGTTAATGTTGTCTTTGCGTTACCAGGCGTGCAGAAATACCGGGTTTTATTCACGCAACACCAAGTTGTTTCAGTCAACGGAGTAATAAATGTCCAGACGGCTACGTAGAACCAAAATTGTCACCACGTTAGGCCCGGCAACTGACCGCGATAATAACCTTGAAAAAATTATCGCAGCAGGCGCTAACGTTGTGCGCATGAACTTCTCCCATGGCTCCCCCGAAGATCACCAAATGCGTGCAGATAAAGTACGCGAAATTGCGGCAAAACTCGGGCGCCATGTGGCTATTCTCGGCGACCTCCAGGGGCCCAAAATTCGTGTGTCCACCTTCAAAGAAGGCAAAGTCTTTCTGAACATCGGCGAGAAATTCCTGCTGGATGCAAACCTTGGTAAAGGCGAAGGCGACAAAGAACAGGTAGGCATTGATTATAAAGGCCTGCCTGCTGATGTTGTTCCCGGTGATATCCTGTTACTTGACGATGGACGTGTGCAGCTAAAAGTGCTGGAAGTTCAGGGGATGAAAGTGTTTACCGAAGTAACTGTCGGTGGCCCGTTGTCCAACAATAAAGGGATTAACAAACTCGGTGGGGGTTTATCTGCTGAAGCGCTGACTGAGAAAGACAAAGCCGACATCATTACTGCCGCGAAAATTGGCGTTGATTATCTCGCTGTGTCCTTCCCTCGTTGTGGTGAAGACCTGAACTATGCCCGCCGTCTGGCGCGTGACGCAGGCTGTGAAGCAAAAATTTGTGCCAAAGTTGAACGCGCAGAAGCTGTCGCAACTGAAGAAGCAATGGACGACATTATTATGGCGTCTGATGTAGTGATGGTTGCACGTGGTGACCTGGGTGTTGAAATTGGCGACCCGGAACTGGTCGGTATTCAGAAAACACTGATTCGTCGTGCCCGTAAGCTCAACCGTGCAGTGATTACTGCCACGCAGATGATGGAATCGATGATTACTAACCCGATGCCAACACGTGCGGAAGTTATGGACGTGGCTAACGCAGTGCTTGATGGTACTGATGCCGTTATGTTGTCAGCAGAAACTGCTGCCGGGCAGTATCCGGCAGAAACTGTGGCAGCAATGGCACGTGTGTGTGTCGGCGCGGAAAAAATCCCCAGCATTAACGTTTCCAAACATCGCCTTGATGTTCAGTTCGAAAATGTTGAAGAAGCCATCGCCATGTCTGCTATGTATGCAGCAAACCACCTTAAAGGTGTAACCGCGATTATTACCATGACAGAATCAGGCCGTACCGCACTGATGACCTCACGTATCAGTTCCGGTTTACCGATTTTCGCGATGTCACGTCATGAACGCACACTGAACCTCACAGCGCTTTATCGTGGGGTGACGCCAGTGCACTTCGACAGCGAGCTCGATGGCGTTTCTGCTGCCAACGATGCCGTTAACCTGCTGCGCGATAAAGGCTACCTGATGTCAGGTGACCTGGTTATCGTTACCCAGGGTGATGTCATGAGTACTGTTGGCACTACAAATACCACGCGCATCCTTACTGTTGAGTAATATTTTCACTCTCAACTGATGCATAAAGGGGCCTGATGGCCCCTTTACTATTTCTGCCAGGCTAAAATGCAGCCAGGCTGTTCTGTGCGCAACAATAGAAACCTCAGTTATCACTTGCCCCGCGGGAACAATTCTTTACGCCTGTAGGGCTCTGTTTCGCCGGGTTTACGTGTTTTCAGTAACTTCAGTATCCAGGTGTACTGTTCCGGATTTGGACCAACCAGCTGTTCCACCTCGTCGTTCATGCGCCGTGCAATCGTGGCATCGTCGGCCTCACGCAAATCGTCCATCGGTGGGCGCAGGTAAATATCCAGCTTATGGGTTTGTGCGTTGTATACCGGGAACATAGGAACTACGCGCGCACGGCAAACCTTCATCAACCGTCCAATGGCAGGCAAGGTTGCTTTGTAGGTAGCAAAGAAATCAACAAATTCACTTTGTTCCGGGCCGTGATCTTCATCGGGCAAGTAATAGCCCCAGTAGCCCTGCCGAACAGAACTGATAAAGGGCTTTATGCCATCATTACGGGCATGCAACCGGCCACCAAAACGCCGCCTTACGGTGTTCCATGCATAATCAAATACCGGGTTACCCTGGTTATGGAACATTGCAGCCATATTGTTACCCTGAGCCGCAAGTACCATAGCGGGTATATCGACAGCCCAGCCATGAGGCACCAGAAAAATCACATTCTCCTGCCTGGCACGCAGTTCTTCGATGATTTCCGCATGGTGCCACTGAACACGTTTTTTCACATGCTCAGGGCCACGTAGTGCTAATTCAGCCATCAACACCATAGATTGTGGTGCGGTGGCAAACATCCGGTCAATGACAGCTTCACGCTCTGCTTCCGGCATATCCGGAAAACAATAGAACAAATTGATACGCGCCCGGCGGCGTGCCCCACCCGCTAACCTGCCTGCTTTGATCCCGATAAAGCCCAGTAAAGGATCACGTAATTTAGGCGGCACCAGCGCCAGAGCGGCAAATGCGCCCACACCTAACCATGCTCCCCAGTAACGTGGGTGCAGGAATGCGCACTCAAACTCAGGGATGTATTCACTATTCGCTTTTTTGCTCTTTTCCATGCCGTTATCAGCCAGTCCTCAGTATTACTTTTATTTTAGCGGGCTAAATCTACCAGATAAAAGAAAAGCCGGCACTTGATTAAGTACCGGCTTGCAGGCGGGTAAACGATTTAATTAAGCACTAATTGCGGTCTGATTTCACGAACCTGTGCCAGGTAAGCTCTGCGATCTGCCCCGGCCAGCCCTTCAGTCCGTGGCAGTTTAGCCGTCAGCGGGTTAACTGCCTGCTGGTTAATCCACACTTCAAAATGCAGATGAGGCCCGGTTGAACGCCCTGTATTACCGGAAAGTGCAATACGTTCACCACGTTTCACTTTATCACCCGGTTTCACCAGCAGTTTCTTCAGGTGCATGTAACGTGTGGTATATGTGCGCCCATGGCGAATAGCGACATAATTACCCGCAGCGCCATCATGTTTGGCTACAATCACCTCGCCATCGCCTACAGACAACACAGGCGTCCCCTGGGGCATGGCAAAATCAACACCACGGTGAGGGGCAATGCGCCCGGTAACCGGGTTCAGACGGCGAGGATTAAAGTTCGATGACACGCGGAACTGGCGGCTGGTTGGGAACCTCAGGAACCCTTTGGCCAGGCCATTACCGTTCTGGTCGTAGAATTTGCCATCATCAGCCCGGATAGCGAAGTAGTCTTTACCACCGGTTTTCAAACGCACACCAAGTAAATGGCTCTGGGCACGTTTGCCATCAAGTTGTTCGCGAGAAATTAACGCAGAAAACTCATCTCCTGCTTTCAGTTTGCGGAAATCCATTTGCCACTGGAGTGCTTTCACCACGTCGTTTACTTCATTGCTGCTAAGCCCTGCGGCTCTGGCACTGGCAACAAAACTCCCGGAAACCTTGCCCTTAACAACCCGGTTAACCCATTCGCCCTGCTGTACTTCAACATCGCGTTTGAAACCGTTATCAGTGCGATCATAGACGCGGGTTTCACGCCGGGAAATGTCCCATGACAGTTGTTGCAAATTACCGTCAGGCGTAAGCGTCCAGGAGAGTTGCTGGCCGATTTTGAGGTTTTCCAGGTCTTTATCGGTGCTGGTTAACTGGCTGATTTCTCCCATATCAATACCGTATTGATTGAGAATACTGCTCAGTGTATCACCAGTAGATACCACGTAATCCTGGACACCATTGGTTGATGCCGTGTCATCGCTGCCATCCTGTGTCGCTGTATCATCAGGTGGTAACGCAACATCTACATCATCTGCTGATGTCTGATCAATGGGCTCACTGGCCTCTGGCATCAGCGTATGAGCGGGCTTGCTATCATGAAGATCCAATGCCTTCACAACGGGTGTGGCATCGGGATGGTAAACATAGGGCCGCCATACGGCGACCGATAAAGTGAGTACTGTCAGGGACCCCAGCAAAACGCGATGGGGTCTGGGCAGGCTGTTAAAAGCCATAGCGACAGAGCGGGCTATCTGTTGCACGTACAAAAATCCTCGTTAATCTCCTTTCAGACAGCTCGTGTACTGATGAGACAAGTGGGTTAAAAACTGCATGTAGCTGTCTTTACCCAACGCGATACCACTTCCTAACGGGTCCAGGGTCCCAATGCGCACCCCTGTACCACGGGCAACGGCCTCGACAACGGCTGGTCTGAATTGTGGTTCAGCAAAGACACATACCGCCTTTTGCTCAACCAACTCTGTTCTGATGTTATGTAAACGCTGTGCACCCGGTTGAATTTCAGGGTTTACGGTAAAGTGCCCGAGAGATGTCAGACCGTACTGTTTTTCAAAATAGCCATACGCATCATGAAAAACGAAATACCCCTTCGTTTTCACCGGTGACAGCTCGTCTGCAATCTGCTTGTCCGTGCGGGCTAATTCTGCCTCAAATTGCTGCAGGTTTGCGTCTAGTTTGGCTTTATTTTTCGGCATAAGTTCCACTAATTTATCGTGAATTGCAACCGCTGCCAGTCTTGATATTTCAGGTGAAAGCCAGATATGCATGTTGTACTCACCATGATGGTGATCATCATCACCATTTTTGTCATGATGAGCCTCTTCACTATGTCCCTGCTCATGGTCATGATCGTCGTCGTCATCACCTTTCATGAGTAACGGTTTCACCGCTGCCAGGGTGGACAGAGCGATGTTTTTATCACCCGCCTGTTGAGCCACCGGCTTTTGCATGAAAGCCTCCATTTCTGGGCCAACCCACACTACTAACTCACTGTTTTTTAATTTTATTATATCGCCGGGTTTCAATGCGTAGTCGTGTGCAGATGCGCCATCCGGGAGTAATACTTCTGTCTTAGTCACCCCATCAGCAATGGCGGATGCGATAAAACCCAGTGGTTTAATTGAGGTGACAACATCGGCCTGAGCCACTACAGTAGTGCCAGCCCAAAGCGCTACTGTAAAGCTTGCGCAAAGAAATGTCTTTTTATGTAACATAATGCGTTATTCCATCATCATTTCAGCGAAGTTTGTGATATTATAACATTCGTTAACTTCTGCAACGTTTAAATCCATGAACAATCTTGTCTCACTGGAAAACGTGTCGGTGTCATTCGGGCAACGGCGTGTTTTATCAGATATTTCATTCTCCCTTAAGCCCGGGCGCATCCTTACGCTGTTGGGGCCCAATGGCGCCGGTAAATCCACTCTGGTGCGTGTAGTACTGGGCCTGGTAGCGCCAGATGAAGGAAAAATCAACCGTGACCGCGGGTTGCGCATTGGCTATGTCCCACAAAAACTCCACCTGGACGCCACTCTGCCCCTTACCGTGAGCCGGTTTTTGCGCTTACGCCCGGGGGTAAAAAAAGCAGATTTACTCCCTGCCCTCAAACGGGTTAATGCTGCACATCTGCTTGAAGCGCCTATGCAAAAACTGTCTGGTGGGGAAAACCAGCGGGTTCTGCTGGCAAGGGCTTTGATGAATTCACCGCAGTTATTAGTGCTGGATGAACCCACCCAGGGTGTGGATGTGAACGGACAGTTGGCACTCTATAACCTGATTGACCAGTTGCGTAAAGAGCTGGATTGCGCAGTGCTGATGGTTTCTCATGACCTGCATTTGGTGATGGCGAAAACCGATGACGTGCTGTGCCTTAATCATCATATTTGTTGCTCCGGCACGCCAGAAAGCGTGTCTATGCACCCAGAGTTTATCGCGATGTTTGGCGCCACAGGAGCGGAACAACTCGCTGTCTACCGCCACCACCATAATCACCGCCATGATTTACGTGGCCGCATTGTATTACGCAAAGGGAATGGCGCTTCATGATAGAAATTCTTTTACCCGGCTGGATTGCGGGTGTGTTACTGGCCTGTGCTGCCGGGCCACTGGGGTCGTTTGTCGTCTGGCGGCGGATGTCTTATTTTGGTGACACACTGGCTCACGCATCTTTGCTTGGCGTGGCGTTCGGTTTATTGCTCAATGTCAGCCCATTCTATGCAGTTATCGCCGTAACACTGGTGCTTGCGGCAGGGTTAGTCTGGCTTGAGAAACGCCAGCATCTTGCTGTTGATACTTTACTCGGCATCCTTGCACACAGTGCCCTGTCGTTAGGCCTGGTTGTGGTCAGCCTGATGGCAAATGTCCGGGTCGATTTAATGGCCTACCTGTTTGGTGATTTATTGGCAGTCACCCCAACAGATTTAGTGACGATTGCACTTGGCGTGTGTGTCGTTATTGGACTACTTTGCTGGCAATGGCGCAGCTTGCTGGCTATGACTATCAGCCCTGAACTGGCATTTGTCGATGGTGTACGTATCCAGCGGGTAAAGCTGATGCTGATGCTGGTTACCGCGCTAACGATAGGTGTTTCCATGAAGTTCGTCGGCGCACTAATTATTACATCACTGCTGATTATTCCGGCTGCAACTGGCCGCCGCTTTGCACGCACTCCGGAGCAAATGGCAGGTTATGCCGTACTGGTGGGCATTCTGGCGGTTACTGGCGGCCTGGCTTTTTCTGCTTTCTATGACACCCCGGCCGGGCCTTCAGTAGTGTTAAGCGCTGCCTGCCTGTTCATGCTCAGCATGATGAAAAAGACTGCGGTGTAATTGCGGTTCCAGTGAATAATAAAGCCCCTGCACGGTTTTACCCGGCAGGGGCTTTATTGTACTGGCCAGTTGGTGCTGGTTTGTGAATACGCACCACTGATAATCAGCCGTTTTCCGGTGGAGTAATCCCGAAGTGCTGCCAGGCACGGTTTGTCGCCATACGCCCGCGTGGTGTACGTTGAATAAACCCTTGCTGAATCAGATAGGGTTCAAGAACGTCTTCGATGGTTTCGCGCTCTTCACCAATCGCTGCGGCCAGGTTATCCAGCCCGACCGGGCCACCCATAAATTTGTCGATAATTGCCAGCAGCAATTTACGGTCCATATAGTCAAAACCATGGACATCAACATTCAGCATATCCAGCGCCTGGCTCGCGACATCAGCGCTGATCACTCCGTTATGGCGCACTTCTGCGTAATCTCTTACCCGGCGTAGTAACCGGTTAGCGATACGGGGTGTTCCTCGCGCCCTGCGTGCCAGCTCCAGTGCAGCATCTGCCGCCATATCCAGCCCCATAAACCCGGCGCTACGGGCGACGATATGTTGCAGGTCATTTACCTGATAAAATTCCAGGCGCTGCACTATCCCGAAACGGTCACGTAAAGGCGAAGTCAGCGACCCGGCCCGCGTGGTTGCCCCCACCAGTGTAAAGGGTGGCAAATCAATCTTGATTGAACGAGCAGCCGGCCCTTCACCTATCATGATATCGAGCTGGTAGTCTTCCATTGCCGGGTACAGTACTTCTTCCACCACCGGAGAAAGGCGGTGGATTTCATCGATAAACAACACATCGTTGGGTTCGAGATTAGTCAGCATCGCCGCCAGGTCGCCAGCTTTTTCAAGCACAGGCCCGGAAGTAGTACGTAAATTCACGCCCATTTCGTTCGCCACGATATTTGCCAGCGTGGTTTTCCCAAGCCCCGGCGGGCCAAAAATCAGCAGATGGTCGAGCGCATCGCCACGCAAACGCGCCGCTTCAATAAAAATCTCCATCTGCTTGCGCACTTCAGGCTGACCAACATATTCCTGCAGCATTTTAGGGCGGATCGCCCTGTCGATGTTGTCTTCCGGGCCCTGGTTGTCTGGCGAAACCAGACGGTCGGCTTCAATCATTGTTTACCTCACAGCACTGCGCGCAACGCTTCACGAATCAGTGTTTCACTGTTCGCGCCAGATGTTGCCACTTTCGAAACCATACGGCTTGCTTCCTGAGGTTTATAACCCAAAGCCACCAGTGCGGCTACGGCTTCAGCTTCAGCGTCATCGGCTGCGGCACTCGCAGGCGCACTCAAGACCAAATCAGCCGCAGGGGTAAACAGGTCACCGTGCATGCCTTTAAAGCGGTCTTTCATTTCAACCACCAGGCGTTCTGCTGTTTTTTTACCGATACCGGGAAGCTTCACTAACGAAGCGGGTTCTTCCCGTTCAACAGCATTCACAAACTGCTGTGCCGACATCCCTGATAAAATAGCCAGCGCCAGTTTCGGCCCAACACCATTTACTTTGATTAGCTCACGAAACAGTGTGCGTTCCTGCTTATTATTAAACCCAAACAGTAGTTGCGCATCTTCTCGTACCACAAAGTGCGTAAACACCACCGCTTCTTTACCTACTTCAGGCAGCTCATAGAAGCAGGTCATTGGCATGTGGATTTCGTAACCCACGCCACCTGTCTCCAGCAATACCTGAGGCGGTTGCTTTTCCAGCACAATCCCTCTGAGTCGGCCTATCACACTTTGCTCCTGATCTTTATTGGACGGAATTAACGGTACCTATAATATAAAAAAGGCTGGATAAATATCCAGCCTGATTTACCGCAACCTGCCTCGCGCCAAATTTAGCCTCGCTGAACCAGCCTGAATCGCATTCTGGCTGATATGGCAATGCGTAATGGCAATCGCCAGGGCATCCGCGGCATCCGCCTGCGGGTTAGAAGGCAGGTTGAGTAACCTGCGCACCATGTGCTGAACCTGCGCTTTCTCGGCACTACCAATCCCTGTTACCGTTTGTTTAACCTGCCTTGCAGCATATTCAAACACCGGTAAGTCATGGTTAACAGCAGCAACAATTGCCACCCCGCGTGCCTGCCCCAGTTTTAAAGCTGAGTCGGCGTTTTTTGCCATAAAGACTTGCTCAATGGCGAAATAATCCGGGGCAAACTGGGTGATAATTTCGCTGACGCCAGCGTAAATCAGTTTCAGCCGTGACGGGAGGTCTGTCACCTGAGTGCGGATGCATCCGCTACCCAGGTAACTCAGTTGCCGCCCCGTCTGGCGTATTACGCCATAGCCAGTAATGCGGGAGCCAGGATCAATACCCAGAATAATGGACATCACCCGCCTCCGGCATATGGCGTGCTGGTGCAATAATCAAAGGGTCGCCGCGACTTCGTCGGAGATCTCACCGTTGTGGTAGACTTCCTGCACGTCATCGCAGTCTTCCAGCATATCGATAAGGCGCAGCAATTTCGGTGCTGTGTCTTCATCCATATCCGCTTTGGTCGACGGGATCATTGCAACTTCAGCAGCATCGGCTTTCAGGCCTGCCGCTTCCAGTGCATCACGCACAGCGCCCATTTCTTCCCAGGCAGTGTAAACATCGACAGCACCATCATCGTATGCGACAACATCTTCCGCACCTGCTTCCAACGCTGCTTCCATAATGGTGTCTTCGTCACCTGCTTCAAAAGAGATAACCCCTTTTTTGCTGAACAGGTAAGCAACCGAACCATCAGTACCCAGGTTACCACCGGTTTTAGTGAAAGCATGACGCACTTCGGCAACCGTACGGTTACGGTTGTCACTCAGGCATTCAACCATAACGGCTGTACCGCCAGGGCCGTAACCTTCATAAATGATGGTTTCCATGTTTGCGTCGTCATCGCCACCCACGCCACGCTGAATCGCGCGGTTTAAGGTGTCGCGCGTCATGTTGTTTGCCAGCGCTTTATCAACAGCAGCACGCAAACGCGGGTTAGACCCCGGATCGCCGCCACCCAAACGGGCAGCCGTAACCAGCTCGCGAATAATTTTGGTAAAAATTTTACCGCGTTTGGCATCCTGTGCCGCTTTGCGGTGCTTCGTGTTGGCCCATTTACTATGACCTGCCATAACTTTCTCCAAAAACGCCTTATTCAGGCGGCATCGATTACAAACTCTTCAATCGCCTGCCGGTTACTCCAGGACTTAGTGAGTACCGCTGCATCTGCCGCGCTCACCCATTTCCAGTCAAGATGTTCTGAAATCACAACAGACCGTTCGTGGGGCAGAGCCAGGCAGAACCATGACTCTACATTGCGCACAATGCCCGGGGCATAGCGATGACGTAAATGTGTAAATATTTCAAACTCCACACGCCGCTGGCAGTCGATCAAGGCCAGTTGCTCACTGGCAACATCAATGGCGACCTCTTCCTTTACTTCGCGAAGTGCGGCATCCACGGCGCTTTCCCCCTCTTCCAGGCTGCCTGTCACAGACTGCCAGAATGTGGGGTCATCACGCCGTTGTAACATTAACACCCGGCCAGTGTCCTGGGCATAGATCACCACCAGAACAGAGACAGGCCGTTTAAATGCCATGTTACTTATTCTCCTGAGCGTTCTTTTTCACCACTTGCAGGCTTAACTCTTCCAGGGCGGCCGGGTTAGCGAAGCTGGGTGCCTCAGTCATCAGGCATGCTGCGGCTGTCGTTTTCGGGAACGCGATTACATCACGAATATTTTCCGTCCCGGTCAGCAACATGGTCAGGCGATCAAGGCCAAATGCCAGGCCAGCATGAGGAGGCGTACCATATTTCAGTGCATCCAGCAGGAAGCCAAATTTTTCGCGCTGTTCATGCTCATTGATACCCAAAATTCCAAATACGGTTTGCTGCATTTCACCATTATGAATACGCACTGAACCACCACCCACTTCATAGCCGTTGATAACCATATCGTAAGCATTGGCAATCGCGGTTTCTGGTGCGGTTTTCAGTTCAGCCGGAGACATATCACGCGGCGAGGTAAACGGATGGTGCATGGCAGCCAGACCACCTTCGCCATCTTCTTCAAACATGGGGAAGTCGATAACCCATAGCGGGGCCCAGGCTTTGTCGTCGGTGATTTGCAGGTCTTTACCTACTTTAAGGCGCAGCGCACCCATGGCGTCAGAAACGGTACGGGCTTTATCAGCACCGAAGAAAATCATGTCACCGTCCTGCGCCCTAGTGCGGGTGAGGATGGCTTCAATAATTTCTGCCGTTAAGAATTTAGCCACCGGGCTATTAATGCCTTCAGGACCGGCATCACGCTGGTTAACTTTGATATACGCCAGGCCTTTGGCACCGTAGATCTCAACAAATTTACCGTATTCATCAATTTGTTTACGGGTCAGGTGTGCGCCGCCTGGAACACGCAATGCCGCAACACGGCCTTTGGCGTCATTGGCCGGGCCTGCGAACACTTTAAATTCAACAGATTTTACCAGGTCCGCAACATCAACCAGTTCCATTGGATTGCGCAGGTCTGGCTTATCAGAGCCGTAGCGCCGGTCTGCCTCAGCAAATGTCATGACCGGGAAATCACCCAGGTCAACACCTTTGATTTCCAGCCATAACTTACGGATCATCGCTTCCATAGTTTCGCGCACTTGCTCTGCGGACAGGAAGGAGGTTTCCACATCAATTTGGGTAAACTCAGGCTGGCGGTCAGCACGCAGGTCTTCGTCGCGGAAGCATTTAACAATTTGATAGTAGCGATCGAAGCCAGACATCATCAGCAGCTGTTTGAACAACTGGGGAGATTGCGGCAACGCGTAAAACTTCCCTTTATGAACGCGGCTGGGAACCAGGTAGTCACGCGCACCTTCCGGGGTAGCTTTGGTCAGCATTGGCGTTTCGATATCCAAAAACCCGTGCTCATCCATAAACCGGCGCACAAAACTGGTGATTTTGGCACGAGTTTTCAGGCGTTGTGCCATTTCCGGACGGCGTAAGTCCAGATAGCGGTATTTCAGACGCGCTTCTTCAGTATTGACCTGATTGGAGTCCAGCGGAAGTGGTTCTGAGCGGTTGATGATATTGAGGTCAGTGGCAAATACTTCCACTTCGCCAGTTGCCATATCACGGTTTACGTTCTTTTCATCACGCGCGCGAACAACACCCGTAACCTGAATGCAGAACTCATTACGCAGTTCAGCCGCAGCACCAAAGGCCTGCTGGCGATCCGGGTCGAAGAAAACCTGCACGATGCCTTCACGGTCGCGCATATCAATAAAAATAAGACTACCGAGATCGCGACGGCGATTAACCCAACCACACAGTGTTACCTGCTGCCCAACATGGGACAGATTGAGCTGCCCACAATAATCTGTACGCATGAGATATCCCTTAACTTCGCTGCGCCGGTACTGCTTTTCAGTTAGAGAAAAACGCCCCGCAGCGTTGGCTGATAGCCACAACTGGATGAAAAAAGGCGGCTATTATACTGGAAATTCCGCCTGCCGATAAGCCCATCGCACCCTGGCTGATTGATTGCTGTGCGCGGGCTTGCATCTGTGGGCTAAATTTAACAAAAATAACTAGCCGGGTAACGGCATTAACACGTAAGGTGCCATTCTTTGTAACTTTTGCCACAACCGGTTACCCTGCGTAAATTCATACGCCCCATTGCAAGGCTAAGCAGGTGCTAAACAGTTATGTTGTATATTGGTTTACCCCAGTGGTCACACCCTAAGTGGCGGCAATGGGGTATTACATCACTGGAAGAGTATGCGCGTTATTTCAACTGTGTTGAAGGCAACACCACGCTGTATGCTGTTCCTTCTGCAGAAACCGTTATGCGCTGGCGGGCAATGAGCCACGATGACTTCCGCTTTTGTTTCAAATTCCCGGCCACTATCAGCCACCAGGCGGCACTACGCGATTGCGCAAGTTTGACGCAGGAATTTTTGCAACGAATGGAGCCACTGGCAGAGCGTGTCGCTCAATACTGGCTGCAACTCCCGGCGGCTTTTTCTCCCCGGGATTTACCTGCCTTATGGGCGTTTCTTGGCGCCTTACCGCAGGGTTTCAACTGGGGCGTTGAAGTACGCCACCCGGCGTTTTTCGAAAAAGGCGATGCAGAACGGGCATTAAACCAGGGGCTGCATGCCCGGGGCGTAAACCGGGTAATCCTCGACAGTAGACCAGTGCATTCAGCCACAGCCTCAACCCCTGCTATGGTGGAAGCGCAGCGCAAAAAACCACGGCTTCCGGTTCATGCGGTGCTAACCGGAACCATGCCTGTTGTGCGGTTCATCGCCAGTGAT
This sequence comes from Mangrovibacter plantisponsor, assembly GCF_003182475.1. GTDB lineage: Bacteria > Pseudomonadota > Gammaproteobacteria > Enterobacterales > Enterobacteriaceae > Mangrovibacter > Mangrovibacter plantisponsor. The sequence goes on from NZ_QGTS01000008.1 coordinate 116,522, forward strand.
GATATGCCGCAAAGCGCTGGTTTGTTCAATAACTGGATTAACCGCCTGTCTGGCTGGTCTGCAGACCATAACCCATTCTTGTTTTTGCACACCCCGGATATTGGTGAAGTTCACCAAATTGTGACGACGTTATTACCCGAACTCCAGCGCCTGGCGCCCGGTTTCACACCACCACCCGCGCAACCGGAACAGTCCACCTTGTTTTGATAGCCTGGCGACAGACCAGCACGTTCAGGCTATTATTGTTTCAGCTCACGTAAGGTTGGGCAAAAAAATGGAGTTTTTATGGTCAGCGCACTGTATGCAGTTCTTGGCGCGTTATTGTTGCTTAAGTTGTCTGTTGATGTAGTCAGAATTCGCGTGCAGTACCATGTTGCCTATGGTGACGGGGGTTTTTCTGAACTGCAAAGCGCCATTCGCGTACATGGCAATGCAGTAGAGTACATTCCCGTCGGGCTTATCTTGTTGCTCTTTTTCGAAATGAATGGCGCTGCCTACTGGATGGTGCATGCATGCGGCAGCATTTTGCTTATTGGGCGAATCATGCATTACTACGGCTACCGGCACCGGCTTTTCCCCTGGCGCAGGGCGGGCATGGCCTGTACCTGGCACTCTTTAGTGTTAATGGTGCTCGGTAATCTGTGGTTTATGCCATGGGAGTTGGTTTTCTCGTTCCGTTAACGCACAATACGGCACTTTGTAATTCTCGGATTCCTCGTTATGTCTAACCGCGACATGCTGTTCTCTGCGCCTATCGCCAGCCTTGGCGACTGGACCTTTGATGAACGGGTTGCTGAAGTTTTCCCGGATATGATCCAACGCTCGGTACCGGGCTACTCCAACATTATCTCTATGATAGGCATGCTGGCCGGGCGCTTCGTTACGCCAGCAAGCCAGGTTTACGACTTAGGTTGCTCGCTGGGCGCAGCCACACTTTCGGCGCGGCGTAATATCACGCATGAAGATTGCCGGATTATTGCTGTCGATAACTCAGCGCCAATGGTTGAACGTTGCCGCCGTCATCTGGACGCGTTCCGTGCAGCCACGCCTGTTGATGTATTAGAAGCCGATATTCGTGATGTGCCAATTGAGAATGCTTCACTGGTGATCCTTAATTTCACCTTGCAGTTTCTCGCACCGGATGACCGACTGGCACTGCTCAGCAAAATTTACCAGGGCCTGAACCCGGGTGGCGCGCTGGTGTTATCGGAAAAGTTCAGCTTTCCGGATCAGCAAATGGGTGAACTGTTGTTTGATATGCACCTGGATTTTAAACGCGCCAATGGCTACAGCGAACTGGAAATCAGCCAGAAACGCAGCATGCTGGAAAACGTGATGCTGACTGACTCCGTCGATACCCATAAAGCAAGGTTACAGGCCGCCGGGTTCACGCATTGCGAACTCTGGTTCCAGTGTTTTAACTTTGGTTCTCTGGTTGCCATTAAATCAGGAGAATCAGCGTGACTGACTTTGGGCAATTTTACAGCCAGATTGCAACCGGCCCACTGGCACACTGGCTGGAGACTTTACCCGCGCAAATAGCACAATGGCAGCGCGAAGGGCAACATGGCCAGCTCAAACACTGGCAAAATGCCGTTTCTTTTCTGCCAGAGCGCACTCCTGACCATGTTGATTTAGTCAACAGCGTAAGTACACGCAGCGCAACCCCACTCAGTGAAGGGCAAATTACCGGGTTAACCCGCCTGCTCCAGCAACTCATGCCGTGGCGCAAGGGCCCTTATGATTTTTATGGTGTCCATATCGATACTGAGTGGCGCTCTGACTGGAAATGGGACCGTGTCGCTCCGCATATTTCACCACTGGCAGACCGGCTGGTGCTTGATGTCGGCTGTGGCAGTGGTTACCACATGTGGCGCATGGTGGGCGCTGGCGCAAAACTCGCAGTGGGGATTGACCCCACTCAGCTATTTCTCTGCCAGTTTGAAGCGGTACGTAAATTACTGGGCAATGACCAGCGCGCGCATTTGCTCCCGCTGGGAATCGAACAGTTACCGGCGCTCGAAGCGTTCGACACTGTGTTCTCAATGGGCGTGCTGTACCACCGCCGCTCGCCGCTCGACCATCTGTGGCAGTTGAAGAACCAGTTGGTCAGTGGCGGGGAACTGGTGCTGGAAACGCTGGTAATTGAAGGTGATGAGCAGGATGTTCTGGTACCAGGTGCGCGTTATGCACAGATGCGCAATGTGTACTTTATTCCGTCTGCTCTGGCGCTGAAAAACTGGCTTGAAAAATGCGGTTTTGTCGATGTACGTATTGTTGACCATAACTACACCACGGTAGATGAACAACGCCGGACAGCCTGGATGGAAACCGAATCTTTGGCTGACTTTCTCGACCCGCAAAACCCGCATCTGACCTGCGAGGGTTACCCGGCACCATTACGTGCGGTGCTAATTGCCCGTAAACCCTGACATCCAGCAGCGATTTTATCCGTCCATAAAAAAACGCGCCCGGTTTTACTCCGTAGCGCGTTTTCTTTTTTATTGCAAAGCGGTCAGTCAGATAGCGATATCCACCACCAGTTCATCTTCTACCAGTTCACCTTCTGGCGATGGAGCAGCCTGGTTAACCGGGGTGGTGTTATGCACCAGCTCCAGCACATCACTGGTGTAATCCAGAATGTGCTCCGCCATCGCACTGTCTTCATCCAGTTGGTGGCCAAGAGAAGGCAACATGGCTTTCAGTTTTACCTGCCAGTCTGCACTCAGCATTTTGTCGGCAAACAAGCTACGCATTACATCAAGCATAATAGGTGCAGAAGTTGAAGCACCGGGAGAAGCGCCCAATAAAGCCGCTACCGTACCCTGTTTGTCGCTCACCACTTCCGTTCCCAGCCGTAATACACCGCCTTTTTTCGTGTCCCGCTCAATAACCTGAACACGCTGGCCTGCCTGCCACAAGCGCCAGTCTTCTTTCTGTGCTTGTGGATAATATTCACGTAACGCTGCCAGGCGATCTTTATCAGACTGCACTACCTGCCCGACCAGGTATTTCACAAGACTGAAATTATCAAGCCCAACATGCACCATCGGCATCAGGTTGGATGGCCGGGTTGATGACGGCAAATCCCACAGCGAGCCATTTTTCAGGAAACGCGTGGAGAAAGTGGCGAATGGGCCGAACAACAGAACCCGTTTACCATCCAGTACACGGGTATCAATATGCGGAACAGACATAGGCGGAGCACCAACAGAGGCTTTCCCATAGACCTTCGCCAGGTGTTTGTTGACCACTTCAGGCTTGTCGCACACTAAAAATTGCCCGCCTACCGGGAAGCCCGCATATGCTTTCGCTTCAGGAATACCCGATTTTTGCAGCAGTTTGAGTGCCGCGCCACCAGCGCCAATGAAAACAGCTTTTGCTTTCACCCGGTGTGATGTTTTGCTGGCTTTATCAAGCAGGGTCACCGTCCAGCTATTATCAGGGTTACGGTGTAAATCCCGCACTTCAGTTCCCAGGCGTAAATGGAAATTGGCTTTTTTCTTCAGTGAAGCAACCAGTTGGCGGGTAATTTCGCCGAAGTTGACATCAGTGCCACCTTCCGTACAGGTTGCGGCAACTGGCTGAGCAGCATCGCGCCCTTCCATGACCAGCGGTGCCCAGGTTTTAATTTGTTCGTGATTTTCTGAATAAGACATTCCACGAAACAGAACGCGGTCCTTCAGTGCTGCATAACGGGCCCGCAGGAAATTAACGTTATCCTGCCCCCAAACAAAACTGACGTGAGGGACACTGCGAATAAAGGAACGCGGGTTTTGCAACACACCCTGCCGAACCTGCCAGGCCCAGAACTGGCGTGAAATCTGAAACGCTTCGTTGATATCAACAGCTTTTTTGGTGCTGACTGCGCCGTTTTTATCAACCGGCGTGTAGTTCAGTTCCATTAGCGCGGAGTGCCCTGTACCGGCATTATTCCAGCCATTGGAGCTTTCCTGAGCCACATTATCCAGACGTTCTACCATAGTGATAGACCAGTCTGGCTCAAGCTCCTGCAAATAGGTGCCCAGCGTGGCGCTCATAATGCCGCCACCAATAAGCAAAACATCTATTTCCTGCATTTTTGTTGCAGTGGCAGAGGAAGCCAATCCGTTGTTCCCTGTCCCCGGCTCATATTGCCCGGCAGCGATTTTTTTCATAACTTCATAGCCTTATAACTTTATTATCGCAATTGAAAGCGTTTTCAGAGATTCGGTATGCCATCGAGAGTGATGATGCGCAGGGTTTTATAGAGGTTAAACGTTTCACGTATCATCACCTATGCTGATACGTTAACACCAGGCAATGAAATTTTAAATAATTTTTAAATTATAAATTTTTTTGTTTTATTAATGTTTCTTAATTGTAAAACGAAGCATCCCTGTATAAACAGACGATTGCATAGTTTTCAAACAACCATTCCCGAGCAATCGACAATAGCATTACCTTATCATTTAGCGCAACACCCCCTGCAACCTTTGATTTTCAGTGCTATTGCGGGATCCTGACAGGCACCGAGTTCTCTTTCTTGTTCCATAACCAGATAAATCTGTGAGTGGAATCGCATTCATCCTCAGCGCATGGTTATGCAGTAAATAAAATTATTTATATAACAATGAACTGGAAAGTGAGCCTGATTACCAGCAATAAAAAAATGCCCGCTGAATGCAGGCGTATCTATAATTTTTGGTTATTTATCGCGTTAACAGAAATTCAGGCATAAAAAAAGCCCCGACAAAAGATCGGGGCCTGGTACATGCAAACATCATATTGGGCGACATGATGTGCGGCAAAAATCAGTTTTCCGTGTGACCGGACAGAATCGCTTTCATCTCTGCTACCGCAGAGGCACTTACCCGGTAACGGCGAAACTCATCTGCATCCGGGTCTGCTGACATGGATACACCCTGATGCTGGTAACGCATAACCGATGGCACATATTCTCCGGCCGAGCTGTGAAGTTCCTGAATACCGTTTTCAACCAACAACCGGATGTTGGACGGGCGCACGCCCGCTCCTGCCATAATAATTGGAGTTCCGGCAATCCCAATAAGTTCCCTCAACAATGCAATTCCTTTCTCTGCACTGGCTGCCTGCCCGGATGTCAGTACCCGGGCAACACCCAAATCAGCTAACTGGCACAGCGCTTCCCGGGGGGAGCGGCATACATCGAAGGCGCGGTGAAAAGTCACTGCCATACTCCCTGCTGCTGCCATCACTCGCGACATTCTCGGCAAATCCACCTCACCATCTTCCCCCAGCACACCAGTTACAATGCCCGGGAACCCGGTATCACGCATCCGGGAAATATCATCCAGCATGATTTCAAAGGAGTGTTCGTCGTAACAAAAGTCGCCACCACGTGGGCGAACAATTGGGTGAACGGGCAGCGTAACCATGCGGCGAACCGCCTGTAACAGGCCCGCTGACGGGGTCAGGCCGCCTTCGGCAGGTGCGGAACATAACTCAATTCGGTCAGCGCCGGACTGCTGCGCAACCAGGGCGCAATCCAGGCTATAACAACAGATCTCCAGCAACGCCATTGACATTCTCCTTTTTACACTTAACCTGGTAGGTGTCCGTTTCGTCATTAGTCTGATTTATCTTTTCAAGCAGGGCAATCATGACATTCAATTTCGATGAGCATACCGACCGCTATCACAGCGACAGCATTAAATGGAATCACTGGCCGCCCTCCGTACTGCCAATGTGGGTAGCGGATACCGATTTTCGCTCCCCGCCTTGCGTAATTGAGGCGCTGCAGGCCCGTGTTGCACAAGGTGTGTTTGGATACGGTAAACATCCGGATGGCCTGGCTGAGGCCGTAGTTAACTGGCTGGCTAACCGTTACGACTGGCATATTGAGCCGGAGTGGCTGGTCTTTATTCCTGGTGTGGCAACCGGGTTGAATCTTGCCGTGCGCGCTTATTGCGGCCCGGACCAGGGAACGCTCGCACCGGAACCCATCTATCCACCATTTCGTAAAGCGGCACGCCTGGCGGGGCACACCCAGCTAAATGCACCGTTGTATCTGCAGAATGAACGGTGGGTGATGAATCTTGAGGAAGTCGAACCTCAGTTGTTGGGTAACGAGCGGTTACTGATGTTATGTAACCCGCAAAACCCTGGCGGGACGGTGTATCGCCGTGATGAGTTGTTAGAACAACTGGCCTTTGCGCAACGCAATAACCTGATAGTCTGCTCTGATGAAATCCATTGTGACTTGTTGTTGGATGAAGGTACGCGCCATATTCCCTTCGCCAGCCTGAGTGACGACGCAGCACAGCGTACAGTCACCCTGATGGCACCGTCCAAAACCTGGAACATCGCCGGGCTGGGTGCTTCTTTTGCAATTATCGCCAACCCAGTATTGCGCCAGCGTTTTGTTGCCACGCGGGCAGGTATTGTCCCTGAAGTGGATATACTGGCGATTACGGCTGCAGAGGCAGCATTGCGAGAAGGCGGGCCATGGCTGGACGCACAATTGCAGGTGTTGCGTAACAACCGCGATACGCTTTGTGCAGCCATAAACGCCCTGCCCGGTTTATCAGTCATCCCTCCTGAAGGCACCTACCTTGCCTGGGTAGACTGTTCAGGGCTGCCTGTTGATAACCCGGCGAAATTCTTCCTGGGCGCCGGGTTAGGTTTTTCACCAGGGCGCGATTTTGGTAACAGCAGTTTTGTGCGCATTAATTTTGGCTGCACCCAGGAAACGCTCAACGAAGCTATCCTGCGTATCCAGCGCGCGGTTAATGCGCTGTAGGGTAAATGTGTATTATTGAGTGCCCGCATCCTGTTCACTGTTAATAATGGCATCCAGTGGCCATGGGTGGAATTTAATAGTCACCGTGCCATCAGTGACAGCGAGCGTGGGGTTAGGTAAGCGCTCTCCATCACCTGCCGGGGAGCTGGTTTTAATGCTGATGCCAGGTTTTGCCAGCCCGGCATCAGACAGCAGCGCCACCGCACGGGCGTTTAACGTTGCCGGGTCGCCGGGAAGCACAATTTCAATATGTTCCCAGCCCTCGTGGGGGTAACGCTTAGCACCGGGCCAGGGCAATTCAATCAATGTGAAGGACCAGCCCGCGGCTTCCACAGGCTGTTTCAACCGGAACAGGCATACAGGCCGCCCATTAATCAGCTTTTCTGAAAGTAATTCTCCACAACGCAGGAATCCCGTTTTCCAGCGTTCAGCTGTCGTGTTCTGGTGGCAGCGCAGCGAAATATGGTCTGCCTCCCGCTTGCCCAGTTCCAGGCCCAGTTGGCCCGCCAGTTGCGCCAGAGCCTGCTCAAAACGCGGTAAATCGGCTTTAATATCTGCAAGTTCTTCAATGATCTGCCAGTCGTTCATCGCCCACTCCTGTAAAAAAACGCTACTCTACCCGTTTCCCCGCTCCAGGCCAACGCTACTCAGGTGCATTTTTAGGCAAACAATGCCCCCAGAGGCAGGCACACCAGGGAATGGCGGCTCGCTTACTGACGCCTTCGGACAAATGCAGTATAATCGCGCCCTTATTTCTGTATGTACACGCTTCCTGTCAGGGAATCGCGCAGCTAAAAAAGGTATTCAGGTGAATATTCAGGCACTTCTTTCAGATAAAGTCAGTCAGGCACTGATTGCAGCAGGCGCAAGCACAGATTGCGAACCACAGGTTCGCCAGTCTGCCAAAGTTCAGTTCGGTGATTATCAGGCAAACGGTGTGATGGCTCAGGCCAAAAAACTGGGAATGCCTCCCCGTCAGTTGGCTGAGAAAGTGCTCGAAAACCTGGATTTAACCGGAATTGCCAGCAAAGTTGAAATTGCCGGGCCTGGCTTTATTAATATTTTTCTCGACCCGGTATTTCTGGCAGCCCAGGTTGAGCAGGCAGTGGTTTCTGAGCGTGCTGGTGTCAGCACCATTGCAACACCTGAAACCATCGTCATTGACTACTCCGCCCCGAACGTTGCCAAAGAAATGCACGTTGGCCACCTGCGCTCAACCATCATTGGTGATGCAGCCGCCCGTACTTTGAGCTTCCTTGGGCACAAAGTCATCCGTGCCAACCATGTTGGCGACTGGGGTACTCAGTTCGGGATGCTGATTGCATTTCTGGAAAAACAGCAGCAAGAAAACGCCGGTGAAATGGCACTTGCCGACCTGGAAGGGTTCTACCGCGAAGCCAAAAAACATTACGACGAAGATGAAGCCTTCGCTGAACGTGCCCGTGGGTATGTGGTTAAGCTGCAAGGCGGTGATGAATACTGCCGGGAAATGTGGCGTAAGCTGGTCGATATTACCATGACCCAGAACCAAATCACTTATGACCGACTGAACGTAACATTAACCCGCGACGACGTGATGGGTGAAAGCCTGTACAACGCCATGCTGCCGGGTATTGTCGCTGATCTGAAAGCCAAAGGCCTTGCAGTAGAAAGTGAAGGCGCTACTGTCGTGTTCCTTGATGAGTTCAAGAACAAGGAAGGCGAACCGATGGGCGTTATTATTCAGAAGAAAGATGGCGGCTATCTGTATACCACTACTGACATTGCCTGTGCCAAATACCGCTATGAAACACTGCATGCAGACCGTGTGCTCTACTATATTGATTCCCGCCAGCACCAGCACCTTATGCAGGCATGGACCATAGTGCGTAAAGCCGGTTATGTGCCTGAATCGGTACCTCTGGAGCACCACATGTTCGGCATGATGCTGGGCAAAGATGGTAAACCGTTTAAAACCCGTGCGGGTGGTACAGTTAAACTTGCCGACCTGCTGGACGAAGCACTGGAGCGCGCCCGTAAACTGGTCAGTGAGAAAAACCCGGACATGCCTGCCGATGAACTGAACGCACTGGCAAATGCGGTTGGAATTGGCGCAGTAAAATATGCTGACCTGTCTAAAAACCGTACCACTGACTACGTTTTCGACTGGGACAACATGCTGGCGTTTGAGGGCAATACCGCACCCTATATGCAGTATGCCTACACTCGTGTGCTGTCTGTTTTCCGCAAAGCCGGAATTGATGAGCAGTCAATTACTGCACCAGTCGTGATCGGTAACGAGCGCGAATCTGTGCTGGCAGCCCGCCTGTTGCAGTTAGAAGAAACGCTTGCTGTAGTGGTTCGCGATGGCACCCCGCATGTTATGTGCGCCTACTTATATGATGTTGCCGGGTTGTTCTCCGCATTTTATGAGCACTGCCCTATTCTCAGTGCAGAACAACCCGTGCGTGACAGCCGCCTGCAGTTAGCGCGCCTGACAGCCAAAGTGCTGAAAATCGGCCTGGATACCCTGGGTATTGAAACTGTAGAGCGGATGTAATACTGCAGTTTTTCGTTTACCTGAAACAGTGAGCGGGGCCATAAGCCCCGCTCACTGTATTTAACACCGTTGTTAAAAATAACGGCGCAGGTATTCCGTCAGGCACAAAATCGCCATGGCCTGTCCATAAGGCATTGAAGTGAGAGGAATATCACGGTAAAAATCCAGGCTGCTGCCCATCCCGGTACCAAAAGACACCTGCAACAATTCCCCTTCTGGCGAGATATTTTCGACAATTGCTTTGACTGCGCGCTCAGCAACTGGCAGGTATTCAGCAGCTAAATAACGTTTTCGCACGCCTTTTAAAATGCCGTAGGCAAACCCGGCTGATGCAGATGCTTCCAGGTAGGAATGTGGGTCATCCAGTAAGGTATGCCACAACCCGGAATCATGCTGGCAGTCTGCCAGAGCCTTCACCTGGCTTTCCAGTACCTGGATAAGCCAGCGGCGCACCGGGTCATGTTCTGGTAAATCGAGCAACTCAAGAAAATCAGGGATTACCATGGTCAGCCAGCTGTTGCCCCGTGCCCAACGCGCATTGGCAAAGTTATGGTTCCCTTCAAAGCTCCAGCCATGGAACCACAGCCCTGTCGTTTTATCCTGTAAATACTGGGTGTGAACCATAAACTGGTAAACCGCTTCATTCACCCATTCTGGTTTATGCAACAACTGGCCAATTTTCGCCAGCGGCAGCACCGTCATCATTAGTGTGTCATCCCACATTTGCTGATGGTTTTCTTCCGCCAGCGTAATGTGCTGCATGCCCCCTTTTTGGGTGCGCGGCATTTCATGCATTGCCCACTCTCCCCAGGTTTCCAGCCAGGGTAACAAACGGCTGTCGCCATTTTCCTGGTAACGCAATGCCAGGGTGAGAAACGGCGCCATGGTATTGACGTTTTTCGTTGTCGCGCCTTCTCTGAAACGGTCAGCAAACCAGTTATCAATGATATCGCGCATCCGGGTATCACCGGTCTGTTGGTAATACTGCCAGATACCATAAAGCCCCACACCGTGCGTCCATTCCCAGCCAGCCCAGCCTTTGGTGTCAATCACCCGGCCATCATCCAGCCGCAGTAAAAACTCACCCGTTTTATCGTGGATATTGACCAGGTTGTCCGTCACTTTATTGATGAGCTGGCACAATGTTGTGCGATCAATAAAGCGTTCTGGCTGGCATAACAATGGGCTGTGTTTTACAGGGTAGACTTTCATATGCGACCTCAGATGTGTGAATTCCATATCGACCTGTGCCGACAAAACCTGGCACCCGGTTACTGAAGGTAACGCTACCGAATATTCCCTGAGCCAACCTTGCGATTTTTGCCAGCAAAGTTAATCCCGTGACAGTGAGAAAAAGAGTGACGTCACCTTCATCACTCTTTTTATAAAATTATGTTTCTTTTTATTCAAACCGGGATGGTTAAAATGAGATCCACCAGCAAAAACGGAGGGATAACAGCAGAAAATCAGCGGTAGTTGACTATCACCTGGTTGGCGCGCACACGCATGACCGGGTAGAGACTCCCACGGCCATAAACGCCCCACACAAAGTGAAAAGGCTGGTTAGCAGGCTGGCCGGCAAAAGCGCTTGTCACCCCTTGCTGCCCGTCAACAATAACGCACTGAGTCTGGGTACAGAGTTTTACTTCCAGCCGGTCTGGTGGCAGCGAAAACAGGCTGTAGCGCCAGTATACCTGGGTAATCACACCACTGACTTTGTGCGGTGGAGCCAGCAGTTTTGATGAAGCCACCACGCCCCGGTGGCTTAATGCCGCCCCCATGGCCTCTGCCTGCCAGGTGCTTTCTCCCGCGGCCTGAGCCAGCAGCGGGAGACACACTACAGCCATCAGTGCACCACGCACTTGCATCATTTGCCCCCAATGGTTGCGGTCATGCGGATCTGGCGGTTGTCTGACAACTCAAGGTTCGACAACACAACCAGGTCCGGCAGACTGCGGCGCAGGAAGCGAGCCAGCAGTGGCCGCAAGGCATGGTTAACCAACAGAACCGGTGGTGCGCCGAGCATTTCCTGGCGTTGCAGCGCCTCACTGGATTGCTCCAGCAACCGGTCAGCCAGGCCCGGTTCCAGACCGCCGCCACCCTGTAGTGCCTGGAGTAACAACCGCTCAAGCCCGGCATCAAGACCTATAACCTTCACTTCGTCGGTTCCCGGGAACCATTGCTGAGTGATTGCGCGCCCCAGAGCCACACGCAGTACGGTAGTCAGTTCTGCAGGATCAGTTTGAATCGGCGCATGCTCTGCCAGTGTTTCCAGGATGGTACGCATGTCGCGGATAGGTACTTTTTCTGCCAGCAAGTTTTGCAACACTTTGTGCAGTGTTGTCAGCGTTACCACACCAGGCACCAGGTCTTCTGTCAGCTTCGGCATTTCCTGGTTGACGCGGTCAAGTAACTGTTGCGCTTCCTGGCGGCCGAACAATTCTGGCGCATAGAGGTTTATCAGGTGATTCAGGTGGGTGGCAACTACGGTACTGGCTTCCACCACGGTAAAGCCCTGAATTTGCGCCTGCTCTTTAAGCGCACTTTCAATCCAGACAGCTTCCAGCCCAAATGCCGGGTCAATGGTTTTCTCACCAGGCAGGTTGCCCGCCGCTGTTCCTGGGTTAATGGCAAGCCAGCGCCCCGGGTAGGCATCGCCGTTGCCGATCTCCACCCCTTTCAGCAAAATACGGTAACGGGCAGGAGGTAAATCCATGTTGTCACGGATATGAACCACAGGTGGCAAAAAGCCCATTTCTTGTGCAAATTTTTTACGGATGCTGCGAATACGCCCGAGCAATTCGCCATCCTGCTGTGAATCCACCATGGGTATCAGGCGGTAGCCCACTTCCATCCCCAGAGTGTCTTCCAGTTGAACATCACGCCATGATGCTTCCACCGCTTGGGGGTTTTCTGGTACTACTACCGGTTGCGGTGTTTGCGGCTCCGCCATTTGGCGGCCACGCATCCACCAGGCAAGCCCTAACAAAGCTGCGGTAAATAACAGGAAGACGAAGTTAGGCATCCCAGGAACCATGCCCAGCAAGCCGAGAACCCCGGCACACAACAGCATAACGCGTGGGTTGGCAAACAGTTGGGTCACCATTTGTTCGCCAACATCCTGGTCGGTGCTTACCCGGGTAACAATAACACCTGCGGCAGTTGAGATTACCAGAGACGGAATTTGAGCAACCAGACCATCACCGATGGTCAACAGGGTATAACTTTCTGCTGCATTGCCAACCGGCATGCCATGCTGAACCACACCAACCAGCAAACCACCAATAATGTTGATAGCCATGATAAGCAGGCCGGCAACCGCATCGCCACGCACAAATTTACTGGCACCATCCATTGAACCGTAAAAGTCGGCTTCCTGAGTAACTTCAGAACGGCGGCGCTTGGCTTCATCTTCACCAATTAACCCGGCATTGAGGTCAGCATCGATTGCCATTTGTTTACCTGGCATACCATCCAGAACAAAGCGTGCCCCAACTTCTGCAATACGCCCTGCACCTTTGGTGATAACCATAAAGTTGATGATCACCAAAATGATAAACACCACGATACCAATCGCGAAATTACCGCCAACCAGGAAATGGCCAAACGCTTCAACAACCTTACCCGCTGCGGCCGCGCCCGTGTGACCTTCCATCAGGATAATACGTGTTGATGCCACGTTCAGCGCCAGGCGCAACAACGTGGTAAATAACAGAATGGTCGGGAATGCGGCAAAATCCAGAGTCCGCTGGGTAAACATCGCCACCAGCAACACCATCACAGACAGCGCAATGTTAAAAGTAAACAGTAAATCCAGCACAAACGCAGGCAACGGCAGTACCATCATGGACAGAATCAGCATGATAAGTACTGGCCCGGCGAGGATTTGCCATTGCCCGGCTTTCATATTTGTGGGCAGACGCAGCATTGCGACCAAATTAGCCATCAGTGTCGTTCTCGTTCAAAAAGTCCAGTGACGCTGGCACAGGGAGGTTGTCAGGTTTCTTCGGCGCAACGCCGCCAGCCAGACGCCAGCGACGGAGCTGCCATACCCAGGCCAGCACTTCTGCCACTGCAGCATAAAGCTGGCCCGGAATTTGTTGCCCAATTTCGGCATGGCGGTATAACGCACGTGCCAGTGGTGGAGCTTCCAGCACCGGAATACGGTTTTCAGCCCCGATTTCACGAATACGCAGTGCAACCAGGCCAGAGCCTTTGGCGAGCACTTTGGGCGCACTCATGGTGGATTCGTTGTATTGCAGCGCAACTGAATAATGGGTCGGGTTGGTGACGATAACGTCTGCTTTTGGGACATCCGCCATCATGCGCCGCCGGGCCATGGCCCGCTGTTGCTGGCGAATACGGCTTTTTACGTGCGGGTCACCTTCCTGCTGTTTAAATTCATCACGAATATCCTGGCGGGTCATACGCAGCTTTTTAAAGTAGCTGTATAACTGGAAGAAAATATCGAACCCAACCATTGGAATAAGCCCGAGAATAACCAACAGGCAGCAGGTTGCGACCATATTCATTGCCGTCGCCATGGCATTAACCGGTGACTCACTAATTAAATGGAGCATTTCCGGCCAGTTGTGCCACAGGTAAACCCCGGTAACGATGGCAACACAGCCGACTTTCAGCATTGCTTTCGCCAGTTCTGACAGCGCCTGCATCGAAAACATCCGCCCAAAACCACTTATCGGATTGAGCTTGCTGAATTTGAATTCCAAAGATTTACCACTGAAGACCAGGCCGCCGAGAAACATGGGGGCGGCGATCGCCACCACAATCAGGCCACCAATCAATGGCAAAATTGCCCACATAGCGGTTTCGAGTAGCCGGCCAACCTGGCGTACCAGTGCTGCGGGGTCATTGATCATGCGATGGTCAAAACGCAGCCCGTCAGACAGCATCCCGCCTAACTGGTGCGCCAGAGGGACACCACCTAACCAAATGATGCTCATGCCAGCGAGCACCATCAACACCGAGGTCAGTTCACGGGAACGGGGGATTTGCCCCTCTTCGCGCGCTTTCTGGAGTCGGTGGGGTGTGGGGGCCTCTGTTTTTTCCTGGTCGCTATCTTCAGCCACAGGGAAACCTCTATGAACATAATGACCATTGCATCATGACAGAGGCACGCGCAGCTAATCCTGTAAGTAGCGCGTTAAAATAGGGTTTGTTTTGACGATTCAGACAGGTGGATTCACTGTTGCCAGAAAGGCCTCAGCATGGTGAGTGTGAATATAGCGCCCGGCACAGGCCGGGCCAGTGTTGCCAGATGGCCCCTCTGCTACCAGAGAGACCGGTCTGTTAAAAGCCTAAGCTGTCCAGCAGATCGTCCACCTGGTCCTGGCTGGCAACCACACCTGCCGCTGTCGCATCCATCTGAGGACCATTGAGCAGGCCTTCATTTTCACGCTTCTTACGGGCAGCAGGTTCTGGCATATTTTCCAGCAATACCATCAGCAACTGGCGTTCAATCTCCTGTACCACATCCATCATGCGCTTAATCACCTGCCCAGTCAGGTCCTGGAAGTCCTGGGCCATCATGATTTCAAGCAATTGCGCATTGGTGAACCCGGTATGCTCAGGTACATCAGACAAAAACTTACGTGTATCGGTAACCAGCTCTTTTGCATCACCAAGTTCAATGGGATTTTCGAACCATGCATCCCAGCGTTTGGTCAAATCTTTGGCTTCAGACTCCATCTGCATTTGGTGAGGCTGTGATGCTTCAACACAGTTTAACGCACGCTCAGCCGCCTGGGCCGTCATAGTGACGACATAGTCGAGGCGATCACGCGCATCTGGAATAGCTTCTGCAGCCTCAGCAATGGCCTGATCCAGCCCCAGCTCTCGCAGGCTGTCACGCAACATACGTGTCAGGCTACCTATCCGGGAGATGATGTCCGTTGCTTGTTGGTCATTTGAAGATGTCATCATCTCCTCCTTACATACCCAGTTTTTCGAAGATTTTGCTCAGTTTTTCTTCCAGAGTGGCTGCTGTAAAGGGTTTCACAACATAGCCACTTGCCCCTGCCTGGGCTGCAGCAATAATATTTTCCTTTTTCGCTTCTGCCGTTACCATCAATACGGGCATGTTTGCCATTCCCGCATCAGCACGGATAGTTTTCAGCAACTCCAGTCCATCCATATTCGGCATGTTCCAGTCAGAGATGACAAAACCAAATCCACCTGCCTGCAGTTTATTCAGTGCGTCAACACCGTCTTCAGCTTCTTCAACGTTGTTAAAGCCAAGCTCTTTCAGCAAGTTGCGCACAATTCGACGCATGGTGGAAAAGTCATCCACGACAAGAAATCTAAGATCTTTATCGGCCATAAACTCTGAACTCCTCAATTAAATGCGTATTGCCTGTCCGGCACTGATTTTTGCCAGCATCTGCTGGCTGATTTGGCTTAAATCGACCACTTCGCTGACACCACCGGAATTGATGGCCTCACGCGGCATGCCGAACACCACACAACTTGCTTCATTCTGTGCAATGGTCCAGGCACCAGCCTGGTTCATTGCCAGCATCCCTGCTGCACCATCATTCCCCATGCCTGTCAGGATAACTCCCACAGCATTACGTCCAGCATATTTCGCCACCGAGTGGAATAATACGTCCACTGACGGGCGATGACGGTTTACAGGCGGGCCGTCATGAAGTCGAATCTGGTAGTTAGCACCACTTCTGGAGAGCTCCATATGCTTGTCGCCCGGCGCAATATACGCATGCCCCGGCAGAACCCGCTCTCCGTCTTCTGCTTCTTTCACACTAATCTGGCAAATCTTATTCAGCCGCTCCGCGAAAGAGCGGGTAAAACCGGGTGGCATATGCTGTGTTATCAGTACAGCCGGGCTGGTCAGTGGCAGTGGTTGCAGCACATGGCGAATGGCCTCTGTGCCCCCGGTAGATGCCCCGATCACCAGTAATTTTTCTGAACTGAGTAACGGCCCCGATTTCAATACAGCAGGCGGTGCTGCAGTTGGCGAACGGGCAGATAACTTTGCACGCGCCGCAGTACGAATTTTGTCGGCAATCATTTCACTGTATGCCAGCATGCCTTCACGAATACCGAGTTGCGGCTTAGTGACAAAATCTACCGCGCCCAGCTCTAATGCCCGCAACGTCACCTCAGAGCCTCTGCTGGTCAGAGATGAGACCATCACCACCGGCATCGGCCGCAGCCGCATTAATTTCTCCAGGAAATCAAGGCCATCCATGCGTGGCATTTCGACGTCCAGTGTCAGTACGTCCGGGTTGAATTTTTTAATCAAATCCCGGGCGACTAAAGGATCGGGCGCCGTTGCAACCATTTCCATATCACTATGACGGTTGATTATCTCTGTCATGATTTGGCGCATAAGCGCAGAATCATCTACTGACAGTACTTTGATTTTCGTCATACTTTATCCTTACTTAGCCCATATACAGTCTGACCACGCAGCCAAAACTCCCGGCTGATGTTACTGAAGTTTTCAGAATGTCCGGCAAACAACAGTCCTTGTGGTTTTAACAATGGTACAAAGCGATGCAAAATATCCTGCTGTGTGTTTTTATCGAAATAAATCATTACATTACGGCAGAATATGGCATCAAATGGCCCCGGAACCTGGTATTGCTTATCCAGCAGGTTCACAACATTAAACTCAATATAATTCGCCAGTTCCTGGCGTACCCTCACCAACCCTTGATGTGGGCCAGTCCCACGCATGAAATAGCGCTGTAACTGCTGTGGTGACAGTGTCTTGAGTTCGTCCAGGCGGTAGATGCCTTTACGCGCTTTTTGCAACACTTCGGTATCAATATCACTGGCAAACACTTTCCAGCGCCCTGGGGTCTGGCCCAGCACATCAGCAAGTGTAATGGCAATAGAATAGGGTTCCTCACCTGTGGATGCCGCAGCACACCAAATTCGGTATTCACCGGTGCGTTTTTTCGCATGATCCGCCAGTATCGGGAAGTGATGCCCTTCGCGGAAAAATGCAGTCAGGTTCGTGGTGAGCGAGTTAATAAACGCCTGCCATTCGGAGGTATTCTGGTCTGCCTCAAGCATCCCCAGGTACCGGCCGAAATCATCAAGGCCCAAATCACGCAGGCGCCGAACCAGGCGGTTATAAACCATGTCACGTTTGTGTTCCGCCAGCACGATGCCTGCCCGCTGATAAATAAGCTGGCATATACGACGAAAATGCGCATCTGACAACGTCAGGCGTTGAGCCATCTGTATCAAGGGCGATGGTTGCCCCTTCGGCACAGGTGAGGTCATAGGGCCTTCTTCTATTATTATCAGGGTGAAACCGGCACCACAGTGAGTGCTAAGGTTGCTGACGGTTGCTCCGGTTCTACAGCCGCCAGTTGGAACACAGCCATCAGCGTATCCAGGCTCTCCGCCTGCTGACCCAGACTACTGGTCAGCGATGAGGAGCTCTGCACTAACGCGGCGTTTTGCTGTGTCACTTTATCCATTTCGGTGACTGCCTGCGCCACCTGTTCAATACCACGCCGTTGTTCATCGGATGCAGAAGCTATTTCCCCCATGATGTCATTCACTTGTTGCACAGAGTGAACGATATCGGTCATGGTGCCCGCCGCTGTATCCACCAGAGTGGAGCCGTACTGCACTCGCGCCACTGATTCTTCAATTAATAGCTTAATCTCTTTTGCCGCCTGAGCACTGCGTTGCGCCAGATTACGTACTTCACCCGCCACAACTGCGAACCCCCGCCCTTGCTCACCCGCTCTTGCCGCTTCAACTGCGGCATTCAGCGCCAGAATGTTTGTCTGAAACGCAATACCATCAATCACACTGGTGATATCGCCAATCTTGCGCGAGCTGTCAGCGATATCCTGCATAGTTTTGGCAACATGGGTTGCCTGATCTCCACCACGGCGCGCCGTTTCTGCAGCCTGGTTTGCCAGCCCGGAAGCCTGCCGGGCATTGTCCGCGTTTTGCCCGACCGTCGCAGTCAATTGCTCCATGCTCGCAGCCGTTTGCGCCAGTGCAGAAGCCTGCTGCTCAGTACGTGACGACAAATCATTATTCCCTGCGGCCATATCACCAATGGCACCACGCATATCCTGGCTGCCAGAAACCACCTGGCTCATGGTGTCACGCAACGCCTGCCTCATGGCATCCAGGCTGGAGAAAATTTGCCCAATTTCATTACGGCCTGCGGTTGCAATGTCTTCACACAACTTACCACTGGCAATAGCATCAAAATGGCCACGCAATACAACCAGTGGTGTCACTAACTGGCTGCGCAACCAGTACAATGCCCCAACAACCAACAACACAGCCAACAATGTCACGCTGCCAAATACCAGTGCAGACAAGTGGTAGCTTTTTAATCCTGCAGCCTGTGTGGCAGAGAGGTTTTTGTTAATCTCCTGCTGCCAGGCCCTAAATTGTTTATCAAACGAAGCCTGAGCTTCACCTACTGGCGCGGTCAAAAAATCTGACAACTGGTTATTCTCAAGCCAGGTTGCCTGGTGTGCCAGAGCATCACGCCAGGTGACATAGCTCTCTTTGGTCTGTTTTGTCAGACCGGCGATATCGCCAGCAGACTTCACAGCCAGGAACCCTGTAAACAAGGTGTCAGCTTTTTTTAACTGTTCACGAGCTGACACCATCAGGCCTTTAATATCTTCTGGCGGATAACTCAACGCCGTTAGTGTGCCTGCTTTACCTAATTCTGAACTGGCCTGCAGCAATGCTGCCCGGGTTTGCGCAAGGGAGTCGCGTTGTCGGTTGTTATTTTCAACCGTCGTAAAATTCTGGTAATCCCCACGAAACGCCCAAAATGACAAACCATTACTGCCAATCTGTAACACGCCACAGAGAATCAAAATCAAAAAAAGCGTGGTCGATATACGAATATTACTTAACATCCACTCTCCCTTATCCGGCGAAAAGCGCCGGTATTAAACGCTAATTAATCGATCAAAAAGTTTCCCAGTTTTCATTGTTGACACTATGTTCTTGCTTTTGTGGTAATAATGCCGCTGCCTTCCCGGCCGCAACGACTGACTTGCTGGCAATACTTTGGGCACTTTTATTGGTGATAGTGCTGGCTGCGAGGCGAAATGCCGCCACCGCCTGAGCCAACACACTCGCCTGCTCTTCGAGCGCACCGGCCGCCGCTGCCGATTCCTGTACCAGTGACGCGTTCTGTTGCGTCACCCGGTCCATCTCTGATACCGCCAGAGCAACCTGGTCGATGCCACGGCTTTGTTCATCTGACGCAGAGGCAATTTCGCCCATAATGTCAGTGACTCGCGTGACCGCACTGACGATTTCGCCCATTGTTTCACCCGCGCTTTCAACCAGTACCGAACCGGTATCAACACGTGAAACAGAGTCATCAATCAGCGACTTAATCTCTTTAGCTGCCTGAGCACTACGTTGTGCCAGATTGCGAACTTCCCCGGCAACCACTGCAAAACCACGGCCCTGCTCACCCGCTCTTGCCGCTTCAACTGCCGCGTTCAGCGCCAGAATATTGGTCTGGAACGCGATGCCATCAATCACACTGGTGATATCGGCAATCTTGCGTGAACTGGTGGAAATGTCCTGCATGGTCGACACAACATTTGCCACTACCTTGCCGCCCTTCTGCGCCGTCTCTGACGCGTTGAGAGCCAGTTGCGATGCCTGGCGGGCATTCTCCGCGTTTTGTTTAACTGTCGCTGTCAGTTCTTCCATACTGGCTGCAGTCTCTTCAAGCGCAGACGCCTGCTGCTCTGTGCGAGAAGACAAATCTGTATTACCCGCAGCAATTTCAGATGTACCGGCATAAATGGCATCAGACCCATGGCGTACTGTTGTGACTGTGCCAATCAGTTCTGTTTGCATATGCCGGACTGTATCCGTCAGTTGGGTTATCTCATTACGGCCCGCCACAACAATTTTGGTGGTCAGATTTCCCTGAGCAATTTCGCGGATATGTTCGATAACCTGGCTGAGTGGTTGTAACAAGATTCGGCGAATACCGAACCACACAAGGACAATCACAGCGATCAGCAATACCGCCAGGGCCACCATTTGCCATTTGGCAAATAAGTAACTCGACTGCCCCTGCTCCCATGCGCTCTGGTACAGGCGGTCATTTTCATCAATGTAGTGGTGGTATGCTTTTTCCATTGCATTCTGGAAACCCTGGGTGGGTTGTGCGAAATAGGCATCCATGCGCCCATTCTGTAAATCATCCACCAGTTCAGCCAGTGCCTGATGATACTGGCGATATGTCTCATCCACGCCCGCTACCGCGTTATCCACATCAGGAGCAATGCTGCCAACATTTTTAAATGCTGCGTAGTGCGCTTCTACCTGGGTTAACGCTTGTTTGGCACTTTCCAGCAAGGCGTTTTTGGCACTGCTTTGCTGATTATTGGGGTCCATCATCATGCGTGCAGACGAACGGCTCAGGTTAATACGTGTTTGTAGCATTAACACCCACGCCTGGCTGAGTTCAGATTGCTGCTGGCGTAATGCCCGATATGTTGCGAAATCGTCCTGGTTATTTTTTAAAGCAGAAAAGAAAAAGCCACCGGAGATGAACTGCAGGCAGGCAAACACGCCCAGAACAGCCATCAGCAAAGTGACAATACGCATCCGGTTAAACATAAAGCAAACACCCTTTTACATTCTTGTTAAGGGGGTTATCGGCAATGGTGGCGGGAACTTTACGTTAGGGAACAGGGAAAAATACGCGTTCAGTGTGTACGGACAAAGGCTTAGTTGAGATTACTTATCCAGGAATTACTCCCTCTCAGCCCCTGCGTTACAGAGAATTTTCGCCTCCTGCTTACAAAAAGAACAAAACGTAAAAATATGTTGTATAAGTAAGCCTTATACTTCAATTTATATCACTGAAGCAGCATGATTGATTATAAAAACAGCAAAATGTCAGCATGTTGTATTATTGTTAAATATGATGGGGTAAATTTCGTGGCAAGTAGTAACAAACTGACAATGTTTATTGTCCTGTTTATGATTGCGGGCATCCTGTGTGGTGCGGCAGTTCATGAATACGCTTCAAATGACAGCATTACCGCCTGGGCAACCAATATCACTCTGTTTACCGACATTTTTCTGCGGCTGATAAAAATGGTGATCGCACCGTTAGTGTTCAGCACATTAACTGTGGGCATCATGCGTATGGGGGAAACCTCTACCATCAGCCGGGTGGGAAGCAAAGCAATGGTGTGGTTTATCTCCTCATCTGTGCTGTCCATTCTGGTTGGGTTGCTTGTGGTTTCACTGGAACACCCTGGTCGCGGGCTTAACCTGACAGTACCCGCGGGTAGTGTAGAAACAGGCCTTGCGGTCAGCGGCATGAGCCTGAAAAACTTTATTGCGCATTCCATTCCTACCAGTATCGCAGATGCTATGTCCCACAACGAGATCCTGCAAATTGTTGTGTTCTCAATGTTCTTTGGGATTGCCGGTGCATCATTAGGTGAAAAATTTAACGCACCACTGGTTGCCGCGCTGGATGTGGTTTCCCACATTATGCTGAAGGTCACAGGTTATGTAATGCTGGTTGCTCCTCTGGCAATTTTTGCCGCTATTTCCAGTGTGGTGGCGACTCAGGGGCTGGGTATCCTGCTGAACTACGCTTCTTTTATTGGCGGTTATTATGTTGCCATCTTGCTGACTTGCCTGGTGTTGCTGAGCGTCGGTTATATGGTATTGAAAAAATCCACCTTCACGCTGCTGAGCATGCTGAAAGAACCCGTGCTGGTTGCCTTCACTACCAGTAGTTCTGAAGCCGCTTACCCCAAAACTCTTGATGTTCTGACGCGTTTTGGTTGCTCACGCAGTATCGCCTCTTTCGTTCTGCCCATTGGTTATTCATTTAACCTGGTCGGTTCTATGGTGTACTGCTCGTTCGCATCCATGTTTATTGCCCAGGCCTACAATGTTCACCTGACTTTCTCAGAAATTGTGGTTCTGATGCTGACACTGATGCTGGCCTCCAAAGGCATTGCCGGCGTTCCCCGTTCTGCACTGGTTGTGCTGGCGGCGACTATCCCCAGCTTTAATATCCCGGTAGCGGGGATTTTGCTGTTAATGGGTATTGACCATTTTCTTGATATGGGCCGTTCCGCCATCAACGTATTAGGGAATGGTATTGCCACTGCAATGCTGTCCAAAAATGAAGGTGAACTGGATGCCGCTGCGGCGAACACCGCCACGGAGCAGGAAACTCAGGTTGAAGCCTGACAGTAAACACTGAACACTGATGACAAAGGGCCGCAATGCGGCCTTTTTTATTGATAAAAAAGACGGAAAACGTTGGGTTGGTAGCCGAAAATCAATGAATTGATTTCCCGTGTTTTTTGGGTGGTATCTTCTCGTTGCGTGCGCACATGAGGCGCATAAATGGCCTGCCCATAAAAACAAGCCCCCCGGGCATAAAGCACGGAGGGCTATGCAGGCAGCCAGTACCAGGTGTTATCAGGCAACCCGGGCGGCAGCGTTATCCAGCAGCGCCATTTCTTCGCTGTTAAGCAGTTTCTCGATATTCACCAGAATCAGCATACGCTCGCCTACTGCGCCCAAACCGGTGAGATATTCGGTTGACAAGGTCACAGCGAATTCAGGCGCCGGGCGAATTTGGTCTGATGTCAGTGACAGCACATCAGAAACACCATCCACCACGATACCTACCACGCGTTGCCCCAGTGTCAGAACAATAACAACGGTGTTTTCGTTGTAAACAACATCGGATTTGGCAAATTTAATCCTCAGGTCAACGATAGGGACAATCACACCGCGCAGGTTAGTTACCCCTTTGATGAACGGTGGTGTATTCGCGATACGGGTCACCTGGTCATAACCACGGATTTCCTGCACCTTCAGAATATCGATGCCGTACTCTTCATCACCTAAGGTGAAGACCAGGAATTCCTGCCCCGAAGGTTCGCCATCCAGGTTTGTGACATTATTTGTTTCGGCCATGTTGGTACCTTTCTCTAAGCCAGTGGAAATCAGGCGGCAGTTTGCGCCACACGTTGTTCACGGTTTAACCCTTGTAGCGCTGAAACATCAACAATCAACGCTACGCTACCATCGCCAAGAATTGTGGCTGCGGAAATACCAGGAACCTTGCGGTAGTTACTTTCAAGGTTTTTCACCACAACCTGGTGCTGACCAATCAGTTGGTCCACCAACAACGCATAGCGGCGACCTGCGCTTTGCAGAATAACGACGATGCCTTCCGTTGCTTCCGTTTTCGCATCATCAACTTCAAATATTTTCCACAGTTCAACCAGCGGCAAATATTCACCGCGTACTTCCAGTACCCGCTCACCACCAGCAAGTGGGTAAAGGTCTTCTTCCCGCGGCTGGAGAGATTCCATAACCGCATTCAGCGGCAGAATAAACACTTCGCCACTCACTTTAACGGACATGCCATCGAGAATTGCCAGCGTCAACGGCAGTAAAATACGAATTGTCGTTCCGGAGCCCTGTTTTGATGCAATCTCAACATGGCCGCCCATTTCCTGGATATTTCGCTTCACGACATCCATACCCACACCACGCCCGGACACATCAGTAACCTGTTCTGCGGTGGAGAAACCGGGTGCGAAGATAAGCATACCGACTTCTTCATCAGACATATTATCGTGAACAGGTAACCCGGAAGATGCCGCCTTCGCCAGAATACGCTCGCGGTTCAGGCCCGCACCATCATCGGTCACTTCAATACAAATATTTCCGCCCTGATGCTCAGCAGATAACAGCAAGTTACCCATCACAGGTTTACCTGCCGCCACGCGTTTTTCAGGTGACTCAATACCGTGGTCAAGGCTGTTACGCACCAGGTGCGTTAATGGGTCGATAATGCGCTCAATCAGGCTCTTATCCAGTTCAGTAGAACTACCAGAAAGTGTCAACTCAACTTGTTTACCGAGCTTACCGGCCAAATCACGAACCAGGCGAGGGAAACGGCTGAATACATATTCCATCGGCATCATACGGATGGACATAACCGATTCCTGCAGGTCACGCGCATTGCGTTGTAACTGACTCATACTGGTTATCAAATCACCATGGATAACCGGGTCAAGTTCGGTGGAACGCTGTGCCAGCATTGATTGCGTGATGACCAGTTCACCAACCAGGTTAATTAACTGGTCCACTTTTTCAACTGCTACACGAATACTGCTATTTTCACCGCGAGCAGCGGGTTTGGCACCCGAATCTGCTTTCGCCGCCGCACGGGGGGCTGGCGCTTTTGCTGCTTCCACTGGCTTAACCACAGGAGCAACGGGAGCCGGAGCCGGGGCAACAACTTCTTCTGCCACGGCAGTTTCTGTTCCAGACGAGGCTTCAACCTTGATCTGGTCCGTATCAATCACAAAACAGAGTACCGCGACGATGTCGTCTTCACTGGCTGTGGTGTCCAGCACCACATTCAGTACATCACCTTGCTGTTCGCTGTGAACCACTGTCCCCAGATTGCCCAGTTCGTCAAGCAACAACTCGTGTTCTTTTTCTTTCAACTTGCTCAGAACAATGTGAAGACCTGCCGGTTTACCCGCGGCCGCCGGAGTACTCTCAGCAGGCTGCCCGGAGTCAGTTTCGACAGATTCGGCCGGGCTTGCTGCCGGGGCGGACAAACCTTTAGCTTCCAGCGCTAACTGGCGCAACGCCTGGCAGATATACTCGAACGAGGCGGCATCAGGCTCCTGGGAGCTTTTATAAGCGTCAAGCTGTTCCTGCATAATATCTTTGGTTTCCAAAAACAGGTTGATGATATCGGTGGAGAGTTGCATCTCACCACGTCTCGCGTCGTCCAGCAGGTTTTCCATTAAGTGGGTCGTTTCCTGCAGGATTTTGAAGCCAAATGTTCCCGCGCCCCCCTTAATAGAATGTGCTGCCCTGAATATGGCATTCAGTTGCTCGGAATCTGGCGCCTCAGGCGACAATCCCAGTAAATGCTGCTCCATATCCGCCAGTAACTCATCGGCTTCATCGAAGAATGTTTGATAAAAATCGCTGATATCCATACTCACGCTATCACCTCGTACCTGATTGTGGTGGTATTGAGTTCGCTGCAGGAACCGCCGTTGTTGGTCCAGTCGCCGCCGGTGGTGCTGCCGGTGTCGGGGCCTGCCCCGCTGCCACAGGTTGCGTTGCCGCTCCTTGTGGTGATGCACTTCCCTGCGCGCCAGGTGGCACCGCAGGTGTTGCTTCAACCGGTGTTGTTGGCGCAGCATTTGGTGATGCTGTGCCAGCCTCTGGTGTTGCCTGTTCCTGTGGCGGCGTTTCCTGCTGTTTCAGAACACTTACTGGCGCATTCTGGCTCTCAGCGTTCTCATGAAGAATCGACTGTTCAGTCTGTTTATTCAGAACTAACAGGCTGATTCGACGATTCATTGCATCCCCCGCGGTGCTGCCAGGCAAACGCATTGTTGCGGCCATACCCACCACACGTAAAACCTTACCTTCATCCAGACCTCCTACAACCAATTCACGCCGGGATGCATTGGCGCGGTCGGCAGAAAGCTCCCAGTTACTGTATCCCCGTTCACCCTGCGCATATGGAATATCGTCGGTGTGTCCGGAAATACTGATCTTGTTCGGGATTGAATTCAGAACCGGGGCAATACCACGTAAAATGTCCCGCATATAAGGCTCCACTTCTGCACTACCCCGCTTAAACATCGGCCGGTTCTGGCTGTCGATAATCTGAATTCGTAACCCTTCCTGCACGAGGTCAATCTTCAAATGTGGACGCATCGCTCTTAGTTTTGGATCAGCATCAATCAGTTGGTCCAAATCGCCTTTCAGCTTCAAAAGACGGCTGCGTTCCATCTTATTTTTCAGTTCGTCGATGTTTGGTTCTTTTTTTACTTCACCCTGTTTTTGAGTGACATCATCACCACCACCGGGAATCGGACTGGAGCTGTCAGCTATACGTTGACCTCCGGTAATTGCCTGCGCCAGCGGTGTTCTAAAGTATTCGGCAATCTGCGTCAGCTCTTTAGGGCTGGATATTGATATCAGCCACATAACCAGAAAAAAAGCCATCATGGCGGTCATGAAGTCGGCGTAAGCAATCTTCCAGGAGCCGTGAGAACCTTCATGACCTTTATGTTTTCGTTTCTTAACGATAACAATCGGATGCTTATCATGCTTCATGCGTCTTCAGTCGCTTTTTGTTGGTTAGGTGAACGCACTGCACGCATATGTTCATCCAGCTCAACAAAGGATGGCCGCTCAGTGGAATAGAGTGTTTTACGCCCAAATTCCACCGCGATTGGCGGCGCGTAGCCATTGAGGCTGGATAACAATGTCACTTTTACGCATTGCAGCATTTTTGTTGTTTCGGCACTGCGCTGGCGCAACACACTCGCCAGAGGCGAGATAAACCCATATGCCAGCAAAATCCCAAGAAACGTCCCTACCATCGCATGAGCAATCAAAGCCCCCAGTTCCGCGGCAGGCCGGTCAGCCGAGGCCAGCGCATGCACCACCCCCATCACCGCCGCGACGATACCAAAAGCCGGGAAGGAATCACCCATTGCAGCAATACTGCCTGCCGGCACGTCACTTTCCTGCTCATGCGTTTCGATTTCCTCATCCATCAATGCCTCAATTTCAAAGGTATTCATGTTGCCGCTGATAATCAGCCGGAGGTAATCGACAATGAAATCTAACATGACGTGATCAGCGAGAATCCGTGGATAACTGGCAAAAATCTCACTCTCTTTGGGGTTTTCAATATCGCGTTCCAGAGAAAACATGCCTTGCTGGCGTGATTTCGCCATCAGCCGGTACAGCAATGCCAGCAGATCCATATACATGCTTTTGGTGTATTTAGAACGACTGAACAGGAGCGGCAGTGCCTTTAGAGTGCCTTTAATTGCTTTGCCGTTGTTGCCGACAATGAATGCGCCGACCCCTGCCCCACCAATGATAATAAACTCAGAGGGCTGGTACAGTGCGCCGAGGTGCCCACCCGTCATGGCGTAACCTCCAAAGACGGTAGCAAGCACAACAATATAACCGAGTATAATTAGCACGACATCACCTTTCCGCTGTGTTAAAAGTCAAGGATAACAGTAGGTTGCGCTGTATTCAGGGTAAAAAAAAGCAGCGGCACTTTCGTGTCCGCTGCTGGATTTACTAGCCTGTTCCGTTACACAGCCTGTCCGATCTGTTCATCCAGCAGTTGTGGAATAATATCGGCAGCATTTTCGGAAAGTTTACGCCTTTTTACTGCTCTGGAAGGCGGTTGGCACAGGCTGCACACAAAGCTGCCCACTGGCTGATGCGCATGGGTGATAAATTTCCCTTTGCAGC
Organism: Mangrovibacter plantisponsor; assembly: GCF_003182475.1. Lineage (GTDB taxonomy): Bacteria > Pseudomonadota > Gammaproteobacteria > Enterobacterales > Enterobacteriaceae > Mangrovibacter > Mangrovibacter plantisponsor. The sequence goes on from NZ_QGTS01000008.1 coordinate 144,145, forward strand.
AATTACAATGGGATAGCTCTAACATACCGCTTTCAACAAACCGCACTAATGTCCATGCACGAGTCAATGCAAGTAATGGGCCATTTTCATCCTGAGGACATTGCTCCAGGTACAAACGATAAGCCTTAATGACAGCATCAACACCATTACACAACCCGGTTTTGAGCAAATACTGCCATGCGTTACAAAACATAGACGCATGAATGTTTTGCTCCCAGGTCATAAACCAGTCGGTTGAGAAAGGCAGCATTCCCTTGGGAGGCGGGCTACCACGCAACTCTTTGTACAACTTGATAAGGCGACCCCGGCTCAGGGTCGTTTCGCTTTCCAGCATCTGAAGACGCGCGCCGAGCGTGATAAGCTCCATAGCCAACTGAATTTCACGCGCTTCCTGGACAATACTTTTATCACCCATAATCAGGCCCTTTTTTTCCGGGCTCCGTCTTCACCGGAGGCCTCACTCAGCAAACGGCTCGAAAGCAAAATTCCAGTGTGGACTTGTTGTAAATCATCGACACGTGAATCCTGGGTAAGACGCGTGATTGTGCTGTGATCGCTGAAGCGGAACTGGCACACCAGTTGGTTGGTTTCAGCCAGCTTGACCATTTGTGGCAATGTCAGCTCTCCCAGAGTTTGGGCCATTTCCTCGGTTACACCGAGACGGAACATTGCAGAAGCTTTGTCCTGGGCTATCAAACGCTGAGCAAGCAGCAGATAGGATAAGTTGATATCGTAGATATGTTTCAGCAACTCGGATGTATGCATTTTTCCCATCCCGAATAACCAATTATTATGTTATGCGGTAAATCCGCACCCCGTGATGTCGCCGGGTAAACCCCGGAAAAATAAAAAAAATATAAAAGGCTAAAATGCATTTATTGAATCAGGCTCTGACACCGCACTCCCAGGTTGAAAACACCTGCCTTGCAGAGTGCACTTCAGCCATCTTAGTTCGCTCCGAAAAGAACTAAGAATTTTCCTAATCCAAGGAAACTGTACTCGTCAGATTCCAATCACACAATCTGACTTGAGGCTACTTTTGAAAAAAATGTGACGCAGATCACACTTTTTATCTTAATATTTACAATAAATCAATCAGCATCACTTTTATGTTGCTCAACAAATAACCAAAAATATTTTTCAACTCACGCAATTCTGCGAATACCCATTCACCTCTGTGTGCAGTGCGTCATAAAAAATTAATTGAATAAACATCCGCCGTTAACGCTTAGCAGGCATATTTTTACCCTGGATATTAACTTCCTTTATTAGTAAATCCATTTTTAATCAGATAGTTAAATCACTACAAACAGTACCATTCCCAAACGATATACATTTTCATTTATCCATTACAAGAAGGCATGTAAACGGTTAACGGAGGTTTGTGGTCACTCTTTTTATGCAGAGCAATAAAAGCCATTTCATAAGAAACATTAATGTTTACACCATAAATTCACTTTTTGCGTAAAATGCGCAGTTGAAATTTCGAATTGAAAAATAGTATTGCTCACCAATGCCATACGTAAACGTTTGCGTAGTCCCCAGACAGAAACCAGCTGGTAATAACTCCCCCGCAGGCAACATAGCGTGCACAGTGCGTGTCCATGCCCACTTGTTGATGCCCCGCACTTAAGCGCAAAGCGAAGCAATACATAGCCAGAAGCAGCGTCATAAAGGAGAATTAACAGGCGAAACCGAATACAGGGTAGTAAAACAACGTGGAAGAGCCTTCCCTGGCTCGCAGTAAGTTAACTCAGGCGTTGAACAGCCAGTGATGCAGGTGTGGAATCATTCTGCGCACTACGTGTCTTTACTTGCTTTAGATCCCGAATAAAGGCCTCCTGCCAGGCGTTAATGTCCTGGTGGCGTAACACAGCCATCATTTCGCTGTGCCGCGCAATACGTTCTTCTTTGGGCATAATCAGCGCCCTGTGCAACGCGTTGGCGACGTCATCGCGGTCATAAGGATTCACCAGCACTGCAGCAGAAAGCTCATTAGCCGCACCGGCAAATTGAGATAAAACCAGCACGCCAGGATCACGCGGATCCTGAGCCGCAACATATTCTTTAGCAACCAGGTTCATGCCATCACGCAGCGGAGTGACCAGGCCAACGTTGGTGTGACGGAAGACTTTCAGCAGCACTTTGCGGTCAAAATGTTGGTTGAGATAATAGAGTGGTGTCCAGCCAAGCTGGCCAAACTTACCATTGATTCTGCCTGATTCTGTTTCGAGTTGGTGGCGAATATCCTGATAGGCCTGCACATCCCCTCGCGATGTTGGCGCTATCTGGGTATAACGAATTTTCCCAATATGCTCAGGGTATTTTTCGAGCAGAGTCTCAAATGCCAGGAAACGCTCTGGCAGCCCCTTGGAATAATCCAGGCGCTCCACAGAGAAAATATTCTGTACCCGCCCCAGTTCAGCTTTAAGCTGCGCCAGCCTGGCAGGTAACGGCCCTTTGGCCTGCTCGATGACATCTTCCGTTTCAATCCCAATCGGGTAAACATGGGTCTGGAAGGATTTACCATCCGCCATGTGGTGGCCATCCATATAGGTTGTCACCTGGGTTTGTAACCCAAGGCTGTCGATAAACGCCTGGCGGTCGGCTTCAGTCTGAAACCCTAACAAATCATAATCAGTCATTTGTTCCAGCAGGGTTTTACAGGGCGGCAACGCCGTGAATATCTCAGGCGTCGGGAAAGGAATATGTAAAAAGAAACCGATACGGTTATTAACCCCCAAACGGCGCAGTTCACTGGCCAGTGGCAACAGGTGGTAATCATGGATCCAGATAATATCACCGCGTTGAATCAGGGGTGCCAGTTGCTTTGCCATGGCAGCATTCACTCGCAGGTAACCTTCCCAGGCCTCACGGGTAAAGTCCACCAAATCCAGCCGGTAATGAAAGGCTGGCCAAAGAACCCCGTTAGAGAACTGGCAATAATACTGTTCATAATCCTCTTCACTGAGGTTGAAGGTCGCCCACTGAATGTTACCCTGGCTAACCTTCTTTAGCGGGTCGTCAATCTCCCCGGTTTCACCGCTCCACCCAAACCACACGCCACCTGAATTCTTCAATGCCCCAAGGATACCGACAGCAAGCCCACCTGCCCCATTTTTCTTCCCATCAGGCAAAGCGACCCTGTTAGAGACTACGACCAAACGACTCATAATCAGCCCTCCTCGACGTTATTGCTCGTTGTTGTTCAAAATAAGCGACCTGACCTGATAACCAGGACCAGACAGCGGGTACGTCTTCCAGCCGCCAGCGTGCACAGGTTGCTTCCTGACCAACTTTGATGCTGACACCATGATACTGATTGACTGCGTCAAACCCGGCTTCATCGGTTAAGTCATCACCCAGAAAGACAGGTATCCGCCCCGAAAACGGTGGCTCAGCCATAAACTGGTGCACCGCCTCGCCCTTATTAACCCCCCCAGGTTTAATTTCCACCACACACTTCCCCTGTTGCAGAGTCAAATCGGCGTACTGCGCGGTAATAGCCTGTGCGCAATTATGCACCAGAGGCTCACTGCCGGGCGCGTGCCGGTAATGCAATGCAAAAGCCATCGGTTTTTCTTCAATTTGCACACCGTCAATATCACCTAATGCGGCCTGCAATTTCCGGCGGATTGCGTTCATCTGGTTTGCAGGAAGTGAAAGTGTGAATTGCTGACCATTGATATCACGACGTTCCGCACCGTGAACCCCTGCGAGCGGGTAGCGTTCAGGTTGAGTGAACTTATCCAGTTCGTTGATTGAGCGCCCTGAAATCAATGCCAGTGCACCGTGGCTAAGATCAGCCAGTTTGCGTAAATGATACTGTACGTTATCCGGAAGTGAGACTTGACTGGGATGAGGTTTCAGTTTGGCCAGCGTGCCATCAAAGTCGAAGAAAAATGCATACTGGCCGGTCAGTAATGGCGGTTTATTTAATGCAGCTTCCACCCTCTGCCCTCCTTTTAGCTGTTAGTACCTTTTATATTCCAGACTACTTTTTATGCTTTGCAGCCACACATGCAGACTGGATTATTAGCGGTATGATATTTATGCGTATTTATCACCTGTATAAATGATTAGCCATGTAAGTATAGCCAGTATGATGAGAAATGCCACCGGGTGAATACCTGGCTCACCCGGTAACAGTGAAAACAAGGTCAGATAAAACCCGCAACCAGCGCGGAAATAGCAATACAACCCATCAGCAGAACAAACAGGTGGCTTTTACCCTGGCGCCAGCGCGACATAGCAGGAACGGTGTAGAGTGCATAGACAGGCATGATAAATAAAATAGCGGCTATCACTGGCCCACCCAACGATTCAATAATGCTTAAGATCCCTGGATTGAGCGTTGCCACCAGCCAGACAGAACCAAAGAAAAACAGCACAATCGCGCGCCGGATAATGGTTTCATTGATACCGACGCCACGCAGTTGTGCCAGTTTAACAACCGCCCCATGCAACCCCTCACGCGCCCCCAAATAGTGCCCAAAAAACGAGCTCGAAATGGCAAGGATTGCAACCAGAGGGCCAAAGAATGAAATTAGCGGGTTATCAAACTTATTCGCCAGATAACTGAGCATAGAGATATTTTGCGCTTTGGCCGCAGCCAGGTCATCGGGAGTGACACTCAGTACACAGCTGAACACAAATAACATAACAAACAGCAGCAAAATACCCGATGTATTGCGCAATATGCGGCTGGCCTGTTCATCTGCTGTATCCGGGTATTCCTTCCCCACCGCCAGAGAAAAAGATGAAATAGCCGGTGAATGATTAAACGCAAACACCAGTACCGGGATTGTCAGCCACAAAGTTACGGAGAAGTCCTGTAACGCAGGCACCTCTTTAATAGCAGCCAAATTCCAGTGAGGGATAAGATACAGAGAAAGGAATATCAGAATGGCAACAAGTGGGTAAACAAGCCAGGTGGTAATGCGTAACATCCGCTGCTCATCAAGTAGCATCACTGACATCAGCAACCCGACCAGCACAAAGGACAGCAACGCTCTTGGCAAAGATGCCATTCCTAACTGGTTCACAATTAGCGAATCAACGGTATTAGTAATACCCACCCCATAAATAAGCAAAATGGGATAAATAGCAAAGAAATAGAGCAACGTGATTAGAATACCGGCACGCTGGCCAAAATGGGCTTCAACCACCTGTGTAATATCACGGCCCTGGGTTTCAGAAGATAAAACAAACCGGGCGAGACCACGGTGTGCAAGCCACGTCATTGGCCCAACCAGCAACGCTATCACCACTAACGGCCAGAATCCTCCCATACCGGCATTAATAGGGAGAAACAGCACACCAGCCCCTACAGCAGTGCCGAACAGACTTAACGTCCAGGTGCGTGCAAAACGGTGTTGGGGGGGTTGTGTTGAAGGGGGGGTTTGATACTCGAGTTCCTGAGTCATTGAAATATATCTCCATGTAAAATATTGCATGCGGAAATTTATTTCAAAACAAATAAATATAACGTGATAAAAAACTGGTTTCTCACCAAAAATGCAGAATTAAATCAATGAAAAACGCCAGCTGTTTAGCTGGCGTTAATCCAAAACTATGCCACTACTATACCACTACTGTGCCACTACTCAGGATGCGCGTTGAGACTTCTGTTTGTAACGGTCAAAAATAACCGCCGCAAGCAGAATCAGACCACGAACCACATACTGTGCGAAAGGAGAAATGTTCAGCAGGTTCATGGCGTTTTCCACTGTACCCAGTATCAACACCCCCGCCACCACAAACGAAATTTTACCAATCCCACCTTTCAGTGAAACCCCACCCAGAACACAGGCTGAGATTACGATCAATTCATAACCAATTGAAGTCATTGGCTGCCCACTGGTCATACGGGATGCCAGAATTATCCCTGCGGCTGCCGAAACCAGGCCAGACAACACGAAGATGATAATTTTGGTGCGAACTACAGGTACCCCGGCAAGGCGGGCCGCATCTTCGTTGCCACCAATAGCCAGTGTGTTACGCCCAAATGTGGTTTTATTCAGTAAGAAACCAAACAACACAAAGCAGGCAATGGTTATCCAGATAGGTGCCGGGATCCCAAGCCAGTTAGCGTAACCCAGTTCGAAGAAACGCTCATCTTCAATCCCCACCGCTTTACCATCAGAAATGATATAGGCAAGGCCGCGGACTATCTGCATTGTGGCAAGTGTGGTGATCAATGCATTGATCTTCAAACGGGCGATAACAAAACCATTCACAAACCCACTGGCAGCACCCAGCAACAGACCCGCAAAAACCCCGATCCACAGGCTTTCGGTCAGGTTAATCACCACAGCGGTGGTTACACCGGCGCAGGCAATAACCGAAGCCACGGATAAGTCAAAATCACCTGAAGCAAGGCAAAACAGCATACCGCAGGCCACCATACCCGACATCGATACAGCAAGCCCAAGGCCTTTCATATTGATAAAGGAGGCAAAATTAGGCACAAAAATCGCACATGCCAGAAACAGCACAGCAAATACCACCAGCATTCCATACTGATCCCAAATCCGGGAAACTGACAACCCGGTGCGACCGGTTCCTGATGTAGTTAATGAAGACATAAAAAAACTCCTCAATTAGGCAACGGCCTGGCTGGCTTTCGGCATAGCAAGGCTCAGTGCCTGCTTTTCCGTCGCCTCATCATGTGTTAACTCACCCGCAATCTCGCCTTCACACATCACGATAATGCGGTCTGCAACGCCCAGAACTTCAGGCAGGTCACTCGATGCAAACAACACCGCCACTCCCTGAGCAGCCAGGGTATAGATAACGTTGTAGATTTCATGTTTTGCGCCAACATCAATCCCGCGGGTGGGTTCATCAAGCAGGATCACTTTCATCTCCTCAGACAACCAGCGGCCGAGGATGGCCTTTTGCTGATTCCCGCCAGAAAGATTCATGATCAGTTGATCAGCACCAGGGGTTTTAATATTGAGCGCTCGAATATGGTGACCTGCGTTTTCACTTTCCCAGAGTTTATTGATAAGGCAGCCAATACTGATATGCTTGCGCCGTGCACTGATATTGATGTTCTCCTGCACCGAGTGCACAGCGATAATGCCGTCTGCTTTGCGGTCTTCAGGGCACAACATCATGCCTGCTTTTATGGCATCTGAAGGCTCGCGAATCGTGACCGGGTTGCCGTCAATCAGCACTTCCCCGCCGGTAATGCGTGTACCGCCAAACAGCCCTTTCATCAGTTCGCTGCGCCCCGCGCCTACCAGGCCAAACAAGCCAACGATTTCGCCACTTTTCACCGTTAAATCGACCGGTTTGCGTACACCCGGCGCTTTAACATTATTAAGTGCCAGGCGAACCTCGCCATAAGGCCTTGGTTTCCAGCCATAGATATCGCCAATATCACGGCCAACCATCGCCTGTACCAGTGCGTCATGGTTGACCTTCTCCATATCATCGAAGGTGCATACATAACGCCCATCTTTAAACACCGTGATGGCGTCACTCAGTGCAAAAATCTCTTCCATGCGGTGAGAAACATACAAAATGACCCGGCCTTCTTCACGCAGTTCACGAATAACCCGGAACAGGTTTTCGATTTCGCGCGCAGACAGTGAACTGGTTGGTTCATCAAACGCAATAACCCGGGCATTGCGAGCCAGCGCTTTGGCGATCTCCACCATTTGCCACTGGCCTATCGATAAATATTTCAACGGCGTTTCAGGGTCGATATCCAGACCGAGATGTTCCAGTTGTAAACGTGCCTCGTAGTTAAGGAGCGACCGGTTTACAAAGCCGCCTTTGTGCGGGAGCTGGCCAAGATAAATGTTCTCAGCCACACTCATTTCCGGCACTAAATGGAGTTCCTGGTATATGATGGCAACGCCTGCGTCCAGCGCCGCGACCGTATTGGCAAATGTAACTTCCTGGCCTTTTAAGGTAATAGAGCCGGTTGTTGGCGCGTAATTACCACTCAGAATTTTTAATAGTGTGGATTTCCCTGCGCCGTTCTCCCCCATCAGCGCATGCACCTGGCCGCTGTAGCAGTCAAAGCTGATATCCTGTAGCGCTTTAACGCCCGGAAATGTCTTTCCAATACCACGGAACGAGAGATACGGTGTTTGTTGTTGCATATAGCCTCCAAACCTTCCCCGGTAAACGGGCGTGCAGCACGCCCGTTATCTACCTGGAACAATTACTTGCCGCCCAGGCCTTTTTTAGCCAGTTCTTCTTTGAAGTTGTCGCGTGTAATCAACACAACATCGGTGACTTCGGTAAATTTCGGTGGTTCAACACCTTTGGTAACCCAGTTGTAAAGCATTTCGCTGGATTTATAACCATGCACATCCGGGCTGGGTAACAGGGAGCCGTAGAAGCCAGTTGCTTCTGCTTTTGACAGTTCGTTGACGGCGTCAACCCCATTGATACCAATACCAATTACATCATTCGCTTTGAAACCCTGGCCTTCAGTTGCACGTACACCACCCAGTACTGTGTTGTCGTTCATCCCGACAATCAGCCAGTGTTTAACTTCCGGGTGTTGTACCAACAATGAGTTACCGGCATCAAAAGCTCCCGGAATATCGTTGGATTTTGTTGGCACCTGGTAGATTTGTTTGGCAGGGAACCCTGCAGCTTTGAGCGCTTCCATTGAACCTGAGGTTCTGCGGCGTGCGGTATCCAGTTCATTAGCGGTGATTGCCATCACCCCAGTTTTACTGACATCCCAGCCACGTTTTTGCATCTCTTTGTACAGTTCCTGCCCCTGACGCTCACCAATTTTGGTTGCCGCCATCATTACCAATGGTACTGAGTCCATCGGTTTACCTTTGGCATTAACAAACTGGTCATCCACAGCAATCACTTTCATCCCGTAGCCGCGTGCTTTAGCAACAATGGCAGAGCCGAGCTTGGGATCCGGGGTACAAATAACAAAACCTTTCGCGCCATTTGCTGCCAGGCTGTCAATCGCATTCAGTGTTTTCTCGCCATCAGGCACGGCAATTTTAATCACATCAAAGCCAAGATCCTTGCCCGCCTTGTCTGCAAAACGCCACTCAGTCTGGAACCAGGGTTCTTCAGGTTGTTTAACCAGAAAACCCAGTTTCAGATTTTCCGCCATAGCGGATTGTGACATAACAGCAGCAAGGCCAATTGCTGCCAGCGCTTTAGTAAATTTGTGCATGGTAAACTCCAGCATTTATTTTCTTGTGTGCAGGGTAGTGAACAGAAAATGTTCTTTATTTCAAACGTTAACAGCAAACCAGGGTTTTTATGCCCAAAATACTGAGAACGCAAAATAGTTTTAGCGGGAAATTAAAAATCCATAGGAGAGCAAAATCACACGGCTGAATTTTAGTAAATCTGTGCATAGATTCAGCAAATAAAGGCATAAAAAAGTGCTAATATGTATGATGAATCAGAACGGGATGAGCAGAAAAATCCATATGACCAGCAACCAAATCCTTGTTAAGTGATCGCCTCACACCAGGAGTAATCTACTGCTTGTCTAAGATGAGGTTTACAGGTAGTTGGCCGCCAGCGGGTGGAAAATCTGTACAAAGATATATCTCAAAAATATTTAATAAAACTGTCACAGTCAGGCATCTCTGATGCATACCTAATCATTTTCGATTCATTATATTTCTTATCAACAGCCTTTCTGTTTCATTTTATAAGAAAAACACTACAACCCGGTTCCGGTCTCATACGGAATAATAATGTTAACCAGACTGAATTCGTTAATTACAATGGCTAAATCATGTTAATAATAAATAAACAACAAGTAATATTCTGACTAAATGCTCAGGAATACTTTGACCAGAAAGCAAAAAAAAGCAAACCACATATCAATAAGATAGCAATCCCTTCATCAAAGTCTTTTCATGTTCATTTATTAGCCAGCAAATAGTACACTGAATCAATAAAGTAAGTAAGCGTAAAAATTCTCACTAAGAGTATCCTTATTTTTATTCTGGTTGTATGCTAAAAATAGTTAACAAGGAATAACTGCGGGTAAACATTGCACAGTTATGTTGAAAACAATGCTATTGAGAACGGTTACGTTCCAAACAGTATTGTTTAATACAATGGGGTTCACGGCACGGTGTTTAAAACAGTGCCGTACAAAATAGATACAGGCTGGTGATAAGTTTGCAGCATTTATTCAGTTTCTTCGTGAATTAACAAAATCACAGGTTTCCAGAAAATAAGGATATTGTTATGGCCGTAACTGATATTGTTTCGAAGTTGAATGTACAAATGAACCGAGAGTTTTACTCATCTAACCTCTACCTGCAATTAAGTGCGTGGTGCATTGAGCACAACCTGCACGATACCGCGCACTTCCTGCGAACGCAGGCCCAGGGGACAGTAACACTGATGATGCGTTTTTTCGATCATTTGAAAAAAATGGGAGAAAACCCGGTCGTGCAACCACTACAGAATGGCCTGACGCCTGGTTGCAACTCACTGGCTGTGCTGTTTGAGAAAATGTTGAATGACTACCGCTTGCGTGCCGAAAGCCTGATTCAATTACAGGATGAAGCAATCAGTATCAATGATTTGTCCACTCTGTTATTTTTACAGCAAATTGAAAAAATCCAGCGCAAAGATGGTGCCGTATTAGTAAAAATGCTGGAAATGGTACGCGAAGCCGATGCATCAGGGATGTGTCTCATGCAAACTGACCATATTCTGGCTAAAGCTGCAACAGCGTGATGCCAGGCCAGTAAATACCTGCCCGCAAAGCGTAAAGCAGCCCTTCACTTAATCCTGGCAGGCCTTCCCCGCTGAAATATTGGGGTTGGCCTGGTTACTTCCCACCAACCCTCTGTACCAAAGGCCGTTAGTGAGCGTCGTTTTGGCGGGTAAATTTCAGCTCAATCAATGCAACGGCCTTTTGTACCGCACGCAACGTAACCGGATCAGCTGAAGGGTGGCCGGCAAAGTCAATAGAACGGAGTTGGGTTGCCATTTTCTCGCGAACTTCCACCGGAGCGATAACATCAATGACATCCAGTATTTGTTTAATCACTAACTGGCATGCAACCACATCAGAAACCAGCTCATCTTCCTTGCTAAAGGATCCGGACATTTTTCTCTCCTCATCAAAAACGCATATGGTACCGGGATACAGCCCGGAACGGTAGCCCGGTGGGAGAAATCCATGTAAAGGCTGGCTTCCGATGGCATTTGTTTGAAGCAGTTCGCTAAAAAGTGTGTGGAATGTCGGTATCTTTTATTCCCTTAAAAACTAAAAACACGTATCGCCACTATATCTTTGAAATAAAAAAATTCAGCACACATCTCATATTCATCACTTCTTTACGTAAAAAATGACTATTAGTGACACCCTTCACATTTCAATACACAAATTCAAATTATAAGAACCGTAATATCTAAAAAAATGAAACAGAGGTTCAAAATGAATTCTGGTAAAACGTCTCCCCTGAACATGACGGGGCAGCGGCAGGTCAGTTTGCGGCATCAATTGGCCTACGGTGGGGGAAACTTACTCGGTAGTGGCGCGCTGGCAATTAGTGGAGCATGGCTGCTCTATTTCTACACAACTTTTTGCGGCCTGACACTGATTGAGGCTGCTTTTATCTTCTCTGTTGCCAGCATTATTGATGCCATCAGCAACCCACTAATGGGCTATTTAACTGATAACTTTTCCCGGACGAAACTGGGTAAACGCTTTGGGCGCCGCCGCTTTTTCTTAATGCTCGGCGCACCACTGATGATGTTTTACCCTTTACTTTGGGTTGAAGGTTTTGGTTTTTGGTACTACCTGGTAACTTATGTCACCTTCGAGCTTATCTATACCTCTGTGATGGTCCCTTACGAAACTCTGGCAACAGAGATGACAGACAATTTCACACTGCGTTCTAAACTGACCGGATACAAAGCAATTTTCGGGAAGCTGGCAAATTTCCTCGCTGCCTTTATTCCCGGCCAGTACATTCTTATCTTTGGTAAAGACTCTGCTCAGCCGTTCTTCCTGACTGGCCTGACTTACGGGGTCATTCTGTTTGTCGCGATTGGTTGCCTTTACACCAGCACCTGGGAAAAAAGTACCCCGGCGGAACAGGACAACAACGATAATGCACCACGGACAGTGACCGGTACATTACTGTCACTGGCAAAAGATATGTCCTCAACATTCCATTTACGGGTTTTCCGTAAACACCTCGGCATGTACTTATGTGGATTTGGTGCAGAATGGTTGTTTGCATCGATATTTACTTACTTTGTGATTTTCGTATTACAACATGATCCAGCAATGGTTGCCGGGCTGAATAGCCTCAACTCAATTCTGCAACTCTTCTCCACCGCGCTGTTTATTGGTGTATGTGTTAAGTATGGTTTCAGCCGCCCGTATATTATGGCGCTGAGCGTGGTTATGGTGGCTGTGCTGTTTTATACCGCACTGTGGTTTTTCCACTTACCGGTACACAGTGCCACTATTCTGATGTTTGCTATTACCGTTCTGTTTGGCCTTGGCACTGGTGGTGTGTATTACATCCCCTGGACGGTGTATACCTTCCTGGCTGATGTCGATGAAGTATTTACCGGCCGTCGCCGTGAAGGGATCTATGCTGGCGCGATGACATTTGCCGGAAAAATACTGCGTTCGGCAATTGTTTTTGTGATGGGCGCGATTCTGAGCTACTACGGTTTTCAGTCTAAAGCTCATACTCAACCAGACAGTGCAGTAACTGCCATTGCAGTTGTCTTCTGCGTTGGTGTGATTATTCTGGCTCTGGCAGCCGTGATATTCAGTAGCCAAATGAAACTTAACCGCCGCACACATCTGGTAGTTCTGGAAGAAGTAAGCCGCGTGAAAGCCGGTGGGAAACTTGAAGATATCAGCCCGGAAGCCCGCCGTGTAATTGAAGAGCTTGTTGGTCACCCTTATGAAAATTGCTGGGGTAACAGTAAATTGTTCAGTAAAGACAAGGCGAATACAACGGATTCTGCAGTCGTTGCTGCACCGGCTGCTTCAACACGCCATTAGTACCGCACGCTGTACGCCGGACATAAAAAAACCTGCTTCGTGACGGAGCAGGTTTTTTTTATCAAAACATTGCGCCCGGCGGGACGTCTTTGAATGTTTTGCAGTAGTTTTCAAACATGCTTTTCAGAATGCGACGCAGTTTCATGGTCAAACCTTATGTATGTTATGCAGGTGTTGCTCAACTTGGGTATATAATATGACCACCATCACAAAAATCAACTGTTTTGTGAGCTGCATCGCAAAATAATCCTGGTAAATTTAAAATTTTGTTAATAAGCAACGTATTGTAACCCTCTCCTCTGCAGCTTTTTGCTTGCCACGTATGAGTCCCCCGCACTGGCACAGGGAAACAATACAGCTGTTACCACGTGGAGCACTGGGGAAAGGCGATAAGGTATGAGCGCATGTCAATCGCGTTGATGTGGTAGCAATTACGTCACACGGGTGATGAGACAGGCCAGGATCTGTGAAGATGTTGTGTCGGTCACTCAATTATCCGTCTGGCCATAGACGAGGAAGTTACATCTTTTCGGGGAATACCCTTAGAGCACTCTATTGACCGCTGTTGACGCCGGTCGAACTTCGCGCTGAACGTTTGGGCCACCGGGGAAAAGCCTTACCTGCCAGATGTTCTTGTATGTGTGCCTGCTACCTATTCTGGCGCATAAAAAAAGCCAGCATAAGCTGGCCTTCGAAATTCTAAGCGTTGTTAGTTAGCCAAGGAGCTCGCGAACAAATGCTTCAATCTCTTTATCCTGGCAATGTTCAAAGAAGCATTTCTGGAAACGCTCGCCAGAAACAGCTGTTTTAACCAGCTCGCGGTCAACCGCACGTAAACCTTCCAGGTAATCCTTAACCAGAGCACCTTTTACCTGGTTCAGAATACCAGCGTTGCGCACTTGTGGCTCTTTACGCTCTGGCGGGTAACCTTCCCCTTTACGTCCAGTGAACGCTTTTTCAAAGATAAAGCGTACGTTCAGTTCTGCGCCCCAACCAAAGCCTTTAGCAAAAGGTAAAGAAAGCGCGTTGCCATTGTTGATCTGGGCAAACAGGAAAGCATCTGCCGGGTCAATACAGTAACCACACACTACACCCGGGTGGATGTTCAGTGACATCAAAGCGCCCTGGCCTGTGCCACACCCCGTCACAACGAAATCAACAGCTTTTGAATTCAACAGCAAGCTTGCCATAATGCCTAAGTGGATATAAGTCAGGTGGTGGTCCTGCTCATCGCTCATACCCACGTTGAAAACTGACAGGCCTTTTTCATCAGCAACCGCATTCAGCTCTTTAAGGACAACGGCATTCTTACTTGCCTGACTGTTTTCCATCATCAGTGCAACTTTCATTCTATTCTCTCCTGAATCGTAGCGTGGTTTACCCACCAGATTTGCGACTTGATGCGCTAACAATACTATCCTATGAACATACTTTCAAATTTAATGAAAACTTGTTTTAAAAATTACAGTCTGGTTCACAATTTACTTTCTTATTGCCGGTAAAGCACATCATGAACACAGAACAGAAAGCCAGATTGCCAGCCCTGGTCACTTACAGTTCACAGCCGCGGCATCATGCTTATCTGGCAAGTCGCAACCTGGTGGTATGCTGGCACAGACTTCACATATTGAGTAATAACGCACTGGCAGCGCCCTTTTCCCCTTTATTCAGCCGATTGCCCTGGTCACCAGTCACCTACAATCTGATTTATTTGTCACAGGCACTGGGCATGAGAACAATAATTTTAGCGGTTTTATGTGTGTTGGTAGCGGGTTGTACCATAACGAAGACACCTGAATTTGTCGGTGGTGACCGAAACAGTGGTGTTGTCCGCCTGGCCTACGACCTGCCGCCTCTGCAAAATGCTCATGTAGACCAGTACATGGCGCAGAATAATGCAAACCGGGCTTGCCAGGCCTGGGGTTACGCCACAGCACTGTCATTTGGTGATCCAATTACTACCTGTACCACAACCAGCGCATCTGAGTGCCTGAACGAGCAAGTGACCACCTCCTGGTTATGCCAGGGGCAACTGATTCAGAGTAATACAGCAGGCTATTAAGAAGAGAATGCCCGGTAACGGGCAATCTCCTGTGGCTAAGTGACACTATTACGCTGGTTAGCTACATTTACAGAGAGCACCCGGGCGTCTGCGTTTACCCGCAGAGATGGCAGCAATGCTAAAGCCATTTTTTTATTCTTTATTGTGCGCCCTTCAGACGAATATTGCGCACGGCATCTATACTTAAACCTGTCTAGGTTAGTCGTTTTTCAGGTCTGATGACATTAAAAATATCATTATGTTACAAGCCGTATTACGGCCCGGATGACGACATGAATGAAGATAACGAACGCCAGAAACTCTACTTACGCGAAGGGAATAAGCTACTTTATGGCAATGCCTTTAACGGGCTTGCGATTAGCGGGCTGGCCGCCATAACCCTTGCGCTCAGCTTTCTTACACCGGAAACCCGGGCCGGGAAAATCACCTGGCTTACCGTTATGCTGGTTATCCTGGGTTTACGCTGTGTTGATATTTTTATCTGGCGCCACCTTCCCAGTGAACAGCAGGGCAAAGGCCGCTACCACCGGCGCTTTACTATTGGCGCATTAATCACGGCAGCCGTCTGGTCTGCTTACAGCCTGTTTTTTTACCCCAGTTTCAGCCCGGAAGAATTCACCTGTGTGGTGATTATTTTATCCGCCATGGCGGCGGGAGCGACCTGCATTCTTTCAGGCCATCCTTTACTGGCAACGTTGTATTCCTGCATTATGTTACTCCCCTGCTCACTTATACTGTTGATGCTTTCAGACAGTTACAGGGTTCATTTAGGTATTCTTGGTATCTTCTTCACACTGGCAATGGTGTTTTCAGCACTCACGGTGTCCCGTTATATTCGCAACGCAATTTTTCTCAAGTACAAAAACCTGACCATGCTGGAACATATGGAAGACCTGGTACGCCAGCGCACTCAGGATTTATACAAACTTTCACGAATGGACCCACTGACTGGCTTGTATAACCGTTCAACTTTTCTGGAACAGGCAAACCAGTTAACTGAGCGGTTCCACCAGCAACAAATTAATGGCTACAGCGTCTTTTTTATTGAACTGGATAGCTTTAAACAGATCAACGACACGTTGGGGCACACATACGGTGATGCACTCCTGCGCAAGTTCAGTGGTCGCCTGCGTGAATTCTCTGATGACAACACCTGGTTTTGCCGCTGGGGCGGCAACGAGTTTATCTTTGCCACCGCGCTGACCGACCCGGGTGAATTATACTGGGTGGCCGATGCCATGCTGGTGAGGCTTGGTATGCCTTACCGCATTGACGAAGAGCAGATTACCCCTCGTTCAACGATTGGTATCGCCATCTGCCCTGAGCATGGCGACAGCATGAGTAAACTTATTCAACTGGCCGATATTGCAATGTATGCACAGCAAGACCAGGTCCATGAACGTATTGCGTTCTACAACAAGGCACTGGAGCAGAGCCTGTTACGCCGTACCACGTTACTTGAAGCCCTGCGCTCTGCACTGGCCGCTGGCGCGCTCAGCCTGGCATTGCAACCTATCGTGACGGCAAACAGCCAGCGTATTGCTGGCTTTGAAGTTTTGCTGCGTTGGAATCATAACGGCGAAAACATTTCTCCTGCGGAATTCATTCCACTGGCGGAACAAAGCGGGCTGATTGTGCCGGTTGGTTATTGGGTGCTGGAGCAAGCCTGCCAAATACTGACAGAGATGCCTCACACCACCGCCAGTCTGTCGGTCAATGTTTCGGTTATCCAGATGCAGGACCCACAGTTTGTCGCCAATGTGGCGCAGGTGCTGAGCGAACATCAGATAGCACCCGGTCGGTTACACCTGGAAGTGACAGAAACTTTTTTTCACCAGGAGCAACAAGGTGTGAAAGAAACCATAAGTCGGCTACGCTTGCTGGGTGTTAAAATTTCTATTGATGATTTTGGCACAGGCTATTCAAGCCTGTCCGTGATTCAGAACCTCAATATTGATTACGTGAAAATCGACCGTGCCTTTGTGGCCAATATTTTTGATAAAGGGCAGTCGATAATCGCTGCGGTAATGACCATTGCCCACGGGCTCCATTTCCAGGTCGTTGCTGAAGGTGTGGAAACGCCGGAACAGGCTGCACAATTGGCTAAATTTGGCGTCCATTTTATGCAGGGTTATTACTTCAGCAAACCACTGCCCCCGGAACAGGCGCTGGCGCTATTACCACATAAAAGACAAGACAGCGCCTGATACAGATTGTTGATTTGGTGACCAGACGCGCCGTGATAGCATGTTGAGGAGCAGATTTGTGTTATATTTCACACTCTTTATTGTCAGCGTTATTGGCTTTACTTTCCGAATGACGCGCTGTTTTATGGCATGACGCAGCTATGCAAATCTCATCACGCACTAAAATTGTCGTTCATTTATGTGGGTTTTTAGTCCTCCTTTATAGTCTTTCCATGATCCCGCCCATGCTGCTGGCCCTGATTGATAAAGACCGCAGCCTGTTTGCTTTTTTAACCACCTTTGCCTGTTTTTCTGTGCTGGGTGGCTTTTGTTGGGTTACCACTCGCCAGGAAAATGTACAACTTAAAACCCAGGACGGCTTCATCATTATCGTTCTGTTCTGGTTACTGTTTTCAGTTATCAGCGCCATGCCTTTATGGCTTAACGACAGTCTGCATATCAGCCTTGCCGATGCACTGTTCGAAGGTGTTTCCGGAATA
Organism: Mangrovibacter plantisponsor; assembly: GCF_003182475.1. Classification (GTDB taxonomy): domain Bacteria; phylum Pseudomonadota; class Gammaproteobacteria; order Enterobacterales; family Enterobacteriaceae; genus Mangrovibacter; species Mangrovibacter plantisponsor. The sequence goes on from NZ_QGTS01000008.1 coordinate 161,896, forward strand.
ACCACCACCGGTGCTTCAATATTCAATAATGTCAGCCTGTTACCCCGATCCATACTGTACTACCGCGCCCAGTTAAATTTCGTTGGCGGTTTAGGCGTTATCGTACTCGCTGTCGCCGTACTTCCGTTACTGGGGATTGGGGGCATGAAACTTTACCAGTCGGAAATGCCCGGGCCATTTAAAGAAGAAAGGCTGACACCGCGGCTGGCGGATACATCACGTAACTTGTGGTTTACCTATTTACTGCTCGGGCTGGCCTGCACCGTTGCATATATGTTTGCCGGGATGCCGTGGTTTGACGCTCTGTGCCACGGGCTGTCCACGGTCTCGCTGGGCGGTTTTTCCACCCGAACAGAAAGTATTGGTTTTTTTAACAGCCAGCCTGTCGAACTGGTGGCGGGTGTGTTCTCACTGCTGTCAGGGATTAATTTCACCCTCTATTTTGTGGCCATAATACGCCGCAGCATTCAGCCTTTTCGCCGCAACCCTGAACTGCGTTTTTACTTTATTGTTGCCGCTATTCTGGTTGCCATCGTGGCCCTCGAAGTGTGGCGCGCCGGGATGTACTCACCTGGCGAATCGCTGGTGCATGCCTTTTTCCTTACCAGTTCCATGCTCACAGATAACGGTCTGGCTACTGGGGACTATGCCCACTGGCCCACGCACACAATCGTGTTACTGCTCAGTGCCAGCTTTTTTGGCGGATGTGTTGGCTCTACCTGCGGCGGGTTAAAAATGATGCGCCTGCTGATTTTACTCCGCCAGAGCCGCCACGAAGTACACCAGCTCGCCCACCCGCGCGCATTAATCAGCATTAAAGTGGGGAAAACGGTAATGAGTGACCGGGTTGTTCGCTCAGTGGGGAGTTTCTTTTTTCTCTACGCGGCCTGTACTGGTCTGTTTATTTGGTTACTGAATTTAATGGGTTACGACCTGCTCACTTCATTTGCAACCGTCGCGGCCTGTATCAACAACATGGGGCTGGGTTTTGGGGCAACAGCCAGCGGGTTCGGCGGGCTGTCGGAAAGCGCCAAATATTTGATGTGCGCGGCAATGCTGCTTGGCCGCCTGGAAATCTACCCGGTTCTTATCTTGTTTTCACGCACCTTCTGGCGCAGTTAACCTGCCGACTGGCTCTGAGTAGCCAGGGGAAGCGTAAAGCGGAAGCAGGCCCCCGGGCAGGATATCAACTCAATCCGGCTACCATGTAACTGCAGGATTTGGTGAACCACCATTAACCCCAACCCGCCCCGGGACAAGCTTTCACCCTTCAGCAATGCCGGGCGGGTAAACAACTGGCTGCGCTTCTCTGGCGGTATGCCGGGCCCGTTGTCGGCGACCTCCAGAATCATATTATCTGACGCCGGCCAGGCGCGAACGGCAATGGTGCTCCCCTCAGGTGTATGGCGAATCGCATTATCCAGCAGGTTCGTCAGCACGCGTTCAATCATGCCCATATCTGCACTGACCACCGGCAACCCGGCCAGTGGCTCAACCTGCAAACGCTGGTTACGTGTTTGCGCTGCCAGCGTCATTTTTTGCATTACATCCTGTACCAGGTCTTCCAGAGAGAACAGTGTTTTATCAGGTGTTATCACGCCGTATTCCAGGCGGGCCAGCTCAAACAACGACTGCGCCATTTGGCTCACCTTGCGGCTTTCGGACAGCGCGATTTCCAGATACTGGCGTTTTTCTTCATCCGAAAGATTGTCACTCAACAACAGAATGGATTCGATATAACCATGGATGGCGGTTAGCGGTGTGCGTAGATCATGAGAGACCGTTGCCAAAAATGCCCGACGCTCCTGGGTTTCCTGGGCAAGTTCAGCCCACTGGCTGGCAATTTTTGCTTCCATCAGGGTGACCCCTTGCGACAGGCTTACCAGTTCCTGGGTCATACTGCGCGTATCAGGCACTGCCTCAACAGTAACGCGTGGTTGCCCCAGGCTAATTTGCCTGACCCGGCGCTCCAGTGCCCTGACTGGCCTGGCCACCCAATGAAAAGTCGCGCCACCAAGAATCAGCAACATGATAAGCAGTAACACCAGGGACGCGGCAACCATGACACCAATATTATGCTGCCAGGCCATGGCATGCAGCGCGCTGTAATGTTCCCCTTGCAGGATCACATAGACATACCCGCGAACTTTGCCCTGGGAAATAAACGGTGCTGCACTGAATACCTTTTGCCCGTGTAGCTGGCGGGGATCATCGCCATAAACCGGGAACGGGTCGCCATGCAAAAAAGCGGTTACCGGCTCAACAGACACTTTCTGGCGTTTAAGATGCCCGGGAGGTGCGGCATCGTTAATGATCATCCCCTGAGGGTCAATCAGGTATAATTCCACATTCGGGTTAACCGCCATCAGGTTATTAAACAGCGCCCGGGTTTGCTCCCCTGCCATACCTTCATCCGCAAGGCGCGGGTACTGGCGAACCAGGTGCTGAGCCAGGCCAGCAGACAACTGCTGGACAACCGCATTACCATAGTTACGCGTCAGAGAAACCTGAATACCCGCCAGCAATGCGCCGCCAGACACCAGCAACAAAAGAAATAGCGCAGCCAGCCTGCGCGGTAACGTGCCAAATAGCCGTGTCACTCTCAGCCCTCACTGCCTGGCGGCAGAAACTTATATCCCTGCCCCCATACAGTCACAATGAGCTGTGGCTGTGACGGGTCAGTTTCTAATTTAATACGCAGGCGGTTAATGTGCGTATTCACCGTGTGTTCGTAGCCTTCATGCTGGTAACCCCACACCTGGATCAATAAATCCAGCCGGGAAAAAATTTCGCCTGGGTGGCGGGCAAAGAAATAGAGCAAATCGAATTCCCGGGGCGTGAGATCCAGTACCTGTTCATTCAAGATTGCATGCCGGCTGAGAGGGTCAACGGACAAGCCCGCGAAATGCAACACCCCGGCATCGCGTTTGAGCGTATCGCTCATGGCTTGCTGGCGGCGAAACAGCGCATTAAGGCGGGCTAACAATTCTGGTGCCGAAAACGGCTTGGTCACATAATCATCTGCCCCCAGGTTCAGCCCCTGAATACGTTCAGTTTCGCCTGTGCGGGCACTGACGATGATAATGGGCATATAACGAGCCTGAGTCCTGGCCTGGCGGCAAATCTCAAGGCCATCCACCTCAGGCAGCATCAGATCGAGAATCAGCGCATCCCACCCGCCGCGGTTAAGTAACTGCACGCCACGCGCACCTTCAGTTGCGAGCGTTGTTTCATAGCCTGCGTTGCGCAGATGTAGTTGTAACAAACGGGCAATATGTGGGTCATCTTCAATGACCAATACGCGCCTGGTCTCACTCATGAGGCCTCCTGCTCACTGATATTCCCTGAGTTTACACAAATCATCACCGCAGATTTATCACATTTTATTTAACTTTATGCCAGACTGCGCATGCCGTTATCTGGCGAAAAAAATACGCTTTTCCCCCTGAGCTGCCGGGTAATAAATGCATCTTATTCTCTTTTCATTTTATGAGTAATTATCAGTCCCACAGAATAAGATTAAATACTGTAATTACAATTGCATACAACTATTTAACTAATTATATTAGTTTGCTGAAAACATATTACCAGGTACGCAGGAGATCAAAACATGTTAAAAGAAGAGATGGTTAGCCACCTGAATGACCAAATGAATCTGGAACTTTATTCTTCCTTGCTCTACCAGCAAATGAGCGCCTGGTGCAGCTACCACAGTTTTGAAGGGGCCGCAGCTTTTCTGCGCCGTCACGCGCAGGAAGAAATGAGCCATATGCAGCGCCTGTTTGACTATCTGACCGATACCGGCAATTTACCTAAGCTCGCCGCTATTCCGGCCCTTACCGCAGACTATGCCTCTCTGGATACGCTGTTTACTGCCACTTATGAGCATGAACAATTAATTAGCAGCAAAATTAATGAACTGGTGCATGTGGCAATGACCACGCAGGATTATCCGACATTCAACTTCCTGCAATGGTATGTTGCCGAGCAGCACGAAGAAGAGAAGTTATTCAAATCTGTTATTGATAAACTGCGCCTTGTTGGCAACAGTGGTGAAGGGCTGTATTTCGTAGATAAAGAACTGGCCACACTGGATACCCAGGCCTGATTTATAACACAACACGATGCCGGTAAGCTTAAACTTACAGGCATCGTAGTTTTCCAGGAAATGTGCCCATCACTTTTTTTTTGCGTTAATGGCATGCTTAATGCTGGCAAATTTTATCCGGGCTTGTAGTAAACCCCTGCCCTTCATCAATAAACTTCCCTTTCTGCGCCAGAAAAGCCACCAGGGCTTCGGCGTCAAGGCCACTGGCTGAACAAGTGTGATAACGTGCCTGCTCACCAAATTTCTCTTTAATTGCTGCTGCAAGCGTTGCCGCAGTCCATGGGGTTTCCGCTTCCAGCATCATCTTCAACACTTCATGCCCGTGAACAGATTCCATCTAATACACCTCAGTTAAAAGAGAAAGCTTACGTAATATCACCGGCTACAGTGTTGAGCCAGAACAATGAATGAACAATTGAATAAAGCATGTCGATGAGAAAAATCACTTCGGAGTTATACAAAACGAGATAAGATATTTGGTGGAAATTTTAAATAAAAAAAACTGGCAGTTCGACATCGAAACTGCCAGCCAATTACGAGCAGAGATCTTGAATAGGTTCTTCCTTAAGTCGAATTCTTTATACAGGTTGCACCCATTCAAGTTCAACAAAATATTTTCACCTTACGGTTAAATCAATCTCATTAAAGAAATTTAATCTTAAAAAACATAGAGTTGAACGTAAAAAACAATATAGGTAATACCATGTAATCAATAAGGGGTATGTTAAGCGACACTAATATTTTACGTGCCATTATAAGCACTGATTTATTTAGCAGGAAACCAGTGATGAAATAATATTTAATCTGCAAGTAATCACAGATGGTATCATTTTAACCGTTACTTAATGTACCCCTGACTGAAATTATTCAGGGCACCAAAGTACCCTGGTAAACGGAGTGACATCAGTTGTTTTACCACTGAAGCCTTTCCATCACTGCCCTGATTTCAGCCAGTGCATTTTCTGCCACAGGTTGAAGCGGCCTGGGAAGGCCATCGCAAGGGGTAAGCCCGGCAAGAAGTGCCATAGCGGCGACCACTCTCAAACTACCGTGCTGGCGGAACAACTGCCATACTGGTTCCAGTTGTTTATTTATTTCCCCACTTTCTGACTGTGCACTGCGAAGCAATACCTTGCACGTCTCAGGATATAACCCGGCAAGTACGGAATACCAAATATCAAACCCGCCGGCTATCGCAGCCCACGCATAAGCATCGCCACTAATTCCCAGTGAGACTTGTTCAGGTAACTGACCACGCCAGTATTGTGCCAACCGTGCGGCTTCACGTTGCTCTGCCGCGACACCCGGAAATTTAACGGAAGCAATATTGGGCAAACTGGCAATATGGGTGAGCAGCGCATCACTAAAATCAAAATGTGTGGTTCGTGGGTTAATATAGACACAAACAGGCACAGATGACGCCTGGCTTACTGCTTGATACAACCCGAATACTTCGCTATCAGATAAAGGCTGGTAGGAAAGTGGCGCCAGTAAAACAGACGCAGCCCCAGCCTGCTGTGCGTCATCAAGGTGTTGTAAAACATCACGCTGGCGATTGGCACCAATTCCCACCATCACAGGGATACCTTGTGCGGCTTCAACAGCTAACTTCGCCAATAGTGCCCGCTCTTCACGGCTAAGGTAGGCATAGCTTCCCGTCGAGCCCGCCACACAAATGCCATCAATTTTCGCGGCAGCGAGCCGCCCAATTATCTGCGTAAAAGCCCCTAAATGAAGTTGTTGTTCATCAAGCGGTGTTAATGGAAATGCGTACAGACCTGACAGCATAGTAACCCCTCATTAAAGGTTAGCATTCATCAATACGGCGAAAGGAAATCACATACAATTGCTGCTCTCCCGGATATATCTGGCTGATAACAGCCTGCAATTCTGCCAAAGACATATTTTCCTGCCGCGCATGGTCATTTGTTAAATCACCGGGTGCGACAGGCACAACTGAAATGACTTCGATAGTGCAAAAAATATCATTATTGTCTTCATAACCCACGCGTAATTTCTCGCCTGGGTTGAAATGTGATTCAGCCTGATTGCGAATAGTAATTGTTTTCTTATCGCTTAATATATCGGCAGCAAAGCGCCGATAAAATGTTATATCCGGTTTCATAGTTACCCTTTCAGCCTGTTCTGTACATTCCTGTACGTTTTATTGCGCAATTACACTATGTTACGTCATTTTCGCCATGGGCGACGTGCAAATTATGTAAATAACAATGCTCCATATTGTTAAAATAACCATTGTTTTTGTGAGGGTGTTCACGGTTATCCCAGCGTAATCCCTTTACATTGCGTGGGCATGTTCAGCCAGCGTTGCTGCTATAAGGCAAAAATTCTCATTTAAAACAGTGAGCTGTAGGGCTATTGTTACAGTGCAGCAAGAACCGCGACTCATTTTTGTAGCAGCATCCAGCCTGTGATTTTTGTTAACAATGGAAGGTACCGCTGTCTGTGCACCACGTTATTACTCTCAATAATGAACAGGGGAAGATCAATGTCGACATATTATTTTCTGCCCACCCGTAATGTATTTGGTGAAGACAGTGTTCAGGAAGCCGGAATTCTGGCAAAAACGCTAAATGTTAAAAAGATCCTTATTGTTACTGATGCTTTTTTAGCAAAGAGTGGGATGGCAGATAAAGTAGCAGCCATCTACCAGGAAGCCGGAATCGATGTGCATATTTTTGGTGGTGCAGAGCCAAACCCGACAGATAAAAATGTAGAAGAAGGCATCACCTGCTACCGCGAAAATGGGTGTAACGCCATTGTTTCCCTTGGTGGTGGTTCTTCTCACGATTGCGCCAAAGGTATTGGGTTGCTTGCTGCAAATGGTGGCAATATTCGTGATTACGAAGGGGTTGATAAATCCAAAAACGACATGATCCCGTTAATGGCCATTAATACGACGGCAGGTACCGCTTCAGAAATCACGCGTTTTTGTATTATCACTGATACACAACGTAAAGTGAAAATGGCGATTGTTGACTGGCGTGTTACCCCGCAAATTTCCATTAATGACCCGGTACTGATGGTTGGCATGCCTCCTTCACTCACGGCTGCAACCGGGATGGATGCCCTGACCCACGCTATTGAAGCTTATGTTTCTACCATGGCAAATCCGCTGACAGATGCAGCAGCACTGAAAGCCATCACCATGATCACGCAGTACCTGCCTAAAGCTGTCGCCAATGGCGAATATATGAAGGCCAGAGACAATATGGCCTATGCTCAATACCTGGCAGGTATCGCTTTTAATAATGCCTCTCTGGGATACGTGCATGCTATGGCTCACCAACTGGGTGGTTTTTACAACCTGCCACACGGTGTATGTAACGCTATCCTGCTGCCTTATGTTGAGTCGTTCAATTTGATCAGTAACCTGAACCGGTTCCGTGATATCGCTGAAGCGATGGGGGAATGCGTGGAAGGCCTTTCTACAGATGAAGCGGCGGCAAAAGCCATCACAGCAATTCGCCGTCTGAGCAAGCAAGTTGGTATCCCAGATTCACTTAAGAGCCTGGGTGTCAAACCAGAAGATTTCGCCATTATGGCAGAGAACGCGAAGAAAGATGTTTGCCAGTTGACTAACCCGCGTAAAGCCACCAAAGAACAGGTGATTGAACTGTACCGCCAGGCATATGAAGGCGAATAACCAGAGTTCTGTGCGGGGCTATTAACCCGATGATCGCAAGACCTGATGCCTGGCATCAGGTCTTTTTCTTATATAACACCCCTTCCTGCACCAGGATGTAATATACCGAACAGAATTGCAGGCACAAAAAAACCACCCGTAGGTGGTTTCACGACACTGCTTATTGCTTTGATTATTCTATATTTCCCCATGGTACCCGGAGCGGGACTTGAACCCGCACAGCGCGAACGCCGAGGGATTTTAAATCCCTTGTGTCTACCGATTCCACCATCCGGGCAGGGAAATTGGAGGCGCGTTCCGGAGTCGAACCGGACTAGACGGATTTGCAATCCGCTACATAACCGCTTTGCTAACGCGCCGAATTTTTGCCTTTACAGCTGATAACCGCTTTCGCCATTACCGATAACTGGAGCGGGAAACGAGACTCGAACTCGCGACCCCGACCTTGGCAAGGTCGTGCTCTACCAACTGAGCTATTCCCGCATATCGAAATAAGTTAATCACTTGATTTTCTTACTAACCGGCGAACCGTGCCGCCGTTCGATGCGTTGCATTCTACTTACCTGACGCACTGAGTCAACGAAATTTTCTCATTCCCTGATCGTTTGCTGAATTTTGCGCCGAATAGATCACGGTTCGAGCAAATCGCCGCGTGCTGCGTCCAAATACTGGAACATTGACCAGAAAGTCAGAATGGTGGCAATGAACAGCAACCCAATACCGGTGTATTCGATCCAGACATTTGGCCGCCAGAGCATGCCAATCAGTGCCAGCATTTGCGCGGTAGTTTTGACCTTACCCACCCATGAAACAGCAACACTACTGCGTTTGCCAATTTCGGCCATCCACTCACGCAGGGCAGAAATAATAATTTCCCTGGCTATCATCGTCGCCGCAGGCAGTGTCACCCACCAACAGTGGTAATATTCGGCCACCAGCACCAGTGCTGTCGCCACCATCACTTTATCTGCGACAGGGTCAAGAAACGCGCCAAAACGTGTGCTTTGGTTCCAGCGACGGGCAAGAAAACCGTCGAACCAGTCGGTCACAGCTGCCAGACAGAAAATAAATGCACACAAAAATGGCGCCCATTGGAACGGCAAATAGAACGCCAGAACAAAGAACGGGATCAGGATGACACGAAACAGCGTCAATAGTGTTGGTATATTAAATCGCATAGCGTCGCTAACTGTTTGTCGTAAGTGAGAATTTGCTCTATGTTGCTACAGAGGCCCTAATGTTTCAATGCATAGAAAATCTTTTCTGCCAGTGCGTCTGAAATTCCTGGCACTTTTGCGATCTCCTCTGCTGACGCATTACGCAAAGGCTGTAACCCACCCATAAATTTGAGCAGCATTTGCCGCCGTTTAGGGCCGATCCCTTCAATAGATTCAAGGCTGCTGGTACTTTTTACTTTCGCCCTTTTTTTACGATGCCCACTAATGGCGTGATCGTGTGACTCATCACGAATGTGCTGTATCACATGCAATGCCGGTGAATCCGGTGGCAACGAAAAACCTTCCCCTTCAGGTTCGAAAAACAAAGTTTCCAGGCCCGCTTTACGATCACTTCCCTTTGCCACGCCCAACAGTAATGGGTGCGTTTTATCCCATGGGACATCCAGTTCAGCAAACACCGTTTTAGCCTGGCGCAGCTGCCCTTTCCCGCCATCAATAAAAATTACATCGGGAATTTTGCTGTCATCAATCGCCTTACCATAGCGCCGCCGCAGTACCTGGTTCATAGCGGCATAGTCATCGCCTGGCGTTATTCCGGTAATATTGTAGCGCCGGTAATCAGCCCGTAGTGGTCCATTCGTATCAAAAACCACACAGGATGCGACAGTTTGTTCACCCATTGTGTGGCTGATATCAAAACATTCCATCCGCCTGATCTTAGGAAGCTTAAGAACCTCAGCCAGTGCAGTAAGGCGCTGGTGAATGGTTGACTGCTGCGACAACTTAGTAACCAGGGCTGTCGCGGCATTGGTACGGGCAAGTTTCAAATAACGGGCCCTGTCACCGCGTGGGCGCGTTTGTACATGTATTTTTCGCCCGGCGAGCTCAGACAGTGAATCGCTCAGTAAACCGGGTTCGGCCAGATTGAAATCCAGCAGTATCTCGCCAGGCAAAGTGCGCGACTGGCTTCCCTGTAGATAAAACTGCCCAACGAAAGTTTCCACCACTTCGCTAAGTTCTGTGCCACCTGGCACTTTAGGGAAATAACTACGGCTTCCCAGTACCTTGCCCTGGCGAATAAATAGTACATGGACACAGGCCATGCCAGCATCGAATGCCACGCCAATTACATCTAAATCATCGCCAGTATTAGAAACAAATTGCCTTTCAGTTACCCGGCGTACAGCCTGAATCTGGTCTCTTAACCGTGCTGCTTCTTCAAATTCAAGTGACTGGCTGGCAGCCTCCATACGCGCCACCAGCATCCGGATAACCTGGTCGTCTTTGCCGGACAGGAACAAACGCACATACTCAACTTGCTGAGCGTAATCTTCATCGCTGACAATGCCTTTAACACAAGGCCCCAGGCAGCGGCCAATTTGGTATTGCAGGCAAGGCCGCGAACGGTTGCGATAAACATTATTTTCACACTGGCGCACAGGGAATACTTTTTGCAGTAACGCCAGAGTCTCGCGAACAGCATAACCATTCGGGAAAGGTCCGAAATACTCGCCTTTAGCATGCTTTGCACCACGGTGCATCGCAAGCCTTGGGTGGTGATCGCCGCTCAGAAAGATAAAAGGATAGGATTTATCATCACGCAACAGCACGTTGTAACGTGGCTGATAAAGCTTAATGTAGTTGTGTTCAAGAAGAAGAGCTTCGGTTTCTGTATGGGTGACGGTGACGTCGATTTGGGCTATTTGAGCGACCAGCGCTTCGGTTTTGCGGCTGGAGACCTTAATACGGAAATAGCTGGATAACCGTTTTTTCAGGTCTTTCGCTTTCCCGACATAAATGACAGTAGCCTGGTCATCATACATCCTGTAGACACCAGGCTTGCTGGTCACGGTCTTTAAAAAGGCTTTTGCGTCGAAATGTTCACTCACTGACTTGCCAAAGGCTCCGTGTTACAAAGGCCATGACGAATCGCCAGATGGGTCAACTCGACATCGCCACTAATATTAAGCTTACTGAACATCCTGTAACGGTAGCTGTTCACTGTTTTCGGGCTGAGGTTGAGTTGTTCTGAAATTTCATTCACCTTTTGGCCGCGCGTTATCATTAACATGATTTGCAATTCGCGCTCAGATAAAGAGGCAAAAGGTGATTCTGTTTTCTCTGGCTCTATCTGGCTCAGCGCCATTTGCTGTGCAATATCTGAAGCGATATAGCGCTGCCCTGAGTGCACCAAACGAATGGCGTTCACCACTTCTTGCGGCGCGGCACCTTTGCTCAAATAGCCGGAAGCCCCTGCCTGCATTACTTTTGCAGGAAGTGGATTCTCAGTATGGATCGTCAACATGATGACTTTAACTTCAGGCGTGGCGCGCACAATTTTGCGGGTGGCTTCAAGACCACCAATGCCCGGCATGTTCATGTCCATCAGGACAACGTCCACCGGATTTGCGCGGCAGAACTTCACAGCATCTTCACCACAGGCTGACTCACCTGCAATACGAATGCCTTTGACATCTTCCAGAATGCGTCGTATCCCTGCGCGCACCAGTTCATGGTCATCAACAAGAAACACGTTGATCAAGGGAGTATCTCCAGAAAAGGGATAACGCTTCATGCCCTTCACATTTCCAGTTGCTGCGGGTCAGTGCCACCAGCACACAGGCGCTGGTTCTCAGCAACTCGATTTATTCCGGGTATATACATCATTTACTGTTTCATAGTACCGGGTTTTACAGCAACTTGAAATTGCTAAAAGAGACAACATCAGTTTTTTACGCCAATTGTGAAATTTTATCATGAGGCTAAAGATAAAAATGCAACATAGTGGTGAAAACCAACACAATTATGTAAGTCTGTAACACCGGACACAGATTTGCTCTGTCAGGCTTTACCCTGCTCTTTATTTCCTGCATCCCGGTAAATGTTTCGCTGGTTGGCATTCGCCTCTGCGTTCATTTATTCGTCAAAATGAAAGAAAACGATTATCGTTTATTGCATTAAACACGTTGCAATACAGTTTTCCTGACAGAGGGAATATAACTCGCATAAGCTATGCTATAATGCGCCCCTTTCGTCACACATTGTGATTGATACATTGTATCATTTTAATGAGGTATCCAATGAGTCAGCCTGATTTATCCACTAATGAAAATCTCCAGGAAATTGCCCTGGAAATCACCTGTCTGAAAGCTATGGTCACCCAAATGCTGAAAGCTCTGGGCCAGGCCGATGCTGGTCGGGTGATTATTAAAATGGAAAAACAGATTGCAGAAATGGAAGATCCGGCTCAGGCAGCCGTATTTACCAACACAGTTAAGCAAATTAAACAGGCTTACCGCCAGTAATCATTTGCAATAACAGAAAAGGCCGGTGGATATTCAGATATCTCACCGGCCTTTTTACTTCCGTCTGCACGCAGAACAACCTTGCCTTTCAGATAAGCCCTGTAGCCGCGGCATAACAGGCTATTTGAGTTTTATTCGGCGCATTAAACTTCTTTTGCATATTCTTTTGATGGAAATTCACCGTATTCTCAGAGATAGATAAAATCATGGCGATTTCCGCCGAGGTTTTACCTTCTGCTGTCCAAAGTAAAATTTCCCGTTCTCTTTTGCTGAGCTTATACTCAACAGACTGCACTGCCTGTTCATCAAGACGATTAAGGGTAACCATGCTCAATTCAGTCAGTAACTGAAGATGTAACGATGTTTCATCATCGCTTAAAGCCTGTTTACGCTTACATTCCGTTGATACAGACAAGAACCCAATAGCCCTGCTCGGTGCTATAAGGCATTGTGTGACACCAAATCTCAGACCATGCGCCTGTGCAGAAGCCCAAAAATCAGGGACATCCCTGAACAGTGACTCATTCCACGGCAGATAGCCAAGATTATAGTTTTCCGGCCGTAACACCGGGTCTATTTCAAAGTAGTTATTCGAAATATATTCATTCTGCCATTCCTGACTGTAAGTTGAATAAACAGTTAACTTAGGTCTGGTAAAAGGAACCGGATAGCGAATACACAAAGCGAAACAATCATAACCAATCAATTGAGTCTCTTCAGTTAACAAGTCCCACAGTTCCTGAGTTTGTTGTACTGAATTAAACCGAGACTTCACTTCGCATCGCCAACTAAAGAAGTTGGTATTTCCCATTATTTTTCTACATCTCCTAATCTGGCACCTGGACCGACATGGATAAAATACCATACAAATAGGAAAACGTTAGTGTAAAAGGCAATTTTCTCAGGAAAAATCTTATTGATTATTGGATGATTGTGCTACTCGCTTGTATTGACAGCGTTTATACCCATCACGCTAATAATTACCCATATCGACAGTATAAAATTACTTAAGAATTATCTTACCATTGCTTAATAATCACTACGCGCTGCAGGGTATTTGCATTATGGGTGGCGATAGTTTCAGAATAGCTAGTGGGAATAACCCCGTTGGCAGGGAGCCCGGTATAAGAAGGAAACCGGCAATGGAAACGATACAGAAGCGGTACTGCAGATAACGCCGGCGCACCAACCAGTACGCCGGCAGAACAGATTAATTGACTAAAAACTTCTCAAGAAACTGACGGGTTCTGGGGTGTTCCGGACTGGAAAACAACTGGTGCGCAGGCCCCTGTTCAACGATGTTTCCCTGATCCATAAATATCGCTCTGTCTGCGACATCCCGGGCAAAAGACATCTCGTGGGTAACAATCACCATGGTGCGTTTTTCTTCAGCCAGCGCACGGATAGTCGTTAATACTTCCCCTACTAACTCCGGGTCCAGCGCCGATGTCGGTTCATCAAACAGAATCACCTCGGGTTGCATGGCCAGAGCCCGGGCTATTGCTACCCGTTGCTGCTGCCCACCACTCAGGCGCTTAGGGTACTGGTTTTCTTTACCCGTCAACCCGACTTTTGCCAGCAGTTCACGGGCAACAGCAATTGAGGACTCCCGGGACTCCCCTTTCACAATAACCGGCCCTTCGATAATGTTCTCAAGAACAGTACGGTGAGGAAACAAATTAAAGTTCTGGAAAACAAACCCAACATGCTGGCGCAACTGGCGTATTTTAGCCCGCTGGCGGCTGATGCCGGTCTGTGCATCAATCAGAATATCGCCGACTTTGATTGTGCCGCTGTCTGGTGTTTCCAGTAAGTTGATACTACGCAACAAGGTCGTTTTCCCGGAACCACTTGGCCCGATAATAGCCACGACTTCCCCGGGGCGGACATCAAAATCGATACCATGTAACACAGTCTGACCATGAAAGGTTTTGACCAGTTTTTTCACTTCAATGGCGCTCATTTAGGGTCTCGCTCCTGGCGGTTTAACTGGTTTTCAAAATAGTTCTGCAGCGAAGACAGTACCGTAGCCATAACCCAGTAAATAACAGATGCGGCCAGGTACATAGTGAATACTTCCAGAGTGCGTGAAGTAATCAGTTGCGCCTGGCGGAACAGCTCTGGTACCTGAATGGTGGCCGCAAGCGAGGTATCTTTTACCAGGCTGATAAAGCTGTTACTCAAAGGAGGCAAAGCAACCCTTGCCGCCTGGGGTAAAATTGCACGGCGCATGGTTTGCCAGCGCGACATCCCAATACTGGCCGCAGCTTCCCACTGCCCTTTATCAATGGAACCAATAGCAGCGCGCAATGTTTCTGCGGCATAGGCTGCCGTGTTGAGCGACAGGCCAATCATCGCGGAAGGCACAGGGTCCAGCTCAATGCCAAACTGAGGGAGACCGTAATAAATCATAAATAGCTGTGCAATCAGCGGGGTACCACGGAAAATGGAAATATAAGCCCGGGCAAGCCAGGACACAGGCCATACTGGCGACATTCTCATCAGTGCCAGAACAAACCCCAGAACCAGGCCAAAGAACATGCCACCGATACTGAGCTGAAGTGTAAATACCGCGCCTTTAAGTAAATAAGGCAGGGATTCCAGTATTAACTGCAGACTTTCTTGCATTATTATTGTTTACCCTGAAAAACGTTATACATGAGGATGGTAGGCAAATAGCGCAGGCGCACCACCGGTGTGAATAAACAGTACCGGGCCTTCATCTTTAAAGCGTTTCTGGCTGATGCCGTCAATCAACCCGGCCATTGCCTTGCCGGTATACACCGGGTCAAGCAAAATCCCTTCCAGCTCAGCCACCAGCTTCACTGCATCATTGCCTGCCTGGTTTGGCATGCCATATTGCGGCGCAAAATAGTCATCCCACAGTAAAATATCATCACTGACCCGGGCGTCCAGCAACGCGGCCACTTCTTGTTGCAGTTTAACGACTTTAGGCTTCTGTTGTTCCACGGTGCGCGAAACCGTCACACCAATCAGCTCTGTACCCGGCATTGCCAGTTCAAGCCCAACAGCCAGGCCCGCATGAGTGCCGGCACTCCCCGAGGCAACCACCACTGAAGAAATGCGTGCGGCTTCATCACACTGCCCGGCGATCTCCAGAGCGCTTTCAACATAACCCAGAGCGCCCAATGCATTAGAACCACCAACGGGTACAACATAAGGGCGAAATCCCTGAGCTTCCAGGCGTTCAGCGATTTCCGCCAGCTGTGCGTCGGGCGCATCCAAAGCGGCACACATTTCCACCTGCACATTAAAGAGATCCAGCAACAGCCGGTTGCCGTTTGTCAGGTAGTTTTCAGCCTGAGTACCAATAGGGTTTTCCAGCAACGCAACACAGTGCAACCCCAGTTTTGCGGCAACGGCAGCAGTCTGGCGAACATGGTTGGACTGAATGGCCCCGGCAGTCACTAATGTGTCGGCACCTTCGCGCAGAGCTTCTGCTGCCAGAAACTCCAGTTTACGCAATTTATTACCCCCCATCGCCAGCGGCGTGGTGTCATCACGTTTGATAAAAATTTCCCGGCCCAGATGGTCAGATAAACGTGGCAGGTATTCCAGTGCAGTTGGCGCACCAATCAGTTCAAGGCGAGGAAAGCGTGTAAGATTTTGCAGGGACATATTTTGCATGGACATAGTGCCTCCGGGTTACCGGTAAAAGAATCATGCTATTGATTATGCTACAGGGATAAGCTGACCAACAGTTTCACAGCCAGAAACGATAAAAAAAGGTGCCAGAGGCACCTTCCAGTAATAATTCAGGCAGAACGCCAAGTTTACTTCGTAACGTCTGCACCAAACCATTTTTCTGACAGCGCCGGCAAGCTGCCGTCTTTTTGCATATCGGCAATCGCGCTGTTAATTGCTTTGAGCAAATCTTCATTGCCTTTACGCAACGCCACGCCAGACTCCTGGCGGGAGAACGGCTGCCCGGTCACGGCCAGAGTATCGTGAGTTTTCTTCACCAGATCCAGTGCTGCCAGGCGGTCAACCAGAATGGCATCAATACGCCCTACACGCAGATCCTGGTATTTGGTCGGATCATCATCATAGGTACGGATATCAACACCCGGTACATTTTCACGTAACCACTGTTCGTAGTTAGTGCCCAGGCCCACGCCCACTTTTTTGCCTTTGAGGTCTGCGGCAGTTTTAATTTCGCCAGCATTCTCTTTTTTCACCAGTGCCTGAATACCAGAAACGGTATAAGGAGTGGAGAAGTCATATTTTTTCTCACGCTCTGGCGAAATCGTAACCTGGTTAATGACCACATCAATACGTTTTGCATCCAGTGATGCCAGCATGCCATCCCATTTGGTCGGTTTCAGGTCTGCTTTTACGCCAAGGTGCTGTGCCAGGGCTTTAGCAAAATCCACTTCGAAACCGGCAAGCTTGCCATCTGCATCCTGGAAACTGAATGGAGGATAAGTGCCTTCCAGCCCGACACGCAGGGTGCCGCGCTCTTTAATGGTGTTGAGCAGGTTTTCAGCGGCAAAAGTTTTCACACTCATACCGGCCACCAGCGCAACTGCCATCATTCCCATCAAAGCCTGTCGGCCAAAGGTTGCTAATTTCATTATTAATCTCTTCCCAATGTGTAAATTGTGATGCAGTTTAGTGCCTGATTCAGATAAATCAAACACGCTCTGCTACAACTTATGCCTTTTTAATATATAGCGGAAGTCGATTTGTTTTCAGCCGGGTTATCCGGCAGTTGGTTTTTTTGCCGTAAATACTGCGCATACTTACGCAAAGCGATGCGGTAATTGTTCGGGCTGGTTGCCGGTAACCACTGCTCAAGGGCTTCATCCGGCGTGAGGTCGCAGGCCAGCTCTTTCGCAACACCCTGCTCAGCCAAATGCGTTGCCAGGCGGCGCAGGCGCACAACATACTCGCGAATGGTGCCGTGGCTCATATCAGTTTGTTCAAAAAGATACTGCTTGAAGCCAATGATATCGAACCAGTCATTATGTTCATTGCAATGCAGATCACTGCAAAAGCGGCACAATGCAATCCAGTCCTGCTTGATAATTTGCCATGTCGCTTCATCAATCAACGTATCCAGTTGAGCGATGGCGGTTTTGTTGACGATTTCATCACGCCTGACCAGTGTTATCCTGTCCAGCAACTTGCCACAGTGAGCACAGTGGGTCTGCGAGTGTTTGAAATCTTTAAGATAGCGGCTTAGCGGCCGTCTTTTGGGCTGGTGCACCGTCATGATAACTCCCTGGTATTAAAGGTCTGTGGGGCGGCTCTACCAGGATCATGACGGTGTGTCAGAATCTATAACTTACCCAGCTTGGTGCGTAATCGTTTAATCGCCTGACTGTGCAACTGACTTACCCGTGATTCGCCGACTTCCAGTACCGCACCAATCTCTTTGAGGTTGAGCTCTTCCTGGTAATACAGCGTCAACACCAGTTGTTCGCGTTCCGGAAGTGATTCAATGGCCTCAGCCACACGCTCCCGTAAATCGCTGTTCAACAGTTGTTGCAGCGGGTTCTCTTGCTGGTGATCATCGGTCACCAGCTCGATGCTATCGCCATGCTCTTCACGCCACTCATCATAAGAAAAGAGTTGGCTGTTGTTTGTGTCGAGCAGCATCTGACGATACTCTTCGAGCGAGATATCCAGGCGTTCTGCAACTTCAATTTCGGTTGCGTTGCGCCCTAACTCCTGCTCCAGTTGCCCAATCGCCTGCGCGACTTCTCGTGCGTTGCGCCGAACACTGCGTGGGACCCAGTCCCTGCTGCGCAGTTCGTCCAGCATAGCGCCACGAATACGTTGCACTGCGTAAGTGGTAAAAGCCGTTCCTTGCAGGGCGTCATAGCGTTCAACCGCACTCAACAACCCGATGCCGCCCGCCTGCAGCAAATCATCCAGTTCAACGCTCGCCGGCAATCGCACCTGGAGGCGCAATGCTTCGTGGCGCACCAGAGGTACATATCGCTGCCACAGCGAGTGTTTATCCATTACACCATCAGCGGTATAGAGTGAATTCACGATAAACAGCCCTGCGTTAATGAGTTATCGGCACCATTATCTGATTCTGGAGGGCATTTAATCCGATGAATAATGGGTTAAATGGGGTTTTATTTGCGCCTTCCAGGGCGACGCAAACAAATTCGCCTCACAATCAGCTAATTACCTGAACATGACGAGTTAAATAACTGACTAAATCATATCCGTCCCAAAGCAATGAAAATTGCATGCTTTGCCCCAGTGGAACAAATCTGTCTACTCCCCGGGGATGTTCTTGAGACATAAAGCTATAAATATCTTCTGGCGCAATGCCAAATGTAGTGACTGTCTGGCATTTTTCACCGCACAGTGGTGCAATATCATCCAGCGATTGAGCCACATATTCATAGAAATACCCGGCCTGATGATGAGTAATCAATTTTTCAGCATCCGGGTGGTCCAGCTCGACACGAAACACCATATTTTCGTGCGGGTTGACCAGATGAGTACCAGAGCTTAGAGCTGCATCCTGGCAAAAATGGGTGAGATTTTTCACTACATTAGCCGCAACCAATGTGTATTTATCCTGCAACCAGTCGGTATACATCTCCCAGAACATTGCGCGCGCCTGGGATACCCGGTTACCTGACCACACAACCAGCTTGCTCGCTGAACAAGCCTGTTGGTCGGTCAATAATGTATCATTATAGAAATCTTCCAGTACGCGTGCTTTATTTTTCGCCTCCAGCCAGGCGTCAGCATTAATGACTGAAAAT
This sequence comes from Mangrovibacter plantisponsor, assembly GCF_003182475.1. GTDB lineage: Bacteria > Pseudomonadota > Gammaproteobacteria > Enterobacterales > Enterobacteriaceae > Mangrovibacter > Mangrovibacter plantisponsor. The sequence goes on from NZ_QGTS01000008.1 coordinate 180,909, forward strand.
GAATAACGGTCGGCAAAAGCAATATCAATAGCGCGTGGTGGTATTGGCGAGCGACGAATAGCCGCAATAGTCTGGTCCCCTCCCCAAATTAATCTGGCCTGGCACAAGCCAGAAAAATAGTCTGTTATTTGTGACTCATGACCATAATTGACCAGAATAACCCGATGCTGCTGGCTGGGGAATTCAGCCAGACAACGGCGCCACGCATCACAAATTATTTCGACCTGAACAAAGGGTTTCGAAGGAAGACGTACGATATTCGCATTGCCCGTCAATAACCCGGCAACCAGTGAATAGGCAAAATTAACCGCAACATTTGACGGGGCGATATGAAAAGCAAGGCCCCGCCCTGTTTGGTGTTGTGTGCCCGTGAATGCCCCTTGTTGTTGCCTCAACGATGCCTGGCGGCACCAAAATGCAAGGCTCATTACATCTGGCCATTCACGTGTCCGGGTATCTTCTCGCAGGCAAGCGGAAAAACGCGACAGCAAGGCAATCGTTTCTTCGCTGAACGGACGGCAAGGGTGCGCAGCAAGTGCCTGGCTGAGCTGGTCCTCTCCCCCGATGCGAAAAGTAACACCTTCAAAATTGTGCGGCATACGTATCACTGCATCCTCTTAATTCAGCCTGGGGTAAACGCCCAAGGATTCGGAAATACTTCCCTGCACGCCCGCACGGGCAGTCATCTTCACCGAGCAAAATGCCTTCATCTTCAGTCAGCAACGAATGCCCGGGGTAGGATTCCGGGATAACAGACATCACCTGGACTATCCCGGGTTCACCCGCCGGGCACACAGAAAAATCACGGGGATCCCGAATGATGATGTCGGAGAACACACTGGCATGAAGATGCCCGTGCTCACACTGCATGTAAATACAGCCTGTTTGTTCCACCATTCCGTAATAATCGCACACACGGCTAATACCGCTTACAGCATGGAGCCGGTTGGCAAACTCATCCGGTGTAACAGCCTGGTTGTGTAACTTTTTCCAACCACCACCATGAATTAATATGCCTGCGGATAAATCAACTTTATTCCCGGAGCCAGCCAGAGCCTGGTAAAAGTGTTGCCAAACCATAAAGGTGAAGCCGAATAACAGTACGGGCTTACCTTGATATTTTTCTGCAAAGGCTTCTACTGCCTCCAGGTTTAACGTCATGTCATCATTCAGCGCCCAGGTGCGGTCAGCACCAAAGATAGAAAAACCCAGAATACCCGCCCCCCGGGCCGAGAACATATTGCGGTCTTTCATTACCGAGGGTGCATCAATAATCAGCATTGGCATGCGGGCTGCCCCGGTAAACGCGCTGACAATTTTCACCAACACTTTTTGCTGGTTCGCCGCGGTAAGTTTATCAAGATAAATCTTTGATACGGCCTGGCCTGTTGTGCCAGAAGATGTCATGGTTTTGACAATGTCGTGTTCTGCAACACTTGCCAGCGACAGCTGTTTGAATAATGAAACAGGAATAAACGGAACGGTCTCTGGCGAAACAATTGACTGAGACGAAACACCCAGCCCGTCAAGGATCCGCTGGTACGGCTGGCAGGCTGTATAATGATGTGCGGTCAGCGCCTGCATTCTGCTGGTTATCCAGGCGCGTTTCTCATCGCGCGTTAGCGAAAATGGCGCATAGTTCAGCCAGTGCAGGTCATCCACTATAAAGCCTCCAGTTGCGCGTACAGCGTCTTGCCTGAGGCATTTTTCGGGATAGTGTCTATTTGGCGAACATCGAAAGCTGAATGATGGAACTGAAACGTGCCGGTCAGAAACTGCTTGATTTCAACCGGCGAGTACGCCCCGGTTACCCACACCCGTATATGGTCATCTTCTCCGCCAACCGCACATTCAATGCCCGCGAAACTGGCTTTAAGACGATGTTCAATGTCATCAAGCCCAACGCGGTTACCAAAAACTTTTAAGAACCTTTTTTTGCGCCCAACAATGGTATAGATACCCATGGTATCCCGGCTTGCCATATCCCCCGTGACAAGACGCCCCTGGTTATCATCACCCCGGGCTAAATCTTCACGACAGATGGCGTAGCCCAGTGAAACATTGTCGCCATAATAAACCAACTCACCCACCACATCGTTTTGGGTAATAACCTCGCCCTGCGCATCAAGCAGTTCAAAACACCCACCGGGAATGGCCTGCCCCATGGCACCGTTTTTCTCGATACACAAATCCGGGGGCAAAAAACCCATTCGTGAGGTCGCTTCGCACGCCCCATACATGACAAAGAAGCGTTTATTTTCTTGCTGTGCCCAGTGAGCAAACGCGTCCTGTAAAACAGGCGCCAGCTTTCCGCCTGCCTGAGTTAACGTGGTCAGGTGTGGTAATGCCATACGCATAAAACGCAGTTTATTCAGCATTTCGAAGGTATAAGGCACCCCAGAGAGAGATGTAGCCTGGTGAGTTTTAACAAATTGCCAGAACGGGCTTTGCAATGGGCTGGCTTTAGTCAGCAACAGCGTCGCACCCACTGCCAGGTGGCTATTGATAATCGACAACCCAAAAACATAATTCATAGGTAAATAGGCAACTGGCCGTTCATGCACGGTGATATCCAGGTAATCGACAATGCTGTCGCAGTTTGCCTGTAAATTACGGTACGTCTGCCTGACAAGTTTGGGGCTTCCCGTTGAACCAGAGGTGGTCATCAGTAACCCTAATTCATCCGGCATTTCTGGTGCCTGTTCACCCGTTTCTACCAGAACATAACCGGCATGACGCAGCACCACCTCACCAACTACCGCCCGGCTCTCTGGCTGCCACACATAACCTGGCCTCCAGACCGCGAACAGGTCCCGTGCAAGAGTGGCATCCAGCGCGTTATCCAGCATTAATGGCACAGCCCCGGCCCGCAGGCTCGCAAGGTACCCAACCAGCGCACCGGGTGTATTCTCACATAAACAAAACAGTAAAGTCCGCGGGCTCAGGCAGGCTGCCAGCCGGTCAACCAAATCAGATAATTGCAGGTAAGAAACCTGTTGGCCGTCATCGTCTATTACCGCTGCCCGGTGATTAAATTCACTCGGCCAGTGCCAGAATGGGGGCTTACTCATAGCAGGTGTCCTGTATTTTCCTGCTGACATGGCTGGGTGTCAGCCCATGTTGTTCCAGCATCCATTGGTAATCACCTGCATGCCCATAATACTGCCCGATACCGACAGGAAGCACTCTTGGCCCATGGGCCTGGAAACTACGCCATTCAGCAACCGCGCTCCCCAGGCCACCAATTGTACTGTGCTCTTCAACCGTTACCAGCCAGTTAAAATGCTGGAAAGCGGCCAGTGTCTCTGTATCAAGGGGTTTCAGGGTATGCATATCAATCACTGCGACATGCTTCCCTTGTTCTGCAAGGTCTTTTGCAGCACCCAGTGCAACAGCCACCATACTCCCGGTAGCGACAATCGCAACATGCTCACCCTGCTGGAGAATATTGGCTTTGCCCGGAATAAATGTCGCCGGCTCGCGATACACCACCGGTGCCCGCATTCCGCCGGTTAAACGCAGGTATACTGGCCCGTTCAGATTAGCGGCGACTTCGGTTAACTGTGCCGTCGCTGTTGCATCTGCAGGTGATAAAATCGCCAACCCTGATATGGATCGCAGTGTTGCAATATCTTCAATGCCGTAATGCGTTACCCCAAACATACCCATCGCAAACCCGGAAGCCAGCCCCACTACTTTTACATTCTCCTGGAGATAGCCAAGATAGTGGCGAACCTGTTCACATGACCGCAATGCGGCGAAATTGGCAAAAGTAGTGGCAAACGGAATAGTTTGTTGTGATGCCATTCCGGCAGCAACCCCAATCAGGTTCTGCTCTGCGATCCCGACATTAAAAAAACGTTCCGGGTACGCCGTACTGAAACGATCGAGACCGGAGGTCAGCGCCAAATCAGCGGTCAGGGCTACAATGTCAGGATTTTCCGCCGCCAGACGCTGCAAGGCCATGCCAAAAGTCCCGCGGGTGCCCATCATCGACCAGGCGCGAATATCTGCGGGTGAAATAGCCAGGCTCATTGCGTGCCTCCTAATTCCTGTAGTGCCAGGTCATACTGCGCACGGGACATTTTATTGCGGTGCCAACCGTTGTTATGCTCCATAAAAGAAACCCCCTTTCCTTTGACTGTTCTGGCAACGATTGCTTTGGGTTTCCCGTTGGATGGCGTAGCCAGTGCGCCCAGAAGCGCATCAAGATCATGACCATCACATTCAATCACATGCCAGCCACAGCCTTGCCAAAGTGCCGGGAAATTCATCTCGACAGTTTCTTTGCAAGACCAGTCAGACTGGAAGCCATTACAATCAATAATCGCTGTAATGTTGCTTAATTTTTGGTGTGCTGCAAAAAGCGCACTTTCCCAAATAGAGCCTTCATTGCACTCACCATCGCCCAGTACCACATAGTTATGCCAGGGTTGCTGGCGCTGGCGCTGTACCAGAGCAATCCCACAGGCGTAACCGATGCCATGGCCTAACGAACCGCCTGCAAAATCAATACCTAATGCCGGATTCATTGGCGTCAGTGCGGGTAACAACGAACCACTGTGGTCGAATGTGGCAAGTTGTTCATCAGACAAAACACCGTAGTGGTGTAAGGTGCAATACAACGCCAGTGCGGCGTGGCCTTTACTTAACAGCAGACGGTCACGCTCCGGCGAACCCATGTCAGACACCTGATAACGCATCACTTGCCCATACAGTGCCGTGGCGATTTCCACCATGGATAACGCAGGCCCCAGATGAACGCCATCAACGGGAGCCTGCCAGGCGGTATGAATAATCGACTGGCGGATTTGTTGTGCCGCAGCTTGCAACACATCTGCTGTTTTTTTCATCGTAGACCACCATCCACTCTGATAACCTGCCCGGTGATGTAACTGGCAAGGTCTGATGCCAGAAACACAGCGGTTTCTGCAATTTCTGAAGGTAACCCGGCACGGCGCAGATCCGCCGCATTTTTCGCCTGCTCAATAATGTGTTCTGGCATGGTAGACAACATATCGGTATCCGTGATGCCAGGCGCGATGCAGTTAGCCCGAATACCTGATTCACCCAGTTCAGCCGCTATCGATTTAGTCATCACTATCAGTGCAGCTTTAGACGCACCATAGGCTGACTTCCCGGGGTTACCATCCTCGCCTGCCGTTGAAGCAATATTCACAATACTGCCGCGCTTATTTCTTACCATCAGTTTGCTGATGTACTGGCTGAATAAGTAAACAGAAAAGAAGTTCACCTCAAACTGCTGGCGCAACTGTGTCTCACTGGTCATCTGAAACAGGCTGTTGAGCGTGATACCCGCATTATTTACCAGAGCGTCAATCGGCCGCTTGTCAGCCATAATTTGTTTAACCGCCAGTTTCATCGCGCTGGTGTCGGTCATATCAAAGAACAGTGGGATGATTTGCACACCGTAACGTTCTGCCGTCAGTGCCAGTGACGCGATATGCTCACTGTCTTCTTCACGCGCGTGGGCATAAATGGTGGCGCCATTGGCGGCGAATACATCAACCATTGCCCGGCCCATGCCGCGCCGGGTGCCTGTAATAATTACCGTCTTCCCTTGCAAAAACATGAATAAATCCTCCGGGTTATGCCATGCCGCCATCAATACGAATTGTCTGCCCGGTAACATAACTGGCGGCATCGCTCGCCAGCCACACCAGCACATTGGCAACCTCTTCCGGCAACCCTAACCGCTTCAGTTCACAACGGCTTAACTGCCGGGACATCGCCTCTTCAGGTAAGTCTTCAGTCATGGCGGTTTTGATTACACCGGGCGCAACCGCATTAACCCGGATCCCCTGCGGGCCGAGTTCCATAGACAGTGTTTTGGTCGCAGCAAGCCACGCAGCTTTGGAGGCAGCATAGGCCAGTTGCCCACTGTTGCCATCCAGCGCCGAAATGCTGGAGATATTGATAATGCTGCCACGCTTATTCCGTAGCATCAGGCGGGTCATATACTGCGTAAAAGCAATTTGCCCAAAGAAGTTAATCGCAAATGTCTTTTGTAACTGCGCCTGTGTCATCATGGGGAATAACGCATCAAAATTAGCCCCCGCGATGTTAACCAATATATCTACGGGAACTTTACTTTTCTGAATGACGCCTGCCGCCTGCTTGATTGCCGTATCATCCAGTAAATCGAAAATAACTGGTGTGATAGTGACGTGACAGACTTCAGCGAGCGCAGCCATATCTGCAAAAAATTGTGTATCCTCGTGCTGACAACAGGCGAATACATTCGCCCCCTGCTTTGCAAAAGCTTCAACGGTTGCTCTACCAATACCTTGTAAGGCACCGGTAATTACTGCATGTTTACCAGCCAGTAGCATGTGACACGCTCCCGTTTATCAGGCAATTTCGACATCGTATTTCTGCAGAATTTCTTTCCCTTTCTCCCAGGAGGAGAAATCGATGATGTCATCGGTATCCATCATGATGTCGAAAGCATCTTCCAGCGCGGCAATCATGGTCATATGCCCCACTGAATCCCAGGCTGGCGTATCCTGGTATTTGTAGCCTGGTAGCATTTCCTCTGTGACTTCAAAAGTTTCAATAAAGATGCTGTTGTACTTCGCCAGATTGCTCATGGTTAACTCCTGAAAAATGACTCACCGCTGTGGTGAAGATTTAAAAACTTTGCCCTGATCATTGTTGCGCATGGCGCGTGCCGGGTTTCCCAGCACAATCGTGGACTCACTCACCGGGTTAAAAACTGCCGACCCCATTCCGATAATCGCGTCATGCCCTATCGCGGTTTTCTCTTTGATGGCGCTGTTCATGCCAATAAACACACGGTCCCCGGTAATGCAGCCACCAGCCAGCATCACCTGGCTTGATACCACACAGTGCTGCCCTATTTTTGTGTCATGCCCAACACAGGCTCTTGGCTGAACTAATGAATTTCGCCCCAGAACGACATTGCAGGAAATAAAAGCGCCGGTGCACACAATGCACCCTGCCTCAATCACCGTAGTCTGAGGGACAAACACATCCGGGTGGATCAATGTAGCCAGTTGAAAATCAGCACTGAGTTTGTCTGCTAACTGATGACGCAAAGACGGCTCACCCAGCGCGATAATAATTTCTGTCTCTGTGGGGATATCGCCAAAACGCAAGACCTTGCTGCCATTGACCTGTTGCTCTGCGGTCACATCATCAATAAAGAACACGGAAGACCAACGGCCTGTGCGCGCATTGATTTGTAACGCAAGTTCCCGCACTTCTCGCCCCAAACCACCGGCGCCATAGATACCCAGATTCATAACGTGTGCCCTGTTGAATGCACTGCCGGGTCACTGGCACAACTAATATGAGCAGCCTGACGTAATACAGCGACCACCCGGTACTGATCTTCGTGGGTGAGATCCGGGTAGATGGGCAGGCACAAAATGCGGGCAGCGATATCTTCCGCAACTGGCATACGGCCCGGTTGAGCAGAAGGCAAATGCCGGTACATCGAAAAAGAGCTTATCAGTGGGTAGAAATAGCGACGACTATAGATATTTTCCGCCTTGAGCGCATCGTAAAGCGCGTCGCGGCTTACAGGGAAATCAGGAGCAACCAGTACAGGGAAGTAAGCATGATTCCATTCAACGTTAGCCGGTGCATTAAAAACACTCAGGCCGGGAATAGTTTCGAGCGCATCACAATAACGCTGATGAATGGCTGCACGCTGCGCTAGCGCGGCGTCAATATGGTTCAGTTGAACTAACCCAAAAGCGGCCTGCACCTCATTCATTTTAGCGTTGATGCCAGGTGCAACGACTGTGGTCTCATCTGCAAAGCCGAAGTTTTTCAAATAATCAATCCGTGCTTTCATCCGTGCATCAGGGCAGATGATTGCACCGCCTTCAAAGGTGTTAAACACTTTGGTGGCGTGAAAGCTGAGAATAGACAAGTCGCCACAACGCAGGATACTTTCGCCATCTTTTTTCACCCCAAAGGCGTGGGCTGCGTCGTAAATCACTTTCAGCCCCCAGGCGTCAGCAATTGACTGGATTTTGTCCACATTACAGGGGATACCGTAGCAATGAACCGGTAAGATGGCAGTCGTTTGCGGTGTGATTAATGCTTCAATTTTTGCCGGGTCAATATTGCAGGTGATGGGGTCTATATCTGCAAAGACCGGGGTCAGGCCATTCCACAGCAACGTATGGGAGGTCGCCACAAAAGAATAAGGCGTTGTGATAACCTCACCACTGATACGCAATGCCTGGAGCGCCGTCAGCAAAGCTAACGTTCCGTTAGAAAACAGGCACAGGTGCGATACACCCAGATACTCTGCCAGTGCCGATTCCAGTTGCTGATGAAAAGTACCACCATTGGTGAGGTAGCGGTTTTCCCAGATTTTTTCCAGGTAAGGCGTAAACTCCTCCAAAGGAGGTAACAGCGGGCTGGTAACAAAAATATTCTTATTCATGATGTTCTACCTCAGCCTTACAACGTCGGGGCCGCTATTAGTTCACTGAACGTAAAAGAATGAGCAGGAACGCCCTGGCGATACAACTGCCACACCTGGTTCAACACCTCGCCCAGCATCACACCAGTTTCATGGCGTTGCTGGCTCAGTGCCCATACACGCTCACGTAATTCGCGGCGAAGCCTGGCAAGCTCATTTGTTCGCCCTTTCCACTCAAGGGCTTTTTTCTGGTAATCATCAACAGAATCAGCAATAAAAGACTGTAGATTATAGCCTTGCATGATATCCACACCCTGGCGAGCAGCCATGGTTTCACCCGCAAGTGTTAATGTCGGTACACCCATCCAGGCCGCATGGTTGGTTGTTGTACCACCGGTATAAGGGAACGCATCCAACAACAAATCCACTTCACTGTGCATTGCCAGAAATTCTTTCATTGGCACTTTTTCGCGGAAAACTAACTGCGATGGGTTCACACCTTCGCGCATAAAACGCTGAGTGAAGTCATCAATCATTGACTGGCCAGACATAAACGCAATTAGCATCTTGCTGTCCGGTGCCGCTTTAAGAATACCCGCCCAGCAGGCAATAACCGGCTGGCTGAGTTTCATCGGCCGGTTAAAACTGGCAAAGGTAAAGAACCCGTTTCTGGCAAAAGGCGGTTCACTCACCGCAGGGCTGTCAAGCTCTGGGGTAAACTGTGTTGGGAAAGGAACATACAGCAATTTTTCAGTGAACTGGCTGTCAAGGAAACCTGCGGGAGCAATACCCGGGCTGATGATTCGATAATCAATTTCCTTAAGCCCACTGGTGCCCGGGTAGCCTATCCAGGTCATCTGCACCGGTGCCGGGCGCATGGCGAACACAGGCAGGCGGTTAAATGCTGTATGGCCAGACAAATCAATCAGGATATCAATTTCATCGTTTTTAATTATCTCAGCCAGCTCGCGGTGGCTGTTTTTGATTACTGAACGAAACGCTACGGTACCTGTTGCCAGGCGATCCGTCATCTCATCTTGATGAGGCGAAGTGTTGTAGGCATAAACATCAAATTTACTGCGATCCAGGCTTTCCCAGAATGGCAGCAGGAAATATGCCACTGGGTGCTTACGGAAATCACCGGAAACGAAACCAACACGCAAGCGCTCATGCTGCGGATGTGTACTGTGGCTCTCTGGCTTAATATTTTGCTTACGCATCCAGTCATAGACGTGTTGCCCATAGGACAGGTGCGTTTTATAGAGTTCACCAGGCGACACTTCTGCACGGTGTGCCAGTTCAAACAGTAATGACGTCCAGGTATCGAAATTATACTTGTTCAACTCCAGCGCTTTGCGTAATAACGCTATCGCTTCTTCTGTTTTCAGTACAGAGGTACTCACAGAAGCTTTATTCACATAGATAGTTTCATTTTTATCATCCAGCGCCAGTGCTTGTTCATAGCAATAGTTGGCAAGGTCTGAACGGTTCACCAGCGAATGGAGTTTACCCAGCAAATCCCAGGCCGAAATGCTGCGCTTGTTGTTGCGCAGCACCGCACGCATGATTCGCCCACACAGCCAATAATTTTTACGGCGGACCAAAAATATGCCCAAGTCTGCATACAACTTCCAACTGGCGGGTTGCATAGCAATCGCCCGGTAAACTGCATTAAAACCCGGTTCTTTATTGAAGGTGCGTAAGTAAAAATCTTCCAATAAATACAAGGCGTGAACTTTATTGGGATTGTCTTCAACCAGTGAAAGATAAAGTTGTTCTGCCTGTACATACTGCCCGGCGTCAACTAACGCTTTGGCTTTTTTCTCAGTTGCCGGTGCGACAGGTTGCAGGTCTGGCTGTACCGCGCGCGGATTTTCTCTGCTGAGCTTTTGTTGCGCCTCATCCAGAAATCCACCTTGTTCTGGTGCTGCGGAGAACAGAATAATGGCACTGACCATACGGATACGATGCATGTCATCAGAAACGGCAAGCAGTGACTGTAAATAACGCTGCCAGGCAAAAGGCTGGGCACTGAATATGCCTTTATAGCGCAAAGCATCGTGCAGGCTTGCTGATTGCGCCGTTACCGACAAATCGCCTTCTGCCAACCAGCTACGTTCATCTTCCGTGAGCGATACCGGTTCATTCCACATGTTTATTGGCAACGGATTTTGCCAGCCAGGCACAACAGCCAGTTGAGCCGTTTTTGTCAGTGGTTTTGGCTCAAAACCGGGACGGCGGAAATGCAGGCCCGGAACACCTTTTTCGAATAAAGCATTCAGTGAGCGGCCCAGGTCTTCACGATGGATATAGAGCGGATTATCTTCCGGCACATCTGGCAGGCGAATTTGTTGCCATACTTGCTCAAGGGTGATACTCAGCGGCCAGGCTTCCCCCATGATATCCAGTACAGACAACGTATTTTCATCATTAATTGTAATGGGGGTATCATCATGGATACGAACCGCAGTACAAACGTCGTAACCTTCCATTATGCGGCGGAAGCTGCCCGCCCAACGCATCTCCATCAGCCGCGCTTTATCCGGGAAAACTGCCATGCCTTCAGTCTGGGAGCTGTGGCCCAGAACGCTGTACCGCTTACTGCGCTGGCAGGCAAAATCCAGGTACTGCTGGCTGAGGATCTTATGGGGCTGAGGGCAAATCGCAGACAGCATTTGCGCTGTCTGGGAACCATAATGTTCAGGTAACTCAGTCCATGGTGCCAGGTCGCCCACATACCCCAACCCCATTTGGGTTACGCGCCCATGATATTCCAGAAAATATTGCCCTTCGTTCTGCCCGAGCAGGTAGTGATCAACCAGCATTTTATCTGAGTGATGCTTCGCTGCCTGTAAGGCATCCTCAACAGCCTGCCCAAGCGTTGTTGAACTGCTGGTCATGGAAAACCAGGCCAGCATGGCATGCATACAATCCTGTTGCTGGCTGGCATTGGTCGCCATCGCGGCATGCATTTGTACCGCATCCCGGATGACTTCCTGGTTTTTCGCCCCCGGGTTGCACGACCATGCATGAGTAATCAACCCCTGGCTGGCAAGATGCGTCTGGCAATACGCCAGCACCTGGTCAATACGCTGGTTGCTGAGCAGGCTGAAAGTGCCATGAATAATGATGTAATCAAACTGGCCAATATATGTGGAAAGCAACTCTTCAAGGGAAGCGCTGCAAATGGACAAATTTGCAGGCCCACCCATGCGAGTAAGGATCTGCGTCTGTGATGTATTGAGATTCTCACAAGACAGTTCCACCCCAACCCATGATGACTCAGGCCAGCGCGCTGCCTGGCTTGCAAGCCAGGCGCCGTCACCACACCCCAGTTCCAGCACACGGGCATTCACCGGAGCTACGGCATCAAAACCATACAGCCATGCTACAGAGCCGATATAATCGGGTGCGCAGGATAACTCCAGCAGAGAGGTGCCTGACCCCTTGTTTACGGCGTTGTGCACAGCGTTTTCCTTCATTTATTGATCTTTTGTTCACGATACAGGGCGAGGGCAAAATTAATGGCGGGAGAAAGCGGGCAATTTTCCTTTAATTCGCGGAATTTCATTTAGCTGAGGCAAAAAAAAAGCCAACCCGAAGGTTGGCTTTTGATGTACTTTGATGCTTACTGCAGCAGTGACAGTGCAGTCTGCGGTACCTGGTTGGCTTTGGACAGCACGTTGGTACCAGCCTGTTGCAGAATCTGCGCACGGCTCATGTTAGACACTTCTGTCGCGTAGTCGGCATCCTGGATACGGGACTGTGCAGCAGACAGGTTGGTCACAGTGTCGTTCAGGTTGCTGATGGTAGAGTCGAAACGGTTCTGGATAGCACCGAGGTCAGAACGTTGGTTATCAACTGCTTTAATCGCTTTATCGATATCAGCCAGAACAGTTGAAGACAGTACGTCGAAACCAGTGCTGTACACAGCTACAGAACGGTCGCCAGTAGAGATAGTCGCAGTAGTACCAGTTGCAGCAGTAGTGGTTTCAGAACCAGCAGTTTCTGCACCCAGTTTGTTCCAGCTAGAGTTAGCATTGATGGTGATGGAGATGGTTTCACCGTCGTTTGCACCAACCTGGATACTGATGTCAGTGTCAGTAGTGTTGCCAGACAGCACTTTGATGCCGTTGAACTGAGTCTGCTGAGCAACACGGTTGATTTCAGTCAAACGTTGGTTAACTTCAGACTGAATTGAATCGATGTCAGAAGCAGAGTTCGTGCCGTTTGCAGCCTGAACTGCCAGCTCACGAATACGTTGTAAGTTGTTGTTTATCTCATCCAGAGAGCCTTCAGCTGTCTGAGCGATAGAGATACCGTCGTTTGCGTTACGAGCGGCCTGGGTCAGACCGTTGATGTTGGAGGTAAAGCGGTTTGCAATCGCTTCGCCAGCCGCATCGTCTTTAGCGCTGTTAATGCGCAGACCAGAGGACAGACGCTCGATAGCGGTGCTCAGTGCAGCCTGTGATTTGTTCAGGTTGTTCTGAGTAGTCAATGACATCAGGTTAGTATTGATGACTGCCATAATTATTTTCCTTCATGAAATTGGGTCTAGGTTCGGTGCCTAACACTTGCGGCGTCTCTCACCGTCATCAAGGGTATCGGCGCACTGGCTGGCAACTTTAGAAATTTAGATCAAAAAAATTCATAACATTGATTTATAAGTATTTATTTAATTTAAATCACCGAACCATTACTATTTTCCTGCTAGGAATAATCCTGGAAAATTGACTGATAAATAACATAAGGGAAATTATTTTTTTCTTTAATATAGGTTCATACAGATTTATGATTTAGTAACTGGTCTGACAATCACTCTATAAGCCACCTTCCCTGCCTTCTTTTCTGCGCATTATTTTTCTTTTTCGTACTGTAAACTTTTCTCATTCGGTGCCGATATGAGTCAGGACGACCATTGATATAAAGGGAAAGACCAATGACCACTATCAGTAACCTGGGGGTTGGCTCAGGCTTAGACCTCGCAACCCTGTATGACAATTTGCAAACGGCGGAAGAGGCCAGGCTGACCACAATTACTGATCAGCAGACTAAGTATCAATCTCAGCTAAGTGCTTATGGAAAGATTCAAAGTGCACTGACCACCTTACAGACCGCCTCTGCGGCACTGGCGAAGTCAAGCACCTGGAACTCAACTTCTGTAACCAGCTCTACCACATCATTCAGTGCAACCAGCACCAGTGATGCAACGGTCGGCAGTTACACCATGAATGTTCAGCAACTGGCTAAAGGCCAGGTACTGATGAGCGGCGCGATTACCAGCAACAGCACGCAGTTGGGCGCCACCACTGGCACCACCCGTACCCTGACAATTGCGCAGGCAGATACGGACACCCCACTGACCGTGACGTTATCAGACTCTGATACCACGCTACAGGGGATTGCTGATGCCATTAATGGCGCCAACGGCAACGTTACTGCCACGATTGTAAAAGCCAGCGATACTGACTACCGGTTGATGCTGACTTCAAAAACAACTGGGGCAGATTCTGCCATGACAGTGACAGTAACCGGCGATGATACACTGCAATCGGTTATTGGTTATGATTCAAGCACCAGCAGCGGTGCGTTATCTGTGCAAACTGCAGCACAGGATGCCATCGTCACGGTAAACGGCGTCAGCGTACAACGTGATTCCAACACCATCAGTGATGCACTGCCAGGTGTTACATTGACACTGAACTCAGTGAGTTCATCAGACGAGACACTGACTGTTGCCCGTGCCACAGACAGTAACAAAACTGCGATAACGAATTGGGTAAATGCCTACAACTCACTGCAGTCTACCCTGTCAACCGTGACTAAATATGTTGCCGTTGATGCGGGCTCTGACAGCCAGTCAACCAGTAATGGGGCCCTGGTCGGTGATGCCAACGTGCGTTCTATCCAGTCGCAGTTGCGTAGCCAACTGAGTACAGCACAAAGTGGTGGTACCTACGCCATTATGGCGCAGTTAGGAATAACCCAGGATCCCAAAACCGGCCAGTTGGTTGTTGATGATGACAAACTGACCGCAGCGTTAAGCAGTGACCCTGATGCTGTAACCAATTATTTTGTGGGTGATGGCTCAACTACTGGTTTCGCCACCCAAATGAACAACACGCTGACCAGCATGTTAAGCACTACCTCTGGCAGCACTGGCATTATTCAGAATGCTGAAGACAGCATCAACAATATCCTCAGCACATTGAGTGACCGTTATGATGCAATGCAGAGCCGTATCGATGCCACTATGGCCCGTTACAAGGCTCAATTTACTGCGCTGGATACCCTGATGAGCCAGCTTACCGCGACGTCTAACTACCTGACATCGCAGTTCTCAAGCTCATCATCGTCATCGTCATCCAGCTCAAGCTAATACTGATACATTTGTTTGGCCGTGAGGATGCGTTATGTACAATCGAACTGGTGTTAAGGCCTACCAAAAGGTGAGCCTTGAAAGCGCGGTGATGAGTGCCAGCCCACACCAGCTTATTGTGATGCTCTTCGATGGCGCATTAAGCGCCCTTGTTCGGGCAAAACTCTTTATGGAGCAAGGAGCTGTTGCTGACAAAGGCAAAGCCCTCTCTCATGCCATTAACATTATTGATTCAGGGCTCAAAACGGCCCTGGATACCAGTGAAGAAGATGAGCTGACCAGCAATCTCATCTCTCTTTACGAGTATATGATTCGCCGATTACTGCACGCAAACTTACGCAATGATATTGCCGCGGTTGAAGAAGTTGAGCGTTTGCTCACCAATATTGCCGATGCATGGAAGCAAGTAAAACCAACCTATCAACCACTTCAGGGTGCCAGCTAATGAACACCGTCAACTCATCCCTTACTCTCTGGCATGCCCTGCATGCCTTGAGCAAAACCATGCTCAATCTCGCCCATGAAGGAAAGTGGGATGAGTTGATTGAACATGAAGTCAAATATGTTCAATTAGTTGAAAGTATTGCCAAAAATCCGGTCTCCCCTGAACAGGTACGTTTAGTTGAAGAAGCCCGGGACTTATTACGTGAAATTCTTGCCAATGAAGCGACATTGAAAGGTTTGTTGCAAAGCAGAATGGATGATTTACGCAAACTCATTGGCCAGACGGGTAAGCAAAAAACCCTGGCAACCACGTATGGCAAATTTTCGCACAACATATTGATGCCACTGGATTACAACCAGTGACACTGGATATGTACAGAACCCTCTCACGGTTTAGATAAAATAAATTAGATAAATAAAGGTGCCCCCTGGGCACCTTTATTTTTTACTTATCACACCTGAGATGTACCCTGCAGCCATCTTTGCAAGGCCTGGTCCGGCTTGAAAAAAAGCCTGCTAATGTAGCAGGCTGGGATAATTTACATGTGGGTAAGTAGTCAATCAAATTCCGCACACAACGCTGTTTTATAATCATTGTAGCGCCCTTGTGCATGTTTAATTGTGGTCACCACCCAGGTGAAACTGTGGTCTGTATGCTCAATATCAATGGCATAACTCCCCGGGATTGTTGCCACACCCGGCATCGCAGCCAGCTCACTGGCAACAGCACTCAGAGCCATCTGGTCAAGGAACCATACCGCATTATTCTGGTGTAAATTATTAAGCAGGAACTTACGTACTTTACCAATATAACTTTTCGACGTGTTTCCCCCGCCCAGCCAGACAAACCCACCACATACGCTTTCCCAGAAAGGTGCAATTTCGGGCTTGTTAAGCAACAGATCCATGTCTTCGATACGCGGCATAATATCCTGCCATGATTTACGGAACAGGCAATCAGCATCAACGATCAGGACCGGGGTTTTGAGTGCTTTCAGAGCATATTCAGCAAAAATAAAGCGCCTGGACGCATAGTGCGTAACAATATTTTCTGCAACGGAAACAATTTCCGAAGTACAGGAAATGTTAAGTTCAGGGAATTGTTGCCTGAGCCGTGCGACATCTGTACGCACTGCATCAGTTATGTTGTAAACATGCAGATGAACGTTCAGTAACCCATTGTTAGTATCAAATATTGAATACACCAGTGGCACTGCATGTTTTGCGTAATAAACCGGATCACAACAAACCACCACAGTAGTACGGTCATTATTGCATGCCGGGGCAAACTCTATATTGTAAGCGTCAGCCGGAAAGGACATCTTTTGCCGCAGGCTTCTGAAATCAATAAATGACTCTGGCGTCCCACCGCATTTGTAGATAGTCGTTACTGTCAACAGTAACGCCATCGCATCCTCGCCCATCAGTTGCGAATCTGCGGTTAGCGTTTTAACTAATGACAAAGCCAGGTCAAAATTTTCTTCGATCACCGCCAACATCAGCATTATTTTAACGATTTTGGCTGATGATTTGAGATATTCACTATTCTGACCAACCAAACTAACAACACTTTCAATATCGCCAACCCGGAAGAGCAACTGAATCACAGCTTCCAGGTATTCAATACAAGGATGGCGGGTAATCGCATCTGTCAGGGCCTGATTGAGGCTGCTTTTCAGCCCTTCAGGTAAAATGACTTGTTTACCTTGCCAGGATTTATCCAAAGACAGATTCGCCATAACCACGGCCAGCAGTAATGACTTTAACCCTTTATCGTGAGTTTCTGGCAACCCGGAATCAGCGCTTAGCACTGAACGGCACAACCCGAAAAAGTCCAGTTGCCCCTGTACCGTATATTTTTCAAGCTCAAGTACTGGCAGTTTGCCAGTCTCAGTAATAGTAATTTCCCGTGTAAAAACATCGCGATAGAACTGGTGCATCTTTTTGGCGCGAAAATAGTCCATCTGCTTCACCTTCGTAACCTGGTTACCTGATATCTCTTTGTTCTCCCAGAAATATGAACAAGAGACTGTGCCAGCCTACGCTAGCACAGGGTAACAGGATTAACGGGAAGAATAGACGGGGTTAACAGGGGTTATTGTGCAGAAGGCGCAGAGGGTATTTCCCCGGCAACAGCAGCAGATGCAAACTGCGGCAGTTTACCCATCTCCGCCTGGCATTCGACTGTAGGTTTTTCTACACGTTTAAGCGTCATTCCCGCGTAGTCCAGCGTTTCGCCATCCAGTTCAACTGTATAAATATCCCGTTTCTGTGTGACGTTATACAGCGCATCACCACGCTGCATCAGCTTACCGGGTTCAGCAATCACGCGCTGCCACTGGCGGCAATCCAGGGTATCACCCGCTTTGGTGACCACCAGGCTCGCTATCGCTTCCGGGCTTACCAGCTTAGATTGCGGCCCCGCAGACTGCCAGTAGCCCACCAGCCATTGCGGAGCTGGTACTTTAACCACCTGGGTGTAATCATCAACCTGAACGCAACCGGCCAGCATAAGTGCAGCGATAGCGGGTAACAGTGTGATTTTTTTCATCATATTTCCCACAAAAAAGAGAGTGCGTGTATTCTGGCACTAACCCGCTACGGATGCCAGCCTCCTGCCATACAGCACCGTTACCACCACAGGCTATTCACGCTTCACTGGTAAAAACTGGCGCAGGGCAAAATGCAGTAGCCCCATAGCGCTATGGGCAAAGATATAAACCTCAATCAGGCCGGTCAGAAATTTATGCCAGTGAATAACATTGAAGCCAACAGCATATCCCATCAAATATAAAGCAACGCCAATAGCACCGGACAAAGCCACTAACAATAGTGCTCCCACACCTAATCCCTGAACGGTAGCGGCGATCCCTCCCGCAGAAGCCTCAGGCAGGCGAAAGCGAGCCAGAGTGCGTAAATCCGCAAAAATTGCCGAAAAATCCCCCATCAGCCAGGCAAAGTAATAGCGAAAACCACGCAGAACCAGGACATAGAACAGTAATGCGAAACCCAGAATCACCAGTACAGACCCGGCAATGATATGCAGCCAGGTACATAAAAACACCAGTACCCCGGCACTGATGTCGGTAATCGCTTCTACCTGTGTCGCGTTACTGTTAATAATTTGCCCAATGACCAGCGCGGCTATCAGGATATGTACCACCCGCAATAAGCGGGGCTGCGTTTCACCAAGGTAATGCCAGAATGTCCGTAACATTGTCGTGCCTCATAACGCTTTAATTGTGCGTTCAGAGTGGCGCAATAAACTTAAAAAAAACTTAGCACTCAATGAAAATAACCCGCCACCACAGGTTTATTTCGCCGGGTGGTAACTGCACTGCGCCGGGTCAAATACCTGATTCCAGTCACTCTTCATATTCACCACCACCCAGCCATAATGGGGTGCCAGGCTCAGCCCGTTTATTAATTTGCCGCTGGCGCTCGGGTGCGCGTCATAGGCATATTCCCGTTGTGCATCTGTATGGTGAATCAGCACACCCAGTGGTTTTACCTGTTTATTCGCCGAAGTGTACTGCAGCATGGGCACATCACCATCGCTGTTACCAAAGGCGGCCACCGGGCGGTGCCCCATAAACAGGTGGATGGAGACCGGTTTTTGGGCTTCGTCGTTATAAAACGCGCCTTTCATGGTTTTCTCTAACTGTGTGCCGTCATCGGTCAGGCGAAACTCGGTTAACGAGAATGACCCCACCACCTGCTCAGGGGGAATACCGTACATCTCCCCCGCCACCCGGCGCATAAAATCAATCCCGCCACCGGATATAATCCAGGTTTTAAAGCCTTTATCACGCAGGTAATCCAGCAACTGGCGCATGGGTAAATACCCCAGCTTGTTGTACGGGCAGCCAAACCGTGGGTGGCGGTGAGAAGCCAGCCAGGCGTCAACCCGCTGGTCAAACTCTTCCACCGGCATATTGCTGTGAGTCAGGGTGAGCAACGTCATCAGCCCCTGCTGCCCAGCTTTTTCAAGGGCTGCCATATCGTGTTTCTGCGCGGCAATGACCACCGGGTTATCCTGCCATTCAGGGTGAGATGGCGCCAGGCGGTTAACTTCATCCACCGCGAACTGTAACTGGAATGTCAGGGGCGCTTCCGGCCACAGTGTACCGTCATTGTCGAACACCACATAACGCTGGTCCGGCGGGATAAAGTCCGGTCCATCCTGCTGCGTACTTTGTGCCACCCAGTTAAGGATTTGTGATTTCGCAGGCGATGCGTTCCATGCAGATAACGGCCCGTTTTCAGCGCTCCATGCCATAAACGGGAGCAACACCACAGCCAGCGGTAATAAACGTGTCTTCATTTTATTCTCCTGTGTGAGGGTATTTTCCCCGGCAGGGGCACCTCTCCCCAGAATGCCTGCCAGCGGTAACCCAATGCTTTACCCAAACGAATAAGTAGCAATCGCCCTTTCCAGGCGGCCAACGCCCCGGCCAGAATCACCGCCAGCCATGCGGCCAGCATTCCCCAGGGGAGTGGCACACCCGCCCGGAGTGCTGTTTCAGCTCCGGCTGCGCGGGCGGGGGAGAAATCCCATGTTTTCCCGGGCAAACGGGCTTCCTGCCAGCGCTGCGTGGCGGTATCCCACCAGCGCAGCACCACATCGGGTGCCGTCAGGCTCCCCGACTGTTGCGGCTGGTAGCGCAGCCGTTCAACATATTCAATGCCGGTTACGTCGCCACGCCCCTGAGTAAGTACCCGGCTTTGTGGGGCCAGCCGTTGCGTGTCTGTACCGGCTACCGCAAATAGCAGCGGCGGTACCTGTGCCGGAATAATCCCCTGTGCGCGCAGTGTGACCTGGCGCTCAACCACATCACCCACATGCAGTTCACCGTCTTCGGTTGCCCGGTAAAGTTGCCAGTGTTGCTGCAAAGCCAGTTGGGATGCGGGCAGGAAGCGGTCCGGTTGTTCTACACCGGCGGGCCAGTGAACGGGTTGTGTCAGTGCAGGCAGGGCGGCTGTCGTCGGGCCTTCCTGTAGTGAAGGCTGAGTAATACTGATGGCAGGCAGCACCAGGTTGCCACCGTCAAAGGCCACCACCTGGCGGGACATGCGCACACCGCTCCAGGTGGTGTTCCCCCGGCGGCGGCTCAACAACTGGTTAGGCTCCGTTTCAGTCAACAGCATGCCGTTTTCCACTGGCATCGGCGCGGGCCATTGTGGCGGCGGGTTAAACCAGCCGTCAGTCCACCAGGTCACTACCACCCGGGCCGGTTGCCCGGGAACCAGTTGGTCTGGAGCCACCAGTTCACGGGTAATTTCAGTGGCTGCCTGAGCACAACCGGCCAGGCACAGCAGTAACCAGAGCAGTATTTTTTTCATTGCCCCTCCTCTGGTGCCGCGTGATAAAGATTTTCCAGCAGGCCTGCCGGGGAAATATCCAGCCGGTCGTACCACTGGCTGAGCTGCGGTGCCGCAACGGTTGTGGGTTTATTCAGTTGCTGCTCCACCCCCTGCTCTTTTTCCAGGTCATGCTTAATGGCATCCGGGTCGAAGTCCTGGTCGCCATCCTGTTCCGCCTGGCGGTCGCGTTCCTGTTTACGTAACTGCAGCACAATCGCAGCAATTTTCGCCCGGTTAGCCAGCGCCAGGTGCCAGCCGGGGCGCAGGCTCAGTGCTTCGTCATAGCGATTAAGCGCCTGCTGCCACTGTTTCAGTTGTGCGCAGGTGTTGCCCTGCCACACCAGCATATCCGGGCCGGGAGGCGCTTCACGAAATGCAGACAACGCCGCGTTGTAGTCCTGGGCCATGTAGAGCGCAACGCCACGGCGCAGTGGGTCCTGGTAGTGCTGAGCGGCACCGGCATAATCACCGCGCTTAAACGCCATCTGGCCCTGCATATCCGGGCTTACCCAGGCATCCAGCCAGCCACTGGCCGATGCCTGAGGGCTGAACCCACTGAAAGAAACTGACAGCAGCACGGCGAGAAACCACTGCCGCCTGCCGGCAAGTAACACCAGCAGAAGTGGGATAACCAGCCAGTAACCGCTGTTCAGCCAGTGCATATCGCTGCGGTTGTTCTGCTGCTGTGTCACGCTGTGTTGTACCTGGCGCACCACGGCATTCACATCGTCATTGTCGTGGCTGATAAGCGTTACCGGTATCCCGGTAGATTTCAGTTGGGTGAAACGCGCCACATTAAGGCGGGTAGTGCCCGTGTCAGCCGCGAATTTTTCCGGTAACCGGCCGCCTGCTGCCGTACCGGGTACCCAGACCTGTAGCGGCAACGATCCCGCCTGCTCACTCAGCCACCGGGCATCCTGTGCAGTGAGGTTATCCGCCACCAGTATCAGGCTGTGTGGCACTGTGCTGTTGCGTGGAAAGCTGTTGTTTGCCAGCTGAACAGCGGCCTGTAACCCGCTGCCGTCGCCCTCTGGTAACTGTTCGGGCGACTGGGCATTCAGGAATAAATTAAAGAAAACCGGGTCATCGGTAAGCGGGACAGTCAGAAAGGCGCGGGAGCGGTACACCACCAGCCCGGTGCGGCTGCCAGGCAGTGCCTGAACCAGTTGCTGCAGTTTGCGCTGCATCTGCTGGTGGCGGCTGGGCGGAATATCCTGTGCCAGCATAGCGCTGTCCTGTTGCAGAATAACCATCACATTTGACTGCAGGCTCAGGCCGGATGGCTGCGCTTTCTGCCATGATGGCCCGGCCAGCGCCACCATACCCAACGCCCAGGCTACTGCAAGCCAGCCATTGCGCCGTGACCGCTCGCCGGTGATCAGCACACGGGCAAACGCTGGCGACATAATACGGTACCAGGCACTGCTGCCCGCCCGCCCTGCCCACAGCAACAGCGGGCATAGCAGTAACCCGGCCAGCCACCAGGGCGACAGAAAGTGGAACGCGCCAGTCATAACCGCCTCCCCGCCATGGCGAATCCGGCCAGGCTGAACAGCAGCAACACAACCAGCGCACCACCCAGTGGCCAGGGGAACAGCGCCTGGCGCCAGGCATAACCCAGGGTTTCCACCCGTGCCGGGGTCATGGCATCAATGGCCTGCCACACCTGAGCCAGGCGTGAAGCCGAGCTGCCTGCCTGCCAGAACTGCCCCCCGGTTTGCTGCGCAATGATCTGTAACAGCGCCGTATCCACTTTATCCGGGCCGGTTGCCTGCGCATCGCCAAAGGCAATGGTGTGCACTTCCACATGGAGAGATACCGCCAGTTGTACCGCCATATCCGGTGCCAGGCGGGAAGCTGTGTCGTTACCGTCGGTTAATAAAATCGCCATCCGGCTGGCTCTGGCATCCACACCGGTGTCCAGTAATTTCACGGCCACCGCCAGGGCATCGCCCACGGCAGTCTGTTGCCCGGCCATTCCCGCAGACAACTGGGTCACCCGCTCCAGCAACGCCTGCTTATCTTCACTGAGCGGCGCAAAGGGCCATGCCTGGTTGGCAAATATAACCAGCCCCATGCGGTCGGTTTTACGCCGGTTAATAAATTCCCGCACGGTATGCTGTACTGCCTGCAAGCGGGTTTGCCCGCCCGTGGCGTCACGGGTGTCCATTGATCCCGAGACATCCAGCACCAGGACAACATTACGCAACGGTTTAATGATTTGTTGGGGAGGCAACAGGTATTCCGGGCGGGCAAGCGCACAAACTGCCAGCAGCCAGGCAAGCCAGAACCCGGCAGCCTGCCAGCGCCGGGGGGCTCGTGGCGGGTCAGACAATTGCAGCTCTGCCACCAGTTGGGGCAAAAAAGGAACACGCACCTGTGCTCCGGCATCCGGCGTTTTTCTGGTAAACAGCCCGGTAAGAAATGGCAGAGGTAACAACAACCAGACCCAGGGCCAGGCAAAGCTCAGGCGGGAAAGGAGTTCAGACATCCGGTATCTCCTCCAGCCATTGCGCTATCTGCCCGCGGATACGTGCATTGACAGGTTCTGGTAACCGATTGTCTGGCTGGCAGTATTTTTCCGCCAGCGCTGTTACCAGGTCCGCATCAAGGGGCACCTGCGCCAGCACCTCCTCCACGCCCTGCAGGCGGCTGACTTCCGCACGCGGATGGTGCACCAGCAAAATACGCCGGACCACCACCAGCCATTCATCTGCATTATGCAGGTTGCGGGCCAGGGCTGATGCTTCACGGCGCCAGCGGTTGCGCCGCCAGCGGCCAACGCGCAACAGCCCCCAGACACCGGCTACCAGCGCCAGGCCCGCAGCCAGCCAGTACCAGCCATCCGGCAACGGTAGCCAGGAAACAGGTTGTGGCAATGGAGGCAACGCCAGGTCTGGTACGGTAAAGCCTTTATCCAGCATTTACACCCCCGGCCTGAGTTGGGGCAATAACGGCTCGCTCACCACCAACTGGTTAACCCGGCACCCCGTGCGCGCCAGGCGGTTTTCCAGGGTCGCCAGGCGCGCGCAGGTCTGTTCGCGAATGCGTTGTTGTAATGAGGGTGTCAGCGAAACGGTAGTGCGCACCTGCTGGTAATACGCGCCCAGTTCGCCACTGGCGGGCAGCCGCAGGTGTAAATCATCCAGCATAATAAAGGCACTGATACTGCCACGGCGGCATAACCTTGCCAGCAGGGTTTCACAGGCAGGGTCCAGGTCATGAAAATCACTGATAAACGCCAGCCAGGCGCCCGGCGGCATCATTTTATCCAGCCGAATAAGAACAGATAACAGCGTCACCGGCCCGGTAGTTCCGGACTGGTAACGCGCCGGTAGTGCAGCATTAAAGCTTTCCAGTGAAGCCAGCAGTGGGGGCAGGCTGGCGGCCGGGCTGCGGCAGGGAACAGGTTGTAACCGGTCATCACCAAATACCAGGCTGCCCAGCCGGTCGCCATCGTGCCAGGCCCGCCAGGCCAGCAGAGCGGCGGTCTGCGCCGCCGCAACGGATTTCATTTGCCCGCGGGTGGCAAAAAACATATCCAGCCGCTGGTCGGTACACACCAGTACCGGGCGTTCGCGCTCTTCATTGTACAGCCGCACCCAGGGTGTACGCAGGCGGGCTGTGGCCTGCCAGTCTATCAGGCGCACATCATCACCGGGCTGGTAACGGCGCAGGCTGTCGAAGTTAAGCCCGCGCCCGGTCTGCCGGGCCACTCTCTCCCCGGCCTGCGCCCCGGGAGGTAACTGCGCCGGGGGGTTACGCAGTTGCCGTGCCGCGGTCGCCAGCAACATTAGCTGTTCACGGGTGACAGTCATTTCACCAGGCATCAGGCCACCACCGCATCCAGCAGCATCTGTACCGCATCATCAGCCGTAATGTTGTCGGCACTGGCCTGGTAACTGAGCAGCAGCCGGTGGCGCAGTACCGCTGGTGCCACGGTATGAATATCTTCCGGTAACACGGCGTCGCGGCCAGATAACCAGGCATGAGCCCTGGCACAACGGTCCAGTGCCAGGGTGCCACGCGGGCTGACGCCCAGCGCCAGGTAACTGGCGAATACCTCACTCACCACCGATGGCGTGCGGGTCATAGCCACCAAATTGACTATGTACTCCTCCATGGCAGGTGCCACATACAGGCTGGCGATGTCCCGCCAGCACGTGCTGATATCCGCCTGGCTCAGCACTACGTCAGGTTCGTTACTGGTCTGTGGCTTTTCACCCTGGTAGCGCGCCTGCTGCTCCTGGCGCACCAGTTGCATCACCCGCTGTTCATGCTCTTTACTGGGGTAACCCACCTGCACTTTCATCAAAAACCTGTCCAGTTGGGCTTCCGGCAATGGCCAGGTCCCTTCCTGGTCGATGGGGTTTTGAGTTGCCATAACCATAAACACGCCGGGCAGCGGCCAGGTTTTCCCGGCCACCGTCACATGGCGCTCTTCCATGGCCTCCAGTAGGGCCGACTGCACCCGGGCCGAAGCCCGGTTGATTTCATCTGCCAGAATGATGTTGCCGAACACGGGGCCAGGCCGGAAGCGGAACTGGTCTTCCTCTCTGGTGGCCTGCTGCTGGTAAATTTCACTGCCGGTAATATCTGAAGGCAGTAAATCCGGGGTGAACTGAATGCGGCGGAATTCGCCTTCGACATGTTCTGCCAGCGCCCGCACTGCACGGGTTTTTGCCAGCCCCGGCAGCCCTTCGAGCAACACATGCCCGTCGCACAGCAGGGCAATAACCAGCATCCGCACCAGGTTTTCCTGCCCCAGCACCTGCCGGTTCATGGCGGCTTCCAGCGCCAGCATTTTTTCACGTGGCGTCATAGCACCTTCTCCTGGTCCGGGTGTTTCAGCAGCACGGCAATCCCGGCCAGAATGGGGGCCGAATAGTCAAAAAAGGCTTTGATGCCCGGGCAGAGATAATTCAGCCCGGCCTCACCGTCTTTGGTGCGTACCAGGCGGTTTTTGGGGCATTCCCCCCAGCACAGTTTCAGGTGTGGGCAGCGTTTACAGTCGCCCGGCAGGGTATCGCGCTTGCCAAACCCGAAGGCTTTCTGGCGCTCTGAAATTGCCATATGGGCAAGGCGTGCATCAGCCAGGTTGCCCAGCCGGTATTCCGGGTATACATAGTGGTCACAGGAAAAAATATCGCCATTTTTTTCAATAGCCAGCCCCTTCCCGCAGAACTCTGCTGTCACACAGATTTGCGCCGGCATGCCCATGGTCTGGGCCACAGCCGTTTCAAACAGGTTAACCTGCACCCGCCCAAGGTCGTTATTCACCCACTCTTCGAAGACCGTAATCAGAAAACGCCCCCACTCTTCTGGGTCTACTGACCAGTCGGTGACGATGGAATCCAGATCGCCAGGTTTTGCCCGCCGGGTACCAGTCACCGGAATGGAATCATCCTGCCAAAACTGCGGTGCCGTTTGCTGAAATTCCCGGGCTTCCACGCAGGGGTTGAACTGGATATAAGTGACACCCAACTCCCGAGTGAGAAAACGGTATACCTCCAGCGGGAACCGGGCATTGGTGTTATTGACAGTGACCAGGGCATTAAAAGGCACCTGGTGGCGTTTCAGGGCTGCCACACCTTCCATCACGCGGGCAAAGGTGGGCTTGCCGCTCCGGGTGACCCGGTGGTGGTCATGCAACTGTTCCGGGCCGTCTATCGATAACCCCACCAGAAAATGGTGCGCTTTCAGCCAGGCAGCCCATTCATCATTGATCAGCAGGCCGTTGGTTTGCAGGTCATTCTCAATACGCTGGCCGGGTTTCTGGTATTTTTTCTGGAATGCCACCACTTTGTCGAACCAGGCAAGCCCCATCAGGGTGGGTTCGCCCCCCTGCCAGGAAAACACCACCTGGTCGCCATCCTGGCTGTCGATATACTGGCGGATAAAATTTTCCAGAACCTCGTCGGACATATCTTCGCGCCGGTTCTGGTGCAACAGGTGTTCTTTGTGCAGGTAAAAACAGTAGGTGCAGTCGATATTGCAGCGTGAGCCGGTGGGTTTTGCCATCACGTGGAAGCGCCGCTGGTACGCCGGGCCTTTGCCCTGATATTTTTCAGCTGAGGGTAAAGCGGTAACGGGCAGCGTGGTGCTGTGCTTCATAAAACCTCCGTTAACCGGGCAGCTCCCCTGCCCGGTTGTGGGTAACCCAATCAGTTCCTGACTGACATCCCTTCATCCAGCAATGCCTGGACATCGCCCACGGTGAAAGAGCCCGGTTTCTGGCGGGGTGGGAACTCTTTGAAGCTTGCCAGCATATTCGCGACATATTTCTGTGCGCCGCCCAGCAGGAAGGCCCGGTTATAGAACCAGGCGTTGTAATCCATACCGGAATCGCCACGCTCCAGCGGGTCCACTTCCAGGTCGAACAGCATCGGCGTGCGCAGGCGGGTGAACGGGTAACGCCACACATCAATGCCGGAGTGTTCCTGAATCATGAAGTGCGCTTTCCAGCGGCCATAACGCATGGCCAGCAAGTCACCGTCATCACTCCAGTAGAAGAACTCTTTACGCTGGTCTGGCCCTTTCCCAGTCAGGAAATCGAGCTGGTTATAGCCATCAAGGTGCACCTTGTAGGTGATAGTCGGCGTTTTATAGCCTTTGAGTAGTTGCTGTTTGATATCCGGGTCACCTGCCGCCGCTACCAGCGTAGGGAACCAGTCGTTGCTGGCGAAAATATCGTTGATGACTGTGCCTGGTTTAATATGCCCCGGCCATTTGATCATGGCAGGCACCCGGAAGCCGCCTTCCCAGCCGGTATTTTTTTCACCACGGAACGGTGTCATCCCGGCATCCGGCCAGGTGGCAATCATGGGCCCGTTATCGGTGGTATAGATAACAATGGTGTTATCCTCAATGCCGAGATCTTTAATTTTCTGCAGCACTTCACCAATCATTTTGTCATGCTCGACCATCCCGTCGGCATAGGTGCCCAGGCCGGTGACACCCTGGCTGTCCGGTTTCAGGTGGGTGTGGTTATGCATCCTGGTCGTGTTGAACCAGGCAAAGAACGGCTTCCCGGCTTTCACCTGACGCGACATAAAGTCGTTGTTGGCGGCAAGGAACTCCTGGTCCACAGTTTCCATACGTTTCACGGTCAGCGGGCCGGTATCTTCCACCTTGCCGTCTGCCGTACTTTTCAGCACGCCACGCGGGCCAAACATTTTGCGGAATTCAGGGTCTTTCGGGTAGTCCGGGTTTTCCGGCTCTTCTTCGGCATTAAGGTGATAGAGGTTGCCGACAAATTCATCAAAACCGTGAGCGGTGGGCAGGAACTCATCCCGATCACCCAGGTGGTTTTTACCGAACTGGCCGGTGGCGTAGCCCAGTTGTTTGAGGACATTGGCAATGGTCGGGTCCTCTTTTTGGATCCCCTGCGGCGCGCCCGGCATCCCGACTTTACTCAGCCCGGTACGAAACGGCATCTGGCCGGTGATAAAAGCCGAGCGCCCGGCAGTGGAACTTTGCTCCGCATAATAAGAGGTAAACTTCGCCCCCTCGGCGGCGATGCTGTCAATGTTTGGGGTTTTATAGCCCATCATCCCCTGGTTATAGGTACTAAGGTTCCAGTAGCCAACGTCATCACCAAAGATAACAACGATGTTTGGCTTAGCCGGATTTTGCTCAGGCGCGGTTGGTGAAGTGCTTGCCGGGGCGGCATACACCGTGCTGGCACAACATACGACAGATAACGTGGCAGCTAACAGCGATTTACAAAACGGGACTTTTGTCATTTCTGTGCTCCGATTATTGTGGTCACATCAGGTTCTGGATTTTTTTCACCATAACATTTAGTTACACCACCTTCAGTTCCTCTTCCTGGAATGTCCTATCTTCTTAGAATGTCTGGGTGAAATTCATACTAAAAAAATAGAGTGCCGGGTTGTGGTAACTCCCTTTCACTAGCGGCGAAGAAACCGAGGAGGACTGGAGATCGACATATTCGAATGCCGCGCCAATTTGTTGCGTACCCGACAATTGGTATTGCGCACCCACCCCATAACGCCACGCGTTACCTGTAGGCATAGTCATCGACGCATCGCTCTGGGAACGGTAGAAGCTGCTGTCATAAGCAACCCCTGTATTCAGGTGCCAGTCCGGGGTTGGGCGAAACTGAAGCCCGAGCGCAGTATGCCAGGTATCCCGCAGGCGCGAGTTACCTTCAACTTCATTGCCGGCGACATAGATTTGGCTGTTACTGTAGGCGCTCCAGTCCTGCCAGCCCAAATCCCCCATCACTGACCAGCGAGGGTTGATGTCGTAAACAGCGCTCAGCATGAGTTGCGCGGGCGTGCTCACATCAGCAGCAATGGGCAAGATATAAGGCGTATTATTGAGTTGTGCGATACGCACCTGGTTATTGATATTGAAGTGGTAGTCAGTTTTGCTGGTGTAAGTAAGCCCGACACGGGTTTGTGGTGTCAGGTCGAACAATATTCCGAGCCGGTAATTCAGCGCCCAGTCATGGTCGGTTTGTTTTTTATCTTCACCTGAAACATCCCGTGTTAGCGAGAGAAAACCATAATTAATTCCGATGCCGGCACCCACAGAAACCCTGTCGCTCAGTTTCCAGCCCACAGCAGGGCTCAACGTCATTGCCAGCAGGGTGCTTTTTTTCAGTACTGCATCCCCTGCCCAGTTACCGAAATCCAGCCCCAGTCCGTAATTGCCATACAGGCCTAAACCCGCAGAAACCCGGTCATTAATTTGCTGGCGCCAAAATACACTGGAGGCAGGAAACCAGCCAATAGTATTCCCCGGGCTTTTCCCTTGTAAAACCGCGTCATTATCCAGCTGGTAGTTGGTGTCACCATATAAGGCCTGGATACCACCGGTCAGCATATTGCCAGATAAGCGGGTCAGCCCGGCGGGGTTGGTCACCAGCGTGGAAGCGTCGCCTGCGCGGGCCGCCTGCCCGGCGCCAGCCAGCCCCAAATCTTCCGTTGCCATCTCATACAGATAAAGGCCACTGGCATAAGACACACCAGTAAACATCAGGCCAAGAAGCACAGCACCCTGTCTGACCATATATTGCCCGTTTATCACATATATTGGTTAATTACAGGCCGTTACAGCCTGTACGGAACAGCCTGATTTCAGGTACAAACCCGCCATCGCCCTTATTCCCGGGCGCAGAAAGGCGGTGTTGCAAGTATTGCCACACAGTTACGTCACCTTACGGCAAAAAAGATTTATTAAATAAAATTAAGATTTGGTAATAAGTAATAAATGTAGATAAACCCGCAGCTTTCGCAAGTGTAATTCGGTGGAATTGAACAGTGAGGCGAGAAAGTTTTATTGCTGGCAGAGCAGGTTAGCCGTGAAGGAATTGCATTAGGATAAATCTTATAAAAATAGCAGGCAGGTAACCGCTGAATTGGTGCGCCACACCTGCCCGATATGCTATGCGTTATTGCGGAATACTACACCTGCATGGACATAATATCCTGGTAGGCTGCCACCAGCTTATTACGCACCTGAACGCCCATTTGCAAAGAAATATTGGCTTTTTGCGCATCCACCATCACGTCATTCAGTGCCACGCCAGGCGTACCCAATTCAAATTTTTGATACTGAGCGCGTGCGGCATTCTGTGTGTCACTGATACGGTCCAGTGCAGACTTTAATTCACCAGCAAAACTGACACCGCCATTTTGCGCCGTGGTGTCCACGTCTTTGTTTCCTGCGGCGATGGCAGTGGCCTGAAGCTGCTGCAGTACGCTTTCGATGCCCTGAATTGCCATGACTGACTCCTGATTACCTTTATGAGTGTTGGCAAGACTAGCATGAGCGCCTGAAGATAAAAGCGCTAAATAACGTCAAAAAGTTCAGCTTATTGAGGCATCGAATTCCCCACAAACGCAAATAATAACATAGCCATTATTGTGGAACTTTTGTCGTGTTGCCGACCCGGGAGTCTGCTTTGTTTTATTACTCGAATAACTTTGACACCGCTGAGAAGAGAGGCGAGCAATGAATGCCACAACCTCCACTCAATCGCCGCAAGCCAAACCTCTGGAATGGCTTAACCGCCTGCGTGCCAATCCAAGGATCCCCTTGATTGTTGCGGCGAGTACCGCTATCGCGATTGTTGTTGCCCTGGTCTTATGGGCTAAAACCCCGAACTACAGCGTCTTGTTCAGCAACGTCTCCAGTCAGGACGGCGGTGCCATCGTTACCCAGTTAACCCAGATGAACGTCCCATACCGTTTCGCAGATAACGGTAGCGCAATTCTGGTACCAGACGACAAAGTCTACGACTTGCGGTTACGTCTGGCTCAACAAGGCTTACCCAAAGGCGGTGCCGTCGGGTTTGAATTGCTGGACAACGAAAAATTCGGCATCAGCCAGTTCAGCGAACAAATTAACTACCAACGCGCTCTGGAAGGCGAACTGGCGCGTACTATCGAAACACTTGGCCCGGTGAAAAGCGCGCGTATCCACCTTGCCATGCCAAAACCTTCTTTATTTGTTCGCGAACAAAAATCCCCTTCTGCATCTGTCACATTAAACCTCGAACCCGGCCGTGCGCTGGATGATGGTCAAATTGACGCCATCGTCCATATGGTTTCCAGCGCCGTTGCGGGGATGCCACCGGGTAATGTCACCATCGTTGACCAGGCCGGGCACTTGTTGACCCGTTCAGATACCTCTGGCCGTGGTTTGAATGATGCCCAGTTGAAATATGCCAGCGAAGTTGAAAGCCGTATCCAACAACGTATTGAAGCAATACTTGGCCCCATTGTTGGTACGGGTAATGTGCATGCTCAGGTTTCTGCGCAAATCGATTTCAATGCCAAAGAGCAAACGCAGGAACAATATGGCCCGAACACAGATCCGGCACAGCAGGCCATTCGTTCTCGCCAGTTGAATAACAGTGAACAGTTGGGCGGTTCTTCTGTTGGCGGTGTACCAGGAGCATTGTCTAACCAACCGGCTCCGGCCAACAGTGCGCCGATAACAACCCAAAACAACGCGCAAAATACTCAGCAAAACGCGCAGCAGAATGGCCAGCAAGGGGCTAATCAGCAAAATGGCCAGACGGCATCAACCAATAAGGTAGTGCCAAGTAATACTACTCATGATGAAACCACTAACTACGAAGTGGATCGCACCATTCTGCACACCAAAATGAATATTGGTGATATTGAACGGTTATCTGTCGCTGTTGTGGTGAATTATAAAACGGCTGCTGATGGCAAAACACTGCCACTCACTGCCGAGCAACTGAAGCAAATTGAAGACCTGACCCGCGAAGCAATGGGCTTCTCCGACAAACGCGGCGATACCGTTAACGTCGTGAACTCGCCATTTACCGCACCAGACAACAGTGCGGACAACATTCCGTTCTGGAAAACACCGGCATTTATCAACCAATGCCTGGAAGCTGGTCGTTGGCTGCTGATTGCGCTGGTTGCATGGATTCTGTGGCGCAAAATGGTGCGCCCACATCTCGTGCGTCGCCAGGAAGCAGTTAAAGCGGCAGAAGAGCGCGCCCGTCAGTTGCAAGAAGAGGATAAAGCCGTTGAGGTTACCCTCAGTAAAGATGAGCAACAATCGCAACGTCGCAATAACCAGCGCCTGAGTGCGGAAGTAATGAGTCAACGTATTCGTGAAATGTCCGATAACGATCCACGTGTAGTGGCCCTGGTTATCCGTCAGTGGATGGGGAATGAACTATGAGTGATATGACCGGTACTGAAAAAAGCGCCATCCTGCTGATGACCATTGGTGAAGACCGTGCGGCTGAGGTGTTCAAACACCTCTCCGCGCGGGAGGTACAACACTTAAGTGCCGCGATGGCAAATATGCATCAGGTATCAAACTCACAGTTAACTGAAGTGTTAAAAGAGTTTGAAGCCAATGCCGAACAATTCGCTGCATTGAGTATTAACACCAACGACTACCTGCGTTCAGTGCTGGTTAAAGCGCTGGGCGAAGAGCGGGCAAGCAGCCTGCTGGAAGATATTCTGGAAACCCGCGATACCGCATCTGGCATCGAAACGCTGAACTTTATGGAACCACAGAGTGCAGCCGACCTGATTCGCGACGAACATCCGCAGATTATCGCCACCATCCTGGTACACCTCAAACGCGGCCAGGCAGCCGACATTCTTGCTCTGTTCGACGAGCGTATGCGCCACGATGTCATGTTGCGTATCGCCACCTTCGGTGGTGTACAGCCTGCCGCACTGGCAGAACTGACTGAAGTACTGAACAGCCTGCTCGATGGCCAGAACCTCAAACGCAGCAAAATGGGCGGCGTGAGAACGGCGGCAGAAATTATCAACCTGATGAAAACCCAGCACGAAGAGGCGGTCATTGGGGCAGTTCGCGAATTCGATGGCGAACTGGCGCAGAAAATTATCGACGAAATGTTCCTGTTCGAAAACCTGGTGGAAGTGGACGACCGCAGTATCCAACGTCTGCTGCAGGAAGTGGAATCCGAATCGCTGCTTATTGCACTGAAAGGCTCCGAGCAGCCACTGCGGGAAAAATTCCTGCGCAACATGTCGCAGCGTGCTGCCGACATCCTGCGCGACGACCTGGCAAACCGTGGCCCGGTGCGCCTTTCTCAGGTGGAAAACGAACAGAAAGCTATCCTGCTTATTGTTCGCCGCCTGGCCGAATCTGGCGAGATGGTAATAGGCAGCGGAGACGATGCCTATGTCTAAGCCGCAACCGAGTTGGCAATTATGGATGCCGGATGACCTGAACCCTCCGGCTGCCGTATTTGAAAGCCTGCTGGCGGAAAAGAAACGCAAGCCGAAGCAGGTTGCTGAAACTGAGCCTGTAAGCGAGCCTGTTCAACCTCAGGAGCCCACTCCTGAAGAGATAATGGCAATGATGCGCGATGCTGCGCGCGAGCAGGGTTTCAATGCCGGTTATGCTGAAGGCAAGCAACAGGGTTTTGAGCAAGGTCGCCAGGAAGGGCTTGTCCAGGGGCAACAAGCAGGCCTGGCGCAGGCACAGCAACAACAGGCACCGATCCATGCTCAAATGCAGCAACTGGTCAGTGAATTTCAAAACACGCTGGATGCGCTCGACAGCGTCATTCCATCCCGGCTGATGCAACTGGCGCTGGAAGCGGCACGCCAGGTTATCGGGCAAATGCCGGTGGTGGATAACAGCGCGCTGATTAAGCAAATCCAGGCCTTGTTGCAGCAAGAACCCATGTTCAGTGGCAAACCCATTTTGCGGGTGCACCCGGACGACCTGCAACGTATTGAAGAGATGGCAGGTGCTACACTTAATCTGCATGGCTGGCGTTTACGCGCTGACCCAAGTCTTCACCCGGGTGGCTGTAAAGTCTCTGCGGACGAAGGCGATTTAGATGCCAGCGTCGCGACTCGCTGGCAAGAATTGTGCCGCCTTGCGGCACCCGGAGTATTGTAATGACGGCCCGACTGACACGCTGGCTTAACACCCTGGATAACGTGGAAGCACGGATTGCGCAATTACCCAAAGTACGCCGCTACGGCAGGCTAACCCGTGCGACGGGGCTGGTGCTGGAAGCAACCGGGCTGCAACTCCCGCTGGGGGCCACGTGTATCATTGAGCGTCAGGATAACCTGGGCACCACCGAAGTAGAGAGCGAGGTCGTCGGTTTTAACGGCCACAAGCTATTTTTAATGCCACTTGAAGAAGTGGAAGGTATTTTGCCTGGCGCACGCGTCTATGCCCGCACACTGACAGGTGACGGATTACACAGCGGTAAACAACTCCCCCTTGGCCCTGCCCTGCTTGGCCGTGTGCTGGATGGCAGTGGGCGGCCACTTGATGGCCTGCCCTCGCCGGAAACCGGTTTTACCGGCGCACTGATAACCCAACCGTTTAACCCACTACAACGTACTGCTATCGACCATGTGCTCGATGTTGGCGTTCGGGCAATCAATGCATTACTGACTGTAGGCCGTGGGCAGCGCATGGGCTTATTTGCCGGTTCCGGGGTGGGGAAAAGCGTTCTGCTCGGTATGATGGCGCGTTACACCCAGGCCGATGTCATTGTGGTAGGGCTGATTGGCGAACGTGGCCGCGAAGTTAAAGACTTTATTGAAAACATTCTTGGAGCCGAAGGCCGGGCCAGATCCGTGGTCATTGCCGCCCCCGCAGATGTTTCCCCGTTGTTGCGTATGCAGGGTGCTGCCTATGCCACTCGTATTGCAGAAGATTTTCGTGACCGTGGTCAGCATGTATTGCTCATCATGGACTCACTGACCCGTTATGCCATGGCGCAGCGTGAAATTGCCCTCGCCATTGGTGAACCTCCGGCAACCAAGGGTTACCCGCCCTCTGTGTTCGCCAAATTACCGGCGCTGGTTGAACGCGCGGGCAACGGTATTGATGGCGGGGGATCTATTACCGCTTTCTATACTGTACTGACTGAAGGCGATGACCAGCAGGACCCAATTGCGGACTCAGCCCGCGCCATTCTTGACGGGCATATTGTGTTATCCCGCAGGCTGGCTGAATCAGGGCACTATCCGGCGATTGATATTGAAGCCTCAATCAGCCGTGCCATGACCTCACTGATTTCTGAGACGCACTACGCGCAAGTGCGCCATTTCAAGCAATTGCTTTCCAGCTTCCAGCGTAACCGTGATCTGGTGAGCGTTGGGGCGTATGCAAAAGGCAGTGACCCGTTGCTGGATAAAGCAATAACCCTCTGGCCACATCTGGAGGCGTTTTTACAGCAAGGTATTTACGAACGCGCAGGGTGGGAAGAGTCATGTCAGTCTCTTGACCTGATTTTCCCGACAGTTTGAGTGAATAAGGGGGAGTGAAAATGAGTCAACACAGTGCGTTAGACACATTACACGACCTGGCTGCAAAAGAGGTTGACGACGCCGCCATCCGCCTTGGTGATATGCGCCGTGGCTGTCAACAGGCCAAAGAACAGCTAGAAATGCTGCTTAATTACCAGAATGAATATCGCAATAATCTGAATAATGATATGTGCCAGGGAATCGCAAGCGAGCGCTGGCGTAATTACCAGCAATTTATTGCCACACTGGAAATTGCCATAGAACAGCACCGCAAGCAGTTGGAGCAGTGGAACCACAAGGTGGATCAGGCTCTGAACTTCTGGAAAGAAAAGAAACAGCGGCTCCAGGCCTGGGAGACCCTGCAGGAACGTAAAGCGACTGCAGCCCTGCAAGCAGAAAACCGCCAGGATCAGAAAAAAATGGATGAGTTTGCCCAACGGGCCTCACTGAGGAAAAGCGAATGATGACGTTACCCAAAATTGCCGTTACAGCAACCACAGATTCCGGCCAGGCGACCTCGGCTTTCAGCAAGGGCAAAGGTCTCAGCACGGATTTTCTCGCCTTGCTGGGTGAAACTCTGGGCCAACAACTCACGCTTGCCAATGGCAAAACTGTCTCTCTGGCACAACTGACGCAAAATGCTGCGGGTAAAAATACCGGAACCAGTGATGCAGACACGCCGACTTCACTTGGCGCGTTGCTGGAACAGCTGGATAACGCAACAGACGGCGATGCACAGAGTTTGCTGGCATTATTGGGCGCGAAAACCGCGACATTAACCACTCGTGAAGGTGTAACAACTACTGATACCACGGCGACTACAGCCGAAGACGGCACTGCACTTTCTGACCAGCAGGTTTCTGCGCTGAGTGCATTGTTTGCAATGCTGCCCCAGCAAACGCCGGCAACAGCTCTGCAGGCAAAAACCACCGACGATGTGGCAACAGATAAAACCGCGGGTGAAGGAAAACTCTCCACATCTTTAGCCAGTATTCTGACCACAGGCCAGAACACGGCAACCAAAGCGCACACCACCGCTGGCAGCGCGGACAAGCACGTAACAGATACCACAGCTGCGGCCAGTGCTCAGCAAAACGCGTTTAACCCAATGGCTGCACAGACCGATGTAAACACATCCGCACAGGCCGCTCTGGATAACGCGGATAGTAAAACCGATAAACTGGCTTCTGCAATAAGCCAGGCCACCAGCCAGCATTCTGCCACCGCGTCTGTATTCAGCAGCACCAATGTCCTTCAGCCGCAATCTACCGCTCAGATAGTGGCTCCGGCGACAGCGCAAATCAATGCGCAGTTAGGCACGTCTGAATGGCAACAAAATATTGGTCAGCAAATAACGCTGTTCACCCGTAACGGCCAACAAAACGCAGAATTACGCCTGCACCCTGAAGAACTGGGTGCCGTACAAATCAGCCTGAAGCTGGAAGATAACCAGGCTCAGGTACACATGGTCGCAGCCCACAGCCATGTGCGTGCCGCACTGGAAGCCGCATTGCCAACCCTGCGTACACAACTGGCAGAAAGTGGCATCCAACTGGGCCAGAGCAGTATTAGCAGCGATAACTTTGCCGGGCAGCAACAGTTCAGTCAACAAAATAGCGGTGGCAACAGTAATCAAACTGGGTTTATGGCCGATAACAGTGACGACCAGGCAATTATCGCCCCGGCCACTCTCACGGCAACAGGCTCTGGCAACAATGCCATTGATATCTTTGCTTAAACGTTAAAGTAGCGCGAATAATCGCGTCTTTTCCCGCTATTGTTCCCCGGTGAAGACGCGATAATAAAATGACGCAGTACTGACACAGGAATAATTCGCCAAATGACTGATACAGTTACTAAAGGTAAAGGAAGCAAACGTAAAATCTGGATACCTTTACTGGTCCTGATTACTCTGGCTGCCTGCGCCGTAGCCGGTTACAGCTACTGGCGTATGCAACAGGCACCCGCGGCAGGTGAAACTGCTCATGCAGAACCACCACCACCGCCTCCTGCACCTGTTTTTTTTCCATTGGATACATTTACAGTTAATCTGGGTGATGCGGATCGTGTGCTGTATATCGGCATTACACTGCGCCTCAAAGATGAAGAAACGCGCCAGCGTATTAACGATTATCTGCCGGAAGTACGCAGCCGTTTGTTGCTGCTGCTTTCACGCCAGGATGCAACTGTGCTCGCAACCGATGAAGGCAAGCAAAAATTGATGGAAGCTATCAAACAAACGCTTGCTCCTCCTCTGGTGCCGGGGCAACCCCAACAGGTTGTCACTGACGTGTTGTACACTGCCTTTATTTTGCGGTGATGTGATGGG
This sequence comes from Mangrovibacter plantisponsor, assembly GCF_003182475.1. Taxonomy (GTDB): domain Bacteria; phylum Pseudomonadota; class Gammaproteobacteria; order Enterobacterales; family Enterobacteriaceae; genus Mangrovibacter; species Mangrovibacter plantisponsor. The sequence continues at coordinate 218,624 of NZ_QGTS01000008.1, forward strand.
TGACAGTATTCTTTCTCAGGCGGAAATCGATGCATTGCTCAATGGTGGCAATGACAGTAGCGATGAGCCAAAAACATCCGGGGCAGAGGGCGATGTTCGCCCCTATGACCCCAATACACAGCGCAGAATGGTGCGTGAACGTCTCCAGGCACTGGAGATAATCAACGAACGTTTTGCGCGCCAGTTCCGTATGGGGTTATTTAACCTGCTGCGTCGCAGCCCGGACATTACGGTGGGTGGTATTCGCATCCAGCCATATCTGGAATTTGCACGTAACTTACCGGTTCCGACTAACCTCAACCTGATTCATTTAAAGCCGTTACGCGGCACCGGGTTGTTTGTGTTTTCACCAAGCCTGGTGTTTATTGCGGTGGACAACCTGTTTGGTGGCGATGGCCGTTTTCCTACTAAAGTAGAAGGCCGTGAGTTTACCCATACCGAGCAGCGCGTTATAAACCGTATGCTTAAACTGGCACTGGAAGCCTACAGTGACGCCTGGAAAGCGATTTATCCATTAGATATCGAATATGTTCGTTCGGAGATGCAGGTGAAATTCACCAACATCACCACTTCGCCGAACGATATCGTGGTTAACACGCCCTTCCATGTGGAAATTGGTACGCTGACCGGGGAGTTCAATATTTGCCTGCCCTTCAGCATGATTGAGCCGTTACGTGAAACACTGGTTAACCCGCCACTGGAAAACTCCCGTCAGGAAGACCAGTCGTGGCGCGAAACTCTGGTTCGCCAGGTTCAGCATTCAGAGCTGGAACTGACAGCCAACTTCGCCGATGTTTCGCTACGCTTATCAGAAGTACTGAAATTAAAGCCTGGCGATGTGCTGCCAATTGATAAACCGGATCGCATTATCGCTCATGTGGATGGTGTACCGGTACTGACCAGCCAGTACGGCACCCTCAATGGCCAGTACGCGCTGCGCGTTGAACATTTGATTAACCCGATTTTGAATTCGATGAATGAGGAACAGCCCAAATGAGTGATACCAACCAACCGTCCGATGGAAAAGAAGGCTCAGTGGACGATCTGTGGGCTGACGCGCTGAACGAACAAAAAAGTACAGAATCGGCCGATGATCCCTGGGCAGAAGCACTGAACGAACAAAAAGAAGCGGAAAGTAAGCCTGCTGCCAGTAGCGACGGTATTTTCCGTTCTCTTGAAGATAAAGACGTGACGGGTTCTTTACAGGATATCGATTTAATTATGGATATCCCGGTCAAGCTGACCGTTGAACTGGGCCGTACCCGCATGACAATCAAAGAGCTGTTAAAACTGACACAAGGCTCTATTGTGTCGCTGGAAGGTCTGGCCGGGGAACCGCTGGATATTCTGATAAACGGCTACCTGATTGCCCAGGGTGAAGTAGTGGTAGTGGCAGATAAATATGGGGTACGTATTACCGATATTATCACGCCTTCTGAACGTATGCGTCGCCTGAGCCGCTGATGGCAAACCAGACCAGCGCGGTAGTCGCGCAGGATGTCAGTTCACCGGCCACGTCTCTTATTCAGGTGAGCGCCGCGTTATGCGTCATCATTATTCTGATTCTGGGCATTGCCTGGTTTGCTAAACGCTTTGGTTTTACCCCCAGGCATGGTAGTGCCCGGGGGCTGAAAGTCACTGCCAGTGTTACTGTTGGGCAACGTGAAAAAGTGGTTATTGTTGATGTGGAAGATGCCCGGCTGGTTTTGGGCGTAACTGCCACACAAATAACCCATTTACACACCCTGCCCCCGGCAGTGCCAAATGAAGAAGAAACGCCTGCGGATGGTGCATCAGCACCACGCCAGCCGCCGAGTTTCCAGGATGCACTAAAAACAATTCTTAAACGTCAGGGGAAGCAGTGATGCGTCGTTTGCTGCCTTTCGCTTTAGCGGGTTTGTGGTTTGTCATGCCCGCCGCTTTTGCTCAGTTACCCGGTATTATCAGCCAGCCGCTGTCCGGCGGTGGGCAAAGCTGGTCACTACCCATTCAAACGCTGGTTTTCATCACCTCGCTGACCTTCCTGCCAGCTGTACTGCTGATGATGACCAGTTTTACCCGTATCATTATCGTGTTTGGCCTGTTGCGAAATGCTTTGGGTACCGCTTCATCACCACCAAACCAGGTGTTACTGGGTTTGGCGCTGTTTCTGACCTTTTTTATTATGGCTCCGGTGTTCGACAAAATTTATACCGATGCCTACCAGCCATTCAGCCAGAACCAGATCTCTATGGAGCAGGCAATTGAAAAAGGTGCGCAACCTTTGCGGCAGTTTATGTTGCGCCAGACTCGTGAAGCAGACCTGGCACTGTTTGCCCGCCTGTCCAAATCGCCACCGATTGAAGGCCCGGAAGCCGTTCCCATGCGCATTCTGTTGCCTGCTTATGTCACCAGCGAGTTAAAGACGGCGTTTCAAATCGGCTTCACCATTTTTATCCCGTTCCTGATTATTGACCTGGTGGTTGCCAGTGTCTTGATGGCGCTGGGTATGATGATGGTTCCACCGGCAACCATCTCACTGCCTTTTAAACTTATGCTGTTTGTTCTGGTGGATGGCTGGCAGTTGCTGGTCAGTTCGCTGGCGCAAAGTTTTTACAGTTAACCTGGAGACCCTGCGATGACACCAGAATCGGTCATGATGATGGGCACGGAAGCAATGCGTATCGCCATTATGCTGGCAGCCCCGCTGCTGTTAGTGGCACTGGTCAGTGGCTTATTGATCAGTATGCTCCAGGCAGCAACCCAGATAAACGAAATGACCCTGGCCTTTATACCCAAAATTCTGGCCGTATTCGTGACGATTATCCTCGCCGGGCCATGGATGCTGAACCTGCTGCTTGATTATATGCGCACACTGTTCACCAACTTACCTTATATTATTGGTTAAGAATTATTTATGGTTGAGGTTACCAGTTTACAGTGGGCCGAGTGGCTGAACCTCTATTTCTGGCCTTTGCTGCGCATCATGGCCCTGATTGCGACTGCTCCCATTTTGAGTGAACGGGCGATTCCCCGCCAGGTAAAACTGGGCCTGGGCCTGATTATTACTGCAGTAGTCGCCCCATTATTACCCCCTTTCCCGGTAATCCCCATTTTCTCGCCAGAAGGCATCTGGACTGCGCTTCAGCAAACCATGATTGGCATTGCCATGGGCTTTACCATGCAAATCGCGTTTGCTGCTATTCGTGCTGCCGGTGAAATTGTGGGCTTGCAGATGGGGTTGTCGTTCGCAACGTTTCTCGACCCGTCGAGCAACATGAGCATGCCGGTGCTGGCACGGTTTATGGAGATGCTGGCACTGTTACTGTTTCTGACATGGAACGGGCATTTATGGATGATTTCCCTGCTGGTGGATTCTTTCCACACACTGCCCATTGGCCCGTCACTGATTAACCCGGATGTCTTTATGTCACTTGCCCGTGCAGGTGGCCTTATCTTTATCAATGGTATCATGCTGGCCTTACCATTGATTACGCTGTTGCTCACCGTTAACCTGGCATTAGGCCTGCTAAACCGCATGACGCCGCAATTATCTGTTTTTGTGATCGGTTTCCCAATTACGCTGACTACAGGCATGATTATCATCGCGGTTCTGATGCCGCTTATCGCGCCCTTCGCTGAACGCCTGTTCGCGGATCTGTTTAATCTGCTTTCTGAAATCATTAGCAATATTGGAGTAACGACACCCTCCTGATACATTCACCACCTAAGGAAAATCTTAAAATCAAAACCACCAATCAGCCCTAAGCATAAAGCAGGCCTGCTTTAAAAGATTTCCCCCCTTTCCCATAACAAAACATTCTCTTTACTTTGAGAAGATTCCTGGCAAATTATACAGAACTTTACGGGATAGTGACTTTACCTGAAATACAGAGATACTTCTGGTGAATGGCTTGTCTGCTGAATGTTTATTTATGTTGCACTGCACGCCCGTCAGGAAACAGATTTGAATGCACTGTATCCGGCCAGCTATTCAGGCACCGGGTCAGTTCAGCAAAATAATGTATTGTGATGTGGCGAGGTTCCAGTATTTATGGGTGCGCGTGAGATAAGATAACCGGATTAACAGGAATTTATCTCAACCATAAATAGCACAAGCAAACAGCCGTGTTTGTCTTTCAGGCACGCTAATCCGGTATGGATTTTTGTTTAGCGTCACGACGCGAATGGTTAACATACGTTGTGCTTTTACGGATAACACGTTTAGTGAGGGTTTGCTATGTCGACGATTATCATGGACTTATGTAGCTATACCCGGCTAGGGCTCACCGGTTACCTGGCCAGTCGGGGGGTAAAGAAGCGACATATTTTGAATGTTGAAAATGTCGGTGAACTTGCCGTCTCTTGCCAGTCTGCCCAGCCTAATGTGGTATTTATAAACGAAGACTGTTTTATTCATGATGCAGAAAGTAGTCAGCGGATAAAGCAGATCATCAACCAATATCCATCCACACTATTTATTGTGTTTATGGCTATTGCGAATATTCATTTCGACGAATATTTGCGCGTTCGGAAAAATTTATTGATTAGTTCTAAATCAATTAAGCCTGAAGCACTTGACAGCATTGTTGGTGATTATTTAGCAACCGAAAATCAGTGTATTACACAGATATCCGTTCCTACTTTATCGTTAAGCCGTACTGAATCTCACATGTTAAAAATGTGGATGTCCGGGCAGGATACCATCCAGATTTCTGACCAGATGAATATCAAGGCTAAGACGGTTTCATCCCACAAAGGGAATATTAAGAAGAAGATTAAAACGCACAATAAGCAAGTGATTTATCATGTTGTCCGTCTGGCTGATAACGTCACAAATGGCATTTTTGTTAATATGCGGTCCTGACCATCACAACTCTTTACCCTACATGAAAATAATAATGTAATCTGCACAGCAACGGCATGTGTTTGACTTGTTAATCACATCGCCGTCAAGCCGTACACCAGCAGCCACTACAATGTACATAACAATTAAAAACAATAAGTTAAAACACCAGTCACATTCCCGGAATCTCCTCAAAAAGCCGTCAACTCATGCGTTAGAGGCAAAAAAAACCGGGCAGTGTAATACTCAGCCCGGTAGTCGTACCCTGCAGTGAATCAGGCGGTTTTTTCAACAAAAATACCATCCGGGTGGTCTTTCTCATTAAAGAACCAAATACCCAACGGGTAATCTTCCAGTGAAACCAAATACATGGTGCCTTCACTAAATTGCTCTACTGCCAGCACGACACCTGGGCGTCGCGGGCCACCATCAGTTTTCACTGTCACATGATCGTTAATATTCATACCACCCTCCGAATCATTGTTGGGTTTAGTTTAGATGAATTTGCCAGGCCAGGTAACCACAAAAAATACAGCTATACTTTAACTGGCTAATTGGCGTTCAGAGGGGTAACAGAAATGACTTCCCGTAATACTGGCAGTAACGCTGTCGATGTGGATGCTTTACTGGCAGCCATTAATGAAATTAGCGAAAGTGAAGTGCGTCGGGCTGACAACGCGGAACATCCGCAACGTGTGAGTGTTGACGGGCGCAACTTTCATACCTGGCCTGAGCTTGCTGATGCGTTCGAACTGGATATTCGCGATTTCAGCGTGGCCGAAATTAACCGCTAAGATAAAGCGCCCCGGCTACAGGTTTATCCCGTGGCCGGGGCGAACTCTTGCCTGCGCAAGTAGCATCAAAAATTCGTTACACCAGAAAAACCGGTGCCGATGGAAAACATAACTACAGATTCCTCTTAAAACAAGCATATATTCTATTATTCCAGGCTGGCAAAAGTGAAACACGCCACTGACTGTGTATTGCGGCTGTTTTATCCATAAGAAAAACGACTGCTTGAGCGGCCTGGAATCAGCGTATTCTTAGGAATAACCTGGCGACATACGCTGTCCCAATTCTGTAACCGTAATACAGCATGATTTCTGTGCTGTAGTGGGCGATAAGGAAAGGAGGACAACATGCCGCATCTTCGTCAGCCATTGCTGATTTTTAGTGACCTCGATGGCACTCTCCTCGACCACCATACTTATGACTGGCAACCTGCCGCCAGCTGGCTGGCGCGCCTTAAGCAACATGACGTGCCCGTGATTCTGTGCAGCAGCAAAACGCCTGTCGAAATCACCCGGTGGCAAAAAATACTGGGCTTAACCGGCCACCCTTTTATCGCAGAAAATGGCGCGGCTATTCAGTACCCCGGCCCGGACAGTAAACCAGAGCCACTGACCCACAATGGCATTACCCGGGCAAACATTGGTGAGTTGCTCCATTCACTGCGGCGAGATTTCCGGTTTACGGGTTTTCTCAATGTGGATGTCAGCCAGGTTTGCAACTGGACCGGGTTAAACCCTGAACAGGCCGCCCTTGCCATGCAACGCACGGCATCGGAACCCTTGATATGGGAGGACACACCTGAACGCCTCGGCGAGTTCCGTGCAGCGTTACGCCGTGCGGGTCTTGGCCTGACTCAGGGTGGGCGCTTTTGGCATGTTGCTGATATTGATGCAGGGAAAGGCCGGGGAGCGCAGGCCATCATTACTTTTTACCAGCAACATGATGGTATCCGCCGCCTGACGTTAGGGTTAGGTGACGCGCCTAATGACGCCAGCCTGCTGAATGAGATGGATTACGCCGTGGTCATTAACAGCCACGGCACGGGTAAACTCTGCCCGCAACAAGAACAACAACAACCTGACCGCATTTTGCGTACCACGCACTACGGCCCGGAGGGCTGGCGAGAAGGCCTGGATCACTTTATTTCAGTTTCCGATTGAGGAGGGAATAATGACCGACTTTCATCAAAATGGTGTCATCACAAACTTTCATAACCTGGTTAAGCGGCCAACAGAATCGCTGGAGACCGCTCTGCGCGGTTTCTCACGTAAACATAAAATGGGGCTGATACTCCCTTCCCTTTTTTCTGAGCTGGAAGGCCCGGCACTGCAGAATATTGTTACCCAACTGGCCACTGTCGACTGGCTGGAAGAGATTGTGATTGGCCTTGATAATGCCACTCGCGAACAATTCCTTTATGCACGCGAGTTTTTTGCTCAACTCCCCCAGCACCACCGGATTTTGTGGAACGACGGGCCACGCCTGAAGGCGCTGGATGCCGAACTGGAAAAAGAAGGTCTCGCACCCGGAGCTATGGGTAAAGGGCGCAATGTCTGGTTTTGCACCGGCTATACACTGGCCTCGGATAAAACCCAGTGTGTAGCCCTGCACGACTGTGACATTCTCACCTGGGATAAAGGCATGCTGGCACGGCTATTTTACCCGGTTGCCAACCCGTCGTTTGATTATGTCTTCAGTAAGGGGTTTTACGCCCGGGTTGCCAATAACAAACTGAATGGCCGCGTGGGTCGCTTGCTGGTCGGCCCGTTACTACGTTCGCTGCGAATGGTCTATGGCAACAGTGACTACCTGGAATACCTGAGCAGTTTCCGTTACCCGTTGTCTGGTGAGTTCGCCATGCGCACGCAAGTTTTAAAAGGCATTAAAATCCCGGGAGACTGGGGACTGGAAATTGGCGTGTTATCTGAAATCTACCGCAATTACGCAACCCGGCAGACTTGCCAGGTCGAAATTGCTGATAACTACGACCATAAGCACCAGAACCTGACTGGTGAAGACGGTAGTGGGGGTTTGCGGCGTATGTGTAATGACATTGTCCAGTCATTGCTGCGCAAACTGGCCACCCAGGGAGCACAGGTGACCGGGGATTCCTTCCGGGTGCTGAAAGCAACCTACTACCGTAATGCGCTGGATGTCATTGAAATGTACCGCCATGATGCAGTAATGAATGGCCTGTCGTTCGATTTGCACAGCGAAGAAGCCGCCGTTGAGATGTTTACTCAGGTAATTCTTGAGGCGGGACAGGCCTTTGTGGAACGCCCTAACGACAAACCTTTCATTCCCAGTTGGAGCCGGGTTCAGTCCGCCTTTCCTGACCTGCTGCCACGGCTGTATGACGCCGTAGAGCTGGACAACAAAGGCGAAGTGTAGACATTGATTAGTCTTCAGCACAAACCCGGTTTCGCCCGCCTTCTTTGGCGGCGTACAGCCGGTTGTCTGCAACGGATTGCAGATGCTCAAAATCATAATCGCCTTTCTCTGTTGAGCTGCTGACACCAAAAGACGCGCTGATAGCAATTACCACCTCTGCGCTGTACACCACAGGTTTGCTGGCAAGTTTCTCACGAATACGCTCAGCTACCTGAGCTGCATCGGTAATACTGGCCCCGGGCATCACAATACAAAACTCCTCGCCCCCTACCCGCCCGGCAATATCCTGGCCTCGCACCGTATTACTGATAACAGCAGCAGCATGTTTCAGCACTTTATCCCCGGCCTGATGCCCCCAGGTGTCATTGATGCTTTTGAAATGATCAAGATCTAACTGAATCACCGAAAAAGGCTGGCTATTTGGGCGACAACGGGCAGACAACTGTTGTGCCTGGTCTATAAACGCGCCACGGTTAAACAGGCGCGTCATCGTGTCATAATTGGCGCGCCACGACAGCGTGTTTTGCATCACGGACATGCTGGTCACCAGGCGGCGGATAAAATACCAGGTTCCAATCAGCAATACGGTGAACATTACCCAGACAAAAACCAGCAGCAGAATAATATGCCCAAATTCCCCGCCAAGCCCCTGATAGAGATTATGTTCCCGAATCAATACACCATCAAAACTGTCGAGCTTCGCCCAGGTAATGAAACGGTTTTGCATCCGCAGGGCGCCCACAGTATTGCTGCTCATGTCCTGCGCCAGGCGAGCCTGGTCAACAGGGCTCATCACCAAATGTTCACCATGGCGACCCTGGCTTGAAGTCAGTGCGGTGAGTTTGCTGTCCAGCAGGTACACTGAGCCATTATCCGTTGAGTGTTGCTCAGCAATCCCTTTAAGGTAGCCATGCAACACATCCAGCGTAAAATCCATCCCGATTACGCCATACCAGTAACCTTCGTAATCCAGCGGAACACTGGCGGTTACCACCTGATATTCCGGGTTGGTTTTATCCTGATAATAACTCCAGCACACTGTACGGTCCGGGTTATTGGCCGGGGATTGCTGGGCAAAAAATGGCCGGGACAACATGCGCCGGAAGGTGGTCTGAACTGACTTATCCAGCTTATGCCCATTACTGGTAACAAACATCCCGGCACGGGAAATATACCAGGTGCGGAACTGTAGCGTACTGGCATAGCGCGATAACGGCAGCAAGTAACTCAGTTCCAGTGCGGCACTCAATTCTCGGTCGAGTGCATGGTTGTTACGCATTAAATCGCTGTGCTGTTCGACAAACTCTTCAGATACCCCAAAAACAGGAATGGTACGCCGCTGGTCATAACTAATCGACCACCAGGGTTTATGGCGCTCGCGGTTAAATGCTTTCAGGCTTGGATGCGTGCTATTGGTAATAAAAGGCGTATCCAGCGAAAACTCCATTGCCTGCTGGTAAAAAAACAAAATATCAACACTGTGCTGCAGTTGTTTGTCCAGAGAAGAAGCTATGTTATCCAGCGTATTACGCTGGTCACTGATATAGGCCTGCTCCAGCATCACGCCTTCTCGCCACACCAGTAACGAAGCCCCAAAAAACACAAGGGTAAAACAGAGCGTAACAAGTTTTCGGGGGTTTTTGATATTAGTTAACTTAGCGAACATGCGGCCTCACTGGCTCCATCCGCTCTGCGTACGGGCAAAAATACGGTGCAACTGGCGTACTCAGATGCTGCGGAATTCCCTTCATGCATCAAATTGCGGCAATAACGGCAACTACTCCGATTTCCGGCAGTATCCATTTTCTGCAATATTTTCTGCAATATAGCAAAGCGGTTACTGCATAGCAGACTGACATGCATAACAATTGAAAATGTTGGGTATGGAAAGAATCACCGGTGTTAGCGCCCACAGAAATGAAAATGGCGTAAAACCGGAGAAGATTTGCGCGACATAATATAGCCCGCTCACTTATCGGTAAATACGCCATAGACTAATCCTGGGTAACCGGCAGCCCATACCGAACTGCCGGTTACCCTGTTTATTTCTTTGCACTGGATAACGCGGAATACTGCCGCTAATCCATTCCACCGGCAATTAATTCATCCTCATGGAAGGCTTCACGTTGTACGCAAAAACCATCGTACCAACGGCACTCCACCATGCCACTGGCATAACCCGTGACTATCATCCGGGGTCCGCCTGATTTACGCCGCACTTCATCACTGACGAAAAAGACCATCTTTGCCTCCATTATCAGGGTGAATACCAACAGATAATGTATAGCAAGAGTTTTTGCAGTTTGCGCACAAAAAATGCGCAATTATTTTTCGCTTATTTGCCTGCTCTAATACGGTTCACCAGAGCCACAGCGCAAACAACCACGGCACCGAGCAGCATTCCCACCACCAGCGTAGCTACCGGGGTTATCAACCAGCCCGGTAAATTTTCAGACAATGCTGAAAGCGCTTCAATGTGATGGTGCAGCCAGGGTATGCCATGAACCAGGATACCACCGCCTACTAAAAACATGGCAAGCGTACCCACCACTGACAATGTTTTCATCAGCCAGGGAGCAAGTATCAGCAACCCTTTACCCAGAGTTTGGGCCAACACTGAAGGGCGTTTTTCCAGCCACCAGCCCATATCGTCAAGCTTGACGATAACCCCGACAATACCGTACACCCCAACGGTGACCAGCAGCGCAATCCCTGCCAGTATCACTATCTGGTTGATTAACGGCGCACTGGAGACAATCCCCAACGTCAGCGCGACAATTTCTGCCGAGAGGATAAAATCGGTGCGGATGGCACCTTTCACTTTCGCACGTTCGTACTGCACAGGATCCTGGTTTGCCAGTTGGCTGAGCCGGGCTTCACGCTGTTCATCTGAATTTTCATGGCGTGATGCCAGGCTGTGCAGCACTTTCTCCATGCCTTCAAAACACAAAAACGCACCACCCAGCATTAATAGCGGTGTAATAGCCCAGGGAATAAAAGCACTGATAAGTAAGGCCATAGGTACCAAAATTACCTTGTTGACCAGAGACCCTTTTGCTACCTGCCACACCACGGGCAATTCCCGGTTGGCCCTGACACCAGTAACTTGTTGAGCATTGAGCGACAAGTCATCGCCCAGGACACCTGCCGTTTTCTTCGCGGCAAGTTTCCCCATAACAGAAATATCATCCAGTAATGTTGCAATATCATCCAGTAAGGTTAATAAACTACTTCCTGCCACAGGTATCAGTCCTCATCATTATTGTGTTTGCACCTCGTCTGGTAGCCAGATGACGGAATATGTCAGCCCCAAACGCAGGTCGCTTTATCTCACTCATTTTCAGCCGGTTTACCTTGCTGAAACTACGCATATGTCAACACAAAAATAACACCAATGACACAAGTAAATCACTCGCCAGCCTGATACTTTTCCGGTTAACTATCAGGGTACTTATTATTTGTCAGATTTTGCGAGGGATTATGCGTGTTGGCAATTTGTTGCCGTTAGTCGGTGCGCTGTTTGCGCTGTATATCATCTGGGGTTCAACCTATTTTGCTATTCGTATTGGCGTTGAAAGCTGGCCGCCGCTAATGATGGCAGGGACTCGTTTTCTCAGTGCGGGAGTGTTGTTATTACTGTTTTTACTAATACGCGGCCATCGCCTGCCGCCAGTGCGCCAAATTTTTAATGCGGTGCTGCTGGGCTTTCTGTTATTAGCGGTGGGTAATGGTTTGGTTACTGTTGCTGAACACCAAAATGTCCCGTCAGGTATTGCGGCGGTGATGGTGGCGACAGTTCCGCTGTTCACTCTGTGTTTTAGCCGGTTGTTCGGTATCAAAACACGCAAAATAGAATGGATGGGGATCGCGTTCGGCCTTGCGGGCATTGTGCTGCTGAACAGTGGCGGCAACCTGAGTGGTAACCCCTGGGGCGCGCTGATGATCCTGATTGGGTCATTAAGCTGGGCATTTGGTTCCGTGTATGGTTCACGTATTACCCTGCCGCAAGGGATGATGGCGGGCGCTATTGAAATGCTGGCCGCGGGGGTTATTTTACTGTTTGCCTCAGCACTCACTGGCGAACGCCTCACAGCCCTGCCCTCTGCGTCCGGCTTCTTTGCCGTGGCCTACCTGGCTTTATTTGGGTCAATTATCGCCATTAATGCTTATATGTTCCTGATACGTAATGTCTCCCCGGCCATTGCGACCAGTTATGCCTATGTTAACCCGGTGGTGGCTGTATTACTCGGAACTGGGTTTGCCGGTGAATCACTCTCAGGCAAAGAGTGGCTGGCACTGGGGATTATTATTTTCGCCGTAGTGCTGGTAACGCTTGGAAAGACACTGTTTCCGGTAAAAACCGCTGCTGAGCCTTGCCCGGCAGAAAAATAACGCCAGACGGTCAGGCAGGCCCCCTGTCTGACCGGTCATGAATACCCTGCGAGTCAATTTCCGCCAGTATTCCTCCACTGAAAAGCCACTCCTCCAGCCGGGTGGAGAGTTGTTCGTCAGTCAGTTTTTCTTTACCACGTAACGCACACTCCCACACCCACAATACCCGCCAGCCACTGGCAATTAGTTGCTGGGTGTCACGCACATCCCGCTGCGCATTGTTACCCAGCTTTTCGAGCCAGAATTCGGTACGCGTTGCCGGGACTTTAAACAAATGGCAATCATGGCGATGCCAGAAGCAACCATGGGTAAACACCACACTCTGTTGCGCATCAACAACAAAATCCGGGCAGCCAGGCAATGTTTTATCCTGCACTCGGTAGTCAAACCCCAGGCTGTCGAGCAGCCCGGCCAGGCGCTGTTCTATTGCTGTATCACGGGTGTGAATGGCCTGCATATTTTTGCGCCGTACCGCTTTACTGTGAACATCTGCCATCGTTTTTCCCTGCCCGTAAAAATATGTGCAACATGCTGCCAATAGGCGAAGCGTGCCATGTGTGGTAATCTGCGCGCACTTTCTGCGGATAAGATTGCACCATGGACGCGACTGAATCACTGATTACGCCAACAGCATTTACTGGCACAGATGCCGACTGCCTGCAGCATGTGCTGGCTGTTTATGATACCAAAACCATTCTTGCGGCGCTGAATGAAGTCAGCCCCGGCCGCTGGAACCGCCCCAAATTACAACAGGCCCGCCAGCACAACGGGCAGGCATTAACCGAGGCAGAAATAATCCGGTTAGCCGCCATGCTCCCTTCGCCCCCGGCAACACCAAAAAACCGTTTTCGCTTTATTGACCTGTTTGCCGGTATTGGCGGCATTCGCAGTGGGTTTGAAGCAATTGGTGGCGAGTGTGTTTTTACCAGTGAATGGAACAAACATGCGGTAAAAACCTACAAAGCGAACTGGTACTGCAGCCCTGCGCACAAATTTAACCATGACATTCGCGATATCACCCTGAGTAACCAGCCCGAAATCAGCCAGCAGGCTGCCTGGCAGAATATCGACAATAACATTCCCGACCACCATGTATTGCTGGCCGGTTTTCCCTGCCAGCCATTCAGTTTAGCGGGGGTCAGTAAGAAAAATGCACTCGGGCGCGCACACGGTTTTGAGTGTGAAACCCAGGGTACACTGTTTTTCGATGTTGCCCGCATTATTGCCGTTAAACGCCCGGCCATTTTTGTGCTGGAGAACGTTAAGAACCTGAAAAGCCATGATAAAGGCAACACATTTCGGGTTATCCAGAACACTCTGGATGAGCTGGGTTACGATGTAGCAGACAGCAGCGATAACAGTGCCTCAGACCCGAAAATTATCGACGGGAAACATTTTCTTCCTCAGCACCGCGAGCGGATTGTTCTGGTTGGTTTTCGCCGCGATTTAGCCCTGGCTGATAACTTCACCTTGCGTGATATTGCACAGTTTTACCCGGAACAACGGCCAACATTCAGCAACCTGCTGGATAACGAGGTCAACCCGAAATACATCCTCAGCGAAATTCTGTGGAAGTACCTGTATAACTATGCCCGTAAACACCGGGAAAAAGGGAATGGCTTTGGCTTCGGTCTGGTTGACCCGCACAACCCGCACGCGGTGGCACGCACGCTCTCGGCGCGTTATTACAAAGATGGCTCCGAGATTCTGGTAGACCGCGGCTGGAACAGCGCATTAGGCGAACAGGATTTTGGCGATAAAGGCAACCAGGCTAACCGCCCCCGTAAGCTGACACCCCGTGAATGCGCACGCCTGATGGGCTTTGAACAACCAGGTGAAGCCCGGTTCCGTATCCCGGTATCTGATACCCAGGCCTGGCGCCAGTTTGGTAATTCGGTGGTGGTTCCGGTATTTGCTGCGGTGGCCAAATTACTGGCATCACGTATTGATAAAGCCGTCGAACTGACACGCAAGCCATAAAAAAACCCGGGTTACCCGGGTTTTTCTTATCATGCACAAAATTATCTTCACAAAACAATCTTTGCAAAATAAACGCGTTATTCGTTCTGTGAACGTTTCTGCTGCAACTCACGGTACCAGCGCGGGTGGTGTTTTTTCGCCCAGGTACCGGTCACCCAGCCTTCTACCATCGCGGTAATTGTGCCCTTCACCCATAGTGCCGCGTAAATATGCACCATGATAACCACAATCAACGCCACCGCAGCGAAAGAGTGTACCAACAGCGCCAGGCGAATCACCGGGATGGGGAAATATGGCGCAAACCATGGGCGCCAGATAACCACACCACTGACCAGTAACAAAAGCAGCAGTAAGATTGCGCCCCAAAAGACGCATTTCTGCCCAAAGTTATACCGCCCGGTGTCGCCCACTTCCTGGTTTTGAGCAATTTTATGGATGTTTTTTGCCCATAAAATATCGTCGCGGGTGACCAGGTTATGGTGCCAGTAGCGGAAGAACATCAGGATAAACGAACAGAACATCAGCACCCCGGCAAAGGGGTGAAGAATGCGTGCCAGTTGCGGTGTACCAAAAATATTCATCAGCCAGTTAAACGACGGGAAAAAGAACCCCAGGCCACTAATGGCGACAAACAAAAAGCAGAACGCGGTTACCCAGTGGTTAATACGTTCCGGCGCAGTGTAGCGAATAATCTTCTCTTCTTTCTTCATTATTCAGCCCCTTCCTTCTCTTTTTGTCCTTTGTGCTCTTTCCCCTGGGTTTCACCTTCGCCTTCATCTTCCGGTTCAGCCCTGTTCGGCCCAACCCCCACATAATGGAATATGCTGGCGGCGAAAGTGGCGGCAAAGCCGATGGCTGCCAGTGGTTTCCAAATGCCTTTCCAGAATTTAACCGTCTCGCTGATAGCGGGGTTTTCTGGCAAACCATGGTAGAGCCCCGGGCGGTCGGCATGATGCAGCACGTACATAACATGCGTACCACCCACGCCCTGCGGGTCATACAGCCCGGCATTTTTGAAACCACGGGTATTCAGTTCTTCCACACGCTCTTGCGCCAGCACCTGCATCTCTTCTTTACTGCCAAAGTGAATAGCCCCGGTTGGGCAGGTTTTTACACATGCCGGCTCCTGGCCCACCGTGACGCGATCCACACAGAGTGTGCATTTATACGCGCGGTTATCTTCTTTGTTGATACGCGGCACATTGAACGGGCACCCGGCAATGCAGTAACCGCAGCCGATACAGTGCTCAGACTGAAAATCCACAATGCCGTTCACATACTGAATAATGGCCCCTTCTGACGGGCAGGCTTTCAGGCAGCCCGGGTCACTACAGTGCATGCAGCCATCTTTGCGAATCAGCCACTGCAGGCGGCCATCTTCCACCACTTCGGAAAAACGCATCACAGTCCATGATTTGGCACTGAGATCCATCGGGTTGTCGTACACCCCATGGTTGTGCCCCACTTCGTCGCGAATGTCGTTCCATTCCGAACACGCCACCTGGCAGGCCTTACAGCCAATGCAACTGGTGACATCAATTAGCTTCGCCACTTCCTGTTTGTGATCCCGGGCCTGTGGCGCGGGCGTCAAACCATTGGTTGCCGAGCGGCGTAAAATATCCTGAGATTGATATGACATCGTTTATTATCTCCCTTACACCTTTTCCACATTCACGAGAAACGCCTTATATTCCGGCGTTTGTGAATTGGCATCCCCAATGCTGGGTGTCAGGGTATTTGCCAGAAAACCTTTACGGGTAGTGCCTTCAAAGCCCCAGTGGCAAGGCACACCAATGGTATCAACTGTTTTGCCATCAATTTTCAGGCGCGGAATACGTTGAGTCACCACCGCTTTAGCTTTGATATAGCCGCGTTTCGAGCTCACTTTCACTTCATCGCCCGCAACAATGCCCTTCTCTTTTGCCAGTTCACTGCCTATTTCCACAAACTGCTCTGGCTGAACAATCGCATTGAGCAACGCATGCTTGGTCCAGTGGCGGAACAGCTCGGTAATGGAATAACTGGTGGCGACATACGGGAAATCGCTGGCCGTGCCCATCATGGCTTTATCGCTGGCGTAAAGGCGCGCTACCGGGTTCCAGGTTACTGCCGGATGAAGCGGGTTCGTGCCAATTGGCGATTCAGTTGGTTCATAATGTTCCGGGAATGGCCCGTCGGCGAGTTTATCCAGCCCGAATAAATGCCCCATGCCATCCTGCATCATGATAAATGGCCCGACATTTTTCTCCGGCGCAGCCGTCACCGGGTAATCCGGCACATCCAGCCCTGCCCACTTCGAGCCATTCCACTCAATCAGAGCGCGTTTCGGGTCCCATGCTTTACCCTGTGCATCTGCCGATGCACGGTTATACAGAATGCGCCGGTTGACCGGCCAGGCCCATGCCCACCCGGATATAGCGCCAAGGCCGCTTGGGTCGGCATTATCGCGCCGTGCCATCTGGTTACCTTCCTGAGTCCAGCTACCACAGTAGATCCAGCAGAAACTGGCTGTTGAGCCATCGTCTCGCAGTTGAGCAAAACTGGCTAACTGCTCGCCTTTTTTCAGGCTGGTTTGTGTAGCTGCATCCTGAACATCCTGCACTGCATAACCACTGGCTTCCTGCGCGACTTCCTCAGGCATTGGGTCATGCGGGTCGTTGTACTCCCAACGTGTGTTCAATACAGGTTCTGGCGCAACGCCGCCTTCCTGCCGGTACAACTCACGCAGGCGCATAAATAAATGGCCAAGAATTTTACCGTCGTTCCAGGCTTCACCTGGTGGTTGTGCTGCGGCCCAGTGCCACTGCAGCCAGCGAGATGAGTTAGCAACAGAGCCATTCTCTTCAGCAAAGCAGGAAGAAGGCAGGCGGAACACCTCTGTCTGAATAGCAGCAGAATCAACCGCATTCATTTCGCCCTGGTTTTGCCAGAAGCTGGCGGTTTCAGTGCTTAATGGGTCAATCACAACCATGTATTTCAGTTTTGAAAAGGCCCGCAGCGCTTTATTTTTATCCGGGAATGCCGCCAGTGGGTTAAAGCCCTGCACCAGGCAGCCAGTGAATTTCCCTTCCGCCATCATTTCGGCCTGGGTGAGGCAGTCGTAGCTTTTATCCCACTTCGGCAGCCAGTCGTATCCCCACTGGTTGCTGGCCTGTGCCGCGTCGCCAAACATGGCTTTCATAAAGCTGACGAAAAATTTCGGTGTATTGCCCCAATAATTGACCTGGCCTGGCAACAGCGCATGAGGTGTATTTTCCCCAAGGTACTGCTCCAGCGTGCTCTGTTTTTCTGATGGCAATTTCAGGTAACCCGGCAGGCTTTGTGAGAGCAAACCAAGATCAGTAAAACCCTGTACGTTGGAATGTCCTCGTAATGCGTTGATGCCGCCACCAGGCATACCGATATTCCCCAGCAATAACTGAATCATTGCCGAAGCACGGATGATCTGTGCGCCATTGGTGTGGTGAGTCCAGCCCAGGGCATAAAGAATAGTTGCGGTTCTGTTTGGTACAGCGGTGGTAGCCAGTTGTTCACAAACATGCAGGAAATCTGCTTGTGAGGTACCACACAGGTTTTCGACCATTTCTGGCGTATAACGCGCGACATGTTGTTTAAGCAGGTTAATCACACACCGCGGGTTTTGCAGCGAATCGTCACGTTGCGCCATCCCTTCATTATCCAGCGCGTAAGCCCAACTGGTTTTGTCGTATTTGTGGTGTTTTTCGTCGAAACCGCTGAACAGACCATCGTTGAAGGCGTAATCGTCGCGCACCAGCAATGCCGCATTGGTAAAGGCTTTCACATAGTCATGGTGAATTGCGTCATGGCCGAGCAGATAATTAATCACCCCGAGCAAGAACGCCGCATCCGAGCCTGCGCGTATGGGGGCGTAGCGGTCGGCAACCGACGCGGTACGGTTGAAGCGCGGGTCAACCACCAGCACCGTGGCCTTATTATGATTTTTGGCCTCCACAACCCATTTGAAACCGACCGGGTGCGCTTCTGCCGGGTTGCCGCCCATCACCAATACCACATTGGCGTTTTTGATATCGTTCCAGTTATTGGTCATAGCCCCACGACCAAAGCTGGGCGCCAATGCTGATACAGTAGGCCCGTGGCACAAACGCGCCTGGTTTTCCACAGCCAGCATTCCCAGTGCCCGTGAGAACTTCTGGTCCAGGACCCCGGTTTCATTGCTGGCAGCGGAAGAACAAAACATTGAGGTGGTCAGCCAGCGGTTGACTGTTACGCCTGAACTGTTCGTTACCTGGAAATTCGCATCGCGGTCTGCTTTCATCAGGCGTGCAATGCGATCGATTGCATCTTCCCAGCTAATACGTTGCCAGGTGTCACTACCTGGCGCGCGGTATTCTGGGTATTTGAGCCGTTGGTCGCTGTGAATATAATCCACCACCCCGGCACCTTTCGGGCACAAAGACCCGCGGCTGACCGGGTGGTCTGGATCACCCTCAACATGGAATATTGAAGAGGTGGCATTTTTTGCGCCATCACCCAGGCTGTAAATCAGCATGCCGCAACCTACTGAGCAGTAAGTGCAGTTGTTGCGGGTTTCTTTGGCCCGAATCAGTTTATATTCGCGAGTGCTGGCATGTGCAGTAACGGGTGTAAACCCCAGTGCGGCAAGGGTGGTGCCAGCCATTCCCCCTGCACAGACTTTAAAAAATCCTCTGCGATTGACTTGCATCCTTTTGCCCACATTATTTTTATTGATTAAAGTGGGTATACGGTATCAGGCAGCAGAAAATGTAAATTGATTGTAATCAATTTACGCAAAAAAAATTCCTGCTGTTACCAACATTGGTGGAAGATTAACCAATATTTTATGTCCGTAACAAAAATCACGCAAAAGGCGCAGCAAAATAAAGGCAGCCCACTGCTATGCCGTGAGCTGCCTGGACGAGATATGGGCAGGAGGTTAACAGGTAAATTGCTGGCGAATGTGCTCATCAAAGCCAAGCAATTCCCCATTCAGTTCGGCACATAACTTTGCCATATAATCCACCAGGAAATTGGCATTGTGGCGCGCCAGGCTGCGCCCGGTCTCAGTTTGCATTTTAGCCGGGAGTGCGAGAAGTTTTTTGCGAAAATGGTCTAATGCAAAGCGGGTATCATCCAGCTCGCGGGCTTCAGCCATCGGGTCTTCTGCATCGAATAACGGCCTGCCCAGCGCACCAGATACATAGAAGACACGGGCAAGCCCTATTGCCCCCAGGGACTCCAGCCGGTCTGCATCCTGCACAATTTTGGCTTCTGTTGTTTCAGGCACTATCCCGGCACTGAAACTGTGCGCGGCTATTGCATGAGCGACGGCATCATAGCTCTCCGCCGGGAAAGCCGGAAAATAAGTTGCCAGAATGTGCCGGGTTTTATCAGCGGCCATTCTGGATGCCAGATGGCGTTCCGGGTGGTTTTTAGGCAAATTAACCACATCATGAAAATAACATGCGGTTAACACGACCAGTGCGTTCCCTTCGTGGTGGCGCAACATCTTTTGCGCTGTACACCAGACCCGGCGAAAATGTGATAAGTCATGGGCAGCATCATCCTGAGGCCCGTGCTGCGACAACCATTGTTCAAACTGTAACTGCCAGTCTTGTAATAACATTTTCACTCCCGAGCTGCACATGTGGCTATACGTTGCCAGCCAATGATGACACTAAAGTGACATTCTAGCGGTGACTGGCTGGCCGGGTAAACCAGACAACACCCCCCAAAACCAGAGCAATGGCACCCAATACCATTCCCCCGGCCAGGGCATCCAGCAATTTGCCGGAAAATGTACCATGAACGTTACCAGGAACAGGCTGAACAGCACTGACTACCCAGAAATAACGCAAAATAGCCCACAGGGCATAAAGGCAAAAAATCCAGAAAGCACATAACGCCAGTTTGCCGCCCAGGTCGCGGCGCGGTTTATTATCCATAACAGTCTGTTTCTCATGCAAAATCATCAGTTAATTGCCCATTGCAGGCTAATGTGATTTATATCACATTTAATATTCAATGAGGCCAGTTTCCTCTTCGCTGGCAACGAAACCGGATTTTTCTGTGTTTCTGGCGCACTGCCCTCCCTGTCCAACACCATAAAATAGCGGGAAGACTGGTAAATGTTTAATTTTTATTCGCCAGTTACCCTCAGTGCGTGATTTCATGCTGCATGCGATTTCTTAAACGGAATAAAGATTATTTTTGCATTTTGTGCTATCCAGATGCTATTCACGCAGGCTTTTTCATGGAATAATCAATTCGTTATTGCCTTTTTATTCCACTGTATATTCCTGACGATTCAACTCGTTTTCAGGTTTACTGGCTCATCAGGTGGCTTATAGCTACTCGGGTTAGTATTGCCCGGACAAGTTGAACCGTCAGGTGATTGTGATTACGCCAACTGGCGGGCCTGCGCATATACTGGCAGGCCGATTATTTATTTTTCAGCATATTTTCTTTTAATGTTACGCAAAAACATTTACCTGCAGCAAACAGCCCACGAAAAAACTGACAATAAAAAATACAACCACGCACATTTAAACATGTGTAAAGGCAGTATATTCCCCACACGTTATTCTTTAATCTCTTTCCTGCCTATATGTGGAGAGAAGAATAAATGATTTTACGCACTGGAATTGCCCTGTTTAGTTTAATTGCCTCTATGAATAGTATTGCAGCAGAAAAAATTACGTGTACGGGTAGCGACATCCCGGAAATAGAAGCACGGTTTACTGTCTGGAATAATGCATTACAAACTGGTGATGCTCAGCAAGTTGCTGCGTTATATACCCGCGATGCCGTCTTACTGCCAACGGTTTCAAACCAGGTTCGCCTCACCAATGATCAGCGAGTAGATTATTTTGAACATTTTTTAGAAAAAAAGCCGGTTGGGGAAATTAACCAGCGCACTGTGCGCCTCGGTTGCAATACGGCAATTGACAGCGGTATTTATACTTTTACCTTTAGCGATAACACAACCATTCAGGCACGGTATACATTCACTTACGACTACGTTGATAACCAGTGGCTGATTTCCTCTCACCACTCATCCGCTATGCCTGAAGGGCAGTCCTGAGTAATGCGGCCTGGCCTGGCATAGCCCGGCGTTCCACCAGATGAAAACATGACGGGCACACTGTCGTGCCCGTTGCTATTACCCCGCCACAGTTAATGGTGAGGCGGTGGAGGTGGCGGAGTCGTATGGCCGCCATCATGATTTCCTTCGTGCGGCCCGTTATCATGATGCGAGTCGTTATCATGATGTGAGTCGTTATCGTGATGTGGTCCGTTATCGTGATGTGGCCCGTTATCATGATGTGACTCATTTCCATAG
This sequence comes from Mangrovibacter plantisponsor, assembly GCF_003182475.1. GTDB lineage: Bacteria > Pseudomonadota > Gammaproteobacteria > Enterobacterales > Enterobacteriaceae > Mangrovibacter > Mangrovibacter plantisponsor. The sequence goes on from NZ_QGTS01000008.1 coordinate 240,346, forward strand.
TGATGACCATTATCATGATGGTGTTTGTCATTATGGTGGCCATTATTATCATGGTGGTTCTTATCATGGTGTTCGTTATGATGTGGCGGCGGTGGCGGGTTATGTGCTCCATAAACGACTGGTGTGAACACAAACACCAGCAGAGCGGGTAACATCGCTATTTTACTCACAGCTTATTCCTTAGAAACTATCTACAACGTGCGGCCATCCTGGCATAAATAAGCGTTGAACATAATAAAACGGAATTGAATTGAGAGTTTTCAAATTCCAGTTCACATCACAGACAAAAAATAATCTTTAACAATCAAAATATATTATTTTGATTCATAATGCGTGTTAATTTATATCACATAATAACTAATCTGTTTAAACCATTGTTACCTGGTTACCTGTCTACTGCCAGTTTGTTTATGCTCAAGACTGTCTGCTCTTTTTGCTATTTCAGCTAATTGAACAAAATCAGCTGGCGCATAAAATGCCGCTGGGGAAGGCAATGCCTTCATTGACTCCCCCGGGTAGATTTCCAATTCGCCAAGCTGACTGAGAACGGCCCCGTTAACCCGCCCGGGGAGCTGAAGTAAGTATGGTTTCCGGTCTTCTCCCGGTACAGTTAAAGGCTGGCGCTGCGCCCTGAGATCATAGTTACGCCGCAACACAAGGTATTTATCCGGCACCCTGCGCGTACTGTTCCACCAGACACCATCCACAGAACTGAACCTTTCCTCCGTTTCCTTACGGCTCACCGCCCCCAACCGTAATAACGCCTGCGACAAGCGGGCATCCATCGAATTGTTGTACTGCGTTACGGAACCCGCCTCTCCGCGTAAAATAACCGCTATTGCAAGGCGGGCTCCCAATAAATTTGAATAAAGATCTTCCGGCGAAAATGCCGATATAGCTTCAGGAAAACCTGAAACGGACTGATAACCATACCATTGGGCTATCTCGTGCCATTGCGCCAACTGAAATGCCAGTTGCCCGGCAAGCCAGGCCGAAACACGGTACCGCTCTGCACGCATTGCCGGGGGAGTGAAACTATAAAGCTGAATCCGGCGCACCCCCAACTCCTCACTCAGAAAGAGCCGCCACTCCAGGCCTAACCTGGGGTAAATTTGCGTGAACAAATAGAACGTATTGTCAGCAGTGTCCCTGACATGTGCGATATCAATAAACCCACCGTGGTGCGTATAAATAATCCCATTGCGTTCACAGCCAAGCCCTGAGAGAGCCGCCAGCGCCGCAAAATGTGAATCATTATATTGGTGATGCCCGGGATTATCCGCTGAGAATATATTATCGACACGGTAAAACGGTACCGGCAGACTGCCTATCTTAACCTTCAGGCCATTGCCAAATGCGCAGCATGGGCGTAATGCCGATGGCGCAGCCAGGTGTTCTGCAGTTACAACCGGGGCATTGTTAATTACCGGTTCCCCACTCACTGTGTTACACCACAGGATAAAAATCAGTATCACTAACCTGGTGTACATCAAAATGCCTCCGCTACCTGGAAATAAAACCCGGCGCTATCTCTGCCAACACCCAAATCCAGGCGAACATTCATATCCGGTTTCACTTCGAACCGGTAACCTGCCCCCACTGTGGGGAGTAAAGGATGGTGAAATAAATTCTGTGTTTTATCCCCAATCGCCCCCATACCGGCCCACAGAACAATACCATGCCGCCAGGACATTTTTTGCCGGTATTCTATCTGGACGCTCACTACATCATTATCCCGGTAGCGACCCGGGTAATAACCTCGCAGCCGGTGGTCATCTCCGGCCTGAGGCAATCTGTTCCACGGGATATCGCCATGGGCAAATTGCCCCCACGTATCCAGTGCCAGCACCCGCCTGGCATCAAGAGGAAAAAAAACGTCGTACTGTAATTCAGTGACGGAAAATCGCGTGTCCGCCCCCATTTTTGGGTCAAAGAAACGCAACTCCATATTGAAAAACTGCCCCTGCTGAGGGCGGGTTATCACGTCCCGAGAGTCGTAATTCAGACTGAACGTTATGCCAGAACTGACGGATGAATTTGGTAGAGTTGATTTGCCGTTTTCCGGATGGTCAAAACGAGCATGTTGTGCCGAGTAGTCCCAGCCGATACCCAGATAGAAGTGGTCTGCAAGCTGGCGTAATAACTGTGGGTGTATCCGCAACGACGTATCATAGTAATTTTGGGCAGTACCTTGTGCGGCGTCATAACCCACTCCCCAAAATTTTGTCGGTATATTGGCAATGTTACCGTCCACAAAAAGCCGCCAGCGGTCACCAGCAAAAAAGGTGTAGTTATGAACACCTACCCCCGAAGCACCACTGGTGCTGACAAACCCGGTGAAAGAAATGGCGGAATTTTGTGTTGTAGTGTCATCTGACGGGGTGACGCGGTATACCCCTGCAATGGCAGCGCCCATGCCAAGGCGTAGTTCCGGCGTATAAAAAGGCCCGGGCAACACACTCCAGGCGACGTTATCACCCGCCAGAGGCGCTCTGTCGGCTCCCAGTTGGTTCAACAGCGTATCGACAGACTCCCGGTTGAGCGTTGCACTGTGTGAGAGGCCACACCCAAGGCTTAGCAGGCTCACAATGAGTTGCGTCCCCCTGCCCATCAGAACCGATATTCACCGGCTATAAAGAAGCTGTTTCGCTCATCAAACCCGACCTCAGCCAGGATATTGAAATTTTGCGTGATTTCATATTGCATCCCCACCAGAAGATTCCATGGGGAAGTCAGGTGCTGGTTTACAGCAAAACGCCCCTGGCCGTTTTGGTTGACACTGTTAATTAAAGGCACCAAAACGACTGGCATAGATAAATCAGCCAGGCTGCCTTTAAACTCCTGCTGCACATCCTGATACATGCTGCCAACCCACAGGCTTAAATGGGAAGGCCCGGCAATGCCGGTAAAATGAAAGCGATAACCCACGCGTGGCGACACAGTCAGCGCTGAAATTTTGCCATCCAGAATGTCAAAATCTGTACGGGTATAATTGGTGTCAACCAGAGCAAACCAGTCGTTATAGCCACCAGCAAGCGTCACCCCTCCGCCCCAGGTCATACCTTTAAACTTAAGTTTGAAATCAATATTCTGTAATTCACCACTCTGGTGCATCCGGTGGACAGACTGAGCAATGAGGTGGTCAATGCCACTAAAGTTTGCAGGATTTGCATCAACGGAAACTGTTGAAATGGATGCCCCTTGTGTATTGCCGAGAAGGCCATATACATTCAGAAAGGGGAAAACCCATAGATCAAGGCGGATATTGTCTGTCGTACTGTGCTCACGAGTATTGCCGACATCAATCGCGAACATATCCACGGGTATAGGGTGAGAGCCCAGACTTAACCCGGAAAATGTAATGCTATCAACATCCACGTTCTGGCGGATATTCATATGGCTGACATTAATGCCAACAGGTTCCGGTAACTCATAGCCACGAGCTGTTGCTTCTTCGCCCCAGACCGGGAAGAAAGAGGTATCCGAGGACTGCGGTGTTTTGTCACTTTCTGCATAACACAATTTGCCTGCCAGCAATTGTAGTATGAGCAAAGCCCAAAAGGATGTTCTCATTATTAGTTACCTACTAACATACAGGCACAAATACAGCTATTCAGAGAAAAATTCATATCTGATATATACAGTTGTTTTCATAAATGGGGGGGATTATCACACGGAGAATAGCATTTTGTTTTCACGAACCGCACAAGCAACCAGCCAAACCAATATGCCAACCAAATGACTGAGGAACTGATTCTAAATGAGGTTATCACTTTGGTTCAATTCATTATGGATAATTATAATTATGAATAAAAATAATTACCCACCCCGATAGAGCGGAGTATGCTGGTGGCCCATATTATTTACTGGAAAGAGAAAACTATGTGGCAGACATGGACAATTATTGGGTTATTAGCCATCTGTGTTATCTACAATTGGGTGGAAAACAAGTATCACAAACGTAACCACGCAACAGGTGATAAAAACAAAGATGTTTCGGTATCACAATACAGGGCCAATAACCCAGAAAAAGTAAACAAGCAACGTTAAACTACAACCCGGTTATTTATTCAAATCACTGTCCGGCCAGTATTTATAACCATTCAGCATAGCCTGAACCGCCAGGCCCTTCTCCGTGATTTCGTAAACACTCACTTTGGCTGGTAATGCAGCGGAATCAGGAGCGACACCTTTTGCCGTTGCTCCGGTGGAACTCCCTTTGTCTTTATACTGTGCCGCAGCATTAGCATCGGCCCCGACTACATAACCATTGCTAATAAACTTATCCAGAGAATCTCTGTCATGAAAAACCATAACGGAGCTTAATTGCTTAACACCAATCCCTACACCTGCGCCGCCTTGTGCCATTTTCATGTAGGTATCTCTTCCGCTACGCATATCTCTGACAACACCATAACCACTACCAAAACCAACAAGGAATATTTTACTGCTGTTCGCGGTAAAAACAGCGTAACCTTGAGCGCGTTTTATCTCGCTACGCGCTTCAGGGTGGAGTGTATATAACTTCGTTAGCGTCTCCGTACGCATTTTTTGTATTGATGCACGTTGCTGGCTGGCGGTATCGCCTTCGGCACTACACCCGGCGATAGCCAGTATTGACACTAATAGCAGTAATTTGCATTTCATAATACATGGGTTCCTGTAACACGGTTGTCGTAAAATAGTTGTCGTAATATGGTTGTTGAATAACATTACCACCCGGGTTGCGGGCAATTGCCTGCACCAGACCTAAACTTCTTTTGCAATGTCTTGCTCAGACGAAAAATCCACAATATTTGCTGTTGGGCAATCTGAATTGTGTGCCATGTCCCCTGCCAGCACGCCCCCCTGAACAATAGACAGTGTGCTGTAACGTAGCCGCCCTTCTACACGCCCATTTTCACAAATTTCAACATGTTCAGCACAACTCTCGCCATGTACTGAGCCATCAACAATAAGTGACTGTGATTCAACATTCCCTGTCACTGAACCATTGTGCATCACACTAATTTTTCCTTCCCGGGCATAAATATTTCCGGTTACAGTACCGTAAATATAGACCTGCCCTGACGCTGTGATGTTTCCGTCAAAACATACGCCCTGTGCAATAACAGTACCATGCGGGCTGCCACTGTTTTTTTCTAATACCGGAAGATGTACCTCTTGCTGCGATTTCTTTTTACCAAACATCCCTGGTGTTACCTTTTTCAAATAGTGAAGAATAAATGCCGTACCTGACAACACTGCCAACAGTACGGTTGTGTGTATTTGGTAGAATACCCAACTGGTCAGGGCGCTGATCCAGCACAACAACCCCAAATCAATGAAAATGAAATCCATCACAGTTAACTGCCCACAAAACCTGACCAGGTGACCTGGCAGTCAGTTACAAGAAGTGCTGCGTTATGAAATACACATGCAGGCCGGTATTAAAAAATTTAGCTACTATTTTCAGTAACCACGCCCGGCACATTTAAGGTAAATATCAACCGTCACTACTAACAATAGCAAAAGACTTACCGGCCTGGCGTATAAATTGCTCAGCCTGTTCACCCGCAACCGGTGGGGAGAAATAAAACCCTTGAGCACTATTGCAACCAGTTAGTTGTAATATATTCATTTCTTCTTGATGCTCAATGCCTTCGGCAACAATGCCATAGTTCAACGCACTAAGTAACCGTACCGTATGCTGCAATATTTTTACATCCACAGCGTCATGGCGAATATTTTTTATGAGTGAACGATCCAGTTTAATGATATCTAAAGGCAGTGCCCCCAGGCAGCCAATATTGCTGTAACCCGCGCCAAAGTCATCCAAAGCAATCCGTACACCAGCACTGCGTAGCACGTTAAGGCATGTTACTACTGCCTCATTTTGCAGCAGGCTTGCAGTTTCAATACACTCAATAATCAGTAAGTTCCCGGCTATACCCGCCTTAGTAAGGCAACCAATAATGTATTCTGCAAACCCCGGGGAAGACAGGTCGGTTGCGAAAACATTTACCGAAACTGGTAGCAATACCAGCCCTTTGCCCTTCCACTGGGTGAGCTGTGCTAAGACCAGAGTAATAACACGCCGGGTCAGCAAACGGCTCAACCCCTGTTTTTCAGCCTGTTGAACAAATTCTGCTGGCTTTATCCAGCCTTTTACCGGGTGGTGCCAACGCACCAGCGCCTCCATACTGGTTATTTTACCAGTCTGCAAGTTTATGATTGGCTGCCAGTGCATACACAATTCTCTCTGGCTATTTAACGCATTAGCCAGCGCCTGCATGTGACCATCTGCCACCCGGGGGAACATTCCAACAAAAGGGAATATATACTCTGGCCGCATAACTTCTTCTCTCTCTTTTATCTCGGTTATAAATAAAGCTGAGATGCAGGTTAAGTAGCAACACTACCGGGATACCACTACAGCAGGAATACACGGTGCTATACCCTGATTCCTGTTATTGGTTATTCACAACCATTCGCCAGTCGACAGAAAACGATACATCGCCGCTTTCTGTGTAGGTAAAAAAAACATCATAACCTGCCATGGTAATTTCATTACGTATTGTTGCCAGATGTTCCCGGCCACCAGTACTGGTCAGTACGGGATAATCAGCACATGGCATTTCAATCCGAATATTCCCCAACTTATGATTTTCCGTTGCCCGCAACATCCTGACAATTTCGCTTTTAAACTGGCGTATTTCTTTCATCACCTGGTGGCGGTGCTCAATACATGACTTCTGATATGTCTGATTCAAAAATATGGCCCTGGGTATAATCATTCTGTTTCCTCAGAGGCGTTATGTTGAAGACGGGTTATCTGGCAAGCCTCCCTACACGCCTGGTTGAGCAATATCTTTTCAGGCAGTTATTCACCACAATTAACTCTGAGGATAAAAAATATCATGTTGATAAGCTTTGATGATGCGCCCTGTTTTATTGTCCAGTAGCACATAGGTTTCCCCCATATACGTCCAGTGATTTTCAGCGCCCGGCACAGGTAAATTCCGAACTTTCCATGCAGTGATGATATAGGGTTTAGTAAGGTAAAGCGCAGGCGCCATGTCTCCCGGGTGGTAACGGGTAAAATCAGCCATAAATTCATTAACTCTGTACTTCTCGCTATTCTGGCTATTGCTTCTTTCGCTCAGTGCGTAAACACTACCCGGTAATATAGTTAACAACAGCAACAGAAAGTGACTGTATTTCAAAATAACCTCCCTGGTATTTATGGACGTTCGTTATCTTCTTTTTGGCTATAGTCAAATACTGGTAACGACAACTTCAAATAAATTGCCAGCACCCGGGAAGAAAAACCAGACAGCAATGTGATCACCATGGCCTGCTTTTGAGACACAAACAGGCTTCATAGTTACAAAATGTCCTGGCGGCAACACTGCGGCAAACTACTGCGCCCGTATTCATCAGCTATTTCAAGCAAATGGCACATATGAGCACAATGCAAATAACGCCCTTCAGCCCAGTTGCGGTTAACATCCAAACGCGCCAGCACCTTCGCTTCCAGCCACAGCTCAGCTGCCGCGTTAAATTTACAAGACTGCTCCTGCCCCCGCGCTTTATCCGCCATACGGTTATAGGTCACTTTATCGTTTTGCGGCGCTGCATCCGATACCGCTAAGGCATTACCCATAGTGATTCCACTCTGTTTCATTTCAAATTACATTTCAGGTTAAAAGATGGCAGACTGGCCGGTTGAGGCAGCACCCATCCTGAATTTCGGGTGCTTCCAACATGCAGGCAGCCTGTATTGTTAAATACGGTTTCAGGTTTATGGGGTGTGTTTCAGTGCACTCACTCAACTTTTTCACTGGTACATTTACTTTGCAGATCTTCCCCACCTCTGGCTGCAAAATATGTTTTTCCATGCATATCCGAAAATGCAGCTCTGCGCGGGAAAACACATTCAGTTTATGCATCAACCCATGTTTGTAACGGCTGATAGTTTTTACATTCAGCCCGCTAATGGCGGCTATGGTTTTCATGGGGTAGCCGGCCAGTAAGTAACGCAACGTGCGCTGCTCATTGCGAGTGAGCCAGGAGGGAGCACGGCTGCGTAAAACATGCAGAGGTACGATTTCCCACATAACCTGCCAGTTATTTTTACGCTGAGTGCCTGAAAAATCGCTCAGGTAGCTGATGATATATCTGGCAATCAGTCGCATTTCCGGTAACGAAAGGCGGGCGTTAATAATAAATATTCGCCCTTCTTTTACTCGTAATTTTGCCCGGCAAGAATTTTTTGGCATAGACTCCAGTACCACGCACGCGCCAGCTGAATAACCCGGAGTGGAGACCATGTGGTCATACTGAAGCTTGCTGCATGGCATGCTGCGGGAAACAACATGAACGAAAGAATTCCCGCGCCACTGCGCCTGAAGCTGGCTGCTCAATAACTCAGTAAAGCCAACAGCAGCCAGTGAGTTATCATGAATAAAAGTGGGTCGCACAAAAATGAGCCTCAGGTTGTACAACAGAATTGGTGGGCGGCCGGTGGCTCGCCCAATAGTCATTCACCGCGTGAACGGGTTCAGAACCCCACTTCCCCTCCCAGATACATACCATCGGCAAGTTTACGGCTGCGACGCCCGTCTTTACCGGCCAGATCAATGTACCGGTAACCAACAGACAGCGTGACTGGCCGAACAATCGCCCAGCGTAAACCTGCATCCATTTCCCGGTAGTGGTCAACCTCACTGGATAATGAGTCTGGTGAATAGTACCCCTCGCCGAAAATGGTAAATTTTTGGGTGATGTTCCAGGCGAGCCGGCTGCCTATTGCCAGTGCATAACCGTCGTCTTCACCACGCGGATGCAGGTAAAGTAATTTCCCGCCAGCAGAAATCATAAAGCTGCCCAGTGGCAGGCCGAACCCTAGTTCCATTCCGCCCCGGTCACCGTCATTGTCGTTATGCGCCCAGGTCAGTTGGGAATAAAACCCTGGCGTTTCCTTGCCCATATCCACCCGCACATCGGTGTAATGTTCCCCAGCCTGCAGGCCAAGGCTTATCGCGCTGGCTGCAAAGGAAATACCCAGTAGCGCGGGCAGTAGTAAACCAAGCGTACAAGAATGCATCAGAGCGCGGTTGCGGGGTGTAAAACGTGTTTTCATTGTTGCGTTGCCATCCTGGTGTTAACAGTAATTTTCGATTTTCCTTTCAGTGCATCTCAGTGCATCAGTACGCCCGGCGTTCCACACGCCAGCCAGGAAAATATAATTATGTAAAAGCTAATAAATACGTAGCCAACTCAGTTAAAATCTCCCAGAGCCAATTATATTGGTGGTAACTGGCTTACCTGGAAAACCGCCCAATATTTATCATAAACAGGCCACAGCTACCGCACAGGCAGGGAAATATCCGGATAACCATACGGGCCAGGTGATTATCCATAATAACCGCTTACCATTTCAAATTAAAAGGCGCACATAAAACCAGCAATAAAAATAAAATCTCATGCTGCCCGGCGAGAATTCTGAATTAGTATTTTTTGTACCATTGCATATTAAAATCAATAATAATAAAATCCGCACCATATTTTACTGTGCCCGGGTGGAGGTTTCCCGGCATGGAGGTCAACAGTAATCCGCTTCAACAGCACCGGTTACAAAATGTCCTGCTTATTAAAGATATCATCTACCAGAATTATGCCCTCCTGGGTGAGCAAACAGCTTTCAACTCGCCACCCCAGACTAATTAAAAACCAGATGTCATCACTATTCCTGACACTCTGGTGAGAATAGTCAGCGCCTTCTTTTTCAAGCTGGCTTAACTCAGCACCTGAAATTGACTGAACATTTTCCCCTGTTAGTGCTGGTGCAATAAATTCATACACCACACTTTTTGCGCCTTCATCAATATAGACCCGCTCAAACTGGAGATGCTTACCCACGAGGGCTCCCCTGGTACGGGAAGATAAACTCATAGCCTGGTCTTTCATGCGTTGAATATGCTGTACATAGTGCAGTCTTTGATGGCCGTTACCAAATTCAGCGGCACTGAGCACCGGCCTGTCATTGGCGGTTACTTTTAGCACCATTACCATGGCAGCGATAACCCCTATGCTGCCTATATTTTTCCAGTTAATATTCGTTTCCTCCCGGCAAGACTATATGGCGCCATACCACTTTAGCAAATGGAATAATCACCACTAATATTTTGTTGCTGAAATTTGACTGGCAATACCCGCTCATACAGATATTTTGCACTGGCAATAAAATAAACAAACGGCATCAGGCAGCAATTGATATATATCAACAGAATAAACACCGTGATTATTTACAGCCTGTTTTAAGAATTCGCGCCATATATGTTGCATAATTGCAACTTTCAGTCTCACTGACTTTAACTCACAAAAAAAGCACACTGCCAAAGTAATTGACAGTGTGCCAGTGGTTATATCTTACGACCAGCCAGAATTACTTATGGCGTGGCGGTAAATTGCATTTCATGAGAATACGCTTTTGAGTAGACATAAAACCCGGTAAACCTCATCCCGGCAGGAACTGTCCAGCTCCCTCTCTGGATACTCGAAGTAGAACCCGAGCTACCACAAACGAAGTCAGCAGCATCGCTGTAGTGGATAGTCAGTTTGGAGATAGTCACGCCCCCTGGTTCATAGGAGAAATTCCCCCATTCCACATCCACTGATGTCACATTTTCCGTACTGGTTTGTCTCGCAGTACCACCGGTTCCGCCTGTTACCCCCTGGCTTGGGGTCCCCATGGCATCCACAATAGACCCACAGCGGAATGCCAGCATATTATCTGAACTAACCTGATACAGTTTGGAGTTATCTCCGGCCCGGCGTTCACCGAAGACTTCTGACCAGTCCGGGTCAACCACAGTCAGGCTGCCCTGAGAAGACATGGCTCCGTTGGTGGCAATAATGTTTGCCGAACCTGCACTAACGCCAGTCGCCAGACCAGAACTGCTGACTGTTGCTACCGCATCGCTGCTGCTGCTCCATGTCACTTCATCTGAAACATCAACATCAGTGCCTTCTATCACGGCTGTTGCGGTGAATTGCAGGTTATCGCCTGGTATCACGTATTCACTGGTCGGTGTGACAGTCAGTGATGTCCAGTTAACCACCAGTTCCACCTGAGTGCTGATTGACAGTGCGGTTCCGTCAACTTTTGGTGTCACTGTTGCCATACCGGTTTCACTGCCTTTCAACGTCGCTTCATAAACACCTGGTTCAGATGCACTTTCTGCGACAGTCCCAACGGTAGTGCCGGTTACCCCTGTAACATCAAAGGTAATATCTGCTGCCCTGCCCGTTATTGCGTTATCCAGTTCATCCTTCAGCGTTAGCTGCACCAGTGCAGTGGTTGTGTTATCTGCCGGAATGCTTTCTGGCGTTGCCGTGATTGATGACTTCGTATCATCCGGTGTGAACGCCATAAAATTGGTGCTGGCATTCTGGCTGCTGCCGTTAATTGCCGCAGTAACCACTGTGGCGCCGGAGGTGGTGTTGGTCAGCGTCACAGAGGCTTCCCCGCTGGCGTTGGTATCTGCAGTTGGTGGGATGGTAGCGCCGTTATCTGCACTGAAGTTTACCGTCACGCCCGGTACCGGGTTGCCAGAGGCATCGGTGACCGTCGCTTTCACCGCGTTGGTGTCCTCGCCATCGGCTTTGGCATCGTTATCGGTCACGACCAGTGCGCCGTCGATAATTTCGGCGGTGGTGTCATCCGGCACAAAGGTGGTGGTGACATCCTGGCTGCTACCGTTAATGGTTGCGGTAACCACCGTGGCTCCGGCGGCGGTGTTGGTCAGGGTCACTGCGGCAACACCCAGAACGTTGGTGTCTGCACTGGGCGGGATAGTGGCTCCGTTATCCGCGCTGAAGGTGACTGTCACACCCGGCACCGGGTTGCCGGAGGCATCGGTTACCGTGGCTTTCACTCTGTTGTGATCAGTGCCATTTGCCTTCGCGTTATCCTTCGTGACCACCAGTGCACCATCAATAATTTCAGCAGTGGTGTCATCCGGCACAAAGGTGGTGGTGACGTCCTGGCTGCTGCCGTTGATCGTCGCCGTCACTACCGTGGCACCGGAGGTGGTGTTGGTCAGAGTGACAGTGGCAACACCGCTGGCGTCTGTGTCCGCGCTGGGCGGAATGGTGGCACCGTTACCGGCACTGAAGGTAACCGCCACACCGGGAACCGGGTTGCCAGAGGCATCGGTTACCGTCGCTTTCACCGCATTGGTGTCCACACCGTCTGCTTTGGCATCGTTGTCGGTCACGACCAGGGCGCCGTCGATAATTTCGGCGGTGGTGTCATCCGGCACAAAAGTGGTGGTGACATCCTGGCTGCTGCCGTTGATCGTCGCCGTCACTACCGTGGCACCGGAGGTGGTGTTGGTCAGGGTGACCGTGGCAACACCGCTGGCGTCGGTGTCCGCACTGGGCGGGATGGTGGCACCGTTACCGGCACTGAAAGTAACCGCCACACCGGGAACCGGGTTGCCGGAAGCATCGGTTACCGTCGCTTTCACCGCATTGGTGTCCACACCATCGGCTTTGGCATCGTTGTCGGTCACGACCAGGGCGCCGTCGATAATTTCGGCGGTGGTGTCATCCGGCACAAAGGTGGTGGTGACGTCCTGGCTGCTGCCGTTGATCGTCGCCGTCACTACCGTGCCACCGGCTTTGGTGTTGGTCAGGGTGACAGTGGCAACACCGCTGGCGTCGGTGTCCGCACTGGGCGGGATGGTGGCACCGTTACCGGCGCTGAAGGTGACCGCCACACCGGGTACCGGGTTGCCGGAGGCATCGGTTACCGTCGCTTTCACCGCATTGGTGTCCACGCCATCGGCTTTGGCATCGTTGTCGGTCACGACCAGTGCGCCGTCGATAATTTCGGCGGTGGTGTCATCCGGCACAAAGGTGGTGGTGACGTCCTGGCTGCTGCCGTTGATCGTCGCCGTCACTACTGTGGATCCGGCTGCGGTATTCGTCAGTGTCACTGTGGCCACACCACTGGCATTAGTATCCGCACTGGGCGGGATGGTGGCACCGTTACTGGCACTGAAGGTAACCGCCACACCCGGAACCGGGTTGCCGGAGGCATCGGTTACCGTCGCTTTCACCGCATTGGTGTCCACACCATCGGCTTTCGCATCGTTGTCGGTCACGACCAGGGCGCCGTCGATAATTTCGGCGGTGGTGTCATCCGGCACAAAAGTGGTGGTGACGTTCTGGCTGCTGCCGTTAATCGCCGCCGTCACTACCGTGGCACCGGCTTTGGTGTTGGTCAGCGTCACTGTGGCCACACCGCTGGCATCGGTGTCCGCACTGGGCGGGATGGTGGCACCGTTACTGGCGCTGAAGGTGACCGCCACACCCGGTACCGGGTTGCCGGAGGCATCGGTTACCGTCGCTTTCACCGCATTGGTGTCCACGCCATCGGCTTTGGCATCGTTGTCGGTCACAACCAGTGCGCCGTCGATAATTTCGGCCGTGGTGTCATCCGGCACAAAAGTGGTGGTGACGTCCTGGCTGCTGCCGTTGATCGTCGCCGTCACTACCGTTGCACCGGATTTGGTGTTGGTCAGGGTGACAGTGGCCACACCGCTGGCGTCTGTGTCCGCACTGGGTGGGATGGTGGCACCGTTACCGGCACTGAAGGTGACTGTGACATTCGGTACCAGGTTACCCGAGGCATCGGTTACCGTCGCTTTCACTGCGTTGGTGTCCACGCCATCGGCTTTCGCACCGTTGTCGGTCACGACCAGGGCACCGCTGATAATTTCTGCCGTGGTGTCATCCGGTACAAAGGTGGACACTTTCGCCGAAGTGGTACTCCCGTTCACCCGGGCAGTCACATGGTTATCACCAGCAACGGTACTGGTGAACGACACACTTGCCACACCAGAAGCGTTAGTGTCCTGAGATTGTGGTGTAGGGCCAGCCGCACCATCAGTTACCGTAAAGGTGACCGTTGCGCCAGGCACCGGGTTACCGGAAGCGTCTTTTACGGTAGCACTCGCGGTATTCGCCTCGCTCCCGTTAGCTTTCGCACCACTGGTCACGGTGAAATCGCTGTCGGCGATGGCAGCCGTGCCGCCATCAGGCACAAAGGACGAGGTTTTGGCGGCTGTCGTATTACCGTTCACACTGGCAGTAACCTGGTTATCGCCAGCAACTGTACTGACTAACGCGCCACTTACCACACCCGAACTATTGGTTGGGAATGTTTGTGTCGCAGGCGTCGCTGCGCCGCTCGTCACGCTAAAGGTGACATCAACACCAGGCACAACGTTGCCATTGGCATCTTTCACTATGGCATTCAGGGCGTTGGAGTCGGCGTTATTCGCCAGTGCGCCACTGGCCACGGTGAAGTCGGTATCAGTAATTGTTGCCGTGGTGTCATCGGGCACAAAGGTGGTGGTGACATCCTGGCTGCTGCTGTTTATCGATGCCGTCACTACCGTGGCACCGGAGGTGGTGTTGGTCAGGGTCACTGTGGCAACACCGCTGGCGTCGGTATCCGCACTGGGCGGAATGGTGGCACCGTTACCGGCACTGAAGGTGACCGTCATACCCGGCACCGGGTTGCCTGAGGCATCGGTTACCGTCGCTTTCACCGCATTGGTGGCAGAACCATCCGCTACAGCGTTATCGTCAGTGACAACCAGTGCACCGTCGATAATTTCGGCCGTGGTGTCATCCGCCTTAAAGGTGGTGGTGACATTCTGGCTGCTGCTGTTTATCGATGCAGTCACTACCGTGGCACCAGATTTGGTGTTGGTCAGGGTGACCGTGGCAACACCGCTGGCGTCGGTGTCTGCACTGGGTTGAATACTGCCACTGTTATCCGCACCAAAGGTAACCGTCAGACCCGGTACCGGGTTACCTGATGCATCGGTTACTGTGGCTTTCACCTGGTTAGTGGCTGTGCCGTTCGCAACTGCATTATCGCGGGTGACAACCAGTGCACCATCGATGATTTCTGCAGTGGTGTCATCCGGCACAAAGGTGGTGGTGACATTCTGGCTGCTGCCGTTAATCGTCGCAGTAACCACTGTGGTTCCGGCGGCCGTATTGGTCAGCGTCACTGTAGCAACACCACTGGCATCGGTATCCGCACTGGGCGGGATGGCCGCGCCGTTATTGGCACTGAAATTCACTGTAACACCGGGTACCAGGTTACCAGAGGCATCAGTGACTGTCGCTTTCACTTCATTGGTGTCTGTACCGTCTGCTTTGGCGCCATCTTTTGTCACGACTAATGCGCCGCTGACAATGACTGCCGTGGTGTCATCGGGCACAAAGGTGGTGGTGACATCCTGGCTGCTGCTGTTTATAGAGGCAGTCACTACCGTGGCACCAGACAGCGTGTTGGACAGCGTGACTGTGGCAACACCGCTGGCATCGGTATCCGCACTGGGCGGGATAGTGGCGCCGTTACTGGCACTGAAGGTGACCGTCATACCCGGAACCGGGTTGCCTGAAGCATCCGTTACCGTCGCCTGTACCTCGTTGGTTGCCGAACCATCCGCTTTTGCGTTATCGCGGGCAACAGACAGCGCCCCGTCGATGATTTCTGCGGTGGTGTCATCCGGTACAAAGGTAGTGGTGACATTCTGGCTGCTGCCGTTAATCGCTGCGGTAACCACCGTGGCTCCGGCTGTCGTGTTAGTCAGCGTTACTGTGGCCACACCACTGGCATCGGTATCCGCACTGGCAGGAATTGTGGCGCCGTTATCCGCACCAAAATTCACGGTTACATTCGGCACCGGGTTGCCGGAAGCATCGGTTACCGTCGCTTTTACTTCATTAGTGGCGGTGCCATTCGCTACGGCGTTATCCCGGGTAACAACCAGCGCACCATCGATAATTTCTGCGGTAGTGTCATCCGCTTTAAAAGTGGTGGTGACATTCTGGCTGCTGCTGTTTATAGATGCAGTGACCACTGTGGCACCAGATGCCGTGTTAGTCAGGGTCACAGAGGCCTCGCCACTGGCATTAGTGTCGGCAGTTGCCGGAATACTGGCTCCGTGGTCGGCGCTGAAACTCACCGTTACACCTGAAACCGGGTTTCCTGAAGCATCCGTTACCGTCGCTTTTACTTCATTACTTGCCGTACCATCAGCGACGGCATTGTCCCGGGTGATAACCAGCGCACCATCGGCAATTTCTGCCGTGGTTTCATCAGGTACGAAAGTGGTGCTTACTGTCTGGCTGCTGCCATTGATACTTGCGCTCACCGATGTTGCACCTGCTTTTGTATTGGTGAGCGTTGTGCTGGCTTCACCACTATTGTTAGTGGTTGCTGTAGCTGCGATGGTTGCGCCGTTATCGGCACTGAAATTTACCGTAACGCCGGGCACCAGGTTACCGGAGGCATCGGTCACGGTGGCTTTCACCGCATTGGTATCGGCACCATTGGCCTTCGCGTTATCCTTCGTCACCACCAGGGCTCCGGGGAGGATCTCTGCTGTACCAAGATCAGGCTTGAAGGTGGTGTCGGCACTGTCGCTGCTGCCATTCACTGCCGCTGTTACCGTTGCCACACCGGACTCATTGTTAGTCAGCCCGGTTTCTGCCGTACCTGTATCATCGGTTACTGCTGTAGCGCTGGTGACAACGGCTCCGTGGTTTGCTGTAAACGTAACTGCAACACCAGGTACCGGGTTTTCAAAGGTATCAACTACCGTTGCGGCAACAATATTCTGCTCACTGCCATCAGCAATGGCATTATTGTGAACCACTTCGAGCCCGCCATCGGCCAGGGTAGCTGTTGTGCTGTCAGCTTCGAATGACACACTGCCAGACTTGTAGTTACCGTTAACCAGTGTTGCCGTTACGGTGCCATCATTAGCGGCTTTACTGCGCAGGCGTACTGAAGCCTGCCCCAAACTGTTGGTGTTCACGGTCAGGGCATGATCATTGCTTTGACCACCAGACGTAAACAAGGTACCGCCAGGCTGGCCATCCAGCATAACCAGGCCATCCACCTCAAACGTTACCGGTTGAGCAACCAGAGGGGCATTCTGTTCATTCCGCACATTCGCAACAATGGTGAAGTAATCCGCGTTATTCGCCGGTTGTTTTGCTGACGGAGAGATATCCAGTGAAGTAATAATATTTTGTGAAGGTGTTACCTTAAGGGTCGATTTGGCGGTATTGGAACGGTTGTCGTTGTTATCAATCGCCACTGCGGAGATAGTGTAACTTTGCGGTGCTGCGCTACGGTTGTTGTAGACGTAAGCAGGCATGGTCACTTCGATATCTGTCATCGACACTTCGCGGAATGAACCGCCATTGGCGATAAAGTCAGATGACGCTGTCCATTCCACATCTTTCACACCATATTTTGCCCGCGAGACAGTCAGGGAAAGCGGCACTGTTTCTGCTGCTTCTGCGGACACCTCCACTGGCAGCGCAATACGGATTAAATCCTGCTTGCGGTATTGCATAACGATGTCGTAATTACGGTCAACAATGTCATAGCGGCTGCCCATCAGACTCCGTTGCATATCAACATAAGCCGGGTCAATTTGCTGGCGCCATGGCGTACCCAGGCGATAGGTCACATCCATAGAGAGGCGGGTGTCCTGTTCATCGCCAGTTGCACGTTCACCTTTGATAGTCAGCAAAGGTACCGGGGTATAACTCACCCCAAATGTGACTGCTGAAGGGTCATCTTTCAGGTCATCCGGAGTGGTACCGGTACCTAAATCTATCCCGTCACCATAATATTTTTCATATTTGATACTGGCGCCCAGTTGTGGGTAAGCGGGCAAGTAGCCTTCCGCACGGATATCAAAACCATTTGCCGGTCGTTCATCATAATCCTGCATGCTGTCCAGTACGGACTGATGCCAGTTGGTCAGCCTGAAATAACCGTTCATGCCTAATTTCAGGTAATCAGTCCAGGCTTCACCACCAACCCCAAGCCTGGCGTTATGGCCGGTGTTGTCATAATCATAAAATGTGTTAACGCCGTACATCCAGTCGTTGACATACCACCGATACCCCATCCCCACATTATATGTGTGGCGGTCATCGTTATCGTGCAATCCAATCTGGGTGAAGAATAAATTGTTCTGGTCTTCATATACCGGTAACAGAAAATCGCCAGAGATCTTCTGGTCAAAACCCAGCGAAATCTTCGCGGTTCCCCATTGATTTAACCAGTCGTTAATCTGCTGGTTAATCATCCCCTCCCCCATACTGCGGGCATAATCAAGGGATGCCTGAGATGCATCTTCAGTTGACAACATCTCACCGGCCTGTACGGCGGTAGAAGCCCAGAAATTGCTTTGCGCGTCACCCGACTGCTGGTTTTCAGTTTGCTCAGAATGAGTTGCGTCGCTTTCGGGCGCGGCAGTGCTATTTTGAGTATCACTGCCTAATGCGGGTAAGGCCGTAGGAGAAGAAGATAAAGATGGAGGTGAAGAGAAACTTTCACCAGCGGTGGGCGCAGACCAAAAAGATGCTGCTTCATGATTTGTTTCACTGCCCGCAGGGGTTGCGGGGGAACGGGCACCTTCATTATCCGGGACAGATAATTCGGCTTCAGTAGGCGGTTGTTGTGGACTGCCCCGGCCATCTATCAGTGAATCAAGCCCCTGAATCGTATTATCCATCCAGGCATCATTTGCCTCGTACTCAGCAGCCCGGGCAACTGATACCGTTGTGAATAGCAACGGCATTACGATTTGGAATATTAACAATCCCCAGGCCGTTATTCTCATTCCTTTAGGAGGAATATAATTTTTCATAGAAAATAACCATAGAAAACCCGTCACCAGCTTGCGCAAGGCAAATCTGTGCGAGGAAAAGGAAAGATATGAGAAAAAATCAGGTAACATTCAACAGCAGATTAATTCTCCTCATTGAATATTCAGTAGCCCTGCAAATTCAAATTAAAAGGCGCCGCAGATACGCCCCTTCATTCTGCACCCAAATAAAATACTCACTTGCTACTTTGCCATTTTTACCAACGCCATCGATATGGTTCATCCCGTACCCTTAATAAAAAACCAGGCTTACCTGAAGTGCTGCCGCAAGTAAGGCATGGTTAAATTAACCCACATTCTTGTTAACACGTTATCTGCAAACTTTGCGCACAATTACTTAAAAAGCAGTTCAGGTAAACACAACACTTCAAATAAAAAAATGTCCTGTCCACATATGAAGTGACACAGCAAATATATTCAAGGCGTTGCGAATTATGATCTATGCAGAAATGGAAAATTAAATAAAATCATATTTCGCATTACCTTGCCATTAGCTTTTACTAAATAGCTCAACAGAGATAACCAGCAATAAGCTCTTCCCTCACTCGCAAAGGAAATGTCACAGCAAATAGATATCAGGCCTATGAGCACCTGCCGGAATTAATACCAGCAAGTATTGCTATTACCATAACCCGGTAGCCATTGAATACAGAACCAGAACTGTTCTGCCGATTCCATGGTGATACCCCCCCCAAAACAGGGAGCACACTGCCTATTGAGGTAGTTCGCTAATTTTATTCCGGATCAATTTATAGGCTGAATACTGAACCCGTGAGCATAGCGTATGCAGCTTCATTTCAAGTGCTCTGCGATACATTTCCCGGGCATCTTTATCCATAATATTTTTGTTGCGGTTGAAAAAATCATATCCGTCGCCAATTATGGTGTATTCATCAGCATACTGGTCGTAATCTTTATCATGATTTTTTTTGATTAGATTAAGGTAGTCAATACATAAACTATTTGAAGAGTTGGTTGTCTTACCATCCGTTAGTGCGGTATTGCCCGCGGGGGGGATTGAATTTGCATCGGCTATTGCCGCATTTTGTAACGCGTTTGCATCAACCGCCTGCACATTGCTCTGCTCATGGTTTGAACAGGCATTGAGAAAAGAAAACATTGCCAGAAAAATAATTCGCTTCAATACCTGGCTAAACATTTTATGCATCCTTATCAACATTTTTTACTGAGCTTGTGTGTAACAACCTGGCACTACTGTCACCTGTAAACATACAGGCGGTACGATGCATCCCACGGAAAACTGCCACCGTAAAACATTGTTCATTTAACAACCAACACATCCCATGACTTTATTAAAAAACCATGGGATGAGTAAATCACCATCTGGAAATTAAATCATATCCAGATCTTTAATTTTTTCTCTAATCAATGAATATCCTGAGTAGCGAACCTTGGAACAAAGTGTGTTTAACTTCATATCCAGTGTCATGGTATAAATATCACGAGCATCTTTATCCATGATATTTTTATTTGTATTCAAGAAACGGTAGCCATCACCAATTTTACTGTACACTTTCGAATAGCTGATATAATTCCTTTCATGCTCATCTTTAATAAAGTTAAAGTGATCAACACAAACATTTCCCGTGGATGCAATAGTTACTCCTTGCAGCAGTGATTCTCTCCTTGCAGCATATTTTTCAGAGTTTGTTTTTTGAGCATTAGTTCCTGAACTAACTTGCCCGGTTTGAGAACCAGGCGCACATGCAGAGATAAATAATGCAGAAGCCAGGATAGTAATTTTTTGCTGTGAAATAAACCTCATTGCCGACAGATCCCTATAAATTGGTTAATAACAATTAAACCCTTATTTGAATGCCGGGAGAAAGTAATATATCAATGACTTAATGGCAACACCCGTTGCAGCACAATTCACCACAAACATTGGGTGAAACGAGCAATCAAGCGAATTATGATTTCTAATCATAAGCAAAGTCATTATAAATAATTATTAAAAAATGGGTTAATTCTCCAGGTCACGGGTAAATAATATACTTTCCTTCTCCATGGATACCCATAACAATGCCGTCATCCCCTCACTTCAGGCAACGTGCCATAGCCCTGGATACTCACCCCACCATGCCAGCAAAAACCATCCTGATAATCCACTTACCGCTGTGACGGCTAAAACAGCGGCTATGAGGTACAACAGGCACAAGCGCCAGTATAGCAAGACCTCTGCCCACCATTACCCATAAGTGAAATCCTTAAAAAATACATTAAAGTCAATTGGTTAATAACATGTAAGCTACAAGGCAAATTTTGACACATTTCCATAACCGTACTTGCATTATTGATATTAACTGCCATCCGCTGGAGTCAGGTGATGAAAACCAGCAACACAATAAATACAGATATATCAAAAGGAAGTATCTGGTTTTCACTACTAAATGTTATTTTCTGCGTGTGGCTTATTATCCGTGGTTCCTATGATTTAACCGACAACTACGTTTATCAGCGACTAACTGTGTTGTATATAACTATTATCACGCTGTCTTTTTCTATTTTGGCAATATTTTATCTGGCTCATAAAAAAGAGCACCCTGCGTTATTTTATTCATTCCATACTGTGATTTTCTTGATGGGTCTGCTTTGGGCAGTCATTATCTATATACTACTCAATTATTTCAATGACACTATTATATCGCTAAATTTAAGCATTATAACGTTGTTACCCGCAACCATTGCCTTTTATACCATGCCCATTGCACTGATCCTTTTTTCGGCTCCGATTTTTTTTATTCTTATTTTTTCTGAGTTTTTCTTGCGTGATTTTTTCACCGGTTTGCAGTTAACGGGGGGCGTGATTATTTTGTTTGTGGTTACTACTGCATACTACATTCTTGCTGAATGGTACGAGCGTGCCACTAAGAGTGAACGAGAGAATCAAACACTGATTAAGACGTTAAAAAAAACCTCCGATTACGACAGCCTTACCGGCCTGAAGAACAGGCGCAGCATGCATAGTTGCTTTGAAAGCATCAAGAACAGAATTCCTGCCGACATCTTCATTTATGCATTTGTTATCGATATTGATTTTTTCAAACAATACAATGACACTCTGGGCCACATTGCCGGTGATAAATGCCTGGTAAAGGTTGCTTCGTGCATCAAGAATGCAGTACGAAAAGACACCGATAACGTGTTCCGCTTTGGTGGTGAAGAGTTTGTAATCCTGGCCACAGGTAATGCAGATTTTGACCCTTATGAACTGGCAGGCCGTATCCAGTCCACACTGAAACTGATGGCATTACCACACCCTTCTTCAGCCGTGTCCGACTATGTCACTGTAAGCATTGGTGGTGCCAAAGGGCATGATCAACTCAGTTTTGATACATTAATTCAGCAAGCAGATATCGCGCTTTATCAGGCCAAGGAAGGCGGCAGAAACAGAGCTGAAATCATCACCAGTAATAAACCTTAATATCAATAAGTTATATGCTTTGGATAGAGACACCTTGAAGAAGTGTGACCACCGCGCATAGCGCCTTATCACCCGGAACCTGGTCTGTACTTAATCATTTATCCTTTTCACACACAATAAAAAACCCGGCCGAAGCCGGGCCATCACAAACAGGGATGTGCGATAAATACAATCATAAAACAGTTAGGTAATAACGTAATTATAATACCAGCCACGTTTCACCGTTAAAAACAACATACATTCATAACCCCTATGTAATAATAACATCAGCCACCCAGGCTGATGTTATTATGCACAACATTAATAATGAATATTAAATTTAATATTTTTAACATATATTTTTTAATGTATAGAATTAATTTTGTAGCCTCCACACTGCCGTTCTCTTATTTTCATATAAACACGGCATATATTTTCAAAAAAAATTGATTATCCATACAAAGTTAAAAGGATATACAGAATGAAAAGAAAAGTACTGGCACTTGTCGTTCCGGCCTTACTGGTAGCTGGTGCGGCACAATCCGCTGAAGTTTATAATAAAGATGGCAGCAAGCTGGACTTGTACGGCAAAGTAGATGGCCTGCACTATTTTTCTGATAATTCAGGGGATGATGGCGACCAGTCTTATATCCGTTTTGGTTTCAAAGGGGAAACACAAATCACCGACCAGTTAGTGGGTTACGGGCAATGGGAATACCAGGTGCAGGCCAACCAGGCTGAAGGCGATAATGATTTCTGGACCCGTGTTGGTTTTGCCGGGGTGAGACTGGGTGAATTCGGCTCTATCGATTACGGGCGTAACTATGGCGTGCTGTATGACGTTGAGGCCTGGACAGATGTTCTGCCTGAGTTCGGTGGCGATAGCTACACTCACTCAGATAACTTTATGACCCAGCGTGCAAACGGTGTACTGACCTACCGTAATACTGATTTTTTTGGCCTGGTAAGCGGCCTGAACTTTGCTTTGCAGTACCAGGGTAAAAATGAAGATCAGGATGGTGAACACACGGGGCATTCAATGGCCAATGGTAATGGCGATGGTTTCGGTATTTCATCCACCTATGATGTCGGTATGGGGTTCAGTGTGGGGGCAGCCTACAGTGCCTCTGACCGCACTAATGATCAGGTTCATTCTACCACTGCCGAAGGGGATAAAGCCGAAGCCTGGACTATTGGCGCCAAATACGATGCCAATAATCTTTACCTGGCAGCAATGTATTCACAAACCCGCAATATGACACCTTACGGAAGCAGTGAGTATAATGTGGCAAATAAGACGAAAAACTTCGAAATTACTGCACAGTACCAGTTTGATTTCGGGCTGCGCCCGTCAGTATCTTACCTGTCTTCACGTGGGGATGACTTAGGTTACTATGGTGACCAGGATCTGGTGAAATATATTGACCTGGGTGCCACCTATTACCTGAATAAAAACTTTTCAACTTATGTAGACTACAAAATAAACCTGCTGGACGATGGGGATTTCTATCGTGACAGCGATATATCCACAGATAACATTGTCGCTTTGGGCGTGGTTTACGAGTTTTAATTATTGTTGACAACTACACGCAGCATATAAACGTTAGTAAAAAAGGGAGCCCAACCGGCTCCCTTTTTTATCACAATATTTTTCGCAATTAACGTTGCTGAAGAGGATTTGCGGTGCCGGGTGCCTCCCGGTGAGCCAGTACAGCCACCTGGCTCGCGCGCAATACGCATACGACACTTTGCATTGAAACTGTAACGCCCCTCCGCTCAGGGGGATTCACCGCAAAAGAGTAACAACAGTGCCAGGATTATTGTGCTGCGCGCCCTATCATACCGCCGGCGCCAGCACCAACAGCAGCACCCTGCAGCACGCCGTGGCCAGTTGCCACAGCTGCACCAGCGCCAACCGCAGCACCCACAGCCCCACCGGTGCGTGCTGCTTTCCCTTTTTTACCATGTTCAGTCATTGCGCCTACAGCCGCACCAGCAACGGCGCCGCCAGTTGTTTTATCCATTGCTGCGGCATTTACTGCTATTAATGTACCGGCCAAAACAGCTAAACCGCGTAGTATGCTTTTTCGCATTATTGTATTCCTGCCTTTGAAATTTATTTACCAGCCTCGGGTATAACAAGCCTGCGTGGCAATCCGCGCTAATCTAATGAATATTGCTTCCGCGACAACAGATGATTATTCATAGCAATAATTATTTAAATTCACTTACGGCAAACAGATGGGAGGCAGCGAAATCATATTAATAAAATAGCATAAAAAAAACCCGGGAGAACCGGGGTTGGAAATATATACAATCATTGAAAAAATAAGTTAAACACGATCTACACAGTATTATTACTATAACCAGAGGATAATAAATACTCCATGGACCAATTTTAATATTAACCTTTCATTTTATTCATATTGCTATCTCGCTCACGCAAACACACCATCCGAGTGAGTAGAGTAAACACGCCATTTCCTGGCGAGTGCATAACTATATTAGTTATGAATTTATATCAGATTAAGCATGATAAATCATAATTTCCCTTATAATCAATAACACGCATATTATTATGCGCAGGGGAACTCATAGTCACCCTGCAATCATCATTATTTATTTTTCTCAATTGTATTTCTTACCACCTCCCCCATCCATGGGGGATTTTTTTCACAAAAAACGTTATTAACAATAATAAACTTCATTCTGAATATTTTTCATTAAACATTTCAGGCGCGATTTGTTCTACTGTTTGTGTGAAGCAAGTCTGCTGTCTTGAGTATTACAATAAAGAATTATCCGTTTCCCCTGCCAGGCTGGCAGGGGTCTTTTAGTGAACATTTTATTCCAGTAACCAGAGTGACCGGACAACTAAGTTCATGCTACTGCCCTTCACGCTGCCGGGTTTTAATTCACTGCGCTGTTAAATACACCTGACCGGATGAACACTGAAGATGATACAAACAGGGGTATACAAAGGCTACCAACTCCATTTCAAAGCAGGACGAAATGATTACTGTGGTATTTTCAAAAGTATGTTATCACTCAATGCCAGGCTGGTGGAAACTTATAAATGTTCAAGGCACACCCGGGTTTCACTCATTGAAATCGACAAAAAACTGTATGTGATCAAAATTTATTCTCCCCAAAGAAAACGCGTGGAAAAATTTATCAAATCGCTCTTCAGGGGCAGTTACAATGAAAACCTTATCAGGAAAATAGACAGCGCACACGACAATGGATGCATGATCCCTAACGACTTCTTTTTGCTGGCTGAAAAGAAAATCTTAAGCTTCCCCTATCTTTCCATTATGTTACTGGAGTTTATTCCAGGCGATAATGCGAGCCAGCCAAACAACATGCCCACAACGCTCAGTCAAAAAATCATTTCTGCGGTTACTACAATGCATTCACAAGGAATTATTTCTGGCGACCCACACAAAGGAAATTTTATTATTACAGCTAAGGGTGACATCAGGGCTATTGATCTGTCCGGGAAAGCCTGTAATGCTAAAAATATTGCCAAAGACTTCACCCTGATGAAGAAAATTTATGGCTTGCATGAGTGAAATTCACCTCAGGTACATTTTGTTCATAAAACAGTTGTTAAACTGCTCAAAGCCCCTCAGTAAATGTTTATTAATAATTAAGTATAAAGCCCTTGCCACCCGGTTTAATAAGAAGCATTTTCCTTCACCACATTACTTTCAATACATTTAGTCATGATAAAGGGTACATTGCTACTATTTTATATGCGGGATACTCTTCATACATGCAGAGACGCTATTCAGGTTCTGCATATCACTGCGAATCATCATTTTTGTTCAATTCTGAAATTCCTGTCTTCCCCCCACTATCCCCGGGGGGATTTTTTTATTCTCCCGGTAAATATTTGTTACCTGAATCTTCCAGCAAAGCAATGAAAACGGTTTATCATCTGTTACTCAGGTGCGTAGCACCAGCCGGGTGATACCCATTGCTCCGGTGTTATCACCAGCCTGGCAAAGCACACATCAGCAACCGCGTGAATACAGTTACCAGGTGTGAAGTAGATCAAAGGCCGGACAATCGCCCCTACACAGCGATTGATATTTGCCACAAATCAGGGGATAACGACCCGGGGCTCAGGGCTGCGCCAGTGGAATCAGGCAAGAAAACAGCAACACGACCGTAATGGGCAAGAACAGAGAATGTGAACGTAAATCCAGTCTGGCGGGTACTGAATGATAAAGGTGAACTTTATTTATACACCGGTAAATTACGGTATGACGGTTTCCTGACGGGTTGTCTTAGCGGGACATTTGTCACTGAAAAAAAGCAGGGTAAGTGTTTGAATACTGGCGGAGAGAGAGGGATTTGAACCCTCGGAGGGGTTACCCCCTCAACGGTTTTCGAGACCGGTCTCATTTCTTTAATTTTCATTCAGTTAGTTAGAAAAATGAGAAAAATGTTTGATTTTCACACAGTGAAAATTCAATAAGTTAGCCTATACAATTCATTTGTTTTCTCATTAAAATCACCAACCAAACCTGCCTACAGCGCTTATAAATCCAATGCAAAATATCAAACGTCATGAAGCAGGAAACTTCTTGTACAACGTTGATATGCCAACATCAAAAATCAGGGCGACCTTTTTTCTTGACTCACCAGCAGCAATCAATCTACCGGCTTGCGCTCATTGCTCTGGTGACAACTTTGGGCGGCGGCCACCGATCCGCCCTTCTTCTCTTGCAGCAGCTAAGCCGGCCCGGGTACGTTCGATAATAAGCTCACGTTCCATTTCCGCATGGGCGCCCATGACATGAAAGAAAAATCGCCCCATAGGTGGACTGGTATCATGCCGTCAATTTTATTCCAGCTATCATGGGATTATGGTGGTATGATCAACGCTTAATTTTTCATTTTTTACTTGAATTTTGCTCAAATCATAGGTTAGGGATGAAAACTCTAAATCACAGCTATTTATCAAGACTTGACCATCTGCGTTTTTTTGCTGCCGTCATGGTCATAATCCATCATTGCAGGGGTTCTATTAACTACAGTGGTTCAATAACTAGTCTATCTGATCTAGCATCCTTATGGATTAGGTGGGGGTCGTCCGGAGTTAGCTTATTTCTTGTCTTATCTGGATTCCTGTTTTGTGTGATTGCAGACGCCGGAAGGAAAGATCTACAGTATGGAAAGTTCATCAAAAACAGGATTCTTAGGATAGCTCCGCTTGCTACGTTATTTGTTTTCATAGCGATATGCGTTAATCAGAATGAATCTACTCCCATGGACGTTTTTAGGCTCCTTACGTTGCAACTTAATACGGGGTCACCTGGTACAGGTTGGGGTTACAAGTTATATCCTATGGGACCTATTTGGACTATCGCTGTTGAATTTCAATTCTACCTAATCTTTCCTTTTCTTGCCGCATTTATGGGAAAGAACGGAATAAAGGCTATTGCAGGAATAATTTTAGCTTTTATTTTAATTAAAACATCATTGGTCATCTTCAACGGAACTGGTATTTATTACAGACTTTATCATTCAATCATTGGTAGATTAGATCAGCTTCTTATAGGGATGATTGCTGGATATTTTTACATAAACGGATACTTCAAAAACACACGTTTAATACCGCTTGTGATGATTGTGGCATCAATCATTGGTATCTCTATATTTATGCATCTTAATTCTCAAATGCTTAAATGGTTCATGCCGTTTTCGTTTACATCTGAAGCTGTTTTCTGGTCTTTACTTATATATGGATATGTAACATTTAAGATTGATATCAATCAAAGAGTTGACACTATTTTATCATACCTTGGTGGCCTTAGCTTCTCAATGTATCTGTTCCACCTTGCTGTAGCAAAGGCGCTGTACATGACAGTATTATCACCTCATCAAACTAAGGTTGGTGCCTTAACAAACACATTATTATTCATCATACCTTTAACAATCATCATATCATCGATAACATACAGATTTATCGAAAAACCATTCCTAGAACTCAGGGTAAAATACACCAAATAAGATGAGGCGGGGATAATCCCGCCCGCATTATTCAAAAACCGCACAATCTCCAAAGCACTTTTAATGAATGGCTGGATTACCTTGATGCACTGAATGCCGTAGACACTTCAACTGTACCAGATATAACTAGGCCGACAGAGCTAGGCTCATCCAGTTAACTTGAAGACTCAGGAGCATCAGGCCAGACAAAGGCATCATAGCTGGCCTCATCTGTTATTGAGCTGAAATCCAGAGCCTGTAGTTCGTTGATATAGCTTATCCAGGCTGTGAGTGATGCCTTGTCATCATCACTGATAGTCCCCAGCAACAATTCAGACTGCCAAATGGATATGGTGTCTTTTGCTTCAGCCATCAAAACTGCCTGTTTTTCTTTCGCTTTTTCTATTAGCTCTTCTGCTGTTGGTGGCGGAACGTCAACCCATGCTGGCGAGCCAGAAGAATCAGAACCAAGCTTTTTCCCAGTTTCCGGTGGAGTGGTGTAGATTGCCAGTTCCTCTGCTGTAACCTCCCTGGCATCAGAAGGCCATGACCCTGCTTTCAGATAGTTGTCTTTAAGGTAGTCGTCATAAAAGCCACATGTCGTTGCAGAAAAATAAGTTGTCATTAGTATCCCCACACGAAGTAATTTGCTGTTAACAACCGGACTGGAGTAAATGGGTAGTTAATAGTCAGGTCCTTGAATAAAGCAGATATTGATGAGTTTGATAGTGATGTGCGTGTCACACAATTACCACCTGATGTCGTATCATATGACGTTAATACTCCCCCCAAAGCTCCGTTAGGAAAGGTTGTTCCTAATGTTGCGGTTCCGGCAGAGCCTGATCCCCCATTACCAATGTTTCCCCACTGAAAAATGAGTGTTTGTTTTGCGCCACCAATAATTGCCGGGATCAATATGCGCCCGGGATTCCCAAAAACGCCAGAGCACACCCCCGCCAGGACGATATCTCCCAAACCAAGGTTTGCGAGAGAGGTGGCAATCGCTGCAGCACCATCAGCGGCAATGTCAGCAAACGGATTCGCCCGGCTTAAAAACAGCAATGGCAGCGCTGTCAGTAACTGGTTGCGTTGTGTTTTATCAAGGGCAATACCCGCCGCCTCGATAACGCCGCAAATTTCTTCCTGGACGGAATCAAAATAGTCTGCGTCCAGCGCCGTAGGCAGTTCACCCGTTTGCGGGTTGCCGCCGGTAAAGCCGTTCTTGCCCTCGCCGAACTTGTCGGCCTGGGCTGTTGAGCTATCAATACGATGCATGGTTACTCCGTGTAGCGGAAAATGACATACGTGTGAGACGGTGCCAGTTTGCTGATAACACATTCAGCTACCGTATCGCCCCAGGCGCGTAAGGAAGACGTGCAGGTATCCACACAGGTCATTGCCGTGATTTGCGCTGACTCCGGGATATTGACCTGCCAGTAGTAGCGCCACTCGTTAGAAAAAAGGGAATCAGTGCAGAGTGAGTTACAGGTGAACTGGCTTTTCTGATACCGGGTTATCGTGGCATCCGGATAACCCAGCGCTTCAAGCTGTGCCTGGTAAAAGGCCTCGTTAATACCTCCGGCCAGGTTCAGTTTTGCATCCAGTCGCTGGCGCCGTTCTGAAAGTGTCTGGGTACCATCAGGAGTGCAGCTGTCCGGCAGGCCAGAAATCGTCTCGTAGCGGTCGATGAGTTCCGTCACTGTACGCGGGTCGATTTCATCCATCAGGTCATTACCCCGGGTGTGTACCCGGGACAGTGACGGTGCCAGGCCGGTCAGTAATAAATCATCCGGATCCCATGCCGGGCCACGCGGGAGCAGGACGCCCAGCATCTGCCGGTACTGCGCTGTCAGGTCCATGTAAAGTCCCCCACCACCCCAATTTCACCTTTGGCGATACTGGTATCTTCTGTCGGGCTGACCAGTTCATGACTGTATTCCCCGGTAGCGATGGAAATGGCCTCGCTGATACGTGACGGTTTCAGTACGCCTTCCGGCACACCATCACGCAGCATCATGGCCCTGACCTCTGCCATCACGGCATAGCGCACTTCTTCAGTGTCCGGATTCAGGCGGATGTGAAAATCGACGGTATGTGCCGCCGGGGCAAATACATACACATCAGAACCGGCAACCGGGGCCAGAGGTTCGATATAAGTCTGCGCTGCCTCGACCACAGCATCATCCGGTATCGGGTTAATCAGGTCGCTGTTCGCCACCATCACACCGACTGTTCCCACGCCACTCCAGTGGCGGTAAGTCCATGCCCGGGTAATACCGGAAACCTCTTTAGCCCAGGTGATGTAATCCTGATCCGCACCACTTTGGGGTGTGTAATACCAGCGCTCAATGATCCGCCCGCGCCAGGTTTCCAGGTCTTCCGTATCGGTCCCCCCTTCCACCGTATCAGCCACACCGGCAGAGGTGAGCCCTTCAACCGGAGACGTCAGCCGCATGGCGATACCATCATCGGTATTGCCTGTTGTTCCGGTATCATCACAGGTCACCGGCACCCGTAAAACGCCTTCTGACGTGGTGGCCGCAGCTGTGGTGGTGAACGACACCAGATCATCGCGCTGTATGGTGACCCCGGAATCAATCGTGATACCCGATGCAGCACCCTCCCAGCGCACATAACCGGCTGCCGCAGTGGCATCTTTGCGGGGGCACCGTTTCATATTCCCGTGACGTAACAGCCAGTCCTCATCCGCCCGGTCCGGTAATAAATTCCGGGCAAGATAATCGATATAGCCATACACCGTATGTACCGCCGCGGCCTGCACCCGCGCATACACCTCGGCGTCAGTGCGGCGAAGTGCGGCAAGTGTGGTGTCGGCGGAAAGCCGGGTAAGAATATCGCTGCGGATGGCGGTAATTAACTGGGGGAGTGTCGGGCGGGTAAAACCGCTGTCAGCCATTCAGTTCACTCCATAGGTCATTAAACCGGATTTCCTGTGTGGTGCCGTCATTCCGGTAAATCATGACAGCCAGGTAAAGCGTACTGAGGCCGGTACGTTCGGCGGTAACATCCACCCGTGCCGCCACACCATCGAATGTCAGCCACGCCAGTGCCTGGGTTACATACTCCCGGGCTTTGAGTGGTGTTTTATTGGTGAGTTTCTGGCGCTTAAGGAGATACAGGCGGGAGCCGATACGGTCATTCTGCTGTGTTGGGTAGGTGTCGCCCCACCAGCCATTCGGCTCTTTCGGGCTGTCATCGGTTTCGGCATGCCGCCAGGTGAACAGGGAGATCACCACCGCCCGGGTTAACGCATCCATTGGATCAGAGACTTTCTGCTCTGCCCCGTTCACAACCAGGATCATGCGCCCTCCATTTTCTGGTTCGGTTCATCCGTTGTTCCGCCGCCATCGCCGTTTTCTTTATGCGTGTGTAAGTCGAATACCTGTCGCATGTCGGCCATTGTTCTGCCCGTGCTGTCACACATATCCGTAATATTCCCGGTGGCTTCAATATCCATCTCAAACCGGGCTTTCGGGGCATTGGTGACCGTTACAGGCTTCCCCGCACCGTTAATCACTATCCCTGAACGGGTCAGTGTGACTGACTGCCCAAGGTCGTCATAAATCGCCACTTCTCCGGCAGTCAGGCCTTTTATGCGGTACCGGCGGTCACTGGCCACCAGCACCACACCATGTGAGCGGTCGCCGTCAAAATACGCCGCCACGGCTTCTGCCCCTGCTTTGGGTGCCGAGGTAAAGCCGTAGGGCTCCAGGTGTTCAATATCACTTTTCCCCTCACCGCCCGGCATGGATATCTGCAGAACCTGGCACTTTGCCGTGGTGGTCGTGGTGCGGATCACGGCTCGCTCGAGCAGATTACTGATTGCCTGGTGCAGGGAATGAAACAGATTTGCCATCAGAAGTACTCCTGTGTACTGCTGGCCTTCTTCTTGCGGGGCTTCGGGGGTTCTGGCAGATAAGCATCAGCCGGGCCGACACGAATTTCACTGACCGTGCCGCCCTCATCCACCTGCCAGGTGACTTCTGCGATCACCATTTCCCGGTTGTCAAACCCCACTACCGGGTCGAAGACAATTACCTGCATATTAGGCTGCCACAGGGTGCCATCCCCCTGGCGCCAGCCCTGTACCGTGTAGGTCACCTCATCCGTTCTGGCAGCACGCTGGCGCATTTCAAACTCACTGCGTGAACCGCAACTGGCGGATGTGGCATTGCCGGTCTGGCGGATAATCAGCGGGCGGTAACGGGCTATGCCGTTATCCACGGTTTGCCCGCGGATTGCCGTTGTGGTCGCTTCGCCAAAATCGCTGTCGTTACCGGCGCGTTTACCCGCCACCTCGTAGACAGAAAAACGATCCTTAATACTCTGCTCGGTGTCACAGCTCAGAATGTTTTCGCCAAAGACCAGGGCGGTGGTGGCTTTAACCGCACCCGGGCTGCCAATCACCAGGTTACCGCTGGCATTGTCATAGGCCAGTGCCTGCTGCAACCCCAGCATCTTGTTCAGGACATCCATCACCGTATCGCCCTGGTCTGCCTGAATACCCTGCAGTGCGCCGGTGACTCCCCCGGCATCCACCACACTGATACCAAATGGCTTCGCCAGAGCACTGGCTATCTGAACCATTGAGCGGCCACTGTATTGCGAGGGGGTGGCAGAACAGTCAATGAGATCAGCCGTTTTACTGCGACCGACAATACCCATGGTGATGCTGCGCGCGTCATAACGAACAGGCGTGGCCTCCACCCAGCCGGTAATCACCAGGTCGTCACCAATCAACACTTCGACCCTGTCACCGTTGCGGATCCTCGCCCGTTTCTTTGACTGCTCTTCATCACCAGGCCACTGCCGGGTTATCTGAACATTAAAATCACGGGCAATACGTTCGATGCCGGCTGATATTCTGACCGACTCCCAGCCGCCCCACTCCCGCCCGTTTACCCGCAGAATAACTGTATTGTTCATACTGACGGGACCCTCAGGGTTTTCACCGGCACAAAGCCGGGGTGAATGACGCCGTTACGGGCAGTAATGTCGCCTTCCCGCCCGGCATCGTCATACCAGTCGGCAGCCAGAACCAGCGCAGGAAGGACCTGCACCGGTGTGCGTTCCGCCAGGCGGGTCGACTGTTCCAGCCTGGCGCTGATGTCGTTATTCACATCCGTGCGGATCTGGCGCAGGGCAAGAAACAGTGTGTCATCCGTTACCCGTGTCAGTTCCTGGTCAATTGCGGTATTCAGCACCTCCCGGACGGCGGTTAAATCATCCCATGACGGGGTTTCGTCGGTGCTGACAGAAGTGGTGACGCCCACACTACCGGCGTCGGTATCAGGCAAAATATCCGTTACCGCCGGGTGGCTGACCTGAGCCGTCTGCCCGGTTGTCACGGTGGTGGTGCTTTTTGGCAGACTGACAACGGTATAAGCCGCTTCACTCAGTGCCGTGGTGCGTATGGCCTGCGCCACCATATTGCTCCGGGTGGTACGGGTCTGCGTTGTGGTGCTGTCCGTTTTCCAGACACCCCGGGGCGCCAGGCCGCTGTCCAGCGTGACACCTGAAAGGCCTTTAACCATGGCGATAAGATCCGACGTGTTTCCACTGAGACGGGTACCGGCCCGCCACAGCGTCTGCAGCTGGTTAACAAAGTTCATGCCACTGGAAGGCGGCATCAGCAACACCGACAGGTCACCCTGCAACAAACGGGATGCCGCACTGATACCGGAATCCACGTACTTAAACGCATCGGTGACGGTGTCCATCATGGCAGAAGCATCGTCCAGAACGCCGCTCTGAAGAAAATCAGACAGCCCGTCCAGGCCAAATGATGAGAATGCCGAAGAAATACAGTCATCCAGTAAGGAGCAGGAGTCGGCCAGTTTGGTTCCGGTCGCAATACCCGCTGAAGGAAATGACAATTCCCCCGTTTCGATAAAGCTGAAACTGACGCGGCACATACGCCCTTCATCCCGTGCATGGCTGACACGAGCCTCATCAGAGACAGTCACTGTCATTTCACCATAATACGGGTGGACCAGTGTGCAGGAGCCCGGTTTCTCGATGGCTTCAATCAGGCGGTTACGCTGCTCAAAGTAATTGTCACCAACCAGATAAGCCTGGACACTGAAACGGCGTGTAGCCCGGCCTAAATCCTCCACCCAGGGCTTATCCCGGCCAGGGTATTCATGTGTCTGTGTCCGTCGCCCAAAGGTGGCTTCATCCTCGTCCACTTTGAACGGAACACCACGTAGTGAGGCATCCTGGAGATTATCTGTCCAGCTCATGGTTTCTCCGGGTATAAAAAAACCCGCCGAAGCGGGTCATTTTTGTTATGTAGATTATTCCGGTTTGACAGCCTTACAATGAATTTCCTTAATACCTGAGGTGCCATTTGCATTAACACCCGCTTTTACGTCTCCATTCTTCATAAGTGTAAGGAAAAACTGTCCACCTGGCATACTGAATATAAACTGCATTCCAGTAATTTTATCAGCCATCAAATTATCATCCGGAAATTCAGCACCAAATAATGAAAGGTTTGCATTTGCCCCGCCATCATCAAACACATATACACCTGTACTTTCATTTGGATCATAAGATGCTTTAGATATTATGAAAACACCACTTGCTGAAGGTGCCGGGCATTTAATTTTTATAGACTCACTTAAAGTACTATTACCATCGGCAGCAATTTTAACGGCATCAACAAATTCAGATGTGACCGGATTATCTGCAGCAAATAAAGATGCTGATGTAAGAAGTAAAGCCAGTGATACTGCAATTCTTTTCATGTTCCATCACCAAAAGTTGTTAGTTATTGACAGTATTAGTCTACATGCGATCAATGCGATAAAAAGTACTATCGTCCACTAAATCGACTGTACCCCACATCGTAGCTGACATTCCATGGGTTAGCCGCACCAGTGGCAGGCGTTACACGCATGCCCGGTGGCGCATTATCAAAAGACAC
Organism: Mangrovibacter plantisponsor; assembly: GCF_003182475.1. Lineage (GTDB taxonomy): Bacteria > Pseudomonadota > Gammaproteobacteria > Enterobacterales > Enterobacteriaceae > Mangrovibacter > Mangrovibacter plantisponsor. Next base: position 275,486 of record NZ_QGTS01000008.1, read on the forward strand.
TTTCAGTTCACTCTGCTGTGGCCTCGGGCTTGCCAGCGGTACTGATGAATTCTGGCTGCCGTCAACATTCAGCAACTCTTTCAGCCGGGGAATAAAGCCTTTATACCCCCGGTCACTCTCGGATTTCTGCACCTGTTCGGCCATATACGTGCCAATATCCATATTATTTTTCGCCGCTTCCTGGTGCATGGAATCCAGCTTTTTCATCAGTTCAAACAGAACACTGATGGTCACCGTAATGGTACCCATGCTGGCTATGCCGCGCAGGTTTTTAGCCAGCCCCCCTGCGGCACTATTGGCACCGGATAGCCCTTTCAGCATCGATGTCAGCCAGGCACCCGCAACAAGGGTGGAGATCCCCATCAGTACCGGCTCCCACCCACCAAGGAGTTGAACCACGTCATTGATGTTATTCCAGACCTCTTTCACCACCGGCCCGACTTTATCCCAGTTACTGACAATCAGCCCGGCACCAATCACCAGCAGGGACACCATTTTACCCATGGTGGACATCTTC
>NZ_QGTS01000009.1 GCF_003182475.1 Mangrovibacter plantisponsor
GGTGTGTAAGCGCAGCGATGCGTTGAGCTAACCGGTACTAATGAACCGTGAGGCTTAACCTTACAACGCCAAAGATGTTTTGGTGTGAGAGACGAAATTTTTAGCTTGTTAACGGATAATATTCATGGCCGTGAGGCGGTGAATAAAACAGAATATGCCTGGCGGCAAGAGCGCGGTGGTCCCACCTGACCCCATGCCGAACTCAGAAGTGAAACGCCGTAGCGCCGATGGTAGTGTGGGGTCTCCCCATGCGAGAGTAGGGAACTGCCAGGCTTCAATTTAAAAACCTGCTAAAGCAGGTTTTGTTGTGCTGATATGGCTCAGTTGGTAGAGCGCACCCTTGGTAAGGGTGAGGTCCCCAGTTCGACTCTGGGTATCAGCACCAGTTATTCGGTAGAGTTCGGCAAAGAAAGAATTTGCCTGGCGGCAACAGCGCGGTGGTCCCACCTGACCCCATGCCGAACTCAGAAGTGAAACGCCGTAGCGCCGATGGTAGTGTGGGGTCTCCCCATGCGAGAGTAGGGAACTGCCAGGCTTCAATTAAGAAGAACCCTCAGCGAAAGCTGGGGGTTTTTTGCTTTATAAGCCCTTATCCAGCCCGTTATTCTGCAGCCATACACCTCCCGTCCTGCGAATACAGGCATGCTTCAGCCGCTGCCTGCCCCCTTTCTGCACGTAACCCGCACTATACTCGCCCACACCACACTCACCCGGTACACTGCACTGCATCCTTAGTAGGTATTTTACTTTTCTGATAAATGCATCAGTATATATTTTGAACACATAAGCCGTGCTACCCGCGCACAGTCGTGAAACATTTTCACCTTCTGGATGCAGACTCGACATTTTCCTCAATCCTGGTTATTGTTGGCTGTCTGGATGTCTAAACGTTTAAACGTATGCAGTGAGGATATAAGGTTATGCCAATTCGGGTGCCTGATGAGTTACCAGCAGTTAACTTCTTGCGGAATGAAAATGTATTTGTGATGACATCATCACGTGCACGAGGACAGGAAATCAGGCCACTTAAGGTTTTGATTCTTAATCTGATGCCGAAGAAGATTGAAACGGAAAACCAGTTTTTGCGTTTACTCTCCAACTCACCGCTGCAGCTGGATATCCAGTTATTACGTATCGATCACCGGGAATCCCGTAATACACCGGTAGAACACCTCAATAACTTCTATTGTGATTTTGAGGATATACGCCACGACAACTACGATGGCCTGATTGTTACCGGTGCACCTCTTGGCCTGGTAGAATTCAATGATGTGGCATACTGGCCGCAAATCAAACAGGTTCTGGAGTGGGCAAGAGAGCATGTTACCTCCACCCTGTTTGTCTGTTGGGCGGTACAGGCAGCACTTAATATCCTCTACAATATCCCGAAACAAACACGCGAAGAAAAGCTGTCTGGTGTATATGAACACCATATTCTGCAACCCCACGCTCTGCTGACGCGAGGGTTTGATGATTCATTTCTGGCACCACACTCACGCTATGCCGACTTCCCGGCATCAATGATTCGTGACTATACCGACCTGGATATTTTTGCCGAATCTGAAGGTGGCGATGCTTACCTGTTTGCCAGCCGTGATAAGCGCCTTGCATTTGTTACCGGCCACCCAGAATACGATGCCGCGACACTGGCAAACGAATATTTTCGTGACATTGACGCCGGGATCGCGCCGGTAATACCGCACAACTATTTCCCCAACAACGATCCACAAAATAAACCCCGCGCTACCTGGCGTAGCCACGGTAATCTGTTGATCACCAACTGGCTGAACTACTTCGTTTACCAGATCACGCCATACGATCTGAGCCATATGAATCCAACGCTCGATTAACTAAAGCGTTTCAGCATGTTATCAGGCACCTTCGGGTGCCTTTTTTATTTATGAAATTCACTTCCTGCAAATAAATAAATTTAATTCATTATTAAACAATGATTTAAATGAAAATAAAATCAAAAATGGAAATTGTTTTTGATTTTATGTAAAACTGGATTAGGCTTATTCTTGCTGGGTGAAAAGTACACAACAGTGCTTCTCACCCTTCATGGGAGCGCGTTGGCAAGGCAAAATCCGGAGGACAGTGACATGACACAACCAACGATAACAGAAGAAATTATTTTTAATCAGCAATTTACTGAAAAGGAAAGACAGGTATTAACGCCAGATGCCGTGGCCTTTCTCAACGATCTGGTGAGTACATTCACGGATCAACGTAATGATTTGCTGGCTGAGCGGGTTAAAGTTCAGCAGGAAATTGATAACGGAAAGCTGCCTGGTTTTATTTCGGAAACTGCTTCCATAAGAAATTCTGACTGGGTAATCCGTGGAATTCCGGCAGATTTGCAGGACCGCCGTGTAGAAATTACCGGCCCCGTTGAACGCAAAATGGTGATCAACGCACTCAATGCCAATGTCAAAGTCTTTATGGCAGACTTCGAAGACTCACTGGCGCCCTCCTGGGAAAAAGTTATCGAAGGGCAAATCAACCTGCGTGATGCTATCAATGGCACAATCACCTGGACCAATGAGAATGGCAAAATCTACCAACTTAAGCCCGACCCGGCGGTACTGATTTGCCGGGTCAGAGGCCTGCACTTGCCAGAAAAACATGTCACCTGGCGCGGCGAAGCGATTCCGGGCAGCCTGTTCGATTTTGCGCTCTACTTTTTCCACAACGCCGAAACGTTGCTGGCGAAAGGTAGTGGGCCTTATTTCTACCTGCCAAAAACTCAAAGCTGGCAGGAAGCGGCCTGGTGGAGCGAAGTATTCAGTTATACGGAAGACCGCTTCTCACTGCCGCGCGGCACCATTAAAGCCACATTGCTGATTGAAACGCTTCCGGCTGTTTTCCAGATGGATGAAATTCTCCATGCGATGCGTGACCACATTGTTGGCCTGAACTGTGGCCGTTGGGACTACATTTTCAGTTATATCAAAACCCTGAAAAACCACCCGGACCGCGTGTTGCCAGACCGCCAAAGCGTCACGATGGATAAACCATTCCTGAGTGCCTATTCCCGCCTGCTCATTAAAACCTGCCACCGGCGCGGCGCTTTTGCCATGGGCGGCATGGCGGCATTTATTCCCAGTAAAGACAGCGAACGCAACAACTGGGTGTTGAACAAAGTCAAAGCAGACAAAGAGATGGAAGCCACCAACGGGCATGATGGCACCTGGATTGCTCACCCGGGCCTGGCAGACACCGTTATGGCGGTCTTTGACAACGTGCTGGGTGGCAACCGCAACCAGCTCGCTATCACCCGCGAACAGGACGAACCCATTACCGCAGAACAACTGCTCGAGCCCTGCCCGGGAGCACGTACCGAAGAAGGAATGCGCGCCAATATTCGCGTAGCTGTGCAGTACATTGAAGCCTGGATCTCCGGCAACGGTTGCGTCCCGATTTATGGCCTGATGGAAGATGCAGCAACGGCAGAAATTTCCCGTACCTCAATTTGGCAGTGGATTCACCATGAGAAAACCCTGAGCACCGGCCAGCCCGTAACCAAAGACCTGTTCCGCCAGATGCTTGCCGAAGAGATGTTAGTGATTCAGGAAGAACTGGGTGACCAGCGCTTCTCACAAGGGCGCTTTGATGAAGCCGCCCGGCTGATGGAACAAATCACCACATCAGATGAGCTGATCGACTTCCTGACGTTGCCAGGCTACCGCTTACTGGCCTGACAGCCCCTGAATTGCTGGCGGCGAACAAACCTAATGAGGCGAAATCGCTGTAACAAATTGCACCTGGTTTGCCAGGTAAACAAGACAAATGGAGCACTGCAAATGACCCTTACCCGTACTCAACAAATCAAACAATTAGAACAAGAATGGCAACAACCGCGCTGGGAAGGCATCCGCCGCCCTTATAGTGCTGAAGACGTAGTGAAACTGCGTGGTTCCGTGAATCCGGAATGCACCCTGGCACAACTGGGAGCGGCGAAACTGTGGCGTCTGCTTAATGGCGAATCCAAAAAAGGGTATGTAAACAGCCTGGGCGCACTGACTGGTGGCCAGGCATTACAACAGGCCAAAGCGGGTATTGAAGCGGTTTATCTTTCCGGCTGGCAGGTAGCCGCCGATGCCAACCTGGCTTCCAGCATGTATCCGGACCAGTCGCTCTACCCGGCGAACTCGGTGCCATCGGTAGTTGATCGTATCAACAACACCTTCCGCCGTGCCGATCAAATTCAGTGGTCTGCGGGTATCGATCCGGAAGATCCACGTTATATCGATTACTTCCTGCCGATCGTTGCGGATGCCGAAGCGGGGTTTGGTGGCGTACTTAACGCCTTTGAACTGATGAAGTCGATGATTACCGCAGGGGCGGGGGCTGTTCACTTTGAAGACCAGCTGGCCTCGGTGAAAAAATGCGGCCATATGGGTGGCAAAGTGCTGGTGCCTACCCAGGAAGCCGTACAAAAATTAGTTGCGGCTCGCCTGGCTGCAGATGTAATGGGCGTGCCCACTCTGCTGGTTGCTCGTACAGATGCCGATGCCGCCGATTTGCTCACCTCAGATTGTGACCCATACGACCAGGCGTTTATTACTGGCGAACGCACCAGCGAAGGGTTCTATCGCACCCTGGCTGGGGTGGAACAGGCTATCAGCCGTGGCCTGGCTTATGCGCCGTATGCCGACCTGGTGTGGTGCGAAACTTCTACGCCAGACCTGGAGCAGGCACGCCGTTTTGCCGATGCCATTCACGCACAATTCCCCGGCAAGTTACTCGCCTACAACTGTTCGCCTTCCTTCAACTGGAAAAAGAACCTGGACGACAACACAATTGCCCGCTTCCAGGAAGAGTTGAGCGCCATGGGGTACAAGTTCCAGTTCATTACCCTGGCGGGGATCCACAGCATGTGGTTCAACATGTTTGACCTTGCCCATGCCTATGCTCAGGGCGAAGGCATGAAACATTACGTGGAAAAAGTACAGCAACCTGAATTTGCCGCAGGCAAAGAAGGTTACACCTTTGTGTCGCACCAACAAGAAGTGGGCACCGGCTATTTCGATAAAGTAACCAACATTATTCAGGGTGGTGCATCGTCGGTGACCGCACTGACTGGCTCAACGGAAGAAGCACAGTTCTGATTTCCCGTCACTTCCTCCGGGAATCGGTGCGGGTGGGCAGGATGCTCACCCGCATTTCTCTTTGTGCGTTATTTTTATCAGGAGATACTTATGTCTCGTGGGCTGGAATTGCTGATAGCACAGACCATTTTGCAAGGTTTTGACGCGCAATATGGCCGTTTTCTTGAAGTGACCTCCGGGGCACAGCAGCGCTTTGAACAGGCCGACTGGCAGGCGGTTCAACAGGCGATGAAACAGCGAATTAACTTATACGACCACCATGTCGGACTGGTGGTAGAGCAGTTACGCTGCATTACTGAAGGCAAAGCCACAGACAGCGCATTTCTGTTGCGGGTAAAAAAAGAGTACACCGCATTGTTGCCAGACTACCCACGGTTTGAAATAGCTGAAAGCTTCTTTAACTCTGTTTACTGCCGCCTGTTCGAGCACCGTTCTCTCACGCCTGATCGCCTGTTTATTTTCAGCTCCCAGCCACCACAACGTTTTCGGCCAAATCCACGCCCACTGGCGAAACAGTGCATTCCCCATCATGGCTGGCAGGCACTGCTCACCACCTTATTAACTGACTTACCTTTACGCCTGCCCTGGCAAAACTTGCCACGGGATGTGGGCTACATTCTGCGTCACTTGCGGGAAACATTAGGGGAAGAGGTGCTGGCAGGGTGCTCGCTGGATGTCGCGACAGAACTGTTTTACCGCAATAAAGCCGCGTGGCTGGTGGCAAAACTGGTACAACCCGGTGGGGATATCTTGCCATTTCTATTACCCATACACCGCACACCAGACGGGCAACTGGTCATTGATACCTGCCTGACCAACCCGGGCGATGCCAGTATTGTTTTTGGCTTCGCACGTTCCTATTTCATGGTTTATGCACCACTGCCTGCGGCGTTAGTCGAGTGGCTGCGCGGCATTTTGCCGGGCAAAACCACGGCTGAACTCTATATGGCGATAGGCTGCCAGAAACACGGTAAAACAGAAAGCTACCGCGAATACCTGGAGTATGTGAACCACACCAGCGAGCAGTTTATCGAGGCTCCGGGTGTGCGAGGAATGGTGATGCTGGTGTTCACCTTACCGGGGTTTGACCGGGTGTTTAAAGTGATTAAAGACCAGTTTGCTCCCCAGAAAGAGGTGAATGAAGAGCGGGTACGCGCCTGCTACCAACTGGTAAAGGAGCATGACAGAGTCGGGCGCATGGCCGATACCCAGGCCTTTGAAAATTTCGTTATCGATAAACGCCAGATAAGCCCGGCGTTATTACAATTACTGCGGGAAGAAGCCCCCAAAAAAATTACCGAAGAGGGGAACAACATCATCCTGGAGCATCTGTATATTGAACGCCGTATGGTGCCGCTGAATATCTGGCTGGAACAAGTGGAAGGCCAGGCGCTGCGGGATGCAATAGAAGAGTACGGTAACGCGATTCGCCAACTGGCTGCCGCGAATATTTTCCCCGGCGATATGCTGTTTAAAAACTTCGGCGTCACCCGCCACGGGCGCGTCGTGTTTTATGACTACGACGAAATTTGCTACATGACCGAAGTGAATTTCCGGGATATTCCCCCGGCCCGTTATCCGGAAGATGAACTGTCAGGTGAGCCCTGGTATAGCGTTTCTCCGGGGGATGTTTTCCCGGAGGAATTCCGCCACTGGTTATGTGTTGACCCGCGCATTGGGCCATTGTTTGATGAAATGCACGGGGATTTATTCAGGGCTGAATACTGGCGCACCCTGCAGGCGCGCATCCGCTCAGGCCATGTGGAAGATGTCTATGCTTACCGGCGTAAACAGCGCTTTAACCAGCGCTATGGCGATGCACTGGAAAGCCCGCACACACCGCCACGAAAAAATGAAAGGGCAGCCTAGCGCTGCCCGCCCCACGCCAGTGTCAGCTCGCGCGTGGCTTTAATCACCATTGCGCCTAACTCAGTGACGCGGTCATCGGTAATCCGGGATATCGGGCCGGAAATCGAAATCGCGGCAAACGGCTCTTTGTGTTCATCATACAGGCAGGAGGCTATGCAACGCAGGCCCAGCGCATGCTCTTCGTCATCGAACGAGTAACCACGCTTGCGGATTTGCAGCAGGTCCTCTTTCAGCAGTACCGGGGATGTCAGTGTCGCGGGTGTATAGGCATGCAGCCCCTGGCGGTGCAGTAACCCGGAAACCTGGTCTTCATTTAAATTAGCCAGGAACGCCTTACCTGCGCCGGAAGCATGCATCGGCAGTTTCCCACCAATAGGGGCCGACATCCGCATTAACTGCGTGCACTGTACCTGGTCAATAATAATGGCCTGGTGGTCGCTCATATCCAGCACAGCCAGGTTAACGGTTTCTCCGGAGGCTTCCATCAGCTTGCGCAGTTCCGGGTGAACAATGGCCAGCAGGTTGCGGCTCTGCAAAAAACTGCTGCCAACAATAAACGCATGTGCGCCAATCGCCCAGTGCCCTAATTCACCTACCTGGCGAACAAAACCCTGTTGTTGTAATGTAGTTAGCAGGCGGTGCGTGGTGGAGTTCGGCAAACCAGCCTGCTGAGCCAGCTCTGTCAGCGCCACATTGCTTCCTGACTCCGCTATCCACTCCAGCAGTTTTAAACCGCGCGTAAGGGACTGCACCTGGCCGGTTGCTGGAGCGGGAGCTGCCGCTGCAGAACGGGGTTTTTTCCCGCGTTTTGCCGGAACCGCTGTTGCCATGATGGCCTCCTGTTTCTGTATCGTGGAAATTGTTTTCGTTTTATTTAACGATAATGCAACTGAAAAAAAACTGCCAGATATTATCAACCTGAACATGTCTCATGTCTGGCTACTTTTCCCCTGACACAACTTGTGCCAGTATGGTCTGCTGGTCTTTTCGCCAGCAGCACCGCGTTAATCAGAAGTTGGGAGTCAGAGTGAGCAAGCAGGTCGAAACACTTCATCAGGCGTTAGAAAAACGCATTCTTATCCTGGATGGTGGTATGGGTACCATGATCCAGAGCCACCGTCTGGAAGAACAGGATTACCGGGGCGAGCGCTTTGCCGACTGGCCCTGCGATGTCAAAGGCAACAACGACCTGCTGGTATTGAGCCGCCCGGCGCTGATTGCTGATATCCACAACGCGTATTTTGCTGCGGGCGCAGATATTGTTGAAACCAATACCTTCAACTCCACGACCATTGCGATGGCCGATTACCAGATGGAGTCCCTTTCGGCAGAAATTAACTATGAGGCGGCTCGCCTGGCTCGCCAGTGTGCTGATGAGTGGACAGCCCGCACACCAGAAAAACCGCGCTATGTCGCCGGGGTGCTTGGCCCGACAAACCGTACCGCGTCTATCTCGCCTGATGTTAACGACCCGGCTTTTCGTAATATCACCTTTAATCAGCTGGTGGACGCCTACCGTGAATCTACCCGGGCGCTGGTTAACGGCGGTGCAGACCTGATTCTGGTTGAAACCATCTTCGATACGCTGAATGCGAAAGCCGCGATTTATGCCGTAGAAACCGAGTTTGAAGCGCTGGGCGTTGAATTGCCCATCATGATTTCCGGCACGATTACCGATGCCTCGGGCCGTACTTTATCAGGCCAGACGACCGAAGCATTTTACAATGCCCTGCGCCATGCTTCACCGCTCTCTTTTGGCCTGAACTGCGCCCTGGGGCCGGATGAACTTCGCCAGTATGTCGCTGAGTTATCCCGTATTGCAGAATGTTATGTCACCGCACACCCGAATGCCGGGTTGCCCAATGCGTTTGGTGAATATGATTTAGATGCCGCTGAAATGGCTCGCCAGATAAAAGAGTGGGCACAGGCTGGTTTCCTCAACATTGTTGGGGGTTGCTGCGGTACCACACCTGAACATATTGCGGCCATGCATGAAGCCGTTTCAGGTATTGCGCCGCGTAAGCGCCCGTCGCTGCCGGTAAACTGCCGGTTATCCGGCCTTGAGCCGCTTAATATTGGCCCGGAAACCTTGTTTGTGAACGTGGGTGAGCGCACCAACGTCACCGGGTCCGCTAAATTCAAACGGCTTATCAAAGAAGAGAAATACGGTGAAGCACTGGATGTTGCGCGCCAGCAAGTAGAAAACGGCGCACAAATCATCGACATCAACATGGACGAAGGCATGCTGGATGCCGAAGCGGCCATGGTGCGCTTCCTGAACCTGATTGCCGGTGAGCCCGATATTGCCCGGGTACCTATCATGATTGACTCATCCAAATGGTCAGTTATTGAAAAAGGCCTGCAATGCATTCAGGGCAAAGGCATTGTCAACTCTATCTCCATGAAAGAAGGCGTGGACATCTTCATTGAACACGCCCGCCAGGTACGCCGTTACGGTGCGGCTATGGTGGTGATGGCCTTTGATGAAACCGGCCAGGCCGATACCCGCGAACGTAAGATTGAAATTTGCCGCCGGGCTTACCAAATCCTCACTGAGCAGGTAGGGTTCCCGCCGGAAGACATTATTTTCGACCCGAATATTTTTGCCGTTGCCACCGGGATTGAAGAGCACAATAACTATGCACTGGATTTTATCGGTGCCTGTGAAGACATTAAACGCGAATTGCCTCATGCCCTGATCTCTGGCGGTGTTTCCAACGTTTCGTTCTCTTTCCGTGGCAACGACCCGGTGCGTGAAGCTATTCACGCCGTGTTCCTCTATTACGCTATTCGTAACGGCATGGACATGGGGATTGTGAATGCCGGGCAACTGGCAATTTACGACGATCTCCCTGCTGAACTGCGTGACGCCGTAGAAGATGTGGTACTGAACCGGCGCGACGACAGCACCGAGCGTTTACTGGAATTAGCCGAAAAATACCGTGGCAGTAAAACCGATGACAGCGCCAATGCCCAACAGGCTGAGTGGCGCAGTTGGGAAGTGGTGAAACGCCTGGAATACGCCCTGGTCAAAGGCATTACCGAGTTTATTGAGCAGGATACCGAAGAAGCACGCCAGAATGCCGACCGGCCTATTGAAGTTATTGAAGGCCCGTTAATGTCTGGCATGAATGTGGTGGGTGACTTATTTGGTGAAGGCAAAATGTTCCTGCCGCAGGTGGTGAAATCTGCCCGGGTAATGAAACAGGCTGTCGCCTATCTTGAACCTTTCATTCAGGCCAGCAAACAGGCCGGTACCAGTAACGGGAAAATCGTTCTCGCAACGGTTAAAGGTGATGTGCACGATATCGGTAAAAATATCGTTGGTGTGGTGTTGCAGTGTAATAACTACGAAATCATCGATTTAGGCGTAATGGTGCCGACAGAAAAAATTCTGAAAACAGCACGCGAACAGAATGCCGATATTGTTGGTTTATCCGGGCTGATAACCCCGTCACTGGATGAAATGGTGAATGTAGCGAAAGAGATGGAACGCCAGGGGTTCACCATCCCGCTGCTAATTGGCGGCGCGACAACATCCAAAGCGCACACTGCGGTTAAAATTGAGCAAAACTACAGTGGGCCAACAGTCTATGTGCAGAACGCATCGCGCACTGTTGGGGTGGTTTCATCACTGCTTTCCGCCACCCAGTATGGCGACTTTGTGGCCCGGGTGCGTAAAGAGTACGAAACTGTGCGTATCCAGCATGGCCGCAAAAAGCCACGCACACCGCCGGTGACCCTGGCAGCAGCCCGGGAAAACGACCTCGCATTTGACTGGGAATTGTATACACCACCAGTTGCTCACCGTCTGGGGGTTCAGCCTGTCAGCGTGGGTATCGACACGCTGCGTAACTATATCGACTGGACGCCTTTCTTCATGACCTGGTCGCTGGCCGGTAAATATCCCCGCATTCTGGAAGATGAAGTGGTGGGCGAGGAAGCGCAGCGCTTGTTTAAAGATGCCAACGACATGCTGGATAAGCTGGTGGCAGATAAGTCCCTGACACCACGTGGTGTAGTTGGCCTGTTCCCGGCAAACCGGGTTGGGGACGACATTGAAATCTATACCGATGAAAGCCGCTCCTCAGTAAAAGTAGTCAGCCACCATTTGCGCCAGCAAACAGAAAAAACCGGTTTCGCCAACTATTGCCTGGCAGACTTTGTGGCACCGAAATCCAGTGGTAAAGCAGATTACCTGGGCGCTTTCGCTGTAACCGGCGGGCTGGAAGAAGATGCACTGGCCGCGGCCTTTGATGCTCAGCATGATGACTACAACAAAATCATGGTGAAAGCGGTATCTGACCGCCTGGCGGAAGCCTTTGCCGAATATCTCCATGAACGCGTGCGCAAAGTGTACTGGGGTTATGCACCGGAAGAGAACCTGAGTAACGAAGAGTTAATTCGGGAAAACTACCGCGGTATTCGCCCGGCACCGGGTTACCCTGCCTGCCCGGAGCATACTGAGAAAGCCGCTATCTGGGAACTCCTGGATGTTGAAACCCACACTGGAATGAAACTCACAGAATCTTACGCCATGTGGCCGGGAGCTTCTGTTTCAGGCTGGTATTTCAGCCACCCGGACAGCAAGTATTTTGCTGTTGCCCAAATTCAGCGTGACCAGGTGGAAGATTATGCCCGGCGTAAAAATATGTCTGTTGAAGAAGTTGAGCGCTGGCTGGCCCCGAACTTAGGTTACGATGCAGATTAGTATTGCCGAGTAATTAAACCGGCTATTCCGAATTAAAGCGAGTGGTATGTTGCATACTGCTCGCTTTATTTTTTGCATCATTCCCGGTGCTCAATATTCATGAACCGTTACACCAAAGCTTCGGCTGTTTTCAGATGTGGCCTGTGGCCCGCTCAATCTCTTCTGCTGCCTGTAACAACAAATCTTCACGCCCTCTTAGGGCCAGCAGCTCTACACCTATTGGGTAGCCACCAGTGCTCAGGCCAGCCGGAAGGCTGATTGCTGGTGCACCGGTCACCGCAGAGATCAACGCGTTGCTACCTTCCTGGTGTTCACCCAGCCTGACAGGCGGGTGCCGCACTACAGGAAACGCCAGTAAGTTAATCTGTTGGTGGGTAAAAAATTGCTCCAGTTGTTGGTAAAGTGCTTCCTGGCGCTGTTGCACTTGCGGGTAAGAATCGCTGTCTGTGCCTGGGTGCTGTGCACGGGTTTTCAGTACCGTTTCCAGTTGCGGGTGGTACCGGCCCGAGGCCGCTATTTCGGGGAGCGTGTGGTACTTCGCCTGGGGTTTATCGGCCAGCCAGCCTGCCAGTGCATCAGCAAATTCCCAGGCAATAATATTCGCTTCTGCGGCCAGGCTTGCCAATTGTGGCCAGCTCACATCCTGTGGCATAAACGGGGCCAGAGCTTTACGCACACACTGGTTTATTTCTGTTTCCTGTGGCGCAAAACCTTCCTGCCAGAAGCCAATCCGCAAAGGTTCATTAGGTTCTGCAAACACCTTGCCACTCAGTATTTCGGTTGCCAGGCGTAAATCTTGCGCTGAACGAGCCAGCGGCCCGGGGATATCCTGAGTTGGCGACAGTGGCACGATACCCTGCGTGCTCAGTGCTCCTCGTGTCATACGCAGCCCCGGCAGGCCATTAAATGCCGCAGGAATACGCACCGAACCCGCAGTGTCCGTACCTATTGCCAGGGGGACATAGCCTGCGGCAACAGCCACGGCAGAACCGCTACTGGAGCCACCTGGCGATAACCCTTCAACCCACGCGTTATGGGTGAATCCACTCAGCGAAGAGGCTCCGGTTATTCCGGCGGCCAGCTCATGCATAGCGGTTTTACCTATTAAAATCGCGCCTTCATTACGCAATGTTTGTACCAGTGGCGCGTCCTGTATGGCGATGACTTCACGCAGCACCACGGAACCTGCACTGGTGGGCCAGCCTTTTACTTCAATATTATCTTTGATAAGCACCGGAATACCGGCCAGGCGGCCTGTATGCCCACCGTGCTGCCGCCGCCTGTCACTTTCCTGTGCCGCAGCCAGGGCTTCATCAGCGAATAACCAGGTGATGGCGTTATAACGTGATTTGTCCGCCTCAGTAATGCGCCTGAGTGCAAATTCTGCCAGTTCAACGGCGGTCACCGTTTTTTCTGCCAGTGCTTGTTGTAACTCGCTGAGTGACGCAGCCAGGTAGTCAGTGTACTGCATGAATTACACCTCCAAAGGTAGCCATTGCCGGCCAGGTGTTACGCGCCCACATGAACTGCCGGCAAAGTGTGAACTGAACCAGATTGCCTGATGTTCTGCGCACCAGTCTATAACACGTTGGCGTGAGGCAATGGCTTGCGGGAGATCTTCACAAAACCGGGAGTTCCAGTGAGTGTGCTGAAACTGAATGGGGTGGTGCATAACATCACCGGCAAAAATCGCGTGTTCACCGGCACTTTCCAGCACAATGGATGCATGATCCACACTGTGGCCCGGCGTTGAGGTATAACGCAGTACCCCGGCAAACAGCGTATCTTCGCGTACATCCACGGCATCCAGTTGGTCACTCTCCAGCAGGGGCAGAATGCTGTCGTGGTACAACGCCTGAGTTGCCGGGTTGTTCTGCACATGTGCCAGCTCAGTTGCAGAGCAAACATAACGTGCATTGGGGAACCCTGGCTGCCATTTCCCGTCTTGCAGGTGGGTATTCCAGCCAACATGGTCGGTGTGCACATGGGTCATCATCACCAGCGTTACTTCTTCCGGAGTGATACCGGTTTGTGTCAGGTTGTCCAGGTAAGGTGTTTGCAACTGGTGGAACAGTGGGTTGTTATTCCGGTCGCGCCCGTTTCCCGTTGCGGTATCAACCACAACGGTATGGTTGCCACTACGCACCAGCCAGCTGTGAATGGAAATATCCGCAGGCTGTTGTGCTAACTGGTTACTCATCTCGCCACTGTGTGCCGCAAACAACGTAGCGAAAGGAAACGCCGCCGTCTGTTCTGTGACTTTTTGAATCACACAGTTACCAATTCGGATAGTCATAACAGGCTCCTTACTTTATGGTGAAAACCAGAGCGCCTGACTATACTTTCCTGAATATAATTAATTAAATTGATTAAATTTATGGAAAGCATCAATGAAAGTGATTTTTCGCGTATTGACCTGAATTTACTGGTTGTTTTGCTGGTGATGTACCGGGTGCGCAGCGTTACTCAGGCGGCCAACCAGCTGTATTTAGGCCAGCCCGCGGTGAGTGCGGCACTAAAAAGATTGCGGGACATGTTTAATGACCCGCTGTTTGTGCGCACCTCACAGGGAATGTCTCCCACACCACGGGCCGAACACCTGGTTAAGCAGTTTGCGCCGCTGATGCAGGGTCTGCACCGCACTATCTTCACGCCAGAACACTTTGACCCGGCGAGTGATGCGCGCAGCTTTACCATTGGCATGAGCGACTGGGTAGAGCACTGGTTAATGCCAGAACTTGTGGCGGAGCTATCGGCCTGCGCACCCCATATTACTATTAAAGTAGTGGCAACTGACCCCTGGCAGGCGGTGCCATTAATGGAGCAGCAACAGGCAGACCTGGCGGTAACGGTGGGTAATGAAACCAGCAGGGATCTCACCCGTGAGAACATCGCCTGCGCCGGTTTTTCTACCCTGTGGGATTACCGGCAAATTCCCTGCCATGCGCCGTTAACGCTGGACACCTTTCTGCGTTATGAGCATGTGCTGGTGTCGTACCGTGGCGCCAGTGAAAGTGCGCTGGATAGCGAACTACAACAACGGAGCCGGGCGCGCCGTGTACGTTACGTCACGCCAAATTTTTCTGCACTACCGTTGTTGCTGCGCCGTTTGCCGCTGTTCGCCACAGTCCCACAAGGGCTGGTTCATTCATGGTGTGAGTTATATGGCCTGCAGGCGGCTCCGGTACCAGTAAACATGCCGGATTATATGTTGTCGCTGTTGTGGCATAACGCCCACAACGAAGACCCGGCCAGCCGCTGGCTGCGCACAACGGTGTGCGAATGCATTACCAGTAAACTCGCGGCACAGAGCGCTCGAGTCACCAGGCCTGGTTAGCTGGCCTGCGGGGGAGGGCAAAGCCAGGCATGTCTGCCCATGCTTTTGCCCCTTGTCTTTTCTTTACAAGCTATCACATATACTGATTAATCAGGTTGCTATGAAATGATACAAGACCGGTGGGTATAAACCCCGGCTGACAATAAAAAGGAGTGCCTTTGCTGACATTACTTCATTTGCTTTCGGCGATTGCCATGCTGGTATGGGGAACACATATTGTGCGAACCGGCGTGATGCGCGTGTTTGGCGCGCGTTTACGCAGTGTGCTCAGTGGCAGTATTTCACGTAAACCCATGGCGTTTTGCGCCGGTATTGGTGTTACAGCCCTGGTGCAAAGTAGCAACGCAACAACGTTACTGGTGACATCGTTCGTTTCACAGAACCTGGTGGCCCTGGCACCTGCACTGGTCATTGTGCTGGGAGCCGATGTCGGGACCGCGCTGATGGCACGAGTTCTGACATTTGACCTTTCCTGGCTGTCACCGTTACTGATCTTTATTGGCGTTATCTTTTTCCTTGGCCGTAAACAAACACGGGCCGGGCAACTGGGGCGGGTGGGGATTGGCCTTGGGCTTATTCTGCTGGCACTGGAGTTGATTGTGCAGGCGGCCACTCCCATTACTCAGGCCTATGGCGTCAAAGTGATTTTCGCCTCGCTGACCGGCGATATCTTGCTGGATGCGTTAATTGGCGCGGTGTTTGCGATTATCAGTTACTCCAGCCTGGCGGCAGTATTGCTGACGGCCACATTAACCGCAACAGGTGTTATCGCTTTCCCGGTCGGGCTTTGTCTGGTGATTGGTTCAAACCTGGGTTCCGGCATTCTGGCGGTGA
Organism: Mangrovibacter plantisponsor; assembly: GCF_003182475.1. Classification (GTDB taxonomy): domain Bacteria; phylum Pseudomonadota; class Gammaproteobacteria; order Enterobacterales; family Enterobacteriaceae; genus Mangrovibacter; species Mangrovibacter plantisponsor. The sequence goes on from NZ_QGTS01000009.1 coordinate 15,863, forward strand.
TTAACAACAGTGCCGCCGCACCCGCTGCACGCCGGGTTGCGCTGGGGAGCCTGTTATTCAAACTGATTGGCAGCCTGTTGGTACTGCCCTTTGTGCATGTCCTTGCCCGGGGAATGCAGCACCTGCCAGTGTCTGATTCAGAACTGATCATTTACTTCCATGTGTTTTATAACCTGATTCGTTGCCTGGCGATGCTGCCTTTCGTGGACAGCATGGCGCGGTTGTGCAGTACGCTGGTGAAATCGCCACCGGAGCTGGATAACAGTGTGCGGCCGAAGCACCTGGACAGCTCCGCCCTGAGCACCCCAGCGCTGGCACTGGCGAATGCGTCGCGGGAAACTCTGCGCATGGGCGACCGTGTGGAGCAAATGCTCGCTTTGTGGCAAAGAGAACTGAAAGGCGAACCGCGGCTGGAAAAGATATTGCGTAACCAGGCGGAAGAGGTCGATGTTCTGCATAACGCCATCAAGCTGTATTTAGCCCGTATTCCGCGGGATGAGCTGGCTGAAGAGGAATCCCGGCGTTGGGCGCATATCATTGAAACATCCATGAACCTGCAGCAGTCTGCTGAAATTATTGAACGCATGGGGATTGAGGTGGCAGATAAATCGTTGTCTGCCCGGCGGGCATTCTCGCCACAAGGTATGGAAGAGCTGGACAGCCTGATAAACCAACTGGAAGAGAACCTCAAACTGGGGGTTTCAGTATTTTATTCAGGGGATGTGTCCAGCGCCCGGCGTTTACGCAGGCACAAGCACCGCCTGCGGATCATGATTCGCCGCTATTCTCATGCCCATGTTAACCGCCTGCATGAGCAAAACGTGCAAAGCATTGAAACCAGTTCACTGCACCTTGGTTTGTTGGGGGATATGCGGCGCTTGAACTCATTGTTCTGTGCAGTGGCGTACACGGTGCTGGAACAACCTGACGACGACGAACGCGAAGAGAGTTAATTGCCCGCCAGGCCATATTGCGCCTGGCGAGTAACCCAACAACAGCCCCGGAAATCGGGGTTATTTTTGGGCTTCTGTTTTCTGTTTTACCGGCTTCCCGGACCAGTAACCCGCCAGCAACGACCCGGACAGGTTATGCCACACGGAAAACAGAGCGCCGGGCAACGCAGCCAGCGGGGTAAAGTAAATTTTCCCCAGCGCCGCAGCCAGGCCAGAGTTCTGCATGCCAACTTCCAGCGCCAGGGTACGGCAGGTGGATTCGTCGAAGCCAAACAGCCGCCCGCCCCAGTAACCGCCTAATAACCCAATCGCGTTATGCAGAATAACCGCCACAATCACCACCAGGCCAACCGAGGCAATATTTGCCGCGCTACCTGCCACCACTGCAGTAATAATGGCGAGAATACACACCATTGAGAACGCGGGCAGCCAGGGTTCAACGGCTTTCACCAGCCGGGGCAGAGTGTGGTGAATCACCAGGCCCAGTGCAATCGGGATGATGACAATTTTCAGAATACTCAGCAGCATGCCAGCGATATCCACCTGAATATCGGCCGCGACATACAGCCGGGTGAGCAGCGGTGTGGCAAATACGCCCACCAGAGTGGAAACAGACGAAATAGTGACAGACAGCGCCACATCGCCTTTTGCCAGAAAGATCATGACATTCGAAGCGGTACCACTGGCAACACTGCCAACCAGAATCATCCCGGCAGCCAGGTCAGGTGGCATATGAAACAGTTTTGCCAGTCCCCAGGCGGCCAGTGGCATAACCAGGTAATGCAGGAAAATCCCGGCAGCAACCGGGGCAGGGCGTGACAGCACACGTTTAAAATCATCCACCTTCAGGTGCACGCCCATGCCGAGCATAATCAGCATTAACAACGTAGTGACCCAGGGGCCAATGGGCGTGAAAGTGGTAGGCGTGTAATACGCCATAACAGAAAGCAGTACGGCCCAAAGTGGGAACAGCCGCGTTAGAACGGTTAACATGGTTTTTCCTTGCAGGTTGTTGTGTTTATAGTGTTTTTATTGGGTGTTTCTGATGTTTTTGCCGCCATTCAGTAACAAACAGGGCGCTGATGCGCCCTGGGAACAATAGCGGGTTGAACCTGGTGTTTATTCGAAAAGATTACGGTGCAGTTTGCGCACCACATCTTCGGCTTCATTGCCAGGCACCAAAAAGCACAGGTTATGGCTGGAGGCACCATAGCAAATCATGCGAATGTTGAAAGGCTCCAGGACACCAAATACCTCTTTACCAACACCACAGGCTTTAGACAACTCATTGCCAATCAATGCCACCAGCGCCAGGTTCTCTTCAACTTCGACCCGGCATAATGACGACAACTCGGTCAGCAGCGCGGTGGTTAACAGAGAATCACCTGTTGAGGTTGAGCCGGTGGTATCCAGCGTGATAGCCACGCTGACTTCAGATGTGGTGATTAAATCGACCGAAATATTATGGCGCGCCAGAATGGTAAATACCTCAGCCAGAAAACCACGGGAATGCAGCATGCTCAGGCTATGTAAGGTAAGTAATGTCTGGCGGCGGCGCAGTGCCAGCGCGCGGAATAACGGGGGGTTTTCGGTTGTGCCACAGACCATGGTACCGCCAGCCGATGGGTCTTTACTGCAACCAACAAACACCGGGATTTCACTGCGTACTGCAGGAAGTAAAGTTGCCGGGTGCAGTATTTTGGCACCGAAAGTCGCCATTTCGGCGGCTTCTTCAAACGCAATTTCATCTATGCGTTTCGCCGCAGGCACAACACGCGGGTCGGTAGTGTAAATGCCGGGGACATCAGTCCAGATATCCACCCGGCTTAAATGCAGTGCTTCACCAAGCAGTGCGGCTGTGTAGTCGCTGCCGCCACGGCCAAGTGTAGTGGTACGGCCTTTGGCCTCACTACCAATAAAACCCTGAGTAATAACCAGTGATTCAACCAGGCGAGGCTGCAAGTGGGTTTGTGCCAGTTCTGCCAGTGCTGCAATATCGGGTTCGGCTTTACCAAACCGGTCACTGGTACGCATAATTTTACGCACATCAAACCATTGCACTTCTTCACCCCGTTCCCGCAACACTTCCACAAATAACAGCGTGGACATCAACTCACCATGGCTGACCAGTTCATCTGTAAGCGCGTTGGATGTTGCCAGTGAGGCAGCTTCGGCAAGAGTGGTAATATTTTCGAGCAGGCGATCTATCTCTTCACGAATGACCAGCGGGTTGGCGAGGCGCTCAAGAATATCGTATTGAATCTTACGAATGGCATCCAGCTTAACAAAACGTTCTGTCGCTTCCAGGCCTTCAGACAAGGCAACCAGTAAGTTGGTGACGCCAGCAGACGCAGACAAAACAACCAGGCGTACCTGTTTATTTGCCAGCACGACATCTGCGCTGTGATTCATGGCGTCGAAATCAGCGACACTGGTACCACCGAATTTGGCAACCACTGTCTGGGAAAGTGCGTGAGTCATTATAACCTCGTGTCAGGGCCACTTTGGGTGGCAATATCTTTATACCCGGCACTCCATGTGGGCTAAACAGGAAGCCGTGGGTATTTCATCAGCCTTGGCACAAGGGAAGAGCGATAAACGGGAGACGTAGACAGGTTAAAACAAGCACTACGATACACCCAGAAGCGCCCCACCTTGCGAAACGAACGACTGCCGGACGTTTCTGGTGACAACCCAGGGGATTCAGCCCCTGCAGCCGATAACGCGTACGACCAGATACGTGTTACCTCGGCGCCGCTCCCCCTCTTATGCCATCTGCGTACTGGTTACTCAGACATAATACCTGGGCGGCGCGCCTCTTCTGGCTTACACGAATCACTTCGTATAAGTAGCGCTAATAGAAATAATTCGTTCGGCGAACATTGTCAACGCTCTTTAATTGCGGATTTTTCATTCTGCCGCATAACTCGCCATTCAGAAGTGCTCCCTCCGTATTTTTAACCGGGTTGTTTTGCTCTCCAGACCGGTCGTTATTCCTGTTTGTTTTATCAACAGCACTATGTGTTTTTTCTGGCTATTAAAAATAGGGCCGGGATTCACAGGTTTGATTATTCATATATGAATTATGTTGATCACCTATGAATAGTTTTTACACTGAAATTCAACCAAGGAGACCCCCGATGAAAACAACCTGGAATACCCATCCTGATGATGTCCGCACTTATGACAGCGAGCGCCTGCGTGACACGTTTCTTACTGAATCTCTGTTCACCCCTGGCGAAATTCATGTGGTGTACAGCCATATCGACCGGGTGGTGGCGCTTGGTGTTTGCCCACAAGCAACACCACTGGCACTGGATGAAGTGATTGATACCAAAGCGTTTGGTACACCTTTTTTTCTTGCCCGCCGGGAAATGGGCCTGGTGAATCTGGGGGGGCCGGTTGAGGTAACATGCAACGAAGGTGAGAGCTACCAACTGGAGTACCTGGACGGGCTCTATCTGGGGATGGGCACACAGGCAGTAAGCTTTCGTTCACTTAGCGAAGACCCACAAACAGAAACCGCGGTTTACTGCCTGAGCGCCCCCGCTCATCACACCTGGCCTTCCCGCATTATCAAACGTGAAGAGGCGCGCCAGGTAGAACTGGGCAGCCAGCAAAATGCCAACCTGCGCCTGCTGACCCAATACCTGCACCCGGAAGTGCTCACCACCTGCCAGCTCTGCATGGGCATTACCCATCTGCGCCCGGGTAATGTGTGGAACACCATGCCAGCACACACCCATGCACGCCGTATGGAAGCTTACCTGTATTTCAACATGGCGCCGGACCAGGTGGTATTCCACTTTATGGGCGAACCCCAGCAAACCCGCCACCTGGTGGTGCGTAACAAACAACTGGTGCTGTCACCCAGTTGGTCAATTCATTCTGGTTGCGGCACCCGGCAGTACAGCTTTGTGTGGGGAATGGCGGGTGAAAACCAAACCTTCGATGACATGGATTTTGTTGCAATGACGGACCTGCGCTGAGAACGCAGATAACAAAATAACAGTGAATGACTGATTAAAACCTCTGATGGAGACCCGATTATGTTGACGAAAACGACCTTTAAACGCCTGGCGCTGTGTTCGGTATTAAGTGGCCTGTTGAGCGTCTCTTCTCTGGCGCATGCCGCAAAAGAGATTAAAGCCGCCTTTAACCAGTCGGATAAGCACCCTCAGTACCTGGCACTGAAAGAGCTGGGCGATAAGCTGGCTCAACAAACCGAGGGGCGTTACAAGCTGAATATCTTCCCTAACGAATTATTGGGTGATCAGCGTGCCGCGCTGGAATTAGTGCAAAACGGCGCGGTGCAAATGGCGGTGGTCGCAAACCCTCTGGCGGAGAATTACGATAAAACCTTTACCGTGATTGGCCTGCCGTATATCTACAGCGGCCCGGCTCACCAGGAAAAAGTCTTTACCTCCGGTGTGCTTGACCCGTTATTTGCATCCACCTCCCGTTTCGGCTTTACGGTGTTAACCGCCTATACCGCCGGGGCGCGCAGCATGTACACCAAAGCTGGCCCGGTAAATACCCCGGCTGATATGAAAGGGAAGAAAATTCGTGTCATGCAGTCTGACACCATGCTGAAAATGCTGACCTGCATGGGCGGCACTGGTGTGCCTATGAGCCAGAGCGAAGTCTACACCGCTATTCAACAGGGCGTGCTGGATGGTGCAGAAAACAATGAAATCACCTATGCCGACCTGAAGCAGTATGAAGTTGCGCCTTATTTCTCTGCCACACGCCACCTGATGGTGCCGGACCTGGTTGTAGTCAGTACCGATTTCCTGGAAAGCATGTCAAAACAGGATCAGGAAACGTTACGCAAGCTGGCAAAAGAAAGCACGCTGACCGAATTCCGCCTGTGGGCTGAGCAGATTGAGCAGGCCAAAAAAGTAGCGGAAGAAAAGGGCGCGAAATTCAATGAAGTGAATATCCAGCCGTTCCAGGAAAATTGCAAAGGTCTGCAAACTGAACTGGTGAAAACACCGGAACAAAAAGCGCTCTACGAAAAAGTTGTCGCACTTCAGTAAACTCCCTCGCCCGGTAAGCCAGCGCTTGCCGGGTTGCCGTTATCGACAAAGGAACATAAGCCATGGCGGTGCTCGAGACGTTCAAAAAATACCTTGATACCTTCGTCGCCTGGGTTTGTATCGGCATTGTCGGCCTGATGACAGTGCTGATCACCTGGCAGGTAATTACCCGTTATTTATTTAACAGCCCCAGCGCTGTCAGCGAAATATTATCGCGCTACCTGTTTATCTGGCTCATTTTGTTTGGCAGCGCTTATGTGTTTGGGCTGCGTGAACATATGGCTATCAGCTTTATTAAAGATAAGTTCTCCCCACGGGTGAAAATTATTACTGACATGTTTACCGAACTGGCTATCGCTGTTTTTACTTTCACCATCATGATAATTGGCGGCTACCACACCGTGTTGCGGCAAATGTGGCAACTGGATTCCGCCCTGCAAATTCCCATGGGATACATCTACAGCGCCATTCCATTGAGTGGCGGGCTGATTATTTTCTATTTCCTGTACAACGAAATTCACCTGTTCCGGCGCCTGAATACGCTGAACAGTGCACCAGGCGGGGAGGAATAAACAATGGATATAGCCCTGATTGCAGCATTAATCATGTTTTGTGGCACTGTGTTTTTCCTGGTTATTGGTGCGCCTATCAGTATTAGTGTGGGGATTTCTTCGTTTGGGGCAATGCTGGCTATTTTGCCCATGAAAGGCGCGATGATTACCTCTGCCCAGCGTATTTTCGTTGGCCTTGATTCGTTTGCACTGCTGGCTATTCCCTTCTTTATTCTGGCAGGCAACATTATGAATAACGGTGGGATAGCTATTCGGCTGATCAATTTCTCCAAAATTTTCAGCGGCTTTTTGCCCGGTTCACTGGCGCAAACCAATATTGTCTCCAATATGTTGTTTGGCTCGATTAGCGGCTCAGGTGTGGCATCAGCCGCGGCGGTTGGTGGCATTATGTCGCCGATTCAGCGCAAAGAAGGCTATGACCCGGCGTTCAGTACCGCAGTGAATATTGCATCTGCACCAACGGGCATGTTGATCCCACCCAGTAACACGCTGATTGTCTACGCAACAGTGGCCGGGAGTGTGTCGATTTCCGCGCTGTTTATGGGCGGCTATGTCCCCGGTATTTTGTGGGGGCTTGGTGTGATGCTGGTGGCGGGCTTTATGGCAAAGCGCCGGGGTTACGTATTGCGCCACACCATGTCATTGCGGGAATGCCTGAAAGTGGCGGTGGACGCTATTCCCAGTTTATCCATGATTGTGGTGGTGATAGGCGGGATTCTGGGTGGCGTATTTACGGCAACAGAAGCCTCGGCTATTGCCGTTGTGTATTCACTGTTCTTGAGCCTGTGCTACCGCTCTCTGGATGTCAGAACGTTACCGGCTATTTTTCTGAGTACAGCAAAGATGTCGGCAATTGTTATCTTTATGCTGGCAACATCGTCGATTATGTCCTGGGTGATGGCGTTTACTCAGATCCCTGGCATGATTGCGGACTCGCTCCTCTCACTGACCAGTAACCCCATCATTATTTTGCTGATCATTAATATCGTATTACTGTTCGTGGGTACTTTTATGGATCCCACCCCTGCGGTACTGATCTTTACACCTATCTTTCTGCCCATCTGCACCGGGCTTGGGATGGATCCGGTACAGTTTGGCATCCTGCTGGTGTTTAACCTGTCGCTCGGGACCATTACGCCACCTGTCGGGCCGATTCTGTTTACCGGGTGCAAAGTCAGCGGAATATCCATTGATGCGGTGGTAAAAACCCTGCTGCCATTCTTCGTGGTGATAGTCGGCGTCTTGATGCTGGTGACTTACATCCCGGCCATTTCTATGACAGTGCCCCAACTGATGGGGTTGATTAAATAAGCGCGCCTGGTGGCACTTTGTTCTTGTGTGCCACCAGGTTAAAGTCTGTTCCTGTTAACGATTTTTCGCCTGTGACCCCCAAGATTATGACGACAGAGTACCGTGCTCCCGCCCTTGAAAAAGGGCTGGCTATCCTTGAGTTGCTGGCCGCACAGGATGAGCCATTAACCAAAAAGCAAATTGCTGAACGGCTGAACCGCAGCGTCAATGAAATTTTCCGCATGCTCTCGGTGCTGCAGGAACAGCATTACATTGATTATAAAGAAGATGTGTCAGGTTACGTTCTGACACTCAAAATGTTTACCCTGTCTAACCAACACCCACCGGTTGCCATGTTGCTCAAACGGGCAGGCAGCCTGATGGAGCAACTGTGCCTGCAAGTAAACCAGTCTTGCCACCTCAGCCAGTACAGTAATGGCCAACTGGTGGTTATCGCCCGTCAGGAAAGCCCGTATAAAATGGGGTTCAGCCTGCGTACTGGTGCTCATTTGGATATCTGCGCTTCTGGTTCAGGGATTGTGCTGTTGAGTTACAGTGAAGAGAGTGAGCGCCAGCGTATGATTGCGCTGGACGACGCCACAGATGAACAGGTGGCCTATGCCCGCAGCCAGATAGCGACCACTATCGAACAAGGGTACTACCAGGGGGAAAGCCCGCAAATATCCGGGGTTACGAACATCAGTGCACCAGTGTTTGGCGCACGAGGGGATTTGCTGGCCGTGATAACCGTGCCCTATATGACCCTGAATACCCGCACTGTACACCACCCGGTAGAAGATATTGAGCACACCCGGCAGGCATTGCTGGCGGTCGCCAGTCAACTCAGCCAGCACATCATTTCACGCTGTGACAGCAGCGAAAGCAGCCCCTGTTAGCCGATACTGGTAACATTTCTGTGCCAGTTTTGCGGCTATTCCCCGTGGGCTGGCACTTCTCTGATTCTCTCTCCCCGCTTTTTTTGCCCCAGAATGTGCAACATGGGCTCTGTGTGCCTGATGAAAACTACCAGGAAACTGAAATACATCAAATGTTATGGGTAACATCATGCTATGACACAGAAAATCATCACAAATGCAGCATACAAGCGCTACAATCGTGTTCAGTCACAATTCTCAAATCAAAAGAGTGTTGCTATGAAAAATATCAATCCAACGCAAACCGCAGCCTGGCAGGCGCTTGAGAAACACTTCGCCGACATGAAAGACGTCACTATCAGTGAACTCTTTGCTAAAGAAAGCGATCGTTTTTCTCGTTTTTCCGCTACTTTCAACGATTTGATGCTGGTGGATTATTCCAAAAACCGCATCACGCAGGAAACGCTTGATAAATTACTGGCCCTCGCAAAAGAGACAGACTTGTCTTCTGCTATTAAGTCTATGTTCTCCGGCGAAAAAATTAACCGGACTGAAGACCGCGCTGTTCTGCATGTTGCGTTGCGCAATCGTAGCAACACACCAATCCTGGTCGATGGCAAAGATGTCATGCCGGAAGTGAATGCGGTGCTTGAGAAGATGAAACACTTCTCTGAAGCCATTATCAGCGGCGAATGGAAAGGTTACACCGGTAAACCGATTACTGACGTAGTTAACATTGGTATTGGTGGCTCTGACCTTGGTCCGTTCATGGTGACAGAAGCCCTGCGCCCGTACAAAAACCACCTGAACATGCATTTTGTGTCTAACGTTGATGGCACCCATATTGCGGAAGTGCTGAAAAATGTTAGCCCGGAAACCACGCTGTTCCTGGTGGCTTCCAAAACGTTCACCACTCAGGAAACCATGACCAACGCGCACAGCGCCCGTGACTGGTTCCTGAAAACTGCCGGTGATGAAAAACACGTTGCCAAACACTTTGCTGCGCTGTCCACCAATGGCAAAGCGGTAAGCGAATTCGGTATTGATACTGCCAACATGTTTGAATTCTGGGACTGGGTTGGCGGCCGTTATTCCTTATGGTCTGCGATTGGCCTGTCCATCATTCTGTCTGTGGGCTTTGATAACTTTATTCAGTTGCAAAGTGGCGCACACGAAATGGACAAACATTTCGCCAGCACCCCGCTTGAGCAAAACCTGCCGGTTATCCTCGCACTGATTGGCATCTGGTATAACAATTTCTTCGGCGCTGAAACCGAAGCTATTCTGCCATACGACCAGTATATGCACCGTTTCGCGGCCTATTTCCAGCAAGGGAATATGGAATCCAACGGCAAATATGTTGACCGTAACGGCAACGCAGTGGATTACCAGACCGGGCCAATTATCTGGGGTGAACCGGGCACCAACGGTCAGCATGCGTTCTACCAGCTAATTCACCAGGGCACCAAACTGGTTCCGTGTGACTTTATTGCACCGGCAAGCACTCACAACCCGTTGAGCGACCATCACCAGAAACTGCTGTCCAACTTCTTTGCGCAAACAGAAGCGCTGGCATTCGGTAAATCTCGTGATGTAGTGGAACAAGAGTTCCGTGACCAGGGTAAAGACCCGGCAACGCTGCAGCATGTGGTGCCGTTTAAAGTATTCCAGGGCAACCGCCCAACCAACTCCATCCTGTTGCGTGAAATTACTCCGTTCAGCCTTGGCGCACTGATTGCGCTGTATGAACACAAAATCTTCACTCAGGGCGCTATTCTCAACATCTTCACGTTTGACCAGTGGGGTGTTGAACTGGGTAAACAACTGGCTAACCGCATTTTGCCGGAACTGGGTGACCAGAGCGCGGTGGAAAGCCACGACAGTTCCACCAACGGCCTGATTAACCGTTATAAATCCTGGCGCGCTTAATTTATTAAGTTTCGCTATATATTTTAAAATGCCGGTTTTATACCGGCATTTTTTATAAGATAAATCTGTGAAAAAAACGCACATAACCATTAATTATGAGTAAGGTTATTCTGAAAAGCGTTTAATCTATTATTATCCCTCGCCATTCTTTTCAGACAAAACGGATTATTCATCTAAATAATTTAAATCTAACTAGTTGATTTTTATCTGTTTGGTAATTCTAATTTGCTGTGAATTTCTTTATATCTTCATCTTTTCTGAAAACCCATCGGGTTATTCGCTGTGAGCCAAATCACACCGGGTTGTTGTGTATACTCGATCGCGCCTGAAAAGTTTTCAGGTAAATCTCCATTCATTTAGTGAAGGGAAATTGTTATGAAGAAACTCGTCTATGGCGCATTTGCCATATTTGCACTTGCTGCGGCTGGTTCTGCCAGTGCAGCACCTGGTTTCGGCCAGAGCGGTGCAGCGACCAGTGCGACTCCGGTTAGTTTTGGCCAGGCTTCTGGCCCGGCTGCCGGTTTGAGCCAGGTTGGTTTCGGTCATGCTGCTGGCGCTGCCGCCAGTTCAGTTTCTGTTGGTAGTTCAGCAGCAGCCGGTGCCAGCACAATGGGTTCCGCAATGGGTATGGCTTTAGCCGCAACCGGTGGTGGTAACGGTGCAAATACCGGAACCACTACAACAACGACGACCAGTACGGCCACTCGCTAATTAGTGAGTGTTTTAATCATAACCACACTTCGGTGTGGTTATTTTGACCCCGGGGACGTGTGGTGAAACGACTGCTAATAATTATGATTTGCCTGCTTCTTCAGGCGTGTTCAGCAACCACGAAAGGGCTTGGGGTATCGTTGTGGGACAGCCTGTGGGGCGATAACGGCGTCAAACTCACTGACGACGAAATTCAAAACATGCCTTATGCCAGCCAGTACGTTTCTTTAAATGGCGGGCCACGTATCTTTGTTGTTCTGGCCTGGGATGAACAGGGCCAGCAAAAATGGGCCACTCAGGATGGCGCGGTGATGGTGGCACAACACGGGCGTCTGGTGAAAACTCTGGGCCTGACAGATAACCTCCTTGAAGTGGATAACCTTAGCGTAGACCCGCTGGCGAACGTAGCGACGTTACAGGACGGTGCGCAGTGGACCCGGCGCATGGGCTGGACTGAGCACCAGCAAGTGCGCTATGCCGTTGCCCGTTCAACATTCCACTGGGATGGCACAGACACCCTGAAAATTGCCGATAAAACCCTGGCAGTGAGGGTGCTTAATGAAGAAGTCACTACAGATGATGCCAGTTGGCAGAACCGCTACTGGGTCTCTTCTTCAGGATTAATTCTCCAGTCCCGTCAGTATTTAGGTGGCGATTATTATCCGGTCACCCAGCTCTTGTTAAAGGCGGCACAATAATGAATTTGACAAAAACCGCACCGATTCTCTTTTCCCTGATGATGGGGTTTACCGCAGGCCCGGCTTCCACCTGGGCTGCAGGCACTGTCACCGTGAACATGCCAGGCAACAGCACTCCAGTACAACTGAATAATGTCGCCAGACTGGCAGATGTCGTTACAGCACCAGAGGTACACAGCGATTGGTGGCGGGGCGCGGTGATCAGCTACCAGGGCGCCAGCATCAAAATGCAACAAGAACACCAGCAATTACTGGCAGACCTGGATGCACTGGCCCGGGATGAAGGCGGCGACAGCGGTGCGGCTATTCAGGCATTGCGGGCACAACTGGCTCTGGTGAAAGTGACAGGGCGCCAACTGGTACGTCTCGACCCGGACTGGTTACGGTTGCACAGCCAGCAGAACGTACCACTGGAAGGGCAATACCAGCTCTGGCTTCCCACACAACCCAATACCGTGACCATACTGGGCCTGGTCAGCAAACCCGAAACTGTAGCCTTTACACCTGGGGAATCTGTGGCGGATTACCTGGATGACCAAAGCCTGCTCAGTGGTGCTGAGCGTAGCTATGCCTGGGTGATTTACCCGGATGGAACAACTGAGCAAGTCCCCGTGGCGTACTGGAATAAGCGCCATGTTGAACCCTCTCCGGGCAGCCTGATTTTTGTTGGCTTTGGTTCGCATTTGTTCTCATCGTCGTGGGACGAGTTGAATAAGCGCATCCTGACTTCTCTGACCCATCGGATACCAGATTGATGAAGAAAAAATATTTATACAGTCTGATGGCGATGGCCGTGGCAACGGCCTGTCATGCTGAAACTTATGTCGCGCCAGACAACACAACGCAATCAGACTTTGGTGGCGTGGGATTACTGCAAACCCCCACTGCCCGAATGGCTCGTGAAGGCTCTTTCAGCTTTAACTACCATGATAACGACCAGTACCGCTTTTATTCTGGTTCCATTCAGTTATTCCCCTGGCTGGAAACCACACTGCGTTATACCGACGTGCGTACCCGCAAATACAGTAACGTAGAGGCGTTCTCTGGCAACCAAACCTACAAAGATAAATCCTTCGATATGAAACTGCGTTTGTGGGAAGAAGGATACTGGTTGCCACAAGTCGCTGTTGGTCTGCGTGATATTGGCGGTACCGGGCTGTTTGACAGTGAATACCTGGTCGCCAGTAAAGCCTGGGGGCCATTCGATTTCTCGCTCGGCATTGGCTGGGGTTACCTGGGCACCAGTGGCAATATCAAAAACCCGTTCTGTAGTGTCAGTGGCAGCTATTGCTACCGTGACACCAGCTACCAGGCGGCAGGTTCACTCAGTGCGGGTAACATGTTTCATGGCCCGAGTGCTTTATTTGGTGGGATTGAATACCAAACCCCGTGGCAGCCACTGCGCCTGAAGCTGGAATATGAAGGCAACAACTACAGTGATGAATACGCCGGGGTAATCGAGCAAAAAAGTAAATTTAACGTCGGGGCTGTTTACCGTTTATCAAACTGGGCTGATGCCAGCCTGAGCTATGAGCGCGGCAACACGTTCATGTTCGGTTTTACCCTGCATACCAACTTTAATGATTTGAGCCATTACTGGACAGACAGCCGCCGCCCGGCATATGAGCCGCAGCCACAGGATGCCGTGCTGCAACATACCGTAGTGGCAAACCAGTTAACCCAACTGAAATACAACGCCGGGTACATCGACCCGAAAATCCAGATCAAAGGCGATACCTTATATGTTTCTGGTGACCAGGCAAAGTACCGTGATGGAGATGAAGGCGTGGTGCGTGCAAACCGCATCATCATGAATGATCTCCCGGCGGATATTCGTACCATTAAGGTTACGGAAAGCAGTGTGAATTTGCCGCAGGTTACCACTGAAACCGATGTCGCCAGCCTGAAACGCCATCTGGAAGGTGAACCTCTGGGGCAGGAAACGCCGTTACTGCAAAAACGGGAAAACCCGGATATTCCGGATGACACTGAGCAAGGCTGGTATATCGAGAAAAGCCGCTTCAATTACTCGCTCGACCCAGTGCTGAACCAGTCTGTAGGTGGCCCGGAAAACTTCTACATGTACCAGTTAGGGGTAATGGGAACGGCGGATTACTGGCTGACCGACCATTTATTAACTACCGGCAGCCTGTTCGTGAACCTGACCAACAACTACAGCAAATTTAATTACACCAGTAGCGACTCTGTGTTACCGCGAGTTCGTACTCGTGTACGTGAATATGTGGAAAACAATTACTACATCAATAACCTGCAGGCGAACTACTTCCAGTATCTGGGTAATGGTTTTTACGGCCAGGTATATGGTGGTTACCTGGAAACCATGTTTGGCGGTGTCGGGACAGAGGTATTGTGGCGCCCACTGGACAGCGACTGGGCGTTAGGTGTCAATGCTAACTACGTGAAACAGCGCGACTGGACCAGCCCAACAGACATGATGAAATTCACTGATTACAGCGTGAAAACCGGCCATGTTACTGCATACTGGAATCCGTCATTTGCACCAGATGTGTTGATGAAGCTGAGTGTTGGGCAGTATCTGGCAGGCGACAAGGGCGCGACGCTGGAAGTGTCGAAACACTTCGACAGCGGGATTGTGGTCGGGACTTACGCCACTATCACCAATGTGTCGCCAGACGAATACGGCGAAGGGGATTTCACCAAAGGGGTGTATATTTCTGTACCGATGGATCTGTTCAGCGCCTACCCGACACGCAGCCGTGCGCAAGTCAGTTGGTCGCCGCTTACCCGTGATGGTGGGCAGATGCTGGGCCGTAAATTCGACCTCTACAGCATGACCAGCGACCGCAGCGTTAACTTCCGTTAACCTGAGGCTTCCCCGGTGCAGTTCCTGGCCGGGGAAGTGACATCGCCATCAGTAAAATATCACTGGTTTGCGTTGCACTTTGAAACACCAGCTTCTTCATAACATGCATCCCCTGGCGCATGTAAAAACGCCGGGCGCCATGATTTTCTGCAAGCACTTCCAGCCACAACGACGTTTCCCCATGAGCCATTGCCCGGGTGATTATCTCGTCAAAAAAAGCCTGCCCCAGTCCTTGCCCGGTAAGCCCCGGCAGCAAATAGATTTTGTTCAGAAACGCGCCCTGAGGCGAGGGGTGTGCTAGCCGTTCATGCCAGGTCAGTTCGGCAAAACCGACTGGTTTGCCTGCTTCGGCAACCAGCCACTGGTTACCGGGCGTGCCCATCCGCTCGCGAATCGCGGCAGGATCAAAGGATTTATGCATGAATGCCTGCATCTCTTGTGGGTTATTCCACAAGTGAGCAAAGTGGTGCTGATAACTTTCGGTGCCCAGTTGGTGAAGCAGTGGCGCATCCTTTTCGCCTGCTTCCCGAAAAGAAAATTCCATCATAGTCATGCCTGTATACCGCGGTTAATGACAGGTATCTTGCCATCGTTCTGTTTTACCCGGCAACCAGATGGGAGAATGGTTTCTGTGTCACACTTTAAACCGTGCCAACGTTTGTTGGGTTTTCTCGATGAGGTCAAACAGTTCAGCCCCCATTCTGGCTGCCTGAGCAGCACTGTCAGCGGAACTATCACTAAGCTTGTTAAGATTTGCAATGTCCATTATCAGGTTTTCTGCTGTTTCTGACTGCATCTGTGTCGCAGTAGCAATTTGTGTATTCACGCTGGAGATTTCTTCTACTTCACTGGTGATGCGGATCAGTGCTTCCCGTGCCTGTTCAGCGTGTTCTACGCTGTTGCGGGCATTATCCCGCCCCTGAACCATGATATTGGCAGCATCCTGGCTCTCTGATTGCAAAGTAGCAATCATTGCTTTGATTTCTTTGGTGGAGCTTTGGGTTTTATTTGCAAGGGTACGTACTTCATCTGCGACAACGCTAAATCCACGGCCATGGGAGCCTGCACAGGCGGCTTCAATGGCGGCGTTAAGTGCCAGCAAATTAGTCTGATCGGCAATGTTTTGTATCACATCCACTATTGAGCCTATTTGTTTGCTGTCATCAGACAGGCGGGCAATAGCCATCGCCGCATTCTCAACTTCAGAAGCCAGTGTCCCGATAACAGTACGGTTATAATCGATAGTCGTTTTCACTTCATCAGAGAGTTGTTGTGCATCATTAGTGGCAGATTCTGCATTTGCTGCGTTATTGGCGACTTTCTTAATTGATGCCAGCATTCCCGTGAGTGAATGGGACATACTCGCCAGGTTTTTACGTTGTGATTGCGCTGCAAGATTAGCATCTTCGGAAACCCGACGGCTCTCTGTCGCAATCTGTGTCAGGGCGGCAGACTGGCGAGTCACTTCTCCCAGTGCTTCCTGTACTTTTTGGATAAACTGATTGATATTACTGCACAATTCTTGCAATTCATCTTGCCGTTTATAAATGATACGCCGTTGTAAGTCGCCTTCACCATGAGCCAGTTCAGCGGCCAGCCGGTTGATTTGGCTGATAGGGCGGAATACCAGATAGCGCATACATGGGAGTAGAAAAGCAATCACAACCAGTACGACGGGAATCGCTACTGACATTAATCCCATAATAAGAGAATGGATCTTTTCTTTTATTGTACTGAGGCTCCATGTTAGCCCCAGCGTCCCCAACCAGGCGTTATCTTTTGCATTAAGTACAGGAACCAGTAAGAAGATGGCATCATCAGTCACCAGGCTCTGTATTGCTCCACCAGAAAGGTTAGTTTTATTTTTGGTTAATAACGTTTCCAGTGTAGCCAGTGCCTGCTTATCATCACCATAACTTGAGAAAATAGTGTTTTCATTGGTAAATACAGCGGAAAAACTCATGTCTTTACCGGTTTGTTTCGCCAGCGCAACGACTTCATCATTCACTCTGTCAGCTTTGCGAAATTTTACTGAAGGCGAAATGCTTTGAGCAAGAAACTTACTAATAACCTGCTTACTTGATAGTTCGCGTTCGATAAAAGCCCGGCTCACATGTTGCTGAGTAACCCATGTGGTAACAGTAAATCCGGCACAGATAATTATAATTGCCATCAGTGCCATTTTAGTGCTTATTTTTTTAAAGAAACGCATACAGGCTCCACCAATGTTGTCGTGGAAACACTACCTGTTATTAACAGATAATATGATTTATACGCAGGGAGGAAATGATATCGCTCCCTGCGTATTTTTAGAGCGCGTTAACATTTATACCTATTGTGATAGCACCAATCGCTTTACCTGTATCAGGGTCCACGATGGGTAAACTAAGCTGGCTTTGATAGGTTTGTGTTGATTCATCTTCATCAACTTCGCTGATGTTTATACTTCCGGGCCCTTTAGCATAGGTTTGTTGCCATTTGGCTTCATCACCCTGCCAATAGTCAGAAGTAATATTACTCTGCCCAACGTTCAACCCCTTGTCGTCCATAACAAAAATTTCAGTATACACTCCATTACTGTCATCAAGTTTTTTCCTGAGAAACGCTGATAATGGATTATTTAACACCTTGTCTATCAATGGTTTTTCTTTTTGGGTTACTTCAGACGTCCATTCTTTATCCATTTTGTTAATGTCTGCTGCAGTCAGACCTGAGTTTTTTTGATTTTGTGCTTTTACAGCATTAATTATTTCTGGAGATGAGATCCAGCTCTTAATATCTGTATCGGCAAGTTTAGTTATGGCTCCTGAATACTCATTAGCCGAACCGGTTAATGGAAGAAGAAGGCTGGCACAGAATAAACCACAGGCTATTGATTTTTTCATATAAATTACCAGTTTGTTTTTAAGTGTGAGTTTAAGTTTAGCTTATTAAGTTTGGATGTCACGATACTCAAAAGTGGTATCAAGGGAATATTAAGAGGGGGTAATTAAAACAGCGATTTGAATGTAGTAAGAATAAATTTTCTTGATATAGTTCTTGAGGTTATTATTTTATAATAATTATTTTTTTATTCTCCTGGTTTTTTATGGCTGTGGTTTCATTTATGGCGGAATATAATTCTGTGTCTGCGGGTTGGAAATTATATTGTTTTATCTGAAAAGATTATATGAAATTACTGGTGCGCACTTCTTTTGTGGAAGAGGTACCCCGCCTGAATCATGTATCCGACGAACTTTGATTCCGGCGGGGGTAGTTTTAGTTATTCAAATAAGCGCTGTTTTAACTGTTCCAGCGCCAGATGTGGGCTGGTCAGTACCGGGGAGCAGGCTGGCAAATATTTACTGACACTGCTCATGGATGCCTGCGCCAGTGCAACACACTCGGCACCCTCTGTCAGAGCCCGTTGTACGGCAGCAATAATCCGCTCGTGGTACAGGATTTGGTCACCCTGTAAAAAAGCATCCCAGGCACCGGGAATCAGCCGGGTTTCCATTACCTGTTCAGGTCGCTGGCGTGCCAGTTCGAACAGTACCCGGGTAGGTTCAACCGTTGTTTGGGTGGCACACAACACCACCGTGCGCTTACCCTGGGCCATTGCTGCTTGCGCCAATGCCCGGTCAACGCGCAACACCGGAATGCTGACGGGTGAGCGCTGGTTGAGTTTGTCTACCGCCGGGCCAAGCGTTGAGCAGGTCAGCAGTACTGCGTCGGCGTGATGGCTTAGTGCCAGAAGCACCCGGATTACATCATCTTCCAGTGCTGAGGTTAACCCACCACTGGCTTCCGCCGTGCGCAACAGTTGCGGCATCACCGTGTGTTTTAAACACCCCGCGGGCAGGCCCGTATCCTGAGCGGCCTGGTCAAATAACGCTTCATTACCGGGTGCCGTGTGTAAACAGGCAATGCGAATCATAGAGACCTCCGGTTGGTATCGGTATCA
Source organism: Mangrovibacter plantisponsor (assembly GCF_003182475.1). GTDB lineage: Bacteria > Pseudomonadota > Gammaproteobacteria > Enterobacterales > Enterobacteriaceae > Mangrovibacter > Mangrovibacter plantisponsor. The sequence goes on from NZ_QGTS01000009.1 coordinate 34,718, forward strand.
CTCCGCATGAACAGATTCACGTATGGATAGCACACTATGCTAAAGAAAAAAATATGGATCTGGATCACATTTTTGCCGTATAACAGGCCAGAGACCGCAATAAAGTGGAGTCTGTTATGACGTCATTAGCGCGCGCCCGTGTCGAATTGATTTCGACAATTTTGCAAACCATTCTCAACCTGGGGCTGACCTGCCTTGGGTTAATACTGGTCATTTTTCTCGGTAAAGAAACCTTGCATCTTGCTGATGTGCTGTTCACCCCGAATGAGCAGGCCAGTAAATACCTGCTGATTGAAGGCCTGGTGGTTTACTTCCTTTACTTCGAATTTATCGCCCTGATTGTGAAGTACTTTCAGTCGGGATTTCATTTCCCATTACGTTACTTTGTTTATATCGGTATTACGGCGATTGTGCGCCTGATAATCATCGACCATAAATCCCCAATCGATGTCCTTATCTACTCTGCCGCTATTCTGCTGTTAGTGATTACGCTATGGCTATGCAACAGTAGCAGGCTGCGGCGGGAATAAATGTGCGTGATGCGCAAAAAAAAGTGGCGGCTCTTCAGGCCGCCAAAGACAGAGACAAGTTGGCTTAACAATGAGGGTTTGCAGTGGCATTACATCCCGCGCGTACAGGCAGGTCGCGCGGGGGTGGAACAAGGTTAGCCTTTAACACCGCCAGCGGTGAGGCCGTTAACCAGCCAGCGCTGCGCCAGCAGGAACACAACAGTAATCGGTATCGCGGACAACACTGCGGCAGCCGCAAAATCGCCCCACAAGTAGTTCTGCGGGTTCAGGTATTGCTGCATACCTACGGCCAGGGTGTAGCTGTTTACATCACGTAGCAGCAGTGAAGCAACCGGCACTTCGGTAATTGCGGCAATGAACGACAGAATAAAGACCACCGCCAGAATTGGCACCGATAACGGTAGCAACACCAGGCGGAAGGCCTGCCACGGGCTGGCACCATCCAGTGCCGCCGCTTCTTCCAGCGAGCCATCAATCGTTTCGAAATAGCCTTTAATCGTCCAGACGTGCAGTGCAATACCGCCGAGGTAGGCAAAAATCACCCCGCCATGGGTATTCAGGCCAATAAACGGAATGTACTGGCCGAGGCGGTCAAACAATGCGTATAACGCAACCAGTGACAGCACTGCCGGGAACATCTGGAAAATCAGCATCCCTTTGAGCAGGGTGGCTTTGCCTGGGAAACGCATCCGCGCGAAAGCGTAAGCGCAGGTAGTGGACAACGCCACGATCCCAATCGCGGTAATACCGGCGATTTTGACTGAGTTCCACAGCCATAACAGCACCGGGAACGGGGGCGGTGTGACACGCCCGTCGGCATGTTCCACACTGAACCCCAGCGCCAGTTTCCAGTGTTCCCAGGAAATTTGATCGGGGATCAGGCTGCCCGTTGCGAAGTTACCGGAGCGCAGAGAGATCGCCACCACCATTAACAGCGGGAACATGATGGCCGCAATAAACAACAGCAACAGTAAGTGAGTGGTCAGTAAGCGTAATTTTTGCGATTTGGGTTGCACCATAGCCATGATGATTCCTCCTTAATCAAACTTCATGCGGGTGGCTTTCAGGTTCACGACAGCCAGTGCGCCAACCAGCAGGAATATAATTGTGGCGATGGCTGCCGCCAGGCCGAAGTCCTGCCCGCCGCCGCCTTCAAAGGCGATACGGTAGGTGTAGCTCACCAGTAAGTCGGTATAACCTGCCGGTGTGGTAGTGCCGAGCCGGTCCGGGCCGCCGTTGGTTAACAACTGAATCAGAACAAAGTTGTTAAAGTTAAACGCGAAACTGGCAATCATCAGTGGTGTCAGTGGCTTAATCAGCAAAGGCAGTGTAATGCGGAAGAAGTTCTGGAACGGGCCCGCGCCATCCATCGCCGATGCTTCATATAAATCTTCCGGAATTGCTTTCAGCAGCCCCATGCACAGGATCATCATGTAAGGGTAACCCAGCCAGGTGTTGACGATGATAATCATGCTGCGGGCAGTCGTCGGGTCACTGAACCAGGCGGGTTTGATGCCAAACAACGCACTTAGCATCATGTTGATTTCACCAAAACTTTGGTTAAACAACCCTTTGAAAATCAGAATAGAAATAAACGATGGCACCGCATAAGGCAAAATGAGCAGTACCCGGTAAATCGCTTTTCCTTTCAGGGATTCCCACTGTACCAGGCAGGCCAGTACCATACCGACGGCAACTGTCAGGAAAACAGTGAGGGCAGAGAAAACAATGGTCCAGATGAAAATGGCGAAGAAAGGTTTCTTGATGCCTTCATCGGTAAATACACGCGTAAAGTTATCCCAGCCAATGGTTACGGTATAGCCCGGGCTTAGCTGTTCGCTGGCCCAGTTACCGCTGGCATCCACAGCCTGGTAAAAGCCGCTTTTATCGTTCGGGCGGTACATCACACCGGTTTGGTTGTTGGTCAGGCTGTTATCTTTGCCCAGCGTATATAAAGGCCGGGTACCGGAAAATTCACGTAATGAGCTCATCACCAGCCCAGGGTTACCGGGAATATCGGCGGTGATTTCGCCAAGTGCCTGGCGGTTTTGGGTAATTACGCGCAGGTTGGCGTGATCTGTTGCTGGCAGGGCATCCACCGGGGACAGCGTTAAGTGTTGCTTGCCGCTCAGTGTAATCGGTTCAGAAAGGTAGTTTTTCCCTTCAGCAGTATCAGTCAGGGCCAGTTGCCATTTGTCGCCAGCAGGGTAGAGCGCAAACCGGACACTTTTGCCCGCCTGGTACTGGCGGTCCATCAGCACTTGTTGTGCCCGCTCAAAAGTTAACTGGTTGGTGCTGCTGTAGTTAGTGAACGCAATGGCAATGGTGCAAACCAGCGGAAAAAGTACAAATAACCCCATCCCGGCCAGCCCCGGGTACACATAGCGCCAGGCATAGGTACGGCGGTTGGCGAAAATATATAAACCCAGGCTACTGATAATCAGGGTCATTATGGCAAACAGGTACTCCCCCTGGGCGTACATCACTACCACAAGATAACCGACCAGTAACCCAAGCAAGGCGATAACAGACCATTTCAGACTGTCGCTTTGCCACCAGTGGCTCTTTTTCATCACATCCATGGGGTCTTCCTCTACTACGGGAACTGCGGGGTATCAGGCACCTTCTCCCGGTGGGGAGAAGGTGGAGACTGATGGTTTATTTGGTAATACGTGTTTCGGCGTCTTTCAGCGCTGCGTCGACAGACTGGCGGCCAGTAACGGCGTTAATTACAGCAGTACGAACGGAGTACCAGAATGCAGACATCTGCGGGATATTCGGCATGATTTCACCGGTCTGCGCGTTAGCCATGGTAGCGGCGATACGCGGGTCTTTTTCCAGAACTTCTTGGTAAGATTTCAGCGCAACAGCACCCAGTGGTTTATCTTTGTTTACGGTTTCCAGTCCCTGATTAGTCATCAGGTAATTTTCCAGAAACTCTTTCGCCAGTTCTTTGTTCGGGCTGGCTGCGTTAATCCCGGCGCTCAGTACACCAACAAACGGTTTTGAGGGTTTACCTTTAAAGGTTGGCAGCAGAGTCACACCGTAGTTGATTTTGCTCTTGTCGATATTCGCCCAGGCCCACGGACCATTAATGGTCATGGCGGTTTCGCCTTTGTTGAATGCCGCTTCAGCAATCGAGTAATCGGTGTCGCCGTTCATGTGTTTGTTTTTAATCAAATCAACCAGGAAAGTCAGGCCGGCTTTCGCGCCTGCGTTATCCACACCCACGTCTTTGACATCGTATTTGCCGTTTTCATATTTAAAGGCATAGCCACCATCAGCGGCGATTAACGGCCAGGTGAAGTACGGCTCCTGCAGGTTAAACATCAGCGCGCTCTTACCTTCAGCACGCAGTTTTTTATCCAGTGCCGGAATTTCTTCCCAGGTTTTTGGCGGGTTTGGCAGCAAGTCTTTGTTGTAAATCAGTGATAACGCTTCGACAGCTATTGGGTAGGCAATCAGTTTGCCATTGTAGCGAACGGCATCCCAGGTAAACGGATAGAGTTTGTCCTGGAAAGCTTTATCCGGGGTGATTTCAGCCAGCAGACCAGACTGCGCATATCCACCAAAACGGTCGTGGGCCCAGAAGATAATGTCCGGGCCGTCGCCTGTTGCAGCTACTTGCGGAAATTTCTCTTCCAGCTTGTCCGGATGTTCAACACTGACTTTAATCCCGGTGTCCTGTTCAAACTTTTTACCTACTTCGGCCAGGCCGTTATAGCCTTTATCGCCGTTGATCCAGATAACCAGTTTGCCTTCTTCGATTTTGGCCAGAGCAGAGGCAGAAAACATCATTGTCGTCAGCGCAGACAACGCGAGGATACGTGCGCCGGTTTTAATTTTCATATGTTCCATCCTTTAGGTGATATGCACGTGGATACACTGTGTGGCTTTACCTGTGCCAGTTTCGGATTAGAACAGGAAAATCTCATCCTCCCTGGCACTACGCCGTAAGGGAGGTTTGTGTGACGTGTCTCTCATAAATCCCCGTTATGTGGCCTGTAGCACACAAAACAGCACCGATTTTTGACGTCAGGATCACGAAAATCCCTGCCAGCCCACGATTTTCCCTGCCTGTACGTGTTTCTCATCCTCCCGTCTCCTCCCCCATAAAAAAGCCATGGGTGGAGGATTTTCCTGACGACAAACTCCCTCATAGTCGGACACATCTTGTATTACCTGCCGCTGGCGGGTTGAGTGATGGATGAAGGGAGAAGTTCGATGGCAAACGTGCAGTTACAGAACGTAACCAAAGCCTGGGGAGACGTGGTGGTGTCGAAAGACATCAATTTAACAGTCAACGACGGCGAATTTGTCGTATTTGTTGGCCCGTCTGGCTGTGGTAAATCAACGTTATTACGCATGATTGCGGGTCTGGAAACCATCACCAGTGGTGACTTGTTCATTGGCGAAAAACGTATGAATGATGTCCCTCCCGCTGAACGTGGTGTGGGCATGGTATTTCAGTCTTATGCGCTTTATCCGCACTTGTCGGTGGCGGAAAACATGTCTTTCGGCCTGAAACTGGCTGGTGCCAAAAAAGAGCTGATTAACCAGCGTGTTAACCAGGTTGCTGAAGTGCTGCAACTGGCCCATTTACTGGACCGTCGCCCGAAAGCGCTCTCCGGCGGGCAGCGCCAGCGTGTGGCGATTGGCCGTACTCTGGTCGCTGAGCCTCGGGTATTCCTGCTGGATGAGCCCCTGTCTAACCTGGATGCGGCATTGCGTGTGCAAATGCGCATTGAGATCTCCCGTCTGCATAAACGCCTGAAACGCACCATGATTTACGTCACCCACGACCAGGTAGAGGCAATGACCCTCGCCGACAAAATTGTGGTGCTGGATGCCGGCCGTATCGCGCAGGTCGGTAAGCCTCTTGAACTGTATCACTACCCGGCAGACCGCTTTGTCGCCGGTTTTATCGGCTCGCCCAAAATGAACTTCCTGCCCGTTAAAGTCACCGCAACCGCACTGGAACAAGTGCAGGTTGAGCTGCCTAACCGCCAGCACGTATGGCTGCCGGTGGAAAGCACTGGCGTTCAGGTGGGGGCCAACATGTCTTTGGGCATTCGTCCCGAACATTTACTGCCCAGTGAAATCGCCGATGTCACCCTCGAAGGGGAAGTGCAGGTGGTGGAACAACTGGGGCATGAAACACAAATCCATATTCAGATTCCGGCGCTGCGTCAAAACCTGGTTTACCGCCAGAACGACGTGGTGCTGGTGCAAGAGGGCGCGACATTCGCCATTGGCTTGCCGCCAGAGCGCTGCCACTTATTCAAGGAAGATGGCACAGCCTGCCGTCGGTTGCATCAGGAGCCAGGTGTTTAAGTGACCCTCACAATAAAAGCAATGACCTCAGGAGATAGAATGATGATTACTCTGCGCAAACTTCCCCTGGCTATCGCAGTGGCTGCGGGTGTGATGTCTGCTCAGGCGCTGGCCGTTGACTTCCACGGTTATGCCCGTTCTGGTATTGGCTGGACGGGTAGTGGCGGTGAACAGCAGTGCTTTACCGCCACCGGCGCGCAAAGCAAATACCGTCTGGGCAACGAATGTGAAACCTACGCGGAATTAAAACTGGGACAGGAAGTGTGGAAAGAAGGCGATAAAAGCTTCTATTTCGACACTAACGTCGCTTACTCGGTTTCTCAGATGGATGACTGGGAATCCACCAGCCCGGCATTTCGTGAAGCCAACGTTCAGGGTAAAAACCTGATTGATGCACTGCCTGGCTCCACCATCTGGGCCGGTAAACGCTTCTACCAACGTCATGACGTTCACATGATCGACTTCTACTACTGGGATATTTCAGGTCCTGGTGCCGGTCTGGAAAACGTAGACCTCGGCTTTGGTAAGTTGTCTGTTGCTGCTACCCGTAACTCTGAAACTGGTGGTTCTTACACCTTCACCAGCGACCGTGAACGTGATTATGCATCCAAAACCGCCAACGACGTATTTGACGTGCGCTTAGCGGGCCTGGAAGTGAACCCGGGTGGTGTGCTGGAACTGGGTGTGGATTATGGCCGTGCTAACCCACGTGACAACTACCGCCTGGAAGATGGCGCAACCAAAGACGGTTACATGTTCACCGCTGAACATACCCAGTCTATTGGCGGCGGTTTCAACAAGTTTGTCGTTCAGTATGCAACTGATGCGATGACCACCTGGAACAGTGGCCATGCGCAGGGCACCCTGAACAACGACGGCCATATGATTCGTGTGCTGAACCATGGTGCCATCGATTTCAACGACAAATGGGCACTGATGTATGTCGGTATGTATCAGGATATCGACATGGACAGCAAGAATGGCAGCACCTGGTACACCGTGGGCGTGCGCCCAATGTACAAATGGACGCCAATCATGAGCACCTTGTTGGAAGTGGGCTACGACAACGTGAAATCACAGAGCGCTGGCAAGCACAACGACCAGTACAAAGTGACCCTGGCACAGCAATGGCAGGCTGGCGACAGCATCTGGTCCCGCCCGGCTCTGCGCCTGTTCGCCACCTACGCCAAGTGGGATGAAAAATGGGGCTACAACGACAGCGGTTACGCGGCTGCCGATACCAGCACCACCACCTACAGCCGTGGTGACAACGACGAGTGGACCTTCGGCGCCCAGATGGAAATCTGGTGGTAAGCCTGAAGACTACAACGCGTTAAACCAGAGGGGGGCAACCCCCTCTTCAATCTTTCCCTGTTGAACGCAGTTATGTGGATACGCGCTATTGCCTGGCTACCGTATCCCTTCTGTAATCGAGGTCATAACAATGAAAAAAAGTCTCATTGCCCTTTGCCTGAGCGCAGGGTTGCTCGCCGCTGTTCCCGCAATCTCTTTCGCTGAAGTTGACCTGGTGCCGCAAAATCTCGCCGGAGCGCCTACTTTCAGTGCTCAGTCACTCCAGCGGTTAACCTGGCAGCCGTTAAATTCCGGGCAGAATGTAGAAGTTAAGCTGGCAACACAGGGCCAGCAACTCAGTAACCCGGGCATTACCGGGCCAGTGGCCGCATACAGCGTGCCTGCCAATATTGGCGAACTCTCAATTACCCTGACCAGTGAAGTGGCACAGAACCGGGTATTCGCCCCGAATGTGCTGGTACTGGACCAAAATATGAACCCGTCAGCCTGGTTCCCGGCGAATTTCTTCACTTACCAACAACCTGGTGTGATGGCCGCCGACCGGCTGGAAGGCACCCTGAAACTGACGCCTGCGTTAGGGCAGCAGAAAATTTACTTACTGGTCTTTACGACTCCGCAGGATGTTCAACGTACCACCACATTGATTGCTCCGGCCAAGGCTTACGCCAAAGGCGCGGGTAATGCCATTCCGGATATTCCGGACCCGGTAGCGCAGCACGCTGCAGAGGGTACGCTCAAACTGAAAGTGAAAACTTCTTCCGGAGCCAGCATCCTGGTTGGGCCTATCTTTGGTTCTTCAGCCAGCACCCCAACGGTCACCGTCGGAAATACTGCCACAGCTGTCGCGCCTGTTGCGGCACCCGCTCCGGCACCGAAAGCGGAGCCCATGCTGAATGACACCGAAGCCTACTTTAACCAGGCCATTAAGCAGGCAGTTGCCAAAGGTGATGTAGATAAGGCGTTGAAATTACTTGATGAGGCCGAGCGTCTTGGATCCACCAGCGCACGTAAAACCTTTATCAGTAGTGTAAAAGGCAAGGGGTAATCACCCCACATTGCTGATCTTGTAAGCCTTGGTGCGCGTCTGCGCACCTTTTTTCCACCGGCAGGCTTGTCTGTGGCCGTTGGTTTTTTGTTACATGGCTGTTGGTTTCTGCTATTTTCCTGCCACACCCTTTTCGTGTTCTGCGTTACAATGTCCACTGTTCTGTTCTGGAGACTGTTGGGCATGATGCACCCTGCTTTGGCGCAATTACGGGCGCTGTCTTTCTCCGACACCCTGCCGGATAACCTGTCAGCCTGGCTGCGTGACTGGCTGTTGTTGGAAGACTCAATGACAAAGCGTTTTGAACGCTGTTGCAGCAAGGTTAGTGTGACGCTGCTATCGGAAGGCTTTGTAACGCCGGAACAGGTGGGCGAAGACGTCAACTGGTTACCCCGTGAACCACAATACTGGTTACGGGAAATTATTTTGCTGGGCGATAGTACGCCCTGGCTGGTGGGGCGCACTGTGGTGCCGTTATCCACCCTGAATGGCCCGGAGCTGGCGTTACAGCGCCTGGGCACAACGCCGCTTGGCAGGTATTTGTTTACCTCATCAGCCCTTACACGCGATTTTATTCACCCGGGGCGCAGTGAAACCTTATGGGGGCGCCGTTCCCGCCTCCGTTTGTCGGGCAAACCATTATTACTGACCGAATTGTTTTTACCTGCATCACCGTTGTATCAAGAGGATGAAAAATGGAGTGGAGTCTGACGCAGAAGAATAAGCTGCTGGCATTTCACCGGCTCATGCGTACTGACAAACCGATTGGCGCGTTACTGTTACTCTGGCCTACTTTATGGGCGCTGTGGCTTGCAGCACCAGGCATTCCGCCGGTAACTATTCTGCTGGTGTTCATTGCTGGTGTCTGGTTAATGCGTGCCGCAGGCTGTGTGGTGAATGATTTCGCCGACCGCAAATTTGACGGGCATGTCAAGCGCACGGCTCGCCGCCCATTACCCAGTGGCGATGTCACAGAGCGCGAAGCGATTACGTTATTTGGTGTACTGGTATTGTTGTCTTTCGTGCTGGTGCTCACCCTGAATACCATGACGATTCTGCTGTCTGTCGCCGGGCTGGCGCTGGCCTGGGTATACCCGTTTATGAAACGCTACACCCATTTACCTCAGGTGGTATTAGGGGCTGCGTTTGGCTGGTCAATTCCCATGGCGTTTTCGGCCGTGAGTGAACAGTTGCCGCTCAGTTGCTGGTTACTGTTTTTAGCCAATATCCTTTGGGCTGTCGCTTATGATACGCAATATGCCATGGTAGACAGAGATGACGACCTGAAAATAGGCGTGAAATCCACCGCTATTCTGTTTGGGCGCTACGACAAACTGATTATTGGCATATTGCAGGTGGCGGTTCTCGCACTGTTAGTGCTGGTGGGCTGGCTTAATCACCTGAGCGGGGCGTTTTACTGGTCGCTGTTGCTTGCTGCGGGGCTGTTTTCATACCAGCAAAAACTCATTGCCGGGCGCGACCGGGATGCCTGTTTTAAAGCCTTTATGAATAACAACTATGTAGGGCTGGTGTTATTTTTAGGGTTGTTTGTACATTATCTGCCGCCCCTGTCCTGAATGGTGGCCTGATTAACTGCCCTGAGTAATGGCACTGTAACCGGGCATAAAAATGGCGGGAATTTACGTTCCCGCCATTTTTTACTTTGCTTTGTACACACTCAACGGTTATTGCGCGGGTGCGTCTTCGCCTTGTGATGCAGCACTTTCAATTGTCAGGCGGATATCCGAAGTAATCAGCTCAGCCAGCAACTGGTAAACCTTCATGGTTTCTGTTGGCTCCGCGTCACCGGTATCGCTGATATAGCCTTCATCACGCAGTGTCAGCACCAGAGAAGAGAACACCGCTTTGTCGAAGAACTCAGGGGCGTTGATACCGTGCAGTACAGACAAACGTTGTGCCACAGTACGGCTCTCTTTCTCCAGCGTCCCGCGGTTAATCGTCGGGTTGGCGCTCAACAGCCAGAAGGTGATTGCATAACGTTGAATCGTCTCGCGCACCCCGGCTGCAAGCAGCTGCAGAGTCCGGGAGCGTGCCGGGTTCAGGCGGAAACGGCCGCTGTCTTCCAGAATCAGGTTCTGCTGCACCAGCTCATTGAGCAGCGCATCCACTACAGAACCCAGTGCTTCTTTATCCCAGTGCAGGAACAGCTCTGCTTTAAGCATTGGGAACAGTACTTCTACCCGGCTCAGCAGATCTTCGCGTGTGATATTACGGTGTTGCGTAATAATTGAGGCCAGTAAAGACGGCATCACCAGCATATGCACAATGTTATTGCGATAGTAGGTCATTAACACGGCCTGCTCACGGGGCAGAACGATAATATCGCCAATCGTGTCTTTTTCTACTTCGAACTTATTCATCTGCAATGCGTGGTCGATAAGCTCGCTGGCCGACAATGCAGGAACGGTAGAATCCGGTGAATAAGGCACATTGCGCAGCAGGCTCATGTAACATTCTAACTGCTCAGTCAGTTGCTCACGGGTAAGTGAACGCTGGCGAGAGGCCAGTAAAGCTGTGCAACACAGATTCATGGCGTTAGCCGCACCAGCATTGTTAATGCGCACCATCAGTGTATGAGCAATTTCGTTCACGCTGGGGGTTAACCACGGCGGGCGTATCGCTTCGATGGGGTCTATCGCATCACGCCATTCCGGGACATGCTGATTCAGCCAGTTGGTCAGTGGAATTGGCTCGCCAAAATTGACATACCCCTGGCCCAGGTTACGCAGCTTGCTCAGGCCGCGCATCATCTGGATAAGGCTCTCTTTCTCTTTAGTGGCGCCACGCAACTCTTTCGCGTAGGTGCCCACTTCCATGACATGTTCATAACCAATGTAAATCGGCACCAGCGTAATCGGGCGGGTACCGCCGCGCAGCATGGCCTGAATCGTCATAGACAGTGTGCCGGTTTTTGGGTCAAGCAGGCGGCCGGTGCGCGAACGCCCCCCTTCAACAAAATACTCCACCGAATACCCACGGCTGAACAATTCCCCCAGGTATTCACGGAACACGGTTGAATAGAGTTTATTGCCTTTAAACGTACGGCGAATAAAGAAAGCACCCAGCCGGCGGAAAATCGGCCCGGCGGGCCAGAAGTTCAGGTTAATGCCAGCTGCAATATGCGGCGGCACCAGCCCCTGGTGATACAGCACATAGGACAGCAACAGGTAATCCATATGGCTGCGGTGGCAGGGAACATACACCAGTTCGTGGCCTTCATGGGCCAACTGGCGAACCCGCTCAGCGTTATGAACGTTAATGCCCTGATATAACCGGTTCCAGGTGAAGCCCAGCACGCGGTCAGTCATGCGGATGGCTTCATAGGAGAAGTTCGCGGCAATTTCTTCCATCAGGGCAACGGCATTTTGCTGTGCTTTTTCATGGGAGATTTTCTTGCTGCGCGCTTCATCTTCTACCGCTTTGGCGATAGCTTTTGAAGACAACAACTTATTGAACAAGTCCTGACGGGCAGGTAAGCGCGGGCCGACAGCCGCCAGGCGCAGCCGGGCAAAGTGCATACGTGCAACCCGGGCCAGCTTCTGGGCGATAGTTTTGTCTGTGCCATGCTCTGTCGCCATCCAGCGCAGAGAGACGGGCGGCGAAAAACGCACGAAGCTGTCGCGGCCCAGCCATAGCACGGCAAAGAACTTCTGAATGCCGTTAAGCAGGCGCAGCGGCGGGTTTTCTTCGCCTTTTTCCCGGCCTGGTGAACGGCCAAACATCACTGATACTGGCACCATCTGGACATCCAGATTGGGGTTGCTGCGGTGCAGATCCAGGTAATCATGAAACAGCTTGATGGACTCTTCCTTCGGCGTGTAATACGTAAATACACGCGGCCCGCCATGAATAAATACATAGCGTGGCAGGCAGGCACCGTCCACTTCAAGAGGTGTCAGCGGGTCTGGCAAATCGTGTGCCAGACATTGCGCCCGTAATGTCAGTAAGTCTGCCTTTGAATTGTAAGGCAGCACATACATAATAGGGCGAGAGGTATCTAAACCCAATTCGGCGCAAGGATCCGCCGGAATAGATTTGCTTTTTACCAGCATACTTAATGGTAAATTCAGCAATTTGTAGTAAATTCGTGGCCAACCGGACATAAACGTTGTAAAGCCTCTGGTTAAAAACGCAAATGCGTCGCAAGAATAACAGAAACCCGCCTGGATTTCTGAGGAAGTTGCCTGCGCGACGCTACAGGCATTGACGCCACTAAGCTAAAAAGGTTCCTTTATGGCAAGTAACACCACTGGACTCACCCGAATCATTAAAGCAGCCGGTTATTCCTGGAAAGGTATTCGTGCGGCATGGCGCAATGAAGCCGCATTTCGCCAGGAAGGAGTTGCTACTGTACTGGCTATCTTTATTGCCTGTTGGCTGGATGTCGGTGCCATTGCCCGCGTGTTGCTTATCGGCTCCGTCACTCTGGTTATGATAATCGAAATTCTCAACAGTGCTATTGAAGCCATTGTTGACCGGGTGGGAACAGATTTTCACGAACTCTCTGGCAGGGCTAAAGATATGGGGTCCGCTGCAGTGTTGTTCGCAATTATACTCGCCCTGTTTACCTGGGGAAGCGTGCTCTGGTCTCATTTTTTCTGAGTTTTTCCTGAAAAAACGCTTGATACCGTGTATTTCAGGCGCTGTCTGGTTACCTCTGGCTACTTTATGGGATAAGTCCCTGGTTTTTTGCTTAATTGTGGTTTCAAAATCACCATTAACTGTATATACTCACAGCATAACTGTATATACACCCAGGGGGCAGAAGGAATGAAAGCACTTACTACCAGACAGCAGGAGGTCTACGATCTCATCCGGGATCACATTAGCCAGACGGGGATGCCTCCAACCCGTGCGGAAATAGCGCAACGTCTGGGTTTTCGTTCGCCTAATGCGGCAGAAGAACACCTGAAAGCACTGGCCCGCAAAGGGGTTATCGAAATCGTTTCTGGCGCTTCTCGTGGTATTCGTCTGCTCCTGGAAGAATCCAATGACGACGGCCTGCCGCTGGTTGGCCGGGTTGCTGCCGGTGAACCACTGCTGGCTCAGCAGCACATTGAAGGCCACTATCAGGTCGATCCTTCCCTGTTTAAACCACATGCGGATTTCTTACTGCGCGTTAGTGGTATGTCAATGAAAGATATCGGTATTATGGATGGCGATTTGCTCGCAGTGCATAAAACGCAGGATGTGCGTAATGGCCAGGTCGTTGTGGCACGCATCGACGACGAAGTAACCGTTAAACGCCTGAAACAGCAAGGGAATACAGTTCAGTTACTCCCTGAAAATAACGAATTCAAACCCATTGTTGTCGATTTACGTGAGCAAAACTTTACTATCGAGGGCCTGGCTGTTGGCGTTATTCGCAACGGCGACTGGCTCTGACCGAATCCTTAATTTGCTATGCTTTTACAGCCGTGATGCAGCCAGCCTGTGTCACGGCTTTTTTGTGGGTGTTTCCCCAAACTTTATCCGGGGTAAGTGATGCGATTTTTTTCCCGAACTGACCGGGCATTGTGGCGCCTGGCTATTCCCATGATAGTGTCCAACATCACCGTACCGTTATTGGGCCTGGTTGATACTGCGGTGATTGGGCACCTGGACAGCCCGGATTACCTTGGTGGCGTGGCTATTGGCGCAACAGCAACCAGTTTTCTGTTTATGCTGCTGCTGTTTTTACGGATGAGTACTACCGGGTTAACGGCCCAGGCTTATGGCGCAAGAGACGACGAGGGGTTGTTACGAGCCCTGATGCAGCCGTTATTGCTGGCACTGGTGGCGGGAGTCGCCATTGTGGTGTTTCGTGCGCCATTAATTCACCTCGCACTTACCGTGACGGGCGGCAGTGAAGCGGTATTGTCCCAGGCGCAGGCATTTTTATCGGTTCGCTGGCTGGGTGCCCCCGCTTCACTGGCTAACTTGGTGTTACTGGGCTGGTTGTTGGGTGTGCAGTATGCCCGTGCTCCGGTTATTCTGCTGGTGGTGGGTAATGTGCTGAATATCGCGCTGGATATCTGGCTGGTAATGGGGCTGGGTATGAACGTGAAAGGGGCTGCGCTGGCAACCACTCTCTCTGAGTATGTCACGCTGCTTCTGGGGCTGGTGATGGTCTGGCGGGTTCTGGTGCTGCGGGGCATTCCTCTGGCAGGCCTGAAAACGGTGTGGTTCGGTAATATTCGGCGTTTGATGGCGTTAAACCGTGACATCATGCTGCGTTCTTTACTGGTTCAGGGCTGCTTTGCTTCCATCACGGTGCTTGGCGCCAGGCTGGGTGGCGATATTGTGGCGGTAAATGCATTACTGATGACGTTACTGACCTTTACCGCTTACGCACTTGATGGTTTTGCTTATGCAGTAGAAGCCCATTCCGGCCAGGCTTTTGGGGCCCGGAGCAAAGGGCAGTTGCTGGCTGTATGGGGCGCTGCATGCCGCCAGGCTGGTGTGGTAGCTCTGGGGTTCTCTCTGGTTTATGCCCTTGCCGGGCCGCAAATTATTGGCTTACTGACTTCGCTACCAGCATTACACCAGTTGGCAGATAAATACTTGTTCTGGCAGGTGCTGCTGCCGGTTGCCGGGGTGTGGTGTTATTTGCTGGACGGGATGTTTGTTGGTGCGACCCGGGGCGCAGAAATGCGTAACAGTATGGCGCTTTCAGCCGCAGGGTTTGCGGTGTGCCTGCTGACACTGCCTGGGTTTGGGAATCATGGGTTGTGGTTTTCTTTGGTGGTGTTTTTGGTGCTGCGCGGGGTGACGTTGGGGTGGTGCTGGCGGCGGCACTGGCGGGATGGCACGTGGTTTGAGGTGAAGTGAAGGGGGCTTTCACTTCCAGTGTGGTGAAAGTTCCGTTCACTTGCTGTGGTGTCAGTGTAGAGGGTTCCGTTCACTTGCAGTGATGTGGTGAATGTGGCTTCACAGCCAGTGAACGGGCTAAAGGGGGCTCGCCCCCTTTGCAATCCCCGTTTTCGCGGGCAACCGGTGCTGCGCACTGCGTTCACCTCCGGGCAGTCAGCCTGCGGCCGGCTCGACTCGGCATCCCTGCCTCGGTTCGCCTTATTCCGCCATCCGGGCGGAATAACCTTGTCTTCCTTTCTGCGGTTCACCGGTCTTACGCGAACAGGCCTCGCTGCAAGTAGCGGGGTTTTTTGTATTGTGTGGTGTGGCTGGGGGATTTGTGCCTGGTATGTCTTTGTGTGTTTTTTGCTGTGAGCATACAAACGGGTGTGGGGTGTGGCCTCTAAATCGTTGAGGCGTGCCTGGCGGGCCGGGGCTGCCTGCAGGACGCAGGCAGAGCGACGGGAGGCAGGAAGCCGACTCGGAGCGGTACCCGAACAGGCCGCCGGGGTAAGCCGAATGTCCGCGAAGCGGCGATTTTGCCGGCCACGAAAGGGGGTGCAGGGGGCCAGTGCCCCCTGCGGGCGCCGGGCGCAGTGGGTGAGTAAAATCAGTGTGGCTGACACGGCGCGCAATTTGCTCAGTACTGGCAGGTTGTTTTTGCTGCAACTGAAAATTTCGTTCACCCAGACTGATGTGGCTATAGGTTCCAGATCTGGTTCTGTTTTACAGAAAGAACAACCTGTTGATCAAACCCCCTGAATCAATAACACCTGGTAGTCGGCACCCAAATTGCGGTGCTTTTTGGCTTTCTGGTATGCATCGCTGTAGTACCAGGCTTTTGCAGCTTCAATATCCGGGAATGACAGAATAACCGCACCTTCGGCATCATCGCCTTCCAGAGTGGTGATATCACCGTAAAAAGCCAGCGGAGTAATGGGATGGTCGCCGCGAGCTTCTCCGGCCAGTTTTGCGTAGGTTTGCATTTCTTGTTCATCATGCGTGGTTTTGCGCACGAAAATTACATAAGCACTCATCGTTTCTCTCCGGGGTTGAACGGGGTAACTAAAAGATAACCCCTATCATGGCAGAGCACCGGGCTGTGTTTTTCGTGTTTCTTGCCTTTAAAGCTTTCAGGCGTTTTTGATCAACTGATTGCGCAGGGTATCGAGTTGTTGCTTAAGCGTGATGAGTTCGGCCTGGTCACAGGCAGAAGCGCACAAAATATGTTGAGGAATACCTTCCGCTTGTTGCTGCAAGCCCCGGCCCTTATCAGACAGGCTGACAATCACCTGGCGTTCATCCTGTGTGGATCGCTGGCGGGCAACCAGACCGGCGGCTTCCATGCGCTTCAGTAACGGCGTAAGGGTGGCGGAATCCAGGAACAGGCGCTCACCAATGGCCGAAACCGTTTGTTGGTCAGATTCCCAGAGGATCAGCAGCACCAGATATTGGGGATAGGTTATCTCCAGAGGCTTAAGCACATTACGGTAGATTTTATTCAGTGCCAGGTTCGCCGAATAGAGGGAAAAACACAGTTGGTTATCAAGGAGCAAATTTTCTGGTGGCATAAGCGGCAGGCCTTCACGGGGGATTCCGCCAATGTTACCGCAACTTATTTTAGGGGGAAATCATTTTCCCCGGTGGGTTTTACAAGTTATTAACAACGGAATGCCAGCGAGCGGAAAAGGCAGCGCTGTTTGAAAGGAATTTACAGGCGGTATTATTCGGGTTTGTCAGTTAAACATTCTTAAAAAATAATCAAATACAATTCGATGAACTACAATTTTTCATGAGGTAAGCAAAACAAGCTGTCAGTAAACGGCACTGTTTCAATTAACCAACCGCGAGGACGCTGTGATGAATATGACGGAAATCAGTGGAGACTGGAAAATCATCAAAGGTAAGGTGAAAGAAAAGTGGGGCAAACTGACCGATGATGACCTGGAAGTCATTGAAGGGAAGCGTGACCAACTGGTAGGCCGAATTCAGGAACGTTATGGTTACGCGAAAGCCCGGGCTGAAGAAGAAGTGGCCGCCTGGGAAAAACGCGACGACTACCGGTGGTAAATTCCCTTTGATTCATCGTCACAGAGGGCTTCACGGCCCTCTGTAGCCAAACAGTGGTTAGCGCTTCTTCTTACCCTGTTCAGAATGGTCATGCCCACAACTTTCCGGATGGCGGCAGCTTTCCACTTCCACGCATTGTGAACATAAACCATGGGCTTCAATGACATTGTGGCGCAATGCAAACCCCATGCTGGCCGCCAGGCTGTGCATGATGTCTTCTACACCTTCCGCACACTCTTCTTTCACTGCGCCGCAACGGTCGCAAATAAACATGGCGGAGGTATGAGTGGGCTGGTCAAACAGGTGGCACAGCACGTAGCTGTTAGTGGATTCAACTTTGTGAACAAACCCTTGTTCCAGCAAAAAATCCAGAGCACGGTAAACTGTGGGAGGTTTGGCCTGAGGTTCTGCGACACGCAATAAGTCCAGCAAGTCATATGCGCTTATCGACCCGTCCTGCTCACTCATCAGGCGCAGCACTTCAAGGCGCTGTGGTGTCAGGCGTACATTGCGCTGCTGGCAAAGCTTTTCTGCCCGAGCTAACAGGTTTTGTGTCCCAGACTTATCCATCCCGCCCCTCAACATGGTCGTAAAGAGGCTACTTTACCATGAACCGCTCAAAACACCGATATGTGCGCCACATTGCCGCGTTTGCCTGCATCGAGTGGAGCCTGGTAATGTGGTGCGCTTTGCCGGGAAACCTTCACAAAAATCAAAAACCTGAACTATACATATGAGGTAGGTCACAAAATAACAATTTGTCCAGGATGGATACGTCTTTTTAAACACTGCAATAACCTGCTTTTTTCGCCGTTATTCACAGCAATAGCTTGCGGCTACCTGGGTGATAAAGAGGGTGGTCGAAAATTATTCACAATACCTGGACGGAATGCCTGTGAACAGAATAAGCAAAGTTTCAGTGGCGACCATGACTGCCACATTTTTGATTGCTCACCCAGTGCTGGCTGCCAATACCTGGGCCGAATCGCGGAGTGATGGGATGGGGGGGGCAGGGGTCGCTTCTGCCAGTTATGGCAGTGGTGTGCTGATAAACCCGGCTCTGCTGGCGAAATCTCACGACGATGACAACGTGTCTGTTGTGCTGCCGTCGGTAGGCGTTGTGATATCAGACAAAGACAACCTGCGTAATGAAATTGACGACATCAGTGACAGAGTGGACACCTGGCGGGATGAAATCGGCAACATCACATTTCTGAATTTCACCCAGCAATTACCCAGAATTCAGGCTGCGGCAGGCGATCTGGCTGATGAACTGAATTATCTGGATGGCAAAACAGCCAGCGCTAAAGCAGCTGCTGGTCTGGCGGTCAGTATTCCCACCAGTACTATCTCGATGGCGTTTGTCACCAAGGCCTGGGCGCGCGCGCGGGTGAGTTCTTATATCGATCCCAATGATGTTGCGCTGTTACAAAATATTTCCAACAGTACTACTGCAGCCGCAGCCGCAGCTCTGGATCCCAGTGCTGTGCAGGACAACCTGAAATCAACCGGCTTTGGCCGGGCAGCGATTGTCTCTGATTACGGGATTGCGTTGGCAAAACAGTTTGATATTGGCGGTGTTCCGGTATCCGTTGGTGTGACGCCAAAACTGCAAAAAACCTGGCTGTATAACTACTCCGTTTCTATTTACAACTATAACAGTGACGACCTGCGTGACAGTAAATACCGCAACACCGACACCGGGTTTAACGTGGATGCGGGGATCGCGGCAGACTTCGGTGAACACTGGACGGTTGGCTTGAGTGGGCAAAACTTGGTTCCGCGCGATATCGATACCAAAGAGATCAACGGCTACAAAGATACCTTCCAAATTTCACCACTGGTAACGGCGGGGGTTGCGTGGAGCAACGAGTTACTGACACTGACAGCCGATGGCGACCTGACAGAAACCAAAGGTTTTAAGAGCGAAGAGAACTCACAATACCTGAGAGCCGGGGCTGAAGTTCGCCCATTAAGCTGGTTGGCAGTGCGGGCGGGTTACCAGGCTGATATTAAAGGCAATGATAACAATGCAGTGACTGCAGGCCTGGGTTTTGCGCCATTTAACCGGGTTCACCTGGATATTAATGGCCTGGTGGGAGAAAAAGAAACATGGGGCGCGGGTGCGCAACTGACTTTCACCTTCTGATAAAACACACCCCGGTGGCAGTCGCTCGCCGGGGTGTTACTCTGCCTGTTATTTCATGCTGGCAGCGATGGTTTCCACGTTATGTTTAAACGCCGCCACATAAGTCGGGGCAACCCCGTCTTTAGTGGTTAATGCTTCCGGGTACAATTCACCCCCAGGTTTAGCACCACTTGCTGCGGCAATTTGTTTTACCAGGCGCGGGTCTGTCTGGTTTTCGATAAAGTAGGTGTGGATATGCTCCTGCTTGATTTGGTTAATCAGCCCGGCAACATCGCTGGCACTGGCTTCGGCTTCAGTAGAAAAGCCTACCGGTGCAAGGAATTTCACACCATATTCGGCACCAAAATACCCAAAGGCATCATGGCTGGTGATGACATGGCGGCGGCTTTCTGGAATAGCGGCAAAGGTTTGTTTCGCCCAGGCATCCAGTTTGTTCAGTTTTTCAATATAAGCAGAACCGTGCTGGCGGAAATAATCGGCGTCTTGTGGGTCTGCTTTAATTAACGCATTCATAACGTTACGTGCGTAAATTGCGCCATTGGCCGCACTGTTCCAGGCATGAGGGTCTGTTACAGTTTTGCCATCTTCCTGCATCTGGCGCGAATTAACACCCTCGGAAGCTGTGACTACTTCGCCTTTATAACCCGATGCGCTGATCAGGCGATCCATCCAGCCTTCCATTCCCAGACCACTGACAAAAACGACATCAGCATTGTGCAGGATCTGGCTGTCTGCCGGTTTCGGTTCAAAGGTGTGCGGGTCGCCATTCGGGCCCACCAGTGACGTGACATGCACATGTGTGCCGCCCACTTCTTTCACAATATCGCCCAGCACAGAGAAACTGGCGACGGTATTCAGTGTTGCGGCAAAAACAGCAGCCGGGCTGAGCAACAGCACTGCCAGAGATAAAGGCTTAATGGATTTCATGACGTTTCCTTCTGAGTGGTTCGCTTGCCAAAAACGGGAATCAGCCCGTTGTGAGCCCCAAAGAGAATTGAGACCATAAAGAAAAGTGCGGCGGTGAGCACAATAGCCGGGCCTGCGGGTATCCCCGCATGGAACGAGAACACCAGGCCAATAAAAGCAGACAACGCAGTTAATATTGCTGAGACGGTGAGCAAGGCGGGCAGCCGGTTCACCCAGCAGCGGGCTGAAATTGCAGGCAACATCATCAGGCCTACTGTCATCAGCGTGCCGAGGATTTGAAAACCCGCCACCAGGTTCAGCACCACCAGTGTCATAAACAGCGCATTGATGATTCCCGGAGCCCGGCGGGCATTCACTGTCAGGAATGCTTTATCAAACGCTTCCATCACCAGCAAACGGTAGAGCAGGGCAATACACAGCAAGGTAAATGATGCGATATAGCCCACGAAAAATAATGCTTGTTTGTCTACCGCAAGAATGGAGCCAAACAGCATATGCAGCAGATCGACACTGGAGCCATGTAATGACACCAGGGTTACGCCAAGCGCCAGTGAACCCAGGTAAAAGCCGGCAAAACTGGCATCTTCCCGTAACGGTGTCAGGTTGCTCACCCAGCCGGAAGCCAGTGCAACTAACAGCCCGGCGATAAACCCACCAAACCCCATGGCTACCAGCGACATGCCGTACATCAAATAACCAATTGAAACCCCAGGTAAAATGGCATGGGATAGCGCATCTCCGGCGAGGCTCATACGGCGTAACAGCAAAAATACACCCGGTACAGTAATGCTCAGTGACAGCGCCAGGCAGGCGACCAGCGCCCGGCGCATAAAACCGAACTGAATAAAAGGATCGATAATGGTGTGATAAAACATGTCAGTTAACCCCGGACAGCATTTACGCCATCACTTCCAGGGTGTTCCCCCATTGGTAATGCTGGTTTTCAAGGCGCAGAGTGTCCGGAAAGCAGCGTTTTACCAGGCTGCTGTCATGGAGAACAACAATCAGCGTCTGCCCGTCGCGGTGCATTTGTTGCATTACGCTGACCAGTAATTCGCCGGTTTTCTGGTCGATACCCGTGAATGGCTCATCCAGTAAAACCAGTGGTGCCTGTTGTAGCAGTAACCGGGCAAACAGCATGCGCTGGAACTGCCCGCCAGAAAGCGTATTGATGGTGTTTTTCGCCATATCAACCAGGCCAACCTGCTCAATAGCCTGCCAGATCTGTGCCATACGCTGGCGAGAGAAGCGTTGCCAGAAGCGCAATGCGGGCCAGCACCCCATAGACACTACGTCAAACACGGTCAGTGGAAATTGGTGGTCCAGTTCAGCTTGTTGCGGCAGCCAGGCAATGCGTGGCCGGCCTTCCGGGAAGCTCACCTGGCCGGAAACTGGCGGCAAAATACCTGCCAGCGTTTTTAGTAAAGTGGATTTCCCGGTGCCGTTGGCGCCCACAATGGCTGTCAGGCTACCGGTATGAAAGGTGCCATTAAAAGGTGGGCCAATGCGCTGACGGCGGTAGCCTGTAGCTAAATTCTCAAGGTGTATCATGCTAGTGCGTTAGCCCAGTAAATGGCGCACCACAGCCCGGCCAGCAACGCCAGTGCGCACACAATGCGCAGTAGTGAGGACAGCGTTAACAAGGAGTGGTGGCTTGCAGAAGAGTGCATTGTAAAAACGCCTGTAAATAATGTTATAACATAACATAATTGCCGTTATAAAAAATGTGAAGCATTTTTGCTGAGAAATTGTGTCCGGGTATTTCAGGTAACTCTTAACGGTGCTGGTCGGGAAAGTATCAATGCTGGATGACAGCAGAAATTCCCCTGTGGTTATGGGGAGGTTGTGAGCTGTTTCACAACTCATAATCAGACAGCAGATTTTTACAGGTTTCCAGCGAAACTTTCCACCTTAATACTCTCGCCTCGTAGTAATTTTTGCAGTGCATTTTATCGATTACTGTACCGGGGTGTATCATGGTTTCATTAAATAAAAACTATGTCATGAGCTGCCTGTTCTTTCTGTTTTTCTTCATTGGATGGGGGTGTTGTTATCCTTATCTGTCGTTGTGGTTAACAGAGAAAATTGGTGTTGATTACACAGATGTTGGTCTGGTGTACTCTTTTACCGCTATTGTGTCTGTTGCTGTTCAACCTTTCTTCGGATTTATTTCAGATAAGCTGGTTTACCGCAAAAATTTAATGTGGATGCTGGCGATTATTATTACGTTATTTGCGCCTTACTGGATTTATGTTTTCGCGCCATTATTAAAAGTAAATGTCATACTCGGTGCCCTTGCCGGAGGTATTTATATCGGCCTGGCGTATGGTGCTGGCTGCGGTGTATGTGAAGCTTATATAGATAAAGTCAGTCGCGCCACTGGTTTTGAATTTGGTCGGGCACGTATGTTCGGTGGCTTTGGTGCGGCCATTGGCACCTTTATCGCCGGAAAACTGTTTGGTTTCGATGCCAACTATATTTTCTGGATGGCAAGTGTTGCCGGGGTATTTTTGTTATTTACAGTGTGGAAAACTCGGCCGGACCAGAATGAACAAGGGCAGGTAGTGCAGCCAGCGCGTTCACCTGTCAACCTGAATGATGCCATCACGCTGTTAAAGATGAGGAAATTCTGGTTCTTTGGTGCATATATGATTGGTGTTGGTGCTATTTATGAAACCTATGACCAGCAATTCGCTATTTATTACAGCCATTTCTTCGAAACCAAAGCGCGCGGCGCAGAAGTCTTCGGTTACCTGACTACCGGGCAAATTTTCCTGGATGCATTGGTGATGTTTTTTGCCCCATGGTTTGTTAACAAAATAGGCCCAAAAAATGCGTTGATATACTGTGGCATGATAATGAGTTTTCGTATTATTGGTTCTGCGTGGGCAATTGGGCCAGTTTCTATCAGCCTTATCAAATTGTTGCACGGCTTTGAAAGCTCAGTATTGCTGGTGGCCGCGCTTAAATATATTACGGCTAATTTTAACCCGCTGTTATCTGCAACAGTTTATTTAATAGGTTTCCAATTTTCGAAGAGCTTTAGTTCAATTTTTCTTTCAACGGGTATTGGTCATATGTACCAACGCTACGGGTTCCAGGATAGTTATATCTTACTGGGAGGTATCGCGCTGTTCTTTACGCTGATGTCCGTAGTGACTTTGGACAAAGCACGAGCGTTTATTTCTGAGCCTGTTTTAGCTAAATAACCCCAGGAGGAGGCAGTATGGCTGAATTATATTATGGTGTGGCGTATTACGATGAATATATGCCGGAAGACCGCCTTGAAAAAGATATTGAAATGATGCTGGCGGCCGGAATTAACGTCGTCCGTATTGCTGAATCCACCTGGAGTACACTGGAACCGGCTGAAGGCACCTACAATTTCTACCATATTGACCGTGTTCTGGATGCCATGCATGCCGCAGAGATTGCGGTGATTATCGGGACGCCGACGTATGCCATTCCAGCCTGGCTTGCCAAAAAACACCCTGAAGTGATGGTAACGACGGTTCAGGGTACCCAGAAGTATGGCCCGCGCCAAATCATGGACATCGTCAACCCGGTGTTTCGCCGTTATGCGGAAAATATCATCCGGGTTTTGATGGCGCATGTTTGTCAGCATCCGGCAGTTATTGGGTATCAACTGGATAATGAAACTAAGCACTATGACAACACCGGCCACTGGATGCAGTCCGGGTTTATTGAGTCGCTCAAGGTGCGCTACCCGGATATCAGCCAGTTTAACCATGACTTTGGCCTGGATTACTGGAGCAATCGCATTGATGACTGGGCTGACTTCCCTCCGGTGGAAAGCACCATTAATGCCAGCCTGGCTTGTGCTTTCTCTCAGTATCAACGCGAGCAAGTGACGGCTTATCTGGCCTGGCAGGGGGAGCTGGTGCGTGAGTACTGCAAGCCCGGCCAGTTTATTACTCATAACTTTGATTTTGAATGGCGCGGCTATTCATATGGGGTTCAGCCACGGGTGGATCATTTTGCTGCGGCCCGGGCGCTGACGGTTGCCGGGGTGGATATTTACCATCCCACCCAGGATCACCTGACAGGGCGCGAAATCGCCTTTGGCGGCGCAATAACTCGCGGAATTAAACAGGGTGCCAATTATTTCGTGCTGGAAACCCAGGCACAGGGCTTCCCTGAATGGACTCCATACCCTGGGCAATTGCGGCTGCAGGCATTCAGCCATATTGCCCAGGGTGCGCGAATGGTTTCTTACTGGCACTGGCACTCTATCCACAACTCCTTTGAAACATACTGGAAAGGGTTATTGAGCCACGATTTCGCGCCCAACCCCACCTGGCGTGAAGCCTGTACCATTGGTAAAGACTTCGCGCAGTATGGTGAACAATTATCTGGCCTGTCAGCCCGCCATGATGTGGCTATTTTGATTAGCAATGAGGCTATGGATGCGCTGAATCACTTCCCTCCGGCAGACGGCAAAACCAATGTCTGGAATGATATTTTCCGCCGTTTCCATGATGCTCTGTACGACAACAACGTGGGTGTGGACATTATTAATGATGTGGACGCTCAGTGCGATAAATACAAAGTAATGATTATTCCGGCACTTTACAGTGCGCCGGACGGCCTGTTGTCCCGGATTCACGCCTGGGTTGAACGTGGCGGTCGTGCGGTTATTAGTTTTAAATCAGGTTTCAGTGATGAGAACGTGAAAGTTCGTAGCACACCACAACCCGGCGGCCTGCGTGATGTGTGCGGCGTAACCTATAACCAGTTCACGCGCCCGGATTCCCTGCAAGTAGATGCCAGTGCCATTGGGTTACCGGACACCGAGGCAGAGCTGTGGGCAGAATTACTGACGCCAGACCCGGAAACAGAAGTTATGACACGCTACCATCACCCTGCCTGGGGGCAATATGCGGCAGTCACACGGGCTCATTATGGTAAAGGGCAGGCTATGTATGTTGGTTTTTTGCCGGAAAAAGCGTGGTTATATGGTTTGTTTTCGCAATTTACTGCCGATCTCCGGTTATCGTCGCAGGCTGCAGATGCGAGTTTCCCTGTCATTGTGCGGCGGCTTTACCAGGCCGACGGGCAGGAAAGGGTGTTTATCTTTAATTATTCCCCAACACCGCAAAACTTGCCTGCACCCGTGAATGGTGTTCAGGTACTCCAGCAAGGCCGGGTTAGCCGGGGCACGCCCCTTATACTGGCTCCCTGGGATACAGTAATTATTGCTTCTGACCTGGAACAGGAGGAGGCATAAAGGAGATGGATATGCCACTGGATATGAACGACCTGGTAAACTTTTCTCCCCTGATGAAGAGTTTTACGTTTAATGCGTATCTGGTGTCGGGGTATACCCCCATATCCCGTGGTGGGCGGCTTGATTATTACATCAACCGCCCGCAAGGCATGAAAGGTTACATCATTAACCTTACGTTACGTGGAGCCGGGCGGGTTAAAGCAGGTGAGGGGTATATTACCTGCCAGGAAGGGGAGTTAGTGCTGTTTCCCCCTGGAATACCACACCACTACGGGCGTGCTGAATCCCATGATTTTTGGGACCATTTATGGATCTATTTTATGCCCCGCCCTTACTGGCTGGACTGGCTGCGCTGGGATAACACCCATCAGAATATTGGCCGGACACAGTGTGAGACACCAGAAATACAGGAAGGGTTAAAGGCACTGTTTTCCGAGGTTATTCACCATAACAGCGATGATGCCCCGTTGTCTGAAGCGCTGGCAATGAATGCCCTTGAACGCCTGATTCTGCATTGCTTCCAGATGCAGCCGCAAAGTAACCGCCATAATGTCGACCCACGTATTAATGCACTGTGCGACTATCTGAATAACAATATTGCTGATGAAATGACCGTAGATGCGTTAGCGAAGATGGTATTTCTGTCTCCTTCCCGTCTGGCGCATCTGTTCCGCAGTGAAATGGGAGAGACCATCTTTTCATGGCGTGAGAAACAGCGTGTTAACCGTGCCAGAGCTTTAATGCAAAGCACGGAGCTATCGGTAAGCAATATTGCCGAGGCGGTAGGGTACAGTGATGCAATGTATTTTTCGCGTATTTTCAGGCGCCACAATGGCGTGGCGCCGCGTGAGTATAAAAAGCGTTATGGTGTACTGCATGGCATGGTGAAATGAGGCCTGCTCACCGTAACCTGGTTAATCAAACGCATCATGAATAATTTCTGCAACAATGGCTGTGCTTATCACAACAGACACTAAATCATTTCCCACAATGCGCCATTCCCGCCCCGGGTAATAAGGCAACAAACGCCCCAGGTCGCCCGGAATAGCTTTTTTGGCAATCCCCGGCGGTAAAGGCTGCCCACGCACCAGTTTTTTGGCTATCCCCGGTGGCAGGGGTTTATACCCGGTGTACCCCATATGTTTTGCTTTCAGGCGGAAATCGCCCCAGTCGATATCTTTATCTTGTTTATTGTTGCCGTGGTTATTTCCCTGGCTGTGTTTGGCTTTGTCTGGTTTATGCCCGTTGCCATTATTGGCAAGAACGGCAGCAGGAAGTGATGCCAGGCTTATGGCGAGTAGTGCGTTTATCCAGAAGGTATGACGGTGACGCATAATAATTCTCCTTGTTAGCGCATCGCTGTACACGCAGCTTATGGTGGTGCATAAGCCAAAGTATAAACCTGGCGGGTAAATATCGCGGCAAAATGCACTATTTGCCTGGCGCGGCTACGGGTATTGGCATTGCCTGTTCCCTCCACGTTGCCCCACTGTGGCCTGGACTGTATAATCCGTAGCCCATTTTTACGCCAGCCTGCTCCGGTGTGCAGGTTGGTGGTGGGGTTACTGTTATTTACCGCTACTTTTCATAAAGGTTGTTTCTATGTGCTCAGCGTATTCAGCGTCGCGTTTCTCCATTGCCCCCATGCTGGACTGGACTGACCGCCATTGCCGCTATTTTTTGCGCCAGCTGTCACGCCATACGCTGCTGTACACCGAAATGGTGACAACCGGGGCGATTATTCACGGCAAAGGCGATTACCTGGCTTACAGCGAAGAAGAGCACCCGGTTGCGTTACAACTCGGGGGGAGCGACCCGGCTGCCCTGGCGCAGTGTGCGAAACTGGCTGAGCAACGTGGTTATGATGAAGTAAACCTTAATGTGGGTTGCCCGTCTGACCGGGTGCAAAACGGGCGCTTTGGTGCGTGCCTGATGGGGGAAGCGCAACTGGTGGCGGATTGCGTTAAAGCAATGCGCGATGTGGTGTCGATTCCGGTTACAGTGAAAACCCGTATTGGCATTGATGACCAGGACAGCTATGAATTCCTGTGTGATTTTGTGCAAACTGTTTCCCAACAGGGTGGATGTGACATGTTTATTATTCACGCCCGTAAAGCCTGGTTGTCTGGCTTAAGCCCGAAAGAGAACCGCGAAATTCCGCCTCTTGATTACCCCCGGGTATGGCAACTGAAGCGTGATTTCCCACACCTGACAATGTCGATTAATGGCGGCGTGAAAACGCTGGAAGAAGCGAAACAGCATTTGGAACATATGGATGGCGTGATGGTGGGGCGTGAGGCCTACCAAAATCCGGGCCTACTGGCGTCTGTTGACCGCGAGATTTTTGGCGACACCACTGCCAGCCCGTCCCCGGCTGATGTTGTGCGGGCTATGTACCCGTATATTGAGCGGGAACTGAGCCAGGGTGCTTACCTGGGCCATATCACCCGCCATATGCTGGGTTTATTCCAGAGCGTGCCTGGTGCCCGCCAGTGGCGTCGTTACTTGAGTGAAAATGCCCATAAACCTGGCGCAGATATTCAGGTTCTGGAGACCGCGCTGAGCAAAGTGGCACGTGTTGATTAAATTGACGCAATAATCGTTAAATTCACTATGCCCCGGCCTGTGCGCTGGGGTTTTTTGTTTCAAAATCATGTGATTATATTCTGGCATGGTTCTTGTAATACCTCTGATTATTACCTGGAGGTACTGACGATGCTGGAACTATTATTTGTGCTGGGATTTTTTATTATGCTGCTGGTGACTGGTGTGTCGCTGGTGGGGGTTTTTGTTGCGCTGCTGGTGGCTGTGGGCGTGATGTTTTTTGGCGGGCTGCTGGTGTTAATGCTCAAAATGTTGCCCTGGTTACTACTGGCTATTGTCGCTGTGTGGGTTATCCGGGCTATAAATAATGGCAACAATACCCAATCACGCTCACATTATCGCCGTGATATGCGTTGATATGACAGGTTGTTTGAGCGGCTGATCACAACCCTGGAACTTTTTTACAACTTTTCCGTTAACAACATATTATTTACTTATTAAATCTGTCACTATGCTTTCGCTATCTACCAAATTCATCGCAGCTGTACCCTACAAATTCAGCGCGAACTATAAAAATGAAGGGCTTCCTGCGGGAAGCCCTAATCATTTGTATTTTTACCATTTTCTTTGTCAGGGAATTAACAGGCTTGAGCCCTGAGTCTGGCGGCTTTCCAAAACCTTATGCGCATGGGCAGCATCTGCCAGAGCAAATTTCTGCGCTTCCTCCACCTGGACTTTAATCACGCCGCTGGCAATCAGCGAGAACAGTTCACTGCTCGCTTCCTGCAATTCTTCACGGTTAGTAACATAACCATTAAGTGAAGGGCGGGTTACATACAGCGAACCTTTCTGGTTGAGGATACCAAGATTTACACCTGTGACCGGCCCGGAAGCATTACCGAAACTAACCATCAAACCCCGGCGCTGCAGGCAATCAAGTGAAGATTCCCAGGTGTCTTTACCAACCGAATCATACACAACTGGCAATTTTTTCCCGCCAGTTAACGTGCGAACCCGCCCGGCAATATCCTCTTCACGGTAGTTGATGGTGGCCCAGGCTCCGGCCTGCATAGCCCGCTCAGCTTTCTGTGCTGAACCCACCGTACCAATCAGTTTTGCCCCCAGCGCTTTAGCCCACTGGCAGGCAATCAGCCCAACACCACCTGCCGCAGCGTGGAATAAAAACATTTCACTGGGTTTGATTTCATAGGTTTTACGCAACAGGTAGAACACGGTCAGCCCTTTGAGGAAAGACGCGGCT
The DNA here is from genome assembly GCF_003182475.1 of Mangrovibacter plantisponsor. GTDB lineage: Bacteria > Pseudomonadota > Gammaproteobacteria > Enterobacterales > Enterobacteriaceae > Mangrovibacter > Mangrovibacter plantisponsor. The sequence continues at coordinate 63,992 of NZ_QGTS01000009.1, forward strand.
GCCTGCTCAAAGGAAATCGCCGGGGGAAGCAGTGCCAGGTTATGCTCAGGCACATTGTGTACGCTGCTGTAAGCACCTAACGAACTCTGGGCGTAAACCACCCGGTCGCCGGGGCGAAAATGGGTGACATTTTTACCTGTTTTAGCGACGATGCCTGCCGCTTCTGTTCCCAACCCACTGGGTAACGAAGGCGGGGGATATAACCCACTACGAATATAGGTATCAATGTAGTTGATACCTATCGCTTTATTTTCAACCTGGACCTCGTTGTCGCCGGGCTCAGGGGGCGTCCAGTCCACGGCGTGTAACACGTCGGGGCCACCATGTTTGGTAAATTCAATACGCGTTGCCATAACTGTTTCACTGCCTCCTGTGTGGGTATCGTGGTTTACTGATACAGGTAAGTGCATTCCACTGCCTGCAAACTGACGGTTTTCAGGTATAATGCCACGTTTCCCCGTTCAATTTTTGGTAAACCCTTTCACTATGGCAGGAAATAAACCCTTCAACAAACCCGCTGAGCCGCGCGAACCGCGTGATCTGCAAGTGGCCGGGCTGAAAGTTCCTCCGCATTCTCTTGAGGCGGAGCAGTCAGTGTTGGGCGGGTTAATGCTGGATAATGAACGCTGGGACGATGTTGCCGAGCGCGTAGTCTCGGAAGATTTCTATACCCGGCAGCACCGGCTTATTTTTACGGAAATGCACCGTCTGCAGGAAACCGGCCACCCCATTGACCTGATAACGCTGTCGGAATCGCTGGAGCGCCAGGGGCAACTGGAAAGTGTTGGCGGTTTTGCATACCTGGCTGAGTTATCAAAAAATACGCCAAGTGCAGCGAATATCAGCGCTTATGCAGATATCGTCCGTGAACGTGCTGTTGTGCGTGAAATGATAGCCGTTGCCAACGAAATAGCCGATGCCGGGTTTGACCCACAAGGGCGCACCAGTGAAGATTTGCTCGACCTGGCTGAGTCCCGGGTTTTCCAGATAGCAGAAAACCGCGCCAACAAAGATGAAGGCCCCAAATCTGTTGACCAGATCCTGGAAGCGACAGTTGCGCGTATTGAAACGCTTTACCAGCAACCGCACGATGGCGTGACCGGGGTAGATACCGGTTACCAGGACCTCAACAAGAAAACCGCAGGCCTGCAACGGTCAGACTTGATTATTGTCGCGGCGCGTCCCTCTATGGGGAAAACCACATTCGCCATGAACCTGTGCGAAAACGCCGCCATGTTGCAGGATAAACCGGTGCTGATTTTCAGCCTGGAAATGCCCGCGGAACAGATAATGATGCGTATGCTGGCGTCTTTGTCTCGCGTCGACCAGACCCGTATCCGTACCGGTCAGTTAGATGATGAAGACTGGGCGCGTATCTCCGGCACCATGGGGATTTTGCTGGAGAAGCGCAATATGTACATTGATGACTCTTCCGGCCTGACTCCGACAGAGGTTCGCTCTCGCGCCCGGCGTATTTTCCGTGAGCACGATGGCTTAAGCCTGATAATGATCGACTACCTCCAGCTAATGCGCGTGCCGTCGTTGTCCGACAACCGTACTCTGGAAATCGCCGAAATCTCCCGTTCTTTGAAAGCGCTGGCAAAAGAGCTGCAGGTGCCGGTGGTGGCGCTGTCACAGCTTAACCGTTCACTGGAACAGCGTGCAGATAAACGCCCGGTCAACTCAGACTTGCGTGAATCCGGCTCCATTGAACAGGATGCCGACTTAATTATGTTTATCTACCGCGATGAGGTGTATCACGAGAACAGTGATCTCAAAGGCATCGCGGAAATTATTATCGGTAAGCAACGTAACGGCCCTATCGGGACTGTGCGTCTGACCTTTAACGGGCAATGGTCGCGCTTCGATAACTATGCAGGCCCGCAATACGACGAAGAATAATTGAAGGAATAAACATGCAAGCGGCAACTGTTGTGATTAACCGCCGCGCTCTGCGACATAACCTGCAACGCCTGCGTGAACTGGCTCCGTCCAGCCGCCTGGTGGCAGTTGTGAAAGCAAACGCTTATGGGCATGGTTTGTTAGAAACTGCCCGTACCCTGCCAGATGCCGATGCGTTCGGCGTTGCCCGCCTGGAAGAGGCCATCCGCCTGCGCGAAGGGGGCATCACTCAACCTGTGTTATTGCTGGAAGGTTTTTTTAATGCCAGCGACCTGCCGGTTATCGCCAGCCAGCAGTTCCACACAGCGGTGCACAGCGAAGAACAACTTGAAGCCCTTGAACAGGCGCAGCTGAGCCAGCCCGTCACAGTGTGGATGAAGCTTGATACCGGCATGCACCGCCTGGGGGTTCGCCCGGAAAAAGCAGAAGCGTTTTATGCCCGCCTGAGCCAGTGCAAAAATGTGCGCCAGCCAGTGAATATCGTCAGCCATTTCGCCCGTGCCGATGAACCGGAAGTGGGGGCGACCGAACAGCAACTGGCTATTTTTAACCATTTTGCTGAAGGCAAACCTGGCCTGAAATCTATCGCTGCTTCGGGCGGTATTTTGCTCTGGCCTCAGTCTCATTTTGACTGGGTACGCCCGGGGATTATTCTCTATGGTGTTTCTCCGCTGGACCACAAACCCTGGGGAACTGACTTTGGCTTCCAGCCAGCTATGAGCCTGACATCCAGCCTGATTGCGGTACGTGACCACAAAGCCGGTGAACCAGTAGGCTACGGTGGCACCTGGGTAAGCCAGCGCGATACGCGCCTGGGTGTGGTGGCCATGGGGTATGGCGATGGCTATCCACGCAGTGCGCCATCAGGCACGCCCGTGCTGGTGAATGGCCGTGAAGTGCCACTGGTTGGCCGGGTCGCCATGGACATGATTTGTGTTGATTTGGGGCCAGATGCACAAGAACACCCCGGCGACAGCGTTGTGATGTGGGGAGAAGGCTTACCCGTCGAACGCATAGCGGAAGTAACGAAAGTGAGTGCTTACGAACTTATTACCCGCCTGACATCTCGTGTCGCCATGCACTACCTTGACTGATTCATTCATCCGGGCGGGTTACCGCCCGGTGTTATATCACCTGAAATTGTTACACCGCCTGAAATCGTTGTTCCACCGTTAATCCACGCTGCTTTACTCTCGCTTTCCCATTACTTCCGGTTTATTGTGGTAATTCCGTTAAACAGCTTGTTGTTGCCTGCTTTATCCGCTGCCGAGGCGTGAGATAAAACCAGGTAAATACAACCTTAGTTTGCGGCACCCCTACTTAATGGATATCAGGAGAACCCCCGCGTGTTTCAGAACGTTGACGCCTACGCAGGCGATCCTATTCTGTCGCTGATGGAACGTTTCAAAGACGATCCTCGCCAGGATAAAGTGAACCTGAGTATCGGTCTCTATTACGATGAAGACGGTACCATTCCGCAACTGCGGGCAGTGGCACAAGCCGAAGCCCGTCTGAATGCCGCGCCTCATGGCGCATCTGTTTACCTGCCAATGGAAGGTTTGGGTGGCTATCGCAATGCCATTGCTCCTTTACTCTTTGGTGCAGACCACCCGGCGCTGCGTGAAGGTCGGATTGCCACTATTCAGACATTAGGTGGCTCAGGGGCGCTGAAAGTCGGGGCCGATTTCCTGAAACGCTATTTCCCTGAATCCGGTGTGTGGGTGAGCGACCCAACATGGGAAAACCACATTGCCATTTTTGCGGGTGCTGGTTTCGAAGTGGGTACTTACCCCTGGTTTGATGACGAAACCAAAGGGGTCCGCACTCAGGCCCTGCTGGACACCCTTGCCGGTTTGCCTGAAAAAAGCATCGTGTTGTTACACCCTTGCTGCCATAACCCGACTGGCTCTGATTTAGTGCCGGCAGAATGGGATGCCGTAGTGGAGGTGCTCAAAGCCCGCCAGTTAATTCCGTTCCTGGATATCGCCTATCAGGGTTTTGGCGCGGGTATGGATGACGATGCTTATGCCATTCGTGCCATTGCCAACGCAGGTATTCCGGCACTGGTCAGTAACTCTTTCTCCAAGATTTTCTCGCTGTATGGCGAACGTGTTGGTGGGCTGTCAGTGGTGTGTGAAGACGCTGATACCGCCAGCCGGGTGTTAGGGCAACTGAAAGCCACGGTACGCCGTAACTACTCCAGCCCGCCGAATTTCGGTGCGCAAGTGGTATCGCTGGTACTGAATGATCCGGCGCTGAAAGCCGACTGGCTGGCCCAGGTGGAAGAAATGCGTGTTCGCATTCTGAGCATGCGTGAGGCTCTGGTAGCAACGCTGAAACAGGCGCTGCCAAACCACGACTTCAGCTACTTCCTGAAACAGCGAGGTATGTTTACTTATACCGGGCTGAGTGCCGCTCAGGTTGACCGCCTGCGTGATGAATTTGGGGTTTACCTGATAGCCAGTGGGCGCATGTGTGTGGCCGGGCTTAACTCCCGTAATGTTAACCGCGTTGCCGAAGCCTTTGCTGCTGTAATGTGAGTGCTTACTTACCTGTCGGGGTGGCAATATTCCGGCAGGTATCACACTTTCTGCTTATTTCTGCATAAAAAAACCTTCCCTCAGGACCGGCTTAACGTTAAGGTTTTCCTCGATTCACGCGATGAGCAAAACGAGATTAACTAACACCGTGATACACAGGGATAACATGCATAAACTGACCCGCGCATTAGGCGCACTCTTCCTGGGCCTGGCCCTGTCTCATACCGCAGTTGCCAAAGAATCCACACCACCGCTTTATAGTGGTATTAACGTTGCGCAACTGGCCGCACAGGCTCCGGTTCACTGGGTATCTGTGGCGCAAATTGAAAATAGCCTGCTTGGTCGCCCGCCAATGGCTGTCGGGTTTGACATTGATGACACTGTGTTGTTCTCAAGCCCGGGCTTTTACCGCGGCAAAAAAATGTTCTCTCCGGAAAGCAATGACTACCTGAGCAACCCGGCATTCTGGGAAAAAATGAATAATGGCTGGGATGAATTCAGCATCCCTAAAGAAGTGGCCCGCGCCTTGATTGATATGCACGTCCGGCGGGGTGACAGCATTTGGTTTATTACCGGGCGCAGCCAGACAAAAACAGAAACGGTCTCTAAAACCTTGCAGGACGATTTCCATATTCCCGCCAGTAGTATGAACCCGGTGATTTTTGCCGGCGATAACCCGGGCCAGAACACGAAAACAAACTGGCTGGTGGATAAACAAATCCGCATTTTCTACGGCGATTCTGATGGCGATATCACTGCGGCGCGCGATGCCGGTATCCGTGGTATTCGCGTGTTGCGTGCTTCCAACTCCACCTATCGCCCATTGCCTTCTGCCGGTAAATTTGGCGAAGAGGTGATTGTTAATTCCGAATACTGAGTGCCAGGGCGGCAGCACGGCCTGGTTGTGCTGCTTGTGATGCCACAGGGTTTACCTTTTAGCAAAATGCTGCACACTTAAACACGCAGGCATGTGTGCCTGCATGTGCTTTTTGTTAACCAGGGACCAACACCATGTGGCATCAACAGATTCTGACACTCAGCGCCAAACCTCGTGGCTTTCACCTGGTCACGGAGGAAATTCTCGGCAATATTCCTGCTCTCAGCCAGGTGAATACTGGCCTGTTGCACTTATTGCTGCAGCATACTTCTGCTTCGCTGACACTGAATGAGAATTGTGATCCCACGGTGCGGGGCGATATGGAACGGCATTTTTTACGCACGGTTCCGGACCAGGGCGATTATGAGCACGACTACGAAGGGGCAGATGATATGCCCTCGCACATCAAATCTTCTTTGCTTGGCGTATCGTTAGCCCTGCCCGTACAGCGCGGGCGTGTGTCGCTGGGGACATGGCAAGGGATTTGGTTAGGGGAACACCGAATCCATGGTGGCGCGCGGCGTATTGTCGTGACGCTACAAGGGGAGCCAATGCCATGAACCAGTCTCAGTTACTCACGTTCTGCATGAATAAACCGGGTGTGACGCAGTCGGCGCACCGCGAGTGGGCCGCAACACAAATTAAACTGGCGGATGTGATGTTCGCTATGTTGCACGAAGTAGATGGCCGCCCGGCGCTTTCGCTAAAAACCAGCCCGGCACTGGCCGAGCTGTTACGCCAGTCTCATGAAGATGTTTTCCCCAGTGCACTGCTGAATAAAGCGCACTGGAGCACACTGTGGCTGGATGGCAGCCTGCCGGATTCCCAAATTTATTACCTGGTGGAAGATGCCTGGCAACAGGCGCTGGAATTGCTGCCTGCATCCCTGAGGCAGCAATATTCCCGTTAAGCCCGGTTTATTTCAGCATGGGTTTCAGGAAGCGTGCAGTGTGGGAAGCCTCGCATTCGGCAACAGTTTCTGGTGTGCCGGAAATCAGGATTTCCCCGCCGCCACTGCCGCCTTCCGGCCCAAGGTCCACAATCCAGTCTGCAGTTTTAATTACGTCCAGATTATGCTCAATCACCACGATGGTGTTGCCCTGGTCGCGTAACTGGTGCAATACCTCAAGCAACTGCTGAATATCGGCAAAATGCAGGCCGGTTGTGGGTTCATCAAGAATGTACAGCGTCTGGCCTGTACCGCGTTTGGACAACTCCCGGGCCAGTTTCACACGCTGTGCTTCACCGCCGGAAAGTGTTGTTGCTGATTGCCCAAGGCGAATGTAGGACAACCCCACATCCATTAATGTCTGGAGCTTGCGAGCCAGCGCCGGTACGGCATCAAAGAATTCGCGGGCTTCTTCAATGGTCATATCCAGCACTTCGTGAATATTTTTACCCTTGTATTTAATTTCCAGGGTTTCACGGTTATAGCGTTTGCCTTTGCACTGGTCGCAGGGCACATAGATATCCGGCAAAAAGTGCATTTCCACTTTCAGCACGCCATCACCCTGGCAGGCTTCACAGCGGCCACCACGCACGTTGAAACTAAAACGCCCGGGGTTGTAACCACGGGAACGGGATTCCGGCACACCGGCAAACAGCTCACGCACCGGGGTGAAAATGCCGGTGTAGGTTGCCGGGTTAGAACGTGGGGTGCGGCCAATGGGGCTCTGGTCAATATCAATGACTTTATCGAAATGCTCAATACCCTGAACCTCCCGATAAGGCGCAGGCTCTATGCTGGAGCCACCATTCAGTAACTTCTGGGCAATCGGGAACAGGGTGTCGTTAATCAGTGTGGATTTACCCGAACCGGAAACCCCGGTAATGCAGGTAAATAACCCGACGGGCAGAGTCAGTGTGACATCTTTCAGGTTATTGCCCCGGGCGCCACTCAGTTTTAACACTTTATTCGGGTCTGCCGGGATGCGTTTTTTCGGCACGCCAATTTTACGCACACCACTCAGGTACTGGCCGGTCAGCGATTCAGGAACCGCCAGGATATCTGCCAGTGGCCCTTCGGCAACCACATTCCCGCCGTGAACCCCGGCTCCGGGCCCAATATCAATAATATGGTCTGCTGCACGAATGGCGTCTTCATCGTGCTCCACCACAATAACGGTATTACCCAGGTTACGCAGGTGAATCAGGGTTTTCAGCAGGCGTTCGTTATCACGCTGGTGTAACCCAATAGAAGGTTCATCCAGTACGTACATCACCCCAACCAGCCCGGCGCCAATCTGGCTTGCCAGACGAATACGTTGTGCTTCCCCACCGGAAAGCGTTTCCGCAGAACGGGACAGCGTTAAGTAATTCAGCCCGACATTCACTAAAAATTGCAGGCGGTCGCCAATTTCTTTCAATACTTTTTCAGCAATTTTGGCCCGTTGCCCGGACAGCTTCAGGTTTCTGAAAAAATCCATGGCGTGGCCGATGCTCATATCAGAAATAGTTGGCAGCGGAGTGTTTTCTACAAATACATGGCGGGCTTCGCGGCGCAGGCGGGTGCCTCCACAGCTGGCGCAGGGGCGGTTACTGATAAATTTCGCCAGCTCCTCACGCACTGCATTGGATTCCGTCTCTTTGTAACGGCGCTCCATGTTGTGCAGCACCCCTTCAAACGGGTGACGGCGCACGGAGGTATCGCCCCGGTCGTTGATATATTTGAATTCAATGGTTTCTTTACCGGAACCATACAGCACCACTTTTTGAATGTCGGCGCCCAGGCTGTCCCAGGGGGCTTCGATATCAAATTTGTAGTGATCGGCCAGTGAACGCAGCATTTGGAAATAGTAAAAATTACGGCGATCCCAGCCACGGATCGCGCCGCCAGCCAGTGACAGCTCGCCATTCTGGATAACCCGCTCGGGGTCGAAAAATTGTTGTACACCCAGCCCGTCACAGGTTGGGCAGGCACCTGCCGGGTTGTTGAAGGAAAACAGGCGAGGTTCCAGTTCGCTCATGCTGTACCCGCAAATCGGGCAGGCGAAGTTCGCAGAAAACAGAAGTTCTTCTGCTTTGGTGTCGTCCATGTCGGCGACAACGGCAGTACCACCAGATAATTCCAGTGCGGTTTCAAATGATTCCGCAAGGCGCTGAGCCAGGTCTTCGCGCACTTTAAACCGGTCCACAACCACTTCAATGGTGTGTTTTTTCTGCAGTTCCAGTTTGGGCGGATCGGACAGATCGCAAACTTCGCCATCAATACGTGCACGGATATAGCCCTGGCTTGCCAGGTTTTCCAGCGTTTTGCTGTGCTCACCCTTACGCTCTTTAATGATGGGAGCCAGCAGCATCAGGCGTTTGCCTTCAGGTTGCGCCAGCACATTGTCAACCATTTGGCTCACTGTTTGCGCCGCCAGCGGGACATCATGGTCTGGGCAGCGTGGCTCGCCTACACGGGCAAACAATAAGCGCAGGTAATCGTGAATTTCCGTGATAGTACCAACGGTGGAACGCGGGTTGTGTGATGTGGATTTCTGTTCAATAGAAATCGCCGGGGAGAGGCCTTCAATATGGTCAACATCCGGTTTTTCCATGAGTGAAAGGAACTGGCGCGCATAAGCTGAAAGCGACTCAACGTAGCGGCGCTGGCCTTCTGCATACAGTGTATCAAATGCCAGTGATGATTTACCCGACCCAGACAACCCCGTCACAACAATCAGTTTATCGCGCGGAATGACCAGATTGATGTTTTTCAGATTGTGGGTGCGGGCGCCCCGAATTTCTATCTTGTCCATTCACCTTCCCCGGAGTAAATGCAGTCATCCCGGTTCTCGCCCTTGTTTTTACAACTAAAAACCAGCAAGACGAAAAGCCGGCGACCCGAAACGGCTAATTATGACACAATAAAACCTGAATGGATATCCAGTGTTTCTATGTAAAGCATGTAACGTACAACGATACCCTGGAAGCATTATCGCAACTATAATCTGCTTAACTGGCGTGTTAGAATGCCGCGTTTAAACTATCGCTAACCGTTTTTCAGGAGAGACTATCATGGCCAGCAGAGGCGTAAACAAGGTGATTCTCGTCGGTAACCTGGGCCAGGACCCGGAAGTACGCTATATGCCAAATGGTGGCGCAGTAGCCAACATTACGCTGGCTACTTCCGAATCCTGGCGTGACAAGCAGACCGGTGAAATGAAAGAGCAGACTGAATGGCACCGTGTTGTGTTGTTCGGCAAGCTGGCTGAGGTCGCAGGTGAATATCTGCGTAAAGGTTCACAGGTTTATATTGAAGGCCAGTTGCGCACCCGTAAATGGCAGGATCAGGGTGGCCAGGAACGTTACACGACTGAAATCGTGGTTAACGTTGGCGGCACCATGCAAATGCTGGGTGGTCGTCAGGGTGGCCAGGGTGGTGCACCAATGGGTGGCAACCAGGGTAACCAGGGCGGGCAGAGTGGCTGGGGTCAGCCGCAGCAGCCGCAAGGCAATAACGCTGCATTCAGTGGCGGCGCGCAGTCTCGCCCGCAACAGGCTCCGAGCGCACCAGCACCGTCTAACGAACCGCCAATGGATTTCGACGACGATATTCCGTTCTGAAGATGACCTTAGAGTTATCTGTAAAGACTGTAAACATAGGCCCCTGTTAATTCAGGGGTTTTTATTTCTGGCACTGGAAAAAGTGTCTTGTATAAATTGGTGATTTTTCACATATAGTGTACCTTGTAATCGTGTAATTTTTATGGGGTGTGAGTGCATGGAAAAGAACTACAGAGTTACAACATTTGTCATGGATAGTGGTGAGCGCTATTGCATGGTAGTGGATCGTGCTTCTGGCCTTCCCATGTATTACCCAACTTTGTTTTTAACAACCTAAATCCGTAATAGAGGCTATGCCTTCTCAACGACGCTAGCTGCTGCTAACAACCTGGTCTTGTTGTTACGCTTTCTAGATAGTCGTGGCATTAACCTTGAACAACGGTTATTGACCAAAGATTTCTTCAAGCCACATGAGATGGACGTCAGCGCAAGCAAGGCAGGATGCCATCAAAGGCGCTCTCCAACCCCTGGCTGGATGATGAGTTGACCGCTACAGGCGAAAAAGGTAAAGAAATTAGCCATGTGCCCATGTCATAACTATCCGAATCAGCGATGACGGCGAATACAGCTGATTTTGAGCAGCGTACCAAACACACCAACGTGAAATTTAAGAAGAATGACGTCTTGTTAGCACGGATTCCCCCTTGTTTGGATAACGGAAAAACAGGTTATGCTTATTTCCTTTCTGAAGATGAAGTGGCTTGTGGTTCTACAGAGTTCATCGTATTGAGAGGAAGGCGAGTACCTTCTGAATTTTACTGTTTAGCTTGTTCGTATCCGTTTAGAGTGAATGCTATCAAAAACATGACTGGTTCGTCTGGTCGCCAGAAAGTACAGCATTCCTGTCTTGATAAGTATGCTGTTCCCTTGCCTCCAAATAGTATTTTGGATGAGTTTGTACAGGTAGTTCAGAATAACTTCGATCAGATTCGAAATCTAATGTCACAGAATGCCAGTCTCGCTAAGGCCCGCGACCTGCTACTACCCAAACTAATAAGCGGCGAGCTAACCGTGTAAATTAAGGAGTGATCATGAACCGTGCCCAAGCCCAACAATTACTTCAAACAGCACTGGCTAATCCCGCCGCCGAATTCCGTGATGGCCAGTGGGAAGCGATTGATGCCTTGGTGAATCATCGGCAGAAGTTATTAGTGGTGCAGCGCACCGGTTGGGGTAAAAGCTCGGTTTACTTTATCAGCACAAAAATCTTCCGTGATCGCGGCATGGGGCCGACTATTATTGTCTCGCCCTTGTTGGCCTTGATGCGTAACCAGATTGAATCGGCGCAGCGTTTGGGCATTGTTGCGGAGACCATGAACTCCGCCAATCAAAACGACTGGCAGGCGGTGACGCAGCAGATTTTGAATAATCAAGTCGACTGTTTACTGATTTCCCCTGAGCGCCTGGCTAACGACAGCTTTATTGAAACCGTGTTGCAGCCCATTGCCGACCGCATCGCCTTGATGGTGATTGATGAGGCACACTGTATTTCTGACTGGGGCCATGACTTTCGCCCGGATTACCGCCGCATCGTGAATATTCTTCGCCAGTTGCCTGCTAATACGCCGGTACTGGGCACTACCGCGACAGCTAATAATCGCGTAGTAGCGGACATTCAAACCCAGCTTGGCGATATCCAGATTCACCGTGGTCCGTTGACTCGTGAAAGCCTGGCGCTGCAAACCATGCTATTGCCCGATCAGGCATCCCGTTTGGCTTGGTTGGCGCAGGTGATACCCATCTTGCCGGGTACAGGCATCGTTTACACCTTAACAGTACGAGACGCCGAACAAGTGGCTGAGTGGTTGGTTGCGAATGGCATAGATGCCAAGGCCTATCACGGCAGTGTTGAGCATGATGGTTTTGAAAACAGCAACGCCTACCGCCAGCATCTGGAAGAGTTGCTACTCAACAACCAGTTAAAGGTATTGGTGGCCACTACAGCGTTGGGGATGGGTTACGACAAGCCGGATTTAAGCTTTGTGATTCACTATCAAGCGCCGGGCTCTATCGTTGCTTATTACCAACAAGTGGGCCGTGCTGGGCGTGGTATTGATCATGCGGTGGGTGTGTTGATGTCGGGTGTGGAAGATCAGGATATTCACGAGTTTTTCCGCGACTCGGCTTTTCCTTCAGAGGATCAGGTGAGTGAGATTTTGCAGGTGTTGGAGCAGAGTGATGGATTGTCACTGCGCAGCATCGAAGAACAAACTAACCTGCGCAATGGTCAGATTGAAAAAGTACTTAAGTTGCTGGGCGTGGAGAATCCGGCACCTATTATTAAAGACGGTAGCCGCTGGGTCAGAACCCCTGTTCGCTACCAGATGGATCATGCCCGAATAGCACACTTAACCGGACAGCGTGTGCAGGAATGGCAAGAGGTTCAATCGTATCTGGATGATGCTGGCTGCAAAATGACGTTCTTGCGACGGGCGCTGGACGATCTCGATCCTATGCCTTGCGGTAAATGTTCGTCTTGCCTGGGGCAGCCTGTTATCAATGCACCAGTTGATCCTGCTTTGGCACATAGCGCAAGCACCTTCCTCAAGCATGCGGAAATGGTAATTGCCCCAAAAGCACAGGTGGCGGCCAATGCGTTTCTGGAATACGGCTTTCGCGGCAATCTACCCCAGCGACTTCGCGCGCAGGAAGGCCGTGTTTTATCCCGCTGGGGTGATGCTGGTTGGGGGCGAACAGTTGCCGATAATAAACATGCCGGGCGTTTCGGTGATGAATTGGTTGAAGCCATGGCAGAAATGATACATCAGCGTTGGCAGCCTGACCCTGCTCCTCAGTGGGTGTGCTGCGTGCCGTCGCGTAATCATCCTGAATTGGTACCAGATTTTGCGCGTCGCCTGGCCGCACGATTGGGGCTGCCATTTGTGGATGCGGTTAGCAAAGTCAAAGACAACCAGCCGCAAAAAGGCCAGCAAAATCGCTTCCACCAATGTCGCAATCTGGATGGGGCGTTTACTGTGATTCAGCTTTATCAGGGGCAACCGGTTTTGTTAGTGGATGACATAGTAGATTCTGGTTGGACGCTAACTGTCGTCGCGGCACTTTTACAGCAAGCAGGCAGTGGTGTGGTCTATCCCGTCGCGCTGGCTTCATCTTCGGTGAAAGACTCATGAATGTATCTCACTTTTCTTCAACTGACGGCTCTTTGTCACCCACAGCGCAAGCGACCTTGCTGCTGACCAGTTATTTTTCAAAAGCCAGCAGCGAAAGCGCAAAGCCGCTGACTAATTCGGAATGGGGCCGCTTTGCCTTATGGTTAAAAGAAAAAGCCACCACGCCAGCGGACCTGTTGGTTACCGACCCGAAAGCCTTGCTGCAAGGCTGGCACGATGCACGTATCAGTGCGGAGCGCATCATTGAATTGCTGAATCGTGGTCATAGCCTCGCACTGGCTATGGAAAAATGGCAACGGGCTGGACTTTGGGTGGTGACCCGCTCTGATCCAGAATATCCAAAACGCTTAAAGCAGCGATTGAAAACAGATTCTCCGCCAGTGCTGTTTGGTTGTGGTAACAAAGCCTTGTTGAATATCGGAGGCTTGGCGGTTATTGGCTCGCGGAATGCCAGTGAGTCTGATCTGGCATTCACTGACCGAGTGGGTGTGAAAGCAGCGGCTGAGGGCATTGCTATTGTCTCTGGCGGTGCGCGCGGCGTTGATGAAACGGCGATGCTTGGTGCTATCAAACAAGGTGGCGCGGTGATTGGTGTGATGGCCGATAGCCTGCTAAAAGCGGCGACCAGCAGCAAGTGGCGCAAAGGCCTGATGGACGCTCATGCTGTGTTAGTTTCGCCTTTCTACCCCGAGGCGGGGTTCAGCGCAGGTAATGCCATGGCCCGCAACAAATACATCTATTGTCTGGCAGACAGCTCTCTGGTGATTCACTCGGGCAAAAAAGGCGGCACGCTAAACGGTGCAGAAGAAAATTTGAAAAAGGCATGGGTGCCGCTGTGGGTTAAGCAGACAACAGATAAAGATGCGGCCAATGTATATTTGGTCGCTAAAGGTGGCCGTTGGCTGGAGGCGGATACTCAAGAATTCAATATTGCGGATTTAATGAGCAATGAAGGTGGCCGTGCGAATCAGGTGAGGGAGCAAATGGGCGATCTCTTTTCCATGTCTGCACAGCCTGAGTTGTTCGCCGAGACTGAGTCTTGTCCAGAGATTGAATCTGTGCCTGAAATAAAAATTGTCGAGCCAGAGGTTGAGCGTATTGTCAACGAAAGTCAGACAAATATTGAAACTATTTCAGAGCAGACTGCCAAAAGCGAAGCCGCGCCATCAAGCCCTGTCGATTTCTATCAGTTGTTTACTTCCGAGCTTCAACGTTTGGCCGATGAGCCAGTCACTGTCGATGAATTGATTGAAAGTACTCAGCTTCATAAGTCTCAGCTAACTGAATGGCTGAAGCGTGCTGAAGAAGAAGGTTTGCTAGAAAAACTCACCCGTCCTGTACGCTACCAAGTCAAGAACAAGAAATAGAAGGATTTGCTCATGGCCATGACGGAAGAAACCCTGGTTCAGAAAGTCACTGCAGTGAAGTGGTTTACTGAATTTGGCCACCTGAACAGAGGTGATATGCTCACCTCAGAACAACACAGGTGCCATAATGAAAAAAAAATTTCAGCGCAGAGTTTAAACGCGAATCCGCTCAACTGGTCGTTGACCAGAACTATACCGTGGCAGATGCAGCCAGCGCTATGGATGTCGGCCTTTCCACAATGATGCGATGGGTGAAACAATTACGTGATGAGCGGCAGGGAAAAACACCAAAAGCCTCCCCATTACCCCGGAACAAATTGAAATTCGTGAGCTCAGGAAAAAGCTACAACGTATTGAAATAGAAAATGAAATATTAAAAAAGCTACCGCGCTCTTGATGTCAGACTCCCTGAACAGTTCTCGATAATCGGGAGACTCAGGGCGCGTTATCCTGTGACCACTCTCTGCCATGTGTTCGGGGTTCATCGCAGCAGCTACAAATACTGGAAAAACCGTCCTGAAAAGCCAGACGGCAGACGGGCTGTATTACGCAGTCAGGTACTTGAACTGCATGGCATCAGCCACGGCTCTGCCGGAGCAAGAAGCATCTCCACAATGGCAACCCAGAGAGGCTACCAGATGGGGCGCTGGCTTGCTGGCAGACTCATGAAAGAGCTGGGGCTGGTCAGTTGCCAGCAGCCGACTCACCGGTATAAGCGTGACGGTCATGAGCACGTTGCTATCCCGAATCATCTTGAGCGACAGTTCGCCGTAACGAAACCAAATCAGGTGCGGTGATGTGACCTATATCTGGACGGGTAAGCGCTGGGCGTACTTTGCCATTGTTGTCGACCTGTTCGCAAGAAAACCAGTGGGCTGGGCCATGTCGCTCGCGCCGGACAGCAGGCTCACCATGAAAGCACTGGAAATGGCATGGGAAATCCGTGGTAAGCCAGTCGGGGTGATGTTCCACAGCGATCAAGTCAGTCATTATACGAGCAGGCTGTTCCGGCAGCTGCTGTGGCGATACCGGCTCAGGCAGAGTATGAGTCGGCGTGGAAACTGCTGAGCGTCAACAGTCCGATGGAGCGCTTCTTCAGGCGTCTGAAGAACGAATGGGTACCGGCGACGGGCTATGTAAGCTTCAGCGATGCAGCTCACGCAATAACGGACTATATCGTTAGATATTACAGCGCTCTAAGACCGCACGAATATAATGGTGGGTTACCACCAAACGAATCAGAAAACCGATACTGGAAAAACTCTAACGCGGTGGCCAGTTTTTGTTGACCACTTCGGTTGATATTACTTCTTCTCCATTGCGGGGGGAACATACTGCAACGGTATTACATGACCTGGGTTACAGTGAGCCGAAATTAATTTATTGCGTGAAAAACATGTCATCTGAATGATTTTTACCAAAAGTCAGTTTTTACGGCTGCTGAGCCTGGAGTATTGATTATTATATTTTTTATGTTGAGTAGTCTTCCTCTCTTCTCATTATAATAAAGTACCTCAGTAGTATAAGTACGTGGCTTTGATACTCCGGATGGGAACATTCGGAGTTTTTTTATTCAGAACCCACCTGTACTCCTTCTCATTTTTAGCCACCCAGGTTTTAACACTGTTGGTGAATACGGGCACGGTGGTTTTTGTGCCTCGCTGTAACGCTTTTGAAAGTACCGGGCATTTGCCCTGAACAGCCCTGAAGATGATAACCTGGCGGTACTCATGTGTTCGCAAGATACGGTGTGATACATGTTGATTCACAACAAAAACCATTGTAACCGATTTCAAAAACTCCAGAAAACCATGCTGTTTAGTTATGTCAATGTAACTTAACTAAAACTTCGTGTTTACATCTTCTATTTGTAACCATTTGATTTTTATTTGTTTTAATGTTTTTTATTTTTACATAATGAAATTAAAGTTAAAACATGTGAGATAACAGACATTATTCATTAGTGGTAGCGATTACACTCCTGCTATCAAACAGCTTTTGGGTGAAGGATAGGAGTGGCAGATGGCTAACATCGAGAACGGCTTAGGCACCCTGGACTACATGGTTTTCGCCGTTTACGTTGCGATAATCATTGGGGTCGGGATCTGGGTTTCCAGAGACAAGAAAGGAAGTAAAAAGAGCACGGAAGACTATTTCCTGGCAGGTAAATCACTGCCGTGGTGGGCGGTTGGGGCATCATTGATTGCCGCCAATATCTCCGCAGAACAGTTCATTGGTATGTCAGGTTCTGGCTATTCTATTGGCCTGGCTATCGCGTCCTACGAATGGATGTCAGCAATCACGCTGATCATTGTGGGTAAATACTTCCTGCCGGTCTTTATTGAGAAAGGCATTTATACCATTCCCGAGTTTGTTGAAAAGCGTTACAACAAAAACCTGAAGACGATTCTGGCTATCTTCTGGATTGCGTTGTACATCTTCGTCAACCTGACTTCCGTGCTCTATCTGGGTGGCCTGGCACTGGAAACTATCCTTGGGATCCCAATGATTTATTCCATCATTGGTCTGGCGGTGTTTGCGCTGGTGTATTCCCTCTATGGTGGTCTTTCTGCCGTGGTATGGACCGATGTTATTCAGGTGTTCTTCCTGGTACTCGGTGGCCTGATGACAACCTGGATGGCCGTCTCCTTTATTGGCGGTGATGGCGGCTTCCTGTCCGGCTTCGGCAAAATGTTTGATGCCGCACCTGAACACTTCCAGATGATCCTCGACCAGAGCAACCCGCAATATATGAACTTGCCGGGCATTGCTGTGTTGATTGGTGGTCTGTGGGTTGCCAACCTGTATTACTGGGGCTTCAACCAGTACATTATCCAGCGTACTCTGGCGGCGAAATCTGTTCCGGAAGCACAGAAAGGTATTCTGTTTGCTGCCTTCCTGAAACTGATTGTTCCGTTCCTGGTGGTTATTCCGGGTATCGCGGCTTATGTCATTACCCAGTCTCCGGAACTGATGGCGCAAATGGGTTCTGTTGCGGCACATAACCTGCCAAGTGTTGCACATGCCGATAAAGCTTACCCGTGGCTGACTCAGTTCCTGCCTGCTGGTATTAAAGGCATTGTGTTTGCGGCGCTGGCTGCGGCAATTGTGTCTTCCCTGGCATCCATGCTGAACTCCACCGCGACCATTTTCACCATGGATATCTATAAAGCGCACATCGCACCGAATACCGGTGACCACAAACTGGTTAATGTTGGGCGTATTTCTGCGGTTGTGGCGCTGGTTATTGCCTGCTTTGTTGCACCTATGCTGGGTGGTATCGGTCAGGCGTTCCAGTATATTCAGGAATATACTGGTCTGGTGAGCCCGGGTATCCTGGCGGTCTTCTTGCTGGGCCTGTTCTGGAAAAAAACCACCAGTAAAGGCGCTATCATTGGGGTTGTGGCATCCATTCCGTTTGCACTGTTCCTGAAGTTCATGCCGCTGAACATGCCGTTCATGGACCAGATGCTGTATACCCTGCTGTTTACTATCGTGGTGATTGCCTTCACCAGCCTGAGCACATCAGAGCAGGATGATGACAGCGGTGCAATTCATGTCACTGCCGCCACTTTTAAAACAGAGCGTAGTTTTAACGTAGCGGCTTATGCCATTGTTGTGATACTGGCGGTGCTGTACGCGCTGTTCTGGTAAAACACGGCAGGTTTTTATTGAGTGACACCCTCTGGTTCTGCACGAACATGAGGTGTGTCGTCAGCCTCAGGCCTTCAGTAGAAGGCCTTTGTTGCTTATGGCGGAGGTGTTGATGAATGATGAATTACTGCCAAATATCATAAACTTTCTGCAATCGCTGAAGCCTTTTGAATCATTGCCTGTATCGGTGCTGGATAGTATTTCCCGCCATATGGAAATTCTCTGGCTGGCTCAGGATGAAGTGCTGCAGTATCCGCCAGATAACCAGGAGTATCTCTATTTTATTCGCTCTGGTGTGGTTGAGCAGCGCCATAAAGATGGCAGCCTGCGAGCCAAACTGGGCAGCGATGATCTGTTCGGTTTCAGCCTGCATGCCAGCCCGGAACAGCAGGTGGCCGACTACAGCGTGCGGGCGCTGGAAAGCTCGCTTATCTACCGGATTGTTTACGCGCGCCTGATTGATGCCCTGGCCGGTTACCCGCATATCATTTCGCAACTGGCGCGCAGTGCCTGGGCCCGCATGGCGTCAGCGGTTGAAGTACAGTGGTCAGATACCGATAAAGGCTTGTTTTTTAAACCTGTCACCGAAGTTGCCAGCCGGAATATGGCACTGGTTAAACCGGGCGATACCATCCAGCAGGTTGCGCATCAGATGCGTAATGTCGTGCGTACCACCTGTGCTTTTGTCGTCGATGACGCGGGCCGCCTGGTAGGTATGATGACGGACAAAGACATGACACGCCGGGTGGTGGCACAAGGGGTTGATATTCAACGGCCGGTAGCGGATGTGATGACCGCTTCTTTGCACACCGTGCAGGATGACCAGCGGGTATTGCGCGCCACACTGCTGATGATGCAATACAACATCCAGAATATCCCAGTGCTCAATGCCCGCCAGCAACCGGTGGGGCTGATTACACCCCAGCAACTGATTCAGAAAAACAGCGTCCAGGCGATATTTTTAATCGACCAAATCAGCCGGGCAGATTCCGTTGCTGCATTGCAGGCATTGTTGCCAGTGCGGGAAGCCATTTTTGCGGCACTGGTAGACGGCAACGTGGCGCCCGATATCATTGGTGATGTCATGACCATGATTTACGATGCCTTTACCCGCCGTCTGATAGCCATGGCGATTCACTATTTTGGTGAGCCGCCCTGCGCCTGGAGCTGGGTGGTTGCGGGGTCCCATGCCCGTAATGAAGTGCATATGTCTTCAGACCAGGATAATGCATTGATTCTGGAAGACAGCGCAACTGAACGTGACCTGCGCTACTTTAACCACTTTGCCATGTATATATGCAAAGGGCTGGCAGAGTGCGGCTATACCCTGTGCAGTGGCCGGTTTATGGCGGCTACTTCTAAATGGTGCCAGCGCGAAAGGGTCTGGTGCCATTATTACCGCAAGTGGGCAACTAACCCGGAATATGAATACCTGCTCAATCTGAATGTGTTTGTTGAGCTGCGCTGCCTTGACGGGGACCCGGCGCTGTTTGCCCGGGTAGACGATTACCGCCATCAGCAAGTGAGCAATAATCCACGGCTTATGGTTTCTCTGTTGCGTAATGCACTGCGTATTCGCCCTCCTTTGGGCATCTTCCATAATTTGGTACTGGAAAAAAATGGCGATAACCAGAAGGTACTGAATATTAAAGATGCGTCGATTCACTGCCTGGTGGATTTGGTACGCATTTACAGTTTGCAGCAGGGGTTACGGCAACTGAATACCGGGGAGCGTATTCAGGCACTGATTGATGCCGGGGTTCTGAACCATGCCTCCGGGGAGAATATGTCGGGCACCTGGCATTATGTAAATCAGTTACGTTATGTTCACCAGCGTGAGGCCCTGAAGCGTGGCGATACCCCGGATAACATCCTGCAACCTGCGCGCTTTGGCAGTTTTGAACGCCAGCACCTGAAAGACGCTTTCCGGATTATCAGCGGTTTTCAGGATGCCGCGAAAATGCACTTCGGGCTGTAAGATGCGCTGGCCCTTCCTGCGTCGCTCTGCCTGGCAACGGCTTGCACAGCTTTATGCACAACAGGCCGGTTTACCCTGGCCTGGGGCTCTGGCGACCGTGTTTTCCCGGCCACTGGCTGGTGAAAATGCACCTCTGTTCGGGCAAACCATTCTCGCTCTGGATTTTGAAACCAGTGGCCTGAACCCGGACCAGGACAATATTGTCAGTATCGGGTTTGTGGCATTACCGGCGGGTATAATCCGCCTTGCCTCTGCGCGGCATATGCTGGTGCAGTCAGCCGTTCCGGAGCAGGGGGACGCAATTCGGTTACACCATATTCTGCCCCAGATGCAGCGCCAGGGGTTACCACTGGCAGAAGCACTGGAAAGCGTATGGCAGGCGCTGGATGGGCAGGTGGTATTAGGGCATGGCACCGTGGTTGAACAGGCATTTATTGCGCGTTTTTTCAGGCTGGCAGGGTTGCCAGCCCCCGCTCTGATTTGGCTGGATACGCTTAACATCGAAAAATCATTACCCCGGCCCTGGGGAATGGAGCAAGAGCCGCGTGGTTACTGGCAACTGGCTGAAGTCCGCCGCCGTTACGGGCTGCCTGATTACCCGGCACACCATGCGCTGGTGGATGCAGTGGCTTGTGCTGAACTCTTGTTGGTGCAAATCGACCGACTGTACCGCCACACTGCTGCCAGTGCCACGGTTGGCGAGCTGTACCAGTATTCTCAGCCATGATGCTTTTTGCCACACAGGCTATTTGCCACATATACCAAGGGGAAGGCGGCGGGTTGCTCGTGCACACAACCCCTGGTTGCTTACCGTTGCAGTTTAATCGCCTGGATTAATGCTGCCACACCTTGCTCTACTTTGGCGCGTGGGCACCCAAGGTTGAGGCGCAAGTAACCCAGGCCAGCTTCCCCGTACACCTCACCAGACATAATGGCTACGTGAAACTGTTCGATTAATGCCTGGTTAAGCTCTGCCATATTGAGCTTCAACGGCCTCAGGTTCAGCCACGCCAGATAAGTTGCATCGGGCAACTGGTAGCTTATTTCAGGGAATGCGCTGTGCAGTGTTTCCTGTAAATACACATGATTCGCCCGAACGTAATTATTCAGTGCATCAAGCCATGTCGCGCCTTCGTGGTAAGCCGCCATGGTTGCCAGAACAGCCAAAATAGCGGGTGATGAAAGGCCATCCACGTCTTTGAGTTTGTGCAGGTACTGCTCTCTGGCCTGTGGGCAGGGAATCAACGCCCAGGCACCGTTCAGTGCCGGGATATTGAACGACTTGGATGCGGAAGTTACCAGTGCCCAGTGCTCAGATGGCCCAAACCCGACATACGGCGTATGAGGTTTAAAACAGAGATCCATATGGATCTCATCGGAGATAACCCTGACATGGTGCTGTGCACAAAGATCTGCGAGTTTTTGTAGATCGTGCCTGCTCCATACCCGCCCGGTTGGGTTGTGCGGGCTGCATAATAAGAACAGTGTGTTCCTGGCATCAGCCAGCTTGCGCTCTAAATCGCCCCAGTCGATTTCAAACCGGCCCTGCCTGTTAACCAGCGGGCTATGAATACACTCTCTTCCCTGGCCGGTAATCATTTTGTCGAACGCATCGTAAGCGGGTGTATGAAAAACAACACCCTGACCAGGTTCAGTCCACTGCTCAATCAGTTTAGAAACTATGTAGATAACGGATGGCCCGTAAACCACATGTTGCTTATCAATGGCGCAGCCAAAACGGGACTGGCACCAGTGGCTGATGGCAGACTTAAAATCATCATGGTTCCAGCGGCTGTAGCCAAAAACCGGGTGTGCAAGCCGCTGCTTAAGGGCGGCCAGCACGGGCTCTGGTACGGCAAAGTCCATATCTGAAATGGTAAAAGGCAGCAGGCCGGGCTGCCCAAACCTGTCCTGGACATAATCCCACTGTGTGCAGTAAGTACCAGTGCGGTCAATCGGTGTATCAAAGTCAGTGTTCTGTGTCATGCGTATCACCCCAGGTTACGCACCTTCGGCACTGGAAAGAAACGTGCCGAAAGTGAGCATTAATGCAAACCGTTCTTAGCTTGCGGAAATAATGGCCTGCATTTCGTTTTTCACCAGGTGAACTTGTGTGCCAATTACTACCTGTAAACTGTGTTTGTCTAATTTCACCACGCCCAGGGCACCCAGCGCCTTCAGTTTGGCGTCGTCCACTAAGCTCATATCGTTAACGGACAGGCGCAGGCGCGTTATGCAGTTATCCAGTGAAGTAATATTTTCTTTCCCGCCCAGAGCTGCGAGGACTGCCGCACCTTTACCAGATTCATTGACAAATACTGCCTGCAACTCTTGATCAACCGCAGCGTTATCCACTTCCCGGCCTGGCGTTTTCAGGTTGAACCGGGTAATAGCGAACTTAAACACGCCGTAGTAAACCGCGAACCAAATACCTGCCACCAGAGGCACTAAATACCATTTGGTTGCCGTGCCTTGCAGCACGCCAAATACCAGGAAGTCGATCAGATTACCGTCGGTATTGCCAATAGTGACATCCAGCATCCCCATCAGCATAAAGCCAATGCCCGTCAGGATGGCGTGAATCAAATACAGAACCGGCGCAACAAACAGGAACAGGAACTCGAGTGGTTCGGTAATGCCACCAATAACGCAGGCTACGACGCCAGAAATAAGCAGCGCTTTGATTTTTGACCGGTTTTCCGGGCGGGCGCAATGGTACATCGCCAGAGCCGCACCAGGTAAGCCGCCCAGGAAAGCAGGCATTTTCCCCTGAGATAAAAACGCGGTAACTTCTGGTGTGAAAGCCGTGGTCGTGGGGCAGGAAAGTTCAGAATAGAAGATGTTCAGTGCGCCAGAGACGGTTTGCCCGCAGACATCCATCGTGCCGCCCGCTTCGGTGAAACGAATCAGTGCCACCAAAATATGGTGAAGCCCAACAGGAAGCAGCAAACGCTCGCCAGTGCCAAACAGCATTGGGCCAAAGACCCCGGCCTTTTCAATAACATGGCCTATGCTGTTAATTCCCGCAGCAAAGTAAGGCCAGACATAGGGAATAAATACGCCCACCACACCCAGAACAATGGCTGAAATAATTGGCACAAAGCGCGCACCGCCGAAGAAGGCCAGCGCATCGGGCATTTTGAATGTGTAGTAACGCTGGTGGAGCCTGGCAACAATTACGCCCACAATAACCGCGCCAAGAATACCGGTATCAATAGACTCAATGCCGATAATATTCTTTACGCCATAAGCTGTGCGCGCGGCTGGGTCATCCAGCACGCCCGCAACTGTTAAGAAAAAATTGATGGCGAGATTGAATGCTGCGTAGCCAACAAACCCGGCAAACCCTGCGACGCCTTTCTCTTCGCGGGCTAAACCCAGCGGAATGGCAACGGCAAACATCACTGGCAAAAAGATAAAGGCGACCAGACCAATCTTGGTCATCCACATGAACAAGTATTGCAACCAGTTATTATCCAGCAAAGGGATTGCTGCCTTAACCGCCGAACTCGAAAACGAACTACCGACCCCGAGTAAGATGCCGGAAAATGCCAGCAGTGCCACGGGTAGCATGAAGGTCTTGCCCAGGCTTTGCAGGAACTCCCAAATGGTCGATTTGTTAGCATTCGACATATCACGTCTCCAGAGTTTGAGAACTTTTAGCGCACAAGCCATCAACTGATTATGTGCAGGGGATTTTTGTCTTTATCCGCACAATATACAGAGGTAAAATTTTGATAAAACGTTTTATCAAAATATCTGTGATCGTGTTAAACAAGTTTGGCTTCCCCAAACTGCGAGCTTTTAAAATCAGGCTTCCAGGGTTAAAGTTTTCTGATAAAACGTTTTTCTCATCCTGAAAGTGAATCTATGTCTGCAAAAAAGGTGACCATCACAGAAGTGGCTAAACATGCCGGTGTATCGGTTTCTACGGTGTCGATGGTGTTGGGCAACAAAGGGCGGATTTCTACTGACACGATAGAAAAAGTGAATGGTGCCGTCGAAGAGCTGGGTTACATACGTAACCGGGCCGCAGCTAACCTGCGTTCCGGGGCAGGCGAAATCATTGGATTAATACTGAAAGACATCAGTGATCCTTACTACGCTGAAGTGGCTTCTGGTATCAGCGAGGAGATAGAGCAGCAGGGTTTTATGCTGTTTCTGGCTCAGAGTGGTGACAGCCAGGAAAAATTCGAAAAATGTCTGTTAACCATGGCGCGGCAGGGCGTTGGTGGCATAGCGTTTTGCCCTATCGACGAAAGCCAGCCATTCAATCTTGAGAATCTGCAAGAACATGGTTTACCACTGGTCTGCATTGCTCGTGCGCCAGTGTATAAACAGGTTGATTATGTTGGGCCGGATAATATGTCTGCGGCAAAACTCGCGACTGAACATCTTATCCGCCAGGGGCACCGCAGAATTGCTTACATTGGCGGGGCAAGCCACTCTTTGTGCCGGGCTGAACGTATTGGTGGGTACTGCTCAACACTCTTGCAGTTTGGTTTACCATTCAGGCCTGAATGGGTGGTGGAATGCGGGAAAAGCCAGTCGTCTGCCGCTCAGGCTGTGGAGCAATTACTGTTAGCGCAGCCACAAGTGACCGCGATGCTGTGCCACCATTCGTCAACTGCGCTGGGTGCGGTTTATGGTGTACACCGGGCGGGGCGGTCAATCGGTAAAGATCAGTTTATTGGCCAGCAAGTTTCTGTTATTGGCTTTGACGACGTCGAAGAAGCGGAACTAACCGAACCTTCCCTTACGTTTGTCAATTTCAATGCGCGTGAAATGGGCCGCCAGGCCGCCAGGCGGTTAATCAGCCAGCTTGGGCAGCGTAGCAGTGAAACATACAGCCTGATCCTGCCGCCAAAACTTATCATTCGCGAATCGGCGTAGTTACAGTGCTGTCAGCCGCATAATATTACCTTCCTGTAACCCTGAGCCCATCACTGTGGATGGCTCAGGGGAAACCAGATCAAGCACTGACCAGGCAAACCTCACCTTGATGGCTCAGTACATACTCCCCGGTGCTGGCAGGGATAAAAGCAGACTGGCCAGCTACCAGGTTGAGCGTCTCGCCATTGGCGTGACTCAGCATCGCATGACCACTCATAACCAGGATGATTTGGACACTTTCAAGCATAACTGGCACTGAATCGTTAGTTTTTGACAAAGTAAAGCGGAAATCCTCCACCGGAACAGGGTAAGACAAAAAATGGCCTTCCTGAACAGGTTTCATGGTTAAGGTGTTTTCCGGACGGGAATGAAAATGTGTACAGCGCACTAGCTCTGGCAGGTTAATTTTTTTTGCTGTTAACCCGGCGCGCAGTACGTTATCTGAATTAGCCATAACTTCAACTGCTACCCCCTGGATATAAGCATGCAATGTGCCTGGCCACAAAAACATTGCTTCACCGGGATCCAGGGTGATGCAGTGCAGGAGAAGAGGGCTAAGTAAACCAATATCACCAGGGTAATCCTGAATAAGTTTTTTGAGGTAAGGCGTTATTTGCGGGAATACCCCAGTATTATTTTTCTCTTCAAGTCTGGCGAGAGCAGCACTACGCTGTGCAGTCTCCAACTGCATCAGGGCAATAAAGAAATGCTGTAAGCCTGATTCATCACGTTGCGCTTTAAAGTCTGCCAGCGCATGCTTAATCTCTGGTGCATCAAGAAGTTCGAAGTGGTGAATGATGTCATCGTAAGGCCGGAATCCGTTCATTGCCATAAATGGAGTCAGAGCATAAACCAGCTCTGGCTTATGGTTACCGTCATGGTAGTCACCTGATGCCATTTGTTGTTCCCGGAGAAAACCTTGCTCTGCATATGTTTTTTCCGGATGCACTTGTAACGATAATGCACTTTGGGCCGCCAGTACCTTGAGCAGGAAAGGCAACTCACCAAATTGCTGTGAGACTCGCAGACCCAGCGTTGTTTCCGGCTCCTGGTTAATCAGCTCACTTAACGGTAATTGTGTGCCGTTGGGCTGCTCCACCACAGAACAACCTGAAGGGTGTGCACCCATCCAAATTTCTGCCTGAGGCTGCCCGTCGGTGTCAGAAATGGCGAATAATGTACTGAATGCCTGCTTGCTGCCCCAGGGGTAGTGCTTGATGGTGTTGTGCAGTGGGTAGAATACGCGAGGGTTCATTGCTCTCCCTCCGGTGTACTAATTGTCAGCGTATTAGAGCGGGCCAGTTTTTCAAACCAGAGAGCATTGCGCTTTATTTGCCGCTCACCTGTTGTGAGATTAAGCCGCCAGAAACCATAACGGCGTTTAAAGCTATTAATCCATGACCAGTTATCAATGAAGGTCCACTGGTGAACGCCGAAACATTGAGAGCCGTCAGTGATAGCCCGGTGCAACTGGAGAAGGTGCTCTTCCATCAGCCTAATGCGAAATGTATCATCAATGACACCATCTGCCTGAGGTTGCCCTTCTGATTCCTCATCCATCGCGATTCCAATTTCTGCCAGGTACCACTTGATATTGCCGTAGTTATCGCGAATGTTTGTGGCAATATCATAAATTGCCTGTGGCAGGATCTCGTTATTATCCCGGTAAGGGTTAAACCGCCCGTCAGGATCAACATAATTTTCAAAATAGTATTCAGGGGTAAAGTAATCGAGTGTGTAAGCACTTTCCCTGGCTTTTACGCGCCGTGGAACATAATAATTCACCCCAAGAAAATCAATGGCGCTACTGGTGATAAGATGAGCATCGCCGGCCTGCATTTCTGGCAGGCAATCATGTGTAGCGAGAATTTCACAGAGCTCTTTGGGAAATTCATGTTTCACCAACGGGTCGAGGAAGCTTCGATTAAACAGTAAGTCGGCATACCAGGCGGCTTTCTTATCTGCGTCAGAATCACTGCGTGGATAAGAGGGTGTCAGGTTAAGTACAACCCCAATTTCACCATTGGGAACTGTTTCACGAAATATTCTTACTGCTTTGGCATGAGCCAGCATAATATTAAAAGCAACCTGAGCGGCCA
The DNA here is from genome assembly GCF_003182475.1 of Mangrovibacter plantisponsor. Classification (GTDB taxonomy): domain Bacteria; phylum Pseudomonadota; class Gammaproteobacteria; order Enterobacterales; family Enterobacteriaceae; genus Mangrovibacter; species Mangrovibacter plantisponsor. The sequence continues at coordinate 90,984 of NZ_QGTS01000009.1, forward strand.
GTTTGCCATCTTTTTTATTGGGGTAGTGGAAATCATACAAATACCCTCCTTCGACCGGCACAATGGGCTCATTAAATGTTATCCAGTGTTTCACCTTATGGCCGAATAACTGGAACGCAGTACGGGCAAAACGGGCAAAAAGTTCAGTAACATGGGCTGACTCAAAGCCACCATAGCGTTTTTGCAATACTTCTGGCATATCAAAGTGGTAAAGGTTGATCATCGGCGTAATGCCGTTGGATATCATTTCATCAAAATATGCGTTGTAGAACCGTACTGCGTCCGCATCGGGTTCGCCTGTTTCCAGGTCGTTAATTAACCGTGACCACTGAATTGATGTACGAAATGAGTTAAAGCCTGTTTGTTTCATGAGCGCGACATCTTCGCGGAATTTGTCATAGGTTTCGCAGACTTTCTGTGGACCAATTTGTTGAAAAAAGCGCTCAGGTTGTTCTCTGAACCAGCTATCCCAAATAGAACGATGGGGTTTATTAATATCACCTTCTGTTTGTGGGCCAGACGCTGCAGCCCCCCAAAAAAAGCCAGTGGGAAAAGTATACTGAGTCATAATTCCTCCTTAAAAATAGAATGAAAAAAACCGCGCCACAAAGGGCGCGGTTAAAGCGCACTACTCTGTAGTGACCTGGATAGATTTAACAAACATATATCCCCAGTCACCGGCAAACCGGCCAAACGAAATAGTGTTATGGCCTGCTTTCAAGGTGACAGGCAGTGTTAATTCACTACCTGTCTCATCTGTAGGTGGAAATTCAACGTCAACCGGAGTGCCCTGGTTGATGACAAACGAGTTTTTCTTTCCTCCCCACCTGGCATTAAAATGAACTTGCAACTGATATTGCCCATCCCACGGGGCTTCAACAGACCAGGTAACCCTGTCGCCCTCATGAGCAAAAGGGCCGAGAAAGCCGTCTGTACCCAGAGCCAGGGTATCTTTGTCACTTTCTGTCGCGTGGAGTTTTCCCTGATCAACGGTCATTAACGGGCTGGTGAAATGGCAAAAATCAGCTGGTGCTGTTGCCACGGCCTGGTTAACGGTGACCATGAGGGTTTTCGTGGTGTGTAATAAGCCATCATCTGCGGTGAAGGTGAGGGCATAGTTCCCTGGTGCATCAAACCATGCCCGGGTTTGGGGATGCCGGGCATCACAGAAGTGAACGCTTGTGCTGTCAGCCTTCCATAGGGTACTCACCTTGTTGTCAGGCAAGGTATCATCCTGCCATTGAGCCGCCAGCAGTATGCCTTTGTCCTGCGTTGTACTCTGCGTTTCAGTCAGCATTACCACAGGCGCTTTATTTTTCTGGGTATGCATAACGTGAATAATGTTAGATGGTTGAGAGGCGCCGCTTTCATTCTTCGCAATGACGCGGTAATACAGGGTTTCTCCCAGCGTTAATTCCCGGTAATTATCCCTGAACAAGTTCATTGTGGTGGGATCCCAGCGGTTAACACCATCGGAAATATTCTTTCCTACCAGTTTCCATGGGCCGGTTACCGAGGTCGCCCGCTCGACGTCGTAGTAACGTCCGGTAGGGGATCCCATCCAGTTAATGGCAAAAGGAGAAGTGGTTTCCCTCAGTTTTGGTGGTTCAGGAACCGGTAATGGGGGTACTTTTTCCTGGCCTGCCAGTTGTGCAGAAGCTTTACGTACCAGGTTGACCACTTCCATTTCCTGGTTAGCTTTGCCCTCAGAAGGGAAACCTGGTAAGTGGTAGCTGTAATGGCCGGTATATTCTTTATGCCAGTAAAAACCGCCCTCATGGCGATGCCCCCTGAAACCCCAGATAAAGCCGCCTGCGGCCTGTGCACCATTGACTTTGGTATGTACTATTGCCTGCATAATGCTATCCAGGTCATGGCTGTCCAGAAGACCAAATTCCCCAACCAGATAGACTTTTTTACCACCGATCGCGGTCAGATCTTTTGTGACCTGTTCAGGGTGGTTGTTGTCAGCATTGGTGTAATAGTGGTTGCTGATAATGTCGACGTTCGGATCCGTTAATGCGAATGCATTGATCTTCTTGTAAGTTCCATCAATAACTAACTGATGCGGCGCCCACTTTTTTATCCATGCTGCAGTGGTTTTCAGAAATGCGGCATTGGTATCTTCCAGTTCATTACCCGTTTCCCAGGCCATAATGGCTTTTTCATCAAAGTAAGATCGGCCGGTAATGGTATTTTTCCGGGTGATCACTTGTTTGATGATGTCCAAATATGCCTTGTAAGTTTTGCTGTCGGTGCGGTAAAAATCTTCTGGTTTTTCGTGGTAAAACGCGGCCAGTTGCTCGCGTCCACCCCACCACCACCAATGATCTATAAATGGCAGTATCAGGCGCAGTCCTTGCTTATCTGCTTGTGCAATCATGTTATCGTAGACTTCCATCGCCTTTTCATTCAGGCGCGGCATACCATCGGGGGTTGAAGGGGCCAGAATATGGGTTTCCCGCCCACAGGCTTTGTCAAATTCTTGTTGTACAGAAAGCACATAGACACGCTCTGCCTTTGCACCTGTTCGCACGATCGCTTTGATCCAGTTTTCCTGTTCATCAGGCGTGGGCCATTTAAAGTATTGCCCCCAGCCACGGGGGTCGGCTTTACAGGGGCCACGGGCATCATCTTCAATGCGGTGTAGCTCCGGGGCATGAATTCCGGCGAAGCGAAACACTTTGTCACCATCAAGCAGGCGGGCGCCATCGCGGGTAATAAAGTGTTCAAAATGTGATTGTTCAGCCGCCATTGCGCCAGTGCTGCCTAAAATTGACAACATAGCGATTAATAACGTTTTTTTGATAGGGTTCTTCATATGCGTCTTCCTCAGAACCAAACTTCAGCCTGTACACCAAAATTGAGGGTGTCGGTCTTACCGCTGCGGGTATAACCGCCAGCAGAGATCGTGTTGGTATCCCAGTTGTAGGTGCCATCCAGTGCGTCTGAGACGCCTTTGTCCCATTTTGCCCAGGTGGCGAAGAAGCGCAGTTGTGGCCGGGTCCAGAACCCGGAGTCAAACGTCAAGGTAGGAGCAACGGTAATTTTGGTCAGACCCCCTTTGCCTTTACCGCCAACCCCCTTGTAGTTGTCGTCATCGAGATATTCGTATCCCAATTCGTATTGCATAGCGAAATTGCGGGTAATTTGCTGATACGGGCGGATACCGGCAACCCAGCTGGTACGGCCCCAGCCATCGTTGTCACTGCTCCACCAACGGTAATTTTTATCTTTCTGGTAAAACGCGAAGGTCGCGAATTCCCAGTCACCGACAGTTGCGAGATTATCCAGTACCACACGCCAGGATTGTGTGTCGTTCAGGTTTGCCCAACCCCAGCCATTTTTGCCTAAAGAATCACCTGCGGCGAGGCCACGGCCATACTGAAAGACGACACGGGAATAGCCGCCAGTCAGACCGTAAAAACCATCAAAGTTATAAACACCTGTCACACCGTAGCCATGTTGCGCAGCAGTAGGGTGGTTTTCATTACGGTTCATTCGGTGGCCAATCAATTCCAAATCAAACCCTGTACCTGCAATTTTTTTCAGCCAAACATTCAGTGAGTAATCATCTGGATAACCTTGCTCGTTTTTATCTACCGGGAAGGCATCCGTTTCATCTGTCGGAGAAAAGGCATAAATGCCGGCATCCAGTTTGGCAAAGCCCAGGTCCATGCCGTCAAACCCGCCCCCGGTACCGTTATATTGAATATATTCCCAGTCAAACTGGTGGCTTGAGGTGTTGGAACTGCTATAGCGTTTCCCACCCCAGAAAGTGATATCTGGTGCAAAGTCGAGGTTACTCAACTCCACGAATCCTTCACGGAATTGAATACTTTTCCCGTCGTCATCCAGACAGTTCCAGTCCGAAGTACATTTGGACTGATGGGTAAGATTGGCTTTCACCCGGGCCACCACACCAGAGTCAGAGGTCAGTGTTACCTGGGGTAACAGTTCAATTTTGGTATCTTCTTCGTTGCCAAGTCGCCATTTCCCGTCAGGCATTAGCCCCAGAGAATCCGAACGGTTACCATCCGAGTTTGCCAGGATGCCTGAGCGGAGATAGCCATGAAGCGCGAAGTCATACTGCTGTTCTGCGCGTGCGCAGTCACTCATTACCCCAAGGGCAAGTAAGGACAGAGGTATTGATTTAATTAGCTTTATCATGATTTTCCTTTGTCATTTTTATAAATAGCCAGATAACAAGCAGGAAATTTACGAGGATAAAACGGAAATGTATATCCAAATATGGAAAGCGCTTTCCGTATTTGCTGGTGTTCATCACAAAATGAAGCCAGTGAGAATGTTTTTTGTGATTTTTGTCACGAAAGAATGTGAGGACGACGATGGACGCCTTAGAGTCAGGCTGCCAGAAAGGACGAGTTCTCAGAGTGCCAGTTATTAATCGCGTTTAAATTCAATGTATTAATTGAGTTTTGCCCGCCTGAGCGGGCCTGGCTTTAGAAATGTGTCATTTATTCAGCGCTCAGCGGCCATGAGCTGCTTTTCGTATACTTTGAAGAATGGGCGATAAAGCATCCACGCGTTAAATAATGCGAACAAACACATACAAAAATTTTTCCAACTGCCGTTAGCCGACCATGCTGCACCCAGTGGAGAAGGCATTGACCACGGGAGCATGGCGACTGCTCGATCCAGTATGCCAGCTTGAGTTAAATACCAGGCAATACAGGCATTTATTAATGGTACAAAGAGAAACGGTAGCAAAAATACCGGATTCATAATGATGGGAAAGCCAAATAGAATGGGCTCGTTAATATTAAACAACGAAGGTAAAAGGCCTATTTTCCCCACGCTTTTCAGTTGCCTGGAGCGGCTGCGTATTGCCATAAATACCATGGGGAGTGTGGAGCCAATCCCACCAATCAGTAAATAAAAATCCCAGAACCCCTGTAAATAGATATGTGGCAGCATAGCTGTGCCAGAAGCAAGAGCTTGTTGATTTTCAAACAAATAAGTCATCCAGAACGGGTTCATTATTCCGGTGACTATCAGCGCGCCGTGAATCCCGACAAACCATAGTAAGTTACAGATTAATAAGGAGATAAGTACTGCAGTAAGGGTATCGGAAGCAATGATCAGTGGCCTGACAGCTTCGCTGATGAGTTCCGGCAATATCTTTCCGCAAGCCTGCTGTAAAACCGCATTGACGACACTTATGGACAGCATTATCACAAGCAACGGTACCAGTAACTGGAAGCCATTGCGTGTCATGACAGGGACTTCTTCTGGCAAACGGACACACCATCCCTTTTTGTAAAAAAAACGTATAATTTCAATTGAATAAATACTGGAAAATAAGGCGGTAAAAATACCCATACCGCCCAGAAAAACATTGGTTCCGCCATTTTCCCGGAAGCCAATAAACAATAAAAAAGCCAGGCACCCCGTCAGCCCACATAACCGTTCAGGTAAATGATATTGCTTTGCCAGGCTTGCACTGGCACCAAAGGCAACAATCAAGGCAACCAGCCCAATAGTGAGTTCAAAAGTGGGCAGGAGCACCGGACGAACCAGTAAATATAAGGTTCCAGGCCATGAATCCCCCTGAATGGAAACAGGTGGAAACAATAGTGGCACCATTAAACTCCCTGCGATCACGAATGGCATAGCCAGAGCGAAGCTGTCGCGCATCGCGGTGATGTGCTTGCTGCGGGTCAACATATTTGCAAGCGGAGTCAGGCGTTGCTCGATCAAATCGACGATGACATTCATCAAGTGAATGTTCATAACATACCTTTTTTGGATGCGTTAATGTGCCGCGATAATGGCGCACATCCTGGTAAAGTGAAAGAGGCTTCTGGTGATCGTTGTCACAATAAAATAATCCATACTTGGAAAGCGCTTTCCGTTTTAAGTCCGTTGTGGCTATATTCACGTCATCAGAATGACTGGGAGTTAGTTAGCAATGAAAAAGATCATGTTGTGTTGTTCCGCAGGCATGTCCACGAGTCTGTTGGTGAAGAAAATGCTTGAAGATGCGCAAAAACGAAATCTGGAAGTCGAAATAAAAGCTTTTGGTGTGGCCGAGTTCGCGCAGCAGGTAGGAAATTACCAGGTGGTATTACTGGGGCCGCAAGTGAAATACATGCAAGGCGATTTGCAAAAGCAGGCTGACCCTTGGGGTATCCGTGTTGAGCCTATCAATATGATGGACTATGGCATGCAAAAAGGTGGTGCGGTTCTTGATTTTGCCCTTTCCCTAATCGACAACAAAAATTAAAGGGGCGACTTATGAGCACTCTGTACGCGAAATTAATTTCACTCATTGAGCATAAAATTACTCCGATGGCGGGTGCTGTCGGGCAACAGAAATATGTCACCTCTATTCGTGATGGGTTCATTACCGCACTGCCATTTATGATAGTGGGCTCATTTATGTTGGTGTTTATTTTCCCTCCTTTCTCTCCGGATACCTCATGGGGATTTGCCAGAGCCTGGTTGCAGTTCTCGTTGAACCACCGGGAAGCACTGATGCTGCCTTTCCACTTTAGTATGGGCATCATGACGCTGTTCATTGCAGTCGGGATTGCGGCAAGTCTCGCCAAACACCATAACCTGGACCCGCTGACATCAGGCATGTTGTCTTTGATGGCCTTCTTACTGGTGGCAGCGCCACTAAAAGATGGGCAAATAGCAACAGATTACTTATCGGGGCAAGGGATTTTTACGGCAATTCTGGTCGCAATTTATTCTACGGAACTGTACGCCTTCCTGAAACGGCACAATGTCACTATCCGCCTGCCGCCAGAGGTTCCCACTGGGGTGGCGCGTTCTTTTGAGATTCTGATTCCTGTCCTGGCGATAGTGGTGACACTGCATCCGCTGAATCTGTTTATTGAAGCGGAATTAGGCATGATTATTCCTGAAGCTATCATGTCTTTGGTGAAGCCGTTGGTTGCCGCATCAGACACTTTACCTGCCATTTTGCTCTCTGTGTTGGTTTGCCAGGTACTCTGGTTCGCCGGGATTCATGGCGCTCTTATTGTGACGGGCATAATGAACCCATTCTGGATGGCTAATTTATCAGTCAATCAGGCCGCTATGGCTGCTGGCCAGGCTATCCCGCACATTTATGTTCAGGGATTTTGGGATCACTATTTGTTGATTGGTGGCGTCGGTTCCACATTACCATTAGCGTTGATGTTGCTGCGCAGCAAAGCGGTACACTTGCGCACCATTGGCCGTATGGGCGTCGTTCCGGGGGCATTCAATATTAATGAGCCCATTTTATTTGGCGCGCCAATCATCATGAACCCTCTGTTTTTCCTGCCCTTTGTCCTTGTCCCTATGGTTAATGCCACGCTGGCATATTTTGCACTGAAACTTGATCTTGTCAGCAGGGTGGTTTCTATGACGCCGTGGACTACCCCCGCGCCTATTGGTGCCTCCTGGGCTGCGAACTGGACATTCAGTCCGGTAATTATGTGTTTCATCTGTATGGCTATGTCGGCAGTGATGTATTTCCCATTCCTGAAAGCTTATGAAAAACAATTGCTTGATCAGGAAAAAGAGAATTTGGCAGAGCATGGCGATGAAGCGCTGCAGTCTGTATAACGAACAAATCAGGAGTGACTCATGGAATTAGAAGAACAGGTGATGGGCATTATTATCAATGCTGGTCAGTCACGCAGCTTGTGTTACGAAGCGCTGCGTTGCGCAAAAGCAGGGGATTTTTCAGGTGCAGACGGGAAAATGCAGGAAGCGGTGCAATATGCCCGGGAAGCACATCGAGTGCAGACTCAGCTAATTGAAGCGGATGAAGGTGAAGGGAAAACCAGAATGACGTTGGTGATGGTTCATGCTCAGGATCATCTGATGACTTCTATTCTGGCTCAAGAGCTCATTGCTGAACTGATTGATGTTTATCGTTCCAGAGAAGCGAGAAGCTAAGCAGAGATAACTAATGCCGGGAGCCTTACTCCCGGCAAGGAAACCGAGGGCTCTATGTTACATCTTGGTCTGGATATCGGCGGCACAAAGATGGAAGCCGTATTGTTAGATGAACAGGGGAATAGCATTACCTGTGAGCGTCGCCCCACCTGTAAGACCACTTATCATGAGTTTATGCAAGAATTACTGTCGCTGATTGGCTCAATCAGGCAGCGGTCGCCAGTCCCTTTCTCTGTGGGAATAGGGCTACCAGGCGCACTCGATCCTGTTAGCCATGTGATTAAAAACAGTAATTGTCTGGTATTGAATGGGCATGATTTAAAAGCTGATCTATCTCGAGCTCTTCAGCAGCCTGTATGGCTGGCGAATGATGCGGATTGTTTTACTTTATCTGAAGCGGTAGATGGTGCCGGTGCGGGAGCGGGTACAGTTTTTGGCGTCATCATCGGTACCGGGTGTGGCGGAGGAATCGTTGTGAACCGGGCTTTGCTTAGTGGGCCAAATGCAATTGTTGGCGAATGGGGGCATAACCCATTGCCTGGTTATGATGCCATGCAAGATGGTCCAGCGCAGCAGTGTTATTGTGGCAAACTAAATTGTATTGAAACTTTTATCTCCGGTACGGGATTTTCCCGGCGCTTTGGTGCAAATATTACTGCTCCAGAGATTATAAGTTTGGTCAGTGAAGGTGAGCCCGCAGCGGTGGCACACTGGGCTCATTTTATTGGTGCTTTTTCTCGAAGCCTGGCCTCTGTTATCAATATTCTCGACCCCCATGTCATTGTATTAGGTGGTGGGTTGTCTAATGTTGATTTAATTTATGAAACACTGCCGGATTCAGTCGTGCCCTGGCTCTTTTCCGGCACTTGCCGCACGCGTATTGTTAAAGCGAAATACGGAGATTCCAGTGGAGTCAGAGGTGCGGCGTGGTTGCCCACTATGGACATGTCATAAGCAGGCGTTCGCATATGTCTGCGATAAGACAGTTTAGTGCGGGTATGTTAAGCTACACAAAATTCCACACTGAAAACGCCATGCCAACAATAGATGATGTATCGCGTCTTGCGAATGTTTCTAAAGCGACTGTTTCCCGCGTACTTACGGGCACGCGTGGCGTTCGTGAAGAGAGCCGGGTGGCAGTACTCCGTGCTGTCGAGGAGTTAAATTATCGCCCCAGTTTCGCGGCACAAAATCTTGCCAGCCAAAGCTCGAATCATGTTGGTATGGTGATTTCATCTCAGGATGAGAGTCGTGCGTCACGGGTTCTTCCTTTGTTATCCCGTAGTGTGCGGTCTTTGAATAAGAATTTAATGGTGCAGTATGTCAGTGATGCAACCGAGCAGGCTGCGGCTATTGATGAGCTTCAACACCAGTGCGTAGCTGTTATTGTCATGGGCAGTGTTATGCCCGGGCTACCAGAAAATGTCCTTCCCTTTGAATATGCCGGGAACACTCCCAGCGAACATGCTGGCTATGATTTTACCTTTGCGACTGAAAGTGCCTGTCGCTACATAATGAACAAGGGGCATCACAATATCGCATTGTTGGTTGATACCAGCAACGACCCTGCCAGCCAGCAAATGATCGAAGGTTACCGTAATGTCCTGCAGAATTATTCGTTGCCATTTAATCGGCAGTTACTGCTGGAGGCGAATGATGATGTTGAGCAGGCATTACTGACGTTAATTAATAGCTTCAATAAATACAGTGCGATTATTGTAAAGCGGGACAGCTATGCTGCTGAAGCAATGCGTCTGTTACGTGAGTTCAATATTGCCGTTCCTCAGGAGGTTTCACTATTGAGCCTTGAGGATTCGCCACTGGCATCACTACTTTACCCTCCACTGACATGTATCGCCTGGCCACTGGAACAAATGTTGGAAGGTTGTGTTCAGCGTTTGCGTCTTCTGATTGAAGGCCGGCCACTGGTTGCCTGTGATGCTAAAGCCATTTCCGGGCGGCTTGTCCCCCGCCAGTCTGTCGCCAACTTATCCTGACATTCGTCAGCTGCGCAAGTGTTGCTTCATTTATAGCAGCTGGCTGATTGACGCCTTCACCTGGAAAACACAAGATAGCGCTTTGGTTAATTGTGCATCAGGGAGAGGTTATGACGTTGGTTGAGCGCCACCTCGAAAAAGTCAGGTTACATTTGGATGAAGAAAACCAGGAACAGTGGGCTGTGCTGTGCGGTGCAACAGAACAGGCACTTGCGCAACTGGTAAAACGTTACCCACAATGCCCACCTGAATTACAGCAACTGTTAAGTAAAGTTGATGGTACATACTGGAAAAAGTATGGCGGGCAAATGGTCAATTTGCTGTTACTGGCATCCGATGTAGGCGAGGACTTTGGTTACTATCTGCTTTCTTGTGAACAAATGCAGGAAGAACAGCGTTTTGGGGATTCAATTGATGATATTTATGGCGAGTGGCTCGGGCAGGCGGATGTCATTGATGTGGACAGCCGGATTGATACCTCTGTCGCGATGAGTGAACGGTTGTGTTTTGCTCATTGCCTTAATAATGGTGGAACTTCTCGCCTGTATATCGATTTCCACCCGGCAACCGGTGGTACTTGTGGCCAGGTGGTACGCTTTCTGCACGACCCGGACAGTTATATTGTCCTGGCAGATAGCTTTGAGGCGTATATCGCCGGGGTGCTGGAAAGTAATTACGCGTTTGTCAGCGAATATTAACTCACCAGAAAGTGAAATAAAAAGTAGCACCCCGGGGCAACAGAACACGGATGTTTGCTCTTTAGCGGTTTGGTTATGCTATCAGAATAAAATGGTGTGTTTTGCTGTAACGTATTGTTTATTCGCTTTATCCACTATTGCAGAAGGCACTTCAGCTAACTGCTGAACTTAGCTAACCATAACCGGCCATTCCGGGGGCGTATGGCTCATAATATCAACCATTACATCTTTGAAATGTACCCAGAAAATACTTAAATCAACCAGCGATAAGCCCAGTAATGTTGTTGCAAACCAGCAAGATGCTGCCAGACCACAACTGGTGCTTACAAATGCCAGCGCGTAACGTTCGTTACGGCGAAAACGAATATTAAGGGTACTTGCCATAAACATCAGCACAGCGCTGAACAGTGGCCAGCGCATCAGCATTACGCTCGTTGTTAGAGTAGCCATGAAAACAATCCTCAGTATTTCTGTGGCTTTCTGTGGCTGGTTTTGATGACGTCGGCCTTGAGAAAGCGCAGTGACATTGCAGGTGATGAAGCAATCTTTAACTCATTTTTGTGAACTATATCACATTTGTTGTTTTATTCACCAGTTGACGATGATAATTTTTTAAAAAAATGTACGGATGTTTTATGTGATTATTTTATAAAGGGAAAATACTAGCGTGGTTTGTGGTCGTTGGAAAATTTGCCAGGAATAATCCTGGGTGTGGCTAATTATATAAATAAAATCAGTTGATTATAAATATCACTATGTTGCCTGCACCGCCTGATGTTATTTACAGCAGAACCAGGCTGACTTATTATGGCGCAAGTGATTATTAACTGCGCTTGTATGCCAGTGTATTGATTACTAATACTTTTTCATGACTTATTACACTGTGTTATATCACGGTGGGTTTTTTCAGACCCTGTGTCACCTTTGGTATTGATTGTTATTGTTATATTTTTTGGCGCATCACACTGTATACAGATCTATTTTTAGTCTGCATTTATAACGCAATGCGATAGCGTTGTTCAGTTAATTTTATTCGAATTCATATAGTTATGTGAATAATTCTAAATGAAAAATGATAATGCTGAGCACCATATACAGACACCTGATTCAATATTGAATGCCCTGGCCGGGGTGCTTCCGGTTATTCTTGAAAGCGCCTCTCTCGAACAGGTTATTGATGCTTTTACTCATGCACTTGGTGCGAGCCTGGGGTGGGTCGCTCTTATTGAGCAAGAAGCACAAAGTCTTAATGTCCTGGTGAGTGGTTGTTGTCCTTGCCAGGAGCAGGATGTTTACCAGATGCTTGCGGACCAACGCCTGCAGGCGTGCGGGTGGAACACTGTGGTTTGGGAAAGTGGGGTCGGTAAGCATTTCTTTTCCCGGTCTGAGAGTAACTTGTGTGCCCTTGAATCTGCTGTATTAGGTAAACTTCGACACCAAAATGGTGATGTCGCTGGTTATTTTTTTCTCGCTTTCCCCCACCAATCTTATTCGCAAAAAGTACTCCGTAATCTTGCAGCTATTATTTCCGGAGCAATAAAAGAATATCTAATTAAGCATTCTGTTAATTCGCTTCTGCTAAACGAGACGCAAAAGATAGTTTCACAATACACCACCCTTTTTTCGAATGCGCCAATATTAATAAATTCATTTAGTGCAGATAATCGCTGCATATTATGGAACGGGGAATGCCAGCGATTATTTGGCTGGAGCCGGGATGAATTAAATCGCTTTCCGGATCCACTGGCACTTTTTTATCCCGACCTGACAGTTCGTGAACGCGTTCGGGCCTCGGTAACCACGGTGCCAGGGGATAAAATGCAGGAATGGTACCCAATTGATAAAAACGGGCGCGTATTAACCACCTTGTGGTCAAATATTTTATTGCCGGATCATTCTATTTTGAATATTGGTGTGGATATTACTGCACGTAAACGTGAAGAGCAGCGTCTGGCGCGTAAAGCCATTACTGATGAGCTCACTCAGTGCCTCAACCGGGCGGGCATTCTTGCGCAACTCAATGAGATTCTGCTGCGCAACAGCCACCTTGTGATTCAGAATGGTATGTCGGTGGTTATGTTTGATCTGGATTATTTTAAAAGCATTAATGACCGCTGGGGGCATTCAGTCGGTGATATTGCCCTGTCGTTTTTTGGCCGGGAATTGCAGGCTCATCCTCTACCTGGCATGGTTACCGGCCGCCTTGGCGGAGAAGAGTTTTTGGCGATTTTCCCGGCAGCTGATAGCCAGCAGGCATGGCGTTTTATTGAGCAATTTCGCCAGCGCCTTGCCAACAGCCAGGTGGTTCCAGGCTACCATGATCTGCGTATTTCTTTCAGTGCGGGTATTCTTTCTTTACGTTCTGGCGAAGTCATGCCTGCCAGTGAAGTATTAAAACAAGTGGATGAAGCGCTGTATGGTGCGAAACGCAATGGTCGCGGTATGTCTGTTATCGTTGGGGGTTCACCGCAGTGGATAGCGAAAACATCGATAAATTAAGATTTATCTTAATTGTGTGATGTAAATATGCTGTTTTTTAACTGATTTATGCGATGTTCCAGCTGTTATTTACCTTATGTCCCGCTTTTGCTATGCGTAGCGTTCTATGACCAAGGTTTTTCCGTCGTTAGCGTATTTCTCAGCCAATATTTGTAATTGATTATCAAAACACCAAATCACTTTATTTATAGCGTTAATTTATGACGAATGGCGACTGTTTCTCTGAAATTTAAGAAAATTAAAGGTATTCCCTATTGCTAATTTTTAGGGATTCATGCAACGTAAACGTCTATTTTTACTGATTCTCATTACCAGGTGCTATAACCGCGCTTATGAGGCATCTATGACTCTCCAGCCGTGGAAGAAAACGTTGCGAATAATCGGCGTTTTGCTGATAGTCATGCTACCAATTGTCTTTGCAATCTGGTTCGCGAGAATCCGTGCTGAAAATGATACGCAACAGCACTTGCAGGCATTTGCCTCTATGGTTCTCGAAAAAAGTGAAAGCGTGATTAGCCATGTGAACGATGTTCGCGAAGATGCCAGCCGTTTTCGCGGGATCCCTTGTTCGCCTGCACATCAGGTGAGTATGCTTACCAGCCTGCGAACCTCCATGGATGTGGAGGAGCTGATTTACGCGCATAACGATGACCTGCTCTGTTCGACGTTCTTACGCCCGTCGCTCCCTTTTTACCTGGGGGCTCCGGATTATTCGCGTGAAGGTGATGTCGCTATCTATTATTTTCGCGATACCCCATTTTTCTCCGGCCACAAAATGGTTTACATGCGCAAAGGGAATTATGTTGCGGTGGTGAACCCTCTGGCGTTTGGTAACGTTATAACCAACGACAAATCAATGCAGTGGGGGATTTTCGATACCCGCACAATGCACTTTTTCTCTTTGGGCCCAGGTGTTGACGCACAGGATTTGTCCGGGTTAATTCGGCATGGCAATTCGATGTTTCGCGCCAACCAGCGTTTTTACAGCATAAGCAATGCCAAACGCCCCATAGCTGTCATTGTATCAACCTCAGATGACCTGTTTTACAGTTTCTGGTCTCACCAAATGACTGTAACTGTGCCGTTGGGGGTAATCTTGAGTTTGCTTATCTTTATGGGATGGTCACGGGCGCAGCGGGAGCTTAATTCTCCCCGTCGTTTGTTGATGAATGCCATGAAGAAAAAACAGTTCCACCTGCATTATCAACCAATTGTCGATATTAAGCTTGGCCGGTGTGTTGGCGCGGAAGCGCTACTGCGCTGGCATGGTTATTCAGGCCCGCTGATGAGCCCGGCAGTGTTTATACCTGTGGCGGAGCGGGAAGGGCTGATGTCTCACCTGACTGAATATGTCATTGATTATGTCTTTGACGACCTGGGTGAGTACCTGGCAAAAACTCCGGATATTTATATTTCCATCAACCTGTCTGCCACGGATTTTCATTCCCCGTATTTGATTGACTGGATTTCTGATAAAGCACATCAGTTCGGTGTGAAAACCGGGCAAATCAAGATTGAAGTGACTGAGCGTGGTTTTATTGATGTCGCGAAAACGACGCCGGTTATCCAGGCCTTTCGGGCCGCAGGTTTTGAAGTGGCAATTGATGACTTTGGTACCGGCTATTCTAACCTGCAAAACCTCTATTCACTGAACGTGGATATTCTCAAAATTGATAAGTCTTTCATTGATACGCTGGTTGGGCCGAATACCAGCCATTTGATTGCGGAGCATATCATTGAAATGGCACACAGCCTGCAACTCAAAACGATTGCGGAAGGTGTTGAGAACATGGAACAGGTTGCCTGGTTACTTAAGCGGGGTGTGCAATACTGCCAGGGCTGGTATTTTGCCCGGGCAATGCCTTCCGATGAGTTTGAGGCCTGGCTTGCCCGAAAAACCGTGTTCCCCGGCAAGCCGCACTGGGTCTTTTAATGCTACCTGTCAGGCCTGTAACCGGTAGTCAGTTGGCGTTCTGTCAAACTGGCGGCGGAAAATGCGTGAAAAGGTCTGTTGAGATACATAGCCATAGTCCATGGCGATGTCGAAAATAGGGCGTTCAGTTGTGCGTAACGCCTCTGCAGCCATATTCAGCCTGCGCTGGCGGATATAATCACCCAGCGTTTGGTGCATGACTCCCCGAAACATCCGTTGTAAATACCACTTCGAATAGCCCGATTTCTGCGCCACAACATCAATGTTTAAAGGCTGATCAATATGTTCATCAATCCACTCAACCAGCGTCTGGATAATATCCTGATGTGACATAAGACTCCCTCGCGTTGCTCTCAATTAGAAAGTTTCATCTGGGGCGAGTATAATTCCTCAAGTTAACTTGAGGTAAAGCGAATTATGCAAAATAAATCTCCCCGTATAAAAGCGCTCCTCACGCCCGGTGATGTTGCCAGGCGTAGTGGCGTGGCGGTTTCTGCGCTGCATTTTTATGAAAGCAAAGGCCTGATTAAAAGTACGAGAAATAGTGGTAATCAGCGGCGTTACACGCGTGATGTGTTGCGTTATGTAGCAATAATTAAGATTGCGCAACGTATTGGTATTCCGCTGTCAACCATTGGTGAAGCCTTTAGTGTTTTGCCTGAAGGGCACCGACTGACTCCTGCCGAATGGAAACAGCTTTCCTCGGGCTGGCGGGAAGAGCTGGATCACCGTATCAAAACCCTGGAAGCCCTGAGGGATGAACTGGATGGTTGTATTGGTTGTGGCTGCCTGTCGCGCAGTGATTGTCCGTTGCGCAACCCAGGCGATAAACTCGGTGAGCAGGGCAGTGGTGCCCGCCTGCTGGAAGATAAGTAGCATTAAAACTGCTATAACCCTGCCTGAACGACGAAAGCGCCATTGCTGGCGCTTTCGTTTTGCCGGTTGTCTTTCGCTCTATCCCGCATTGGGCAGGAGGGTTTCCCCCGACATCGGAGCCCCTTTACAGCCTTTGCTTTCAGGTACCGGTGCGCCCCGACATAAATAAGTATAGTGCGCTGTATGAAAAACACACAATTTTTTTTATTGTGTGTTTATTTCCTAAATATTTTCACCAGGTTGCCGACATCTGTTTATAGCCTTCAGTTTGAAGTTGCCAGTAAAACATGGCGTTTTGCTCATGGCTTCCCGGCAAATTTGCTTATTTTGGATATAGTTAAAACAGGGTGTTCTTATTAGGGGATAAGTATGAAACTGCATCACCTCACTAACTCACGTTCTCACCGGATCTTGTGGATGCTGGAGGAGTTAGGGTTGCCTTACGAGCTGGTGCGTTACCAACGGGAAAGTACATTATTGGCACCGGATGCACTGAAGCGTGTTCATCCGCTGGGGAGTTCCCCTGTCCTGGAGGATAACGGCCTGGTACTGGCAGAGTCTGGCGCTATTCTGGAATATCTTCAGGAAACCTACGATGTGCAAAATCAGTTTAAACCCTCGGCTGCTCAGTCCCGCGCTGATTACCGATTTTGGTTGCATTATGCAGAAAGCTCACTGATGCCGCTGATGGTAATGAAAACGGTATTTGGTAACCTCGACAGGCCTCCGGTGCCTGAAACCTTTCGTACTATTGGTGCGATGTTTGGTGAAGCGGTACAGAAAACATGGCTGAATCGCCGAATAGATATCCATGTCAATTTTATCGAAAAACATCTGGAAGCCCATGAATGGTTTGCTGGCGATGCTATCAGTTGTGCTGATTTTCAAATGAGCTTCCCGGTGATTGCCATGCTTGCCCGGCGCGCGCCTGAAGATCTTTCTCATACCCGCCGCTGGATTTCTGCTGTGGAATCCCGCGCGGCCTGGCAAAAAGCCATCGAGGTTGGCGGGCCTCTGACCCTCAGCACCTGATGTCACCCCAGTGCTTTTGCCGCTACAGCAGGTTTAATGCTGCAATATTGTTGCAGCATTGCGCATAGACGATAACGATTGCGCATCGGCTGGTTAATCTCTGGTCAACAGAACGTTTTTTTTCGCGAAAAGCCGCACAGTAAAGTTGAAAATGGCTGTGAGAAGGCTTGATAATCGCAGGCCTCAAAAAACAGTCAGTGTTTTCGCTTGCGAAGTTAAACGTTTGCTTTTGTGGTGCCTCGCTGTATCTCACATCAGTTGCGGGAAGTTTACGTTTACCGGGTTGTCTCTTCGCAGTAAAACCAGCCAAGAAATCTCAGAGGATTTTCAGTATGTCTACACCTTCTCCGCGTGCCGGCGGCTCTCTCGACGCCTGGTTCAAAATTTCAGCACGTGGCAGCACCGTGCGCCAGGAAGTCATCGCTGGCCTGACAACCTTCCTCGCCATGGTTTACTCCGTCATTGTGGTGCCTGGCATGCTCGGTAAAGCAGGGTTCCCACCCACTGCCGTATTTGTAGCAACGTGCCTGGTTGCGGGTTTTGGCTCTCTCCTTATGGGGCTGTGGGCTAACCTGCCACTGGCCATTGGTTGCGCTATTTCGTTAACTGCTTTTACGGCATTCAGCCTGGTGCTGGGGCAACACATCAGTATTCCTGTTGCGTTGGGCGCGGTATTCCTGATGGGGGTTTTGTTCAGTGTTATTTCTGCAACGGGTATTCGTAGCTGGATTTTACGTAACCTGCCCGCGGGTGTTGCGCAAGGTACCGGGATTGGGATTGGCCTGTTTCTGTTATTGATTGCTGCCAATGGGGTTGGTCTGGTTATCAAAAACCCGCTGGATGGTTTACCGGTTGCATTGGGGGATTTTGCCAGTTTTCCTGTGATTATGTCACTGATTGGCCTGGCTGTGATAATTGGCCTGGAAAAGCTGAAAGTACCAGGCGGGATTCTGATAACTATCGTTGGGGTTTCTGTGGTTGGGCTGATTTTTGACCCATCAGTTCACTTCCACGGTTTCTTTCAAATGCCTTCCCTGAACGATGAAAATGGGCATTCACTGATTGGTAGCCTGGACATTATGGGGGCGCTGAACCCGGTTGTTTTACCCAGTGTGCTGGCTCTGGTTATGACGGCGGTATTCGACGCCACCGGTACGATTCGTGCTGTGGCAGGCCAGGCTAATCTGCTGGATAAAGACGGGCAGATTATTGATGGTGGTAAAGCGCTGACCAGTGACTCAGTGAGCAGTGTGTTCTCCGGCCTTGTGGGAGCGGCACCGGCGGCTGTGTATATTGAGTCTGCTGCAGGTACGGCTGCTGGTGGCAAAACCGGGCTGACAGCTGTGGTGATTGGTTTGTTATTCCTGCTGATTATGTTCCTGTCTCCACTGTCTTACCTGGTGCCTGCTTATGCCACTGCGCCTGCACTGATGTATGTGGGGTTGCTGATGCTGAGTAATGTGTCGCGCCTTGATTTTGATGATTTTGTCGATGCGATGGCGGGCCTTATCACTGCGGTGTTTATTGTCCTGACTTGTAACATTGTGACCGGGATTATGCTGGGTTTTGCTGCGCTGGTGATTGGCCGTATTGTGTCTGGTGAATGGCGTAAGCTGAATGTTGGGACGCTGGTGATTGCTGTTGCGTTGGTGGCGTTTTATGCCGGGGGATGGGCGATTTAAGGGGCTCGCCCCTTTGTTGTCCTGGTTTTGTTTGCTTTGTACTGATGCCGGTGTGGTGACTGATTCCGTTCACTTACAGTGCGGTTGTTTCCGTTCACTTGCTGTGTGGTTGTTTCCGTTCACTTACAGTGTGGTTGTTTCCGTTCACCTGAAGTGATGTGGCTAATGTGGCTTCACAGCCTGTGAACGGGCGAAAGGGGGCTCGCCCCCTTTGCAATCCCCGTTTTCGCGGGCGACCGGTGCTGCGCACTGCGTTCACCTCCGGGCAGTCAGCCTGCGGCCGGCTCGACTCGGCATCCATGCCTCGTTTCGCCTTATTCCGCCATCCGGGCGGAATAACCTTGTCTTCCTTTCTGCGGTTCACCGGTCTTACGCGAACAGGCCTCGCTGCAAGTAGGGTTTTTTTTGTGCTGTATGGTGTGGCTGTGGAATTTGTGCCTGATCTGTCTTTGTGTGTTTTTTGCTGTGAGCATACAAACGGGTGTGGCCTCTAAATCGTTGAGGCGTGCCCTGCGGGCGCCGGGCGCAGTGGGTGAGTAAAGGCAGTGTGGCTGACACGGCGCGCAATTTGCTCAGTACTGGCAGAGTGGATTTCGTTCACCAGGCAGGTATGGCTGTTCCGTTTACCACCACGACTGGAACTCCCGCAGATTGTGAACTGCGGGAGTCAGTGCAAAACATTAGAACCAGGCTTCCCACATTGCGCCAACGTTGAAATCATCGAGTGTCTGGTCATCCGTACCGTTAACGTGCGCAGTACGTTGGTTATCCACCTGGCCACCCGTCACGTAGAAGCGCAACATCGGGCGGAATTCCGGCCCCATCGCGATAGAAATATTTTGCGAGAGTGTCAGTTTCCAGCCTTTGTTAGTACCACCCTGATCGTACCTGACTTGCTGATAACCTGCTTCCAGCCAGGTGGAGTGGACATCGTTCCACCAGTACATTGGGCGAATGATTGCACCATAGTTCTTACGGTTGTCAGTATTGTCTGTTTTATTGTCGTAGTCATGAAACGCCAGCAGATATTCGACCTGTGCGCGTTGTGAGAACTTGTGCAGGCCTTCGAAGCTGGCATAAACAGCAGTCAGACCATCCGTTTTGTTGAACACGCTGTTATCGGAGTTATCAGAGTAACGGGCGATAATTTTATTCACGCCGCTGTCATTGGTGTGGCTCAGCACCACGCCACCTTGCCAGGCACTCATCCGGTCGTCGCTATCGATAGCTTTGGAATCAAACCCATAGTTGGCATACAGCTCCAGATCCAGTGGGCCAACTTTCATACCGTGTATTTTGGATGTCAGTGCGTAGTTGCCTTTATCGCCAGTGCCGGAGCCACCAGTACAGGTGATACGAGACGGGTTAGTTTCATCTTCCATAACTTCCGGGCTACAGGATTCCACCGCAGCCACGGTCGCGACATCAAACTGAACACCACTAATATCAAAGTTTTTCACCCCGGCACCCTGGCCGTCGTGGTTCATCCAGAAATAGTCATTGATACCTTGTTGTGGCCGCTGATGGAAATCGCGGCCCGCCCAGAAGTAGGCGTTCGGGTTAGAGTCCAGCAGGTTGGTTACCCCTGCATAAGCTTTTTTCAGGTTAACTTCGTCGCCCCAATGGTCAAACATGACGTTAATGTCCCAGATGGCTCCGTTATCACCTTTAAATGCTTTGGAAAGCTGGAATTCACCCCCATTACCTTCATTACCAAGACGCCCAATGGCCGATGCACCATTATAGGAGCCATCCACACCAACATATTTCTGGTCGCCAGACTGAAAATGCGCACCATAGCGGGCATAACCAGTAAATTTCACGCCAAACGGAATCGCCATATCAGGCGACTGGGCAGCACTTTGTGGCTCGGTGATAACATCAGCCTTTTTGGCGGTTGCGGCATCTATTTTTGCCTGCCGATCTGCCAGTGCTTTATCAACAGCCTTTGCTACTATGGCGTCGATTTGTTCTTGAGTAAATTCTTGTGCAAGTACGGATATTGGGCAAAATGCGACCGTAACTGCCATTATTAGTGGAAGTTTTTTCATTTTCATTTGTAGCTATCTCATTATATTAAATTATTATTTTGGCAATAACCATCCTGTACTGGTATGCAGATTGTTTATCTGGCATCAGTATTCAGAAATGGACTTAGAGGTACAGAGTGTTAAAATACTACCGGAATAAATTCCCCATGATAAATGTTGTGGCTATTAACGCTGGTAAAGGTGAATGATCTCTTCAGATAATTCACGAGCCAATAGTGAATTCATTAAGTGGTCCTGCGCGTGAACCATAATTAATGTCATCGGTTGGCGGCCTTCTCCTGCATCCTGTTCTATCAATTTAGTTTGCATGTGATGCGCCCGGCGGGCATAGCCATCGGCTTCATGTAACAGTTTTTTGGCTTCGTCAAAGTCACCAGAGCGTGCAGCATGCAGGGCTTCGAAACACAAACTTCTGGACTGGCCTGCGTTGGTGATTATTTCCATTACAGCATCTTCTAATTCAACCATGATTAATTACTCCTCATCGAAACCATTATTAATAGCGGTAATGGCGAACCATTCGCCACTTTTCTTGATAGTGCGTTTTTGTGTGGCTAAATCCAGTTGTATAAAACCGTAGCGGTTTTTATATGCGTTGCACCACGACCAGTTATCAATAAATGTCCACATATGGTAACCAAGGCAATTACAACCTTCGCTAATTCCTTTGTGTAACCACTTAAGGTGGCCAGAAATAAAATCGATGCGGTATTGGTCGTTAATTTTTCCGTTTTCAATAAAGCGTTGTTCGTTTTCAACACCCATGCCATTTTCTGAAATAAAACATCGTGGGTTACCATAATTATCACGCAGGTTGACTAAAATATCGTAAATGCCAGGCTCATAGATTTCCCATCCACGATACGGATTCATTTTTCGCCCCGGCATTTCGTAATTATCAAATAACCATTCCGGCATAAACGGCGTTAATGGGTTCACGATGCTATCGCGGCATTTCACACGGCGTGGCTGGTAATAGTTAATACCCAGCAGGTCGATCGTTCCTTCAGCAATAGTGCTGCTGTCTTCCGCCTGGCATTTTGGTAACTGGTCGTAGTCTTTGAGTAACGTCACCAGGTCTGCAGGGTATTTGCCTCGCAGTACTGGGTCGAGAAAGCTGCGGTTAAACAGTAAATCCGCATGATGTGCTGCTTTTCGGTCCTCCGGATTTTGTGAGCGCGGATAAGATGGCGTAAGATTCAGAACGATACCGATTTCTCCCGCATAATGCCCTGCCCGGAATGCCTGAACAGCTTTAGCATGTGCCAGTACGGTGTTATATGCCACCGTTGCAGCACGGCGGAAATCAACGACATTCGGATAATGGAAATCATACAGATATCCACCTTCCACTGGCACAATGGGCTCGTTGAAGGTAAACCAGTGCAAAACACGGTCCCCAAAAAGCTCAAAGCAGATTTTTGCGTAGCGGGCATAGGCATCGACAACTTCGCGGTTTTCCCATCCCCCCATTTCCTGCATTGCCATCGGCATATCGAAGTGGAACAGAGTAATAAAAGGTGTAATGCCCTGTTCAATTAACTCGTTAATAACCTGGTTATAGAAAGCAACTGCTTCGGGGTTAACTTCACCAATGCCATTCGGGATAAGACGTGCCCAGCTTAAGGATGTACGAAAACTGTTGTGATTAAGCTGCTTCAGTAACTGAATGTCGTCTTGCCAGTGACGGTAAAACTGGGACGTATCCTGAGGCCCTGTTTCCTGATGGAACCGGTTAGGTTGGCTGGCAAACCAGTGATCCCATGTGGTCTCCCCTCTACTGGTGTAATAACCTTCGCCTTCACTTTGTAGTGCGGAGCTGGCGCTGCCCCACCAGAAATTTTCGGGGAATACATATTTCATTATTCTTACCTCTTCGTCTTAGTTGCTGATAGTTTCTGCTGCACCTACTCTCGCCTGTGTTTTCTGCTCTTCTGTTTTCATTAAAGAGCGCTCATACGCGCGCAGAAACGGAAGGTAAATCAGAGCAGAAACTACCATACAGATAAGGCACATAATCACCGGGCTGAGCGCCCAGTTAGCCGCCCACGACGCACCGATTGGTGCAGGTGTGGTCCAGGGGGTGAGTGATACCACCTGTTCCAGCCAGCCCAGCCGGGTTGCGGTATACGCCAGTACGGCGTTAACCAGCGGCACGCAGACGAAAGGGATAAACAGCATCGGGTTCATGATGATGGGGGCACCGAACAGGATGGGTTCGTTGATGTTAAAGAAGCTGGGTACTATGCCCATTTTGCCGATGGTACGCAGATGTGTGGTGCGGCTGCGTAACAACAGAAAGGCCAGTGGTAAGGTAGAGCCCACGCCGCCAATCAACAGGTAATGATCCCAGAAGCCTTGCAGGTAAACATGTGGCAGAGCTACGCCTGCAGCCAGTGCAGCCTGGTTTGCCGACAGGTTAGCCATCCAAAATGGGTTCATGATGCCAGTGACAATCAGTGAACCGTGAATGCCCGCGAACCAGAATATTTGGCACAGTAGTACGGAGAGCAGAATTGCAGGTAAGGAATCGGACGCGGAAACCAGTGGTTCCAGTAAGTGCATAATCGCCTGCGGAATAATCATTCCGGTTTGCGCTTCAATAAACAAGTTCAGTGGGTGCAATGTGGCAATGACCACCAGAACCGGAATCAGTATTTCAAATGAACGTGCCACGCCGGTTGGCACTTCTTTTGGCAGGCGAATCGTCACATTATTCTGCTTCAGCCATGCATAGACTCGGGTGGAGTAGATGGCGGTGATCAGGGCGGTGAAAATCCCTTGTCCGGATAAGTACTGAGTGGAAATTTTACCGTCTGCATACGGCGCGGCGACCAGCAGGAATGCCATAAATGCCAGCAGGCCTGACATTACCGGATCAAGGTTGAACTGGCGGCCAAGACTGGCTCCAATGCCAACAGAGATAAAGAATGTCATCACGCCCATGCTGAGGTTAAACGGTAACATCAGCTGTTCGCGGTATGTCTGGGAAAAATCCAGCCAGCCACGGGCAAACGAATTAGTGGTATCAGCCGAAAAGGGTGGAAAGATAAATACCAGCATAAACGAGCCGATTATCATAAAGGGTAGCGCGGCAGTAAAACCATCACGAATCGCGATAACGTATTTTTGCTGCCCGAGTTTCCCCGCCAGAGGAGTGAGAGATTGCTCAATAAAGGCAATCATTGACTGATATAACGAACTCATGAGTTCACCTTACTTAGTGAGTCGCGTCGATGAGCGACAGTGCATAATCCAGTACCTTATCGCCACGCTGCATACCGTAATCCATCATATCGATGGCTTGCACCGGAATGCCCTGAGTAGCGGCCTTATCAGAGAGTGTTTTCAACATATATTTTACTTGTGGCCCGAGAAGCACTACCTGATATTGTGGAAACTGAGTGTCAAACTCGGAAACACCATATGCATCAATCTTGACTGGCAAATTTCTTTCTTCCGCCACCTCAACCATTTTCCTCACCAGAAGACTGGTGGACATCCCGGCAGAGCAGCACAGCATAATCTTGAACATTGACGACCATCCTCCAAAGACAGAAAGTTGTTTCGCTCATGATTGGATATCATATGGAAACCGGTTTCCATTTGTATGGTAAGGAAGTGTGATAGTTATCAATTTCTACTAATTAATAGGGCGATTAATCGGATTTACATCACGAATTTTGACTATTTATGCGGCAATAAGCGTGTATTTGGAAAATCGGTTTCCATGAAAAACGGAAACCGATATACTGAAAAAAGTGGCACGATGAATTATTGCCGCATTCAGGATTACAGGGATTATGTGAGACTTGTCAGGGGAGAACGATGTCTACAATCAACGATGTATCGCGTCTGGCCGGGGTGTCTAAAGCCACAGTGTCACGGGTGTTGAGTGGTTCGCGCGGTGTAAAGGAAGAGAGCCGCCAGGCTGTACTAAAAGCAGTTGATGAGCTGAACTACCGGCCCAACGTGATTGCACAGTCGTTGTTGAGCCAGTCCACTGGCTGCATCGGTGTGATTTGTGCGCAGGATAACATTCATCAGACCACCGATTATCTCTATGCGCTGGAAAAGCAGCTCAGCGACCACCAAAAACATTTGTTGCTGCGATTTGCTAATACGAAAGCGGAAGTACTGCGCGCGCTCAATGAGCTTTCTTGTGGTCTGTGTGATGACATTCTGATTATCGGTGCGCGTTTTGCACTGAATATCGACCAGGAAAACGTCATCATGGTTGATTGCATGGATCAAGATAATGGGAACAATATTCAGTTTGATCATGCCTTTGCGGCGGAAACCGCCTGCAACTACCTGGCAAGCCAGGGGCGCCACCAGATAGCATTGATCCATCCGCTCAGTAGTGGTTTTGCCGAACAAGTGTTGCTTGGTTATAAGCAGGCACTGGAGAAAAACTTCCTGCCGTTTAATCGCAACCTGGTATTTATGGGCTCTTCCTCGTCTTCTGTTGCATTGCAGGAACTGCTTAACAATGCCAGCACTTTTAATTTCAATGCATTATTGGTTGCTAATGAGCTGGAAGCCCAGCGAGTGATTCCGCAATTGCAGGCGTTTAATAAATCCGTGCCTGGGGATGTTATGGTTTTCAGCCTTGCGGGTTCACTGAATTTGCCGGGGATACCGACAATTCCGGCAATTGAATATTCGATGGATGCGATGGCGGCAAGGATTGTGTCCTGGCTGGATGAAAAAACGCAAATGCTGGGGGGGTGTGTGCTCCGTGGCGATTTGATTATTCCGGATATGGGTAAGCGCTGAGAGTAAGTGTGGTGAAAGTTCCGTTCACTTGCAGTGTGGTTGTTTCCGTTCACCCGGGCTGGTGTGAAAATTCCGTTCACTTAAAGTGATGAGGTTAATGTGGCTTCACAGCCTGTGAACGGGCTAAAGGGGGCTCGCCCCCTTTGCAATCCCCGTTTTCGCGGGCGACCGGTGCTGCGCACTGCGTTCACCTCCGGGCAGTCAGCCTGCGGCCGGCTCGACTCGGCATCCATGCCTCGGTTCGCCTTATTCCGCCATCCGGGCGGAATAACCTTGTCTTCCTTTCTGCGGTTCACTGGTCTTACGCGACACAACCCTCGCTGTGAGTGGCGGGTTTTTTGTGCGTTGTCTGTTTTTTTTGATTTTTGCTGAGATATTACAGTCGGGTGTGGTGTGGCCTCTAAATCGTTGAGGCGTGCCTGGCGGGCCGGGGCTGCCTGCAGGACGCAGGCAGAGCGACGGGAGGCAGGAAGCCGACTCGGAGCGGTACCCGAACAGGCCGCCGGGGTAAGCCGAATGTCCGCGAAGCGGCGATTTTGCCGGCCACAAAAGGGGGTGGGGCCAGTGCCCCCTGCGGGCGCCGGGCTCAGTAGGTGAGAAAAAGCAGTGTGGCTGACACGGCGCGCAATTTGCTCTGTGCTGGCAGATCATTTTACTGTGATGGGCACGTCGCGCAACTGGCTCCAGGCAGGCCGAGTATTTTACTGCACTTGCAGTTTTGCGTTCGGTGCTAAAGCCATCCCACGCGCTTTGATTTTCAACTCGGTAAAAATTACTTTACTATCAGGTTGTACCACTCTTCTGACATAACAATCACCCGCAATTATACATCGCAGGAAAACATGGAAATTTTCTTCACGATTCTCATTATGACCTTACTGGTCTCCGTTTCCGGGATGGTAACACGCATGTTGCCGTTTCGGGTTCCGTTACCTTTAATGCAAATCGCGCTGGGCGCTTTGTTCGCCTGGCCGCAGTTTGGCCTGCATGTGGACTTCAACCCGGAGCTGTTTCTGGTGCTGTTTATCCCGCCACTGCTGTTTGCTGATGGCTGGAAAACGCCGACATCGGAGTTCTTACAACATGGCCGGGAGATCATTGGCCTCGCGCTGGTGCTGGTGCTGATAACGGTAGCTGGCATAGGTTTCCTGATCTACTGGTTGGTGCCGGGTATTCCTCTGGTTCCGGCTTTTGCGCTGGCTGCCGTGCTTTCGCCTACTGATGCCGTGGCGTTGTCCGGAATTGTTGGCGAAGGGCGCATACCGAAAAAAATAATGGGGATCCTGCAAGGGGAAGCGTTGATGAACGATGCTTCCGGCCTGGTCTCACTGAAATTTGCTGTCGCGGTGGTTATGGGCACTATGGTGTTTACCGTGGGCGGCGCGACCGTTGAGTTCCTTAAAGTGGCAATTGGCGGGCTGGCCGCTGGTATTATTGTCAGCCTGGTGTATGGCCGTTCTCTGCGCCTGATGAGCCGTTGGAGCGGCGATGAACCGGCAACACAAATTTTGCTGCTGTTCCTGCTGCCGTTTGCATCGTATCTCATTGCCGAGCATTTTGGTGTTTCAGGTATCCTCGCGGCGGTGGCCGCCGGGATGACGATAACCCGTTCCGGCGTAATGCGTACTGCGCCACTGGCTATGCGCTTGCGGGCGAACAGTGTCTGGGCAATGCTGGAGTTTGTGTTTAACGGCATGGTCTTCTTACTCTTAGGGCTGCAGCTACCTGGCATTATGGAAACGTCACTGGCCACAGCCAGCGCCGACCCGAACGTTGAAGTGTGGATGCTGTTCGCTGATATCGTGGTGATTTATATCGCCCTGATAGCCGTGCGTTTTATCTGGCTGTGGGTGATGAAACGGTTCAGTTTGCGCTTTTTGAAAAACAACCCCATGTCTTTTTCTGACTGGAGTACCCGCGAGTTGTCTATTGCTGCTTTCGCGGGGGTTCGCGGGGCGCTGACTCTGGCTGGTGTGCTCGCAATCCCTTTGTTTCTCAAAGATGGTTCGCTGTTCCCTGCTCGTTATGAAATGGTGTTTATTTCCGCTGGTGTGATCCTCTTTTCGCTGGTTGTCGGCGTGGTGATGTTGCCACTACTGCTGCGCCATATCACGGTGACTGACCATGCACTGATTTCCCGGGAAGAGCGTATTGCCCGGTCTGCAACGGCTGAAGTGGCTATTGTTACAGTGCAGAAAATGGCGGAAAGGCTGGCGGCAGATAGCAAAGAGAATATCGATGACGAAGTTATCCGGGAAGTAAGCTCCCGGGTTATCGGCAACCTGCGGCGCAGGGCGGGGGGACGCAGTGATGACACAAGCACAACGCAAGAAGAAAACCTTGAGCGGCGCCTGCGCCTGACAGCATTGCGTTCTGAGCGGGCGGAACTTTACCACCTGCGGGCTACCAAACAGATCAGTAATGAAACCCTGCTAAAAATGGTCCATGACCTGGATCTGCTGGAAACATTGCTGATTGAGCGAAGCTAACGTTACAGGCTGCCTGATGGCGGCCAGTGGTTTTTGCAGCATGTTATCCAGGCTTGTGCGCTGTGGGAAAGGTAGCCCTCGTTACGCCAAATCATCCCCAGCGCCCAGTGCAGTTCGCTGTCCAGTGGCCGCCAGCATAACAAGCCCGAATCCAGCTTTTGGCAAATGGGTTCGGGTAAAATAGCCAGCCCCACCTGGGCCTGCACCATGGCAGCCAGAAAATCCCACTGCCCACTACGCACTGCAATTCTTGGGGTAATCCCTAACTCGGAAAACATCTGCATCAACTGGCGGCTGAGGGAAAAATCTTCGTTATAAATCAGTAGCGGTACATCGGCCAGTTGCGTGGGGGAAATGGTGCTCATCGCCGCCCATTCAGAACCTTTGGGAACCACTACGCACAGCGGATGTTGTGCCACATGCAGCGTAGTGAAATGTTGCTCGTCTTCAACAGGCAGCGCCGTTACAGCGACATCCAGCTCGCCATTTTGTACTGCCTGTTGCACTTTCAGCCCACCAAATTCGGAAATTTTTAACTCTACGCCCGGGTATTTTTGGCGAAAGTGGGCAATGGGAGAAGCCATAATCATCCCCACCATTGGCGGGATCCCAAGGCGCAAAGTACCGTGGTTCAACTGGCGAATATCACTCAACTCTGACTGGAGTTGCTGAACGTTATCCAGAATCACCCGGCCTTTGTCATACACGGCTTGCCCAGTATCAGTGAGCGACAATTTGCGCCCCTGGCGAATCAGCAGCGTGGTGCCTAATTCATCTTCGAGATTGCGCAGCATCTTACTGATAGTGGGCTGGGTAACAAATAAGTTCTCGGCAGCACGGGTGAAGCTTTGCTGGCGGACTACTTCAATAAAATAACGCAACATGCGTATATCCATGCCTGCTCTCCCAAACTATGCCATTTAACAAACTATGCCATTTAACTATGATCTCGATAATTTTAATTCATTTCTGGAATTTTTCGCGCTTTCTTATACTGCGCCTTCTTTGTTGATAATTTCAGGATATCCTGGCTATGGCCATTGCATTACGAACACTGGCGCCGGGCATGCTACAACGCCTGCAGGTTCCGGTTCAGGTCGTGTTGTATGCGGGTTTATTTGTACTGGCGGAATATTTGGTGCAGTGGTGGCGTTTGCCGCTGCCTGCCAATCTGGTGGGTATGTTGCTGTTGCTGGGGCTGATAGTGACCCGGCTGTTGCCGCTCAGTTGGGTGCGGGCTGGTGCTCGCTGGTTACTGGCAGAAATGTTGCTGTTTTTTGTTCCCGCGGTTGTGGCCGTCGTGAATTACACCCAGTTATTGATGGCGGAAGGCTGGCGTATTGTGCTGGTCATCATGCTCAGTACCGTGATGGTTCTTGGCACCACGGCCTGGGTGGTGGAGAAAGTCTACCGCTTTGAAGTGGCTCGCCTGGCGCGCAGGCAGGTTCAGGATGAATGATATCGCCTTCAGTTTGTTATGCCTGGTGGCGACAGTTGTACTTTATATGGCGAATAAACGCCTGTATCGCAAATGGCATAAATTACCGTTGATGCCGCTGGTGATGACGCCGGTATTACTGGTGGCAATACTGGTTGCCGGGCATATTTCTTACCAACGATACATGCTGGAAACCCACTGGTTACTGTGGTTGTTAGGCCCGGCAACCATGGCTTTCGCTGTGCCGGTCTATGAAAACCGCGCATTGATAAAACGCCACTGGATGTCGCTTTCGGCGGGGGTAATCACGGCTACGCTGGTGGCTGTAACCAGCTCGGTCTGGCTGGCTCGCCTGTTTACTCTGCCGGATGAAGTGCAGCGCAGCCTGGCTGTTCGTTCGGTGACCACGCCGTTTGCACTGGCCGCAGCCAAACCGCTTGGCGGTCAACCCGATTTAGTGGCGCTGTTTGTCGTGATAACCGGCGTGTTTGGCATGGCGATTGGCGATGTGCTGTTTTTGCGCCTGGCTATTCGTGAGGGTATGGCAAAAGGGGCCGGATTTGGTGCCGCTTCTCATGGCGCCGGGACTGCACGCTCTTACGAACTGGGGCCGCAGGAAGGCATGGTATCCAGCCTGGTAATGATGTTGGCGGGGATAATTATGGTACTGGCTGCCCCAGTAGTGCGCTGGGCGATGTTTTGATACTCCCCCGGCGCACCGGGGGAGAAAACGGTGTTAGTGCGATTTACCCTGCTCAATACCGATGCCGGTTTGTGAACGGATAAACTGTGCCTGGAACAATGAACGTTCTTGTTTACCGGCTTCACTGGTATCTGTGATGGAGAAGAACCAGACACCGATAAAGGCCGCCAGCATGGAGAACAGCGCCGGGTATTCGTAAGGGAATATCGCTGTGGCGTGACCAAGGATTTTCACCCAAATGGTTGGGCCGAGAATCATCAGAACCACCGCAGTGAGCAAACCTAACCAGCCGCCAATCATTGCGCCGCGAGTGGTCAGTTTGGACCAGTACATCGACAGCAGAATAATCGGGAAGTTACAACTGGCGGCAATGGAGAAGGCCAGACCCACCATAAAGGCAATGTTCTGTTTCTCAAACAAAATCCCCAACAGAATTGCCACCACACCCAGTACCAGAACGGTAATTTTGGAGACTTTTAACTCCTGGCGTTCTGTTGCGCCTTTGCGGATAACGTTGGCATACAAGTCGTGAGACACCGCAGATGCACCTGCCAGAGTCAGCCCGGCAACTACCGCCAGAATGGTGGCAAACGCTACCGCAGAAATAAAGCCAAGGAACAGGTTCCCGCCAACGGCATCCGCGAGGTGAACTGCCGCCATGTTATTACCGCCAATCAGTGCTCCGGCCGCGTCTTTAAACGCCGGGTTTGCACCCACCAGCATGATGGCACCAAAGCCGATAATAAAGGTCAGGAAGTAGAAATACCCCATAAAACCAGTAGCGTAGAGCACACTCTTACGTGCTTCGCGGGCATCAGTCACGGTGAAGAAACGCATCAGGATATGTGGTAACCCGGCAGTACCGAACATCAGGCCAAGGCCCAGTGACAGGGCGGATATTGGGTCACTCACTAACCCGCCAGGCCGCATAATCGCGCCACCTTTAGGGTGCACCGACATCGCTTCAGTAAACAGGTTATTAAAGCTGAACCCGGCATGTTTCATGACCATAATCGCCATAAAACTGGCACCAAACAACAGCAGCACAGCCTTGATGATTTGCACCCAGGTGGTGGCCAGCATGCCGCCAAACAGCACGTACATCACCATCAACACACCCACCATAACCACTGCAACATGGTAGTTCAGGCCAAATAACAGCTGGATAAGCTTACCGGCACCAACCATCTGTGCAATCAGGTACAACGCCACCACCACCAGTGAACCACAGGCGGACAAGGTACGAATTGGACGTTGCTTCAGGCGGTAGGAAGCCACATCTGCAAAGGTATAGCGGCCGAGATTACGCAGGCGTTCGGCAATCAGGAACAGAATAATCGGCCAGCCGACCAGAAAGCCTAAGGAATAGATAAGGCCGTCGTAGCCAGAGGTATACACCAGCGCGGAAATCCCCAGAAAGGATGCCGCAGACATAAAGTCACCAGCAATCGCCAGGCCGTTCTGGAAACCAGTGATATTCCCACCGGCAGTGTAGTAGTCGCTTCTGGAGCGGGTCCGGCGGGAAGCCCACCAGGTTATCCCGAGAGTCAGCACGACAAAAATGACAAACATAATAATCGCCTGCCAGTTAGTTGGCTGGCGTTTAACTTCCCCGGTGATGGCATCCGCACACTGTCCGGCCAGTGGCAACCCCATCATAAGTAACGTGGTCAACAAACGCATCATGATGGTTTTACCTCGCTGATAATGGCCTTCGTGAGTCGGTCAAATTCGCCATTTGCCCGCCAGACATACACGCCTGTCAGCACAAACGACAGCACGATAATGCCAATACCAATGGGAATACCGCGGGTGACGTTAGTGTCTGGCCCCAGCGGGGTTCCCAGCCAGTCGGGCGCAAAAGCGATAAGCATGATAAAACCAAAATAAACCACCAACATAATAGCGGTCAGGAGGGCGGCAAACCTTTGCCTTTTGTGTACTAACTCCCTGAAATGCGGGTTATCTTGTACCTGCTGATAAACGGTATCATTCATCGCGGCATCTCCAGAGGTAAGGTCAATTTTTTGTTGTAGGTTAGGTTTAGTTATGGCTTTTAGCGCGCAGATTACGCACATCACTGATTCGCCCTGCATTTATATGCAGGGCGGTATCGTGCCGTATTAAGACGGCATTTTGATTGCTTGTTTTTCCTCCAGTAATTTTTCTACAACACCTGGATCTGCCAGGGTCGAGGTATCGCCAAAGTTGCTGGTATCACCGGCGGCGATTTTGCGCAGAATACGGCGCATGATTTTCCCGGAGCGGGTCTTCGGCAGGGCATCAGTCCAGTGCAGCACATCTGGTGTTGCCAGTGGCCCAATCTCTTTGCGTACCCAGTTGCGTACTTCGGTAT
Organism: Mangrovibacter plantisponsor; assembly: GCF_003182475.1. Classification (GTDB taxonomy): domain Bacteria; phylum Pseudomonadota; class Gammaproteobacteria; order Enterobacterales; family Enterobacteriaceae; genus Mangrovibacter; species Mangrovibacter plantisponsor. The sequence continues at coordinate 123,434 of NZ_QGTS01000009.1, forward strand.
ACAGTGCTGGAGTGGGTTCTTCGCCATGAATCAGGGTAACGTAGGCATATATAGCCTGGCCTTTAATACTATGGGGGATCCCAACCACAGCTGCTTCAGCAATCAGTGGGTGAGAAACCAGTGCAGACTCAATCTCTGCGGTACCAAGGCGGTGGCCGGACACATTCAGCACGTCGTCTACGCGGCCGGTTATCCAGTAGTAACCATCTTCATCGCGGCGTGCGCCATCACCACTGAAATAGCGGTTTTTGAAGGTTGAGAAATAGGTTTGTTCAAAACGGGCGTGGTCGCCAAACAGTGTGCGCGCCTGGCCAGGCCAGGAATCAGTGATAACCAGGTTACCTTCTGTTGCGCCTTCCTGAGGGTTACCTTCGTTATCAACCAGCGCCGGTTGTACACCAAAGAAGGGCCGGGTGGCGGAGCCTGCTTTCAGTTCAGTGGCGCCGGGTAACGGGGTAATCATGAATCCGCCGGTTTCTGTCTGCCACCAGGTGTCCATCACCGGGCAGTTTTCATTACCGATTTTTTTCCAGTACCACTCCCAGGCTTCCGGGTTAATGGGTTCGCCCACTGAACCCAGAATACGTAATGACGAACGGTCGGTACCTTCTATGGCGCTGTCACCTTCTGCCATCAGGGCACGAATTGCGGTTGGCGCGGTGTACAGGATATTGACCTTATGTTTATCCACCACTTGTGCCATACGGTTCGGCTTCGGCCAGTTCGGCACGCCTTCAAACACCAGCGTGGTTGCGCCACAGGCCAGTGGCCCATAAAGCAGGTAGCTGTGCCCGGTTACCCAGCCCACATCAGCGGTGCACCAGTAAATGTCGCCGTCGTGGTAATCAAACACATATTTAAATGTGGTGGCGGCATAAACCAGGTAGCCTCCGGTAGTATGCAACACACCTTTTGGCTTACCGGTTGAACCGGAGGTATAGAGGATGAACAGCGGGTCTTCCGCGCCCATTTCAACGGCCTGGTGTTCATCACTGGCGTCAGCCATACAATCGTGCCACCACAGGTCGCGGCCTTCATGCCATTGAATATCACCACCAGTACGTTTAAACGTTATCACATGCTCAATGGTGGTAACTTCCGGGTGTTCAAGCGCTTCATCAACATTCTTCTTCAGCGGTATTCCCCGCCCTGCGCGAACACCTTCATCGGCGGTGATCACCATTTTTGCGCTGGAATCCACAATACGCCCGGCAACGGCTTCTGGTGAGAACCCACCAAAAATTACGGAGTGAACGGCACCAACACGGGCGCAGGCCAGCATGGCGACGGCAGCTTCCGGCACCATTGGCATATAAATCGCCACCACATCGCCCTTGCGGATACCTTGTTTAGTTAACACATTGGCAAAGCGGCAGACTTCGCGGTGCAATTCACGGTAAGTCAGCGTGCTACTTTGGCTGGCATCGTCGCCTTCCCAAATGATAGCCACCTGGTCGCCGCGTGTGGCGAGATGGCGATCCAGGCAGTTAGCCGCCAGGTTGAGGGTGCCGTCTTCGTACCACTTAATCGACACATTGCCCGGTGCGAACGAGGTGTTCTTTACTTTGGTATACGGCTTGATCCAGTCGAGGATCTTGCCCTGTTCACCCCAGAATGCATCAGGATCCTGGCATGACTGTTGGTACATTGACGCATATTGTTCCGGATTTATCAGGCAGCGTTCCGCAATAGTTGCGGGAATTGGGTGCTTGTGTATTTGGCTCATGGCTTTTTTTCTCCTTTCCTGATGTTAATAATATGTCGCGAAAAGGTTAATTGAAGTGGGGGTGATGGCTTTGTTTACTTTTTGGGCGAGAGATCACGCAATGTTTAAAGAGGTTTAATAAAACACCAAACATTCTTTGAAGCAGAGCGGGAAATGGCGCGAAATGTATTAGCGAACATTAACGAAAAATTAAGAGAGAACAGATGAGTAGCGCTTCTGACTGAGTATTTTGTCTGCTAGCTGAAAGAAGTCATATGAGTTTCATATAGGTTGCACAATTGCGGGGCAATAGCGGTTCGTATAAAAAAGCCGTACACCTGATGGTGTACGGCTGATGAGATATCACACTGTTGTTGTTACCCTTGTGCGCTTTCCCGCAGGCGGGTTTTCAGGGCGTCATAACTCTCTATAACGTACTGCTCCGCTGCATACTGGTCCGCAATAGGCTCAACCCGGACTGCACAGTATTTATACTCCGGCGTTTTGGTTATTGGGCTCAGGTTTTCTGTTACCAGCTCATTACAGGCACCTATCCACCATTGGTATGTCATGTAGATAGCGCCTTTGTTGGGCCGGTCACTGACCTGTGCCCGGGTAATGATTTTACCTTTACGCGAGTGCACCCATACCAGTGCCTCATCTTCAATACCCAGTTGTATCGCATCCTGAGTATTGATTTGCGCATAGCCGGGTTCATCCGCCAGTGCTGCCAGAGCCGCACAGTTACCGGTCATGGAGCGGCAAGAGTAATGGCCCACTTCACGCACGGTAGACAACACCATGGGGTATTCCTCTGTAAGCCTGTCCTGCGGAGCCACCCAGTCACAGGTGTAGAACTGCCCCAGGCCATTAGCGCGGTCGAACTGCTTCGCATACAGGTAGGAAGTGCCCTGGTCTTCTGGCCCGGTATCGCGGCATGGCCACTGAATAAAGCCCAGCTCGCCCATTTTTTCATAGGTTGCCCCATAAAAATCCGGGCACAGATGCCGCAACTCGTCCCAAATCTCCTGGGTGTTGTTGTAATGCATCGGGTAGCCCATGCGCGTGGCGATTTCACTGATAATTTGCCAGTCTGTCTTCAAGTCCCACTGGGGTTCCACTGCTTTAAAGAAGCGCTGGAAGCCGCGGTCTGCCGCGGTGTATACCCCTTCATGCTCACCCCACGAGGTGGATGGCAGGATGACATCGGCTGCAGATGCAGTTTTGGTCATGAAGATGTCCTGAACAATAACCAGTTCCAGGTCATTAAACGCCTGGCGTACCGCAGAGAGTTCAGCATCCGTTTGCAACGGGTCTTCACCCATAATGTAAGCGGCTCTTACTTCCCCGTGAGCAACGCGGTGCGGTAGTTCGCTGATGCGGTATCCCGTTTCAGCAGGCAGTGAGTCGACGCCCCAGGCGCTGGCAAATTTCGCGCGGTGCTCAGGGTTGTTCACATACTGGTAGCCCGGGAAGGTGTCTGGCAGTGCGCCCATATCACAGGCACCCTGTACATTGTTCTGTCCACGTACCGGGTTAACGCCGGTATGGGGTTTGCCCAGGTTCCCGGTCAGCAATGCAAGGCTTGTCAGGGAACGAACGGTTTCCACACCCTGGTAAAATTGTGTGACGCCCATGCCCCACAAAATCATCGCAGTTTTAGCGCCGGCATAGGTCCGGGCTGCCTGACGGATTTGCTGTGCACTCAGCCCCGTAATGTCTTCGACGGATTCCGGGGTATAGCCCGCAACAATTTTTTGGTATTCCTCAAACTCTTCTGTGCGCGTGGCAACGAAGTCTTTGTCGTACAAGTTTTCTTCGATGATCACATGGCCCAGAGCATTGAGCAGGGCAATATTTGAACCATTACGCAAAGCAAGGTGTTGGTCGGCAATACGCGCGGTTTCAATTTTGCGTGGGTCGCACACAATGATTTTCGCGCCATTTTGTTTTGCGCGCAGAACATGCTTCGCAACAATAGGATGCGAATCCGCAGGGTTATAGCCGAAAATAAACAGTAAATCTGTGTCGTCAATTTCGTTGATGGCATTACTCATTGCGCCATTACCGACCGACTGGTGCAGACCTGCAACCGAAGGGCCGTGTCAGACGCGTGCGCAGCAATCGACGTTATTGGTGCCAATAACGGCGCGCGCAAATTTTTGCATCACGTAATTGGTTTCGTTGCCCGTACCACGGGAAGACCCGGTGGTCATAATGGCATTCGGGCCATATTTCTGTTTAATCGCACTCAGGCGTTCGCTGACATAATCCAGCGCAACATCCCAGGAAACGGCTTCCAGTTTGCCGCCGCGTTGGCGACGAATCATGGGGGACTTCAGGCGGGGAGTGAGGATCTGGGTATCATTGATAAAATCCCAGCCGTAATACCCTTTCAGGCACAAATCGCCTTCATTGGTTTTCCCGTTTGCGCCTTCGGCCTTGACGATTTTACCGTTATTAACCACCAGGTTGATTTTGCAACCTGATGCGCAATAAGGGCAAACCGTGACAACTTTTTTCATCCGATTGGCTCCAGTGATAAGAGTAAGCGTGTGGCATGCCATCACGCGCGCCCATCAATGCATTTTCTGTGCCAGCTAAATAAGCCCGGAACTAATCAGGATATTACGGTGTTTTTTTTGACAAAACTCTGACGAAAGACAGGCCTTCGTCAGATATGACGTGTCGAGAAGGGAAATGAGTGGTGAGTGTTACAGGCGTTTGGTGAAACGCAAATGTGTGGGTTCGTAGCCTTCGCGTAAATAAAAGCGGTGGGCGTCTTTGCGCAGTGCTCCGCAAGATAACTCAAGCAGCTCTGCATCCCACTCACGGGCTTTACTTTCAGCCCAGGCCAGCAAGCGTTGGCCAGTGTTGTGCCCGCGTGATTCCGGCATGACAACCAGTTCCTGAACTTCACCAATCCAGCGGACATGGTGCAAGTGAAATTGCATCTGCAGGCTAATCATACCCACCGGGTGGTTATCCAGCAGTGCAAGCTGGTAAAAACGCTGTGGATCGTCGAGGTTGCGTGCCAGCCCACTGAGAAAGGCGTCCCGGTCAAACGTAGTTTGTTTCAGTTCGCAAATTAGCTTGTATAACGCATCGGCGTCATTAAGCCGGGCAGGGCGTAGTTCAATCGACATGGCGGCTCCCGGAACAGAAGTGTTGTGAGGGATATGCTAATCAACATAGTGTGATTTTCGCCATCCCTCAAGTGCCCACTGGCAAGTACCCACTGGATAGTGAATCAACAGATTTGCCAGCCCTTGCTGGCAAACCGGTTAACGGAACACGTTGACGGCATCTTCCAGACGGGAAGCCTGGTGTTGCATGGAGGCCGAAGCCTGGGCGCCCTGATCAACCAGTGTCGCGTTCTGGTGAGTAATATGATCAAGTTGATCAACGGCTTTGGTAATTTCAGAAAGACTGTGCGCCTGGTCTGCGGTCGCATCGCTAATTTGCGCGATAAGCTGGGTCACATTCTTCACCTGGTCCACAATATCGTGCATTGTTTCGCCAGCTTTCTGTACTTCTTCGGCTCCGGATTCTACCCGCGAAGAGCTGGATTCAATTAAATGGCGAATATCGCTGGCCGCTTTGGCACTGCGTTGTGCCAGGCTGCGTACCTCGCCCGCCACCACGGCAAACCCTTTCCCCTGCTCACCCGCGCGGGCGGCTTCTACAGCGGCGTTCAGTGCCAGAATGTTGGTTTGAAACGCAATGCTGTCAATCAGGGATGTAATACTGCCAATTTGTTTGGTGCTTTCGGCTATTTGGTTCATGGTGGCAATAACGGTTTCCATCACTTGCCCGCCATGGGTAGCCGCATTGCTCGCCTGCCCGGAGAGCTTATTCGCCTGAGCGGCGGTGTTGGTGTTATCCCGCACGGTATCGGATAACTGCGTCATGGTTGCCAGGGTTTGTTGCACGTTCACTGCTGTTTGCCGGGTGCGCTCATTAAGGTCTTCATTCCCTTGTGCCAGCGCATCGCTGCCGGTACGCACACTGCACACCTGGCCGCTGACATCATTGATAAGCCAGCGGAACATCAGGCCTAACTGGCTGATTGAACGCAAAGTAATACCGACTTCATCCGAACGTTGCATGTGGTCGACATTATGGCTGTTGCCTGTCGCCACCATCAGCGCCTGTTTATGCAGTTGTTCTGCAGGCGTAGCGACCTGGCGTTCCTGCAGCAGCCCCACCAAAATAAACAGAACGGTATTTAACCCGAGCATAACCAGGTATTCATGCAGGGAGATATTTACAAAACCCATTACTGCTGAGGAGAGCAGCAGTGTTACCAGCAGTGGCAGGCGAATACGCCAGCGCAATGATAATGTTTTGGTTAATGAAAAGAGTGAAGAGACCCCTTTTTTGACCACCAGGCCATTACGTAATGTGAGATGAGTTGCGCGCCCTTCATTCATGGCCCGGTAGAGGGTTTCTGCCTCACGAATTTCTTCGCGTGTGGGCTTAGTACGAATAGACATATACCCCATAGCCTGGCCGTTACGTACAATAGGAACTGCATTCGCCCTCACCCAATAATAATCCCCATTTTTCCGCCGGTTTTTTACCAGCCCGGTCCAGGGTTCCCCACGTTTTAACGTTGCCCACATATCAGCAAATGCCTGGCGTGGCATATCCGGGTGGCGTACCAGGTTATGCGGCTGGCCAATAAGCTCCTCACTGGAGAAACCACTGGCTTCGATAAAACTGTCATTCGCATAAGTGATATAACTCTGCAGGTCTGTGGTAGACATCAGTGTCGCGTCGTCCGTCAACTCATATTCAGTATCTGTCACAAAAGGCTGTTGGCGCATTTGGTTATACCTGGCGTTATTACGGGATTAACAGATGATCTCGGCATTTCTTAATATATCTTTAGCATTAAAAAGTGATGGCTATCTAAAAAATTTTCTCTAAGGAATGAGTGAGTGTAGTTTAATTATGGCTAACAATTAAATTTAATTAATATTTCTTTAATTCATTGATTTTATGTGTTTTTAAATTTTTGCTTTATACGGAAATTGTACTATCGTGATAATGGTTTAGTGATTTACCAGGGTATTACCTGGTGCGTGAAATAACCGGGATATTGTTTGTGTCTAATGAGTGGTAGCTGATAAATAAATTATGTCGGGATTTTTTTACTATCTATAAATGGCACAAGAAAAAACACCTCCCATTAACGGGAGGTGAAACGAATCAGTTCTTTTTAACAAATTCAGATTTCAGTTTCATCGGCCCAAAACCATCGATTTTGCAATCAATATTATGGTCACCTTCCACCAGACGGATATTTTTCACCCTGGTACCAATTTTCAGTGTGGAAGAGCTGCCTTTAACTTTCAGGTCTTTAACCACGGTGACACTGTCGCCATCAGCGAGAGTATTCCCGTTGGCATCTTTCACCACCAGGGTATCGTCCTGGTGTGCAGGTTCGTCGTCACGCCATTCGTGAGCACACTCCGGGCAGACATACATCAGATTATCCTGGTATGTATATTCAGACTGGCATTTGGGGCATTGAGGCAGTTGCATGGCGTATCCTTTATTGTATCACTGGTACTGATATTCTCTGCCTGGCGCTGAACAAAAAACCCACCCGATTATGGAGTTAGCGGGCCATTTGGTGTGAATTCTGTCAGGCGTAAAAGCCGGTAATCTGCAGAGAATTCTCATTAAATGGTAAAAACCGCTGGATTATAACTTATTTCTCATGGTGATTGTGTGGTTTTTTGCATGTTTACATGATTATCGTTGTAATAAATATTATATTTAACAATAACATATATATTAAATTTGTATTTTTTACTGCTAAAAAAGCAATGGTGTTTTTTATGGCGTGATTCTGTCATTACAGAGGTGGAAACATACCGTCTGGCGCCCATTGAAATGGGAGTGATTCGCAATCATGATTTTACTTAACCAAAATTAATGCCATCGGCAGGGAATGAGATAACCTGGTTTTTCATTCTCACAATCAATAAGTTGCTTTAAATATGCGAACAACATATCGTGAAAGCTAATAAGATAGTGTTATTCTTCACTGGCGGCTTTAGGTGGCTCACTCTCTTAATTGGCTTCCTCCGCAACGCTACGCTCACTGGTGTGGGAACACTCTTTTCGCTGATTAGTACCCTGGGTTTATTTACCCGGGGAGGGTTGTTGCCAGTGTTGTGTCATGCTTATTGATTGAATAGAAAAGAAATCTTTTTGCTTCCTTACCTGCGGGTAATGGTTTTTCTTTATATTAAAAATAAATAGTTCCAGGCTATTTCATAACTAAAAAATAAAAGACGTGATTATCACGTCTGATGATTTGCATTAAGGAAAGGTTTTTATGCACACACAGACAATATTTGAATTAAGTCAGGAGGCGGAGAGGCTATTGCAACTGGCTATTTCGCAGCTTGATTCGATTCAACAGTTCCCTGCTTCCAGCCCGCCTGTTGCAGCGACAGACAGTACTGTTGCTGCAAATGCTAACCATTTCAGCCTTAATGGCATACAAAGGCAGCATGAAATATTGCAAAGTGAGCTGCGTAAGCTCACGCATCAGGAAATGGTACTGGCAATTGTTGGCACCATGAAAGCAGGCAAATCCACGACGATTAATGCCATCATTGGTACTGAAGTGCTGCCCAACCGTAACCGGCCTATGACAGCGCTGCCTACGTTGATTCGCCACACGCCCGGCCAGCGGGAACCCAGTCTCTATTTTCCTCATGTTTTACCTATTGAAGCATTGATGGAAAATTTGCATGCCTGCCTGATACATTCAGACCGGCAGGCGCTGGCAGAGCGCCTGGAAATAGACAACGATATGGAAGCCCTGATTCAACGCATAATTGAAAAGCAGGGATTCGAACGGCACTATCTGGGTGCCCAGCCTATTTTTTATTGCCTGAAAAGCCTGAATGACCTGGTACGGTTATCTCAGGTTCTCAACATTGATTTCCCTTTTGCCGCTTATACTGCAATTGAACATATTCCTGTAATTGAGGTGGAATTTGTTCATCTGGCTGAACAGGAAGTTCCTTATGGTCAGTTAACGTTGCTGGATACCCCCGGGCCCAATGAAGCCGGCCAGCCTTATTTGCAGCAGATGTTAAAAGAGCAATTAAGCCGGGCTTCGGCGGTTATGGTGGTGCTGGATTACACTCAGCTCAAATCCATATCCGATGATGAAATGCGCCGGGTAGTGGCTCAGGTTGGCGACAAAGTGCCTGTGTATGCGCTGGTCAACAAGTTTGATCAGAAAGACCGTAATAGCGATGACGAACAGCAAATTCGCGCCCTGATAGCCGGTTCTTTGATGCGCGGGGTTATCACCCCGGAACATGTCTTCCCGGTGTCTTCAATGTGGGGTTACCTGGCATACCGTGCCAAACATGAAATTGAACAGCATGGTTGCCTGCCTGACCCTGACCAGCATCGTTGGGTTCAGGATTTTGCCGATGCCGCATTAGGGCGCCGCTGGCAGACTGCTGATCTCGCCAATATCCCTCATATCGGGCTGGCTGCTCAGTTGCTCTGGGAAGATGCCTTGCTGGAGCAACCCATCAGTACCATTCTTGATGCGGCACAAGGGAAGGCTTCGCTTTTTGCATTGCACTCAGCAGTACAAAAACTGAATAGTTATTCCCGTCTCGCCAGTGAGTTTCTGTTTCTGCGTGCGCAGGGGCTTAATATGGATGATGCCAGCCTGCAGGCACATATTCACAGTCTTGAACTGGATATCACCACACTGTATTCGTGCCAGGCACCGGTAGCCCAACGTGTTCAGATGGAAATGGAAGAAGCGATTGGCCAGATAGGCAATAACCTTGACCAGTGCAGGCAGCGAGTGCATGACGCGCTGAAAAGTTATTTTGAACATGGGGTTGTGCCTGCAATGGTAACGCAAAAAGTGTCCTCGTTGCTGTACCATGAACCAGATTTCACCCCAGGCGAGCGGCTGCTGATTTCCGGTAATGAAAATCTGGCCAGGCTCAGCCTGTTTAAGATAAGCCACTCTTGCGAAGCCATCATGGCCTGGGCTCAGAGCCATATGGCTGCGGCACTGGCCGCGATAGCAGAAACACTGAAGCAGACGTTAACGGCAACGTTTCGCCAAACACTGGAGCCTATTGAGCAACGCCTGAGTACCGGGCTTGATGCTTGTGTCAAGGAACCTCTCTCCTTACCCGATATTCAGAATATGTTGCTGGATGCCAGTGTTGCCTCCTGTTTTGCTGATGCGTTAACAGAACAGCGTACTGTCAATTCACAAATGCAGACGGGTATTCGTTCTGCGATGCAACGCTGGTTTAATGGCGCGACGGATCAACTGGAAGGAAATGCGGATTATTCACGTCAGTTTGTGATTAACCTTAATGAACTGCAGACGAAACTCTTCCAGCATATTACCCAGGCCTGCGAACATATGAGGGGAGCTGTGTATGCGCAGCTGGATGTCTCCGTCACTCAGTGCCTGACAACCTTTTTTGCTGAAGTGACCAGTGCGCTGGAAGCGATTCAGCGTAACCTGAATCACTGCATGCTGGCTCGTCAGCAAAGCCATGAGCAACAGCAAGGGTTACGTAAACGCGTTCAGCATTGCCTCACAACGGTCACATTTATTCGTGAAGATACACGTTTATTGCAGGAAGATATCCAGACGCTGCTAAAAGCGGAACAATAATAATGACGTATTCATCATTAATTGAAATACCAGAAGAAACACTGGAATGTATTAATGGCAAATTTGTTGTCGACCTTGCCAGTGATATTGACCTGCGACGGGAGCGCCACCGCCACCCACAAAGCAACCAGTTTTGGGTGCACTTACAAGCGGTATTTCGCCAGAAACTCCCCGCAGGGCAAATTTTACATGGCAGTGAAGCGGCAATGAACCATGGTGATGCCAATCTGGCCTGGCTACAGTGGTTCCTCAGTAAAATGGCGCTCAGCCAGTTTACTCTGGCATCACTGACGGCACGGATTCAGGTGTTGCGCGCCAGTTGCCCTCCCGGCCATGAACGAGAGAAACACCTGCTGCAATTGCAAACCCTGGTAAGCCAGCGCCAGCAGCGGCTGGCCGCGCAACTGGAAAAGTCAGACAGCCTCAACCAGGCTCAGGTTCATTGTGAGCAAGTGTTTGCTCGTTGGCGTACCGGGCATTATCAGCGTTTTTCTCCTGCTGCCCGTTGTTATATCGCGCTGGAGGAGTTGCGTTGGGGGATGTTTGGCGATGTCTGCCGTGCGCAACAATCCATACATTCCCATTCGCTGGTGGAGTTTGTCCGGGAACGTGCTATTGCGCAACTGGCTTGCGATATCGGTGCATCAGCAAGAACCCGGCACTTTTACCATCAGTGGCTTACGTTCCCGCCAGCAACAGGTATGATGGATCTGAAAGCATTGCTGAGCTGGCTGGGTGACTGGTGTCACGGTGAGTATCAGCCTGTCACCTGGTCTGTAACACAAAGCTGGCAAAACATTGCGCTGGGTATGCCGCGTATTTGTTCAGCTTCCCGCCTGGCTGGCAGCATGGTGGATGAAATCTTTCACCTGGCAGACGCCGATTAACTGCGCTGGTGGGTAATAAGTAACAAGGGGCAAACCTGTTTCCCCTTGTTATTGGGTGACATCCTCTCGTTCTGTGCAGACATGAGGTTTAACAGCGGCCTCAAGCGGAAAATTGTTTTCTTATGGTTGTGTATGAAAGCAAACCCACCACGGCTGCCTGTTTATGATTTCTATCTCTCCAACCAGAGTTAACCTGCGGCATGAACGGTGTTTCTTTATTATTGTCCGAGGTTCAAAGCTACATTGCGGCTCTTCTCGCTTTTTATCATGGCGAACTATCCGTTGAAGGCGATGGATACGTCATGCCATGCCGGGTGCTTTTTCTGGAAAAGCAGATTTCTTTCACGTTTAGCTACCACTAACACACTGATTCTGCTCACTTATATGAAATATTGAATAATTAGCAAGAAAAGAATGACTTGATTTTAGTAACTCAAAAATGATAATCGGTCTCAAAATTATAAATCTTATCATTTAAGAACAGAGAGAAAAGCCGTGTCAAACCGCCAGTCAACTTGTGTGGGCAAGGGGCCCCGCATATTGGCGTTGCTAATCAGTAGCGCTATTTTCCCGGCACTTGCCGTGGGCACAGCAACGGACAGCCAGTCAACAAACACCTCAAAGCAAGAGACCACTCACTCTAAGAAAGTAGATACCATTACGGTGACTGCTTCTCCTGACAATACCTTCCAGCCAGGTGGCGATGAGCTGGTGCCTGCTTATCTGGACGGGCAGGTTGCCAATGGCGGCCGCCTGGGAATGTTAGGTGAACAAAGCGCCATGGATGTGCCTTTCAATGTGGTGGGGTACACCTCTAAATTAGTCCAGGACCAGCAGGCACATACAATTGCTGAGGTAGTGGCTAACGATGCGGGTGTGCAGTCGACCAAAGGTTATGGCACATACGCTGAAACATATCGTATTCGCGGTTTTACTTTGAACGGCGATGACATGACTATGGGGGGGCTGCCTGGGGTGGTTCCTCGCCAGGTGGTTGATACCCAAATGCTGGAGCGTATTGAAATTTTCAAAGGTGCGAATGCACTTCTGAATGGTGCGGCTGGTACTGGGGTTGGTGGCATGATCAACCTGGAACCTAAACGCGCGGAAGATACGCCGATTACCCGTGTCGGTGTGGATTACACCTCAGATTCCCGGTTAGGTGGAAGCCTGGATGTGGGCCGCCGGTTTGGTGATAACAACCAGTTTGGCGCAAGGGTAAATTTGTTGCACCGCGAAGGCGAGGGCGCGGTAGATAACGATAAACGCCGTACTACTCTGGCTTCACTGGGGCTGGATTATCGGGGCGACCGCCTGCGTTCTTCACTGGATTTTGGCTACCAGAAGAAAACCTTCCATGGCAGCCGTGGTGGTGTAAATATCAGTGGTGTCGATTTTATTCCAGCGGTGCCCGGTAGCTCTACCAACTACACCCAGAAATGGAGTTACAGCGATATCGAAAATGAATTCGGTATGGCGAAATCAGAATACGACTTACTCGATGATGGGCGTCTGACTGCGTATGCCGCACTGGGCGGCCAGCATGCACGGGAAACCGGGGAATCAACCACACCGGCATTGACAGATACCAGTGGTGACGCAACTGTTTCACGCATGAAGTCAGACACCATTATTGATACGCTTAGTGGTATGGCGGGGTTACGCAGTAAGTTTGATACTGGGTTTGTGTCGCACAATGTCAATGTGGGCTATTCCGCATTTACCAGCCAGACCAAGTCTGCCTATGCAATGAATTTCTTTGCACCGACATCAACAATCAACATCTATTCCCCGCAGGATGTTGCAAAACCTGAAGCTGATTATGTCGGTGGTAAATACTCCGATCCATCCACCACGATTCGTAGCCGCACTCAGGGCTGGTTGTTAAGTGATACATTGGGCGTGCTGGACGATAAGTTACTGTTTACTCTGGGTGCCCGCTACCAAAAAGTGGTGCTGGTCAACTATGACTATAACTCCGGGGCGGAAACCTCACACTTCGAAGATAACCGCTGGATGCCGACTTATGGTGTTGTTTATAAGCCATGGAAGCCGGTTTCTTTCTATGCCAACCATACCGAAGCACTGCAACCAGGTGATTCCATTGGTGTGGGTGCACTGAACTACGGCCAAAGCCTGGGCATCATTCACTCCAAACAAAATGAAGTGGGTGTCAAAATGGATTTTGGCCGCGTGGGCGGCTCCCTGGCATTATTTGAAATCAAAAAACCTTCAGCGATTAACGATTATGTCGGCTCAAATTACTACACTCGTCTGGATGGTGAGCAGCGTAACCGCGGTATTGAACTGAATGTGTTTGGCGAGCCCATGTTGGGCCTGCGTTTGAATGCCAGCACCACCTGGATAGACCCGGAACTGTCTAAAACTGAAAATGGCACCAACGATGGCAACGATGCCATTGGTGTGCCACGTTTTGTGGGTGTTCTGGGTGCAGAATATGACATCCCCCATGTGGAGGGCCTGACTGCAACCGCGCGTGTCAATCATACTGGCTCTCAGTATGCCGATGCGGCAAACACCAAAAAGCTGGACAGCTACACCACGCTGGATTTAGGTGTGCGCTACCGGATGCAGCTTAACGCAGACAAGAATGAAATGGTCTGGCGTGTTGGTGTGGAAAACGTCACCAATGAAAAATACTGGGCTTCTGTAGAAAGCTACGGCTCTTATATTTTCCAGGGCGACCCGCGTACCCTGAAAGTGTCAATGACCTACGATTTCTAAGATTAACTGAATAGCTTTTAATAAGCCGGTTACCTGAAAAGGTGGCCGGTTTTTTTTACCTTTCCGGATAGGCCAGGATAAACGGAACAGGAGATAAAACTGTAATTTTGTTATTTATTAGTAATATTATTTTAATATCAATGCATGCTGCGCTTATTTTTAAATAAAAACTCAATTCTGGATGTGGCTTTAATTCTATCGATGAGGTTATTTTAAAATAACTGCAAATAATAACCATTATTATTCATTTTGCTTTTCTGTTACTACAATATTAGCCATTAAGACCTACTATATTTGGTAGTTTTACCCTGCGTATTTCAGTCTTGATACCGGTTTAAAATGCTTTTCCTGGCCGGAACTGCAAATAAAACGAGGTGGAGAGTATTTGCACCTGATTTCATCATTATGAAACTAAAGCCTTTTTTAAGGTAAACCATTTTTTACTTGAGCCTTGTGCTGAATCGAATAAATCCCGCTTACTGCTAAACAGGCTTTTTAGTATCGCTTGAATATCGTGTAAACCTCTGCGCTTTTGTGCCGATAACAGACGAGTATATGTCTATTCTCAGGGAAAAAGGATGAACACTCTTTTCGCAAAGTCACTGTCCGGGAGCGTGATAACGGGGACGTCGTTGTCTGACAATTCCAGCCATGCCACTTCCGGGCATTCTGTAAAAACGAAAGATGCTGAGCACACACAAGATGGAAGTACCGGTGCTGATACAGCGCTGCAACAAGATGGCGGCGTGACCGTCTCATTGAACTATTCTGTTGAATCCGGTGAAATTATCTCACCTGAACAACTGGATGGCCTGGCTTCTTTGTCTCAACGCCTGGCGAAAAGCCCCAGCCTGAATAACTCGTTGTTTACTGATCCGGCTACGGCAATGGATGCGGTGAGCTTTACAGGCTTTTACCACGCGGCGGCAGAAGGTGTAACGGCTGATCAACTGGCTGAAAAACTACATACTGCACTGAGTGGCGTACCTGGTAGCGGAACGCAACTGACCGACGCGATGGACCTGGCAATGACGCAGGCCAGGCTGAATAAGCTGGTGGATGATAATATCGCCGCAGACTGGCAACCGCATGCACGGCAGACCGTGGAGCAGTTTATTCAGGCAAAGGTAACCGCTCAGGACAGTGAGTGGCAGGCGCTGGCGGAAGAAGATATTGCACTGGCCGCAGCACGTGGGGATTATGCGAATCAGTCCCGGGCTGAATCAGACCTGGCGGTATTACAGGCAGGTAACAGCCAGCACCAACAATTGCGTACAGCTTTTCTTGAACTGACACGCGATACCTCAAACAGTGACGACTGGTTCAGCACGTTTAGTGCGGCCATAAATGGCAAGGGTGCGCTGGAATATGAAGAACAAATGCATGTCCAGGCACTGAGCACACAATGGCAGAGTTTATAGCCGCGGCAATGCCGTGTTTGCCGCCAGGAGTATCACTTGTTATCACTAACAGGCGGTGCTGACGGCGTTTATTGAGCCATGTATTTCACTGTTTTGCGCCAGGCGGGTAAAGTGCGTTGCACTGCAATGCAATGCTTCCCTCAGTGCCGGATACCATCCGGCCTGGCCTTTTCCACTTACGCCGCCACACCTGTGTTCATCACAGCATCGATTTGTTCTCGCCAGGTAAGTTGTTCTGGCGCCCCTTCACTGCGCTGGCCATAGAGCTGTGCTATCTGAGAACCATCTGCAGCAAACAGCTCCAGGCTGGTAACAAATCCGTCCCGCGTGGGTTTGCGTGTGACCCAGGTTTCCGCAATGTTATCCATAGCTAATTGCAACGAAAATGCCGGGTTTTCCACACACAGTTGCTGGTTTACTACCGCCACCTTATCAATAGGCCCTGTGAAAATTTGCACACAACCCCTGCTGGCGACAAAGATCATTAGTTCATTTTGCGCTTTTTCCGCCTGAGCCAGAATTTGCTGCACAGCATCATTGTCGACCTGGCAGGCAAGATCAGAACCCACTGCACGAAACGCCTGCAGGCGTGAAACTTCATGATTTTTCAGCAGCCCAAAGAATTGGTGAACATCGGTCATTGCACGCCATTCACGCTCAAGCGCCTGACCATCAACAGCATCTGTGTGTAACGGTGCCGGGTAAGCGCGCAGATCCAGCTCCCGGTGTTTGCGTAAACTACATTCGCTAATCAGTTCATTCCAGGCGGTAAGGTTGGTGTTCTCGGTCGTGAAGGCACTGAGTACAGCATCGCCCTGGTTATCAAAAATCTGAATACTCTGGCGTAACCCCTGCGAGGTTTGTTCCGCTACGGCAAAGGCACAATGCCACTGAGCAGGAAACAAGCGGAGATCCAGTGCTCGTGGGTTCAGCACAATACCGTGCTGGCCCAGGCGCAGGTTGTCATAACCCCCAATTTGCTTATGAATAGCATAAGGGTTTCGGGTAATATTTTTTATTTCACCAACCCGGGACAGCCCGTGCAACAAAGCAGTGAAATCAGGGCGTAACTGGACTGTATCCTGCCCAAGCCGGCAAAAGAGCAATTCTGCTTCACTGATAGCCATTTGTGCCGCGAGCTCGCAGGTATGTTTGTGCGGGTGTGTGGCTTTGAGTGACAAATAATGTTGGTAGCGACCATTCATAAATTCATTCTCCTTAATAACCCCGAAGCAGGAAAAGAGATGACAACGGGCAGGGGGACAGCACAGGAGGCCAGACACTGTGTTAAGGTTACAATAGTGTTAGCAATATGAAATAAAGCTAATATAAACACGCAGTGTAAGCAATGCATTCTCTGATAATGAGAATTGTTCTATGTTTGGCGTATTCACTCAGTACGCATCCACCGCAGAAAAAATGAAGGGAAATGATTATGGAACCAAAACCGCAGGTTATTATTGAGTACTGTACTCAGTGTAATTGGCTGCTCCGTTCCTCATGGATGGCTCAGGAGTTGCTCTTTACCTTCGCAGAGGATTTGGCGAGTGTGACACTCAAGCCTGCGACAGGTGGAATCTTTATTATTCGGGTGAATGAGCAGGTTATTTGGGAGCGTAAACGTGACGGCGGTTTTCCTGATGCGCCTACTCTCAAGCAGCGGGTGCGGGATATTTGCTTCCCTGAGCGCAGCCTTGGTCATAGTGATTTGCCGCGCACCACGCCTTCTGAGTCTGGCAGTGTTTAAGCATTTTCTACTGGACTTATCTGAACATTGTAAAGTTCAGTGATTGTTGTGTTGTATTGAGCTTTTTTCTTCTCAAATGCGTAAAATTCAGTTTTCAATGTATTGCATAGCAACGCCAGGCCCTTATTCTGGGGAGCGGTTGTGCATACACCTTTTAATTGCCCATTAATCAAGGAGTGAACGATGGCTACGCACTTTGCACGGGGGATACTCTCTTACCCACATAATTTGTCACCACGCCTTTCAGCCCAGGCTCTGAAATACTCCCAGCAACTTCCATCCCATAAACGTAACCGTTTTTTGGCCTCACGTAGTTTGCTGGCTGAACTGATGTTTATGCTGTATGGCATTGCTGTGTTGCCAGAAATTACTTGTGAGCAGGGCCGGCCGTGTTTTGTCAGTAAGGAGTTGCCCGATTTCTCGGTAGCTTATGCAGGAAACTGGGCCGGTGTGGTGGTGGCAACAGAAGGCAAATGTGGTCTGGATATGGAGCTTCAACGGGCCATTATTAACGCTCCTGCGGAGCGGGAAGGCCTGAGCAGCAATGAAATTATCTGGATTAATAACCAAACCGATCCGAAAGAAGCCTGGGTCCAGATTCTGGCGGTTCGCCAAAGTCTGGGAAAACTGGTTGGTCAGCCTAATAATATCACCCATGAGCTGCAATTATTGCCGGGGGTTGGGCGGTTACGTTTTGCACCTATGGCGCTGGTTGAAACGATTTGTGATGCTGAAGACCTGCTGGTGTGGTCTGTGGCAGGTGCTCCGGCAGCAGAACGCCTGAAGTTGTGGGAGTTTGATACGGCTTCTGGCTGGCGGGTGTTAAAAGACTTGCAGGAAAGGGCGCACGACCCGGATACTCGCTTAATGCGCTTTACCAGTATGCCTGCAGATAAGGCATTAATTATTAAATAAGAAAACAGTTGTTTGCCGGTGTGCTTCAGCAGGCTATCAGCCAACCACTATCACTATATTGTATAAATAAAAAGCATCGTATAAATCAAAAATGGCTGCCCGGGTTAACCCCGCTGGCAGCCATTTTTTTACCGTAAACAACCGGTATCAGTGTGCGTCAATAAACACTATCTTCAACACAAACAACAGCGCAACCACCACCACACAAGGGCTGAGGTCACGCAGGCGGCCGGTGCCGATTTTCATCACGCAATATGAAATAAAGCCCAGCGCAATACCTTCAGTAATTGAGAAACTGAATGGCATCATTACTGCGGTGATAAATGCGGGTACGGCTTCAGTCAGGTCGTTCCAGTCAACACGCGTCAGGCTGGAAGTCATCAGCACACCCACATAAATCAGTGCACCAGCTGCCGCATAGTCAGGCACCATACCCGCCAGTGGCGACAGGAAAATCACCAGCAAAAACAGTAAGCCAACTACCACCGCCGTCAGCCCGGTACGCCCACCGACAGAAACCCCGGAAGAGGATTCAATATAGGCTGTAACTGACGAAGTACCAATAAACGCACCTGTTACAGAGGAAATACTGTCAACAAACAGCGCCTGTTTCATGCGCGGAAACTTGCCTTTCTTGTCGGCCAGGCCTGCTTTATCGGTAACGCCAATCAGCGTGCCAGAGGAGTCAAACAAGTTCACCAGCATGAAAGAAAAAATAACCCCGGCCAGGCCAATATTGAATGAACCAGCCAGATCAACATGGCCGAAAACAGTATGCACATCTGGTGGAGCAGAGACGATACCGGTGTAGTGGACATCGCCCATCATCCAGCCCAACAGGGATGTGACAATAATGGAAATCAGCACGGCGGCGTGAATATTACGCGACGCGAGAATGGCAATAATAAAGAACCCAATGATACCAAACAGCACCGAGTGCGAGGTAAGGTTACCAATAGCGACCAGCGTATCTTTATTGGCGACAATCACACCGGCGTTTTTCAGCCCCATCATGGCAATGAACAGGCCAATACCACTGGTGATACCGACGCGCAGGCTGACCGGGATATTGGATATCATCCAGTAGCGAATTCGGAAAATCGTCAGTAATAACAGGCCAATGGCGCCCCAGAAAATGGCACCCATTCCAACCTGCCAGGGCAGGCCCATTGCACCGACCACTACAAAGGCAAAGAAGGCGTTCAGCCCCATAGCGGGAGCCAGCGCAACTGGCAAGTTAGCAAAAATCCCCATCAGTATGCTGCCAAATGCAGCAATCAGGCAGGTAGTGACAAATACCGCGCTGGTATCCATCCCCGCCACGCCGAGAATTTGTGGGTTAACAAAAACGATATACACCATGGTCAAGAAGGTGGTGAAACCGGCTATCACTTCCGTGCGTACGCTTGTCCCGTGAGCGCGTAATTTGAAGACGCGTTCCAGCAATCCCTGGCGCTCTGCCGGGGTGGTGTGTAGTTGATTCATTATCAATTTCCGGTAAAGGAAGAAAAAAACGTCGCTATCCTATACCAAAATGGCTAAATGTAGAGGCAATAGCCGGATTTTTTTCACTGATTAGCGCATACGGGATCGATTGCATTGCGCAAACAACGTAGAGTAAACGTTCAACTTATAAATTCAGGAAAACCCATGTCAGCCATTGAAGCTATCTTTTTCGACTGCGACGGGACGCTGGTCGATAGCGAGGTGATTTGTTCCAAAGCGTATGTGCATATGTTCCACGAATTTGGTATTACCCTGAGTCTGGAGACCATGTATCAGCGCTTTAAAGGCATCAAACTCTACGAAATCATCGATACAATCAATCATGAGCACGGTGTTCAACTGGACAAAGCGGAACTGGAGCCTGTATACCGTGCTGAAGTGGCGCGCTTGTTTGAAAGTGAACTGGCAGAGATCCCTGGGGCTCGCGCGCTGGTTGAATCTGTGACGGTTCCTATGTGCATTGTCTCCAATGGGCCGGTGTCAAAAATGCAGCAGTCACTGGGTAAAACGGGCATGCTGCACTTTTTCCCCGGGCGCCTGTTCAGCGGCTACGATATTCACAGCTGGAAGCCAGACCCGGCTTTGATGTTCCATGCAGCCGAAGCCATGCAAGTGAGCCCAGAAAATTGCATTTTAGTTGACGACTCTATGGCAGGTGCTCAGGCGGGAGTGGCAGCAGGTATGCATGTATTTTATCTCTGTGCTGACGAACATAACCAGCCGATTCACCACCCACGCGTCACCGTTTTTCATGATTTAGCGCAGTTGCCCGCATTGTGGCAGGCCCGGGGCTGGGTTCTGACGCGTTAACACACTGGTTCCCGTCTTCAAGCTGGCGGTGGAGCCAGTTTTGCCATGTGCTGTAAAGGGATATGGCAGTCAGGACGGGACTTGTGCCTGCTTTTTACCCTGATTTTTCGGGCCGCACTCAATATCATTCAGAATAATATCCTTTATATTGTTTAATCATTGTATTTATGGCTTATAAATGCATTTTTTATTGATATAAATTCCTGCCGCCGTTTCTCTCAGGTAGCATGCCGCTACGAAAATTTTACCCAAGAGTTTCAGAATCCGGCATTACTGGTCGTTTTTATTCAGTATCCAGGAACGCGCAGAGAACTTCCTGGCTTGATTATCCATACCTGGCCTGAGTTGTACCGTGGGTTTGGTAAATGCAACATAAAGGAGTATGTAATGAATACAGGTCGTTTTTTCCAGTTAACAAAAAAAACGATTGCATTCGTACTGGCGGCGGGAATTGTCGCAGGCTGTAATGAGAAAACAACAGGAGTTGATCCCGTGAAATTTGTCGATATGGAAAAGTTGTTAGTGGATTCGGGGCTGGCTGAACAGGAAGCTGCACATTTGCGCCTGGTTAACGAACGCCTGAAGCAGGGTGCTGAATTAGCCGGTAAACAGTACAGCACCATGGATGAAGAGAAAGTGGGCTTAGCCCGCCAGGCTGATGGGCAGATTTTGCAACTCCAGTGGCAGGCAGAGCAACAAAATGCACGTAAAACGGTGCTGGCTGCCGTTACTGAAGCAGCAATGTCCTGGCAGGATGAACATGGCGCAGTGGCAATACTGCCTCGTCAGGCAGCTCTCTCCGTGGCTAAAGATGCAGATATCACCGACGATATTCTGGCAAAACTGAAAAACTATACGGTCAAGTTTAATTCACTGCCAGAAGTGGCTATTAAATCAGAAGAACATAACACACCAGCCACCAGTCATTAATTCTCTTACGGGTATTACAACCGTAATACCCGCATTCCCAGCCTGCCGGTGACCTAAAGGATTTCACCAGAATGAAAATTTGTGTCATTTCCGATGACAGCTATTTTTCTGTTGGCGTTGCTGCAGCTATGGATAAATTCTGTCCAGTACAGCATTACAGCCCTGGAAAAGCATTAACAATACCAGTCTGTGAGCTTGAGCAATATTTTTATATTGTTCTGAATATTCGCAACCGTATGTTGTACAGAAAGGTAAGCTTAAGGTTAATGCGCTGTAAGGCAGACAAAATAATATTATTGCCTAACTGGCATCGGCTTGCGCGTAACTTTCGCCGGTTATTTACACCGTTAAAGATAACCCCTGCTGAATTACGTGGGCTGTTGATGTGTGAACCGCTGTGCAGGCAGGGGGCAGATAAAGTGGCACTTAAAGCATCCTACTTTGATATTTATCAGTCTATTATGGAAGGTGATAACTACAGTTATTTAATAGAGAAAAATGAAATCACCTATAAGCATATTTTTTATATGAAAAAAACCATCCTGAAACAATTAGGGATAGATAAAGTAAATCCAGGAAATGTCTTTCTGGCTGAATCTGTATTTCTTGGCTTGCAGGGGCGTAATCAGGTTAAATTTATTTCCTGAGTTGAAACTGGTGTGAGCTTTTACGCCCCAGAGATGCAAGAGGTGGAGAAAATTTACTCAGTAAACCAGGAAAAAGTCATAACCTGAGTGCTTTTCGTTATTTGCGAAATCAGTTGGCCTGTGCTGTCATTATGTTTTAAAAAAATGGCAGGCTATACGATATGTTGACAAGGAAATTTCTTACCGGGTTGTTATTTTCTACCCTGTTTCCCGCCAGTGCTGCACTGGCAGCGGAAAGCACGCTGGTTTATTGCTCTGTTGCTTCCCCTGAATCTTTTAACCCGCAATTAGCCAGTTCCGGCCCAACCTTTGTTGCCAGCTCACAAACACTGTATAACCGCCTGGTGACATTCGACCCGAAAGATAACTCGCCTGTTCCTTCACTGGCAACCTCCTGGACCATCAGCCCAGATGGCAAAACCTATACTTTCACTCTGCGCAAAGGCGTTAAATTCAACAGCAATAAATATTTTACACCCACGCGGGATTTTAACGCCGATGATGTCATTTTCTCGGTAATGCGCCAGAAAGATGCAAATAACCCTTACCATAATGTGTCACATGGTAGCTACGAGTACTTCAATGACCTGGAGCTGTCATCGCTTATCAAAGAAGTTAACAAACTGGATGATTACCATGTCCAGTTTGTGCTGACTAAACCTGATGCCGCATTTCTGGCTGACTGGGGAATGGACTTCGCGTCAATTTTATCTGCGGAGTATGCTGATGCCATGCTGAAAAAAGGTACTCCAGAGTATGTAGATACCTGGCCGATTGGCACCGGGCCTTATGCGTTACAGCAATACAAGGTCGACTCCCTGATTCGTTACATTGCCAATCCGAATTACTGGGATGGCGCAGTGCCAACCAAACACCTGATTTTCTCCATTACTCCTGACGTACAAACCCGCCTGGCAAAACTGGAGAAAAACGAGTGCCAGATTATCCCGGCACCCAGCCCGGTACAGTTTGACGCTATCAAAAAAGACAAAGACCTTACTCTGCATTCGATTGACGGGCTGAGCGTTGGCTATCTGGCGTTTAATACCGAGAAAAAACCTTTCGACAATGTGCTGGTGCGCCAGGCGCTGAATTACGCAGTGGATAAAAAAGCGATTGTTGACGCCGTATTTATGGGGTCAGGAACGGTGGCAAAATCACCGATTCCCCCAACGATGATGGGCTATAAAAAAGATTTGCCAGATTATGATTACAACCCGGAAAAGGCCAGGGCTCTGTTGAAACAGGCGGGATTTGCGAATGGCTTTGAAACCAACTTGTGGTCCATGCCGGTTCAGCGCCCTTATAACCCCAACTCGCGGCGTATTGCTGAAATGATCCAGAGCGACTGGGCGAAAGTGGGCGTGAAAGCCAAAATTGTTACCTGGGAGTGGGGTGAATACCTGTCCGGACTGCGTAAAGGTGAGCATGCAACGGCACTGTACGGGTGGATGTCAGATAATGGCGACCCGGATAACTTTGCCGACACACTGCTCAGCTGTGGCAGTATTAAAAGTGGTTCCAACGCGGCTCACTGGTGTAACAAAGACTACGATGCTCTGGTAACCAAAGCGAAAGAAACCAGTGACCCGGCAACGCGAGCGAAACTATACCAGCAGGCACAAACTATTTTTTACCAGCAGGCTCCCTGGCTGACGTTAGCAAATGGGAAAACGTTCTATGCCACCCGCAGCAATGTAACCGGGTACAGTGTCAGCCTGATGGGAAGTGATTTCTCGAAAGCAAAACTGAACTGATACAGAAAAACATACGGCGTTGCACAAAAGTGTCGTAACCACCGCACCAGGGATGGCGCAGTGGTTAGCTACCCAACTCCGGTTTACGGCGATACATGCGCCGTGGGTGGCCGGGTTTGCCATAGCGCATTTCCACATCCAGAAACCCGTTGTCCACACAGTGCTCCAGGTAACGCCGGGTGGTGGTTTTACTCAACCCGGTCTGGCTCACCACATCATCGACAGATAACACTGTGTCATGGTGGCTGGCAAATAAGCTTTGCACCCGGCTTAAGGTTTGTTCTTCAATCCCTTTATTACCGTTTTCTGTACGGTAATTTTTACCTTGCAACTCGTAGAGCGAATCCACATTGCGTTGATCGACAATTTTCCAGGTACGCTGCTGCTCATTAAATTGCACGAAGCGCGCCAGAGACTGGTCCAGCCTTTTCCACGAGACAGGTTTAAGGATGTAGTCGAAGGCTCCATTGCGAATCGCCTGGCTGCAGGTATCCATATCGCTGGCGGCAGTAATAAAAATCACCGAGCATTTGTGCTCAGCAATCCACGGACTGTTCATCAAACTGATCCCCTTGCCATCTGGCAGGTAGTTATCCAGCAAGACCAGGCCCGGGCGCAGGTGCTGCAATAACTGGCGGGCATCCGCAAGGGAAGGTGCAGTGCCTGCATAGCGCAGTTGTGGGTGGTTGCGGAGTAATTCTGCATGCAGCTCCGCCAGTGGTGCTTCATCTTCCACAATCAACACATCAATGGGTTCCAGTTGCATACACAGTTTCCTCTTCTGTTGGAGCAAGGGCTGGCACGCAGGGTATAAACAGCGAAAAAACCGTGCCAGAAGGAATATTATCGGCGACTTCGATGCTGCCGCCAGCCTGGGTGATATAGCTGGCGATAAGATAAAGCCCAAGACCGTGGTCGCCATGTTGTTTGGTGGTGACACCGCGTTCAAAAATATGCTCACGGATTGCCGGATCCAGACCAACACCGTGGTCTGCAACTTCAATAATCAGTTCCCGGCTGGATAAACGAATCAGTACTTCGACAGGAAGATGTGCGCCGCTGGCACGCTGGGTGGCTTCAATCGCGTTATCCAGCAGGTTACCAATTACGGACAAAAGCCCGGATTCAGTAAGCCCGTGGAAAGGTTCACGCATTTCACACGCCGGGTCGAACCGTAACGAAACACCTTTCTCCCGTGCGCGTGCTGTTTTGCCTAATAGCAACCCGCACAGTGTGGGCGACTGAAACCGGTCAGAAATAAAATCCAGGCACTCCTGGTCATGCTCTGACTGGCTTTGAATATACGCTGTTGCTTCCTGATAGCGCCCCATATGCAGTAAACCCGCCAGTGTCGCCATATGGTTTAGCTGTTCGTGCCGCATGATGCGCAGGTTATCCAGGTACCGTTTAACCTGGCTGAGTTGTGCGGCCATGGCATCGATATCGTTACGGTCCCGGAAAGTAATTACCCAGCCCTGTAACTTCCCTTCCAGCATAATACGCACCCGGCTGGCAATAACCGTCAGGTGGTTAAAACAGCAAATCTCATCGTGGGTATCCTGCTGCAACATGATGTCAGGGCGGAAAAAGTGCACCGGCTCAATCAATTCTGATAACGGCTTGCCACGCACTTCGCGTGAGGATTGATTCAGCCCAAGCAAATGTTTGGCCGCCTGGTTGATAACAGCAACCCGCGATTGAGCATCAATGGCAATCACCCCTTCATAGATAGATTCCATCAGCGCTTTTTGCTGGCGAACTAATAAACCAATTTCCCGTGGCTCCAGTGAGAAAATTTGCTTTTTGATACTGCGGGTAAAAAACCACGAAAAAACAAATAATGACATCAGGATAAAAGCGGCAGATAACGTAATATTAACCACTTTACGCGAAGTAATGTTGTCGAGGTAGCTTTTCAAATACCCAACAGAAACAATACCAATAACCTTACCCTGATTATCAAAAATAGGTGATTTGCTGCGCAATGAAATACCTAAACCACCCTTGCGAATAGTAGTAATTGTTTTACCTTTCAGAACAGACTGATTGTCACCGCCCACTAATTTTTTACCAACCCGGTCATTAAATACTGAGTGAAAAAGATGCAGGGCATGTTCATCACCAATAACAATAAAACTGGCATCACTGCGCTTCGCTACCTGGGTCATAAACTGGTTGATTTGTGTTATGTCATGGTGTGCGACGGCTGTCTTTAGTGACGGGATAAGTGCTATCTCCTGAGCCTGAATGCGGGCTCGTACGCTCATTTCCTGGTATAACTGGCGGCTCATATCAACATAGTAATAGACCCCAAGCAGCACAAACAGCCCCATGAAAAACACCGCAAGGGAGACAAACAGTTTTACCTGGAATGAGAGTTTCATTATTTGCTATAACGCACTTATTAAAAGATCAACTTTACCATTTTTCATGTGCCCGTCGCTGTCGCTATAAAAAACTTGTGATCCTCTACACAGCCTGAATTGGCAGGGAATTAATTTAATAGGCGAATTTTGAAATTTTGTTACTGAAAATAATAAACTCCATAAACACCACGCAATTAAATCTGCACTGCATCACACATTATAATAAACTCCATAAACACCATACAATCCATTAAAACTTCCTGCTTAATATGTATTTCCTCACATTATATAGGTGCTTGCTCTTTTAATCTGACCCGGAACAATAACCAAGGGGCTTAATAATGAGCACGACTGATGATTCTTACTCTGTACCCCAGAACCCGGATGACCTTGCCCAGGTTTCACTGAAAGAAAAATGGTGGCATATCCTCGATACCTGGAAAATTGGCATTATCCCGCTACCGCTGTTTGTGCTGGCCGGGTTGCTGATTGCGGTTGATTGCCTGGGGGGAAAATTACCCAGTGATATCGTCGTTATGGTTGCGACACTGGCTTTTTTTGGCTTCGCGTGTGGCGAGTTTGGCAAACGCCTGCCTCTCATTGGCAAAATGGGTGCTGCGGCGATTTGCGCCACATTCATTCCTTCTGCACTGGTGCATTACGGGTTGTTGCCGGATGTCGTTGTGGAATCCACCACCAAATTCTACAAATCCACCAACATTCTCTATCTCTATATTTGCTGCATTATCGTGGGCAGCATTATGAGTATGAACCGTACCACGCTGATTCAGGGATTCCTGCGTATTTTCTTCCCGATGCTGTGTGGTGAAGTGGTGGGAATGGTGGTGGGGATGGGCGTTGGCCTGGCGCTGGGCATGGAACCGTTCCAGGTGTTCTTCTTTCTTATTCTGCCCATTATGGCTGGCGGCGTGGGTGAGGGGGCAATACCGCTTTCCATTGGCTATGCCACTTTATTGCATATGGACCAGGGTGTGGCGCTGGGGCGTATTTTGCCAATAGTGATGCTTGGCAGCCTGACGGCCATTATTATCTCTGGCAGCCTGAACCAACTGGGTAAACGCTACCCGCATTTAACCGGGGAAGGTGAATTGATGCCTGGGAAAACGGCCCAGGCGGCAGGTTCTCTGACCGCGGCATTTAGCGGTAAAACTGATGTTACCACTATCGCTTCCGGTGCTTTACTGGCCGTACTGCTGTACATGATAGGGATGCTCGGCCACAAACTGATTGGCCTGCCAGCACCTGTTGGCATGCTGTTTATCGCGGTCTTCATCAAACTGGTTCACGGTGTTTCTCCCCGCCTGCTGGAAGGCTCACAGGTGGTCTATAAATTCTTCCAGACTTCCGTGACTTACCCAATCCTTTTTGCCGTAGGCGTTGCCATTACCCCATGGGAAGAACTGGTTCACGCATTCACGTTCACCAACCTGTTAGTGATTGTCAGCACTGTCAGTGCTCTGGTTGCCACCGGGTTCTTTGTTGGCAAGAAGATAGGCATGCATCCCATTGATGTGGCCATTGTTTCCTGCTGCCAGAGTGGCCAGGGCGGTACGGGTGATGTCGCCATTCTTACTGCGGGTAACCGTATGTCCTTAATGCCTTTTGCACAAATAGCCACGCGTATTGGTGGCGCTATAAATGTTTCCCTGGCACTGCTGTTCCTCGGCAACTTTTTAGTCTGACTGACAGGTTTTACCGCTATGAAAATTGCAAGTTACCAACATCTTGGCCGCCACAGTTATGGCATCGTCACACCAGATGGCTTTATTGACCTGGGCATGCGCCTTGGCGACCGCTGGCCGAGCCTTAAAGCACTGCTGGCAGGGAATGCCCTGCCTCATGCTCAGGCACTGGCGCAGTTAAGTGCAGACGTAAGTTTTGATGATGTCGTGTTTCTGCCCGTAATCAGCCAGCCAGAAAAGATCCTGTGCGTCGGCATGAATTATGCGGAAAAACGCCGGGAGTTTGATCAGCATGATCCTGCGCCAACTTTGTTTGTCCGCTTCCCGGATTCACAAACCGGGCACAACCAGCCGGTGATGAAACCGCACTACTCCAGCGAGTTTGATTACGAAGGCGAGCTGGCGGTGATCATTGGCCTGGGGGGTGAGCAAATCACACGAGACCAGGCGCTGAAACATGTCGCCGGGTATAGCTGCTACATGGACGGCTCTGCCAGAGACTGGCAGCACACCTGGTTTACTGCCGGTAAAAACTGGCCGCAGACCGGTGCATTTGGGCCCTGGATGACCACGGCAGATGCCATTCCCGACCCCCACAAACTGGCGATTCGCACCTGGCTGAATGGCCGCATGGTGCAGGAAGACAATACGGCCAGCATGATCCACAGCGTGGCGGAATTGATTGAATACATCAGCACATTCACCCGCCTGAACCCGGGAGACGTCATTATTACCGGGTCACCCGGGGGCGTAGGTAAAAAACGCAACCCGCCACTGTTTATGCATGAAGGCGATCGCATTGAAGTGGAAGTAGAAGGCATCGGTCATCTGAGCAATGTCATTGTTGAAGCCCCTGCGCCCGCAGTGCTTTCGGATCGGCCTCTGGCCGCTGTGTCTCACTGACCTGGCTGGTGATAAAAATGGACGACGTCCCTGTCGATTTTCATGTCATCGATATCAGTCGCAATGCTCAGCGCGCCGAAGAAATTCGCGCGCTGTTAGCGGCCAACCGCCTCGGGATGGATAGTGATGTTCGCTATTTCATGCTGGCTTTGGATAACCAGCGTCTGGTGGGATGTGCCGGCCTTGTGAAAAACATCATTAAATGTGTTGCGGTCGCGCCGGAGTGGCGCGGCCAAAACCTCAGCGCCAGGTTATTACAGGAAGTGGAGCGTTACGCGCTGGCGCAGGGGCATTTCCACCTGTTTCTCTATACGCGCCCTTACAACATCGACAAATTTGCCCAAAGCGGTTTTTGGCCCATTGTTCAGTGCGATGACAGCGCAGTACTGATGGAAAATACCCCGATTGGCATTCAGCGTTATTGCAAACAATTACGCACCTTACGGAAAAGCGGCGCGCGTATTGGTGCCATTGTGATGAATGCCAACCCATTCACCCTTGGGCACCGTTATTTGGCCGAGCAGGCCGCCCGGGCATGCGACTGGCTGCACTTGTTCGTAGTACGCGAAGACGCTTCGTTTTTCCCGTTCAACGAACGCTTAGCCATGGTGCGCTCCGGTGTGGCCGATATCCCCAACCTGACGGTACATGAAGGCTCCCATTACCTGATCTCCCGCGCCACTTTCCCCGGCTACTTTCTCAAAGATAAAAGCGCAATTGAGCAAGCCTGGGGGGGAATGGATCTGCTTATTTTTCGCCACTATATCGCCCCGGCACTGGGGATCACCCATCGCTTTGTGGGATCTGAGCCTTACTGCCCGGTCACCAGGCAATACAACCAGTCAATGCACAGCTGGCTGGAAGCTACGGATACCGACCAGACACCCAATATCACCGTGGTGGAGATCCCGCGCATGTGCCGCAAAGCAACCGGGGACGCTATTTCCGCCTCTGAAGTACGGCGCTTACTGAAAAACCAGCACTTTGCCCGCATTCGCGACATCGTGCCGCATACCACTTACTCCCTGCTGTTGCAGCAATACCGTGCAGCAGTAGCTTAATTCAGGACTGACCAGGAAAACTGTCATGCAGATAATCAAAGAAGCCATCGCCGGTACGGTCGAATCCAGCGATCTGATGGTGAAAATCGCGCCCGCAAGCGGCGAACTGGAAATCGTGATTCATAGCGAAGTGTACAAACAATTTGGCGAACAAATTCGCTCTGTAGTAGCACAAACCCTCGAACAGATGGCTGTTCATGAAGGCATTGTCATTATTGAAGATAAAGGCGCGCTGGATTGCGTGATTCGCGCCCGGGTACAGAGCGCACTGTTACGTGCAGCCGGTGTGCAGCATGTTGACTGGGAGGCACTGGCATGAAAACACTTCGCCGGAGCATGTTGTTCCTCCCGGGAGCCAGTGCGGCCATGTTGTCCACTGCATTTATCTATAAACCTGACTCCATCATGTTCGACCTTGAAGACGCCGTAGCACTGCGCGAAAAAGACAGTGCCCGCCTGCTGGTCTTTCATGCCCTGCAGCACCCAATGTACCGGGATATCGAGAAAGTGGTGCGCATTAACCCACTGAACACGCCGTTTGGCCTGCCAGACCTGGAAGCGGTTGTCCGCGCGGGCGTGGATGTTATCCGCCTGCCAAAAACAGACTCACCGGAAGACATTGCCGAGCTGGAAACGCACCTGGAACGCATTGAAAAAGCCTGCGGGCGGGAGCCCGGGTCAACCCGCATTATGGCGGCGATTGAATCTGCCATTGGCGTCATCAATGCAGTGGCGATTGCCCGCAGCTCCCCACGGCTGATTGGCATTGCTTTGGCGGCATTCGACTATGTGATGGATATGCAAACTGAGCGTGGCGATGGCACCGAGCTGTTCTATGCCCGCTGTGCCGTGCTCCATGCTGCTCGCGCTGCAGGAATAGACGCGTTCGATGTGGTGTGGTCAGACGTAAACGACGAAGCCGGTTTCCTGCGTGAGGTCGGGCTGATTCGCAAAATGGGCTTTAACGGCAAATCGCTGGTCAACCCGCGCCAGATAGACCTGTTACACAATGCTTATGCACCCACCCAGCAGGAAGTTGACCATGCTAAACGGGTGATTGAAGCCGCCGAAGAAGGTGAACGCAACGGCCTGGGGGTGGTTTCCCTTAATGGCAAGATGGTGGATGCCCCGATTATCGACCATGCGCAACGTGTACTGGAACGTGCTGCCGCTTCCGGTGTGCGCCAGTAAATTTCCCAATCAGGACAACAAAATGAATAACCAGACAGAAGCACTACACGGCGCGTTTCCTCACCTGCGCCACCTGACCAGTTTTGATGGGGAACATGCTGCCACACCGTGGCTTGACGATGCCGAAGCAAAATTAAACCGCAAGCTGTGCCAGACACTGGAAGAAGCCGTTAAGCGCGCGGGCCTGCAGGATGGCATGACAATTTCTTTCCACCACGCTTTTCGCGAAGGCGACCGGGTGATTAACACCGTGGTAGCCACACTGGCTGGCATGGGGTTTAAAAACCTGACGCTGGCATCCAGTTCCCTGATGACCTGCAATGACGCGCTGGTGGATTTTATTCGCCAGGGCGTGATTACCCGCATCTATACCTCGGGTATGCGCGGTAAACTGGCAGACGCGATATCACACGGGCTGATGGCAGAGCCAGTACAGATTCACTCCCATGGCGGGCGAGTACACTTGCTGGAAAGTGGTGAATTGCACATTGATGTGGCTTTTCTGGGTGTTCCCAGTAGCGATGCGTTCGGGAATGCCAATGGCACACAAGGGCAGTCTGCTTGCGGCTCACTGGGCTACGCCATGGTAGATGCACATTATGCAGATAAAGTGGTCCTGCTGGCTGAAAGCCTGGTACCATTTCCGAATATGCCAGCCAGCCTGCGCCAGGATCAGATCGATCTTGTTGTGCCGGTAGAGCGGGTAGGTGATCCTGGCAAAATAAGCGTTGGGGCCGCACGCGTAACCAGCAACCCGCGTGAATTAATGATTGCCCGCAATGCCGCCGACGTTATCGAACACTCCGGGTATTTTAAAAATGGGTTCTCCATGCAAACTGGCTCCGGTGCTGCGGCAACGGCCTGTACCCGCTTTATGGAAGAAAAAATGACGCGCCATGGTGTGGTGGCACGCTTTGCTTTAGGAGGAATAACCGGCAGCCTGGTGGATTTGCATGAAAAAGGCTTAATCGAAAAGCTGCTGGATACGCAGTGCTTTGACAGCCAGGCTGCGGCATCTCTGGCCCGCAACCCTAATCATATTGAAATCTCTACCGAAGTGTATGCCAGCCCGGACAGCCGGGCAGCCAGTTGTGATCAACTGGATGTGGTTATCCTCAGTGCACTGGAGATAGATCTCGATTTCAACGTTAACGTGATAACCGGCTCTGACGGCGTTATGCGCGGTGCCTCTGGCGGTCACTGTGATGTGGCGAGTGCTGCCAACCTGACGATTGTTGTCGCTCCGCTGCTACGTACCCGTATCCCTACTGTGGTCAGGCGTGTGACCACCTGTGTCACCCCGGGTGAAAGTATTGACGTCCTGGTCACCGACCATGGCATTGCGGTAAATCCGGCACGCCCGGAAGTACGCGAGCGCCTGCTGGCTGCCGGGTTGAAAGTTGTTGATATAGAAACGCTCTACCAGCGTGCGGTGGCATTAACCGGTGAACCCCGGTCGGTTGCGTTTACTGACCGCATTGTCGGCATTATTCGCTACCGCGATGGCTCCGTCATTGACGTAGTACGCCAGGTGCAGGAGGAACAGGAATGATCATGCTGGCCCCTCAACAACCAGGGGTCAGCCTTTCAGCACTGCTGGCGGCAAAAGAGCAACGCGCTCACCGCCAGCAGTCATGGCTGGCTCGTCATCACGCCCCCCTGATTTCGCTGACACTGGTTATCCCGGGCAGTGTTAAAGACAGTATTCAATACCGTAACCTGATGGGCGTTGCGCTGGTTGCGTGTGACCAGTTGCTCTGGCAACACCGCTGGCCGGTGTTAGCCCGGGAAGTTAACTGGCTGGATACCGGTGCAGAAGCCTTGTGGAGTGTGAACCACAATGCAGCAGAATTGAAAGCCAGTTGTGTGGAGCTGGAACAGGAGCACCCGTTAGGCAGGTTGTGGGATTTTGATGTGTTTGACCCGGAAGCCGGGCAAATTGGCCGCCATTCCCTGGACCGGGCAGGCCGCCGTTGCCTGATTTGTGGAGAACCGGCTCATGCCTGCGCGCGCTCACGCCGCCACCCGGTTGAGCAGGTGGTTGCTGAAGTGGAGAAACGCATTGATGACTGGTTTACCCGTGATTAACGCCGTTCCCGCACGCGTTGAGTCAACAACCATGGTGCAACGCGTGGTACGGGCGCTGTACGATGAAATTCACCTGACACCGAAACCAGGCCTGGTTGACCGGGCGAACAGTGGTTCACATCACGACATGGATCATGAACTGTTCATGCGCAGCATTGCGGCAATTGCTCCCTGGTTTGCAGTTTTCTATGAGCTGGGGAAAACACATGCCTTCCTGCCGGAAGCGGTGCAATTGCGCTTATTACGCCCGGCAGGTATTGCCTGTGAACAGGCCATGTTTCAGGCAACCGGCGGGGTGAATACCCATAAAGGCGGTATTTTTGCACTGGGGTTATTGTGTTGTGCCGCCGGGCGGCTGGAAGCTCAGGGTAGCAGGCTTTCGCGCCAGGCGGTGTGCCACCAGGTCAGCCTGTTTTGCCACGGGTTGGTGGCGCGTGAGCTGGTGCAACGCAACCGCCAGGCATCCACGGGCGAGCGGTTGTTTCAACAGTTTGGCCTGGCAGGCGCGCGCGGGGAAGCAGAGTCTGGTTTTCAAACTGTCACTCGCTATATTTTGCCGGGCTGGCAGGACGAAGCCTGCGAAGAACGCCGC
This sequence comes from Mangrovibacter plantisponsor, assembly GCF_003182475.1. GTDB lineage: Bacteria > Pseudomonadota > Gammaproteobacteria > Enterobacterales > Enterobacteriaceae > Mangrovibacter > Mangrovibacter plantisponsor. Next base: position 157,103 of record NZ_QGTS01000009.1, read on the forward strand.
CTGCACCTGGCTCTGTTGCGCCTGATGGTGGTCAACCCGGATACCAACCTGGTATCTCGCGGGGGGCTTTCAGGGCTACGTTATGTTCAGCGTTCTGCCCGGCAGGTTCTGGCTGTAAGGTGGACCCGGGAGCAGTTACACCAAATGGATCAGGCGTTAATTGCCCGCCACCTGAGCCCGGGAGGCAGCGCCGATTTGCTCTCTGTGGCAATGGTGCTGGCTGGCTTGCCGGAGGTATAGGTATTCATTTAACGTTGGAGGTATATTTCATTGCGAGAAGCTGCAATTATTTGCGTCTTATTCATGCTAACTCAATCAGGCAATGGTAAGCACTGAGATTACCAAAACATTCCTTGTGCCCTATGGAAAAATAAGTAATTATTCACTATTCCCTTCGTACAAAAATAAGCTGTCATGATGGTGTGTGCGGGTGAGAATTATTCAATGTAAAGTTGATGATAATGTGATGTTGTTAGCATTATATTAATAATATATGACTACATAAATAAAATATCATTATACGGGGTAATAAAAGTGAAAAATTCTATTTTGGCCATTGTGGCCCTGTCTGTTGTGGGATGTTCTGCAAAATATAATGTGAACAATATTGAGGAGAAAACTGAGCTTTTGATGAAAGATACGCCAGTTAGTATTTCTGTTCCTGCTAACGGGATGTATGGTAATCAAACATATACCGGTTCAGGTAAAGCTACTGCAATGGCGATCCGAGAGGCTTTCTCGCACTACACTGATAATGTTAATATTTTTTATGATTGTGGTGATTTATCTTGTCTTAATACAAATCATAAGATTGACCATGGTTATTATGTTGTTCCGCAAATATTGCATTGGGAAGACAGGGCTACAGAATGGTCTGGTTTACCTGACCGGATAACAATAAAAATAGTAATTTATTCCGCTGAGTCAAATAGACGTGTTGCCGCAGCAATGATTAGTGGTAAAAGCAAATGGGCTACATTTGGTGGCGATCATCCTCAGGATTTACTTGCTGAGCCTGTTAATTCTTATGTCGCTGGGTTGTATTAGTTGTTAATAATCGGGCATAAAGCTGATTTAGACAGTGCCGTGTAGCTGAGTGGAATAGTAAATATGGCTGTTATCTAAAATAATTCAAAAATTCAGGCGAAATATTTTTCAATATCGCGCCTGATATTATTTTAATTACAACGTCAGCCCATCAAAATCCGCTGAGCTATGGCGTTCAGGCAAGAACGTACCCGGTTCACCACTGGCTTTATTCACAATACGGCCGCGTTTTACAGCAGGGCGCGCATCGATGGCTTTTGCCCAGCGAACCACATGCGTATAACTGGCAACATCCAGGAACGTAGCAGCGTCATACAGGCGCCCTAATACCAGACCACCATACCAGGGCCAAATAGCCATATCGGCAATCGAGTAGTCTGCTCCCGCGATAAACTCACGTGTCGCCAGCAATTTATCCAGTACATCCAGTTGCCGCTTGGTTTCCATGGCATAGCGGTTCACTGCATATTCGAGTTTGACAGGTGCATACGCATAGAAATGGCCAAACCCGCCTCCGGCAAAGGGCGCAGCCCCCTGCAGCCAGAACAGCCAGTTCAGTGTTTCCGTCCGGGTTGCCAGGTCTTTCGCCAGAAAGTGGCCAAATTTCTCCGCAAGATAGAGCAAAATAGCCCCTGATTCGAACACGCGCACTGAAGGGTCTTCACTGCGGTCCAGTAATGCAGGAATTTTGGAGTTTGGGTTCAGGGCGACAAAGCCACTGGAAAACTGGTCACCTTCGCCAATACGAATTAAATGCGCATCATATTCTGCATCAGCTACACCAGCAGCCAGCAACTCTTCCAACATAATGGTCACTTTCTGCCCATTCGGCGTACCCAGAGAATAAAGCTGAATAGGGTGCTTCCCACAAGGTAGTGTTGCTTCGTGGGTGGCACCAGATACCGGCCGGTTAATGGCGGACCATGTGCTGCTGTCTTTAGCCGGTGGGGTCCAGACTTTTGGCGGTTGCCATGTATTCGCTGTCATAGGTGATATCCCATTGTTGAATGAAAATCTACAGGGAGTGTAGCAGGTCTGTTTTTTCCGGTTTAACACTATCAGGCGTGAAATCATTCACTATGAGAGGTAAGCCAGAGAAAAGAAATCCCGCTACCTGCTCAACAGGTAACGGGATAAAACAGAAGGATAACAAGGATTATCCTGGGGTGAATGTCGTCTCCACTTCGTTGTTGTGGCTGGCGGACCTGGCTGGCCGTTGTCCACGTAATCCGTGAAAATTACATACTGACGATGCCTGCAGTTCCTGGTTCAGGTAAGACAGGCTGAATAACATAATAAAACTAGTTATAAATAAAATTTTCCCTGGTGCTGAAACGAGTCAAAAAATCAAAAAACTGGTTTTTAGGTAAGGCTTTTGAAATAAGAAAGCCCTGAATATAGTCACATTTAAAACCAACTAAAGTTTTAAAATCTTCAATGGTTTCAACCCCTTCGGCAGTAACCTGCATGCCCATATCGTGGCTTAGTTTTATCAGGTGTTTCAGAATGCTGTATTTACAACTATTACGGGAAACATTCTGTACTAACTGTTTGTCCACTTTGATTTTATCGAAGGGGTAATTCAGTAACTGTACGAAGTTGGCAAGGCCATCACCAAAATCGTCCATACTGACGGTGATACCAATATTTTTAAAATGGTCGAGATGATGCTTACCATATTTTAAATGCTCAATAGTCAGATTTTCAGTGATCTCCACTTCAATCCTGGCTGTTGGAATAGCATACGATTTTAACGTGTTAATGAAATCATTAAAAAAGCCATCAGTTTTAAATAATGATGGTGAAATATTGATGGATGCTTTTATATTAGGGTGCTGTTTAAGCATTTCACAGGTTTCTTGCAGTACAAAAAGAGAGAGTTCATAAATAGAACCATCCTTTTCTGACTGAGGAATAAACAAGTCTGGCGAGATATAACCATGCGTCTGGTGATTCCAGCGTACCAGTGATTCCAGCGAGTGAATCTCACTGTTTTTCACACAGTAAATCGGTTGGTAATGTACAGATAAATGCTCCTGCTTTGCCAACGCAAGTTTTAACTCGTTCGTTATGTCCATACCTTCCCATTGTTATCAATGCAGCATTAAGTGCCCCGTTGTTCGCAGGATGTATACCCGTGAACCTGGCAACAAAAACAAATGTAAGCCACCAAAAACAATACTAATTTTGGTTTCAGGCTAAACGACATCTACACATTTTGTCTTCAGCCCTCTGTTTGGGCTATCCCGGAGGTCGAGAAAGTATGCTGGTGCTGGCACTATTAATAGCGGAGTTGGCTGGGTACCACAGACATCGAAACGAAAAATGACTATGTCATAGCGCCAACATACAGATGCTACTCAGGACGGAATAGTCACCTGTTTGTGTCTTTGTTTGCCATTAGTACGACTTAATGGATTGTTAAGAGATTATAAATGTCATATTCTTATTTTAAAATCGTTTAAACCGATCATTCATTATTATTTGATAGTTAACAACTATTGTAAGTTTTGTAACGATCGCTAAAATCAATTGCTTATCTTGATAACTAACTGAAAAATATTATATAAATTAGTTACTTCTGGTTTTTTTGTGTCAGTGGTAAGCGTGACTTGTTACGGGTAAAACCACCTTATCCTCTTGAAAATAAATTAAAGTTTTTCATATTGTTAAGGTCATTTTAAGATAAACCTTACAGGGCGCAAAAAGCAGCACTTGTCAACCACCATAATTAGTATGATCACACAAAAGGTTTAGTTCGGCGGATGGGAACCATACAGCGGAGTGAACGGGTCAGTTAATCCATGAAAAGAAGAGGCCGGTTTTTCGTGCTGTTCAGCGGTAGCGTCTGTTGAGCGGCAGTGCTAATCTTATGCCAAACAAACAGCATACATCTGCTCTACAACGCTTTTATTTGTTGCCTGGCCTTGGGCAAAGTTTGCATGTACTTTCAGCTATACACTTGCTTTGAGAATTACTCGTGTGAAACAGGCTTAACCTTTATGCCTGCCGGGCCGGCCTTTGAATCTGAATGTTTAACGTCAGGATCTTCATGTGACTGCTTTTGATGCGGTAACTTTAGCCAGTATTTTTAACAATATTATATGCAGCCTGATTGGTTGCTTCTTTCTTTTCCAGGTAAGCCGAAACCAGTCGGGCCATAAAAAAAAGGCCGCGACCTATTTTTTCCTGTGCTTCTTTTTTCTGGGTAGTGCATTCACGCTGATGATGATCCGTGTCTGGTTACCCATAGTTTTCTCAATTATTATGGCTAACGGGCTTTACGTTACAACAGCTTATATGATGTTTTTTGGCTTCTTAAGCTGGTTTCGTATTCCTGTAAGAGGAATACATATTCTGATTATGATGATTAATATAACTGTCATAATCACTGCAATGTTGTTTTTTTATCTGCATTATCGCTCTTTCATTACTCGTGTTTATATAGGTGGAATAAATAATGCCACTTTGTTTTTCCTGTGCTTTGCGGTGTGCTGGCGTCATCGGTCCCAGTGTGGCAAGGGGGAGAAATTGGCTGGTGCAGGAGCGCTGGTGTGCGTGCTGGCGTCTTTAATTCCATCCTCACTGATGTCTGTGCGCCCTGAACCTGCCTTATTTCAGGTATCCATGACCATCACCCAAAATTTGGGGTGCTATTTTGTGCTGGGTGCGCTGTTGTCACTGTTTCTATTTGACCAGATTGACTGGCACTATCGGCGTTCTGTTCGTGATGAGTTAACCGGTTTGTACAACCGCCGTTATTTCAATGAGCAACTGGACAGACTGCTGGTGCGGGGAAGTGGCAAAGGTTGTCTGGCATTGTTTGATATCGACCACTTTAAGAAGGTGAATGATACATTCGGGCATGACGCCGGAGATTTGGCAGTACAGCGTGTGGCCCGGGAGATACAAGAGTCTCTGCCACCTGGTGCCCTGGTGGCCCGTTATGGTGGGGAGGAATTTGTCTGCTTCCTGCCCGAAAGCGATGAGCCTCTGGCACGCCATTTTCTTGAGCACATTCGCCAAAAAGTGAGCGACCTTGCCGTTGAAACACCGCGCGGCAGTGTGGCGGTCACAACCAGTATCGGCCTGTGCCAGGTATTGCCTGGCACACCGGTTGCGCAGGCATTCAAATGTGCTGATGATGCGCTCTACCAGGCGAAGCGAGCCGGGCGTAATACGCTGGTAAGCTCGGTAACCGTTTCCCGGTAACCAGAACAGTTGGGGAAATAATGAGCGAACAGGCCGCCAGAAATATTCTTTCTCTTTACCAGCGCCATGCCAGTGCTTTTGCCCGCCTGCGCTCGCAAACGCTGTTTGAAAAAAGCTGGCTGGAAAAGTTTCTGCACGCAAGTTGCGGTGAAAAGCATATTCTGGATATCGGGTGCGGTAATGGTGTGCCGATTGCCGCCTGGTTTATTGCTCAAGGCTTCCAGGTCACCGGTATTGATGGTGCGCCAGCTATGCTTGCGCGGGCACGTAGCCGTTTCCCGGCGCAACGCTGGCTGGAACAGGACATGCGCAGTTTAGCGCTGGGGCACACTTTTTCTGGCCTGGTGGCCTGGGACAGCTTTTTCCATTTAACAGCGCAAGACCAGCGCAAAATGTTTCCAGTTTTTGCCCAACACAGCCATTCAGGCAGTGCGTTACTGTTCACCAGTGGCCCGGCAAACGGCATTGCTATGGGGCAATTTGAGGGGGAGCCTTTGTATCATGCAAGCCTTGCCCCCGATGAATACCGCGCATTGCTTCACAGTAATGGTTTTGACGTTCTGGACGTAGTGATGGAAGACCCTGACTGCACCGGCCATACTGTATGGCTGGCTCAGAAGCAGTGAACTTAACTGCCGTAGTGGTAACCCTTTAACAGACACTGGTGTTAACTTGTTCTGGTGCTGTTAAAGGGGGCTGGATGAACAGTATTATTCGGCAAACCTGGCGAGCGCATCACCTGACAGGCGGTAGCGAACCCATTCATCTTGTGGCTGCGCACCAATACTCAGGTAGAAATCGATGGCAGGCTGGTTCCAGTCCAGTACGCTCCACTCAAGGCGCCCGCATTGCCGGGTAACTGCATATTGCGCGATGGTTTTCAGCAATGCTTTTCCGGCACCCATGCCACGACAATCAGGTGAGACATACAGGTCTTCCATATAGATACCATTACGGCCAAGCCAGGTGGAATAACTGGTAAAAAACACCGCATAACCCGCTATTTTCCCAGAAACTTCGCAAATTAACGCTTCGATTTTACTGCCCGGGCCAAACAGTGATGCGCTGATTTCTTCAGGGGTTGTCACCACTTCTTCAGGGGCTTTTTCGTATACCGCCAGTTCATAAATCATGTCGTAAATAGCGTTTGCGTCTTCCGGGGTTGCCTGGCGAATCGTTATGCTCATTGGTTTTCCTGTTTTGTTGGCATCATGTTGTCATTGAGATTGCTGGCTGCAAGCATAATCAGTATTGTTGGAAGAATTAAGTGCAATGAAATCACCTGTTGTTGAATATTATGCATCCGGCTTTAAGACGTATTGACCTGAACCTGTTACCGGTATTCGATGCTGTGTACCGCCATCGCTCTGTGCGTATGGCTGCAGAAGAGTTGATCATGAGCACTTCTGCTCTGAGCCATGCGTTATCGCGTTTGCGTACTGCGTTAAATGACCCGCTCTTTTTCCGCGAGGGCCACCGCATGTGCCCGAGTGTCTACGCAACCCAGCTCGCTCCGGCAATTGCCTCTGCCTTAGCCTTTTTAAACCAGCAGCTTATCCCACAGCCTGATTTTTCCCCGGCAGTTGCAACAGACTGCCTGCAAATTGCCATTACAGACTTCACGGCCTTTTGTGTATTTCCCGCTCTGATGCATAAAGTGCAGCCCCTTGCGCCAGGGATCCGTTTCGAACTGCGCTATTTGCCCCACAGCCCGGCATTAACGGAACTGCTGGCAGGCGAGGTGGATTTGGCTCTGGGGTTTAATGCGCTGAATGAAACTGAACACCCGGATCTGGACGAGATAACCTGGCAAAGGGATGAATATGTGGTAATCAGCAATGTAAACAGAGCGCGGTTAACGCTGGAAGATTACCTGGCTGCCAGCCATGTCGTGGTAACGCCCTGGAATGAAACACAAGGCGTGCTGGATATTGAGCTGGAGCGAATGGGCCACACACGGCAGGTGGCGATTAAAACACCGTCTATGCTAAGTGCCCCTTTTATTATTGAAAGCACTGATATGCTGATGGCCATTCCTCGCAGTGCTGCAGAACGCCTGGCCCGCTCTGCCCACCTGAAAATTTTCCCTCTGCCTTTTGATGCCCCGCCTTTTGACGTGAAGATTTATTCGCATAAGCGCAGTGGCCAGCGTGGTGTAACGCACTGGCTCAAACTACAACTGCAGGCTATTGCGGGTAAGAGGTGAGGTGGTACGCACTTTCATATGTGGTACCCGTAACGCTTTGCCAGCACGGCATGGATTTTATTCGTGGCGGCATCCATGCGGTCATATCTTTCCTGCCAGATATCACGGGGTTCATTGGCAAACACCAGGCGCCACATTTTTTCCGGGTTATTGGCGGCACTGATACTGACCGGGTCTCGTGTCTGGGAAATCGTGCAGAGGGTATCCAGTTTACTGTTTGGGCTCGCTAAAAATACAAAACCACCCAATTTTTATTGGGTGGTTCGAACTGTGGGCTACTGCTTAAGCAGCAACATGGTACAAGCCACTTATTTGGTCAGTTCAGCGGTCATATGCACGCCGTTATGCACATTGGCTTCTGTAATGTGGTAAGACGCGCCAGCCTGTTTTGCCTGCGCTGCGATTTGTGCTTCAGCGCCATCCAGAGTAGAGGCTGTGGCAGTAACGCTCTGAGCGAAAGCACCGAAAGACATAACAGAAAGAGCGGCAACTGCAACGAAAATTTTGATAGATTTCATGGTCGTATTCCTTAAATGGTTTTGTTCGTATGGGCTGTATTGCCCTGATGTGAACAATGATAGGCCTGCCATTCAGTGATTAAAATCAAAACAATTTGCGGATCTCTTTCAAAAAATATGAACTATATATTTGCGGTACAGAACCGCAGTAACAAGCTACATCTCCAGGCGTAACCCATCCCCCGGCCCGTACCAAATTCACCCGCCCGCCACGAATTGTTCACACCGCTGTCATCTTCAGGCCTCAGGGTATTCCTGTCGTCAGAACCAGGTGGGCAGATTGTTTCACCTGTGGAGTTACTCATACTCAATGAGGTGTTGCTTATGCTGGAGTTATCCAGACATCCGACCACGGTCTACCAGGCCATAGCGTCACAACTGGAACAGGAACTTAACCATCAGTACCGTACTGGTGATTACCTGCCTTCTGAGCAGCAACTGGCGGCACGCTTTTCGGTACACCGCCATACCCTGCGCCGGGCTGTAGATGAACTGGTCAATAAAGGGCTGGTTCAGCGCCGCCAGGGCGTGGGCATTCTGGTACTGAAACGCCCTTACGATTACCCCCTCCATGCTCAGTCCCGCTTTACCCAGAACTTACTTGAACAGGGCAGTGACCCCACCAGTGAACGCTTACTGGCAGTGTTGCGCACGGCAAGCCCTGATGTGGCGGCTGCGCTGGGTATTGAAGAAGGCGTTCAGGTGGTGCACCTGCGCACCTTGCGGCGTGTGAACGATGTCCCGTTATGTGTGATTAACCATTACCTGCGCGACCTGAGCTGGTGGCCGGTACTGCAGCAATTTACTCAGGGCTCTTTACACCGCTTTTTGCATGAGCGCCTGGGGCAGTCGCTGGTGCGCCACCAAACCCGTATAGGAACCCGCCGTGCTCAGGCCAAAGAGTGCAAACTCCTGCAACTCCCGCTACAGGCGCCGCTGCTTTATGTACGCACCCTGAACAAAAACACGGCGGGCGACAACGTGGAGTACTCCATCAGCCTGACCCGTGGCGACATGATTGAACTGACTCTGGAGCACTAATGGAGAAGCAAACCGAACGCCAGCACTGGATGTCGGTGCTGGCGCACAGCCAGGACGATGAACTGGCGCGCTACTGGAAACCCCTGAATTTATCCCTGAAATGGACTGCGTTGCGGGAACCTGAATGCGGCATGGCCCGTGTCCAGGCCCGTGCGGGTGACACCGGCCAGCGTTTTGTGGTGGGCGATGTCACCATCACCCGTGCCGCCATACGCCTTGCCGAAGGCCTGTGCGGGTTCAGCTATGTCATGGGCCGCCGTAAAGCCCATGCGGAACGCTGCGCGGTACTGGATGCATTACTGCAACACCCGGCATTTTACAAACTGATTCTGGAACAGGTCATCACCCCGCTGGCCGCGAACCGGGCAGAGCGCCAGCAACAGCGCGCCCGGGAAATCGCAGGCAGCAAAGTTGACTTTTTCACCCTGGTTCGCGGAGAGAACCCATGACATTAATGGCAAGTTTCAACCGGCCTGTGGCCGATGCGCAATATGCATTTCGCCGTTTATTGAAAGCGATGAGTGAGCCGGGCGTGATTGTCACCCTGCCGCTGGAACAGGGATGGAGTGGCCTTTCCCCGGCGGCAACAGCCGTGCTGTTAACGCTGGTTGACGGCGATACGCCGGTCTGGATTGACCCGGCCTTACACAACGACACCGTGGCAGAAAACCTGCGCTTTCATACCGGGGCACTGCAAACAGCAGACCCGGCCAGTGCCTTATTTGCCCTGGTGGACGCCCGGCAGGACCCGGCTCTGCACCGCTTTTCACCCGGCCAGGCAGATGCCCCCGAAACCAGCACAACAGTGATTCTGGAAGTGCCGGGCTTAAATGGCGGCCTGAATATGCGCCTGTGGGGGCCCGGAATCAGCGAAATGCGCGCCATTGCACCGCAACTTCCCCAGGCGGCAACAGATTTCCTGCGCCACCACGCGGATACCTTCCCGGAAGGCTGCGACCTGATCCTCACTTGCGGCAACCAACTGCTGGCTCTGCCGCGCACCACCCATGTGGAGGTGTGCTGATGTATGTGGCCGTGAAAGGTGGCGAAAAGGCCATTGAGCACGCACACCGCCTGCAGGCGGCTTTACGGCGTGGCAAGCAGGAAGTGGCAGAACTGCACTGTGAGCAAATCAACCAACAACTTGGCCTGGCGGTAGACCGGGTGATGACGGAAGGCGGGTTGTACGACCCGGAACTGGCGGCACTGGCAATCAAACAGGCCAGTGGCGACCTGGTCGAAGCCATTTTCCTGCTGCGTGCTTACCGCACCACGTTGCCTCGCCTTGCCGACAGCCAGCCGCTCAGCATGCAGTCTATGCGCTGTGAACGGCGTATTTCCGCTATTTACAAAGACATTCCGGGTGGCCAGGTGCTGGGGCCAACCTATGACTACACCCATCGCCTGCTCGATTTTATGTTACTGGCCGATGGGCAAGTACCGGATGTGCCTCCCGGCGACCAGCCTTTACCGGAAGCTGTCCCTACGGTATTCAGCCTGCTTGAACAGGAGCAACTCGCAGTACCTGAGCCGGAAAACGAAACACCCGCGCAGGATATTACCCGTGAACCACCGGAATACCCGGCCTCCCGCAGTGCGCGGTTACAACAGCTGGCGCGTGGCGATGAAGGTTTTTTGCTGGCTCTCGGTTATTCCACTCAACGCGGTTACGGGCGCAACCACCCCTTTGTTGGCGAGATCCGCAGTGGTTATGTGGATGTGGAAATTGTGCCGGAAGAACTGGGTTTTGCTGTCAGTATCGGCGAAATGGTGCTGACAGCCTGCGAAATGGTGAATGGCTTTACCGACCAGGTGGACCCCCCTGCGTTTACCCGGGGTTTTGGCCTGGTTTTCGGCCGGGGTGAACGCAAAGCCATGGCGATGGCACTGATGGACCGTGCGCTACAGGCTCCCGAATGGCAGGAAACCATTGATGGCCCGGCACAGGACGAAGAGTTTGTGCTGGCCCATGCAGATAACGTAGAAGCCGCCGGTTTTGTCTCGCACCTGAAATTACCCCATTACGTTGATTTCCAGGCAGAGCTTGCCCTGTTACACCAGGTTCGCGCCACCCGGGAGGCAAAGAAAAATGCATGATTTAACCGGCTATAACCCGGGCTACCTGGACGAACAAACCAAGCGCACCATTCGCCGCGCCATCCTCAAAGCGGTCGCTATCCCTGGCTACCAGGTGCCTTTTGCCGGGCGGGAAATGCCGATGCCCTATGGCTGGGGAACCGGCGGTATCCAGATAACCGCCAGTATTATTGGTGATGACGACACCCTGAAGGTGATTGACCAGGGGGCCGATGACACCACCAATGCGGTGTCCATCCGGCACTTTTTCCAGAAGGTAAGTGGCGCGGCTGCTACTGAACGGACTACTGACGCCAGCCTGATTCAAACACGCCACCGTATTCCGGAAACCCCGCTGCGCGAAGACCAGATCCTGGTCTACCAGGTGCCGGTACCGGAACCCCTGCGTTTTATTGAACCCAGGGAAACGGAAACCCGGCAGATGCATGCGCTGGAAGAATACGGAGTGATGCAGGTAAAACTGTATGAAGACATTGCCCGTTATGGCCATATCGCTACCGCCTATGCCTACCCGGTAAAGGTTAACCAGCGTTACCTGATGGACCCGTCGCCCATTCCCAAATTTGATAACCCCAAAATGCACATGATGCCCGCTTTGCAACTGTTTGGCGCAGGCCGGGAAAAGCGCATTTACGCACTGCCGCCTTATTGCCAGGTGGAAAGCCTTGATTTTGACGACCACCCCTTTGATGTCCAGCACTGGGACCAACCCTGCGCACTGTGTGGTTCGCGTGACAGTTACCTTGATGAAGTGGTGATAGACGACAGCGGCACCCGTTTATTTGTTTGCTCCGATACCGACTATTGCCGCCAGCAGCAGGAAAAACAACATGATGCCTGAAGAACAGCCACTGCTTAGTGTCAGCAATCTGACCCACCTGTATGCCCCTGGAAAAGGGTTTGAAAATGTCTCGTTTGATCTCTTCCCTGGCGAAGTGCTGGGGATTGTTGGGGAATCCGGTTCCGGCAAAACCACCTTACTGAAATCGCTCTCGGCCCGCCTGGTGCCGCAACAGGGTGCGATTCATTACCGCGAGCAGAATCTGTATCAACTTAGCGAAGCCGCGCGCCGGCGCTTATTACGCACCGAGTGGGGCGTTGTGCACCAGCACCCGCTTGACGGGCTGCGCCCACGCATTTCCGCAGGCGGCAATATTGGTGAACGCCTGATGGCCGCAGGTGCGCGCCACTATGGTGATATTCGCGCAGAAGCCAGCCACTGGTTGCAGGATGTGGAAATTGACCCGTCCCGGCTCGATGACCTGCCCGTGACATTTTCCGGCGGCATGCAACAACGCCTGCAAATTGCCTGCAACCTGGTCACCCGCCCGGCCCTGGTATTTATGGATGAGCCAACCGGCGGGCTGGATGTTTCGGTACAGGCCCGGTTGCTGGATCTGCTGCGTAACCTGGTGCGGGACCTCAACCTGGCGGTGGTGATTGTCACCCATGATTTGGGTGTGGCGCGTTTGCTGGCCCACCGGCTGTTAGTGATGAAGCAAGGCCAGGTGGTGGAAAGCGGCCTGACCGACCGGGTACTGGACGACCCCCATCACCCGTATACCCAACTGCTGGTCTCCTCCATTCTCGGGTAACTCAACATGACAATGCTAAATGTAGAAGGGCTGTGCAAAACCTTTGTGCTGCACAACCAGCAAGGGGCGCGGTTGCCGGTCCTTAACCAGGTGTCACTGCAGGTGAATGCCGGGGAGTGTGTGGTTTTACACGGCCACTCAGGCAGCGGTAAATCCACACTACTGCGCACGCTTTACGGCAACTATTTACCCGATTCGGGCAGCATCAACGTTCATCACCATGGCGAACAGGTTGATTTGGTTACTGCCAGCGCCCGGCAAATTTTGGCGTTACGGCGCGATACGCTGGGCTGGGTGAGCCAGTTTCTGCGCGTGATCCCGCGTATCAGTGCGCTGGAAGTGGTGATGCAGCCTTTGCTGGAGCGGGGCGAAGCGCGCGATGTGTGCGAAGACAAAGCCCGTGAATTACTCGCCCGCCTCAACGTACCACAACGTTTATGGTCACTGGCACCTGCCACGTTTTCCGGCGGCGAGCAGCAACGTGTGAATATCGCCCGTGGGTTTATCGCCCGGTCGCCAGTATTACTGCTGGATGAACCCACCGCATCGCTGGATAACAAAAACTGTGCGGCGGTTGTGGCACTGATTGAAGAAGCCCGCAGCCGTGGTGCGGCGATTGTCGGCATTTTTCATGACCGCGAAGTCAGAGAACGGGTGGCAAACCGCCTGCATATTATGAACCCCATGGTGGCGGAGACAGAAGCATGATTATCAACAATGTGCGTATGGTACTGGAACAGGAAGTGGTTTCCGGCTCACTGGAAGTGCGTGACGGGGTGATTAGCAGTTACAGCGAAACAACCAGTCAGTTACCACAGGCGCTGGATGGCGAGCAGGACTGGTTATTGCCGGGGCTGGTTGAACTGCATACCGACAACCTGGATAAATTTTTCACCCCACGCCCAGGTGTGGACTGGCCTGCCCATTCCGCCATGAGCAGCCACGATGCGTTGATGGTTGCCAGCGGCATTACCACCGTGCTGGATGCCATTGGTGTGGGTGATGTACGCGATGGCGGCCACCGCATGGATAACCTGGAAAAAATGATTGGCGCCATTCAGGAAAGCCGCGGCCGGAATGCCAACCGGGCCGATCACCTGCTGCATTTACGCTGCGAGCTGCCTTACCACGCCACGCTGCCGCTGTTTGAACAACTGATGAACACTGATATTTTGCGAGTTGTGTCACTGATGGACCATTCACCAGGCCAGCGCCAGTATGCTTCGCTGGAGAAATTCCGTGAATATTACCAGGGAAAATACCAACTGACGGACAGCGAAATGGCAGCGTATGAAAGCGAACAGGTTGCTCTGGCGGCACGCTGGTCGCGCCCCAACCGTGAAGCGATAGCCGCATTATGCCGTGAGCGCGGCCTGGCACTGGCCAGCCACGATGACGCCACGGCGGCGCATGTGGATGAATCCTGTGAGATAGGCAGCGTAATAGCGGAGTTCCCCACCACGTATGAGGCCGCGCAGCATTCCCGGGATAAAGGCCTGAATATTTTAATGGGCGCACCGAACATTGTGCGTGGTGGTTCGCACTCAGGGAATGTGGCGGCACACTGCCTGGCAACCAGTGGTTTGTTGGATATTCTGTCATCGGATTACTACCCGGCAAGCCTGCTGGATGCCGCGTTTCGCCTGGCAAAAGACGAGCGTAATTCACTGAAGCTCCCGGCGACCATTGCAATGGTGACGGCAAACCCGGCGCGGGCGATAGGCCTTGCTGACCGCGGGCGTATTGCTGAAGGGTTGCGGGCAGATCTGGTGCTGGCACATACCCACCACGGGCATGCACAGGTGCGCCATGTCTGGTCACAAGGGCGGCAGGTTTACTGATGGCGCGGTTAATCTGGCTGACGGGGCCTTCTGGTTCAGGGAAAGACAGCCTGCTGGATGCCTTGCGCACACAGCCGCCTGCCGGGCTGGTGATTGCCCACCGCTACATTACTCGCCCGGCTTCTGCAGGCGGGGAAAACCATGTGGCGCTGACCACCACCGAATTCCGTCGCCGCCTGCAGGCCGGGTTGTTTGCGCTGCACTGGCAGGCCCATGGCTGTGAGTATGGGCTGGGCATAGAAATGGATTTGTGGTTGCAGCGGGGGCTAAATGTGCTGGTAAATGGCTCCCGCCAGCATTGCGCCACCGCCCGGGAGCGCTATGGCGATAGCCTGTTCCCAGTGGTGTTGCAGGTTTCCTCAGATGTGCTGGCCCGGCGCCTGCGCCTGCGGGGGCGAGAAGACGAAGCGGCCATTGCCCTTCGCCTGCAACGCAGCGTTTGCGTTCCTGAACCCAATGCTGTGTACCTGAATAACGATGGTGCGCTGGCAGACACCCTGGCGGCGTTTAACCAGTTGCTGGAGAACCATGCATTATGCAACTCACCTTTTTAGGTACCGGTGGTGCGCAACAAGTGCCGGTCTTTGGTTGTAGCTGCCAGGCCTGCCAGCGTGCCCGTCAGGATAACCGCTATGCCCGTGGCCCTTGCAGCGCACTGCTCCATGCAGGTGAAGAAAAGATACTGATTGATGCCGGGCAGTGCCACCTTGAACAGCGCTTTGCGCCAGGGGAACTGAGCCGGATAGTGCTCACCCACTACCATATGGACCACGTCCAGGGGTTATTCCCGCTGCGCTGGGGCATGGGGGAGCCGATCCCGGTGTTTGGCCCGCCGGACTCACAAGGCTGTGACGATTTATTTAAACACCCCGGCATCCTGGATTTTCAGGTTCCTTTTACGCCTTTTGAACCTGTTCAGTGGCCGGGCATGACCGTCACCCCAGTACCCTTGCAACATTCAAAAATCACTTTTGGCTATGTTTTCAGGAAACACGGTGCCCCCGGTAATACCCTGGCCTGGCTGTGCGACACCTGCGGGCTACCTCCCCGGACACTGGCATTTTTGCAAAACGCACCACTGGGTAACCTGGTACTGGATTGCAGCCACCCGCCAGGCGGCACTCCTCCGCGCAACCATAACGATATCACCCAGGCGCTGGCGATTCACTATGCGCTACAACCGCAGCATACCTGGCTTAGCCATATCAGCCACGGGCTGGATAACTGGTTGCAGAAAAACCGCCTGCCAGCATCTGTTTCCCCCGCATGGGATGGCATGACCCTGGCCCTGTAACCGCTCACTGCGGGTTGTTCACCGTTTAATCATTTTATTGTCATTAAACGTTCATCTGCGCTCGCCTTAATAGGGGCACCTTAACCGACAGATGGCAATGACAATGAACATGGCGCAGGCACTTTTAAAATCCACCTTAGCAGCCCCACAACCGCAACTTCAGCCGGTTGCACAACAGACAGTGCTGAGTGTGCAGGATTTGTGCAAATCCTGGAATGGTCAGCACAATGTTCTGGATGGCATCAGTTTTGATCTCCATGCCGGTGAGCTGGTGGGCGTGATTGGCCGCTCGGGGGCAGGGAAATCCACACTGTTACATGTGCTCAATGGCACTCATACCGCCACATCCGGGCATATCCTGAGCCAGGAAGACGACGATGACGAGCGGGATATTACTGAACTGCATGGCCGGGCGTTACGCCAGTGGCGCAGTGAATGCGGCATGATCTTCCAGGACTTTTGCCTGGTTCCGCGCCTGGATGTGTTAACCAACGTGTTGTTGGGCCGCCTGAGCCAGACCAGCACACTGAAATCCCTGTTTAAAATTTTCCCGGACAGCGACCGTGCACGGGCTATTGAATTACTGGAGTGGATGGGCCTGCTGCCCCATGCTCTGCAGCGCGCGGAAAACCTGTCCGGCGGCCAGATGCAGCGCGTGGCAATCTGCCGCGCCTTAATGCAGAACCCGCGTATTTTGCTGGCAGATGAACCTGTTGCCTCTCTCGACCCGAAAAATACCCAGCGCATTATGGATGCCCTGAAACAGGTCAGCCAGCGTGGGATAAGTGTGATGGTCAACCTGCATTCAGTAGAACTGGTGCAAAGCTATTGCTCGCGCGTGATTGGCATTGCCAGCGGGCGCGTGGTGTATGACGGGCACCCGGCAAGTTTAACAGAAGACACCCTGCAACAACTCTATGGCGATGAAATCAGCCAACTTCACTAACGCACCCTTACCAACAAGACTCACAGGCAAATGATAATGAAAAGGCAGAAAAACCTTATGAAACACTCCTTTCGTTCACTGGCACTGATGGCAGGCGTATTCATGGCCGGTAACGCGATGGCGGCGGATGCGCCAAAAGAACTGAATCTGGGTATTTTGGGTGGGCAAAATGCCACACAGCAAATTGGCGATAACCAGTGTGTAAAAACGTTCTTTGATAAAGAACTGAATGTAGATACTAAACTGCGTAACTCGTCTGACTACTCTGGTGTTATTCAGGGGTTACTGGGCGGCAAAGTAGATATGGTGCTGAGTATGTCACCGTCGTCATACGCATCGGTGTATATTAACAACCCAAAAGCCGTGGATATTGTGGGTATTCTGGTGGATGACAAAGATCAGTCACGGGGTTACCACTCTGTCGTGATCGTTAAAGCCGAC
This sequence comes from Mangrovibacter plantisponsor, assembly GCF_003182475.1. GTDB lineage: Bacteria > Pseudomonadota > Gammaproteobacteria > Enterobacterales > Enterobacteriaceae > Mangrovibacter > Mangrovibacter plantisponsor. Next base: position 174,341 of record NZ_QGTS01000009.1, read on the forward strand.
AGCCCGTATAAAAAACTGGAAGATCTGAAAGGGAAAGCGTTCGGTTTTGCCGATCCGGATTCCACCTCGGGCTACCTGATCCCGAACCATGCCTTCAAACAGCAGTTTGGCGGCAACACCGATAACAAATACAACAACTTCTTCTCCAGTGTGACCTTCTCTGGTGGCCATGAACAGGACATCCTGGGTGTACTGAACGGCCAGTTCGCTGGTGCCGTCACCTGGACCTCACTGGTGGGCGACTATAACACCGGTTATACCTCTGGTGCCTTTGGCCGCCTGATTCGTATGGATCACCCGGATCTGATGAAACAGATCCGCATCATCTGGAAATCGCCGTTGATCCCCAATGGCCCGATCCTGGTAAGCAACAGCCTGCCAGCCGATTTCAAAGCCAAAGTAGTTGAAACTATTAAGAAACTGGATAAAGAAGACCATGCCTGCTTCGCTAAAGCAGTGGGTGGTGAACAGCATGTTGGCCCGGCAACTGTTGCCGACTACCAGCAAATCATTGATATGAAACGTGAGCTGGTCACAGCCCGTTAAGTTATTGGGTACTGGCGCCCGGTTATCTCACCGGGCGTTGTTTTACCGCAGGTAGCGCACATGACGTCGAACACCGAATTTGAGCAGTATTACCAGCAAGTTAAACGCCAGCAAAAGCGCGATACCTTGCTTTGGTCTCTGGTTTTATTGGGGCTTTACCTGGCGGCAGGCAATGTGGCGGAATTCAGCCTCACTACGCTCTGGCAGGCACTGCCACACTTCTTTGATTACCTGTTTGAAACCCTGCCAATACTGCACTGGAACCTGTTGTTTGCCGACGGGCATACCAAGGGCTCGTTATTGTACTGGGGTTACCGGTTGCATATTCAGTTACCGCTGATTTGGGAAACCCTGCAACTGGCGCTGGCATCAACCCTGGTGGCCGTTGCACTGGCGGTGGTGCTGGCTTTTATGGCGGCAGGCAATACCTGGACACACCCGGCATTGCGTTATGGCGTGCGGTCGCTGGTGGCATTTTTGCGCACCATGCCGGAACTGGCCTGGGCGGTGATGTTTGTGATGGCATTCGGTATTGGGGCGATTCCCGGCTTTCTGGCGCTGGCGCTGCATACCGTGGGCAGCCTGACCAAACTGTTCTATGAAGCCATTGAAAACAGTTCATCGCGCCCGGTACGCGGCCTTGCTGCCTGTGGTGCCAGCCGCCTGCAACGCATGCGCTTCGCACTGTGGCCGCAGGTGAAACCGCTGTTTTTGTCTTACAGCTTTATGCGCATGGAAATTAACTTCCGCTCTTCCACCATACTGGGGTTGGTTGGCGCGGGCGGTATCGGCCAGGAGCTGATGACCAACATCAAGCTCGACCGTTATGACCAGGTGAGCATCACGTTGCTGCTGATTATCCTGGTGGTGTCTCTACTGGATTTGTGCTCAGGCCGGTTGCGCCGCTGGGTGCTGGAGGGGAAAGCATGAGTGTGTGGCAAACGGAACCGAATATCGCCCAGTGCCGGGATTCTCACCCTGAATTATTTCGGGCGCAACGGCGCTATTTGCGCGGAGTTGCTCTTCTTGCGCTGGCGGTCGTGGCCTATTACGTCTGGTTTTTCCTGCAGTTTGGTATTACTGCGGAACAGTTCACCCGGGGTATGGGGCAACTGGGGCGTTACTTTGCACGCATGTTTGTCTGGCATGATTTTGCCTCCTGGCCCTTTGGGTATTATCTGGGGCAAATTGGCATCACGCTGGCGATTGTGTTTGCCGGTACTCTGACGGCAACATTCATTGCGTTGCCTTTGTCTTTCCTTGCTGCCCGTAACGTGATGCAGGGCCGGGTCAATGGCGTTGTTGCTCTACTGATGCGCCGCCTGTTCGATGTGCTGCGTGGTGTGGACATGGCGATTTGGGGGCTGATTTTCGTGCGTGCCGTGGGGCTTGGGCCGCTGGCTGGTGTACTGGCAATTGTGATGCAGGACACGGGGCTGCTGGGGCGCTTATATGCAGAAGGCCATGAGGCGGTAGAACGTTCACCCGGGCGCGGGCTGAGTGCTGTCGGTGCCGGGAATGTGCAAAAGCACCGCTTCGGTATTTTCACGCAGTCTTTCCCGGCGTTTTTGGCGCTGAGCCTGTACCAGATAGAATCCAATACGCGTTCAGCGGCGGTTCTGGGTTTTGTGGGTGCCGGTGGGGTGGGGCTGGTCTATGCCGAAAACATGCGCCTGTGGAACTGGGATGTGGTGATGTTTATCACCCTGATTCTGGTTGCAGTGGTAATGGCAATGGATGTGGCATCGACCTGGTTACGCCAGCGCTATATCACCGGTAAAACAGTGCCCCTGTTTGAAGCCCGGTAATGGGTTTAACGCTCTGTAATTGTTTAAAACTGGCAATTTTTACCGCAACGCATTCAGTGCCTGTGCCGCTGTCCCGGTGGAGGCACAAGAACGGAGCCCGGTTGTTGGTACTGTGTTAGTTTTGTTTGCTTTTGGTTAAATCAACAAGTTGCGCACAGATTACTCTTGGAGCCTTGAAAAAAGTGTGTGTAGAATAACCCACTCACTAAAGGAATTGCTCATGCCCCAACGTTTGTTCCTCTCTCTGGCGCGCTACCTGAAACACGGGTTTATCACCCCGGTGCTGTTTCTGGCTGCCTGCTGGTTGGTGGGCAATGCACCGTTGGCTCAGGCGAGCGAATCCTCCCCTGGCACACATCTTTCTGCACCCGTTACCACGCATTACAGCCATGACAGCCACAATATGGCCATGCTGCACACCATGGCGATGCGTACTTCGGTAGACCGCATTCTGTGTGAGAAAGATTGCCACCCGGATTATGGCAAGCTGCAGCACCACAAACTGCAACCTGAACCTGTTGCCATGGAATCCGGGCTGTTGCTGGTAGAACGCAGGGAGCGTGATTGCGTTCAACCTGTGTCCTGGCATGTTCCCCCCAGCACTGGCCCACCTGCTGAAATCCGTTTTTGCCGTTTCAGAGAATAGATCTACCCGTTTTTCACCTGTTTGGTGGCCTTTTGGCCGTTTGTGAAAATTTGGGAGACTTCTCTAATGAAACTGTTATCTGTCCGTTTTGCTGCGCTGCGCGGCACCCTGTTAGTTACTGCTTTATACACTGCAACACTGTTACTCACCGCCCCCACTGCCGCACTGGCAGAATCCATGCACGATATGCACGATATGCAAGGCATGCAGGATATGCCAGGTATGAACACGCCTGCTGCCCAACCTGCAGATGTCATTACCGCTACCGGTGTCGTGAAGAACTGGGGAGCGGAAAAAGTCTCGATTGCTCACCAGGCTATTCCACAACTTAACTGGCCCCCTATGACCATGCAGTTTTCCTTGCAGGGTTACCAGGGGCAGGCTTTTGCCCCCGGCCAGCACATCACCTTTGCGTTTAAACAGGTGACAACGGGTTATCAACTGGTTTCCGCCAGCACGAACTAACACCGGAGTCACAATGAAAAGACCATGGAAAATGGCGGCCTGCGGGCTGCCTGTCCTGCTGTGGCTGTCTGCCGCGCAGGCAACCACTCTGGAAGCATCGTTGCAGGCGGCTCAGGCCTGGTCGGCTGGCCTGTCGGCCAATGCACACCAGGTAAATGCGCTGGAAAATATGGCTGTTTCGGCAGGCCAGTTGCCCGACCCAAAACTACTGGTAGGGATTGATAACGTGCCGGTGCAGGGCAATAACAGCCACCGTCTTACCCGTGAAGGCATGACGATGGAGAAAATTGGCATCAGCCAAACCTGGGTAAGCGGCACTAAACGCCAGCGCAAAGTAGACACTCTGCAGGCGCAGGCGCGTGAAGTTGAATCAGGCAAAGGGGTGATACTCGCACAGCTACAACGCGATACCGCCCAGGCCTGGCTCACACTGGCGATTGCCCGGAAAACGCTGGCGGCCATTGATGAACAGTTGGCGGAAACCCAACGCCAGGTGGCAGTACAAAAAGCCTCAGTTGCCAGTGGCAGTGCCCAACCCGACAGTGCAGTGGATATTAGCCTGGCGGTGAATGAGATGCTGAACCTGCAGGACAATGCCCGCCGGGATATTCAGGTTGCACAGGCGCGCCTGATGCAACTGACCGGTGAAGAGATAACGCAAACCAGTGGCCCTTTCCCGCGTATTGAGCGTTTGCCTGCTTCGGCCGCAGTGTTGCTGGAAGCTGTGCAACAGCATCCGGAAATTATCCAGGCGGCCCGGGCGGCCGATGTCGCAAAAGCGCGTTCACAGCAATCTGCAGTAGCCGCGCAACCGGATGTCGGTGTGCAAGTCTATTATGGGCGCCGTGGCGATGGTATGGATGACCTGGCCGGTGTTCAATTGTCGGTGGATTTGCCGCTGTTTCAGGGGACGCGGCAGGATAAAGACTATTCAGCGGATCTCTCCCGTGCCATGGAGGCAAAAGACCAGTTGACGTTACTGGTGCGCGAACATAAGGCGCAACTGAACGCACTGATTGCGCAGTACCAGTCTGCACAGGCGATTTACCAACGCCAGCGCGACACGGTATTGCCATTATTGCAGGCCAAATACCGGCTGACAGAAGCGCAGTATCGTGCCGGAAACAGCACACTGACCGCATTGCTGGCCGCAAGGCGCGCACAACTTAACGGCAACGTCGCCCTCAGTAATAACCAACAAGCCATGGCAACAGCCTGGGCCGCCATCCGCTACCTCACCGTGCAGGACTCACCACAATGAAACCGCAATTACGTCGTATTAGCCTGATGGCGCTTTGTGCCATTGTTTTAATCTCTGCCGGGTGGTTTGCCGGTAAACACAGTAGCGGGGACACCGCTAACACAACCAATCAACCCGCAGCACCCGGTGCTGGCGGTGAGCGCAAAGTGTTGTACTGGTATGACCCAATGACGCCGGGCACCCGGTTTGATAAACCCGGCAAATCGCCGTTTATGGATATGGACCTGGTACCACGCTATGCCGATGAAGAAGGGCAACCGGACGGTGTGCAGGTCAGCGCCCGGCAGCAACAGAACCTCGGTGTACGTACTGCCGACGTCACGAAACGGGTTATGGAAGCCCGCCTGGATGGCTATGGCACGGTGGCCGTGAACGAGCGCACCCGGGTAACGGTGCCTGCACTTGCCAGCGGCCTGGTGGAAAAACTGTATGTGAATGCACCGCAGCAATTTGTGCACAAAGGTGAAGCCCTGGCACAGTTGTGGATCCCGCAATGGGCAGCGGCGCAGCAGGAGTATCTGGCTGTCAGAGCATTGGGCGATGCAGCATTAAACCACGCGGCGCGTGAACGCCTTGCGCTGCTATTTATGCCAGAAGAGATAATCCGCCAGGTGGAACGTACCGGTAAGCCACAAACCCGGGTAACGGTGCGCGCTTCCCAGGCCGGTTATATTAACCAGTTAGATGTGCGTGAAGGCGCGCAAGTCTCCGCCACTCAGGCATTGTTTGATGTCGCGGCGCTGAACTCCGTCTGGGCTGTGCTGGATTACCCGCAAAACCAGGCCGCACAGGTTCATACCGGTAGTGAAGTAACCGCCACCACTCAGGCCTGGCCGGGCAAAGTATTCCAGGGCAAGGTCACCGAGGTGCTACCAAACCTGGATGCCAACACCCGCACCCTGAAAGCGCGCGTCACACTTGATAACCCCGACCAGCAACTGCGCCCCGGTATGTACCTGCACATGGCGTTAACCCCGGCTTCTCAACAGGCTCCTGTACTGGCGATTCCGGAAGAAGCGCTGATCACCACTGGCAGCCAAAACCGGGTCTTGCTGGCTGAAAAAGACGGCTATTTCTCACCGCAGGCTGTCACGCTCGGTGAGCATGCTCAGGGCTTTGTCGAAGTGAAATCAGGGCTTAAGGAAGGCCAGCGCATTGTGGTCTCCGGGCAATTCTTGATTGATTCAGAAGCCAGCCTGCGTAGCGCGTTACCGCAAATGGCAGACAACACACCGGGCAATACAGCCACAGAAACCTCTACACACACAGCGGCAAATGCACCAGCGGCTGTTTCTGCGAATGGCGAGGTAGTCGCGCTGGTTGACGGCGCTGTCACCATTTCTCATGAAGCGATTCCTGCCCTGAAATGGCCACCTATGACCATGGACTTTGCGGCAACCCCGCAACAACAGCAGGGGCTGAAAATTGGCGACCATGTGATGTTCTCATTCACCATGACTGAAGATGGCGCACGCCTTGAATCCATCATGAACATGCCCGCCGACGGGCATAAGGCTCAACGATGATTGCCGCAATAATTCGCTGGTCTTTACGTAACCGCCTGTTGGTTTTGCTGGCGGCGGTAATGATGGCAGCCTGGGGCGTCTGGGCAGTAAAAAATGCGCCACTCGATGCGCTGCCAGATTTGTCAGACACCCAGGTGATTGTGCGGGTCAGTTACCCCGGCAAAGCGCCACAAATTGTTGAAGACCAGGTCACTTACCCACTGACCACTACCATGCTATCGGTGCCTGGAGCCAAAACCGTGCGTGGGTATTCCATGTTTGGCGATGCCTATGTGTATATCCTGTTCGATGACGGTACAGACCCATATTGGGCACGCTCCCGTGTGCTGGAGTATTTAAGCCAGGTGCAGTCGAGCCTGCCGCCGGAAGCCCGTGCCTCGCTTGGGCCGGACGCCACTGGTGTGGGTTGGGTATATGAATATGTACTGGCCGACAAAACCGGCAAACACAGCCTGGGGGATTTACGCGCCATTCAGGACTGGATCCTGAAATATGAACTGAAAACAGTCCCTAATGTTTCGGAAGTTGCCAGTGTGGGCGGTATGGTGAAGCAGTACCAGATTGTGCTGAACCCGGACCGCATGCGGGCACTGAATGTTACCCACCAGCAAGTAGCGGACGCGGTGAAAAGTGCCAACCAGGAGGGGAGTGGCGCAGTGGTCGAAATGGGTGAGGCCGAATATATGGTGCGCACCTCCGGCTACCTGAAAAACCTGCAAGACTTTGCGCATGTTGTGATTACCAGCCGTAACGGCGTGCCGGTCATGCTGTCTGATGTGGCAACAATTCGGCGCGGCCCGGAATTGCGGCGCAGTGTGGCAGAGCTTAATGGCGAAGGCGAGGTAACCGGCGGCATTATCATTATGCGCTCGGGTAAAAACGCCCTTGCCACCATCGATGCCGTGAAAACCCGGCTTGCCGAAGTCAAACGCAGTTTGCCAGCAGGCGTTGAAATTGTCCCGGTTTATGACCGCTCGTTACTGATTAAGCACTCCGTTGAAACTCTGACCCACAAACTGATTGAAGAGTTTATTGTGGTGGCACTGGTCTGCGCGCTGTTCCTGTTTCATTTCCGTTCGGCGCTGGTGGCAATGATTAGTTTGCCACTGGGTATCCTGGGGGCGTTTATCGTCATGCATTACCAGGGTGTCAGCGCCAATATTATGTCGCTGGGCGGGATAGCCATTGCCATTGGTGCCATGGTGGATGCGGCTATCGTCATGATAGAGAACATGCACAAAGGGCTGGAACGATGGCGCCATGAACACCCCGGGCAAACACCCCAAGGTAATGACTACTGGCATGTTGCCGGGCAGAGTGCGGCAGAAGTGGGCCCGGCACTGTTTTGCAGCCTGCTGATTATTACCTTGTCTTTTATTCCGGTGTTCACGCTGGAAGCCCAGGAAGGGAAAATGTTCTCGCCGCTGGCCTTCACCAAAACCTGGTCTATGGCGGTGGCTGCGGGGTTGGGGATCACCCTGGTTCCGGTGCTGATGGGCTATTTTATTCGCGGGAAAATTCCTGATGAGCAGGCCAACCCGGTTAACCGTATGCTGATTCGGGGTTATGAGCCACTGCTGGCCTGGGTACTGGCGCGGCCAAAAACCACACTGGCACTGGCGGGGGTATTGTTGGTGGCGACACTGTGGCCGTTATCTCGCCTGGGCAGTGAATTTATGCCTGCGCTGGACGAAGGCGATTTGCTGTATATGCCTTCAACTCTGCCGGGGATTTCGGCTCAGGAAGCCGGGCGCCTGCTACAACTGACGGACCGGATGATTAAAACCGTGCCTGAAGTGGAGACGGTATTCGGCAAAGTGGGGCGGGCCGATACCGCAACCGACCCGGCGCCGTTAACCATGCTGGAAACCACCATTCACTTTAAGCCCAAAGATCAGTGGCGCCCGGGCATGACCATGAAAAAGCTGATTAATGAGCTGGATAAAACGGTGCAGGTACCGGGTATCGCGAACGTTTGGGTACCGCCAATTCGCAACCGGCTGGATATGCTCTCTACCGGGATCAAGAGCCCGGTCGGCATCAAGGTGAATGGCGATAACCTGGCGCAACTGGAACAGGTCGCTGAACAGATTGAACGTGTGGTGAAAACAGTACCCGGCGTGACATCGGCACTGGCAGAACGCCTGGATGGCGGGCGTTATATCAATATTGATATCGACCGTGCCGCCGCTGCCCGCTATGGCGTTTCAGTGCGGGAGTTACAGTCGGTGGTATCGAGCCTGGTGGGCGGGGAAAACATTGGAGAAACCCTCGAAGGGCGTGAACGCTACCCCATCAGCATTCGCTACCCGCGGGAGATGCGTGATTCGGTACAGAAAATACGGGATTTGCCGGTGGTCACTGCATCAGGCGCACAGGTTGCGTTGTCTCAACTGGCTTCAGTGTCAGTGAGTGAAGGCCCGGCCATGCTGAAAAGTGAAAATGCCCGTTTATCTGACTGGGTGTATGTGGATATTCGCGGCCGGGATTTGCGCTCAGCTGTACTGGCGATGCAGCAGGCTGTTAACCAGCAAGTTCAGTTGCCGCAAGGTGTGTCGTTAACCTGGTCCGGGCAGTTTGAGTATATGTCCCGTGCGGCGGAGAAACTGAAAGTGGTATTGCCTGTGACACTGGTGATTATTTTCGTTCTGCTGTACCTGACATTCCAGCAAGTTAAAGATGCGCTGTTAATTATGGGCACACTGCCATTTTCCCTGATTGGCGGGGTGTGGCTACTGTATTTACTGGGGTACAACTTGTCGGTAGCTACGGCGGTGGGCTTTATTGCGCTGGCCGGGGTGGCGGCAGAGTTCGGGGTGATTATGGTGCTCTACCTGAACCATGCCATTCAGCACCAGCGCAAAGAAGGGCCGCTAACGCGCCACCAGTTACTGGCGGGGATCCACGAAGGGGCAGTATTACGTGTCCGGCCCAAAGTGATGACTGTCGCCACGATCATGGCAGGTTTACTGCCCATTATGTGGGGTGGTGGTACGGGTTCTGAAGTGATGCAGCGCATTGCCGCGCCTATGATTGGCGGCATGATCACCGCACCGTTATTGTCGATGCTGGTGATCCCGGCGGTGTATTTGCTCTCGCACCGTAAAGGTTGAGGTTTCAGCGCGCCAGGGAAGGCACGGCAGATTGATGAAAAAGAAGGAAAAGCATGATTTTTCCTTCTTTTTAGTTAGCGGACGAAAATCAATGAATTGATTTTCCTGGTTTTTTATTGGGTCACATCCTCTGGCACTGTGCTGGCATGAGGTTTGTCATCAGCCTCGCGCGCCTTTGAAGGCGCGGCTTACTTAAAGTGCAAATGGCGGTAACTGGCGGAAGGTGTTTTGCAACCCTTCCGACCAGGCTTTGCGTATAGTGGAAAACCAGGGATCATCCTCGGTGATACGCCGTTGCCCACTGGCATCAAAACTATTGGCACGGTAAAGCATGACATCCAGCGGCATGCCCACCGAAAGGTTACTGCGCAACGTAGAATCTATCGACACCAGCGCACAGCACATTGCCTGCTCCAGCGGTGTATCCTGGCGCAGCACCCGGTCAATAATCGGTTTGCCGTACTTGCTTTCGCCTATCTGGAAATAGGGCGTGTCCTGGGTCGCTTCTATGAAATTGCCTTCCGGGTAGATATGAAACAGGCGGTGGGGTTCGCCATGGATCTGCCCGCCTAACAACAGGTTACAACCAAAATTAACTGTGCTGCCACTTTGCTGTGCACGGCTGTCGCGCTGGACCACTTCCTGCAATGTTTGCCCAACTAATGTTGCGGCATCATACATGGAATGCGCCTGCATCAGGTTGGGCTCTTGCTCTGCCTGAATCCGCGCAGACAACAGGCTGATAACGCTCTGTGTGGTTGCCAGGTTACCGGCAGACTGCAACACCAGCACCCGGTCAGCATTCCGGCTGAACACATGTAATTTTTTAAACGTTGCAATATGGTCTACTCCCGCATTGGTGCGGGAGTCAGAAGCGAATACCAGCCCGTCAGACAGGCACATGGCCACACAGTAGGTCATGGAACACTCTCGTACTATTTATTGCTGTTGTTGCGCCTGCTGGGAAAACTGGCGCACTTCAGCCTCAGAAAACATAACCTCTGCGCCACCGCCCAGACGGCTGCCGCGCACCGGGCAGGCATCCAGGTAGTCCAGACCGACAGCCAGCTTCAGGTGTTGCGCCAGGCTGCGGGTATTATTGGTGATATCAAAGGCCAACCATCGGTCATCCAGCCACACTTCCACCCAGGCATGCATCGCCACGTGGTGGGTATCCTTACTGTAGACATAACCGCTGACATAGCGTGCCGGGATTTGCAGGCTACGGCAACAGGCAAGAAACACATGGCTGTGATCCTGACACACACCCATCCCTCTGTCGAAGGCTTCTGCCGCACTGTCCTGCACCTGGGTCGCCCCTGGTGAATAGGGCATTCTCTCCCGCAGCGCCGCCATCAGCGTGGTCAAACTCTCCACTGGCGCTTCGGGCTGAAAATAGTGGCTGGCAAAGGCGCGAATAGCATCATCAGCCTGAGTCAGTGGCGTACTGCGCAGGAAAACCAGTGGGGAAACCTGCGCGGGTTCGTCATCGGTTTCATTGCTCTCTTCGTTATCGGCAATATCGACTATCCCCTGAGCATGAATCACTATCTCTTTGTGGGGATTATCCAAAGTGAGTACATGCAGCACATTGCCCCAGGTATCGGTAGTGGCCACGCTGGCGCACTCCGGAAAGGTGAGCGTCCAGGCGCGAATATGCTGGTGGCCGGAGTCTTGCGGTGTCAGGCGCAAATACTGGGTACTGAATTTCACTTCTTCATCGTAGCTGTAACGGGTCAGGTGATTAATGGTGAGCTTCATACCGTCTCCAGATAAGTTTTGTGAATGCTGTCGGCAAGGGCGTTGATCCGGGTTAACAGGCCAGTCAGGTAACTTTGCATATCTGCTTTGACTAAATCCTCCAGCGTGCTGAACCGTAAATCGACATTTAACTGGTGTGCTATGCGCAGGGGTTGTTGAGAGTGCTGGTTCGCCACCAGTTCAAGCTGGCCGACAATATCTTCGATACAGGCCCGCAGTGAACGCGGTACGTCGTTGCGCAAAATCAGTAATTCCGCCACGGTTTCGCGGGTGACTGGCTGGCGATACAAGCTGTTATAGGCTTCCCGGGCGCTCACGGCGCGTAACAGGGTATCGAGCCGGTAATATTCGCGAACGGAATCCGGGTCGTTACTGATTTGCTGGTCTTTCACTAACAGGAGCTGTGTGGTTGCCAGAGCACGTTCGATAAGGGTGCCAATGCGAATAAAGCACAAAGCATCGTTACGCAGCAACGTACCAAAAATCGCGCCACGAAACAGGTGAGCGCGGTCTTTTACCCAGTCAAAAAAGGCATCGGCACCAATGCTTTCCACACCCTGCTTACGCAGTTTTTTCAACTGGATACGAGTGGTGTTAATACATTCCCACACTTCTGCCGACAGGCTGCCTCTTACTGCGTGAGCATTGTTCCATGCCAGTTCAACACAACTGCAAATACTGCTGGGGTTGTTGCTATCCATAGCAAAGAAATTCAACAGGTTATCCATAGAAAAACGGGCGTAACGTGCCTGAAACAGGTCGTGGGTCCACGACAGGTTCAGGGGTAACGCCAAATCCCGCTGTTGCTGGCTGTGGCGCGGCATCATGGAGAGTTTGTAAGTAACGTCCAGAACCCGGGCGAAACTTTCTGCCCGCTCCAGGTAACGGGCCATCCAGAACAGTTCACTGGCTGTGCGGCTTAGCATGATTCATCGTCCTCCATTACCCAGGTGTCTTTGGTTCCCCCGCCCTGAGACGAGTTCACCACCAGTGAACCTTCCGTTAGCGCGACGCGGGTTAACCCACCAGGCACCAGGCGGGTTTCCTGCCCGGACAACACAAAGGGGCGTAAATCGATATGGCGTGGTGCCAGGCCGTCGTCCACAAAGGTGGGGCAGGTGGACAGCGCAAGGGTTTCCTGGCCAATATAATTCGCCGGGTTTGCCAGCAGGCGCTCGCGGAAAGCTTCTACTTCACTGCGTGTTGCCCTGGGGCCAACTAACATGCCGTAACCGCCAGCACCATGAACTTCTTTCACCACCATCTGGTCGAGGTTGTTGAGTACGAATTTCAGGTCTTCGGGTTTGCGGCATTGCCAGGTGGGAATGTTGTTGAGAATCGGTTGTTCACCGAGGTAAAAACGGATCATTTCCGGCACATAAGGGTAGATGGATTTATCATCTGCCACACCCGTGCCAATGGCATTGGCCAGCACCACGCCGCCTGCCCGGTAAACAGAAAGCAGGCCGGGTACACCGAGCATGGAATCGGTGCGGAAGGCGAGAGGGTCAAGCCAGGCATCATCAATACGGCGGTATATCACATCCACCCGGCGCGGCCCCTCCGTGGTGCGCATATACACCGCGCCAGCTTTAATAAACAGGTCGGCGCTTTCAACCAGCTCCACCCCCATTTGCTGGGCCAGGAAACTGTGTTCAAAGTAGGCGCTGTTAAACCGCCCTGGTGTCATAACCACCACACAAGGGTCATCCACCGGTGAGCTTTCGCGCAGCGTTTGTAACAGGTAGCCGGGGTAACGCTCCACCGGGGCAATATGCTGGTTGGCAAACATCTCCGGGTATAACCGCATCATCATTTTGCGGTTTTCCAGCATGTAAGACACGCCAGAAGGTGTGCGCAGGTTGTCTTCCAGTACGTAATAGTTACCGTCGCTGTTGCGTACCATATCCACGCCGGTAATGTGGGCGTAAATATGGTTATGCAGGTCAATACCAATCATGCAGGGCTGGAACTGTTCATTGGCCAGCACTTGCTCGGCGGGGATTAGCCCGGCTTTGAGAATGGTTTGGTCGTGGTAGATATCATGGAGAAAAGCATTGAGCGCTTTGACGCGCTGGCGAATGCCCTGGTCGAGTTTTTTCCATTCATCGGCGGGAATAATGCGCGGTACGCTGTCAAAAGGGATTAACCGTTCCGTTCCTTCATCTTCACCATAGACATTAAAGGTAATGCCGATGCGGTGAAACAGCAGTTCTGCCTGCTCTTTTTTCTGGTGAATGGCAGTTTGGTCGGTATTCTGAAACCATTGCCACCAGCCGTCATAGTGTTGGCGTTGCTTTCCTTCTGCCGTCAACATTTCATCGTAATACACGCCATCCGGTACGGTTATTTTTATCATTACACGCTCCAGTTATTACGTAATCAGGAATAACTGAAAGTGACTACGCACAAACCGTGCCATAGTATTTATCTTATTGATTATTATATTTTTATTGGCAGTATCTTCTCCTGGGTATTGATTTTTGTTAAGACAGGCATGTCTCGTGTTGCTTTGTTGTGGTGCAAAAAAATAACAATTGTTGTGAGTCAGGCCGGAAGTGCGCTTTCCGCATCGTTAAATGCATTGAGTAATAAACGCCACATATGGTGCGCGGCCGGGGTAAAGCGGCGGTCAGAGTTGCGCAGCAAATGGCACTGGGCGCTACTGGCGATGGGGTGGTCCACCGGGATGGCAACCAGTTTCCCTTGCTCAATCAGTGCGCTGGCGGCAAAGCGGCTCATAAATGAAATCCCTAAACCTGCCTGGCTCATCCCTTTGGCGGTAGAGAACAGGTTACAACGGTATGCCGGGGAAAAGGTCAGCCCTTTGCTCTGGAACATGGCATTCATATGGCGCTGCAGGCCAAAGCTTTCCGTCAGTGCAATTAACCGCTGCTCTGCCAGTTGTTCAATAGTGACCCGCTCAAGGCAGGCCAGCTCATGGCCCGGTGCCATTACTGCGCAGATTGGCCCCCAACGGAAACTGTGGCGCTTCAGCTCCGGGCTGCCAATGGGCCCAAAGGCGACAGCCATATCCGCTTCACCCTGGACAATATCGTTCAGCATTTCCTGCATACTGGCGACACTGATTTCCACAAACACCTGTGGCCAGGACTCGGCAAACTGGGTCATCACCTCATGAATAAACACATTAATCAGCCCGCCACCAATCCGCACGGAAACAGACCCACCGCGCATATGGCGCAAATCCCGTAAGTGGTTTTCCAGCTTTTCCCGGCGCTGGCGGCTTTCAAAATAGTCTTCTGCAAGCAGTTTCCCGGCTTCAGTGAGAATAACTGTACGGCCGCGACGTTCCAGAAGCGGGAGTTGCAGGCGGCGTTCGAGCTGACTAATTTGCCGGCTGATAACAGAAGGATTCACGCCAAGAATATCTGCAGCGCGGCGGATTCCACCCTGAATACCAACTTCATACAGATAACTTACCTGCTTTTCATGGAACATATCCGGGCCTTTCATGATTGACTGTTGCTTACAGAGCAACAATATCATCCATTAACTGGCATTCATATTCCTGTCTGGCTTCGTAATAATCGAATTTATGGTCTTGTGATGTTTTTTTGTTCAAACGGTGGATGCCATGAAACAGTAAAACAGAATTGCACCAAACCAGGGCGTTTATCCGGATTCGGTTATTCTGTTCAGCGGCACTTGCCGGGAAATAATAAGTTTTACTCGCTACAACACCAGGGAACTCTTTATAAAATAAAGAGTGGGGAGCTTGCATGCTAAATAAACACATTGGCATGGGGTTTCCGTATAAAAAATAAAAACAATAGTTAAAAAACACCAAACAGGCACACATCCTGCTTATATCGGGGTAGTGTTAAAATAAAAAAGCCTGCAAACACAACTGACATAACATCCAATACGTTCCGGAGCTTTGAGAAGAGAAATTAATATGAGCGAAAATAAAACCCTGGAAAATCCATCAGGAGAAGCACACAGCGAATGGAAAGTTGGCCCTGGAGCCTGGCTGTCGCTGATTATTGTATTGCTGGTTTTCTCCGGCTTTTTTTATAAAGTGGACGGGATGAACTGGTTGGGCGCCTTTGATTTTACCACGCTGGGCGGTAAGTTTGGCACCATGAAGTCGGAAGCGAATACCTTTCTTGGTAGCGGTGGCATAAGTGCTAAGGCGGGCTTCCTGTTTGCGCTGTCACTGGTGCCGACAGTCATGTTAGCGCTCGGTTTGCTGGAGATTTTCACTCACTATGGCGCTATTCGCGCTGCGCATAAACTCCTTACCCCTTTACTGAAACCTTTGTTGGGGTTACCCGGTTATACGGGGCTGGCATTAATCACGGATTTACAAAGTACCGATGCGGGTGCGGCATTAAGTAAAGAGCTTTATGACAGCGAAAGAATTACCCGTAAAGATGTGGTGATTATGGGTGCATGGCAATATTCCGGTGCTGGCTTGATTAATAACTATTTTTCTATTGGTTCAGCCATGTTTGCCTCATTAACCACACCCATAATTATTCCGCTGGTATTAATGTTTGTGATGAAATTCGTTGGCGCGGCGGTAGTGCGTCTGGCTTTGAATACCGTTTATAAGAAGGACTTCGCCAATGAGTAACTCAGTGAAAGCACCCAGTAACCCGTTTGATATTTTCGTTATTGGCGCACGTAAAGGTTTCAATATTGCCATTAATAACCTGATGCCAAATGTGCTGATGGCCTATGTCATTGCCGAAATGCTCAACTTACTGGGTGTGATGCAGATGATAGGCCATGTGTGTGCGCCACTGATGGGGTTGTTTGGGCTGCCCGGCGAGGCGATTACTGTCCTGTTAACGGCCTGGTTGTCTTCTTCGGCAGGGACAGGTGTGGCGGTCAGCCTGTTAAGTAAAGGCACGCTGGATGCCGGGCAAATCACCATTCTGGCACCGGCTATCTTCCTGATGGGGTCCCAGCTTCAGTATATGGGGCGCCTGCTGGGTGTTGCGGACGTGCCGAAAAAATACTGGCCGTTATTGATGGTGGTAAGTATTGCCAACGCATTGATAGCCATGCTGTTTATGCGCGCATTTTCCTGAGTTTGTGTTGTTAAGGGCTGCCAGGAAAAGCCGCAGCCCGCACCTGCAATAATCAAAAGGAGTAAGACGTGTCCCGTACAATTGAGCATTTCAGGGTATTGCATGAAATTCCTGAACTGGGTTTTGAAGAACACCAAACTTCCGCATACATTGCGGAAAAACTGGAAGCGGCTGGCTACCAGGTTACCCGCCATGTGAATGGCACCACAGGGATTGTCGCCGAACTGGACAGCGGTGAACCAGGCCCGGTTCTGGCATTGCGCGCAGATATGGATGCGCTGGGCCATATTATTGATGGCCAGCATGTTGCCCGCCACACCTGTGGGCATGATGGGCACTCATCAGTGGTACTGACTACCGCGCAGGAAGTGATTCAGCAAGGGCTGGTAAAAAAAGGCCGGTTAAAATTTTTGTTTCAGCCTGCGGAAGAGCTGGGTACCGGGGCGCTGGCGCTGGTTGATGCGGGCGTGCTGGATGACGTGGATATGCTGCTGGGCTTCCACTTGCGGCCAATTGAAGAATGCCCGATGGGCAAAGCTGTTCCGGCGATGTACTACTCTGCGTCTTCTACTATTGAAGCCGTATTTACCGGTAAAGCAGCTCATGCAGCACGCCCGCACTTAGGGATTAACGCGCTGGATGCTGCTGCTAATGCTGTGCAGGCAGTTAATGGTATTCATTTATCGCCTTCACTGACTTTCAGCGTGAAAGCCACACGTTTTCTCAGTGATGCCGGTGTAACCAACTCGATTCCTGCAGAGGCCCGGGTTTGCTGGGATCTGCGTTCGGCAGATAACGAAGGCATGACCGAGCTGAAAGCTCAGGTGGAACGGGCGATTGCTCACAGTGCGCAGGCCTTTGGCGCAACCGTGGCAACCACTATTCTCAAAGAGATGCCTGCTGCGGTTATCGACGATGACGCCACCGCACTGGTTAGCGAAGCCATCCGTGAAGTGCTGGGCGATGAAGGCCTGACTGAGCCGAAAACTACACCAGGCAGCGAAGACTTCTTCCATTATCTGGTACAGCGCCCGGCCATTAAAGGCGGGTTCTGGGGATTGGGAGCCAACCTGAAGCCGGGTTTGCATCACCCGGATATGCACTTTGACCGCAGTGCGCTGGATATTGGCGTGGATGTCTTCAAGGCCTGTGTGCGCCGGGTTCTGGGAGCATAATCAATCAGTTTTAAAAGAAGCTACCTGTTACGGTGGTTTCTCTGCTCTAAAAAAGCAGTGTCCGCGCCAGCCACTGCTTTTTTTACCTTACTGCTTCTCAAAATGTGTTAATTCTTTCTTGTTGATTAAGACAGTATCTCCCCTGAGAACAGGCATTTCTGTAATTCATTCTGGTATAACATGTAATTAATTTATCATACCAATAGCCAGATGGGGCCAGGCAAAGGGGAAGCCACAATGGCAATTTCTGATTCTTCGACCGACAACAGCACGCAACCGGAAAAAAAACGTCGGGCGATTTCTGGCCTCGCATTGTTAGTGGCCAGCGCATTCTTCATGGAGTTTCTCGACGGCACGGTTATCGCCACTGCGTTGCCCGATATGGCAAAAGCCTTTGGGGTGACCGCAGTAGATTTAAATATTGGTATCAGCGCCTACCTTTTGACACTGGCGGTACTGATCCCGGCCAGTGGCTGGGTGGCAGAGCGGTTTGGCGCCCGTACGGTGTTCAGCACCGCGCTGCTGATTTTTACCCTCTCTTCTCTGATTTGCGGGTTAACGCAAAACGTCACTGAGTTTGTGGTGATGCGTATTATCCAGGGGATTGGCGGAGCCATGATGGTGCCGGTTGGCAGGTTGGTGGTATTACGCACCACACCCAAAGATCAACTGATTACCGCCATTGCCACTCTTACCTGGCCGGCATTAGTTGCGCCTATTTTGGGGCCGCCCATTGGCGGCTTTATTACCACTTACGCCAGCTGGCACTGGATTTTCTTTCTCAATGTTCCTTTTGGGCTGGCAGCGATTGCCTGTTCATTAAAGATGATGAGCAACCAGAAACCGGTGGAGAAACAGCCATTCGATACCCAGGGTTTTTTCTCCGTGGGCCTGTCAATGCTGTGCCTGGTTGCCGGGCTGGAAGTGTTCAGCCAGCAAAATGAAAATCCCTGGTACGGGGCCGGGTTACTGGTAATGGGGCTGGTGTTTCTCGCCTGGGCGGTACGCCATTTATTGCGCAGCTCAGCCCCACTGGTACAACTGCGCACGCTACGTGTGCCGTCGTTTCGTGTCACCATGCGTGGCGGTTTTGTACTGCGGGCGACTATCAGTTCCGCGCCCTTTATGTTGCCGTTGATGTTCCAGGTTGGGTTTGGCATGGATGCCTTTCACGCCGGTTCGCTGGTGCTGGCCGTGTTTGCCGGTAACCTGGCTATGAAACCCGCCACCACGCCACTGATTCGCTATTTTGGGTTTCGAAAACTGTTGCTGGGCAATGGGGTGTTGTGTGTCCTGTCGCTGCTGGTTTGTGCGCTGTTAACCCCTGATTCGCCGCGTATTCTCACCCTGGTGATGCTGTTCTGGGGCGGGCTCAGCCGCTCAATGCAATTTACTGGCATCAGTTCGCTGGCATTTGCTGAAGTACCAGCCCAGGAAATGAGTGGGGCAAACACCCTGTTCAGTACCTCTTTGCAACTGGCGAGTGGGCTGGGTGTTACGCTGGGTGCACTGAGTATTCGTGCGGGAAGCCTGCTGACATCCTGGTTGCCAGAAAATGTTGCACACCAACCGGGGATGGCGTTTCGCCTGGGCTTTGTGGTGATTGGCGTGCTCACTGCCATTGGCTTATGGGATATCACCCGCCTGGCACCGGACGCCGGAATTAATGTGTCACAAAAGAAAAAATAACCTGTGGCGGGCAGCCCAGGCCCGCCACAACATTAACACCCGGCAGCAATATAATCGCCATTGGCACTGACGGGAATAACCGTTAAAAACAGTACCGTGGCGAACAGCACCAGTATTATTCCACCCAGCACCCGGATACAGGGCAACAGCCACTGGCGGCTGGCGGTATTGCCACCAAACATTGCCAGTGTTTTCTCCCGTGCGTAGCGCACTGCCAGAGAGAGCCCCATAATGGATAAACCGGTACCCAGCGCCATGGTCATGACCGCGGCAATTCCCCAGGTCACAATGCCCAGTGCGTTGGCGAACATCAGGATCATAATGGCTCCGCTACAAGGGCGGGCACCGATAGTAAACATCACACCCAGCCGGGTTTTCCAACTGGCCTGAGCCAGTGGCACGGCAGAAATATGGTGATGTGCGCAGCCACAGCTTTCATGGTGTGTGTGGGCTGTAGCAAGGGCAGGCTGGATACGCCGAATAGTTAGCTTGCGGGGTTGCAGGCTTTTCAGTGCCTGGAAAATCACCCACAGACCGAACAGGCCAATAAATACCGCGCTGATTTTCTCAATATACCAGCGGCTTTCGCTCAGCGAGCCAGATGCCAGGTTAAACCCTACCGCCAGAATAAACACAAACAGAATCGCGCTGACTCCCTGTAACAGGCTGCCAACAAACGGGACAATCCGCGTGATTGCTGTGTTTTCCTGGTGGGTGGTAATCCAGGTGGTGACGATAAATTTGCCATGCCCCGGGCCAATGGCGTGCAGCACACCGTACATAAATGAACCCACCAGAAGCCATATCCCGCCTGAATACTGGTGATTATTCAGTTGCAGCAAGTACATCACCAGGTAGCGGTGAAGCGAGATTTGCACAGCCAGGCACCATTGCAAAAATGCGCCCCAGTGAGCGTGCAGTAAAATCGCCGCAGTAAGCACTGCCAACGCCAGTAAGGGGAGCGCGGTATAGCGGGTGGCGCGGGAAAGTGAGTGTGTCACCATAACTGTTCTCCGGTTTAGTGCAGAGAGTATGGCGTAATAACGTGTTGGCAGGCAGTTTTTTATCGCCAGCCTCAGTAAATTCATAATTTTGCCTGAGGCTGGCGTTGTATCAATATTGTTGGGCAGCAGACAGGCGGCCATCACTGACCTGTAAAACCTGGTCAAAGTTAGCCAGCGCTGAGTTGTCATGGGTAGCAATCAGCAGTGTTTTATCACTACTCAGTAAGGTGCTGAACATCAGCTCAGCAGATGTAGCATCAAGATTGGCTGTGGGTTCATCCAGCAGCAGAATGGGTTTCGCAGATAACAGCGCACGGCATACCATCAGGCGCTGTAACTGGCCCGAGGAAAATAAGGTGTTACTGGATGACATGCGAGTGGCTAAACCGCAGGGCAGGGCATCAATGACAGCCAGTAACCCCAGTTGTTCGAGCAGTGCCCGACAGGTGTTTTCATCGGCCTGGTTACCGCTGTACCAGACAAGGTTCTCATAGAGTGTACCTTCGAAAATCAGTGGCTCCTGAGGCAGATAGTACATGTTGGCATACAGCGTATTTAACGCGGAGGTGTCCACCGGAGTGTTATCCAGGTAAAACGTACCGCGTTTGGTGGGATACAAACCAGCCATAACTTTCAGGAGTGTGCTTTTACCGCTACCGGATACCCCGGTAAGAGCCACCTTATCCCCTTTGTTGACCGCCAGTGCCACATTATCCAAAACCGGTTGCCGGGCATCGTAGCCAAAAGCAAGATTATGTATCTGGAACCCGGTGGTGAAACTGGCTGGTGCTGCGGTATCGTCTATCTCCTGATAATTGAGCATGTCTTTGATGCGCTCATCCGCTACTTTTTGCAGTTTCAGCGCCACACACGCCTGATAAAATTGTGAGACGTTGTCCAGCGCTATTTTGCGAAAGAAATAGAATGCAATTACCGTGGTGTAAGCCAGACCCAGATTATTGATACTGTAAAAGGCTATCCACAGGAACAGTACGGTATCAATATTACCCAGAATAGAAAAACAGGTGGTCTGGCGTAAATCGACCAGGCTCAGCTTCTCAAAATACCCCAATGTGTAGCGGTGTATATCGTTATAGCGCACCACCATTTTTTCCCGCAGGTCTCCCGCGCGGATAGCCAGCACACCTTTAATGGCCTCCAGCGTGAATGACTCCATAATGGCACCGCTTTCTTCAAGCTGCTGGGTCAGGTTCTTTTTTATATGGGCGAAGTAATAACTGGCAATGCCATAAATGAACATGGTGGCCAGGGAGAACAACATCAGCCAAATATGGAGCACAGCCATGATTGCCAGAGTGACAACAGCAATAAATAACGCACAGTATTTGCCATTCAGTGTTTGTTCACGCTGTAATATCGTGCTGTTAATTGACGAAAATCGTTGCCTGATATCTCCCAGTGGGCGCTTTTCAAAGTAGTCGGTGTTTTTTTTGAATAGCTTGCCAAAAATATAAGGGCTGTATTTTTGTGCGGCGTTTAACGCAGCGTAAAGCCCCCAACGGCCAAGAGAGTATTGTAGTAGTGAGACAAAACCAAACAGCGCCAAAATTCCCAGAAATACGCTGTTACCACCCTGTTGTTCTATAAGGGTATGGTTGCCAGCCACAGAAGCGAATAATATGGGCAGTACAAAACCAAATAATGCCAGAACAACACCACCACCACACCGCTTTACCATGCCAGGAAATTTCAGCGTGCTCAGCCAGCTTTGTGAGGGAGCGATCGCGCCACTGGTTGCTGTGTTGTGGTATACGCATTCTTCCAGAATCACTGCATAGCCGGTGGCAGAGGCTGCCAGCTCTTCTCCGGATAACATAAAGCAACCTGTTGCCGGGTTAAGCACCTGGAAATATTTCCCATGGCGGCTGTAGACGTAGACATAATGGTTGCCACCATAATGCAAAATACAGGGAACCGGGAGCTTATTGATATCCTGCACATTGAAAGTGACCGGCCACGCAGTATGCCCATAATCACCAAGAATATTCACCAGTGTGGCCAGTGAAGCGCCTGCCTGTGAAACTGGCCAGCGCTGGCGTAACCCGGCCAGTGAAGTGGTTGTTCCCAGAGTATTTAATAACATGGTGATGCAGGCCAGGCCGCATTCAGCAATTTCTCCCTGAAATACCATCTCAGGGGCATGCAGCTTTTTTTTCTTCATCGATTTGTCCTGGCAATTAAGAATGGAAATAGAAAAATGAGGTGTAATGCCAGAGCAGCCATTCGTGGCTGTATTTCTGTATGGCATGTTCAATAATGGCGGGCAGTTTTCCGTGAAGTTCGCGGTATGCCGTGTAATCCAGAATATCCACGTCCAGTTCATTTTGTCCGTTGATAAACAGGCAATAAAACAGCACCGGGTGTTTCACGACCCGGCTGAAAGTCGCAAGGCCTGTATGGATGGCGGCTGTTTTGCCAAATAACATCATGGTCTGGGTGCTCATCGCGCGCCCTGCCAGGCGAGTGGTGCATTCTGGTAAGGCATCGGGGAAAATGACCAGGCTGGTTTGTTGATCGAGCAACCTCTCGACCAGACTGGCCAGCGTGGTTCCGTTATCACCCTGTAACTTACCCGGGTCAAATTGCTCCAGAGCCAGGCCAAAAGTGTTGTTTTGCTGAGTGTGGACAGATGAGCCAATATCATCATGGACTGACACCACCGTAATGGGTTTCCCGGTGACAAACCCGGGTAGTGCCCCGGCCAGTACATCTGACACTGTGTGCATCGGTGCAAAAATAGGGAGGCAGGGCAACGCCTGGCCATCAATAAACTGGCGAATTTTGCTGGCACATTGGGCCAGTTGCTTCATCAATGCCGGGTTGCCATAAACCAGGCTGTTGCGCAGTACTTTCTGGCGTATTATGCAATCGCGGTAGCGGGTGGGGTTTGCCCGCCCTAAAATATGGCGATGCGTTTGCTCAAACCCCTGATGGCATGGTCCTTTGGCAGCCACCATGGCTGGCATAAAACGGGTAAACCGGATAATTACACGGTAATCCAGGTGGGAAAATAGCCACTTTCGCCAGTCAGCCTTCCGTTTAACGGATGCCCACAGGCGCGTGGTGGTGTGCCGGGTTGTACTGGCAGCCAACATGAGCCAGCGCTCAAATAAGGTCACTTTATTTCTCTCTTTTTCATTCCATTGACCAGGCTGGCCTGATGCCACTGGCGGAGTGTGGCATCAATGCCCCGTATACCCCAGGACAGAACCAGCCTGTACTCCCGCGTAGTCTTCCACCGGGATAACCGCATTGTGCTGAATATCACTCTGCAACTTCAGGCGCTCATACCGCCATCCAGCACTAGCGTCTGCCCGGTCATATACTGACTGTCATCGCTAATCATGAAGCGGGCTACGCGGGCGACTTCTTCCGCAGAGCCAGCCCGGCGCAAAGGAATACCGGCGAGCAGTTGTTTCATCGCTTGTGGGGGAAGGGCTCGGGTCATCTCGCTGTCAATGACACCGGGAGCCAGGCAATTTACCCGAATCCCAAAACGAGCGACTTCCAGCGCCAGAGATTTTGCCAGACCGACCAGTGCGGCTTTACTGGCACCATAGGCACTTTGCCCTATATTGCCTTTGAGGCCACTGACAGAAGACATCAGCAGGATGGCTCCCTGCCTTTCAGCCATCATTGCGGGGATCAGGTGCCGGTTCCAGTAGAAAATGGCATTCAGGTTGGTTTCCATTACCTGGCGCCATTGCTCACCTGACTGGCGGATATGCAGGTTATCCATGGTTATCCCGGCGTTGTGAATAATGGCAGCAGGCGCACCATATTTTGCCAGTAATTCCGGAGCCAGAGCATCAACAGCAGGCTGATGGCTGCCATCACAAGCAACATACTTGACCCAGTGTTTTCCGGTTGGTGGATTACCCGGTGGATTGCCCCGGCGGGATGTCGCGATAACCGGGGCGCAGGACAACATTTCTGTGACCAGTGCATGCCCAATCCCCCGGTTGCCGCCGGTAATTAACACCCATGAACTGGACATATTACGCTGTACCTCCGGTATTTGGAGCATCTGCGACCAGTTGGCACAGCGTTGCCAGTGACATATCTGGTGATGCAGCAATGGTGTCTATATTGATATTTTTCTTGAAGTCGCGTTTGGCAAGGACCATTAACTCCACATAATCCAGGCTATCGAGTTGCAATGCACTCAGTGTGGTTTCCGGGTGGATCTGCTCAATCTCCATATCTTTGGCATCAGCAATAGTGGCGCGTATAGCGGTATACAGCTGGGTTGTCATTTCCATTTTTATCAATTCCTTATGTGGATGTGGTGGCTTTCAGTGTGGTGCGTATTTGCATTGCCAGCTCACCTTGCTGGGTGGCGTGAAGCGTGTTCTGGATAACCCACCCGGATTGCGCAGAGCCCATGAGCAGCGGGTGGTCTGATATGAGTTGCAGGCCTGAGTGTAATGGCAATTCACCCGTGCACAGCCGGGCAGGAAAGGTGATGTCCTGGTGTGTGTGCACTACCGTCGCAGTGCTGAATAAGCGGGTTAACGGTGCTGGCAGGCCTTGCGGGGTGTCAGTCAAAAAAGGGAAATGCCAGGGAGTGTGTAATTGCTGGCGAAACAACACACCGGCAATAAATGCCCATGGCTGGCAAGATAAATCTCGAGGCCATTCATGCTGTAAGGCCGCCAGTTGTGATTTTGGTATTTCCTGGCGGAAAACCGGGGAAGGTGCAGAAACCTTGTTGGCAAAGCTCAGGCGGCTCTGGAGACACTTTTCGCCGCTTTCCAGGTGAATCAGGCGCGCTTTCCCGTGCTCAGCCTCAATCTGATACAGCGCATCGCACAAAACAGGTGCCCGCAGCCGGGCCGAAAATTGCAGTAAAGCGTTCTGCAGACCTGGTGCCGGAACACTCATACGCTGCTGCAAATCCAGTATGACACGCATACCATGTACTAACAGCGCTGGCTGGCCTGCTTTTTGCGCAGCGGCCAGCTCAAAATGGATGGCGTTATAATCACCGGAAAAATGAGCCCAGCTTTGGTTTTGCTGGCGGGTAAAACAACAGGTGTTCATTATGCCCGCCCGATAATCAGCGCTGCGTTTGCACCACCGAAGCCGAAGCTCAGATTCAGTGTGTTGTCGACACGGCAGTACCGGTGGCCTTCCGGTATGTAATCCAGGTCGCATGCCGGGTCTGCTCGTTTCAGGTGAAGTGTTGCTGGCAGTACTTCATGCTGCAGCGCCTGCAGGCAGACAATGGTTTCAAAACTGCCAGCCGCAGCAATTAAATGCCCGCTGTAGGATTTGGTACTGGATACAGGGATCTGAGATGCCTTGTCGCCAAACACCTGGTGAATGGATTCTGTTTCGTTCAGGTCATTGAGTGGTGTGGATGTGCCGTGGGCATTGATATAGCCGATATCATGTGGGCTAAGGCCTGACTGTGCTATTGCCTGCTGCATGGCTGCAATGCGTGCGCGTTTGTCCGGAGCTGGTGCAGTAAAGTCGAAAGCATCTGAATAGTTACCATAGCCTTTGATTTCCCCAAGAATCTGCGCCCCGCGCGCCAGTGCCGTTTCACGCTCTTCCAGGCACAATATGGCAGCACCTTCCGATAACACAAAACCGGATCTGTCCAGGCTGAATGGGCAACAGGCTTTGGTAATATCCTGCGTTTCATGTGTCAGCGCCTGCAGAATGTCTATCATCCAGACAGAAGCATCAGAAAGCAGAGATTCACTGCCACCCGCCAGCATCATCGACATACGGCCAGTACGGATTTGTTCGAATGCATCACCAATGGCGATGGTGCCGGTGGCGCAGGCGGCGACAGGCGTGTTCTGGTAGCCACGTAACCCCCACAACATACTACAGGCGCTGGTTGCCACACTGGGCATGGCATGAAAACAACTGAATGCTGAACCCGCGCCCGCTTGCTGGTAGCCTGCATAGTTAGCGTAAGCATCGTCAATACCGGCCCAGCCACTACCAATGATCACCCCACAAGATAAAGGATCATGTGATTGTGCCAGCGATTGTTCACCAAAAGCCATTGCCATGGCTTCCTGGGCTGCACTGACTGCCAGGCGGGCAAAACGCGGCAAGCGGCGGCGGATGGCGGAAGGGACGTTTTTTAATGCTGGTTCCTGGTCGACCAGCCCAAAAAAGGCGGATTCAATCCCTGCAGTTTTTTTATCCACCAGCCGGTAACCGGTTTGGTAATTCATGATGGCTTCCCAGCTTGTGCTGGCTGATAACCCCAATGGAGTCACTGCACCATAACCGGTGACTACAACGCGTTTTAATTCCGTTTTATTCATGATTCCTCTTCTCCAGTGTACCGGGTTTCTCCACCCCCAATGGCCTGCCACAGTTTCATGGATGCCGTGAGGTAGCTGTACTGACTTTCAATCAGTGATATTTGCTGGTTTAAAACGTTGTCCTGAGCATCGAGTAACACCTGCAATGCCACCTGACCGGCGTTGTACTGTGACTGGGTCAGTACCAGTAGTTGCTGGCTGATAGCGAGCGTAGTGCGCTGATTTTCGCGCTGAATATGGCTGGTCTCACGTTGTGCCAGAGCATCTTCAACCTCGACCAGGGCACTGAGAACCTGCTTGCGGAAGCTTTCTTCCGCCTGTTTAACCTCCAGTTCTGACTGGGCAATGGTCAGTTGTACGGTACGCCACTGGAGGAATGGCAGGCTGGTAGTGAGGCTTTGTGCCAGACTCTGGTTGCTGAACCACTGGCTGAATAGTGTATGCCCGGCATTCAGACTGGCACCGAGAGTCAGCGAAGGGAAAAAGCTAAGCCGGGCGACATCGTTACCCGCCAGAGTTGCGCGTAAGCGCCACTCGGCAGCGCGCACATCCGGGCGGCGGGCAATGACTTCGACTGGCAGAGCCAGAGGGACACCAATGTTCTGCCCGGTGTCCAGCGCGTCTATTTCCGGAGCACGGTTCAGGTGGGGTTGGTTGTAGATAAGTGCCAGTGCATTACGGGCATTTTCCAACTGTTCACCCAGCGTGCGTAACTGGTGGCGTTGCGCCAATAGCGTTTGCTGGTTGGTTAAGCGGTCACGTTCACCCGCTGCACCTGCCTGATATTTGGTTTCGACCAGTTGGCCGGTGCGTTCTGCGAGGTGTAACCGGGTATTGTGCAGCGTGATAAGTTGATTGAGCCGGGCAATATTCCAGTAGTGTTGTGCGGTGGTGCCGATCAGCATCAGTATGGTGTTTTGCAGGTCTTCAGCACTGGCTTCGCTGCTCCAGTGGCTCTGTTCCCGGGTACGAGCCAGTTTGCCCCAGAGATCCAGTTCGTAACTCAGAGAAAAGCCAGCGCTGTAGCTCTCTACAGAGGGGGTATTTGACTGTAATTGCCGACTGTTACTGGCGCTGGCCGATGCGCCGACATCAGGAGTCAGATTGGTATTAACCAGTTGTGTGCCAAGGCGGGACTGGCGCAGTTGTAAACCGGCAATCACCAGGTCACTGTTGTGTGTCAAAACCTGAGCAATCAGCCCGGAGAGTTGTGGGTCGCCAAAGGCATGCCACCAGTTTTCATTATTTTCAAGGTAACCTACACCCGTGTTACTGGCACGCCAGTTGGGTGGCAGAGAAATCTCTGCCGGAGCCGCGTTGTGCCTGAGCCAGGCTCCGCATCCACTCAGGGCTGGCAGCAGTAGCAGAAGTGTAATCAGTCTTAACATTATTGATGCGCCAGTGCGGTAACCGGGTTCATGCGTGCTGCATTCCGGGCCGGGAAATAACCGAACCCCAGACCGACCAGTGCGGAAAAGGCGCAGGCCAGGATAACCGGTGTGAAGGTGAATACAAGGGTGAACTGAGTGGTCACCAGGGAGAACAACACTCCCAGTAGCATGACGCTGGCAATACCTGCTATCCCTCCCAGTAAACAGATGACCATAGCTTCAATCAGAAACTGGCGTTTGATATCGCTGGGGCGAGCACCTACGGATAAGCGCAGGCCAATTTCATGGATCCTTTCCGTGACAGAAACCAGCATGATATTCATGACACCAACACCACCAACCAGCAGAGAAATTGCAGAAATAGCGGTGGTCAGTAAGGTCATTGAACGGGATACGTTTTTTACCATTTCTTCCAGACTGTCATTGGTAACAGTAAAAAAGTCCCGTTGCCCGTGGGCCTGCTCAAGGTGGTTTTCCAGCGTGGCCCGGACCTGCTCCAGTGGCAGGCTGGCAGTGACACTGACCTGAATCGACTGGAAAGGAGTGTCGCCCGTTAAGCGCTGCATAAAGGCTGTCCAGGGGATCCAGATACGCAATGAGGTGTTGCCGCCAAAGCGGGATTCGACGTTGCGCACCACTCCGCTGATACGAAAAGGCACACCTGAAATATGGATAATTTGCCCGGTTGGATTGATTCCGTTGGTAAACAGCGCATCAGCCAGCCGTGATTCGATAACAGCAATTGCTTCGCTGGTGGTGACCTGGTGAGCGTAAAATGGTTGCCCTTCGATAAAAGTCTGGTTGTGCAGAAAATCATGACTGACACCGGTTATTGTGGCATCAGCATAGTGAGTAAACCAGCTGGCTGTAGCGCTGGTACTGACGACCGGGGATAGCCTTTCTATGAATGGCAGTGATTTCAGTGCCTCAAGATCAGCCCGGCTGAGTGCATTATCGAAATCGCGGTTTGATGTGGCCCAGCCCAGGCCCGGGCGAATTTCAATGGCCTGGTGATCGAGCTGGCTGATATCCGCCATAATGCGCTGATGCGCACCTTCCCCGATAGCCACAGAAGCAATAACCGACGCAATTCCAATGATGATGCCAAGCATGGACAACAACGCCCGGACTTTATGACCTGTCAGAGCACGCCAGGCGGTTTGTATTGCATCGGCGAGACTGCGCCAAAAATGAGGTGGCTGGCATGCCATGGTGGTTGGCGGTAACGGGGCAGAAGGACATTGGGTATCGCTGGCCGGGATGTCACTAATAATATGACCATCATGCAGGGTGATAACCCGGTGTGCCTGCGCGGCAATCTCCGGGTCATGCGTGACAACAATAATGGTATGACCCGCCTGATTCAGGGTATGGAGTAGTGACATAACATCCTGGCCGGTGGTACTGTCCAGTGCTCCTGTAGGCTCGTCAGCCAAAATAATGTCAGCGCCATTCATCAGAGCCCGCGCGATACTGACACGTTGTTGTTGCCCACCAGATAGCTGATTTGGGCGGAAAGCAAGGCGGTCGCCCAGGTTCAGTTCATTGAGCAGGTGAGCGGCCCGCTGTTTACGCTCAGAGGCTGCCATTCCGGTATAACTTGCCGGAATACAGACATTTTCCAGCGCATTTAAATAAGGCAGTAAGTGATAACGCTGAAAGACAAATCCAATATGGTTGCCCCGAAAAGTGGACAGCGCTTCCGCAGAGAGTTGTTGTGTTGGCGTACCGGCAATAATGCGCTCACCTGCACTGGGTGTGTCCAGGCAACCAATGATGTTCATTAATGTCGATTTCCCTGATCCGGAAGGGCCAACGATTGCAACAAACTCACCCCGGGTGATTTCCAGAGTAATGTTGTTGAGTGCGCACACTGTTTCCTGCCCGTTGGCAAACTGGTGTGAAACCCGGTTCAGGGAAATATAAGGGGAATTAGCGGAGTGCATGTGCGTTCTCACCCAGCATGATGGTTTCACCTGCATTCAACCCGGAAATAATTTCAACATATTCATGATTACTGATACCGGTGGTAACTAACCGCTCAGTAACCTGGCTGGCGTCTTTAACCTGTACCCAGTACTGGCCATTTTCGTTGCCAGGTCGCAGAACCGCCTGGAGTGGCAGGCGCAATACTTGTTTTACCTGCGCTGTGATAATAAAAATCTGTGCCGTCATGGCGGGTTTGAGTTGCCTGTCGGGGTTGGCAATATTGAAAACACCGTTGTAATAAACCGCAGAGGTGTTCAGGGCTGAGCTATTCCCATTGCCGGTTTCCTTCAGCAAATCATCCGGTGCCTGTTGAATGGTGCCTAACTGGCTGTCGTAACGGTGTTCTGGTGCGGCAATGATATAGAACCACAGTGGCTGGCCTTGCCGTACTTTCAGAATGTCTGCTTCTGAAATACGTGTATGGATACTCATGTTATCCAGATTGGCGAGGATCATAATGGTGGGCGCAGACTGGGATGAGACAATGGTTTGCCCTTCCTGAGTCAGAATGCCGAGTACCTCACCATCAATCGGGGCTGTAATTTTGGTATAAGCAAGATTGGCCTCCGCGGTTTCTACCGATAAACGAGCCTGGTCAATTTGAATACTGTTCGCCTTAAGCTGGGCCTGATTGATGTCATACTGGAGCTGTGCGTTTTCCTGTTCACTGGGAATGGCTGCGCCATCTTTCGCCATCTGGTTCTGGCGGTTTAACTCACGTAATGCCTGGTCAACATTTAATTGGGCTATTTCCCTTTGGATCAGTGCATTTTCTAGCTCTGCACGGGCGCGGTTGACTTCGCTTTGTTGTAGTGTTGGGTCTATTTCTGCCAGTAATTGCCCACGAGTGACTTTTTCCCCTTCTTTAACATGTAATTTATGTAACTGGCCATTTACCTGAGCACCGACACTGACCTGCTCTGAGGGCTTAAGTACCCCGGTGGCTAATATATAACTTTCAATATCACCATAATCAACAATACCTGTTTGCTGTAAATAGGATTTCTCGCTGGTGGAGGAAAGATAGAATAGCGGCAATAAAAGTAGTATAGCCACCATCAAAACAAGCAGGTGTTTTTTATTTAATAATAAAGAAAGTGTTTTTTTCATGGTTAAACTATTGGCATGTTTATATACCCTCCGTTATTTTTCAATAATCCCGATAAATAACGGAGGGAATGACTTAATTACTTCTCGTCACAACGTTTCGCGGTACCGTCTTTATTGATTCCATCATCACGGTACCAGCCATTTGATGCAGGTGCTGCTGCACTTTGGCGCCAGTAGCACAGACCATACGGGCCTTCTTTCCAGCGCACACCGTCTTTGTCAATCCAGATGTTGCTGCCACCATTGATTTTTTCTGCTGCCTGCATATCCAGGACAGTCGCGAATGCCATTGCGTGACTCATGAATACCTCTTTTAAAATAGAAAACATTAACAATAAAGTGTGAACTCATTTTTTTTGAAACCCAGTCACTGAGTTTTATGGAGTAACGCACAGATTCCCATAATATTATTAAGTGACGTGGATCCTTAAATTAAATGAGATGAGCTTACCCATCATAGTTAAATGATGCTGTGAAAGGACTCCGTTGTATGGATGAACCTGTGTAGCATTAAAGGGTAAATTCGCGGCGAAGTTTATAATCATTTTTATATGGTGATCAATTAGTATTTATAGTAATGATGAATATTAGGAATTTTTAAATAAGGATAGGATTATTTTTTTCTGGGGGATGAGGGGTTTTATTTTTTTTGTCAACATATGTGTTATTTTTTAGTGAAAATAGCCAGAGTGAAGAAGTAATTTTACACTCTGGCTCTGGTATTTATTCAGTTGCCTGTAGTACGGCCTGCCAGGTTTTAAAACCGCCACTCAGATTACGGGCGCGGAAACCTTGTGCGGTGAGAATGCGATACGCAACATGGCCGCGCAACCCGCTTTGGCAGCCAATCAGGATCTCTTTGTCTTTCGGCAGCCTGCCCAGATTTTCCCGTAATGTATCCAGCGGGATCGATAACGCATTAGGGTACTCACCAAACTGCGTCAGTTCGCCGGGGTTGCGGATATCCAGCAGGCACTGGGTTGCCGGGTCAAGCTGTTGAATGTCGCTGGCATGGCAAATCGCTGTGTCACCAAACAGCACGTTGGTTGCCACCATCCCAGCCTGGTTTACTACATCGCGCGCACTGTTAAAGGGTGGGGCATAGGTCAGTTCCAGGTGTTCAAGGTCGGCTACTTTCATGCCTGCCCGCTGGGCGACAGCCAGCACATCAATGCGTTTATCTACCCCGTTTTGCCCACTGGCCTGAGCACCGAGGATCGTACCATTTTGCGGATCAAACAGCAGTTTAAGGCTGATCATTGCAGCACCTGGGTAGTAACTGGCGTGATCTGCACTGTGGACGTACACCTTTTCATAACGGCGGCCGCGTGCAGCCAGTTGTTTCTCATTCGCGCCACAACTGCCAATACTTAGCGAGAAGACTTTGCAGATGGCGGTTCCCTGGCTGCCGCGATAAGTGCTTCCCCGGTTCATCAGCATGTTGTCTGCAGCGATGCGCCCCTGGCGGTTTGCCGGGCCTGCCAGCGGAATTAATGTGGGAGACTGGAACACCAGATCCTGGGTTTCAACGGCATCGCCCACGGCATAGATACCTGGCACCGAAGTCTGCATTTGCGCATTAACCCGGATACCGCCACGCTCACCTGTGGCAATCCCTGCGTCTGTTGCCAGGCGGCTTTCCGGCTTCACGCCAATCGCCAGCAACACCATACCGGTGCGTAATTTTTCCCCGGAGGAAAGCTCAACGCTTAACCCGGCGACATCCCGCGTAACCTGCTTCAGTGCGGTTTTCAGGCGCAGGTCAACACCGTGGTTACGTATTTCCTGGTGAAGTGCTGAGGCCATTTCCGGGTCTACCGGGGCCATCACCTGGTTGCCCATTTCCAGTAGCGTTACGCTCATGCCACGCTCTGTCAGTGCTTCCATCACTTCTAACCCAATAAAACCACCACCCACCAGTGTGGCATGTGAAACATCGTGTTGTTTTATCCAGGCGATAATGGCGTCCATATCATTGATACTGCGCAGGGAAAAAACACCGGTTTCGTTCAGCCCTGGTAACGGCGGCACAATTGGAGCAGCGCCTGTGCTGAGCAATAAGCGATCCCAGGTTTCGGTGTAATTTTCGCCGGTTGTGAGGTTCTTCACGGTGACGGATTTCTGTTCCGGATCAATAGCGAGCACTTCATGGCGCACGCGCACATCAATATTGAACCTGGTTTTGAAATCTTGCGGCGTTTTCAGGATAAGCGACTGTCGCTCGGGAATGACACCGCCAATGTGGTAGGGCAGGCCGCAGTTGGCGAACGAAACATATTCGCCACGCTCCAGCACGATAATTTCTGCATCTTCACTCAGGCGCCTGGCCCTTGCCGCAGCCGAAGCACCACCGGCAACACCACCAACGATTACAATTTTCATCATATCCTCTCTTAAAGCCTGCTCAGGCAGGCCGGTGTTTGCCCGTGTTCTGCCGGGCAATGCGCCTGTCACTCATCGAAAATCAGGGTAATCGGTGAGGTTAAGCCTGGTGCGTGTGACCAGAAAAAAGCGTGACAGCGCCTGAAATACTACACTATACTTAATAATATTATATAAAATCATATATTGTTGGATGTCAATGATGCCAGAACATGATCAGCAAGATTTTTATGACGCGATGAAACTTGCCGCTCAGGGCGCGGCAGATGTTCTGCGTGGTTTATCGAACAGCGACCGGCTGCTGTTGATGTGCCAGTTAAGCCAGGGCGAAGCCAGTGTGGCGCAACTGGAAGAGGCCGTGGGGATTCACCAGCCTACGCTTTCTCAGCAACTGGGGGTTATGCGCCGCCTCAAACTGGTAGAAACCCGCAGGGAAGGGAAACAAATTTTTTATCGTATTGAAGATAAGCGTGTTTTAACACTACTCACTACGCTGTATGACCTGTACTGCCCCGTCCAGCAAGATGGGGAATGAGGAGCAAGAGATGACAATTAATTTTGCGCAGTTTACGCCAGTTGCCAGTTTCAGTGGTGGGTTGCTGATTGGCCTGGCGGCGATTGTGTTGATCCTGTTTTGTGGGCGTATTGCTGGCATCAGCGGCATTCTTGGTGGCATGTTGCAGCGAGAAACGCGTGCTGAAGGCTGGCGAATTGCATTCCTGCTGGGGTTAATTGGCGCGCCGGTGCTGTACCTGAGCTTTTTCCCCCGGCCGGATATCAGCCTGTCAGCCTCCACACCGCTTATTCTTATCGCCGGGTTACTGGTGGGCGTGGGGACCCGGTTAGGTTCAGGCTGCACCAGCGGCCATGGGGTTTGTGGGTTATCGCGTTTTTCACCACGTTCACTGGCTGCAACACTCACGTTTATGGCGGTGGGTTTTGCCACGGCAACATTACTGGGCTGGTTACGGGGGTAAGGGAGATGCGGATTATCGTTTCGTTTATTGCAGGCCTGGTATTTGGCCTGGGGCTGCTGGTCAGTGGTATGGCAAACCCGGCAAAAGTTCTGGGGTTTCTCGACCTGGCTCACCCATGGGACCCTTCGCTGGCTCTGGTAATGGCCGGGGCCATTGCCGTTGGGGTTGTGGGCTTTAGCATGGCAAAACGGCGCAAAACCGCGATTTGCGGTGGGCCGGTTTCGTTACCCACCCGCCGCACGCTGGATAAAGACCTGTTTTTCGGCGCGGCAATTTTTGGCCTGGGCTGGGGGCTTGCCGGGATTTGCCCAGGGCCGGCACTGGTTCTGGTTGGGGCCGGTTATATCAAAGGGGTGTTGTTTGCCCTGGCGATGCTGGTGGGGATGTGGCTGGCTGGCATCATGCGGCCTGCAGGGCATTAACGCTCATTTTCCGGAGGGGCTTATTCGGTTTTCTGAAATAGCCGAATAAGCACCGCTACTGTCCAACTGACCATCAGTGTTCCGGCCAGGCCTTCAGCGGCACCTGTCAGGCGGAAATCCATTGGTAGCAGCACATCACCGTACCCGACGGTGGCATAGCTGGTCAGGGAAAAGTACATGGCGGTTTCAAAATTAGGCAGCGCGTGTTCAACAGTATAAAAAATAGCAAATATCCCGGCTTCCAGACTGTGGATTAATAACACGGAAACCAGTACCAGAAACAACCGTAACAGCTCGCGGGGAGTATGTTTTTTATCACCGGGTTTGACGCGCAGTATCATAAGCGTCCAGATAGAATGCATCAGCATTAGAACCGCGATAAGCACTACCAGATAATAGAATTGTTTGATCATACCAGAGCCTGAATAGGGTTAAGTCACGCCCTTCCCACCAGGGAAAAGCACCCGGTTTTTTCGTATCAGTTATTTGCCGCCACTGCTCAATAACAAGGTATAGCACCGTGTTGCATTTCTTTCTTCTTTATATTTATGCCATTGTACAGGTTACAGACCGTTGCTCCGGGAGGCGCAGATGGCAGTAACCAGCCTGGAAAAATGTACTCCTTAGAAAATATATGTGACTGGCTTATTTGCATTTTTTGTTCTTAATCAATTGGTTAATTCGTGTCTTATGATGTTGCTGTTTGGTGTGCTCCCTGAATCAGGCGAGCCTGGTATGAATGGCCGTGCACAAAAATACACATATCCCAGCTGGCTTATTTAATGCGTGATTTTTGCTATGAATTATTACTAAGCATATCGCACCAGTATTTATTGAATAATGAAAAAATATAACAATTATCATGATGCTTATTCATATGATTTTTGGGTGTATTAATTTAGTTAATAAGGCTTATTAATATTTATCGTTTTTGGGTTAAAAAGTGCTCGTGATAAATTTTAGGATAATTCTTCGAGAAAGGTCTTAATACATTCTATGTTGCTAAATTTATTTGATGATGGTTCACTGGCGGCCCATGGGGTGAAAACGCTGCTACAGGAACTTACCCAGAATATTCAGCTGTGCACTACTCCGGTATTTGTTTGTAGTGTGGGGATGTCTTACTCAGAAAAAACCCACCAGACAATCAGTTATATTAATGATAACCCGTCCATGCTGGTTATTATGGTAAGCGCGACTGACATGGGGGTATTTCGTTGCAAAGAATACCTGGAATTATTGGGTAACCGGTTGATTTGTATCGACAGTACCTGGTCGGTGGAGCTGATTCGCAGCAAGCTATCTGGCGTGGTTAACGCCTTACCTTCTCTGGCAATAGCCGGCAGCCAGGCGATTAAGGGCAAGAGCAGTGCGCGGCATGAATCGGCTATGGGGTTGTTGAGCCCAACAGAAAATACCGTACTGAAACTGATGCTGAAAGGGTATGACCACCAGTTGATTGGCCGTGTACTGGGTATTTGCAATAAAACAGTCAGCCGCCATAAACGCAGTCTGATGAATAAACTGGGCGTTGATACGCTGGCCGGATTACATGTTTATTTTTGTATGGAAAGTATTTTAACCGGGAATGTAGCCAAAACGACGCTGCCTGTTACTGAAGATATTCAGCTGCATGAAGTATTTCTGATGTAAGTCTGTGTAATAGGGAATATCGGGCCTAAAATGATGTTGGATACGTGACGAACTGATGCCAGCGGGAGAACCAGGATGTTGCAAAGTAACCTTGCGAAAGTCATTAAATATGACGTCAATTTATTAGTCACATTATATTTTTTGCTGAAAACCCGGCAGGTAAGCAAAGCGGCCACGCAGTTATTTATTGGGCAGTCTGCCGTAAGCCATCAACTGGCTCGCTTAAGGGAAGTATTTGATGACCCGCTGCTGGTGCGTTCTGCCCATGGCATGATGATGACGCCGTTCGCTCAACGCCTGTATCCGACGCTGGAAATCATGGTGGCCGACCTGGAAGGGATTTTTGATAAAAACCAGCCCAATACCGAGCCACAGCCAATGAAAGAGACTTACCGGATTTGTGTGCCGGATGATGTCTATATCGATGAAGTCTCGTTACTGTTTTATGATTTTGCCCATAAAGAAGGCCTGGAAGGCAAGGTTACTTTTGAAGTCTTCACGCGTTATGACCAGTGTATTCAGGATCTCAACGACGGAAAAATTGATTTCTTCTTTGGGCAGTGCAATAGCTTATCCAATAATGTTTGTGTGAGTGAACTGGTTGAACTGGAACACTTTTTCACTGTGCGTCGCGGGCACCCGCTGGCCGGGCGGCGCGTGACTTTGCGTGATATTGCCCGTTACCCGTGGATTGAGCTGATGTTCCGCGAGCAACTGGACCTGGTGATTCGCCAGTGTTGGGGGGAAACCATTAAACATATGCGTTGCACCCTGAAAACCTCTTCGGCCAGTGCCGCGCTGGCTCTGATCAATCATTCCGATTCAGTGTGCGTGTTTTCCGGTGATGTCATTGAACGCCGCGGGCTGGAGAAACTGCGCCTGGCGGAACCTGCCCTGAAAACCACAGCCTTCCTTTACTGGCACAAAGTCGTGGACAACGACGGTTTTCACCGCCATATCCGCGAGGGTTTGTTACGCCGTTATGTGCGGGAAAGTGTGTTTGTGCAGTGAATGGTTGTGTGTTCC
The DNA here is from genome assembly GCF_003182475.1 of Mangrovibacter plantisponsor. GTDB lineage: Bacteria > Pseudomonadota > Gammaproteobacteria > Enterobacterales > Enterobacteriaceae > Mangrovibacter > Mangrovibacter plantisponsor. The sequence goes on from NZ_QGTS01000009.1 coordinate 211,656, forward strand.
TGAGACGTATTGCCCGTGTCAGGGCTACACGTCTGCTTTCTTGGGCCTTATATCAAGCTGACTTGATGTTTCTTCACCATGTTTCTATTTATTCATTGGCTCTGTTGTCAAAATAAAGCACAGACTGCTTGTTAGTGAAATAAACACTTGCAGGAGAGTCATGAGTGACATTAACCCGGATTGGCTGTTGCACTACCAGTTACGTCAGTCTATGTGGTTGTGAGTATTATACATTCAGCGAATAGAGCATATAGTGCCTCCGTCAGTCATAATGCATTGTCCGGTTATAACTCTCAATATAAGTATTCTGTTATTGCTTCCCCATCTAAATGAAATTAATGATGATGTTTTTTCGTTCAGCCGATATTATCGGGCAGGAATCATTTTGCCAGTGTGCCGATGATACGCCACTGTGGTGAAATACGTTTCATCTGCAACTCTGCAGTTTATCTGAGTGAACTGTCCTGACTCCGGGTGGGCTTTCTTTATGTGTATTTGCTCTGGATAAAGAAACTTCATCAATTTTGTTACTTGTGAGTAAGGAACATTACCCTGCAAAAATAGAGTATTACTCAGAGAGCACACCTGCTCATGTGCTTCTGAGGTGATTGACCTTTTTTGGTCGTTTTTGTTCAGATGATAAAAACAGTACTACGAGTTAGTGTTTATTGTTTTGTTGTTGTTAAATTATTGTTTAATTATTGGTATTTTTTGTAAAATACCATTTTTGACAGAGTTTTTAATGACACTACATTGTTCGAGTGATAATAGCTACGCTACTAATTATAAGTATTTAACTCTGATTTTTATTGTTGTTATGGATTAATCTATATAAAAATAGTTATTTATTTGATATTTGTGTTTACCTTTTTGTGTTTTTACGGTGTTATATGCTTACTTTTAGCTTGGCGGCTGGTGTGGAACAAGCTAATAGACAAGTCAGAAGTATGCATGGAGCATGGATGTGAAACAAATAAAGTAATATTTAACCTTTCTTATTACCACATGCTGCTCTGTTATGTGGTGCAGTGATGCTATACGTGATTGGTTTTTCGATGGCCTGTTATTATAAATAGAATGCGTTGGAGTGATGCTATTATGTCTGAGCGTTATAAATTGAATTGTAAAAATAATTTTTTAAGTTTATCTCTGGGTGTTGTTCTTGGTAATGTTATCAAGAGCATGAGGTTCTTGCCAGAGCGAAAGGTTAATATATTGGCTATTTATTCAAATGATATAGTATCTGATATTGATCAGTGGAAGGAAGAACGCATTAACAGCTATGATGTTATCTTATGCAGGGATTTTTATTGTGACATAATTAAGCGTTTTATTCCACGGTTGACTGCACGTGTAATTTCTCTTGATAGCACCGTAGAAGTGCTTCAGCATGCTTTGCACCGTGCATTATTATCGGTAAATAAGTTACAGAAAATGTGTGATGCTAGGGAGAAAACTTATATCCATTTCAGCGATGGAGAAAACACATTTATTAGTGACTATTTGTATTTTGCGACACCTGAACGTATTGCTTCAGTAGGCAACTGTACACTGAAATCAGTTTATAACCGCAAGCGTAACCTGATGGAGAGGTTAAGTTGTGGAAGTAACCAGACTCTGTGGCTGACATTAGTTTTTATATTGAACTTTATTAATCGGCCAGAAATTGAGAGAACGCTACCAGGTATGGCTAAAACTCTTTCAGTGCCTTTACTCAATTACATATCATACCAGAGAGATTCCTCGCGCGGGCAGGTGTATGTTTCCTTGTAATGCCTTTTATAGAGGTGATGTGTTAATGAGTATCGCCTCGTAAATTACTGCGCCAGTTCGCACTAATAGAACCAGCAGATTGTTTGAGTATAAGTGACTTGAGGTTGATGGCTTTCTGAAGTTGAAAAAGGGGTTTTTATTTTAGAAGGCTATTTGTCTGAATAATAAATGAAGCAAGAGAAAGTAATAGTTTAACATGAATGCTAATATTAAACCCTCTGTCCATTTGAGTGTACAGAGGGTTGGCATTGAATTAATCATTACAGCTTACAGCTTACAGGTTCAGAGGTGAACCGTATTATTGGTGGATGTTCCCGGGTAGAAACTTCCGCTAATAACATTTTTGTAGAAATTAACGCTGATGTTTTCTACTTCGTCACTATGATCCCAGCCATAGGCAAAACCATAGATACTCCCGGTGACTAAACCAATGGCACCACCAGCGCACATACCTACACATTGCCCAATAGAGCCTATACCCAGCAGGCCACCACCATCACCACCGTGAACACCACCAATGATAGCACCACCACCGGTAGAGGCCACACCAGCCAGCAGGCCTGAATAGATGGCAGAGCTAAAACCCGCACCAGCGACCAGTGTTAACTCATGATCTTTTAATTCATACATATGATTCTTCCCTGATTTGAACTGAAGAATATATGCTTTGATGAGCCCTGGTAAAATAAAGTATGCAGCCTGTTACCAAGAAAAAAGCCTCCACTCAGCAGGGAGAGTGAAGGCTTTTATTTGATCAACTAAATAACTTAGATAGAGTTATTAGTTGAAGTACCCGGGTAGAAGCTACCATTGATTACGCTGTTCCAGAAACTGCTTGTAATGCTTTCTACTTCCTGACCATGGTTGTAACCATATGCAGTACCCCAAATACCCATAGTTACAAGACCAATGCACCCACCAGCAATCATCCCAACGCCCTGGCCGATGGAACCGACACCCAGCAGGCCGCCACCGTCACCACCGTGGACACCACCGATAATTGCCCCACCAGTAAATCCGGCAGCTGCCCCAAGCACACCTGAATACACTGCACTTCCTAAATCGGCACCTGCTACTTCATTTACTTCATTAATTGTTAATTCACGCATTGTGTAGTTTCCTGACTATTTAATGAGAATCATCTCATGTTTATTTGTTGATTATTGTCTTACTGTGTTGTAAGAACAAGTTAATTATTATTCATGGCCAATCATTTTTCTATAGAAAGAAATATGAAAAAATAGAAGTAATAATCTTATAAAGTTACACTGCTCAAAAAATAACTTCCGACTATTAAAAATAGTAGCTATTCTATTTTTCTACTGCTGGATTTGCTCCAGAAAATAAGGTGGATTTCTCTACTTCATTTATTTTTCCATTAGCAACCACAAAAATTCTGTCTGCACTCATTATCGTTTCCGGGCGGTGGGCAATAATAATACGCGTAATGTCCATCTGGCGTATTGCATCATTAATTGCTTTTTCCCGGTAAACATCTAAATGGCTGGTTGCTTCATCCAGCAAGAGAAGGGCGGGTTGTTTATATAAAGCTCTGGCCAGGAACAACCGCTGGATCTGGCCACCAGACAAGGCTGAGCCCATATCGCCAACCAGGCTGTTATATCCCATAGGCATGGCGACAATGTCGTCATGTACTTGTGCCAGTTTCGCTGCTTCCTCAACACGCGCCATATCGAAGTCAGCATCAAAGAAGCAGATATTGTCGAGTATCGAACCAGCGAATAACTGGTCGTCCTGCATAACGCTGCCGGTATGCTGGCGTACCCATGTCATGCCCAGGCGGGTATTTTCAACGTTATCAATAAAGATTGAGCCTTCTTCTGCGCGTAGCAGGCCCAGTAATAACCGTGCCAGTGTGGTTTTACCCTGCCCGGAAGGGCCCACAATGGCGATAGACTCACCGGCCTGTATTTGGAGGCTGGCATTACGCAAAATCCATGGTTCTGCAGGGGAGTAGCGAAACGAGAGATTATTAACAGACACCGGAATAGCGTGGCTTGCTTGTGGGTGATTACTGATATTCTCCATATCCGTTTCGCGTTCAGTAAGCACGATGTCGGACAAACGCTCACCATGCAGGCGTAACATACGGAATTCAATGAATGCGTCGATGAGGCCTGAAGCACGGCTAATGAACTGGTCAGAAAACGAAATAAATGACATCAGCATCCCGCTGGTAAAGTTCCCGTCCATCACCTCCAGAGCCGCCAGCCAGATAAGTACTATGCGGCCAACTCCTGATAAAATGCCCTGCACGCTGGAGAAAAGTATTGATAATCGCTGAATACGAATGCCGTTGTTTGTCGCTTCTACCAGTTCGTTGGTATAAGTGGCAACACGCATATTTTGCCGGTTATTGAGCATTATTGCCTGAGAACCCCGAATAGATTCAATCAACTGGCTTTGTACGTCGGCATTGGCAATCATCTGGTCTTCGTTCGCCTGGCGAAAAGGGCGAAAGGCAACCAGGCGCACAGTACTGTAGGCGAGGAAAAGCCCGCAGACGATAATTGCCAAATGAGCGTTGTAAATCACGATAATCGCAAAAGTAGCTACAGACATGACGCCATCAAAGACGGATGCAATAAAACGCGTGGTCAGGGTGCTCTGAATATTGTTGATTGACCCAAAGCGAGAGACGATGTCGCCCATATGGCGGTCTTCGAACCAGAACTGAGGAAGATTAAGCAGGTGGGCGCAAATATTACTCGACCACTGTACGCTGAGCATGCTGGAAAACCAGGTGGTTACCCATGTTCGCAGGGCAGTGATGCCATTTTGCAGTAATACAGAGATAATAAATGCACACCCCAGTAACGTCAGCAAATCATAGTCGGCTGAGACGAGTACCTGGTCCAGCACCCACTGCATATAGAATGGGGTAATAATACCGAAAATCTCCAGTGCAAGTGTCAACACCATCAACTGAATAAACGCGGCTTTGACGCCGGTTACGTTACCAATCAGTCTTAGCATGGAGAGTGAAACTTTCTCTTCTTTCTTCTCAAAGTTAGCTTTCGGGACTAACTCCAGAGCGATACCAGTGAAGTAACTGGACACTTCTTTCATACGAACGATGCGTTTCCCACGAGCAGGGTCGTGGATAACTGCCTTATCGCCATTGACCTCTGCCAGTACCACATAATGTTTCATGTCCCAGTGCAAAATGGCGGGTAACCGGAGCTGTGAAAGCTCTTCAACTTCAAGGCGTAGTGCCCGGCAAACCATATTTAAATGGCTCCCAAGGTTAATGACATCTGTCAGTGTGCTGCCTTTCAGTGAGGTCGCGTACTTTTTGCGCAGTGTTAACATATCCATTTTGTTGCCGTAATAACCGGCAACCATGCCAATACAGGCCAGGCCACATTCTGCTGCCTGAGTCTGGCGCAATAGTGGGAGCGTATTACGCCCGGAGAAACGTAGTTTATTAATAAAATCCATGGTGATTTCCGTATTCAGAAGCGTTTGCCAAGAGCGTAAAGTGGTTCCAGAACCCATTGGTAGAGGCGGCGCTTATCAACGATAAAGTCTGCATCGAGAGCGCTTCCCGGGTGAAGCCGGTAATCATCGCCATAAGCATTGATAGACTGTTTATCAAGAGCAATCTTGACCTGATAAAATTGCTCCTGGGCCTGATTGTCTCCGGTAACTGAGGCAACATCTTTGGGTGTCAGGGCCGTTTCTGATACTTCAATTACCCGGCCGTATTGCTGGCCAAACTTCTGATACGGGAAAGATTCGTAGCGCAAAACAACTCTTTGCCCGGTTTTAATGAAACCCACTGCACGGCTACTGAGCATCACACGAGCCTGAAGCTTGCCTTTGCTGGGAAGAAGTGAAGCCAGTGTCTGGCCTGCCGTTACCATTTGCCCTTTTTTTACCAGCACAGAGCCGACCACCGAATCGGCTGGCGCGGTAAGAAGGGTTGCCCGACGGGATTCGTTTTCCAGTAACGACTGTGCGACATCCGCCAGTTTTTGTGAGATATCGTTTTTCTGCTTCAGGTAGTTAATGGGCTGCTCGATTTTTTGCTGTTCCAGCTCTGCCAGTTGCTGTCTTAACTCCAGCAACTGCCGGCTGACGTCCTGCATACGCACAACAGACTCCAGGCGAGTAGAGTCTTGTTGCTCAATTTGAGAATTCGAGGCATAACCTTCCCGGCGTAATGCCTGGAGTTTGTTGAGCTTCTGTTGTTCTATACCTGTCTGTGTTCTTCGCTGCCTGTGGATTAACTGCAACTGTGCAACCTGCTCTTTAAGCAGGGCAATACGGTCACTGAGCCCTTGCAAGGTAGAGATATTTAGCGCATCAAGGTTATTGAGTTCATCTTTGAGTACTTGTTGTTGTGCATGCAGTTGGTGGGAGATCTCTTCCCGGGTTTTCCCCAGTGAAGTCGATACTTCAGAAGAAACAGAGGCTACGTTATCACCTTGCCTAATCTGCTGACCTTCTTTGACCAAAAGCTCTGTTACTGTACCGCCATTGGTGGCAACAATATCCATCACACCATTTTGTGGTACTAGTGTTCCTTTGGCACTCTCGCGTTTTGTATAAGAACCAAAAGTGAGTAATGAAACCAGCGCTATGGCGATAACACCGACAAAAGTGATTACCAGCCAGCGCCATGGCGGAGTGTAAAGAACGACGGAGCCAATAGATTTTGCGCGGTTGTTATCTATCGCTTGTTGGCGAAAAAGTTGTTCTGACATAGTGAATCAGTTCCTGACTAGCGGGAGGTGCATTGGTAGTTATGCAGGGAAGAGAGACTCAGTTCACCAAGCGTGCTGTCCAGCTCGGTTTGTGCCTGTATTAGGGAAAACTGTGCATCTGACTTTTCATTCAGCGCGGCGGCATATTCATTAAGCGCATCCAGCTCATCAATCAGGGTGCGCATACCAATCTCTTTGCCGTAGCGCGTTGAATCAAGGCGTGCTTTGGTTGAATCAACCAAGCGTGAACTGGCTGCCAGACGCGTCATTCCGCTGGACCGTGCATTTAATGCAGTGTTCAGATCCTGGGTGGCACGTAATTGAGCCAGTGCCAGTAAATCTTTGGACTGGGAATGACGCTTTGCCGCCTCTATACTCTGAGATAAAGCATTTCCTCCGGAAAAAAGCGGAATCGACACATTCAGTGATATGGAGGTATTCCGGGTTTTACTGGTGGTACCGAATAGCTCATCAAGCGCATTGCTGTCTTCAGCCCTGCTCCAGTTTGTTCCGTACCCCGCCTGTAGCCGGACAACGGGTAAGTGTCCTCCGGTGGCTGAAAGAACATCAGCTTCACTTTGGCGCACGCTAAACCAGGCATTGCGGATATCGAGATTATGATTTAATACCGTAGAAAGCAGCTGTGCTTTGGTGCCAGGTACCTTTCCTGGAATACAAGACAGGGTGCTTCCTTCGATTTCATCTGCACTGCGCCCTGACTGGCCATAAAAGACGGTTGCCGCGTCATCGAGATCGCTTTGTGCATTGACAATATCCGCCTGGGCCTTATCCAGGCTTGCTTGTGCATCCGCAACATCCAGACGGGTGGCATCTCCCATTCCCAGTTGGGCTTTTGCCTGGTTAAGTTTTTGCTGATACAACTGCACTATCTGTCTTTTATTATTAAGCAGAGCCCGGCGATGGATTACCTGAAAGTAACTGATAACGGTATCTTTAATTAACTTCTGTTGTGCCTGCAAAAGTTGAACATCAGCCTGCTCAGCGATTGCATCGCCTTTTTTCCAGGCGGCGAATTTAGACATATCAAACAGGGACTGATTCAAATCAACACTGGCATTATGCCGGGTAACTCCTGCCGCATAAGAAGCATTAGGCTGGTCGGTTTGAGACCAGGAACCATTAAGTGAAATATCTGGTAATAAACCAGCGAACCCTTGGTTTCTTTTCTGTTGGTCGGCATCATGCTGATTTCGTGCTGCACTCATTTCAGGATTAAATGTATTTGCTGCGAGAACGGCCTCTTCCAGAGAGATTGCATAACTATGCGTGCAGGGGAATACATACGCCAGCACGCATAGATAAAATTTTCTGATTTTCATAGAATAAATTTTATTTTTTAGATAATGCTATTGATATATACATACTTCATGAGTTCACTGTTGTTTTTGAGATTCAGTTTTTTCATGGCGCTTGTTTTTTGTGTGGCAATTGTACTAATTGCCCGAGAACGTTGTTCAGCGATTTCGACCAGCGAGTATCCTTCGGAGAAAAGTTTTATTACTTCCCATTCGTTTTTAGACAGCTTCTCTTTTTGCTGAGTGTTGTCTGTATTTTTAGTCAGCTCAAGAATAGATTCTGAAATATATTTGCTGTGTTTTAAGGGGTTGAATACATGCTCGAGAGCCTGTTTCAACTCATAGGAGTCATCAGTCATGCTGATAATGATATCGACATTTAATTTTTTAATTTTATCAATAACATGAAGTTCAGCATCCTGAAGCATCAGCACGATCTTACTGCTCTGGTCAAGGCGATATTTATCAGTAGCTAACTGGCTCGCCTGCAGGTGATTCATCATGCTAAACCAACTGGATAAATCTGTGAATATTACATCAATATGGTCAACCTCCATAATCTTCAGCAAGATGTTATGGTTTTTGAAAGTCATAATATTAATGCTGGCTTCCGGGTGTGATTTTTGAATATAGTCATATAAAAATTCATTAAACACATTAAACTTGTATAGTAATGCTATGTTAATATTTTTTTTGTTCTGTTCCATCTGAAATTTTCCTTCATTCATTCCCAGCTAATGATGGTGGATTCTAGGTGCGTGTTGTATTTATCCTTGTGGTATAAAACAAGCGCAAGATATTAAAGATGATATTGGTGTAAAGACAGAGTCATTTTCCTAAAACGCTACTGGCTATAGTGAATGTGAAGAAACTCATTGTGGTGTGACAATGAGTTTCTTGTTGATAGATGGACTATTCTTAGAATATTTTTTGGTAGTTCCAGTTTACCCCATTATCACTTATCACTGACCAGTCAACCTGATGCTTTTGATTTAACTTTATCGGGCTGTTAAGCGAAATATCCTGGTGTTCGCCTGGTAGTAAAACAATATTGTGGTGAATTTCATGATTAATTTTTACCACTGATACTGACATAACTCGTTTCCCAGAGTTTTGTAATTCAATGTGTTTACTATCCTTAATCGTGAAATCTATCTTTTCACCTTCTTCCTGACGTAACTCTCCCAGCGAGTCTGGCCGAATGATAAGCTTCATCCTGATACGTAAGGGCATCACTACCTGACGAGCCGGCGGACGAGCAAGCTGGGTATTGGGTGGTACCTGGTAAATATTTATCCAGTACAGCCGTTCAGCCTGGTCTGCTTGCATAGTATGTGGGTGGAGAAGCTTTATCCGTACATCATGTTGCTGACCACCCTCAATACTGAATACCGGAGGCAGAATAACCACGGGAACCTGAAGTTTATCTATTGGTAACAGCGGGTCTCCGTCGTCAGTCCACATTTGAACTAGTGAGGGTTTGCCATCGTTGTTGGTTAGTAACAACGATTCTTCACCCACATTTTCATTCAGAATCACCCGGGAACGATCCGGGCTGACCACGGCCATCGCTGGCGTTATGCCAGCGATAAACAGGGTAGCCAGCAGGGTGAGTTTACTGAAAGCTGACCACCACCTGGAGTTGGGCATCGACGGATCCTGCAGTTGCCTGGTTGCCTGGAAGAGCTTCCAGAGACGAAATAAAGTCACCAATATATTTGACGGTACCGTCATCGTTATCTGCGGCATATTCAGTAATATCTTTGTAGGCATACCAGCCAGCACTGTTTCCCCCGCCAGTGGCACGGGACGACAGCAGGTTAATAGCATTAAGCGCTTTATCGTAGATTTTGATCCCCACGCCACTGGCGATATTCTGTTCGCCATACTGGTTATCCAGCAAGTAACTGACACCACCGCTGGCATTAACCAAACCCAATGTGGAAGCAGCATTCAGTGCTGTTTGCTGATTCACCAGAAAACCTACCGCGACATTCGGGCTGGAGGACGCACCGGTTACCCCAGAAAGTGCATCCGGGTCGCAGTCCAGCGTGATGGAAAAAGGCTGCTGGCTGGTAATGCCGCTATTCAGTTCTGCCGCGCCAATCAATGGGAAAGTGATTTGTGGTGTGTAATCACGCAGCAGGCACATGGCACCACGGGCAACTGTCACGTTCTGGTATAAACTCCAGGCTGCTGGCCAGTATGTATAGAAACCATCACTTTGGGAGGCACTGTCGCCACCATCAGTGATTGCATTGAGCATTCCCGGGCCTTTAAAAACCACAAAAGCATTGGATGTTGGGTTATTAAAAGCATACTGGCTGCTGGCATTTGACCAATAAGAGATCTGGTCGGTCTTAAAGATCTCTATCATGGCATCGCTGAATGCTGACGCTGGAATATAGATATATTTCCCGTCATCATATAAGTCGCCGGGCGACAACTGGCGTGATTGCCAGTAGCGTGAATAATACAGGCCAGTTTTCAGGTTAGTGACGCGCAAAGCAACATTTTTGGCAAAGGTATAATAGGCACCTTCAATATCTTCTACTTCATATTTACCGGCGTAGGGGCTGCCACCATTAGTGGCATACATTTCAAATAAGCTATCGGCATCGGTACTTTCACAGCGAAACAGCACCTGGTTTGCGTTATAACCGGTTTTCACCCCGGCGGTCAGAAAATTGGCTGTCGCACTGGAAAGCAAAGTTCCGCTGGGCAGTGCAGCAACCCCGCTACCAATACTGAGCATGGGTGTAACTTCGAGTTTTCCGGTGCAGGTGGCACATGCTCCACTCCAGGAGGAGGCGGTATACCCCGCACCGACAGCCGCGCTGGAGAGTTGTGAGGAGGCTGTCACTTTTATGCATGTAGCCTGGGCAAATGGGGTGATACATACAGAAAGTAGCACCGCCAGGTATCGACCTGAGTATTTCATTATTTGCTTCCCTTACAGATGCTCTCAAACTGGGCCAGCGGTGACGCTGCCTGATCGTTACTTAATTGATACTGAATAACGCACTGGCTGGCACTGCCTTCACCCCACTGAACTTTCAGTACACCTTCTTGTTCTGCCAGGCGGGCATAGACCATGCCGCCTTGCCCCACCATGCCAATATTTTTACCTTTGCTATCGATAACATCTGCACCCATTGGTACCAGCGTTCCATCACTTAACCTGGCCGTAATCAGCGCCGGGCTACCAGCAACCGTTTCAAAATCAATACGTGGAACTGAACCTGCATAAGGAACAATGCGTTCACTGCCGCCATTAACTTCAACGTTCTGATCCATCGTTTTGGTATCCAGACTTACCTGGTTTTTACGGTACGGCACCAGTGAAGGCAGTATGGCATTACCAAAGGCATCAATTTCTGAACCCTGGCCGTTACGGATTTTTGCCCCTTTAGCGCCATCTGCATGTACCAGGGCAAAGGTATCGCTGGCGTACGGGCCATAGGTGACACCTTTCTCATGGATTGCCAGGGTGCCATTGGTTCCCATCCCGAATTGCTTATAACCCTGGCCTTGCGCCCAGGAGGCATTTACTGCACCAACGGAGGTTCTGTCCTGTAGATTTGCACCCCAGGATGTGTCATGACCGCTTTGCCCATTTCGGTATTGCGAAGCACTGCCATAAATGGCGTAGGACAAGTTATTATTTTCACCAGCTGAGCCAGATAATGTGGTGGTGGTGGTGCGTGAGTGTTTATCCTGGGTGAGGTCCATTGACACGCGTGAAGATGTATCCCGCCATTCCAGTGGCAGTGAAAAGTTTACTGAGAACACGTTTTCGGTGGTGCGTTTGTAGTTGCTGTTGCTGTAATCAGCGTCATTTACGCTGTAGATATTACTGTTGTCCCATGATGTCCGCTGGCGGCCGGCACTCAGGTTATAACTGAGCTTGCGCCAGTTATTGCTGTAGCTCAGTTGCAATTCACTTACTCGCGGCCGGGGGCCATAATAGTCTGTCGTACTGGCACTAAAACCCAGCGTGCCATATTCAGACATATTCTGGCTCATGGTGGCGGCGAGGCGGTTACGTTGCTTAAGTGTGTCTGAATACCATTCAGAGCCCGTTTTATTTTCCCGGCGAATCCCAAACACATCCTGTAAATCACGATAACCACTGGTGGAGTAACGGTATGCCGCTAATACCAGGTTGGTTCGTGTTGGGAATGTTTTGCTGTATGAGACCTCTGCCCGCCAGCCACTGGTGCTTTTCCCTTGCTCGACTTTGGCGTGTGACCAGGTGGTATTAAGTGCAATTGCACCTGCTTCTGATGCCCAGACGCCACCTCCCAGTAATGCCTGGTAATTTTGTGCATAGCGCATGCCGGAGTTCAGTGTCAGGCTGTTATTCAGACCGTACTGGAAGACACCTTCAAAGAAGTCGTTATCGACAGAATAGTAGTTGCGTACGCGCCCTGTACTCAGTTCATAAGAGAAATTGCCCGGACGGACGGAGTCAGGCACTGCTGCATAAGGAACAGTAAAAGAAGAAACCCTGCCGTCGGCACCGATCACATCAACATGGAGGTCGCCATTGCTTTTGGTGTTATAGAGATCGTTAATAACAAACGGGCCGGGCGGCACAGTGGTTTCATAAATCACGCGCTCTTGCTGCTTAATGACAACTCGTGAGTTAGTTGTGGCTGTTCCAATAACTTCAGGTGCATACCCACGCTTGCCCTGGGGCCACATGCGCTGGTCAGTTTCCAGCTTTACACCGTTGAAAGACAGGGAGCCAAACATGCTGCTACTGGTATAGTTATCCCCAAGGCTTAATTGACTGGATATATCCGGGAGAGGGCGTTGTACCCAGGTGCGTACTGCATTCCAATGGTAGCTATTCCCTGCACGGTTGCTATCCATATAGCGCAGGTTCGCCTGGTGGCGAGCCTGCCATAAACCTGCATTGGCACCGAGATTAACCATGCTCCACAGGTAGTTATAGGTATTATCACCATTTTCTGTATGGTAGTAGTTTGTGCTGTGGCGAGCGAATAAGACCGGTTCGCCGCTATCCCATTCAGATACCGGAATAAAGCCACGCGGTTGGCGAAAAAGTGATACCTGTGGAACCACAAATTCGAGAGTGAGTGTTGAGGGCTCAAAGTGCCAGTTGGCACGCTTTACCAATTGTTCTACGAACACACACTCATCAACTGGTAATGGGTGCGTAGTATCAGGTTTTAGCTGTAATAGTTTGCGCAACTGCGCATCCAGACAGGGCGAGGCAGAGCTTGAATCTGCAGCCTCTTTCTTAAAGGTGACAGGCAACTGCGTTTCCAGTATTTCACCATTTAATGAAATATCGACAGACTGGATCCCTTCAGGAATAGCCACATCTTTTTGGCTGAATTTATCTAAATCCAGGTGATGTTCAAAGTTAGTACCGGTTAATAATTTTGAGTCAAAACGGTATTCTTCTGCACAGGCGTTATTCTGGAATGCAAGTTGCAGGCAGAATGCGACAGTACTCAAGAGGAAATATTGCTTCCTGCTGTGATTTTTTTTATTAGAGATTGATGTCGTATTCATTGCTAACTCTGGCTCCAAAATCATTCAGGTAGGTAAGTTTTACTTTTCCCGTGTGGCTGCCATTCCCAGAAACAGGAATATCCGCTGTGCTCATTGGGGCAATCATTGGGGCTTTTCCTTTAGCCCGTGAGTCATTGAAATAAACATCCAGCAATGAAAGATAAAATGGGGAGTTATTTTTAATCGTTATGCCATCTTTTGCTGATGTGACTTCAATCATTTCGCTTATTTTTTTAGGGTTGGCACTAATAGCTGAAGGCCGATAAAAAACTTTCATGCGGTTTTTTATCATTAGCAATAGCTTGTTTTTTTGAGCATCACCCAAATTGGAAGGGGGGATCTGTAGAAAGTTAAAATAGAAAATACTCTCACGGTCTTGTGGCAGACTCTGGCTTCCTATATAGGAAAGACGCAAGACTTGCCCGGCATTAGCAGCAATGCGAAAAGACGGTGGAGTCACCATAAAAGGTGCTTTACCTGTCGTTGGTGTGGAATTAGTATCACCGTTATCCAGCCATGCCTGAATAACATAAGGAAAGTTGTCACGGTTACGTAATTGAATGTCGACCGATTTATCCTGAGAATGATAGATAATACGGGAGCCCGTCATTACAACAGTAGCCATAGCACTTTTATAGACAAAGAGAGAAAATAAATAAAAGATAACTATTACTACACGGAATAATCCTTTATATGACATAACATATCCTGTGACATTTAATTTAACTTATAGGGGTGTCATCCTTGACAAATCTGACCAGCGAAGGGATGGTTGGTCAGATTCTTCCATAAGGAAGTAATGATCAATAATGGGGGAATGAATTATTAATCATAAATAACTGCGTATTGCATAGTCCCTTCAACTGCACCAGCAGTAGATGCTGCAGTTGCATAGTACTGTGCAGTGTAGGTTGCAGTTGCTTCAGATTCGCCTGAAGCCAGAGACAGGTCACCGTCTGCAGTAAATTCAGAAGTCAGGTCAATAGCCGCGTTAGCAGTATCCAGAATCTGAACTTCTACGTTTGCAGCAGCATCATCTGCGATATTGCCCAGGTTACCGTTGGTGCTTACGTTGTTACCAGCAAAGCGAGTGGAGATATTTTTGCCATCCAGCGCAGCAGGGCAGTCAGTTACTGCGATATCAAAAGTAGTTTGACCAGCAGTGTCTGCAGCCTGAGACAGGTCAGAGGTGCTTACAGTTGGCAGTAGTACCAGCGGAGAGCTGGCGTTACCATTTACAGTAACAGTACAGGTTTCGTCAGCAACTTCACCTTTGAAAGTGATGGTGTTATCAGAAGCTGCGAAAGCCTGGGAAGCGAACAGAACAGATAACGCTGAAGCCAGCACCAATTTTTTCATTTTAAAACTCCGTTTATATAAGAACGCATTCATTATTTTGAATACATAATTCGTAAGATATCTGTGCGGGCTATTCCATCAGGTCTTGAATAGATATTGCCGACACCAGAACAACACCGCGTAAATATAATTGCACCAATGTTTTTTTTTGTAAATCCATGCAATTAATGGCGAAGTGTATTCTTAGCTGAAAACTAGAATACTTTCTAGTTAATAGATGAATGCTAGAAATATATGCTGACACAGAACTTTTCACTGAAGAAAACCATCTGTACCCCATTAAAAAAAGTGGATAACGCTTCGGTATTTTAGTTTCAAAAATGTTAAATCATGAATTTAATTTGATTGTTTTTGGTGTTTATGTGTTTTTAATGTTTGATTTTTGTTTTTATTTATCGGTTATTTTGTTTTTTATGGGAGAAAATGACAGACATAAGTCTATTTTTTTGTGTTGTGGAAAATAATTTCTTTTATTTCATGGTGATGCAGTAGTATTGGTTTTTGATTCTGATTTTTTGTTTGATGGTAGAGGAATACTCTTATTTTTGTCTGTTTTTTTCTGTACTGGAATGGCGATATTAGTATGGGTTTCTATTTCGGATGATTGAGCTATAAATTAGAATTGCTAATTGATGTTCTTTATTTCCCTCTTTATTTGTTCGTATTTTTTCTGTGCCCGGAGTTTTTAGAATTATTTCTAATTCTTAGTCTTAATGTATTTCTGTATAGATGGTGCCGTGTTTTAGAAGGAAAACTAAAACCTGGGGACCCTGTGTAAGGACACTGTTATGGATGGTTATAAAAAGAAGCAGTTAATCCATGGGATTAACTTGCTAAGTAGTATTTATTTACTCCCTATGTCAGCATTCGCTGTTTCATATTCACCCTGGCAGGTTTCTGACGGAACCAGTATGGATGTCACGAGTGGATATACTTCTCAAGCCAGTGGCGATTATGCGTTGTACAGCTCCGGAACTGGTAGTCATTTAGAAACGACTGAGCCAGACGAAGTCTTCAACTCAACATTCTCCAGTACTAATGTGTTACAGGCACTTAATAATGGCGAAGTCGTTGTGAAAGATGCCATTTTGCAAAGTTCAGGCCGTTCATCATCGGTTGTGTTTGCTCAAAAAGGTGTTGTGGATATTTCTGACAGTGAAATCATTAGTAATGCGTCTGGAGCTGCATGGGGGATTAATGGTCAATCAGCAGCACAAATCAAATTGGATGGGGTGGAGTTAACCTATACCAGCGGGGGCTCTGGTGCCGGGATTAACCTGACATCCAGCGCGTTGCAGGCTGATAATTTGACAATGACGTCAAATGGAACATCCGCCATTTTGCTTAACCGGGGTAGTCAGGCGAGTTTTTCCAACTCAGCAATAGCTGCGCAAGGCGATGCTACCGGCTTGTACGCCCATGGCAGCAACACAACCGTAGTAGCGCAGGCAACACTCACCAATAGCCAGGTGACAACGCAAAACGCAACCGGGATTCGTGGGCTTTATGCTGATATCGCGCTTAACAATACGACTGTTGAAACCCATGGTGATGCAGCTCATGCACTGGATGTGAATGTTGGTAGCCATATTGATGTTACCGGCGGTCGTTATCAAACCCGTGGGAATAAAAGTTTTGCGGCCTGGCTGGCAGACAGTGATTCATCATTAACTGTTTCTGATGCCAGCTTTGCTACAACAGGTGATGGCTCTCATGCCATTGCTGCCCAAAAAGGCGTTGCCAGTCTGAAAAATACTTCGCTTAAGACCAGTGGTAGCGATGCTTATGCACTGTATAGCGAAACGGATAGCACGGGAGATAACCTGGCAATCAGCGCTTATGGTGACCAGGGAATTGGCGCTTTTGCTGCTAAAGGGGGCAGCGTTACGTTAACCAACAGCACAGTGGCAACCTATGGTGAAAATGCCGCAGGCGTCCTGGCTTACCCGCAGTCTGATGTCTCATTATCTGATTCGGTTGTTACAACCGCAGGCTCTAATGCATATGGCCTGTGGGATTATGTTGGCAATATGGTAGTAAAAAATACGACTGTATCAACACTGGGTAGTGCCGCAGGGTTATACGCCAGCGGGTATTCCGATTCGTTGAGTAATGCGGTTGATTTTGACAATGTACAGCTCACGAGTACCGGAGCCCCTGCTATTGATGCCTATGCAACTCACCTTACCTTATCAATGAATGGCTCCACGGTGACCGGAAGCAACAAGCAGGCTTTGGAGGTACGTAGCACTGAATCTGAAGGTAATGATTTTTACAGTACAGTCAAAGTCACAGCCAGTCACTCCACGCTGAATGGTGATCTTTTCTCTGATGACGAAAATAATCAGGTTGATGTAACTCTCCAGTCTGGCTCGGTTCTGAATGGTGCTACACAATCCATTGATTCTCTTGCTATTGATAATCAGAGCCAGTGGAATGTTACCGGCAACTCCTCACTTAATAGCCTGAATAATAGTGGCTCAATGGCATTCATACCTGATGGCAAGACCCGGACAGTAACTATTAATGGTAACTATGCCGGAGATGGCGGGACATTGTCTCTGAATACGGTACTGGGCGGTGATAATTCGGCAACAGATAAACTGGTTATTACTGGGGATGTCGAGGCAGGAACCACGAAAACGGCAGTCAACAACCTGGGTGGGAGCGGGGCCCAAACGGTTGAAGGGATTGAACTGGTTAGTGTCGCAGGCACATCGTATGGGGATTTTGTCAAATCAGGGCGTATTGTTGCGGGTGCTTATGATTATGATTTAGTCAAAAAAGATCAAAGCTGGTATTTAACCAGCAGTACGTCAGCGGTTGAGCCGGGGGACGGTGGCAACGAAGGTAATGAAGGCGGTAACGAAGGAAACGGCGGTAACGAAGGTGGAGGAGATAATAACGGTGGAGGGAACTCTTCCAGTGCAGTTTATCGCCCGGAAGCCGGAGCATGGCTTGCCAACCAGCAGGCCGCTAACACCTTGTTCACTATGACACTCAATGATCGTGAAGGTGCGCGCTACCAAAGTGCTGGTGATCATGGCGCTGGTATGTGGTTGCGCCAGGTTGGTGAGCATAATCGTTTTCATGACAGAAGTGGCCAGTTGAAAACCCAGTCAAATCGTTATGTCGTGCAACTTGGCGCCGATTTAACACAGCGCCAGTTTACCGCCAGTGACCGCCTGTATCTGGGGGTCATGGCAGGTTACGGGCATAGTGATAGTAACTCTCGTTCGGATATTACTGGTTATTCAGCAAAAGGGCGTGTGAGTGGTTATAGCGTAGGGCCCTATGCTACCTGGTATCAGGATATTACTACACGTGCCGTCGGTTATTTCGACACATGGGCATTGTATAACCATTTCGAAAACCGGGTAGATGGGGAAGCACTTGCGTCAGAAAAGTATACATCCAGGGGGGCAATAGTTTCTCTTGAAAGTGGTTATAGTTTCCAGGTTACAGGTAATGACCGGCAAAGTGCCTGGATTCAGCCAAAGGCGCAAATGATTTGGTCTAACCTGATGGTTGATGATCATCAAGAGAAAAATGGAACGGTTGTTCATCAGCAAACCGTCACGAATGTGCTCACCCGGGTAGGGATGCGGGGCTATTTACGTGGCCACAGTAAGCTCGATGATGATACTGGTCGACAGTTCCAGCCATTTGTTGAAGCCAACTGGGTTCATAATACCCACAACTGGGGGATAAAAATGGATGATGTTACTGCCTACAGCGCCGGTTCTCGCAACATTGGTGAAGTGAAACTTGGCGTGGAAGGGCATATTTCTCAGTCTGTGGATCTGTGGGGGAGTGTTACTCAGCAAGTTGGTGATAAAGGTTATTCCTCTACACAAGGTACTCTCGGCGTGAAATATCGCTTTTAAGTCCTGTTGCTGGCAGAGGCAAGTACCCGCTGCCAGTGTCTGACACCTGTGATGAAGTTAAGTGATTATTCTATTAACAGGTAAATAAAAATAGGATTTGTCTGCTTTTATCAATAATTATTCTTGTGACGTGCTATGGTGTTATCTACTCAGAGTAGATAACACCATAGCGTTGCACGAATGAAAACACCTGAATTGCCATGTATTAAGTGTCAAAACTGCACTTTTTCACAAATATGTGAAGACTATCTGTTTGAACAGCCTTTGGATTTCTTTATTGCCAGTCTGCAACGTAAAGTAGAAATAAAAATGGGTAGTAATCTGTTCAGTATTGGCGAGCCAGTTAATCACCTGATAGCACTACGTAGTGGTACAGTGAATATCTATGGCGAAAATAATAAACTGGTGAGTGTGATATCCCCTGGTATGTTGGTCAATAGCGAAGATGTTCATACTGGTGTATATCAATCCCAGGCCATTGCCGCTACCCCTGTCAGTCTCTGCGTTCTTGACTATTCACGCTTGTATGGTTTGTCGCAAATCACCACAGGTGTTTTTTCACATATGGTCCATATTCTTTCTGAAAGCAGTTGTGATAAATCAAAATTTATTCATGTATTATCTCAACCCGATGCGGCTCGCAAGGTTGCCAGTTTGTTATTATTACTTCGCCTGCGAAATGTGAAAGTCGAATTTCTTGCGGATACCTTGTTACTGCCATTAAAACATAAAGAGTTGGCTGGTATGTTGGGATTGTCACCAGTTACGTTACGAAGAACATTAAACTTGTTAGAACAAAATGGTGTTATTAAACTGGAAAAACGGCAGGTGATTATCAATGATGTTCACTATCTGGAAAGTTTATTAGTAAGTGATGAGTAACTTACGGTGAAGAACAAAAATTTTGGAGCGAAATTGACATGATTATTATGAATAAAAAGGCAAATTATCCTGCCTTTTTCTCGCATATTTTTTCTTACCAATAAGTTATGAGTAACTGCTCATTGCTAATATAGAAAAAATGATGTTATTTATAAATAGAAATATCTGTGAAAATAAATTTCATATGACAAAAACAGCTGGGTAAATATTAAATATTTGTTTGCGGGGTGATAATTTTTATCTTGTCAATAGTATTATTTTTTAATGTTCTTCATTTTTACTATCTTTAGTTTATATTTCTATTAAAGCGTTTTTCACCATGGGATGGGGCTGGTGTGATTTATAGTGTGATATAAACGAGAGGGAATTACAGTACGGTATTAATGCGCCATACAAACTGGCTATGTGTCTTAATTATTGAGCGCGTTTTACTGGCGAGAACGACCAGAGAGAAGTGTCTTTCAGGTCACAACATCTGTAGTCAGCTACGGTTCTGCGTACTGGGTTCCAAATAAAAACAGTGCGTTAGCCTGCCGGGTAAAATCCCTTGCGGTGCTGTGTGCTCAACGGTATCTTTGCCCGGCACCTGCAAAATCAGGTGCCGGGATTAGCCTCCTGAAAATTGTTACAGGCGACACATGACGCGCGTTGCGTCTCCTGTGTGTCGTGCGCACGGCTACACCTCAATGGCGGGCCGGGCGGGGGCATCGCAAGATGCGCCGGTTTCCTGTAACACCGGTAAGGCTAACCCTGCCCGGTTCTGCCACCAGTGAGATTAGCCTCTCCTGTGGCAGAAGAATGAAACGTTACAGGAGGATGCCTTTATGGCTACGACCACTACCCAGACTCACCCGTTATTTGCCTTTCCCCTGAGTTCCATAACTGATTTTACTGAGCTGGCGAGCTACTGTGAAAATATTGCCGATGCTTTGCATGAAACACACGACACCACGTTAAAAATGGCACTGTGTGGGCGTCTTAATACTTGCCTGGCGGTGTTACAGCCTGCGCTGCTGGATCCGGTACCGGAACATCTTGTGGAAAGCCTGACAGTAGACACTCTCCCGGCGGTTTCCCCACAATTAGCTCCAGACTGTACTGCGCTCTGCAGCTACGGCATGGCGCTGGCACAAACGCTGATGCAGCAAGGGCTTCCCCCGGAAACGGAGCAGCAACTAACGGGGTTGCTGTCGGAGTTAATTAATTACTTTGCCGCAGAAATGAAAGCGCCACGCTGGCTGCGTACTGAACAAGGTGTGGTGGATATTGAACCGGCTGTTTACTGGCAGAGTGGTGTGCTGCCGTAACAGCAAAAAATAACAACCCGCCTTTGTTGTAGGGCGGGTTTATTCATTTCAGCTAGTTAGTTATGTTAAAAATGTTCTGTAATCAGCATGAGTACGGCCCGTTGCGAGTGCTCAGGTTCAAAAGACTGCAATGGGTTAATGCGATACCATGGCAATAATTATAGTGTGATATATTTTGTTGAGTTATGCAGCACTAAGCCCATTTTGAGGAGTTGGCGTGACAGATTATGATGCTTTCCCTGAGCAAAGGCAGGCCCGGATTCAGGAAATACTGGCAAAAACAGGCCGGGTAATTGGAACAGACCTGGCCCGCGACATGGGGGTATCAGAGCATACTATTCGCAGAGACTTGCAGCAGATGGCCAGAAAGGGCCTGTGCAAAAAGGTTTATGGCGGAGCGATAAGTGAATTTAAGCAATCTGCTATCTTTGATGTTCGGGCGGCTGATAACGTTGAAGAAAAATCGTGTCTGGCCCGTAAATGCGCGCAGCTCATTAGAGAAAATACCTGCATCTTCCTCGATGCCGGCTCCACATATCTGGCTATGGTGGAATACATTCCAGAAGATATGGAAATCACTATCGTAACGAATTCCCCTCAAATAGCTGCAGCATTAAGCAGCCGCGCCAAAGGTGAATTGATATTACTCGGGGGGAAGGTTAATCACCTGACTGGCAGTACACTGGGTTCTGATACGGTAAATCAGGTTCGGGAAATGCTCTTCGACCAAACGTTTATTGGGGTTTGTGGCCTGGATTCTCAAGTTGGCCTGAGCGCGGTCTACTACGAAGATGCTTGTTTCAAAAAGGAAATACTGAGCCAAAGTAATGAAGTTGTCGCTGCGGTAACACAAGATAAAATGTCAAAGGTCGCCCGCTACAAGGTTGCACAGTGCGATGATATCGACATCATTATTGTGAGCCAGGATACGAATGTCAGTGGTTTTGAAAACCTGAATATGCACATTGAACGAGCGTCTTAACGGGTAAAATCACAGGGAAACGGAGCAACCTCTATTTCCCTGCATTGTGTTCAGGATTGCAGTCTCAGGATCCGTATGATCGTTTCCTGAACGGCATTTTCGTCATTTGTCCCGGTAACAAATTGTGCAGCGGCTTTGGTCTCTTCGAACGCGTTTTGCATTGCAAAGCTATATTCAGCTTCAGCTAAAAGCTCCAGGTCGTTATAACCATCGCCAAATGCCATAGTTTCAGCACGAGTGGCATTAAGGATCTCTTGCAGCCTTTTCACTGTAGTGCCTTTATGTACGCCGTAATCAGCAATATCAATCCAGGACGCCTCTGAAACAACAATGTAGACATCTTTCTCAAAGGGAGTCAAAAAAGGGCGAGTTTGCGCACATGTTCCTGCTTCATCGTAAACAGTGATTTTAACAAAATCGCTGGTCACTGAGCTTAAGTTATCCGTCTGGATCATTGTGGTATAAGACTTACGTACTTTTTCTTTCAGGTGCTGTGGGGTATCAGACCGGATCACCGCCCCTTCATTGGTGCAGGCAATAATGACATGGTGGGGGTTCGCCGCTTCAAGCGTTTTGATAATACTCAGTCCTGTCTCATTACGGATTAAGGACTGATAAAGATATTCACCGTTAAACTTAATACGTGTTGCGCTATCCCCGACAATCCATAAATCTTTACTGTACTCGCCAAACAGTTCTTCCACTCTTTCACACTGTTTGCCAGTACAGGCAGCAAAGTGTACTTTTTTCTCTGCCATCAGAGCCCGGACACTGGCAAATCGTTCTCTGTCATAATCCCCCTGGCTGTTCAGGAATGTTCCATCCAAATCTGTGATGATCAGTTTAATCATTTCTCCACCTGAATCGTTAAGTTTGCACCTACTCCTGATCGCTCCACACATGGTTTACCCTCTCGATTTTTCATTTGGAAGCATCCATTACTGGCAACCAGGTATCTGCTGTACGCTAACAGCTTATGCTCGATTATGCAATATTGTGATTGTTTGTGTTAGTTTTGCCAGGGGCTTTGTGGTTGCCTTCTCTGACATCGGGCATGGGTTGCCAGCATTTCTCACAGCAGTAAATGAATATTCCCTGCATAAGTGATGACTTATGCAGGGAATATAAGATTATTTATTTAATAGCCATGAAAGCGAGTTTATACCTGGGGAGTTGCTCGCAGAATGTTTTTTATCGCATACGACAGTATTGCTGCGCAGAGGATTAATGTAGTGATAAAAACAAAGCCATAGGTAATTGAGCTATGATGTGAAATATAGCCAATTATGGCAGGGCCAGCCAGAACACCAATATACCCGAGCGTTGTTACGGCAGGGACTGCAACCATTTGTGGCATGGTGGATTGTTTGCCGATTTGGGAAAACATAACCGGCACAATATTGGAGCACCCGGCACCAATTAAGGAATAACCAATTAAAATGAGGGTAAATTCAATGCTGTGGATCACTAAGATAAACCCCAGGATTGCAACAGCAGTACCTGAAAGTACTACTTTGAATGCTCCCAGCTTTTCAATGACATAATCACCACTTAACCTTCCCGCTGTCATTGCTGCCGCGAATGCCGCAAACCCCAGACCACCCAGAGACTCAGAAATATTTATTTTTTCAACCAGATAAACTGCACTCCAGTCCAGTACGGTGCCTTCGGCCATAAAAATAATAAAGCAAATCAGGCCCAGGACCAGAACGATTCCTTTCGGGACAGCAAAAGCAGGCCCTTCCGCGGGGTTAGCATAGGGTAGTAGCTTGTGAACACTTATCATCAGTAAGAGAAAAACGGCCACGCACATGATAATTGTCGAAGTGATGGCAGTTAAACCTAAATGTAACAAGCCTGTCATTGCGCCAGCTCCTGCAATACCACCAACACTGTACATGCCATGAAACCCGGACATTAATGATTTATCCGCTGATTTCTCAACCAGAATGGCCTGGACATTCATTGCGCAGTCAGTGATTCCAATGCTGATGCCAAAAATCAGTAACCCTGCTCCCAGTAGTAAAGGGGAGGAAAGAAAAGACAAAAAGGGGACAGAAATAATAATAACCAGCACTGCTGCAGTAATCACTTTTCTGCAACCATATCTGGATGTCAGCGCACCTGTAACAGGCATCGCGATCATCGCACCTAACCCGAGGCATAATAATAATGTCCCCAGTGAAGCATCATTAATATTAGTGTTACTTTTTGCATAAGGCACAAGAACAGCCCAGGTTGCAGTAACCAAACCAGCAATAAAGAATATAATTCGTGTAGATATTTTTTCGTTCATCTTCTCTATTCCAGACGGTGTCATCATGAATTAAGAATATTCAATACCTGCTCATGGAGTTGCTCATTTGCACTCACTACAATCGCACCACCATTTTCAGCCCGTCTGCCATCAATAGTTGTAATGACACCTCCGGCATTTTCTATAATTGGTATAAATGCAACAATGTCGTATGGCTGCAGAGAGTATTCTACGCAGATATCAATATGGCCGGCAGCCAGCATTGCCATTGCGTAGCACTCACCACCATAACGGGTCATGAGTACCTGATTCTGTAATAAGTCGAATTTATTATTATGATAAAGTTTGACCGATTCGGGTGAGGTGGTATGCAGAATGGCCTGGTGAAGCTCTGCGTCCTGCCTTGTTTTCATTATTGAAGTGCCGAGTCGTCCTGAAAACCATGAGCATTTGCCATCAGACCAGAAACGGTCTCCGGTATAAGGCTGGCTCATCATTCCCATTACTGCTTCACCATTTTCCAGCAACCCAACCAGACATCCCCATACAGGCAGGCCACACAGGAATGGGCGGGTACCATCAATCGGGTCTATGACCCACTTGTACGTACTGCTCCCTGTATCGCCGAATTCTTCACCCATAATGGCATGCTCCGGAAAACGTTCGGAAATCATTCTCCTGATGATTATTTCAGTTTCCCGGTCAATGTTTGTCACCGGATCGAACCTGAAACCTTCTTTAGGTTTGGTACTGATATCAATACAGTGAGACTTAAGATAACTGCTTAAGATTCGCTGTTCAGCTATGTTCGCCAGTTCATGGAGAAAGTCTGATTCAGGTTTCTTTAGTGGCATTTCTCGCTCCTGTTGGGTAATTCTAAAGCTCGATTGTGTTAGTTTTGGCTGTGTTTGGCAATGATTTAGTGCTCGTTATATGTTTTTTGTGCTCGGTATGGGCTGTTTTTCACTGGCGGGTATGTCTAGGTCGTATTCGGATACGACAAGAATGGGCAGGCTTACCAGGTTGTTCAGTAGTAATACTGGCCTGCTGGCAGGCTGAAAGAGAGGTGGCGTTTGTGGTCAGCGCTGGCAATCGCTGGGTAGGCTGTTTACGGCGAGTAATCGAACTAAGTTCGATGGAGAGCACGGTTTCAGAAAAGCAAAAACTCAGTGGCAGACTGGGTTCTTTGAAGAGTGGTGCTGGGCTACGGATGATTCAGGTGCCGGTGTAAGCACACCTGTTCCAGTTTCACGCACTTTTTTGAGATTTAGGGGTTTCCGCCATCAGCCGGTACTCTTCCGGCGTCAGGTTATTCAAGGATTCATGAGGCCAGTAGCTGCCTGGCCATCAAACGTTACTACTTAAGCTCGAGAATTGAACTCATCATTATTTGATTGAGATTAAACATAACTTTATAATAGAGAGTCACTTCCCCCCCATTCGTTTTAGGGTTGCGCCATTTCTCTCTGTTCTGTTTTTCAAACTCTTTCAGCAACTCTTTTTGTTCCCCTGCCGACTTAGCATGGATAAAGGCGGTATAAATTTTGGTGGCGTCATTCAGATTTGTCTGTAATTCGGGCGAATTAAAATGCGCGCTTATTTCAGGAGGCTGATAACGCGACTCAGTGATACGTATATGTTGACTGTAATCGGCAGAAGGAGAAAATTCATTGTTATAATAATGCTTAAAGTCCTGAATGCGATAAATTTTGGTTTTGTAATTTTGTTCAGATGTAGATGACATCGATGCAGGGAATGGCTCTGTCGGGTTCAGATCCCAATAATGGTAGGCATTGTCAATAAAGAGCTCACTCCCCAGATCGTCGAACGGGCCAGTAACCGTTTGCCCGTCAATAGAAAGGGTGTGTACGTCACTGCTTTCGCCGGCTGGTTGTACGCCTTTAGCCAGATATTTTTGTACCACATAAATATAACGCGTATGGGTCGGGTTGATGATACCGCTATTACCGGAGCGAGGCCAGGCGCCAAACACGCTGAATTTTACCGTTTCACCATTCGCCAGTGTCAATGTATGTTGACCAGCGTCCAGTTTAATACTTTGTGATTCCTTTGCCGGAATCGTTATTTTTTGATCGTCGATCGAAATTGCTAATGTTTGCCCGGTAGGGTTATCAATGAGAAATTCTTTATTTTCACCAAAACAGGCGGTCAATGCCATACAGGCACCCAGAAGAGTAATTCTTTTTAACACTTTCTTTCCTTAAACGTTAGATACGGGCTCATTGAATAACACCGGTTAAAGGTTAAAGGATAGTTACAGGGTAGTGAAATGGAATTTAGCTACTTAATTTAGGGGGCGTTGAACAGCGCGCTTGTCGCGCTGGCCCCGAAGGGGTGCCCCGTTTACGGCGAATAATCGAACGGAGTTCGATGACGAGTCCGGCCTCAGAAAGCAAAAACCCAGCCATAGGCTGGGTTCTCTGAATTAGTGGTGCCCGGACTCGGACTAACGCCTTGAGGCGTTGAACAGCGCGCCTGCCGCGCTGGCCCCGAAGGGGTGAGCCGTTTACGGCGAATAATCGAACCAAGGACACGGGGATTTTCAAAACTCGTGTCTGGTCTAATTTCGCTTAATCCATCTTAGGACTATGCCCATTGTTCGTGGGTAAGATCACTTACATCACAGCAAAACGGAACTCAATTTCAGCTTTTTACTGGTTAGTGATAAAGATTCTCACGTCACGCAGCATGCCTTTATGTCGTTGAAATACAAGTGTCTTTAATGAGTGTGAGTATAATGATACTGTATCAAAGGTTCTTCGAAATTTATCTCGACATAGAGGTTACATGAACGGATTATATGATATATATGAAAAAGTTTATTTTAAATCATTAGATGACCGGGAGAGGGTTGTTAGTCGGGCTCAGCTGAATTTTACTATCTATGCTGGTATGCTTACCTTACTCTTCTATATGTTACGTATGATTGATTATGATAGCAATGTTGTCTTTTTAGTTATGTTCTTTTTCTTGTCTGGATTGTCCGGCATTCTTCTTTCTATCTCAACATATTATACCTGGATTGCGTTGAGTGAAGGATATAAATATAAATATCTGCCTAAATGCTTGAGTGTATCAAAATATAGAAAGGAACTGATAATTTATATACAGCAAGTTGAATTATATAATTTAAACGCTTCTGATAAAATGTATTGCCCAAATATCAATGAAGATATAAAAGAGCATCTTTTTTACCAATTAGAGGAATGCGTTGATAATAATAATGAAATCAACAATAATAGAATGCAAACAATTCGATATTCAATGCTATGGCTATGGTCTGGCATTATGTTTTTTTTATTCGCATCTCTATTATTCGCAGCAGCAGATTTAGATGTTTCCTCACCAAGAAAAGATACCTTGATCCGTGACACGCAAGTTTCATTGCAATTGAATAAAATTTCCGCTAATTTAAATCATTTAGGAGAGATCATAATGGCAAATGGCGACAAAAATCAGGCTCCAAGGCAGCCTCAGCCTGCAAATTCTGGTACTGCAAGCAAACCAGTGCCACCTGTCTTCCCTCGGGCTCAGGTTGTAACTGAAAGTTATAAAGAAAAACCAAAACCAGAGCCAAGGAAATAATAACTGAGAAGAAGAGCTTATTTCGGCTCTTCTTTTTACGGATAACAGCGGCCAGACGGTGTTCGATGAGAACGGCGAAGTGATAATACAGGCTCGCTGTTTTATGATTAGCCTCCACATCTTCAACATCGAGCAGTGTGAAGACCTGCCCGATAATCTTTAGTTCGAAATCGAATTATGAGTTGTTGATTGCCCAATAAGAACTAGCGTTTAACGTAGCGGAATTTCCACCTTACAGGTTTCCGCTACGTTAAATCTGAAATCTTTTTTGCGTCCGGGGCGTTCGCGCCAGGATGCTTTCCCGACTGCTGAAGTAATAGAACCCTCTTTGCCCCTAGGCTACTTCCAGCCCATGAAAGCCAGCGAACTGCTGATGACAACCCGCCGTCAACAAAGGCTGCAATCACTCTGTGGTTATTCATCCTTGCCGAAAGATATATGTCGTCACTATTACCTTGCTCCGCTGTAGCATTGTGTGACGCTGATGCAGCAATTCCCTCTTACCGAAAGTAGCCCGTATGCCCGTCCTGAAGTGGTATATCAAATTTGACCTTGTGACCTGTCCCCAGTTGATTAATACACCGCGATGTCAGTAACGTATTCATCAGTAACGTGAGGGCAGCTCTATGAAGAAGCGCTTTTCCGTCGAACAGAACATCAGTATTCTCGGCGAGGCCGAAGCCGGGGTTTCTGCCCGGGTACTCTGCCGCAAGAACACCATTTCTGAGCTACGTTTTACACATGGTGTAAGAAGTATGGTGGTATGGAGTTGAACGAAGTTATGCTTACCTTAGATTATCTTACATTTGAACATTATCAATCGGTTGTGTAAGAGTGTTTATAGTTTTACCTTGTTGACTGTTCTGTAATAAAAATGAGGTGGGTGGTATAGTGAAAACCTTGAGTGGGAAAGAGTTTAGACGATTATTTAATCGTTGTGATACAGGATTCTATCTGAGTGAGTTTGAATACTTAAAGGCCGTTGATCCTTTGTTTCCCGTATGCGCAGAGAGAGAGTTAAAGCCGGGTTATAAGCGGAAAATTGATGTATGGTGCGAAGAGGATGCAGCATTGTATGCAGAATTTATAGCTAAAAAAGAAAGACTGAAAAAGGACCAATTAATCCTGAAAGTAAACCAGGTGTGGTCTCGGGCATATCCAGCTTATATTTATGCAGTTGAAGAAAGAATAAATATCAGGGAGAAAGGCAGTGAGTCGTTTAAGAAGGAAACTGCGCAAGAAAAACAATGTAAACTTTCCCTAAAACTTGAGGGTTTGAAAGAACTAAAATGTGAAGTAGTTATGATTAAAAGTGAATTTGAAATTGCAAAAGACTTTATGCACTATTTTTATATGATTTCTGATGTTGAAGATTATATAAATGAATGCGACTACTTTATTTATTCTGCTGCTGAGGTTGTTAAGGGGGTGATTCAATGCATTGGTTATATCGACAAAAATAACAAAGCAAGTTGCGAAGAGTTTTATTCAGGTAGTTATGAATGCTTAGATGATGATCATGAAACTTTGGACTATTTGAATGAATCCTGCGCAGAGGGCATAAAAGCTGATAACAATCTCATCAGGAAAAATGAATCATTGGCCTCATCCCTGAAGGAATTGCATCAACTTCTCGTGTCAAGAAAGAGTAATATCATGAACCTTGGGGAGGGATAGTGTGATGGGAATTCATTTCAGAAATGTAATTTCTGGTTAACTATTGGACAAATTAAGTTAGCAGTAACGAACAAGTATATAATTGAGAAGAAAAATGAATATTGATGGGTATGAAAACCGATTTGTAGCTTTTGTGGATATATTAGGATTCAAAAATTTAATCCACAAAATTGAATCTGAAGCTATCGAAGGCAAAGATTATCAAAGAGTCAGATCTGTTCTAAACTTTCTACATGAAGAGTCGATAGAATCAAATGGACAGCACGACCTTCCTGTTTATGAGGAAAAAGATGGCATTATTCTTGAAAAAGAATTAGGAGACCCGCGTATAAATTATATCTCTGACTGTGTGATCATTTCTACGGAAGGGACGTTTGAGGGATTTAAATCACTCTGTAATAAACTAACTAAGTTTTCAACTGATATTGCCTGTGATGGAATATTTATTAGAGGTGGGGTTACATATGGAAAAATATATCATCACGGCCCCATATTGGGGTCAGTTTGGATATCGAAAATTATTGTACGTTAAGGTCGTTTTTTGTACATCAGATCTATGATATGGAAACTAGGTTGACAGGAAGTGTTGACCGAAGAACTGACATTTTTCTTCGTCCTCTACTTTGTCCATTCTTTATGCAATAGCGCAAAGATGTTTGTGTCGTCATATCTTGCCTTACCATCCTCGTTTTCAAAGGCGACAAACTCTTTAAAACAACCTTCACGCCGCATATGCAAACGTTCACAGAGTTTTTGAGAGGCCAGATTGTAAACTTCTACCCAAGCATACAGACGCCTAGCATCTTTTATTTTGAATAAATAATCAAACAGTGCAGCAACTGACTCACTTGCATATCCCTGACGTTCATAACGTTGATTAAAATGCCAGCCTACTGACCAGGTATTGCTGTCTGGCTCGTTGCTATTGTCCGCATAAAGATGTCCGATTAACGTATCGGTTTCTTTTAGACAAACGGCAAACTGTGCTGGGTCCGTGGCTCGTTTAGCCACATCGCTCTCCGCCTCGGCTAGTGAATGTAACTTTTCATCCTTAAAGCAAGGAGCACGTGGTGAAGAGAGGTAATCGAAAAGTGCTGCCGCATCCTCTGCCTTAAAAGGGCGAATGATTAACCGTTGAGTGACAATGATGTTCATAATGTCCTTGATAATGTAATGCCAGCCAGTTCAGCAAGAAACCTGCTTTAAACTGGCCGGGACACAGGGCAGAGATTAGCCATTCCGACTATTCTCCGGTCTGTCTTTACGCATGCCAGTAAATTGTGTGATCGTCACGAAAAATACCGGAACAAAGAAAATGGCCAGTAGCGTTCCGCTAATCATCCCGCCGAATACACCGGTACCAATCGCATGCTGCGTGCTGTCGCTGGCTCCACTGGCGAGCATCAGCGGAACAACACCTAATGTGAAAGCCAGAGAAGTCATGAGTATTGGCCGTAAGCGCTGCTTCGCTGCCATCAATGTCGCATCAATAAGGCTCTTTCCTTCATTCATCAATTGTCTCGCGAACTCGATAATCAGAATCGCATTCTTGGCGGAAAGTCCAATCAGGGTTATCAGGCCCACTTTGAAAAAGACGTCATTCGTCATATTCGTAACGGATACTGCCAGCACAGCGCCAAGTAGCCCCAGAGGAACAACGAGCATGACTGCGAAGGGAATGGACCAGCTCTCGTAAAGCGCAGCCAGCACCATGAATACCACCAGTACCGAGAGCACAATAAGACCCGGAAGCTGTGATGCGGACTCCTTTTCCTGTAACGAACTTCCCGCCCACTCACCGGCGAACCCCGGTGGTAAGTGCTCAGCCAGTTTGTCCATTGCCGCCATTGCGGTACCCGACGATTTTCCCTGTGCGGCACTCCCGGTTATGCGTATGGCAGGATATCCCTGATAGCGTATCAGTTGCTGTGGAGCAGCATTCCACGAAAGCGTCACAAAAGTGGATAACGGAAGCATCTGCCCCAGACGATTTTTGACAGACAAAGCCAAAAGTTGTTCTGGCTGCATCCGGTACGGCGCATCCGCCTGGACGATAACCTGCTGAACCCGGCCATTATTGGTATAGTCATTAACATAATTGGAACCTGTTGCAACGGAAATGGTTTGATTTATCTCATCAAACGACACCCCCATGGCCTCCGCTTTTTCCCTGTCGATATCCAGGGCAAGGCTTGTTCCCTCACCAAGCCCATCAATATAGACATCGGCAAGTTGAGAATTATGATTTGCCTGCACAATAAGCTCTTCGGCCGCCTTCTTGAGTGCCTGATATCCTTTCCCGCCTCTGTCCTGTAAATAGTAAGTGAACCCGGATGAGGTTCCCATATCAGAAATTGCCGGAGGCAGCAGACTCATTGTCTCGGCATCAGGCACGTTTGCCATTTGGGACTGAATATGGTCGGCTTCTTCCTGTGCCGTGGTTCCCTTGCGTTGTTTCCAGTCTTTGAGGGTGGTAAATGCCATAGCCGAGTTTTGACCTGACCCTGAGAAACCAAATCCCAGGATCATGATGTTACTTTCCACAGCCTCACGGCGAGCGATTTCATCTTCAAAGCGATCGACAACTTTAAGTGTCCGCTGCATTGTGGCATCAGAAGGGAGCTGGATAGAGGACATAAAATAGCCCTGATCTTCATCGGGTAAAAATGATGAAGGTAAGGAAGACAGACCGGCAAACAATGCCAAACATAATGCAGCGTAGATCATCATCATACGGCCGGTACGCTTCAGAACAAATCCCAGACCAGTGGCGTAAAACGTCGTCAGGCGATGAAAGTGAGCGTTAAACCACGCTGAAAATGCGCTGCTTTTACCCTGATGAATACCATGTGGTTTGAGCAAGGTTGCACAAAGCGCAGGGGTTAACGTCAGTGCCAAGAATGCCGACAGTAAAATGGATATAGCCATCGAAATGCTGAACTGTCGATAAATAATACCCACGGATCCGCTGGCAAAGGCCATAGGGATAAACACCGCAGTAAGCACCAGCGTAATGCCAATGATTGCGGGCGTAATTTCACGCATCGCTTCCCGCGTGGCATCCTGTGGAGACATTTTTTTGTCTTCCATCAGTCGTTCGACGTTCTCTACTACCACAATCGCGTCGTCAACAATAATCCCGATGGCCAGCACCATTCCAAACATCGTTAAAATATTGATGGAATAACCGCTTAATAGCATTACGGTAAAAGTGCCGAGCAGCGCCACGGGGGCCACAATCGCAGGAATAAGGGTGCAGCGTATCTTGTGAAGAAAAAGCAGCATCACGAAAAAGACCAGGACCATGGCTTCAACAAATGTCTCAACTACCTTCAATATCGACAGTTTTACAAACGGAGCCGTATCGAAAGGCACGGTGAATGTCATTCCCTCTGGAAGTACACCGGACAGTTCTGTTAACCGTGCGCGGATACCCGACGCAGTACTAATCGCATTTGCGCCAGGAGACAATTGAATGGCGGCTGCCGTTGCTGGCACGCCATTTTCACGGATCCCAAATGCGTAACTTTGTAACCCGGATTCCACGCGGGCAACGTCTGCCAGTGTCACCCTGGCGGCGGAGGCCTGTGATTTAATCGTGATATTGCGAAATTCTTCAACCGAAGAGAGTTGCCCTTTTACCGTTATTGGATAGGTCACACCTTGCCCGCTAGCCGCAGGTTCATCTCCGGTTCTGCCCGGTGAAACAATCACGTTTTGTTGACTGATGGCGCTTAATACATCCGTAACTGAGAGCCCATAGCTGTGTAATTTCATCGGGTCCAGCCATATGCGGAGCGCCTTTTCCCCGCCAAAAAGCTGGACTTTACCTACACCGGGTACGCGCCGGAGTTCATCAGTAACATTCCTGGCAAAATAATCGCTTAAGTCAGCTTCCTGATAGTCTCCGTTTTGGGATTTTAATCCCACCATCATTAAAAAACCGGAATTAGCTGCCTCAACACTTATCCCATTCTGTCTTACCGACTGTGGCAGGCGAGATTCCACAATTTTAATTTGGTTTTGCAGATCCATTTGGGCGAGTTTGATGTCGGTTCCGGGTTTGAAGGTAACAGTAATTGACGCCATCCCCGTCGTGTCACTGGAAGATTCAAAATAGAGTAAATTGTCAACACTCGCAATTTCACGCTCGATCAGAGACACGACGGACGTGTTCATCACCTCCGGGCTGGTGCCAGGGTAACTCACTGAAATGATAATACCGGGTGGCGCAACGGCAGGGTATTGCGCAACCGGTAAACGAGGAATAGACAATAGTCCCGTCAGAACAATAAACAGGGCGATAACCCATGCGAAGATGGGGCGCTCAATGAAAAAGTGCGGCATCAGGTGTACTTCCAGTCAACATACAAAGGGTAA
Source organism: Mangrovibacter plantisponsor (assembly GCF_003182475.1). GTDB lineage: Bacteria > Pseudomonadota > Gammaproteobacteria > Enterobacterales > Enterobacteriaceae > Mangrovibacter > Mangrovibacter plantisponsor. Next base: position 245,359 of record NZ_QGTS01000009.1, read on the forward strand.
AAATTCAGCATGGTTTTCCTGATAAAGAGGTCTCATCGTCTGTCGAAACCCGTTTACCGATATCCCTGAGCTGGGAAAATTTCTCAAGAAGTTGTGGTGCGTCATCCAGGCTTGTTGCAAACATCCACATATAGGTCATGACGGAATAAATATGTCCGGCATTAATTCCGGACTCCATGCTCATCCTGATAATGGTCATGGAAAAGAGAGCAGAAACCAGAAGGCCTATGCATAAATATCCCCATGCCTCTCTGTCGGATAACACCACACGCAGGCGGGCAAGTGTTTCATAATGTCGCTTAAGAGCACCAAAAGACGCCTTGTTAACATAATCGACCTCTTTCTCAAGGCGATTATTGAGCCGTCTGTAGAATGTCTCATTTTTGAAAGTATAACTTGAGACAAAACACATCAGTATTGCCACGATGATCAAACAGGTTATTCCTGTCCAGAATTCAACCCATAACAGCATTATTGCTGCGCCGAAAAGGGAAATGATCGAGGTAATCAATACAGGCAGGTGCAACTCGAAGAAATCCACAAATTCACGGGACAGAGTGACTCTCGCAGCAATAGTCGAGTGATTAAGTGAATATTTTCGCTGGGCTAAAACTACTGTCACAGCAAGACTTGCGTAGATACGTGCAAATGTTCGCGTATCTACACTACGTCTGGTGGCTCCCATGCACCACATGAACAGAACCATCAGGCCATAAAGGGCCGCACGTGACGTCTGTCCGCCCAGGATGGCATTGATCGCCATGCCCGCCAAAATGGGGTAGAGCAGGAATGCAACGTTTTCAGCAATAACCAGCATGAAAGTAATGCATAATTTCTTCCGGTACCGCCAGGCAAGTCTCTTCAGTGAGGTAGCAACCCCGGGAGCCGTTGGTTTGTTGTTGCCTTTATAAATCATAATAAATGTGTATTAATCATCGGAGTGTAAAAGTATTCTGCCGTTGGTTTATTATTTGAGCTAAGTAAATGAGGCAGCATAATAGAGCTGTCATAAAGACATGCGCTAAGTGTAACGTGATGATGTCAATCGTGAATGGATGTTTTATGGAGGATATGTGTACTCCCCCCTTAAGTTGAGTATCATTCTGACAATGCATAATATCAAACCATTCTTAAACATAAAAACAAAGGTAGTCCGCACAAGAAAACCAATAAAAAACATTCATAATAAAAAACAAAATCATTAATATCTGGAGAACTATTCAGAAACAGATGTAGTACAGTAATGGCTTGTAGAAACAGTAAGATAAGACCGAACGTTATTGCAATGAAACTTTTTAAAACCCCAGGTTTTTTCTGAAGAAAAAATGATAATGCAGCAATGATTATCAAAACACGAATTAGTAAAGATGAAGGTAAAGTGGATTCTACTTTTTCATTAATTGCATGCACAAGGTGAAGCCAGGTAGATAATAACCCATATGTAACGACACAAAATAAAAGTGAGGCCATCAAATTCTCACGTCGGAATAAAAATTTAGTCAGCATCATAACTCTCTTTAGACAACAGTACATATTGCATGTAACCCTCAACATGGTTGTAGATTATTGCTTGGCGATGTTGATTAATTATTTATAAAATGTGTAGTGAATATGGAGAGCGTGGCTGGTTAAGTTTGCAATAACTTTTTAATGAACTTTTTAAAATAATATCTGTCTATTAAAGTTAAGTTGAAAAATCATTAAGCATGACGATAAAAGGTATTTCTGGGTAAAATGCATGTTGTCATCAGCACTGTGGAAGAAAATATGAACAACAATCTGATTATCGTCGCAGAAGACGATGATGACATCGCCGCCATACTGACGGGCTATTTAAATAAGGCTGGCATGAAAACCCTAAGAGCCGAAGATGGCGAGCAGGCGATCAACCTTACTCGTCAACACAAACCCGACCTTCTGCTGCTGGACATTCACCTGCCCGTATATGATGGCTGGAATGTTCTTACAACGTTAAGAAAGGAAACTAATGTCCCCGTCATCATGGTTACAGCACTTGATCAAGACGTTGATAAACTGATGGGCCTACGGCTAGGGGCTGACGACTATGTGATAAAACCCTTTAATCCATCAGAGGTTATTGCCAGGGTTGAAGCTGTACTTCGCAGAACCAGACCGGTTGCAGAGTCTACACATTCACGGCCTTTAAGAACGCCTTTTATAACGATTTATCCTGATGAGTTTTACGTTGAAATCACTGCTCAAGGTGAGGTTTCCACGCCAGTATTAACCACCACAGAGTTTAAGCTTCTGACCTATCTGGCAAGAAACCCGAGAAAAGTCTGTTCTCGTGAAGAGTTACTTGATGCGTGTTTGCCTGAGGGAGACTCGCTGGATCGCACTGTAGACAGCCATATGAGTAAACTTCGGAAAAAGCTTGAACATGCCGGATTGAAGGGCATTCCGGAAAGCATCCGAGGATTAGGGTACCGGTTGGGTGACAAAAAATGAACAAAGAAACGATCCTGAGCCGTCAGATTTTGACATATATGCTGTCTTTAACATTCGTTATTATTGCAATTGCCGTACTGGGTTCCTATTTGTTTTACAGTTTCTTGATTGACTATCTTCCGGGAGGGGGAAACGTTGAAAATGAAGACGCTATGACCTTTCTTGATTGGATGTGGATCTTAATCGCTTCATTAACCAGTCTGGTCGTTTCGCTCTTTTTTACTGTAAAACTATCCGCAAGAATATTAAAACCCTTGAATGATGTAGCGAACAGCCTGAAACAAATCTCTCAGGGGAACCTTAGCGCAAGAGCGATTAACTGTGGTTCTCAGTTGGGGGAAATGAATAAACTCGTCGATGATTTTAATGAGATGGCGGAGAAGTTACAGACGCTGGATGCACAGCGAAATTTATGGAATGCTGCAATCGCTCATGAACTCCGAACACCTGTGACTATTTTGCGGGGCAGGCTTCAGGGACTGGTTGACGGTGTATTCGAACCAGAACCGCCGCTCTTCAGAAACCTCCTTAAACAAACTGAAGGTCTGACTAACTTAATCGAGGATCTTCGAGTCGTGAGCACCTCTGGAGGAGCAGGATATTCCTTGATGCTCAGTGAAGTCGATCTTGCGACGCTGATCACCAGTGCGCTTGATACCTTTTTGCCCGACTTTGAAACAAAACGCTTTAACATAATGACTGAGCTCAGTTGTCAGCGTTGCATCTGCGATCCTTCACGTATTTTTCAGTGTCTGACCGTTCTTTTTGACAATGCCTTAAAATATTCCACACCACAGACGCTTTTTGTAAAGAATGGTATTGTAGGAAACGATAATTTTATTATCGTTCAGGACAAAGGACCTGGAATTCCTGAAGAACTCCAGAAGTCCTTATTCCAGCCTTTTCAGCGAGGAGAATACGCTAAAAATATTAATCCAGAGGGCTGTGGTTTAGGGTTGTCGGTAGTTAAAGCCATTATGCGTGCCCACGGTGGCGACGTGAGCTATGGTATAACGCAAGAAAATGGTTCACTTTTCAAACTCTCCTGGCCTGTTTAAGGGCATGAATAAACAGGCTCGATTGGGCCTGTTTTAGCAAGAGACAGATCCCACATACTGCCGAGTTTGGCGTCCCATATTGCTGGGGTGATTTTAAGTTTGCCTCTTTTCGGACTTAATGTTATTTCGCTGAAATAGATATCTTCTCCTTTTAGCATAAGATCGACGCGGCAGTAGTCTATCTCTTTTGCTAACTCCTGGGCAGCAATAACAGATTGATGAAAAGATTCTGGTTCATCAACCGGGGATGGCGTATTTGGGTACTCCATCTGAAAGGGTTGTAAATTCCACGATCTGTCATAAACGTTAATGAATCCGTTTCCATCACTGTCAGTAAAATCGGCCTCGATAAAACATGCTACACCGTGGAAACAATGAACTCTTAGCATTTCTGGTGTTACCATCTTGTTTTTATTGGAAAATATATCCAGATACATTTCGCAGAGAATCACAGGTGGTATATTTTTATACTGCCATTCTCGGGTCGTATAATACATATTCTTTTTAAGCGATAGTTTTAATTTGTTTTTAGCCAAAATGGGATCAAAATCCGTTCTGTCAGTACATATGACCGTGCTACCACTATCATGATTGCATTTCAAAACAAATTTAGTGGGTAGTTTGTCGAAATCAATATCATCAACTCTGTTATAAATACCTAATAAAGGATTAAGCTTGATTAATTTCGTCCGCTTCTCAACATACTCTCTGACCAGAAGTTTATCTGCAAGCATTGTATAAAATGGATCGTGTCTAAATAAAATGCGATGGCAAATTTTTTCATTAAGCGTTACTGGGTTACGCAAGTCCGGATATGTTCCAGATATCTTGCTTAGCCTGTCTGCATGAAATGAAATATCATTGGTTAAAATTGTCCTGCTTTTCCTCAACAAATACTCGATATATTTGATGTGATGGTTTATGTTATTCATAACACCTCCTGTTCAGAATGAAAATTCTGACAGAAGATTATTGATTTATTTTCAGCAAATTATGGAGAGTATATGGACCGATATGCTTCTTTATTAACATAAATTAATCCGGACCATTTTCCGAGCCCTTGCACAAAGCGGACAAGCTAACTGAGCCAAAGGTCCGCCATGAGCGAGAAGCGGAAGTTGGCTACTCTGTTCAACGTTCCCAAATTCAGCCTTTATTCCCCAGTTTTTCGCGTGTAGGACCATCAAAATAGATGCTACTAATGTGGCAACTACGCGGTTGAGCCAACACAAAACGAATTGTTTCCCAGACCGAGCGCCCATTCATTAAACGCTCCCCCATTTTGAATTGGTTATCGACAAACGTATCTAATCCTGTCAGTTCGAAATCTGGGGGATATAACCCAGTCACACGTATATTTTCTTCGGACAACTGGTGTGAGAGTTTAGTTGTAAACCCGCTAAGGCCGTGTTTACTGGCAAAAAATGCGGGATGCGCAATTGAATCTGTAAAATTCGGAATCCCACATAAAGATATAATTGAGACTATATCCGCACTTTCTGAACGTCTTAAGCTGGGCAGCAATGCCTGAGACAGTAGAATCGAACCTGTTAGTCCTGAGCTGACAGTATTGATAATTTCTGAGTCTGGTTGATCGTCTAACGTTCCGGATAACCACTGAGCAGCATTGAGGATTAAAATGTCTATGGGCTTATCTGAAGTTAACAACTGTGAAGAAAACTGATAAAGGGATTCAGGCTGGGTTAAATCACAGATATATCCTTTCGCAATTCCGCCTTCAGCCGAGATGATACTGCAAGTTTTTTGAATATCATTGGCACGCCTCGCGCAAAAATCTACCTCGACGCCTTCTCGTGCCAACCACACGCTCAGCGCCTGACCAAATCCCCCGCCACCACCGGTAATCACAGCCTGATCCTACCCACGAAATGTGGACACGGCCCTAAGCGAGGTTTTCGTTTTCAAATTGTTCCGGACTGAGACCGCCACAGGCACTGTGACGACGCCACCGATTGTAATCGCACTCGATATAATTAAACACCGTCGTCCGCATTATTTCCCGACTGATAAA
>NZ_QGTS01000010.1 GCF_003182475.1 Mangrovibacter plantisponsor
CAGAGCGACGGGAGGCAGGAAGCCGACTCGGAGCGGTACCCGAACAGGCCGCCGGGGTAAGCCGAATGTCCGCGTAGCGGCGATTTTGCCGGCCACAATAGGGGGTGGGGCCAGTGCCCCCTGCGGGCGCCGGGCACAGTGGGTGAGTAAAATCAGTGTGGCTGACACGGCGCGCAATTTGCCCCGAACTAACAGATAACTGGCAGGCAGCCAGCACCGCGTAAAATTAACCCACCGCCTGCGCTAAATAATTCGGGTTGCAGCAAGGCGGCAACGAGGCAAGTTCCCGGGAGCTTACACTGGTAAGTGACCAGGGCGCGCTGAGGCTGCCAACACAGCTGCAGCGCGAAGTATGACGCGCAGGTTACCAGTCAGCATATGGCACTAAAGGCTGTGGCGGCATGTTCATATCGCCTTGCCACCCGGCCAGTGAGTAACGCGCAAAGAGCATTGCGTGGCTTGGGGTGTAATCTTTTGCTTCCTGGATGTCGATACCTAACCCCAGTGACCAGTGAGACGTCAGGCGACGCTCTATAATGGCCCGGGCGGTGTACCCGATACCGTTACTGCTACTGCCACTGATATCGTCATATTTATCTGCATAATTATCGGGGATCAGGCCGCTGATGGGGTAGCGCCGTTGCGAATTGGACTGTGAATGGGACCAGGATACTGAGCCACCCAGTTCCCAGGACCAGTTTTCGGTACGCTGGCGCCAGGTAACAGGCAGGGCAAAAGACACATATTTTTGAGGACTGTAGTAGCCGCCCTGGCCCAGGGTATATGCACTGAGGTCTTTATCGTAATGCCACAGCATATTGGTCAGGCCCACGGTGACCCGGCGATTATCTTCATTGATAAGCTTGTAGTAGTAACCCGTCATCCAGCGTACCCGCCAGTTATCTGCCACATTTTTACCCGTGAGCTGGTCTGCGCTCAGGCTGGACCAGACACCGTTCGCTTCACCCTGATCGTAACTCAGGCTAATGCCGCCACCATTGGCCCGCACACCGCCCCAGGTGACGCCAGTATGTTTTCCACCATTTGAATCAACTGTATTTTTAGCATCCGTTTGCCCGGCAAACGCCAGCAATGAGCTGGATACAGGCCGCCGGTGCGCATCCACGGTATAACCAATAACGCCCACTTTATTGCTGTAACTCAGGCTCCCAACCACATCCACAACCGGGAAGCCCATTGGCGTCGTCCCCAGGTCCATCGCCCAGGTATCATTACGCCAGCCCACAGCTACACTAACCCCGGTCGCAGTCTGGTTACGGCTACCACTACATGGCAGAAGGCTGTCAGCATAACTCAGGTTAGGGTCATTACTGCGGGTATCACAAGTCCCCCAGCGCGGGTCATAGTTACCATTTTCATCGGCCTGGAAACTACCGGCATCCATATGCACCATATCGGTACGGAACAGCATCCGCCCGCCAGATAACGGCGCATCCACTTGCAACATTGTGGTGTGTGCCGTCAGGTCTGAGTACCCCGGCGTACCACTGGAACCCCAATAGTCATAATCCAGCGAGACATTCACATCCTGCTGGCGATAAAGATCCGCCGCATCACTGCGTACACCACGCTTGAGCCAGTCATCACTGGCATTGTTGCGGGTCAGGCGGGTGAAAGTGTCGTTATCCTCAGGCCGGGTTGGCGTTATATCCGCCGCCACCATCGCATCACGCCAGGTATCAAGAGCCTGGCCGGGATCACCATTTTTCGCCTGAGCACGAGCAGCATCACGCAGCACAAGGGCACTGTCTATCGAAGGCGGCAGCGCTTTCGCCTCCGGGATAATCTTTTGCCACAGTGTGCGTGCTTTTGCCGTTTCATCTGTTGCATCCAGCGCTCCAGCCAGGCGGCGTTGGGTATTTAATGATAACGGTGCAGTTTCTTTTGCTTGTTCTACAGCGGTAATTTGTTGATGTGCAGCTGTTTTGTCGCCTTCACTGATAAACAACTCCGCCAGGCCAAGGCGGGCATCCAGGTTATCCGGCTCTTGCTGAATAAGGCCTTCGTAGCGGCGTTGCGCCTGTGCTTTGTCTCCCCTGGCTGCGGCCCACTCAGCCAGAGTCAGCGAAATACGCGGTGAAGGTGTTTGCTGTTCAAGTAAGGCAACCGCCTGTTTTTCCTGGCCGTTATCCCTCAGGCGATTGGCATCGTCCATCACTTTATTGGTGTTCAGCCTGCCTGCCAGTTCATGGATATTGTCTGTCCACTGGCTACGGGGCAGCGTATCAAGATGAGCCAGTGCCGCGCTATCCTGGTTATTGGCGGACAAGTAGAGCCCCATGGCATAAACTTGTTCCGGGTCACTGGGGTGGCGGCGAGCCAGGTTGCGAAACAGCGTATCGGCTTCGTCATGCCTGCCTGCCGCATACAAGTCTTTCGCCAGGCGGTAGGTTACCCAGACACTTTCCGGGTCCATTGCCAGGCGCTGGCGGTGGAGTTCTGCCGCCTGGTTCCACTGCCCCTGCTCTTCCAGAGCCTGAGCACGGTCAGCCAGTTGCTCATCGCGCAGGCTGCGCTCAATATCATCCACGCTTCGGCGTTGTGCCGCAGACAGGCTGTTAAGGAAGGCACTGGCTTTTTCTGGCGACTGGCGACGGTAGATATTCGCCAGGCCACGCACCGCGTTGCTGTTGGCTCTGTCCATACGCAATGCCTGCTGATAATAGCGTTCCGCCAGGGCATCATCTTTACGGGCAACCGCGACATCGCCCAGGCCCAACACGGCATAGCTGTCTGTGTTATCAGTATTGCGTGCCTGCTGGTATTTACGCTGAGCCAGGTCGGTGTTTTGTGCTTTGAGAGCATCATCCCCTTGCTGAATTAACAACCAGTAGCGGTTCATGGAAAGTAACCCTTTCCAGCGGTCACTATTTGGCCCGTCTGGCTCCAGGCGCAGTGCCTGTTCAAAAGACTGAACGGCTCTTGCCCGGTTACCTTTTTGCGACCAGGCTTCCCCCAACGCGCCCATCACTTCGCCATCAGATTGTGGCTGAGCAGCTGCTTTCTGCAATGCGGGTAATGCTTTCGCCGCATCACCACTGCTCACCGCAGCCAGTGCATTGGCACGCTGGCGAAATGCCGGATCAGCCAGTTTTTGCTGCATATCCGCCAGTTGGCTGCGTGCTTTGTCGGCATTGTCACCGTCAGTAAAAATGGAAAGGTAACGTTGCAGCGCCTGAACGGCACTGTTTGATGGAGGAAGTGACGATATTTGGTCGTACCAAAGGCCAGATGCTTCACTGCGGCCATCCCGGGAACGGGCCATTTGCTCCAGTACTTTGAAGCCTTCTTCACGGCGGCCATTAGCGAGTAACAGTTGTGCCAGCTTGCTGCGCAGTTGGGTGCTGGGATACCGCTGATTGAGCGCACTGAGCGCATTGATAGCCTGATTACGCTGTGCCGGGTCGCTGGAAACCACACTCCAGTATTCCACAGCCATATCACCTTGCGGTGGGTGCCCGTTAAACAGTTTTTTATAGGCCGCTATCGCTTCACTGGTTTTGCCAGCTACAGCTAATAGCCGCGCTTCCTGCAATTGCTGGCGCCCTGCGCTGCTGGCCAGCGTCATGCTGTTTACTGCCTGGTAATACACATCTGACCCCGGAGACAACTGCGCCAGCCGGTCCAGATCTTTTTTTGCCGCCGCGCTGTCGCCCCGGCGCAATTCATAGCGCATTTTCGCGGCAACGACTTGAGGGTCGTCCGGCGCGATAAGCTCAAGGCGATAAAGTGACTGGCGAACCAGCTCATCGCGATTGGTCGCTTCGCCAAGCCGTACCTGCTCCAGTAAGTGCTGTTGAGCAGATACTTCAGCCTGAGCCTGAAAGGTCAGTGCCATCCCTAAAGACAGCGCAAGAAAATTTAGTGTGAAGTTGCGCATAACCGCCCCCAAACAGGTGATAACTCACCTTGCGAAGTAAACCGGAAACGGTGCTGATCCCATCCCTGACCGAACAGCGTCAGCACATAACTGTAATAAGCATCTGCGCCTGGAAACGCGGATGCTGTCCGCTGGCGCTGTGCTTCCTGAGCATGGCCGGACAGAAATGGCAGCAGAGCTGCAGAAAAACCGACAGGCCCATTGCCCGAAGGCTTGCCTGTACGGGAGTTAATACTTTCTGGAGGTAACGCGCGCTGCTTCATGATGTCCGCGACCGGTGAAAAATGGGCCAGCAGCTTTTTTTTCCGTGGGTCTTCATCACTCATCATGCCCACCCACAAGTAAACCCGAATGGCGTTATATTCGCTGTTTTCCTTTGGCTCCCCTGCGGGTTGCCAGCCTTTATCGACCACCCAGTCAACCCAGTCCGGCGCGATACCTGCTGGTGAACTCCCCTGCAAAAAAGGCACCATGCTGGCACTCATCGAACGCCATGGCTCGCCATAACGGGCAAAGCGCTGAATCACTTGCGGTGGAAGATAGCTGGGGTTAAGCCGCCAGCGATTATCACTGGTAAAGCCATCGTTACCGGGTAATAACAGAAAACCAAAACCGGGGAGCCAGGCGACTTCATCATCCGCAATACGCCGTAACAAAGCGCTTCCCATTGCCGAAAACCGGGGTTGTTGCCAGAGGCGGCCGGCCTCAAGTAACGCCCAGGCTATCCAGAGATCGGCATCAGATGCGGCATTGCTGTCCAAAACGCCCCAACTGCCATCGTCTTTTTTTCCCCACAACCAGGCTGGCAAATGGCGCGTTAAAGCACCTGCAGAGAGGTTATTTTGTGTCCAGCCCAGTACCTGGTTAAACGTGTCGCGGTCATCAGCAACCAGAGCGAAGAAGAGCGCATAACTTTGCCCTTCAGAAGTGGTAATTTTCCGGGCATCGCTCGGGTCCACGACACGCCCGTCGGCACGAATATAATCTTGCTTAAATTGAGTCCAGGCAGGCCACTCGCAGGCCGCATAAAGCGGCCTGCAGATGAACAATACACTGGCCACCAACAACCCGCAGAATGGCCTGGTGAGCATTATTCGTTATCCGGTTCCAGGCGTTTGCGGCTCACAATGCGCAGCAACCGCCACAACACCCAACCGAGTAACAACACACTGATAGCGGCAAAGATAGCCAGCAAGATCGGGTGGTTCGACAACGCAAACCAAATGCGCTCAAACCAGGGTAAATGCCCGACATAATAGACATCGCCCACACGCAGGCTGTTTACGCCTGATTCCCGAATCACAGCAACGGAGCCAAACATTGCTGCGCGTTTACCACTGTCGTTGAGAGCATTGTTGAGTAACGTGTAGCCGCGTGGGCTGTCTGCCAGCATTGCAACCACACTACGCTGGCTATTAAACGGCGACTGGAAGCCAATAATAGCGGCCATCGGCCCGGGTGATGAGATATCTGTTTTTACATCAGCCGCACGGTCATCTGCGTTGTAGATAAAACCATCCCGGCTATTACGCCGCGGTGTTTTCACCCAGCTTTGGGTTGCTTTGACCAACAAATCGACTTGTTTATCGTCATTGAATTTATCCGGCAAATGGCCAATCAGCAGAATATCGGCATCTGCCTTACTCAGTGTACCGGCATCATCTGTCAGGCTCACATTCACAGCAGGCAAACCGGTTTGTGCACCGACTGTTCCCAGTGCATCAAGCAACGTAGTGACCTGTTCCGGGGTGGGTTTAGCCGGAACAAACACCAACGTTTGCGAGAGATCCGCCATACGGCTGAACGGGAAGCTGGCATTAGCAAATGCCCGTAAATCCGGCATCGCAAGAAAATGGTAGTAATGAGAGAAATCAATGGTGGAATCATCATCAATCACCACACTATTACGCACTGGCTGGAAGGTAATACAGTTATCAACTGAACCACCAGGAATGGGGTTCATGTACTGGAAGTCGAAACGTAACTGGTTGGTCGCACCCAATTTTAAAGCCGGAATAGAGACATCCTGGGAACGATCCAGCAAACCCTGAACAACAGGTAAGCGCAGCAACAACTTACCGCTCTTATCTTTTGGCTCAAAGTTAAAGGCCTGCAGGAACTGGTTATTCAGGCTGATATCCATCCGCGAGCTGTCCTGCATGGGTGGTGCGGTATAACGATATTTCAGATCCATATCGATACCGGTACTGCGCAACAGGTAAAGATCAGGCGGCAGGTTAAGATTGACCGTTACCGGGCCAGGCTCGATCCCGGTCGATTGCAGTTGCTCGTCGTAGGTTTTCAGTTCACCAAATGTGACCGGGCTGTCCGTGCGCACCCAGTTAGGCGCGTCATAAGGTTTGCGTGGTAGCAAAGGCGTTACACCGTCTACCACCACATGTTCGCCACGGAACAGCAGGTTACCTTGCGCAATAGCTTTCGCCGCCATTAACAAGTCTTTATCGTCACGGCCAAACACCACCAGCAGTTTCACATAAGGGTTATCCGGGTGGTTGACCATTTCAATTACTGGCGCATTCACTGGCGGGTGCTCTTTCAGGAAATCCGGCCGGTCTTTATTGGTGGCAAACACAATCGCATTTCTGTCAGGCAACGCGTTATACAGCACCGGGAAGTTATTTCCCCGCCAGCCAGCGCGTGAACCAAACCAGCTGGCGATAATCCCGGCAGCCTGCTGCTGGTCTATGTCTGGCGCATGTGAAAATACCATTGGCAAGTTCAGCGGGCGGCTGTCCCGTGGGTCAAAGAATGGGACCGGGAAATGTGACAGATCATTCTGCACAGCCAGTTTTTGGAAAGTCAGATCAAGGTAGCTGCTTCTGGCAACATCCAGCCACAAGGTGGTATTCGCCGGGTTTTCACACACATCACGGTAATGGCCAATGAATTCAAGGCGTACCCGGTTAAAATCAGTAATAAACAACGGGTCGACAGGCACAACAGCCTGGGTCTTTTTACCAAGCTGCTCTTTAGTGATGGGCAAAACGTCCATCAGTTCATCATTCAGGTACACCTTCACCTGTGACTGAACCGGAATCAGCGACGGAGATGGGGTGTATTCAAGGTGTAACATCGCCTTGTTCACCACTTCGTCGCTACGCATACCAAACTCGACAGAACCATCAGGGCTGACGCCACGTAACACCATGCTGCCCGGAGGCGGTGCAATACGGGCAAAATCCAGTTTGACTTCTCGCGTTGGCGCATTAACTGCAACAACTGGCGCACCGGCATGATCAACACCAGGCTCAACCACGCCCATGGTTTCCGGCTGGCCGGCATTTCCCGGTACGGCTTGTGCGCTATCTTCAATACCTGCCTGAACCTGAGCTTCACCTGGAGCCGCCAGCGCGGTGAACCCGGGTAACATCCCTATTCCGACGGCCACTGCATATAGCCACGATAGTTTTCTTTTCATCGCATTGTCATCATTGTTGAGCCAGCAGAGTCCTGACGCGCGTCCTCATTTACCGCGTCGGGGCGACGTGGAATAAACGACACAATCCAGTCAACCAGCGTAGTTACAGAACGAAATACCACCTTCATGCCTGACGGAGTAAATTCCGCCAAATGCCTGTACCCGCGAAACCCCAGTTTGAGGATATCCAGCAGGCTTTCCATTGGCTTATCTTGAGGAAAACTGTCCTGCCAGAGGGCCCAGGTATCAGCACGGGCAAATGTGCATTGAATAAAATCGATATGTTGTTGTGTTGACAGGTCACTGAGTTGTATCCCCAGTTCCTGGCCATTCACCCGCACCACTCGAGCCGGGAAGAAAAACTCCTGGTCACCGCGGTTAAGTAACAGGTTCACTTTTTGGTCCTGCAAAAATGCCGCCGTTCCTTGCAAGTGAATACCTAACCCACCACCGGAATAGTCGCGTACAGTACAGGCGAATAAGTGGCCGTCATCCCGGGCGACAGCAGCCGGCATGGCAATCTCAACACGATGCGCCCGGCGGACCTGTTTACTTTCCACCGACACCGCAACAGCACCACCCAGAATAATCAGGTTGTAGAATACCCATGCGAGGCTGACTACCACGGTCAGTACCTCATGGTCAGGGCCATAGAACATGCGCCAGATCCCAACAGCCACACCCAACAGGTTAACCATCACTAACCAGAGATAAGGCCGGGTAATCACCCAGTCCACATACTCTTCTTCCACCAGCCCACCTTTGGCGGTAACGTTGAACTTCCCTTTATGCGGGTTAATCAGTGCCACCACCGTTGGCGGCGCAATATACCAGGCCAGAACGGTTTCATAGATTTCGCTCCAGAAAGAGTGGCGATACTTCCCCTGGATGCGGGAGTTGGTCAGGCTGGCATGCACCATATGAGGCAGAACAAAGAGCGCAATCATCAGCGCAGGCGCGAAAATGATATAGGCATGAAATAGCAGGAAGGCCAGCGGCGCTGTCAGGAAGATTAACCTCGGGATGCCCGATAAGAAGTGCAACATAGCATTGGCATAGCATAACCGTTGCGCCAGTTTCAGGCCTTTACCAAACAACGGGTTATCCATACGGAAAATTTGGATCATCCCCCGCGCCCAGCGAATACGTTGCCCAATATGCGCGGATAAACTTTCTGTCGCCAGGCCAGCCGCCTGCGGAATACGCATATACGCGGAGGTATAACCCCGGCGGTGCAGGCGCAGTGAGGTGTGCGCATCTTCCGTTACCGTTTCAACAGCAATGCCCCCAATTTCATCCAGTGGCCCACGGCGAATCACCGCACAGGAACCACAGAAGAACGTTGCATCCCACATATCATTGCCATCCTGCACCAGCCCGTAGAATAACGTGCCTTCATTTGGCGTTTTACGGAAACGGCCCAGGTTACGTTCAAAGGGGTCCGGGGAGAAGAAGTGGTGCGGAGTCTGCATCATGGCCAGTTTCTTGTCTTTAAAGAACCAGCCGACTGTCAGTTGCAGGAAAGAACGGGTTGGCACATGGTCACAGTCAAAAATTGCCACAAAGTCGCCTTTGGCATACTTCAGCGCATTGTTGATGTTCCCTGCTTTAGCATGTTCATGTGACGTACGGGCAATGTATCTCACACCCACTTTCTGAGCAAAAGCCCGGAACGATTCCCGCCCGCCGTCATCCAGAATCCAAATATTGAGTTTATCTTTCGGCCAGTCTATGCCCAAAGCAGCGTAAATAGTGCCTTCGACTACGTTTAAGTCTTCGTTATAGGTGGGGACAAAAATATCCACCACCGGCCACTGGCTTTGATCTTCGGGTAAAGGAACCGGGTGGCGATTAAGCGGCCAGGCAATCTGGAAATACCCCATAACCAGAACGACCCAGGCATAGGTTTCGGCAAACAGCAAAATCAGGCCGAACATCAGGCTTAATGGGTCGTTCCAGTTCAGTGTTGAGGTATAACGCCACCAAATGTAACGGCAGGAGACTGTCAACGACAGCACAATCAGCATCAGTGACGGAAAGCGCCCCGGAATACGCCTTACCACTAAAGCGATACCCCAAAGCAATAATAAAAAGACAAACTGAGCCAGTGGGGTAAAGGGCTGGGTAATGCACAGAATCGACAGTGTCAAAGAAAATAGCACCACCACACCCAGCACAAGGCGGCGGATCCGTGACGAGACATGGCGTAGCTCACGGCGCTGCTGCTGGCTTTCAGCCCGGGCTTTTACTCTGCCAGGTAATGCTGTTAACCAGTCATGGTAGTCTTTACGCCAGGCCGCAGCCCGGCTCAGATATTTCTGCACAGCCAGCCCTGACAGATCCCCGGGCACCAACACCACTAACCAACAACCCTGGATCAGGATACGAATAACATCCAGTGGGCCAGGTTTATCCGGGTTAACCTGAGGGAACCAAAGACGAAAGTTGCTGCGTACCCTTTGCCAGTTGGCGTTTTCCAGTGGTAAAAAACACCAGGCCAGGCACAACCAGATACACCCAACAACCGCACTAAAAAGGGATGTGCGGTGTGCGCGATAATGGCGATACTGCGCACTCAATGCACCTGCCACAGGCGTGGTTAAGACACAGCGTAACAGGCGGCTCATCAGGCACTCCCGGCAAAATTCAGCAGGCACCAGTTCGCCAGGGTGTTTAACTCTTCGGTAATAAGTGCTTCCTGGCGGTATTCGCCCACTGGCTGCTTGGCGCCCAGGGTTTCACCCATCGCTTCATCCCGATGCAGAACCATCGGAACCAGCGCCAACTGGCTTTTGAGCCACATCTGCCAAATGTCGTCCTGTATCTGGCTGGCAACCAGTAAGTTATTCACCAAAATATGTGAGCCACTGGGAACCGCCTGCTGATGCAGGCGAACATGGCAATTCATTTCCGGGTTAACAACGACCAGGTGGTGATTAACGCGCGCAGTCAGCGCTTCAGTGAAAGGTGTCTCTGAGGCGGGTAAATCCAGCAAAATCCAGCGCCATGCATTCTGGCTTACCAGACTGTCAATCATTTGCCCGGCAGCCTGTGCATAGCCGGGTTGTGCGGCCAGTTGTTGTTGCTCTTCACGAGACAACTGCCCGAACGGCAATATATCCAGATGCGAAGTGTAACGCCAGGCGGTTTCTGCCCATTCGCTTTTATCCAGTAACGCGCGAGCCCAACCACCCGGGCGGGTGAATTCAACATTGAAAAACAGGCGCAGCATATTGTCTGGTGAACAATCAATCACCAGAACAGATTCTTCAAGTTGTTGTAGCGCCCAGGCAAGCCCTGTTGTCACAGAAGTTGTCCCCACGCCGCCACGCAATCCTTGTAAGCCAATAATGGCCATCAAACACTCCCGGTTTGTTTCGCTAATTCCGCAAGCAAAGGCCAGCGTTTGATTGCTGCCGCTAAACGTTCCATTTGGGAAATATCGGCATAATCGAATTCAGGTAATGAAAAAGTCTTACATAATGACTGAATATCATTTTGAAACGCATTAACCTGGTACTTTTCTTTTGCCTCACGACTTTGTTCGTCTGGACACATTTTTTGTATTCCCCGACTGAATTCTCTGGAAAACGCGTAAGATAATGACCACAGAGACACATTGAATTACAATGCTAAATCTGATGCCGTTTATTTTCAATGTTAGGTTTATTTTCAGGCCTGCGCTAGTACACTCTGAAAGTAGCCACTTCGATTCAAGAGAGACGCCATGGAATCACTATTTTCATTTGGCATACATGCACTTTGGGATGAGTTGCAACAAATGACCACGGGTGGAATCTGGTGGGTAAATACTGACCAGGCTGAAGATGCGCAACTTCTTGCCAACAGCACCCTTGCAGCACAGAGTAATCAAGCTCTTGCGGCGGTTATCACTATGGGTGAAAACGCATCGTCGGGTATTGAATTAGATCAACTTCACGGTCCTGAAAAAATCCAGTTATTCAGCATGCCGGTAAATAAGAATAGTCTATACTCTTTGTCTTCCGACCTGCTTTGCTCAGTCATTCCTGATAATTACTTATTCATTTTCCTTGCAAAGGAAGGGTTCTGGCGGAGTATTTCTGGCGATGCCATTAAACAATGGCTGGCCAATATGAAGCGTTGGGTCAAAACGAATAACTGTGCACTGCTTATCATTAATCCGGACAATAATTCAGATAAAGCCACCTCGTTACTCTCTAATCAACATCAAAGCCTTTCCGGAATTGCATCAGTTCGCCAGGAACAAGGAGAATATATTCTTGATGTCACTTTCTGGCTAAACAAGATGGGTGTCAGCGCCCGGCAACGTATTGCGTTGAATAAAGGTGAAAAGGCCTGGTCAGTAAAAATTACCGAGAAACATGAGCCTCAACTACGTAGCGATGAACGGCAAATTCTGAGCCATAGTGCAGTTCTGGAAGGTGCCCCTATATTATCTGAATACTGGTCACTGTTTGCTGACAACGAAGCTGTATTCACTGAGGCCCGCCAGCACCACGCCGCCACGGCTATCTTTGCTCTGGAAAACAACCAGCAAATTGACCACCTGGCAAGCTGTATTCATACGCTGCGCAAACAACGCGGAAGTGTGATAAAGCTCATTGTCCGGGAAACCCGCCCGGGTTTGCGTGCCACCGATGAGCGCCTGTTAATGGCCTGTGGCGCAAATATTATTGTGCCTTATAACGCGCCTCTGTCGCGCTGTCTGAACATGATAGAAAGTGTTCAGGGGCAGTTTTTTACCCGTGACGTGCCCGACGATATTTCATTACTGACTGCGAGCCTGCGCCCACTCAACCTGCGTGGTTTCCAGCCATGGGATAAATTCTGCGACGCCGTAAAATCAGCACTGAATAACCCCATGGCACCCAAAGACAGTAAAGGTGTACTGGTCGCCCTGCGCCCGGTGCCGGGGTTGCGGGTTGAGCAACTACTGACACTGTGCAAGACAAACCGTATGGGCGATTTTGTGACACTGGGCAACAACCGGCTGATGCTGTTTTTATCGTATTGCCGTATCAATGATCTGGAAATTGCCCTGCGCCATATTTTCCCGTTACCCGTGGGCGATATTATCTCCAACCGTGTGGTTTGGTTCGAAGATAACGACATTGCCGCAGAACTGACACAAATGCGCACTATCCCGGAAACCGACTGGCAGTCACCGATTTCACCTCAGGACAATACACCTTCGCCAGTCAACGCCGAGCACTCTGGCCGCGTGTGGCGGCGGGTCCCTGTGCCACTCGCCCTGTTACAGCCCGGCGCGGAGGGCCAGAACCCATGATGAGTCTTGCCGATATTTTTCAATTAATTGTGCTGTGCGCCATCATTTTTCTGCCGCTGGGCTACAGTGCCAGGCGCTGGTTACCTGTTCTTCATTTACGCGTGCGCCAAATTTTAGGCAAACCGCGTTACGTAAAACCTGTTGGGGTTTTACGCCGTAATGCACCTGTCAGGGCAGACAAACATGACAAATAAAACACCATCGTCCTCTTTTTCATCTTACTGGAAAGCCTGGCGCGGGCCGGGAGCATGGAACTTCTATTTTTTAGTTAAATTTGGCCTGCTGTGGGCGGGTTACCTGAATTTCCATGAGCTAAAAAACCTGGCATTTCTTGTTTTTTTATTGCTGCCCATAACATCTGACCGCCTGCACCGCATCCGCCAGTGGGTAGCCATTCCCATTGGGTTTGGTTTGTTCTGGCACGACACCTGGCTACCTGGCCCGGAAAGCATCCTTAGCCAGGGTTCACAAGTCGCGGGGTTCAGCGCTGATTACATTCTGGACCTGGTCACGCGCTTTATTAACTGGGATATGGTTGGTGCAGTTTTCGTGCTCTTTGTAGGCTGGCTTTTCCTCTCGCAGTGGATTCGTGTCACCGTGTTTGTGGTGCTGGCAATGGTGTGGCTGAATGTTCTGAACATTGCCGGCCCGGCTATTTCTCTGTTACCGGCAACCGCCGCGAATACCGCCACAGCACCTGCTGCTGGTTCAGCCAGCGCGCCAGCTTCGGGAGCGCCTGTGTTAAGTGGCGATATTCCGGTACAAACAGCCCCTGCAAACTCTGCCAATATTAACGACTGGCTCAACACGTTTTATAGCAGTGAAGCAAAACGTAAAACGCCTTTCCCGGAGTCTTTGCCTGAAGGTTCGGAGCCTTTCCAGGTGTTGGTTATCAATATTTGTTCACTGGCGTGGACCGATATTGAAGAGACAGGGCTTGCTTCTCATCCGCTGTGGTCGCATTTCGATATTCTGTTTAAGAACTTTAATTCAGCTACTTCATACAGTGGTCCGGCAGCGATTCGCCTGTTGCGGGCCAGTTGCGGGCAGAGTTCCCACAAGAATCTGTACCAACCGGCAGGTGAACAATGCTACCTGTTTGATAACCTGGCGAAACTGGGTTTCCCAATGCACCTGATGCTTGACCACAATGGTCAATTTGGTGGTTTCCTGAAAGAAGTTCAGGAAAATGGCGGGGTTTCTGTTCCGTTGATGGACCAAAGCAAACTGCCGGTCAACCTGCTTTCTTTTGATAATTCGCCCATTTACGATGACACGGCCGTGCTGGAACGTTGGATGAATACCGTTCCAGGCAATGAGCGCAACGCCACCTTCTTTAACCTGCTGCCATTGCATGACGGAAACCATTACCCTGGCAACAGCAAAACCGCAGACTATAAGCTCCGTGCTCAGAAACTGTTTGATGAACTGGATGCGTTTCTCACCCAACTGGAGAAATCAAACCGCCGGGTAATGGTTGTTGTTGTGCCTGAGCATGGCGCAGCGCTTAAAGGCGATAAAATGCAGGTGTCCGGCCTGCGTGATATTCCCAGCCCGTCTATCACTCATGTTCCGGTAGGCGTGAAATTTATTGGTATGAAGGACCCACATCAGGGTGCGCCAATTGAAATCAACAGCCCCAGTAGCTATCTGGCTATATCCGAACTGGTCGTGCGCTCGTTAGATGGCAAAAACTTTGTTGCCGACCATGTTGACTGGAATGCACTGACCAGTGGTTTGCCACAAACTGCGCCGGTATCTGAAAACGCGAATGCGGTTGTGGTTGAGTACCAGAATAAGCCATGGGTCAGGTTGAATAGTGGGGATTGGGTGCCTTATCCGCAGTAAGTGGTGAAGGTTCCGTTCACTTGCAGTGTGGTTGTTTCCGTTCACCTGAAGTGATGTGGTTAATGTGGCTTCACAGCCAGTGAACGGGCTAAAGGGGGCTCGCCCCCTTTGCAATCCCCGTTTTCGCGGGCGACCGGTGCAGTGTGATACGCTCACCGGGTGTGGTTATTTCTGTTCACTTTTCACTGGGTCAGTGTGGTGAAAGTTCCGTTCACTTGAAGTGATGTGGTTAATGTGGCTTCACAGCCTGTGAACGTGTTAAGGGGCCCGCCCCTTAACAATCCGGTTTTTCGCGGGCGACCGGTGCTGCGCACTACGTTCACCTCCGGGCAGTCAGCCTGCGGCCGGCTCGACTCGGCATCCCTGCCTCGGTTCGCCTTATTCCGCCGTCCGGGCGGAATAACCTTGTCTTCCTTTCTCCGGTTCACCGGTCTTACGCGACACAGACCTCGCTGCAAGTAGCGGGGTTTTTTGTGTTGTGCTGAGTGGCTGTAAGTTCTGTATCTGGTCTGTCTTTTTGATGTTTTTTGCTGAGATATTACAGGCAGGTGTGGGGTGTGGCCTCTAAATCGTTGAGGCGTGCCTGGCGGGCCGGGGCTGCCTGCAGGACGCAGGCAGAGCGACGGGAGGCAGGATGCCGACTCGGAGCGGTACCCGAACAGGCCGCCGGGGTAAGCCGAATGTCCGCGAAGCGGCGATTTTGCCGGCCACGAAAGGGGGTGCAGGGGGCCAGTGCCCCCTGCGGGCGCCGGGCGCTGGTGGTGAGAGAAAGCAGTGTTGCTGACACGGCGCGCAACTGGCTCTGTACTGACAGATTACTGTTACTGCGGTGACTGTTGTGTTCACTTTTCACTGTGTCAGTGTGGCGGTTTCCGTTCACTTGCAGTGATGCGCTCAATGCGGCTTCACAGCCTGTGAACGGGCCTCGCTGCAAGTGGCGGGTTATTTGTGTTGTGCTGAGTGGCTGTAAATCCTGTGCCTGGTATGTCTTTTTGATGTTTTTTGCTGAGGGATTACAAACAGGGGTTGAGTGGTATCTGAATCATTAAAACGTGCCCGGCTGTGCGGGCACGTAAACTGGCTGCGGTGGCTACATCCCTTGCGCGGCCATTGCAGACAGCAATTTCAGGCTGGCAGAGTAATAATCATCCTGACTGGTGACTTTCGTTTCCATACTGGTAAGGGTTCCCATTGTCAGGTCACGTACTGCCAGCAATCCACCCTGCATATTGTAGGGAGCTTGCTGGTTATCATTCACATTCACCCAGGCAGGGGTATGCAGACGGTCGAAACGGCCAAACCAGGTACGCCAGGGCATCAGTAACGCACTGTCAGGCTGGTCCCAGCCAATGTAAACCGGGATACGTATAGCATCGTAGCTCATACGTGCAGGCCACTGTTTGGCAGGCTCCATTCGCCCATCGGCATACAGTGAAACCCAGTCCGTTGGCAGGTTAGCTTCACCCCAACCCATTTTTTTCAGCAGACTTTGCCCATCATTAATAAGCTGTGTCCACACCGCCAGATGGCTGCGTTTAGCAAATGCGCGCCAGGCCGGGAACACGAAGTAAGACGGGTTCAGGTTGACATAACTATTGAGGTTAAAGCCGCTGGCACCGGGCAGCATGATTTTCTTGCCGGCAAAATCAATAACGGTGTGCTTTATCACTGCGTTGGTAATGGCATCTGACGCCTTGAAATAGGCAGGGTCGCCCCATTTTTCTCCGGCCTTAAGCAAGGCCCAGGCAATCAATACATCACCATCAGAGGCGTCGTTTTTATCTTCAACCGGGTCGGGTGCTACCGGATTATAACGCCAGTAAAACAACCCGTTTTTCGGGTTCTTCAGGTGTGTGTTGGTCCAGGTCCACATTTTATCGAAACTTTCCCGGTCATTTCCTGCCAACGCAAACAGCATACCGAACCCCTGGCCTTCGGTATGGCTCACATTATTATTTCCGGTATCAATGATTCGACCATCTGCCATTAAAAAACGCGCTTTAAAATGCCCCCAGTCCACATCGGCGTGTGCGAACGAAGACATCACCAGTGACGCCATCAGCGCCACCAGTGCCAAACCCCGTTGTAACATAGTTTTCCTTAAAAGCGTCCCTGATAACGGAACTGAACATCGGTCAATGACCAGGACTGGTCACGCCACAGGGCTACACTGTCTTTGCCACCCTGCTGGCGCATCCAGCTCGCATATACGCCTTCCATCATAGCGCAAAATGCGTTACACCATCTGTTCTGTTCACGGCCATTACGTGCAACCGGCAATGCCTGGTGGCGGATAACCATCGCGTTATCCTCCACATCGATATCCACAATACCCCAGTTAAACTGCGCCAGCCGGTTGTTGATATGCGCTTCCAGCTCACCAATGGTCTCTGCTTCAGGCAGGGGGAATGCCTGCCCAAAAGAGATACCCATCTGTGTCAGGAAAGGATGGCTGTCTTTCTCGCCAACATTACGCACCATGCCATCGACCATAATGGTCAGCATGTCGAACCACCCGGCCGGAGTCTGTTGTTGCTGGAAATACCCCAGCACAGCAGGATTCTGCTCATTTAACGCCATTGTTAACGGTCTCCCAACATATAGCGGAACCACACCTGTGCGGTGCTTTCGTTGTAATCGCCAAAGGTGTCGTAACCCACACGCCCACCGACAGTCATATCTTTGTTGATGTTGTAGTCGACACCAGCGTGCAGGTTGTAGCCCATACCATTTTGGCTCTTACCGCCGTAGTACGCTTCCTTCGCCTGCCCTGCGGCCACGTAACTTTCCAGTTGGGACTGCAAGTCCGGGTCATTCGGGAAGTATGCGCTATCATCCTGGCTGTAGGACTGGTAGCCCAATGCGGCCCCAACAGACATTTTCCAGTTGCTGAACCGCTGGGTATAATCCACAGGGAAAGAAACACTTATATAGTTTTGTGGGCTGAAATACCCACCCTGGCCATAGGTGTAGTAACTCAGGTTTTTGGAGAAATCCATGTACCCGATACTGATCCCAGTTTTCAGCTCGCGGTCGTCTGCCCGCAATGGCCGCAAGTAGAAACCGGCAGAACCTTCAACACTGGTGTTACTGGCTACATTGGTACCAATATAGCTCCAGCCACCGCCGCCGAAATAGAAGCCTACATCGCCGTCATCGTAGCTCAGTTGTACCGTGCCACCATTTTTAGTGACCTGCCCCCAGCGCTTACCCGAATATTTATCCTGCGCCCCAACATAAGACAGCAGGCTGTCTGTCATGGCACGGCGTTCACCTTTAAAGATAACTTTCAGGTAATCAGTCAGTTGTGGCGACCACTGAATACCACCGACCACAGTGTTCAGGTCCGGGCCCAGCGGTGTGGTTCCCACATCCAGCTTGTAGCTATCGCCGCTCAGCGCCATCCCGACTTCAACACCGGAATCACTCTGCGAGCCCTGAGAGGCCACATCTGGCAGGGTATCTCCGGCAAGGGACGATGTCCCATTCGCTTTGGCAACCTGGCCCTGAATTAACGCGCCAGTACCAAAGCGGCGGCTGGCATCAACAGATGAGCTACCCGCATCCAGCGAGACCGGAGTCACGTTCAAATCAAGGCGTGCATCGCCAAAAGGCACCGTAGACCACTGAAGCGGTGCTTTCACTTCCGTCAGTTTGCTCAGGCCACTTTCACCATCACGACCACGAACGGCCAGGTCACCCTGCACCCAGGTTGACGTTTTATCATCAAGCTGTTGCATCATTTCATCGACTTGCCGCAGCGTACTGCTTTGCGCTGATTCCACTGGCAAATCAGGGCGCACAGTGTTCACAGGCGCAGTCTGCGGATTGCGCCCCATCTGGGCAACCTGCCATGGCATGGCTGAACCAGACTGTGAGGCCGAGGTGTTGGCATAAGAGGTTGGTGAAGACCCGTTAAACGGATTATCCGCCAGCACCAGCCCGCCAATCATTGGCGATGTTGACGTAGTACCTGGCTGCAGGCCCACCAATTGCCCGCGGGCATTGCGCAGGTAGGCCAGTGCTTGTTGGTGGTTACCTTCGGCTTCAGACAACCGGGCCATTAACAACAATCTGTCAGGTGTTTGCGTATCGCGTAACCCACTTGCCAGGGAACGAGCCTTTTTAACATCGCCACTGCTCAGCGCTACATCGATGGCACCAACACGCGCATCCTGCTGCGGGGTATCTCTGGTCATCAGGTAGTCATAGACCACACCCGCTTCTTTGTTCATTTTGCCCGACTGGTATAACCGCGCCATGGCAAACATCAGGTCGGTATTTTGAGGATCCTGCTGCATGGCACGGATCAGCTTGTCATATGCCGCCGCGTAATTGCCCTGCTCACGCAGTTTATCGGCTTCATTGATAACGTAGCCATTACGGATCCCGGCCAGTTGCGTTGGTGTACTGTTCGCCTGCAGTTCAGGGTTGGATAACAGTGTTTGCGCTTCACTACGCAAACCCGCCTGGTTTAACACCGCCACCTGGTCTGCATAATCGCCGGCATTGCCTTTAACACCCTGGGCAATGTTACTGCGCACAACCGCGACTGCCGAGGTCATGTCCCCACTTTGTGCCATCAGGCGCGCCAGTTTCCCGGCATCTGCCGGGCTGTCCGGCACCTGGCCCGACAGCGCTTTCAGTGTGTTGGCAGCGGCCACCTGGTTACCGGAAGCCAGGTAACTTTCTGCGGTCGCCATTTGCAGGTTAAAATTCGCCCTTTGCGACAAATCCCGCATCTCACGGTTACGCGCAGAAGCCGGAACACGCCCGATTAACGTTTGCACCTGTTGCCAGGCTCCCTGATCACTGGCAAATAGCGCGGCAGCATACAGAGATTCGGTACCTGAGCCTGCCCGGTATAACGGCGCCATCACGTCGCTGGCGGCGGCATTATTCCCTTGCTTGTTCAGAATCCGGGCCAGGTCAAGCCGCAACCAGGGGTTAGACGGCAGGCGGTTGATACCCTGGCGCAAAACAGAAATAGCTTGTGTGGTATCGCCCCGGGCCAGTGCCTGCTGAGCCTGGCGGCGAATCGGATCCGCGGGTGAACCATACCCACCTTTTGGCTGCAGTTTCGCCTGGAGTGATGCAGGCAGGCTTTGCAGCATGGCCTGCGCTTCATCGGTTTTATTCTGATCACGCAGAACGTAATAGAGATTTTCTCTGGCAGATGCATTGCCCGGGTCGCTGGTCAGAATATCCCGCAACGTTTGCTCAGCCTGCGCATAATCTTTGGTACGGCGTAAAACATCGGCACGGAACAGCTTCGCTGCCAGACCTTTGTCTCCGCTCTGTTGTGCCAGAGGCGCACTCAGAGACAGCGCCTGGGCGGTATTACCCTGTTTGAACGCCTGCTGCGCTTCTGCAAGTTGCCCATAAAACGCGGCATCTTCCCCTTGTTTCTGGCGCTCTGCAGAAGCATCTCCGCCTTGTTCAGCGGCCCGTTTCAGGTATTGCGATGCAGCCTGGTAATCCCCTTTTCGCTGGGCAATATAGCCCATCCCGGCCAGAGCATCGGCATCCGTCGGGTTGGCCTGCAGCACTTTTTCGAACTGGCTTTGCGCAGAGGCCAGGTTACCGCTGTTCAAATCAGTAAAGCCAGCACCTTTCGCCGCACCGCCCACATTTTTGCGGTAATAGGCCAGCACATCGGCGTCTTTCGGGTGGCGCTGCATCCAGGTTTGATAATAATGCTCGTCGCCGGACTTTGGCCCCAGCCACAACAGCGCCTGGCGCAGGCTGCTGTCGGCATCTTTGTTGCCACTGGCCATTTCTTCCAGCAAATCAATCCCGTCACGGCGTGTGTCATCACGGTAGGTCAGCACCTTACCCAGTGCTACACGAGCAGCGTTATCCTGCGGGTGTTCGGCCGTTAACTGGCGCAACCCGGAGAGCGCCTGCGGATACAGGGATTTATCCCCGGCCATCGTCAGGTAATACTCTGGAGCAAGGCTCGCGGGCGGCTCATTGCCATTAAATAAGCCGCGCCAGGTAGATAACGCCGCAGAAATATTGCCACTGCGCGCTTGCTGGCGAGCTAATGCCAGTTGCCCCTGAGGGACTTGCTGCAACTGGCGGGCATTATCCAGAGACTGGAGCTGTGGTGCCGCCGGGTCGGCTTTCGCCAACCGGGCACGCCATTGCGCAGATTCTTTCAGGTTACCGTTTTGTTGGGACCATAATGCCATCAGGTACAGTGCCTGAGTGTTGTTGGCATCCACCATCAACACTTTACGCAGCGACTGCATTGCCAGCTCATCATGGGATTTTTCATGCCAGTAATTGGCCTGGTCAAACAAGGCCTTTAGCGCCGGGCTGTCGGCATCCGCCTGCGCCTGCCCCACCGCCATACCAAGGCTTAATACCCCGGACAGGCAGACAGTCGATAGCACCTGGGCTGTTTTATGATTCATTTTTTTACCCACTGTTTTCACGAATCAGACTCCGGATTAAGACGGTTACGAGCACGGCGTTTCAGTGCGCTGTACAGCGCAAGTCCCACCAACATACTCAGAATCACCCCCAAAATAGCCAGCATGGCGCTGTGCTGGTTGGCGTACCAGATAATCCTCATATACCAGGGTAACTGGCCGCTTGGGAACTGAGGCCCGACACGGAAACTGCGCACACCGTTTTCATCGGTAATCACTGCCGCATCCCCACGAATGGCGGCGTTGATTTTTGCCGACATCAAATCAGTATGCAGGCGGGAAAGCTGGTCATCGTTGCTGCCAATCGCCATCACGACAACCCGCTGGTCATTCCACGGGGAGCGATAACTAACAAACCCACGCCAGGCTTCGTTTGATGAAAAATAGCGGTCAGCTTCCAGGCCATTCAGATTCCAGTTGCCTTCCACCCAGCGCTTAATTTTTTGCCAGCGAGAAGGTTCACGCACACCAAGCGTGTGGTCACTGGTGACAAAGGGCGAATCGGCCAAAACTGCGCGGTTAAAAGCTTCCTCACCCAGAGTGGAAACGGCCAGAATATCCCGGGAATCAAGCCAGGCTTTATTGGCCCCACCTTCCGGCAGGCCAAACAGCACCCGGTTATTGTTCAGCGCTGTTCCTGTCGCGTTACCTGAACGGGCAGCCAGATCCAGCAGTGTTGCAATTTGCGCGTCACCCGGGTGAGCCGGAAGCAATAACGCCGTTTGTGAATAATCCGCCAGGCGAGTGAACGGGAAGGATGCACCAACAAAATAAGAGAGATTGGGCAACTGCGCGAAGTGGCGCGTATGGCTCAAATCAATCCATGAATCTTCGTCGATACGGCTCTTGATATTGTTGTTTAACAACACACCACAAGGCGCACTGGCTTTCGGGGTGATATTAAAATAGAGCGATAACTGGTTATCCCCATAAATCATATAAGGTTCCAGCGGAATATCAGCCCGCTCCTGGCGTGCGTCTCCACCCAGCTTGTGCCACAAGCTTTCCAGGATCCCCTGCTTGTTAACTGGCAGGTTATGCAGGAACGTGTTGTTAAACGTCAGGTTCAGGTAAGACTTGTCTTCATCAATCCAGTTTTCTGACGGGAAACGGTAGCTAATACGCATCGGAATGGTATCGCCATCCCACAGGAATAGATCCGGTGCCGCACGGAAAGCCACCCGCAACACATCATGCCAAATGCCGGTAACGGTCATGCTCTGATCTTTACGAATCAGCTCACTCAGGCGTACAGGGCGGTCGGTGGTTATCCAGCGTGGCGCATCATAAGGCTTGCTGACCGGAATAGCCTGGGGTTTGACTGCCAGAGATGCCGTTTGCGGTTTAAATTGCCCACGAGTCAGGCGCCAGGCGGCAGCCCGCAACTGGTTATCATCTTTCCCCACAACCAATAACAGTTTGTAAACCGGGTTGCCCGGGTTATCGATAATTTGCAGCAGAGGGCCGTTGCTTTGTGGCAGTTGCACCCCGGCGATAATATCCCCCGGTGCGCCAATCAGAATGCCATTTTTCTCTGGCAGTGAATTGGTCTGCACATCAAAAGAAACCCCACGATAATCTGCCTGAATACCCATCCAGGAGGCAATCAATGCCGCCGCACTCACTTCATCCGGGGTAAATTTCTCCGGAAAAGCAATGGAGATAGAAGCCGGTGTCATCTGCATTGTATCGAAGAAGGGACGCGGGAAATGGCTTAAATCCGAGCCAATATTCAGTTGTTGCCCTTCCAGCTCCAGGCGTGTGGTCGGCAATATCGTCACCTGATATTTGTCCGTCAGTTCACGCTGGCATAACAATGCATCGCCATCATTGATTTTAAAGCTAAGGTTATTACTGGATACCACCAGAGCAGCCGGAACGTCCATCTGGTAAGTCGTATCATCTGATTGCGCTGAGCCCAACGGCACCGTACCCAGTGGCTGCCCGTTCATCATCAGTTGCAGCGTCGTGTTGCGTGCAGCCAGTGCAGGCGAAACTTTCAGGTTGAGAACCAATTGTGCCGTGGTAACCACTTCGTCGCTGGGAAGCGTAAAGTTAATCCCGGCCTGCAACTGCCCGCCACTCAAAGCCAGCCCCAGAGGCTGCCCCATTTGTGCCAGCGTAATATTGCTGACAGTCGCCTGTGTTATGCTGCTCGCAGCCATATCCGGTGCGTCTGCCGGTGTTGGTGCAGGCAAATCCAGTGGCAGAGTACCCGCATCAGAAGCCGGTGCATCTGTGATTCCTGAGTCAACCAGTGCTGAAGCGCCCTCTGTTTGCGTGGGTTCAGAGGAGGCAGCTGGCTGTTCAGCCGCACGCAACGAACCCGACAGCGCCACACACAGTGAAAGCGCATACCATCGCATCCATTTCATACTGCGCTCTCCTCCTCATGATCCGCCATTCTCGCCAGTTTCTTTTCCCGGCGTATTTTTTGGCGGTCTTTCCATGTCAACCAGAACAAATCAAAGACACAACGGGCAATGGTCGCCAGGGAACGGAAAGGGTTATCCTGTGGTTTCGGCGGCTGTACCCAGGCATCAGCACGGGAAAGCACCACCCGCACCAGCTCACGGCGGCGCGATAAAGGAATGTCATCAAACATGAGGCGAATATCGTTATCCTGGTGGTCTTCAGACGAAATCATGTGCACCGGAATACTTATTGCACCAGAATTCAACTGCAGTTCCACTTCTTCTATTTCGTCATTCAGATGGCGGTCATCCGGCGCCACAAGGCGGCAACCGCCCATAGAAAGGTCTCGGGTTTCAGTTCGGGAAGAGACCCCACTGGCATAGTGAATAACTGCGGGAATAGCCACATCCAGGCGAATCGTTTTACGGGTTTGGCGTGTTTCACGCGCAACAGCTATCGCCCCCATCAGGAAGAACAGGCTGTATAACCCCCACCCGACGTTCAGAGCGATAACGTTCGGATCCACGGCAAAGTAGTTAAATGCCACAGCACGTACAATGCCTGCTACGACGGCAATCGCCAGCAAAATCGCCACAATTACGTGAGGGCGAACAATGCTGAAATCGAAATAACCGACGTTCAACAACCCGCCTTTGTCCGTTACGTTAAATTTGCCTCGTTTGGGGAAAATCATGGTAATCATCGTGGGCAAGGCAATATGGAACGCCAGCACCAGGTCGTATATTTCACCCCAGAAGCTGTAACGGAAGCGGCCATTCAGACGCGAACTGACAAAAATAGAAATCAGCAAATGCGGCAGCGCATAGGCAAAAATCAGGCTGGCTGAAGAGTGAATAATATTCAGGTTAAACAGTAAGTAAGCCAGTGGCGCGGTTAGAAACGCAATACGTGGCAGCGCGAACTGGAAGTAGAGCATCGCACTCAAATAGCACAGCCGTTGTTGCCACTGCAGCCCGCGGCCCCACAACGGGTTATCTACCCGAAAAATCTGCGTCATACCACGCGCCCAGCGAGTACGCTGAATCACATGCAGAACCAGGCGTTCAGTTGCCAGCCCGGCGGCCAGAGGAATTCCCAGAAACGCCGATTTCCAGCCCAGGCGCTGCATTTTCAGCGCAGTGTGAGCATCTTCAGTTACGGTCTCAACGGCGAACCCACCAATTTCTTCCAACGCGCTGCGGCGGATAACCGCACAAGAGCCACAGAAGAATGTCGCATTCCAGTTATCGTTACCTTTCTGAATTGGGCCATAAAATAACGACCCCTCGTTGGGGATATTCAGGCCGCGTGACAAGTTACGCTCAAAGGGATCCGGGGAGTAAAAATAGTGTGGCGTCTGTAACAGCGCCAGTTTCGGGTCCTGCAGGAATGAACCCACTGTTGCCTGCAAAAATACACGGGTGGCGACGTGGTCACAGTCAAATACGCAAATCAACTCACCATTGGTCAGTTTCATTGCATGGTTCAGGTTACCTGCTTTGGCATGGGCGTTATTGGTACGAGTGATATAGCCCACACCGACATCTGCCGCAAACACCGCAAACTCACTACGCTTCCCATCATCCAGTAAATAGATTTTGATTTTATCTTTAGGATAATCAAGGCATTGTGCAGCAAGAACGGTATCACGCACGACTTCCAGGCTTTCATTGTACGTAGGCACATAGACATCAACCGTCGGCCACAGCGATTCATCTTCTGGCAACGGCACAATTTTGCGCTCAAGGGGGAACATAGTTTGCAAATAGCTGAGCAGCAGCATCACCCAGGTATAAAGCTCAGCCAGGAACAGGCCAATCCCTAAGATGGCTTCAATTTCAGAATTAAAATGCAATGTTTGCGTCGCACGGAAATAGATATAACGGGTAGACATCAAAATCGATGCCAGCACCAGTACAATTGAAATACCGCGCTTCTTACTAAACCATCCTAAAACAAACAGGCACGCCATACTGATCAGGCCAAAGATATACTGCTTCTGGCTATCCATAGGCGTAATAATGATCAGTACCGCTACTGGTGCCAGCACAAGTAGCAGCAGATAAAACTGGAGCTTTTTCATGGCAAATTCCGAGGGTAATTAATAGCCCGATAGTTTGGGGCTGGCATGTACCTCACCATCCCCGACTTTGACACCCAAAATACTGGCGACTTTTTTACTAATGATTTCGATGTCAAACGCCGCTGCCGATGCCGGGCTGAAATCAAAAATCGATTTTTGCGCTGCATGAGCTTCCACAACACTTTCATCACGGTGGACCACACCCAGCAAACGCTCGCCCAACCGCTCTTCCATAAACGCAGTAACATCGCGGCTAATATTGCGGCGAGTATCCACCTGGTTAATTAAAAAATAGTGGCCGGCACGGTGATTAAGAGGCCCGCCAATCATGCGCTGATTCTCAACCTGAGGAAGCAACGACAACGAGGCGGTATCTGCCAGCATGGTGACTAAATTGAGGTCAGCGATAGAGGCAATCGCTTTCAGCGCAGGCCCGGGGCCTGGAGGAAAATCGGCAACAACCACCAGCCCGGGGTAATTCAACAGGGTGCTAAGGCCACGCGCTAAAAAGTGTTCGTCATTCGCCAGACGGTCTTCAAATGCAACGCGTTGCTCTTCTGTACTGTCGCCATAAGGCAGCACAAAAATATTCCCGCCAGTTGTGAGCACATACTGACTCCAGTCGGGGTTTTCCATTGATTTGGCAACATAACCACGCCCGTCAGACAACGGCACACCAAAATGCAGGCGCAGAGCATTTTGTACGTCAAAATCAATAGCCAGAACTTTGATGCCTGAACGTGCCAGGGCATAAGACAAATTCGCTGCTACGGTGGTCTTACCGACACCGCCTTTAGGTGAGCAGACGCAAATTAACGGCATGAGGCGATCCTTTCCAGCAAAGGTTTTAATGGCATTTCTTTAACCGCTGAGCGTGGTGCGTTACCCGCAGAAGACGGAGCAAACAGCTGAGCAAAGTTAATCTTCCCGTCAGAGGAAGGTGGGACAGAAACAGGTTCAGGGTGGCGGGCAGATGGTCGCGTCACCAGAGGTTCAGGCATGGCTTCAGGTGTAGGAACCGGCACATCGCCTGGTGGTGTGGCAGCAAGAGCCGCCATAATGGGGGCGTCAGTTTCCAGCGGTTTCACCGCTTGAGTGCTATTTGGCAGGGGCGCATGGCCCTGTTGTAGCGATTCAGCCGGTCTGCCGGATTCCACCGGAGATGTTGAACTGGCCGGGACTTTTACTGGCACGACTTTGGGCATCATCGCCATTTCTTTCAGCAAAGAAGGTGCGGATTCATCCACCGGACGGGGTGCAGTATTAATCACCTCAGTAGTCCAGGTCACCGGTGGTAATGAATTTGACGGTGTTACTGCAGCACTGGAGCCAGCAGGTACATCAAACGTACCCGGTTTAACTGCATCCGGTGCAGTAACTGATGTATGGCCTGCACCACGAAATGGCGAGCCCTGCGCATCATCACTGTTCCCTTGTGTTAACTGGCTAAAGATTGCGCTGTTTCCCGCACCGAGTCCCTGTTTCTCAGCTGACATATCTTTAAAATCGATAGAACCGGTGTGGGTTTTATCTTTAAACCGCTGCAGATCATCATAGCTGTTCATAGGAGTACTCTAAGTTGCAAGTGTATTCATGTCAGGATAACAACGAAACCTGACATACATATTATGATTATGAGTAAAGCGCAGAGAGGAAATATGCGTAATAACCTGCGTCATTTTGAGCAAGAACGCGCTGTTCAAAATTTGCGCCGATATTTAGCGTTAATATATCGACTCTCACTGTCATCACGCCATCTTTTTTTTAGCACAAAATATACAAATTTTTTATAACTACAAAACTCAAACATTAATGAATTTATCATTGATACTTCACTAAAAAACCAGCCAATAAAACTATTAATTATTTTTTATACAAAATATTAATCTGTTAGCATTTAATGCTGTATACATAAATTTTTACCCAGAGAAATATCTAGAAATATATTTTCTCTATCAATAAAACACCTCAGAGATGGTTCGAGAACAACCTAATTACAACTCAGGCCTCTGACCTACCAATTTTCGTAGGCCGCAATTCAGATAAACCTCAAAGAGGTTTATCTCCAATGAAATTGCCATTAAAAGCACACAACTTGCCATCACCATCATGGCAATACTAACAACCTACTGATAGCTATAGATAGCGGCAGCACAAAATGCCAGGGGAATGGCAACTTTTTTCGTACATGTGAAGTAGCACGCCGGGTGCACATCAGAAAGTGAAGTGAGGAAAGAGAAACCGCAGGGGAAAAGGTACTTCAAGGATAAGCAGGCCACCAGGATGGCGAGCCTGCAGGTAACACACTACTTAAACTGTGTGCGCATTTTCATCCTGGTCAACCGCAAAGCAGGCAACCAGCTGGCCACGGTAATCTTTCAGATGTGGCTGTAACTGTGTGCACTGCCCAAAACGGCGGGTACAACGCGCATTAAACGCACAACCCGGAGGTGGGCTGAGCGGGCTGGGTAGTTCACCCGTCAATTTAATACGCTCTCGCCGGGATTCCGGGTTAAGGCGCGGTGTGGCAGACAGCAATGCCTGGGTGTAAGGGTGCAGCGGGTTGTCAAAAATGGCGTCTTTGCTGCCTTTTTCCACACAACGGCCGAGGTACATCACCATCACTTCATCAGCAATGTGCTCAACCACGGATAGGTCGTGTGAAATAAAGACATAAGACAGCCCCATTTCCTGCTGCAAATCCATCATCAGGTTCAGTACCTGTGCACGCACAGAAACATCCAGTGCAGACACTGGTTCATCGGCAATCACGACATCCGGGTCCAGCATCAGGCCACGGGCAATGGCAATACGCTGGCGCTGCCCACCGGAAAACATATGCGGGTAACGGTCATAATGTTCGGTTTTCAGGCCAACTTTCGCCATCATCGACAGAGCTTTTTCACGCCGTTCCTGCTTTGACAAATCAGTATTGATAAGCAAAGGCTCTTCCAGGATCTGCCCCACTTTCTTACGCGGGTTTAATGACGCGTAAGGGTTCTGGAACACAATCTGAATTTTCTGGCGACGTAACTTCTGCGCATGAGGGTCTGGCTTAAGTAAGTCCTGCCCTTTGTAGAACAACTGCCCGCCAGAAGGCGTTTCTATCATCGTCAGCAGGCGGCCAAGCGTGGATTTCCCACAACCTGATTCGCCAACAATGGCCAGGGTCTTGCCACGTTCCAGTGTGAAGGAGACGCCGTCAAGCGCTTTAACCAGCTGCTCCTGGGCAAACATCCCCTTCTTCACCGGGTAGTGTTTTTTTAAATCGATAGCCTGCAACAAGTGCTGTTGCGTGTCGGCCTCATGGGTACTCATACTGTCGGCCTCCCGGCATCATCAAGGGGATAGTGGCATTTAGACTGACGCCCGTGCTCCAGCGCATGTAACGCAGGCTCTTCAGCCCGGCATTTATCCGTGGCATACGGGCAGCGCGGGTTAAGCAGGCAGCCTTGCGGGCGGTCATATTTGCCGGGAACCACACCCGGGAGCGACTCAAGGCGCGCTTTATCCTGAGCAAATTCAGGTAAGGCGCGTAATAACGCCTGGGTGTATGGGTGACGGGGCGCACGGAAAATATCCTGCGCACTGGCCGCTTCCACCACCTGGCCGGCATACATCACGAT
The DNA here is from genome assembly GCF_003182475.1 of Mangrovibacter plantisponsor. Taxonomy (GTDB): domain Bacteria; phylum Pseudomonadota; class Gammaproteobacteria; order Enterobacterales; family Enterobacteriaceae; genus Mangrovibacter; species Mangrovibacter plantisponsor. The sequence continues at coordinate 29,040 of NZ_QGTS01000010.1, forward strand.
GATTTTATGCGCCGCTTCAGCAACCAACGCCAGGTCATGGGTGATAAGCACCAGCGCCATGTTTTCCTGCTGCTGCAATTCCAGAAGCAGTTCAATAATCTGGGCCTGAATGGTCACATCCAGTGCGGTTGTTGGTTCATCCGCAATCAGCAGTTTTGGCCGGCAGGCTATTGCCATGGCTATCATTACACGCTGGCTCATCCCCCCGGAAAGCTGGTGCGGATACACATCCAGACGTGATGCCGGGTCGGGGATCCCCACCTGATCCAGCAGGTCGATTGCCCGCTGGCGGCGGGTTTTTTTATTGCCACCCTGGTGCACTTTAATGGCTTCCATTATCTGGTAGCCAACGGTGTAGCAAGGGTTCAGGCTGGTCATCGGATCCTGGAAGATCATCGCCACTTCAGAGCCCACCAACTGGCGGCGCTCGCGCTCGGAAATTTTCCGTAGGTCGCGGCCATTAAACTCCAGGCTGTCTGCCATTACCCGGCCAGGGAAATCAATCAGGCCCATAATTGCCAGAGAACTGACGGATTTGCCCGAACCGGACTCACCGACAATCCCCACAACTTGCCCCTGGTCCACGCTATAACTAATGCGGTCAACGGCACGGAATGGCGCATCTTCTTCACCGAAGTGCACCGATAAACTGTCTACATTCAATAACGCCATCGGGTGCCTCTTACTGCTTGAGTTTGGGGTCAAGTGCATCACGCAGGCCATCACCCATCAGGTTGAAAGCCAGCACGGCCAGCAAAATCGCCAGCCCCGGGAAGGTCACCACCCACCAGGCGCTTTGTGCAAATTGCAAAACGTCAGCAAGCATGGTGCCCCATTCTGGTGTTGGCGGTTGTGCACCCATACCCAGGAAGCCCAACGCAGCCATATCCAGAATGGCGTTAGAGAAGCCCATAGATGCCTGCACAATCAGCGGAGCCAGGCAGTTAGGGAAAATATTGACGAACATTTGGCGTACCGCGCCGGCACCAGCAACCCGCGAAGCGGTTACATAGTCGCGGTTCACTTCAACCAGCACCGCAGCACGGGTTAAACGCACATAGTGCGGTAACGCGACGAAGGCCAGTGCCATGGAAGCATTGACTATCGAGGGGCCGAAAATCGCCACCAGCACCAGTGCCAACAGCAGACTCGGCAGGGCCAGCATAATATCCACCACACGCATGATGATGGTATCCACCGTGCCGCCGAAATAGCCAGCAACCAGGCCCAGTACAATCCCCATAATCAGAGACAGTACCACTACCATGCAGCCCACCAGCAAGGATAAGCGTGCGCCATACATCAGGCGGGAGAGAATATCGCGGCCCACATCATCGGTGCCCAAAATAAACTTCCAGCTACCACCGTCTTCCCAGACCGGCGGGTGCAACAATGCATCACGGAACTGCATAGCTGGATCATGGGGGGCCACAAAGTTGGCGAACAGCGCTATCAGCAGCATCAGGGTGACGTAAACCAACCCAATTACTGCACCTTTGTTACGTTTAAAGTAGTGCCAGAACTCCTGGAACGGTGTCATTGGCACCGGGGCTGCCACCACGTTGTTTTCAGTTACTTGCGTCATGATAACCCCTTACTTCTTATGCCGGATACGCGGGTTCACCACGCCGTACAACAGGTCGACAACCAGGTTAACCAGAATGATGAGTGTCGCGACCAACAGCACACCGCCCTGCACCACCGGGTAATCCCGTCGTTGCAGTGCTTCAATCAACCAGCGGCCAAGTCCAGGCCAGGAGAAAATGGTTTCAGTCAGGATTGCCCCTGCCAGCAAAGTACCAACCTGCAGACCAATAACAGTGACTACTGGCAGCATGGCATTACGCAAAGCATGGACCACAATCACTCGCAGGCGGCTCAGGCCTTTAGCGCGGGCAGTACGGATATAATCTTCACCCAGCACTTCCAGCATGGCGGAACGGGTCATACGCACAATAACCGCCAGTGGGATGGTACCCAACACAATGGCAGGCAGAACGATATGCGCAAGTGCGTCCAGGAAATCGCCCGGTTCGCCCCAAATCGCGGTATCTATCAACATAAATCCGGTCAGGGGTAACGAGTCATCAAGGAAGACCGTGTCGCCTATACGCCCGGAAACTGGCGTCAGGTTCCAGTGCACCGACACCAGCATAATCAGCATCATCCCCCACCAGAAAATCGGCATGGAATAACCCGTCAGCGCCAGGCCAATGGCGGTATGGTCAAAAATGGAGCCGCGTTTTACCGCTGCCAGTACCCCAACAGGAATACCCACAGCAATAGCAAAAATCATGGCACACACACCCAGTTCCAGAGTGGCCTGGAAACGCGGAACGAATTCTTGCCAGACAGGCAGGCGGCTTTTCAGGGAGATACCTAAATCCCCGTGCAATACGTTCCAAATATAGGTGACATATTGCTGCCAGAGTGGTTTGTTTAACCCTAATTGAGCCAGCAGTTGAGCGTGGCGTTCGGGGGAGATCCCGCGTTCACCCGCCATGATCATCACCGGGTCACCCGGAATCATGTGGACGAAAGCGAAAGTAACAAGGGTTATACCTATAAACGTTGGGATAACCAATCCCAGACGTCGGAGAATGAACTGCAACATTAGCCGGATTCTCTATCATCTTCCGCTACCGGGGGCAGCGAAATGTATTGCTCACAACGTACATCGGTTCTGCCGCAACGGGGAAATCAGCCCACATTACAGACAGCAAGGGTGAGGTACATAATATATGTTCCCTCACCCTGACCCCCTCCCGCCGGGAGAGGGGTGCTGGCAGAACAAGTCCGGTCTTATACCCTTTATATTTCAGTTGGCTGGCGCACACGCGTGTTTGGCCGGCTGAAATATCAGGAATACATCCGGGCCTTTCCGGGAACGGGTGAACAAGCCATTGGCACCCATTACCGCAGAAAGGCACGCGGGTGTATCACTCTAAGGATACGTTCTCGAAGTGGTGTTTGCCCAACGGATCCACCACATAGCCTTTAACTTCTTTGCGCACCGGCTCGAAAACCGTGGAGTGAGCAATAATCAGAGCAGGAGCCTGATCATGCATCACAACCTGAGCCTGCTTGTAGAGTTCCACACGTTTGTTGTGGTCTTCTGTAGCACGTGCTGGCTGGATCAAGTCTTCGAACGGCTTGTAGCACCAACGAGAGTAGTTAGAACCGTCTTTCGCCGCATCACAGCTGAACAGTGTGGCGAAGAAGTTATCCGGATCCCCGTTATCCCCGGTCCAGCCCATCATAACGGTCTGGTGTTCACCGGCTTTGGCACGTTTGAGGTACTCACCCCATTCGTAGGTAACGATTTTGGCTTTCACGCCAATTTTCGCCCAGTCAGCCTGGATCATTTCTGCCATACGGCGGGCATTCGGGTTATACGGGCGCTGAACCGGCATTGCCCACAGATCGATGCTGAAGCCATCCGGCAGACCCGCTTCTTTCAGCAACTCTTTAGCTTTTACCGGATCATACGGATAATCTTTAACCGCATCGTTGTAGCCCCACATGGTTGGCGGGATCAGGTTTTTAGCAGCCTGACCAGCCCCCTGGTAAACCGCTTTGATAATCGCTTCTTTGTTAACAGCCATGGTCAGCGCCTGGCGTACTTTCACGTTATCCAGCGGTTTTTTCTCAACGTTGAAGGACAGATAGCCAACGTTCAGTCCAGGCTGTTCCATCAGGTTGATTTTGGGGTCTTTCTTCATACGCTCCAGATCAGCCGGGTTCGGGTACGGCATAACCTGGCATTCATCTTTCTGCAGTTTTGCGTAACGCACGGAAGCATCCGGCGTAATAGAGAAGACCAGACGATCAATCTGCGGTTTGGTGCCCCAGTAGCCCGGGAACGCTTTATACAGAATACGGGAGTCTTTCTGGTACTGAACCAGTTGGAACGGGCCGGTACCGATTGGGTCCAGGTCCACTTTTTCCGGTGTACCCGCTTTCATCATGTCATCAGCATATTCTTTAGACATAATAGAAGCGAAGTCCATTGCCATATCAGCAAGGAACGGTGCTTCAGGGCGAGCCAGTACGAACTGAACGGTGTAATCATCAACTTTCTTGATGTCAGTGATCAGGTCAGGCAGACCCATACCTTCAAAGTACTCATAGCTGCCGCCAGAGACATTGTGGTAAGGGTTTTTAGGGTTTTTCTGGCGGTCGAAGGAGAAGACAACGTCGTCGGCATTCAGGTCACGAGTCGGTTTGAATTCTTTATTGCTCTGCCATTTAACGCCTTTACGCAAATGGAAGGTATACACTTTCCCGTCAGCGCTTACATCCCACTTTTCAGCGAGGCCCGGGATCACTTCGGTGGTGCCAATCTTAAATTCAACCAGGCGGTTGTAGATGGGCACTGAGCTGGCATCATAGGTAGTACCGGAAGTGAACAGCTGTGGGTTAAAGCCTTCTGGCGAGCCTTCTGAACAGTAAACCAGGGTTTTTGCCTGAACACTTGCTGCAACTGTCAAAGCCACCAGGCTCAGACCAAGCTTCAGCATCCCTGACTTCTTCAAGGAAATACTCATTCTTCTGCTCCAATGTGATATGTGTTGTGTTAAACCGGCGAACCTTTCTTATTTTTTACCCGGTTCGCTCGGGCAAGCCCGTAAAGCTTGATGAGGATGGGGAATCCTTCCACAAGGGCCACTGTCTCGCAGGACAGACTGTCCGTAAATGGCCTCTCACGCCCTACAATCTGTCAACTGATGAGCCAAACGTCAATATACGTAACGGGTATTTACACGGAATGTGAGAAAGTGAAAACAAAGATGAAAAAAAGGAGTTTGTGTTATTTACAGCACATAAATTTATGCTATGACAATAAAACCAAAACAAAAAACCAACAAATGAATCACAAGCAGTGCAATAACCCAATGTGATTTATGACAACTTTTTGGCTGAATGGTGAATATATGAACAAAAAATAGTGCCAACGACAGGCATTTCAGTAAAAAATGCTGTTGTTATCCATAAGACAATAAAAATAACCACGCGGTAAAGATAACAAAACGTGATAGGAAACTGGGGAAAATAAGGCGCTTGAGCGTCGCACTCGGGCAAAGTCGTTATTTAAGAACTTTTCTAAAAGTTGTTAAATGTTCCAGATACAAAAAACCCGCAGTGATATCACTGCGGGTCTGAATTTGGTCGGCGAGAGAGGATTTGAACCTCCGACCCACACGTCCCGAACGTGTTGCGCTACCAGGCTGCGCTACTCGCCGAATGCGGGGCGCATATTACTGCCGGCACTGCATCGCGTCAATCCCTTATTTAAAAAAGACTTCTGATCGCCTGGAAAGCCAGCATCACAAAGTGGGGTCGCTTTTCCCTTTGGTATTTTGCAGTGCGCACCAGTTGCGTGAAGCGTCAATTCCCCCATCCGGGGATGTTATCCCCAGGCACCCCAACACCGAGTCAAATAATTCGGTATGTTTATGCACCACACCTTCTTTGGCCTGTTGCTGCAATTGCCCAAAACGCTGCGCATTTTCTGGCGTCTGCAGGAACTTATCAGAAGCCCAGACCAGTAACGGTACCCGGAATTGTTCTGGCGGTGCAATGTTGCGCGGTGTGCCGTGTAAATGCAGGCTGTCGCTAATCGATTCCCCATGGTCAGCAGCGTAGAACACTATCGCGTTCTTATCACGCACCTGGTCGATAACCGAACTGATAAAACTGTCCACATAGCGTACTGAATTATCATATGCGTTGATCAGTGTTTGCGCCGAACAGTGCTTGTTAACCCCCATACATTCTGGTTGCCAGATGGCGAACTCACGGGGATAACGCTGAACATACGAATAATGCGACCCTTTGGTATGCAGGATAACCAGGTGTTTACCCTGTGCGTGTTGCAACTGCGACCGGACCATTTCATCCACCAGCAACATGTCATCCACAGTTTTGCCCTGATTATGGCCTTCCGCACCAATCTGTTCCCGCCAGGCAATGGTATCGGCCATCGTATTACTGTAGAACCACATTTCGCTTTGCATCGCATACAAATCACTGGAGAACCCCAGTTGTTTCAACACGGCAAAGACGTTTTGCTCCAGTAAGGTTCGCTGTGGGTTATCCATGACACCACCCTTGCCCACAAACATGCAACGTAATGAGAGTTTGGTCGCGGTATCACAGGACTCGCCGCGGAATGCCGCCAGGTTTTTCTCCTGTGCCAGTTTGGGCGTGGTATTCCTTGAGTAACCAAACAGGCCCATATGGTCCCAGCGCGTTGTCTCACCAATGATAAACACCACCTGCACATCGTTCAGGTTCGCTGGTACGTTCCAGTGGTTGCGGGTTGCCGGGTTAATGAGAGAACGGTGATCCAGGGTTTCATCCACCTTAGCCCACACATAGAGCCCCAAAGAAGAAAGCCAGTTTGCCGGTAAATAAGCACTGGTCACCACACCGCCATAACTCGGTAAATCTTCCCGGGAACCTTTTTCGTGGTGTTTCTGAACGTTTCCCAGAAGACGAACAGGCGCCCATACAACCAGTGCAACCAGAAACAACACGCCCAGGTGACGTAAGGCTTCCCGCCGCGTTGACAGTTGCCTTATTAATGAATCCTGCCCCTGGTTACGCCAAATAAACCACAACGGGGGAATGCCGATTAACAGCACCCATAAATAGAAACGCCAGCCCACCACTTCTTTGGTCAGATCGATGTCGGTCGTCATCACAGACGCAATAATGCCGTAGCCAATGGTGATATTCATTACCGCCATGTAGTAACTGGCCGCAACAGAGCAGAGCACCAAAAATGAGCTTAATACCTGCCAGGCACGCCGCCCGCCAAGGGAAAAAAGGCGCAACACAAAGAAACTCGCCAGAACAGTAGCAAACACCTCGGTTGTCAGCGCAAAGGCTTTGAAGAACGGAGTGATATCCATCGACTCATGCAGACGCCGCCAGAATACCGAGCAGTTAAGAAACAACCCAATATACAGCGCAAGAAAGCAACTGAGCTGTACCTGTGTAATACGACGAGAAATCTTCATTCAATAATCCAGACTGGCCATAATCAGCAGTCTGACAGGTGACAGGGGGACGAAGTTCAGCACAAATTAATAAAAACCGGCACGGAAACAGAACCTGCACCACAATATAGGATTGTTCCGCCAGCCGGCGGGGCGTCAGAGGAATAATTGAGGGTTGCCTGGCAGGCAGTCTGGAATACCTGAAAGCGGGTAAACCTGCGCGGCCGGATAAAACAAACGACAACCGGGGAAGAACCGCGGTTGCCGTTGTTTACAGATGCAATCAATTGTATCTGGCTGAATTCAGCTTATCGCATCAGGCGTGGGAATGTGCAGCATCGCCTTCATAAACATCCGCTTTAGGCTGGCGAATGGTTGAAGAGAGCGCCAGAGAAACAATCAACAGTGCGAAAATGACCAGGAAAGTCACATGGAAGCCACCAAACAGCGATGCAATGATGGAACCACAGATACTGCCAATCCCGAAGCCAAGGTAAATCACACCATAATTTTTTGCCAGGTTGTTCAGGCCAAAGAAATCACTTACCAGTGAAGGATAAACGGTGATGGTGCCACCAAAGTTAAAGGCGATACAGGCAATGGCCACAAAGAAAGTCACCGCATTCAGAGGCGCGAACAGCAATGCCGCCATACCCACCAGCGCAATAATCTGGCCGAAAGTAATCACACGGATACGGGTCACTTTATCGGACAGGATCCCCATAACCAGGCGGCCACTCAGGTTAGCAATCGCAATCACCGTAACCGCGTTGGCTGCCGTCATGACATCCAGATGCGCCAGGCTCTGAGCAATATCTTTCGCCACACCAATAACATACAAACCACTCATACAGGCAGTCAGGAACATCAGTGCCAGCATCCAGTACTGTGGTTTGCGCATGGATTCAGCCAGAGTGAAATCACTGTTACTGACACCATTGATACGGTTCACCGCCTGTACCGGTGCGTCTTTCATTAATAAGGCGCCAAACACAATCATGACCAGTGCAATACCACCCCAAATCATGAAGGTCTTATCCAGGCCAAAGGAAGCCAGTAACTGAGAGTCGATAAATTTGAACCCCAGGCTACCCAACCCATAAGCACCAATAGAGAAGGCAGAAATCAGGCCCTTACGTTCCGGGAACCATTTCACACAGTTCGATAACGTCAGCAGGTAACCCGCCCCATCCGCAAGGCCAACCAGCACACCAGCACTCAGCCAGAGCATCAGCAGGTTATTGGAGTGTGCGGTCAGGAACAGCCCCAGCCCTAATAACACCCCGGAAGCGATAGTGACACGGCGGACACCAAAACGTTCCTGGAGCTTACCGGCAACAGAAGAAGCCAGCGCCAGGCCCAGACTTAACAGGCCGAAAGAGAATGCCACCTGGCTGACAGGTTCATTAAGTTTTTCAGAAAGCGGACCATTAAACAGGCTCCAGGTATAAACCGAACCCAGTGCGAACTGAGTCACGATGGTACCCACAAGTGTCAACCAGCGCGTTTGGTTTGAAATTGATGTTTTCATGGCAGATGTCCTGCATTACTGAATAAGGAAAGGTATTTATCTGCCTGTAACCTTACGCTTTGGGAGGAATTTACTGGGTAAAAACGGCATGAAATGCACTGAGTGCGGAATGAAATGCATCTCAGGCGGTATAAACAGCCTTGAAATGCATGAACGACACGTAACACAAACCACCGATGTGAGTGTTTACTATCTCTGTATTACGCGCCATTCCTGTATATTAATTGTGAAAATTGTCTTTGATGCAGATCACGATTTTCACTTCTCGCGTAAAGCGTTAACCTGTGTCAAATGAGGTTTAACACGCCCGTACAAAGCCGGGTTATCACTTTCATCTTTCAGCTTGACCCCCGACAGGCGGCGAATAAATGCCTGCTCCAGTAACCACGCCAGTTTAAAGGCAGCGGCATCCCAGTTAAGCCCTTCCGGGCGCACATTAGAAATACAGTTTCGTTCAGCATCACGCCGCCCCCGGCTGGGTGACCAGGTCATATACACCCCAAGGCTGTCTGGCGAAGACAGGCCCGGACGCTCGCCAATCAACATGGCGACTGCTTTTGCATGTAAGCACTCACCAACATCATCCGCCAGGGCAACACGCGCCTGATGAGCCAAAACCACTGGCCCCAGTGAAATACCCAGTTCAGAAAGATAAGGCAGTAATGCGCGAACCAGTTCACAGGCCTGGCGATGTACCGCCCAGGATGACAGACCGTCTCCCACCACCAGCACCAGATCCGGTGAATCATTACGCAGTTGGGTGAGCTGGTTTCGGCTTTCAAGGCTAAGCTGGCGGCCCAAATCCGGGCGCTGGAGAAAACTGTGCCTGTCAGGCGCGGCACTTTGCACCGTCAGAGTTCTCAACCCTAAACATTCAAGACTTTGAGCCACTTTGTCGCTGTCAAACGGCTGGTGAATCGCATCCCGGGCCTGCGCATGCGCCAGGCCAAATTTCAGCACTTCGCGGGTAGGTAAACTTGCCCCACTGCGCCCCAGCGCAATACGGGCATCGGTAAACTGCGTAAGGGAGCGCCAGGCATCCGGTAATGTCATGCCACTTCTCCTTTAGGTAACGCACTCAGCAGCGGGTGGCTCGCACCGGTCAGGCGTAATTGCCCTGTGCGGTCAATAATCTGCATCCGCTCTAACCAGGCGGCAAACTCTGGTGCATGTTTAAGCCCCAGTAAACGCCGAATATAGAGCGCATCATGGAATGAGGTGCTCTGGTAATTAAGCATAATGTCATCGGCTCCCGGCACCCCTATCAGGAAGGTCAGCCCGGCAGCGGCCAGTAATGTCAGCAGGGTATCCATGTCATCCTGGTCGGCTTCAGCATGGTTGGTGTAGCACACATCGCACCCCAGTGGCAGGCCAAGTAATTTACCGCAAAAATGGTCTTCCAGGCCGGCACGAATAATTTGCTTACCATCGTACAAATATTCCGGGCCGATAAACCCAACCACCGTATTAACCAGCAGGGGTTTAAAGTGGCGGGCCACCGCGTAAGCACGGGCTTCACAGGTTTGCTGATCCACCCCATGATGGGCATCTGCCGACAGGCAACTTCCCTGGCCGGTTTCGAAGTACATCACATTATCGCCCAGCGTACCGCGCTTGAGTGACAGCGCGGCATCACGCGCCTCAGCCAGCATCGCCAGGTCAATACCAAAACCGGTATTCGCCGCCTGCGTACCTGCAACCGACTGAAACACCAGGTCAACCGGCGCACCGCGCTCCATTAACTGCAGAGTGTTGGTCACATGGGTCAGCACACAAGACTGTGTGGGGATCTCGAAACGGCTGATAACATCGTCCAGCATATAATTCAGCCGCTCAAGTACTGGCAGGCTGTCGCTTGCCGGGTTGATCCCCACCACCGCATCGCCACTACCGTACAGCAGGCCATCCAGCATGCTGGCGGCAATACCCTGCAGGTCATCGGTGGGGTGATTCGGTTGCAGGCGCACACTTAAGTGGCCAGGCAAACCAATGGTGTTGCGAAACCGGGTGATGACCTGGCACTTGCTGGCCGCCAGGATCAAATCCTGGTTGCGCATCAGTTTACTGACTGCCGCAGCCATTTCAGGCGTAATACCCGGAGCAACCCGGGTTAACAGCGCATGATCCGTTCCATCTTCCAGTAACCAGTCACGAAATTCCCCTACCGTCAGGTGGCTGATGGGAGCGAACGCCTCCCGATCATGGGTATCCACGATAAGCCGGGTGACTTCATCTTCTTCATAAGGCACCAGCGCCTGGTTCAGAAACGTCGTCAACGGTAAATCCGCCAGCACGAATTTCGCAGCCATGCGCTCTTCCGCACTTGCCGCGGCAACGCCTGCCAGTTGGTCCCCGGAACGCGCCGGGGAAGCCTTAGCCATAACCTCTTTCAGACTGGCGAATGTCCATGTGTTGTGCGCCAGAGTGGTTTTATACATGGGATAACCTTTATTACATCACTGTCAGTTGCGGATCCAGCGCAGCACGGGCACGAGCAGTGGCTGTCATTCGGAACCATACATAACCGGCCAGCATCATTACGGCGAAAATCACCGCCAGTTCAAAATTGTAGTACACCATCGCCACCAGGCAGAGTACCGATACAGCCAGTGCAAATGCCGGAACTACCGGGAATCCCGGTGCTTTGAAGGGGCGTTCCAGCTCAGGTTCCGTGCGACGCAGCCTGAACAGTGCCGCCATCGACGTGATGTACATAACAATCGCACCGAATACAGACATGGTAACGATGCTGGCAGTCAGCGGCATGCCATTAATCGTAATCAGGGAGTCGGAAAATATAGCGGCGATACCAATCACACCACCGGCAAGGATTGCCAGAACAGGTGTTTGTGTACGGCGGTTAACACGCGCCAAAGAAGCCGGCAGGTACCCGGCCCGTGCCAGGGAGAAAATCTGGCGGGAGTACCCCATGATAATGCCATGGAACGAGGCGACCAGGCCGAACAGCCCCAGCCAAACCAGCATATGTAACCAGCCGCTGCTGCCACCTACCTGCAGTTTCATTGCCTGAGGTAATGGGTCATTAATGTTGGATAATGCACGCCAGTCACCCACACCACCAGCAAAGATCATCACGCCTACGGCCAGCACCGTCAACGTGATAATTCCGCCACCCAGTGCGCGAGGAATGGTATGACGTGGATTTTTTGCTTCTTCCGCCGCCATGGATGCACCTTCAATAGCCAGGAAGAACCAAATCGCAAAAGGAATGGCAGCAAACATACCTGAAAGCGCTACGGAAGAGAACGTGTCACTGCCTGCCCAGCCGTGGCTGGCAAAATTGCTCCACTGGAACCCAGGAGCCACCACACCCATAAAGACCAGCAACTCAAAAATTGCCAGCAATGTAACGAACAATTCAAAGGTTGCCGCAATGCCAACGCCCAAAATATTCAGCGCCATAAATACCAGGTAGGCGCCACAGGCTACCCATTTGGGATCCAGTGAAGGGAATTGCACATTCAGGTAGGCACCAATCGCCATCGCAATGGCCGGTGGAGCAAAGACAAACTCGACCAGGGTTGCAAACCCGGCAATAAAACCACCGGTTGGCCCGAAGGCGCGAAAAGCGTAAGCAAACGGCCCACCGGCGTGCGGAATAGCAGTTGTCAGTTCAGTAAAACTAAAAATAAACGCGCAGTACATGGCCGCAATCAACACAGCGACTATCAGGAACCCCAGGGTTCCTGCCGCAGACCAGCCATAACTCCAGCCAAAATATTCACCTGATATCACCAGCCCAACAGCGATGCCCCATAACCGGAAGCTCCCCAGTGAGCGTTTTAATGTTGTCGGTTGTTCAGACATAACGACCTCGCCATAAAATTAATCAAAAATAAACGCAACTGGCGAAGGTGTTGCAAAGTGTGTACCAGGTCTTAAATACCCATAAAGTCACTGAGTTAATCGGGAACAGGCAAGATGCTGAAACGCGGCAAGCAAGAAATGCACTTTTTTAGTGCGCAAGGTTCAGAGGCAAAATAAGGCTGCACCATTTCCGGGCCTGGCTTAAAACGCGACGTCCAGCCCCAGTTGCCATGTGGCCAGGTCATTACCTGGCTGTGTGTTGCCCTGAGACAAACGCGCATAAGCAGCAATATTTTGATTTAATGGAAGATTTGCTCCCATTGAGAAGCCAATTTTCTCATCCTGCTGGCCACTCTGGGCAGTATAGGGTTCAGACCACGAAGATGAACCTGAAATAAGATCAACCTGCGCCCAGGGCTGGATCACACCCCAGGCGTAGTCCAGTCGCCAGCCAATACGGCTCACATTCGACGCCTCAGCAGACGACCCAGACCAGGGTGCACGGTATTGATCCCACCCGGCAACGGGGCCTGTGGCAAAGTTATTGTTTAACGGGAATTGCCAGTGCGTACTCACGGACTGTTCACCGGGCAATGAAGAGTCACGCCACATGACCATATTGCCCATTGGTGCATGAGACGCTTTGATGTGCTGTGCCAGAATAGTGTTGTAATCCACCCGGGCAACGCTCTCCTGTGGGGCAACCGGAACAGTGCTGACATTATCGCTGCGCGTATCCAGCGCCAGTGCCGCCGACGAATAAAACACGCACAACCCACAACAGGCTGCATAACTGACTGCTTTGCCACTGCTAAAGGAGATGCTGTTCATGGTGGACGCCTGCAAATATTCGGTTTTATTTTTTCTTTATCGGTATTTTTTTATATACAACACAACTGCGACAGGATTTATTTACCTGCCGAGATTGCCACGGGCCTCACGGGATGGTGTGATGTCCGTCCAGTTTTACCTCTTACCTGCGTGTTACCTGAACAATGTCAAAAACGCAGGGTATATATTTTAAGCGTATAGCCGATAATAACGATTTACCACATCACAATTAAGGACTGGCACCATGCAACGTTGCGGTTGGGTTACCCAGGATTCACTTTATATTGATTATCATGACAATGAATGGGGCATACCGCAAAAGTCAGGCGAAAAATTATTCGAAATGTTATGCCTTGAAGGCCAACAGGCTGGTTTGTCGTGGATTACTGTGTTGAAAAAACGGGAAAATTACCGTGCAGCATTCCACCAGTTCAACCCGCAAAAAGTCGCCGAAATGCAGGCGGATGACGTAGAAAAACTGCTGCAAAATGCCGGTATCATTCGCCACCGGGGTAAGATTGAAGCCATCATAACGAACGCCCGGGCATGGGTCGCGATGGAACAAAATGGCGAGTCATTTTCAGATTTTATCTGGGGTTTTGTCGACCACCAGCCGGTGATTAACAGCCCGGAAACATTGTCTGCGGTCCCGGCCAGTACGCCAGTATCAGAAGCGATGTCTAAAGCGTTGAAAAAGCGGGGTTTCAAATTTGTTGGTTCGACCATTTGCTATGCGTTCATGCAGGCTTGCGGGCTGGTGAATGACCATGTAATCAGTTGCGCCTGCCACCCGGAGGCAGGCAGATGATTCGTCGCAGCCGCGCACGAGACATGCCGGAACTTCTGTCACTCTGGCTTGCCAGCACAACGGCAGCCCACGAATTTATTCCGGTCAGTTACTGGCAGGCAAGTGTGCCTGTTGTCCGGGATATTTACCTGCCCCATGCCACCACCTGGGTTTACCATGAGCAGGGAGAGTTACAGGGCTTTGTCAGCGTACTGGAATCGCGCTTTATTGGGGCGCTTTTTATCGCGCCCCATTCAGTAGGCCATGGGATTGGGCGAGAATTACTCAGCCACGTTAAAAATCGCTACCCGCTGCTAAGCCTGGAGGTATACCAGAAAAACAGCCGGGCAGTGAGTTTTTACCATGCCCAGGGCTTTCGTATTATTGAAAGCGCCTGGCAGGACGACACCCAGGAGCCCACCTGGATCATGAGCTGGCAGGCGGGGTGAAAGCCGTCACCGTTGGTAACTCTCCGGTGAACTTCTCCATCCACACCAACGAAGTATTCGCAGCACAACCATTCCCCAGGCGCGACGAAGGTATATCTTTGGTCAGCACATTCACTGCGCCGTGTTTACACAGGCTACCTTCGCCATCCTGTAAATCCGGCCATGCACCCTGGTGAATACAAATCACACCAGGTTTAATGCCATCAGTCACATGCGCCCCGGCAAGTACTTGCCCACGGCCATTCCATACCCGAACAACATCACCATGGCGAATACCACGGGCTTTCGCATCAGTGGCATTGAGTGTCACAGGTTCCCTTCCGGCAATTTGATAGCGTTCACGCAACCGGCTGTAATTTAGCTGGCTGTGCAACCGGTGAGCCGGGTGGGCAGACAACAACTGCAATTGTTCTGGTTGCGCATTACCGTGCCACTCATCAGGCGCCAGCCAGGTGGGGTGCCCCGGGCAATCCTGGTAGCCGTAACTGGCAATTCGCTCTGAATGAATCACAATTTTACCGGTTTCGGTTTTCAGTGGATGTGCCTGTGGGTCTGCCCGGAAATCACCAAACCGCACAAACTGGCTGTTCGCCGGGTTTTCTGGCATTTCGATGAGCTGGTTCTGTTCCCAGAAAGTGGCAAAAGGTATTAGCGATACCTGGTTGGCAGCCCCCCTTGTGGCAGCCATTTGATAAAATGTCTCCAGCCAGGCCATTTCACCTTTGCCTTCCGTAAAGCGCTGTTTTCCGCCTTTCTCCCAGTATTCACTCAGGTCGGCAAAAATAGTGAAATCATCGCGGGCTTCATATTGAGGAGCCACAACCTGCTTCATGGGGACCAGGTGCTGCTGGCTGTAATCCCCGGTCATGGTCATATCATTGCGTTCATAACTCGTTGTCACCGGCAAAACGATATCGGCATGCTTCGCCGCCCCGGTCCAGAAACATTCCGAGATAACAATAAGCTCAGGTTTTTGCCACGCCCGAATCAGGCGGTTGGTATCCTGGTGGTGAGTAAAATTAGCACCACCTGCCCACCAAATCATTTTCACATCCGGGAATATGCGGTTTTCACCATTGTGCTGGTAAGCACCACCCGGGTTTTCCAGCGCCTCGACAATCCGGGCGACCGGCACTTTATCTACCGCATCAGTTCCGCCCGCCACACTCCCCTGCATGGACGCCAGCACCGCTGCACGCCTGGTCGGGTTACCACCATTAGCAAAATGATAAGACAACCCAAAACCACCGCCGGGCAAGCCAATTTGCCCCAACATTGCGGCCAGCGTCACCAGCATCCAGTGCTTCTGCTCACCATATTGCTGGCGTTGCATGCCCCACCCGGCCATCAGCATAGTGCGGTTATGGCTGAACAACTGTGCCAGCTCGCGCAGGGTTTGTGCTGGTATGCCACAAATCGCAGCAGCCCAATCGGCGTCTTTTTTGATGCCATCCGGCTCACCCAACAGGTAACCCTGGAAGGTAGCAAACCCGCTGGTGTATTTGTCCAGAAAAGCACTGTCATGCCACTGATTTTCCAGCAACGTGGTGGCGATGCCCAGCATCATTGCAACATCTGTCCCCATATACGGAGCCAGCCAGGTCATCTGCTCGCCAAAGAAATCGTGGGTTTCTGAACGCATCGGATCAATACAAATCAGGCGTTTGCCACTTTTTTTCAGCGCCTCGTAATACTTCATGCCTTGCTCGTCGCTGGCGTTCCAGGCAATTTTCAGGGTATTGAGTGGGTTGGCACTCCACATAACCACCACATCGCTGTGCTCCAGCACCAGAGGCCAGCTGGTTTGCTGCTGGTAAACTTCGTTACCCCCCACGACATACGGCATTATCACCTGGGCCGCTCCGGTCGAGTAATCGCCCAAATGCCCGGTATACCCGCCAGCCAGACTCATGTAGCGCTGTAACAGTGTGGCGGCTTTGTGCATCACACCATTGGAACGCCAGCCATATGAACCGGCAAAAATTGACGACGCGCCCCAGGTTTGGCGGATACGGCGGTGCTGGCGGTCAACCAGTGCCAGCGCATCTTCCCAGGAGACCCGAACAAACTCATCCTGACCACGCATACCCTGGGGATTGTCCGGTGATGCCAGGTAGCCCTTACGCACCATGGGGTAACGCACCCGGGTTGGACTGTGAACCTGGTCTGCCACAACGGTCTGGAGCGTATTTTCATGCGAGGTATTGAGGGCACCACGAGACGAAAATACCGTTTCGCCATCAGTTTCTACCAACACAGGCCCCCAGTGGGCTGCTGTCAGTACCTGGTATCGTTTTTTATCCACAATGGGCTCCGGGATCTTTGCAGGTGTTAAGTGTTGTTGTTTTGCCGCGCTCTGTGGGCGCATTTTACAAAATCAGACTATTCAACGAAATTTTCTTTCGGTAAAGCCGTCATAATCTACCGCCATCCGCATTACGACAATTCAATTTCGGCATAAGGATATAACATGAAAAAACATAAGGTTATGGTCGCAACATTAGTATGCGCCACACTCGTCATTTCCGGTTGTACAACAAACCCTTATACCGGTGAGAGCCAGGCCGCAAAATCCGGCGTTGGCGCAGGTATTGGCTCGCTGGTCGGTGCCGGTGTGGGAGCACTGTCTTCTTCAAAAAGTGACCGGGGGAAAGGTGCGCTGATTGGCGCGGCAGCCGGTGCTGCACTGGGCGGTGGCATTGGCTACTATATGGATGCCCAGGAAACGAAGCTGCGGGAAAAAATGCAAGGGACCGGGGTGAGCGTTACGCGCCATGGCGATAACATTGTGCTGAACATGCCCAATAATGTCACCTTTGACAGCAACAGTGCTGTGTTGAAACCTGCTGGTGCCAATACGCTAACGGGTGTCGCAATGGTGCTGAAAGAGTACCCGAAAACCGCCGTTAACGTGGTGGGTTATACAGACAGCACTGGCGGGCACGACCTGAACATGCGCCTTTCGCAACAGCGCGCAGACAGCGTTGGCAGTGCGCTGATTACTCAAGGTGTTGCCGGTAACCGGGTGCACACTTCTGGTATGGGCCCGGCCAACCCGGTCGCCAGTAACACAGCCGAAGAAGGTAAAGCCCAAAACCGCCGGGTAGAAATTACCTTGTCGCCGTTGCAGTAACACATATCGCCCGGGTTATAGATTAGCCCGGGTAATACTCTGACTTATAACACTTTCTACCCATGTCTTTTTCTGGTATTTCCACCCGTTGCGCAGTGAATCAGAAATACCCCCCCCTTAGCCAGAAGATCATTCTGTGTTGCACAGACTCAGGCCGGGCGATATATATTCATGCCAGATATGTACGGCATGCGGTTTTTGCCTTTACTGCTGCCAGTAAACAAAAATACCCACCAAGAATAAACGCATCAAAAATGGGCATCTGCACAAAAAACAGTGTGATTATCTGTCTTTTTTCGCACTTTTCCGCTCCGCAAACACTGTACTCTAATAGTAGAATCGTAACGTCATATCAGCCTTTCCAGGCAAAATCACAACGTGTGGCCGGCATTTGCCGCCCGTTAATATTCAGTTGAATTTACGGAGACCTGTATGAAGCCGTCCATTATTCTCTATAAAACACTGCCCGAAAACCTGGTTGCCCGCCTGAAAGAAAAAGTGGATGTTATCCAGGTGAATAACCTGAGCCCGGAAACTGTTCAGGCCAATGCTGATGCTTTTGCCAGCGCGGCAGGTTTGTTAGGTGCGGGGGGAAAAGTGGACGGGGCGCTGTTAACTGCCATGCCTGCTTTACGCGCCGCTTCAACCGTTTCTGTAGGTTACGACAACTTTGATGTCGATGCCCTCACTCAGCGCAATGTCCTGCTGATGCACACACCTACCGAACTGACAGAAACTGTGGCAGATACGCTGATGACACTGATTCTGGCAACGGCCCGTCGGGTACTGGAAGTGGCCGAACGGGTAAAAAAAGGTGAATGGACCAGCAGTATTGGGCCAGACTGGTACGGCGTGGACGTGCACCATAAAACTATCGGTATTATTGGCATGGGTCGCATTGGTATGGCACTGGCACAACGCGCGCACTTTGGGTTTGGTATGCCGGTGTTGTATAACGCACGCCGTCATCACACCGAAGCAGAATCACGCTTTGGCGCCCGCTATTGTGACCTTGATACACTGCTGAGTGAAGCGGATTTTGTGTGCAGTATCCTGCCGCTAACCGATGAAACTTACCATGTGCTGAATGCAGAAAAACTGGCGCTGATGAAGCCTTCTGCCATTTTGATTAACGCGGGTCGTGGCCCGGTCATTGATGAACCTGCGCTGGTTGATGCCCTGAAAAGCGGAAAAATTCACGCAGCCGGGTTGGATGTGTTCGAACAGGAGCCTCTGCCGGTGGATTCCCCACTTCTGAGTCTGCCCAATGTTGTCGCCCTGCCACATATTGGTTCGGCCACCCATGAAACACGTTACAACATGGCGGCCACAGCAGTGGAGAACCTGCTTAATGCGCTGGAAGGTAAGGTTGAGAAAAACTGCGTGAACCCGGCTGTTGCAAAACAGGCCTGAGGAAAGCAAGACTGGGAAAGCTAAACCAGGAATAACCGCTCTGTGTTTATGGCACAGAGCGGAAAAACAATTTACTGCATGGCGCTCATCGCGCTGGAGTATGCCTGGCTGAATGCCTGGTGTTGTGCGGTAAGCGGCCCAATCAGCGAGTTATACTGGTTAGCCTGCTCTGTGGTTGGGAACTGTATACCATTCGCCACAAAGCTCACTTTGTCGCCCTGCTGCTGGACAAAATCACCCACCTGAACCAGTTGCTGCGACAAGACTTGTGCTGCCGGAATCAGTGGGGTAACCGCATTTGACGGTGCAGTCACCACCTTCTGGTAAGCCTGGTCAAATACCGGCTTCAGGTCATCTGCCAGTTGCAGCCCGGAACGCGCGGAATCAGCCTGCATTTTTGCATTCTGAATTTGCTGGCTCAATACGCCAAGGGAGCCATTAATCTGGCGTAATGTGTCGCGGTTCGCCATATAATCCTGCGGCGCACGAATCCCATTAATGCTGTCCACCAGCGGTTTAATACCGGAATCCATCGCCTGGTTCATCTGCTGGGAAAAGCCATACAGAATGGCGTAGTCAGAAACAAAGTTACCAAACTGTTTTTTCTGATCGGTGGTTAACGTGGGTAAGTGCTCACCACTGCGCATCACTGTATTCTGCAGAAAATCAATGAACGCCTTACGCTGATCAGCTTCTTTATCAAAACACCCACTCAAACTGACCACCATCAACAACGCCAGAAACGGCGCAAACCAGCGAGAGCAGGACTTTCCTGTCGCCATTTTCTACTCCTTACACCCTTAAAACGCGCAAGCGCGACCGTAAATTCAACGCACACAAGGATAGTCCAGACAGCGCACACTGAATAGCCTTTCCTTATGAATCCGACGAATTTATTCGCAAAACCAGCCAGCAGAAAGCCGAAAAACCAATGCGCATTTTTCGTTCATGAATTGTGCTGTTGCAAGCAATTTTCCGTCTATTATTAAAAATGCGGCCCCGGAAAACGCACGTTGTTTTTGCTCATTCCCAGTGCCACAGGTATGCCCTTTCCGCTGTGAGATTTGAGGAGTTCTCAATGGAATTAAAAGACCCTGGAGCTGAACTATTAACAAGCCTTGAGCAGATGATTTTTAAAGATATGCCTCAGGCCAACCTGGCAAACCGGAACAGCATTTTTTCGGAGTATGAACAATTACGTCAGGGCACAGGTCTGCAACTTGATGAATTTGCCAGTGCAATGGGCGTTACCCGTGCCCATGTCCTGGAGTGGGAAGAACGGCGGACACAGCCTTCCACAACCGAGTTAAAACTGATGCGCCTGATTCAGGCAAAAAAACCGTTACTCCAATAAAACGTTAGCTGTTTTTTTAACCTTCCCTGTAAACCCTGAGCTGAGACAAAAAAACCCGCCATTAGGCGGGTTTTTGTTTTTAGCAGAGCAGAACCTTACTGCAGTAAGGAAATATCCGCAACCTGAAGGAAAAGCTCGCGCAATTTTTCTAACAACGTCAAACGGTTAACCCGAAGTTCCGGGTCTTCATCCATCACCATGACTTTGTCAAAGAAAGCATCCACGGTGTCGCGCAGTTCAGCCAGTTCCACCAGTGCTTCCTGGTAACGGCCTTCTGCGAAATACGGTTCCAGCTTGTCACGTAATACAGTTACCTGCATCGCCAGGCGAATTTCTTCATCTTCTTTCAGCACCGATGCATTCACCCGCTCATTCAGCGGCTCATCGGTTTTTGCCAGAATATTAGACACACGCTTGTTGGCCGCAGCCAGGCTTTGTGCCGCATCCAGCGTTCGGAAGTGAGAAACCGCTTTCATGCGGGCATCGAAATCAGCCGGGCGTGTCGGGCGGCGCGCCAGAACAGCCTGAATGGTATCAACCGCATGGCCTTCTTCCTGATACCAGGCGCGGAAACGGCCCAGCATAAAGTCGATAACGTCATCCACCACTTGCGCATTGGTGAGTTTATCGCCATACAAACGCACCGCTTCTTCAGCCAGTGTTTGCAGATCAAGAGGCAGGTTTTTCTCAACGATAATACGCAGTACGCCCAGTGCAGCACGGCGCAGAGCAAATGGGTCTTTATCGCCTTTCGGGTGCTGACCAACACCGAAGATACCAGCCAGTGTATCCATTTTGTCAGCGATAGCCACAGCACAGGCAACCAGGCTGGATGGCAGGGCATCACCGGCAAAACGCGGCATATACTGCTCGTTCAGGGCAACAGCCACATCTTCCGCTTCGCCGTCATGACGTGCATAGTGCATCCCCATTACGCCTTGCGTATCGGTGAATTCGAACACCATGTTGGTCATCAGGTCGCACTTGGACAGCAAACCCGCACGCGTAGCATGGGTGACATCCGCGCCAATCAGGCGGGCAATCCAGCCAGACAACGCTTCAATACGGCCAGTTTTGTCACGCAGCGTACCCAGCTGTTTCTGGAACAGCACGGTTTCAAGGCGCGGCAGGTTATCTTCAAGGCGTTTTTTGCGGTCAGTATTGAAGAAGAACTCCGCATCCGCCAGGCGAGGACGCACCACCTTCTCGTTACCGGCGATAATTTGCTGCGGGTCTTTCGATTCAATATTTGCCACGAAGATGAAATTGGGCAACAGTTTCCCGTCGTTGTCATACACCGGGAAATACTTCTGGTCGCCTTTCATGGTGTAAACCAGCGCTTCGGCAGGCACCGCGAGGAATTTTTCTTCAAATTTCGCGGTCAGCACAACCGGCCATTCCACCAGAGAAGCCACTTCTTCCAGCAGGCTTTCGCTCAGGTCGGCGTTACCGCCAATTTGGCTGGCTGCGGCCTGGGCATCTTGCTTAATTTTGGCCTTACGCATTGCGTAATCCGCCATGACTTTGCCACGCTCAAGCAGAATTTGCGGGTACTGGTCGGCATTATCAATGGTGAATTCAGGCTCGCCCATAAAGCGGTGGCCACGAATCACACGGTCAGAGTCGATACCCAAAATGGTGGCTGGCACCACGGTATCGCCCAGCAGCAGCGTAAGCGTATGAACCGGGCGCACAAACTGCACGTCAGAAGCACCCCAGCGCATCAGTTTAGGGACAGGCAGCTTAGACAGCGCATTGCCGACCATCGCAGGCAGCAGTTTCTCTGCAGTTTCGCCTTTCACGTGAGCACGGTATAACAACCACTCGCCTTTATCGGTCACCAGGCGTTCAGCCTGATCAACTGTAATACCGCAGCCCCTGGCCCAACCTTCAGCCGCTTTACTCGGCTTACCTTCGGCATCAAAGGCCTGAGCAATTGCCGGGCCGCGTTTTTCCAGCTCGCGATCGGGTTGTGTCGCCGCAAGAGCCATAACTTTCAGCGCCAGGCGGCGCGGTGCAGCAAACCACTGAACTTCACCATGGGCTAAATTAGCCGCATCCAGTTCAGCGGTAAAATTCGCAGCAAAAGACTCGGCCAGGCTGCGCAGGGCTTTTGGTGGCAACTCTTCAGTGCCGAGTTCCACCAGAAAGGTTTTTTCAGACATGGCAGCCTCTTACTTGTCCTTGTTACACATAGGGAAACCCAGCGCTTCACGGGAAGCGTAGTAGGCTTCAGCCACAGCTTTAGTCAGAGTACGAATACGCAGAATATAGCGCTGGCGCTCCGTTACCGAGATAGCCTTACGGGCATCCAGCAGGTTAAAACTGTGAGCCGCTTTGAGAATACGTTCATAGGCGGGCAATGGCAGCGGTTTTTCCAGCGCCAGCAACTGCTGCGCTTCTTTTTCATACTGCTCGAAACAGGTAAACAGGAAATCCACATCGGCGTATTCAAAGTTGTAGGTAGATTGCTCTACTTCGTTCTGATGGAATACATCGCCGTAGGTGGTTTTCCCCAGTGGGCCATCGCTCCACACCAGGTCATATACGCTGTCAACGCCCTGGATATACATCGCCAGGCGTTCCAGGCCGTAAGTGATTTCGCCGGTAACCGGTTTACACTCAAGGCCGCCAACTTGCTGGAAGTAAGTGAACTGAGTCACTTCCATCCCATTGAGCCAAACTTCCCAGCCCAGCCCCCAGGCACCCAGTGTCGGGTTTTCCCAGTTGTCTTCAACAAAGCGGATATCGTGAATCGTGGGATCCATACCCAACTCTTTCAGTGAGCCAAGGTAGAGTTCCTGAATATTGTCCGGTGAAGGTTTGATGATCACCTGGAACTGATAATAGTGCTGTAAGCGGTTCGGGTTTTCGCCATAACGCCCATCTGTAGGGCGACGAGACGGCTGTACGTAAGCGGCGGCAATGGGCTCTGGCCCCAGTGCCCGCAGGCAAGTCATTGGGTGAGAAGTGCCTGCACCAACTTCCATGTCCAACGGTTGAACAATGGTACAGCCCTGGCGAGCCCAGTAATCCTGTAATGTAAGGATGAGGCCCTGAAAGGTCCTGGTATCAAACTTTTGCATGTTGATTTCGCACGCGATACGAGTGGGTTTATAAAGAAGCGGTCAGTATACCCGTTGGGCGCAAGATATACAGCCCAAATCCTCCGACAAAACCTTACACATCATTTGTACCGTACAAATAACACCATTTATGCGCATTTTTCCTGCTTAACTGAGCAATCAACGCATAGATAACGACATAAACTTTCCGGAGTCGTCAAAAGTGCAGGTAAAACGCTCATGGTGTTGCGTGGCGCCACGTATCTCATAGCTGCGCTGAAACGCTTCCGGGGCATCGAATACAACCGTGTCGGACTTTGTGTTATAGCGCCTGGAGACCTGGTCCCGGCATTGTGCTGCCATCATTTCAACCGGGGCGGGTGTAAAGTGGCGAGAAGTTGTGTGGTCAGGCCGGGAGGCACTCTGGCATCCTGCCAGGAGCAGGCTGACGGGCAATAGCAGGCCTGCCAACGGCCATCGAAAAAGCGCAGTCATCATAAGTTCTGTATCAAAAAGGTTGTGCTGTGCGATGCGCCTCGTGCCAACAAACTCCCCACGGCCAGCCGCGAAAAGGCATGGGGTGCAGGTAACCCGGGCCGGGTTTTCTGCCCAGCCGCATCAATATGTTAGTAATAATTTACCAGTGTGCAGGGCGAACCAGGCGGATGCAAGTCACCCACAAGAAACTCGGTTTTTTCCTGGAGGCAAAGCGGGTTTCAACCAACACACTGGCTCTACATTCACGGAAACCGAGGACCGGATGAATCAAAAAGTCGCCTGGATTGACAACTTGCGCGGTATTGCCTGCCTGATGGTTATTGTTATTCATACCACAACCTGGTATCTCACCAATGTCGATAAAGTCAGCCTGATGACCTGGGATGTTGCGAATGTCCTGAACTCTGCATCAAGGGTGTGTGTCCCGTTATTTTTTATGATTTCTGGCTACCTGTTCTTTGGTGAACGAAGCGCCCAACCGAGGCACATTGCCCGGCTGTTTTTGTGCCTGGTGTTTTACAGTGCCATTGCGCTTCTTTATATGAGCACACTCACGCAAATCAACGCCTGGCAGGCATGGCTGCATATTCTGCAAAAGCCCGTGTTCTATCACTTATGGTTTTTCTACGCGCTATTTGTGCTTTACCTGATGTCGCCATTAATCAACGCCCGAAAAGTCAGCGCGCCAGTGCTGATTCTGCTGGTTGCAGTGTTAGGTGTCATCGCCAACCCGAATATGCAGTCCGTTTATGGCTGGCATACCCGCCTGTTACCTGTCGACTTATATATTCAGGGCGATGTGTTCTACTACATTTTGTACGGTGTGCTGGGTTATTCGCTGGGGCAACTACAAACTGAACGGGGCTGGGTTACTTTGCTGGCACTGGCAGGTTTTATCGCCTGTGTGGTGGGGATTATTAAAGGAACACAACATGCCTTACATACCCATGGCGATTTCGCAGACACCTGGTATCGTTATGCCAGCCCGCTGGTGCTGCTTGCGGCAATCAGCCTGTTTATTCTGGTAAAAAATACCCTGAGCGGCGGCCCGGTGCCCGGTCTTGCCACCATTGCGCGCTATTCACTGGGTATTTATGGCTTCCATGCTTTTTTCATCCATTTCCTGCGCACCCGGGATATCGAGATTACCCGTTATCCGCTGCTGGACATGCTATGGGTATTCAGCGCGACACTTGCCGGCAGCCTGGCTCTGGCAACGGTTACCCAGTGGGTGGATCGTAAGCGCTGGGTGAGTTAGCCGGTACACGGAGCAATGCCCGCTGCCACTGGCGGCGGGACGAAAACCCCGCCTTGAGCGCCACCTGCTCACCATGCAACCCCTGGCGCAGGTATTGCTCTGCCAGCGCCAGGCGCAACTGTTCAATGTAATCCCGTACCGTTACGCCAAGATGCAGTTGAAACAGGCGAGCCAGGTGGCGGGCGCTGACATGTACCTGTTGCGCAAGGGCCGGAACCGACCACGCCTGTTGTGGCGCAGAAGACAATAAATCCTGTGCCTGGTGCAGTGCCGGGTGAAGGTGGTTGCGGTAACGCAGCCAGGGCGAGAGCTGCGGGTCATCTCCCGCGCGCCGGAACCACACCACCATTTCCCGGGCAACTTCCAGCGCCTGATGCGGGCCACACAGGTGGCTGATTAAATGCAGGCTGACATCAATACCCGAAGTAATGCCAGCACTGGTCCAGATACCCCGGTCAGCAACAAAAATCCGGTTGGTTTTGACCTGGGCGTCCGGTGCTGCCTGCTTCAGGCGCGCAATAACATCATGGTGAGTGGTGCACTGGCGCTGGTGCAATAGCCCGGCCCGTGCTGCCATTAATGCCCCGGAACAAATACATAACAGCGCTAATTGCTGGTGATGAATGGCGGGTTGCAGGCGAGTCAGCCAGCGCCGGACCAGCTCAGCCTCCGGGGTTGAGAAATGCCGTGAGGAATCCGTCACGCCGGGAATGACCAGTAAGCTACCAGGCGGCAGGGTATCTGGCAATGGCGCAATACCGCCCAGTGTCAGCCCAATCGAACTGACCACTTCAGGTTGCGGCCCAATGTAATGCAGGCGAAATGCTCCCCCCGCCAGCCCAAAGGTTTCTGCCGGGCCAGTTAAATCTAAAGCCAGCACCCCGGGCAACACCACAAACCAGACATCCACCGCCATCGTTATTACTCCTGCATGGTTAAACCCGCCAGACACTCTTCAACCGTACTGATTGTGGCAAAACGCCCGGTCAACACCGTTTCAGTACGGTGGTGCAATGCATCGCTGCCCAGCGTAACCCCTTGCCATGTCATGGCAAATGTCAGTGTGGCTTCACTAACAAATGTCACTTTGTACCCCAGGTCGGACGCCACCCGTGCCGTGGTTTCACAGCACTGTTCAGTGCGCATACCACAGATAATCACATGGCCGATATTCTGGCGACGCAGCCAGTTATCCAGCCCGGTATCGGTAAAAGCATTATGCACGTGTTTATGAAAAGTCGTGGCGGGTTTATGGGTTAAAAACGGCATCGGCGTGACAAAACCGGACTCAATTGAAAACGGCCCGCTGTCATCGACATGGAAAATATCCACCACCGGGATCCGGTGCTCAGAACAACCCGCTATCAGCGTATTCATGTTCCGGGAAAAATCAGCAAAATTACTGTCTTCCCAGAAATCACGCTGGAAAAAGGAACATTGAGTATCGATATTCAGTAATGCGCTACGTGCCATGGTCATTCGCCTCATTTGGAAACCTGAAGCTATTCTGGCAAGAAAAAATTACCTGGCGAATACCAAAAACGGACAGAACAGGGGTACGGGCGGACAAGCGGGAAACAGGAACGGGGTCAGCATAAAAAAACGGCGGCGCAGGGCTGAATTCGCCCGGCACCGCCGGTTATGCTCAGAAGGCTTGCATAGTCACACCATCAGTGGCGCAAGCTGCCGGTAAATTTGGCGGAAAGTTTCTCTGCGCGCCGCATACTGTTGGTTACGCGGTACATCCGGGTGGTGGCGCTGCTCCAGCGGCAACTGCGGCAATAATGCCGTTAACGGTGCACCTGGGTTTAGTGCCACCTGTGCCAGCCGGGCCGCACCCAGCGCCGGGCCAACATCGCCCCCGGTGCGGTAATCCAGTACCTGGCCACTGATATCTGCCAGCATCTGCCGCCAGTAAGGGCTGCGGGCACCACCGCCAATCAGAGTGATGCTTTCAGGGCTCAACCCGCAACTGTGCACCACGTCCATACCATCCGCCAGGGCATACCCCACACCTTCCAGCACCGCCCGTGCCAGTTCCGCCGGGCCATGCTGGTGTGTCAGGCCGAAAAAGACACCTTTGGCAGCAGGATTATTATGCGGAGTACGTTCGCCGGAAAGATAAGGTAAAAACCACAGCGCGCCTGCTGTGTCACTGGCCTGTTCTGCCGCTGCCAGCAAAGCAGGAACTGAAGGCTGCCCGGTTAATTTTGCGGCCCAGTCCAGGCAGGAAGCAGCACTCAGCATAACTGACATTAGGTGCCAGCGTTCCGGTAAAGCATGGCAAAAGCTGTGCACTGCGCATTCAGGCTTACTCAGAAAACCTTCACTGACAGCAAAGTAAACCCCGGACGTGCCTAATGACAACATCGCCTGCCCGGCATCCACCATACCAACCCCAACAGCCCCTGCAGCATTGTCACCGCCACCTGCAATAACCGGCACCACCGGCATGTGCCAGGCGTCGGCGAGGCCAGCATGCAGTTCACCTGTAATCTCATTACCTTCATACAGTGCAGGCATGTTATCGCGCGTCAGGCCGCAGGCCGCCAGCAGTTCATCACTCCAGTCACGCCGTGCGACATCCAGCCACATGGTCCCTGCTGCGTCGGACATATCGCTGGCATAATCACCTGTCATACACAGACGCAAATAGTCTTTGGGTAACAGTACTTTATCTATCTGGCGAAAAATTTCCGGCTCATGATTTTTCACCCACAACAGCTTGGGCGCAGTAAACCCGGGCATCATCAGGTTGCCAGTAATTCTGCGGGAAGACGGCACCGCCTGCTCCAGTTGCACACACTCAGCAGCACAACGCCCATCGTTCCACAAAATCGCCGGGCGCAGGATGTTTTGTTGATTATCCAGCAACGTTGCGCCGTGCATTTGCCCGGTCAGGCCGATTGCCTTTACACCCTGCAAAGCGTGCTGGCGGCCTAATGCTTTCATCGCCCGGTCGGTTGCCGCCCACCATTGCAGGGGATCCTGTTCCGACCACAACGGGTGTGGCCGCGACACTGCCAGCGACTCGGTTTGGGTTGCTAACAGGGCTCCTTCTTCACTTAATAAAATGGCTTTAACGCCAGATGTACCTAAATCAATACCAATATACATTTGCGCCACACCCTCCCGGCAATAAACAGCGTGCATAGCCCCGACAGGCAGATAGCACAGAGGATACGCCAGCACACACCGCGTATCCTCCCGCCTGATTTTATCAGGGCGCTTTCTGGCAGCCCTGGCCCTTAACGGTCAAACAACCAGGTATTCACCAGGTTTTCCAGCAGCTCCTGGTGGCCGCTTTGGTGTTGTGGTGCCAGGTTATGCTGTGCGGCATATTGCGCAATTTGCTCCAGGCTGAGCTGGCCCTTCAGCACTTGCTGACCAAACTCGCTATTCCAGCCTGCGTAACGTTTCGCAACGCGTTTATCCAGCTCACCATCTTCCACCATGCGCGCCGCTACTTTCAGCGCCAGCGCCATGGTATCCATGGCACCAATATGGCCATAGAACAAATCATATTTATCGGTACTCTGGCGGCGTACTTTGGCATCAAAGTTCAGGCCGCCCGTGGTAAAGCCACCCGCTTTGATAATTTCATACATCACCAGCGCATTCTCTTCCACGCTGTTCGGGAACTGATCGGTATCCCAGCCCAGTTGCGCATCGCCACGGTTAGCATCCACCGAACCAAAGATACCCAGAGCAATAGCCGATGCGATTTCATGGTGGAAGCTGTGACCAGCCAGCGTGGCATGGTTTGCTTCAATGTTAACTTTGATCTCTTTTTCCAGACCAAACTGTTTGAGGAAGCCATACACCGTTGCCACGTCGTAATCGTACTGGTGCTTGGTAGGTTCCTGTGGTTTAGGTTCAATCAGCAGTGTTCCCTGGAAACCAATTTTATGTTTATGTTCCACCACCATTTGCATGAAACGCCCAATCTGTTCACGCTCCTGGCGTAAATCTGTGTTGAGCAGGGTTTCGTAACCTTCACGCCCACCCCATAACACATAGTTTTCGCCACCCAGCTTATGTGTGGCGTTCATGGCATTAACAACCTGTGTGGCTGCCCAGGCGAAGACTTCCGGGTCCGGGTTGGTGGCAGCACCGGCACCGTAGCGCGGGTTAGTAAAGCAGTTGGCGGTGCCCCACAGCAGTTTCACGCCGCTCTGTTGCTGTTTTTCCGCCAGCACGTCAACCATTTGCTGGAAATTACTCTGGTAGGTCTTAAGCGAATCGCCTTCCGCAACCACATCCACATCATGGAAGCAGTAGTAAGGCACACCCAGCTTTTGGAAAAACTCGAAGGCGACATCGGCTTTCTGGCGCGCAACAGCCACCGCATCACCGGGATGCTGCCACGGGCGGTCAAACGCGCCCACACCGAACATATCTGCGCCATTCCAGCAGAAGGTGTGCCAGTAGCAGGCAGCAAAACGCAGGTGATCTTCCATGCGCTTACCTAATACAAGCTCATCAGGGTTATAGTGGCGAAATGCCAGAGGGTTAGTGGTTTTAGGGCCTTCGTAACGCACCCGTTCAAGTTGGTCGAAATAAGCTTGCATAGTGGACTCCGTAATCAAGTAAAGGAGGTATTAACAACCATGCATTCATCCTGGTTACTCCAGGCAGCTTCCTCAATTACGTTATTTCACACTGCGATTAAGAGAATACCCAACTGTGCGCCAGCTCTCAAAATAACACTTTATTAATACCTGAGAGCCGGTTTCTATTTTCAAATGAAAACATAATTGTGGCGAATATATGAAACAGGATCTCCATCATAAAACTAACAATTAAACCAAAAAACATAATAGCAAGATAAAAATAGGTAATTGCAAGCTTACGCCTCCACGATAACAATTCCCCTCGTCTGCAGATGTTAATTATTCTTTAAATCCCTCAATCCTACATAAACAAACAGGCATTAAGACCATGAAGATAAAGAACATTTTACTAACAATCTGTGCTTCCGTACTACTCACCACCAGCCTTAACAGCCTGGCGAAAGAGATAAAAATCGGCATGGCCATTGACGATTTGCGTCTGGAACGCTGGCAAAAAGACCGCGATATCTTTGTTAAAAAAGCAGAATCCCTAGGTGCATCTGTATTTGTTCAATCCGCCAATGGGAATGAAGAGACACAGATGTCACAAATTGAAAATATGATCAATCGCGGTGTGGATGTTCTGGTAATTATCCCTTACAACGGACAAGTCTTAAGCAATGTAGTTGCCGAAGCCAAACAAGAAGGCATTAAAGTTTTGGCCTATGACCGCATGATTAATAATGCCGATATTGATTTTTACATCTCTTTTGATAATGAAAAAGTAGGAGAACTGCAGGCACAAAGCCTGGTTGATAAAGTGCCTCAAGGCAATTATTTTCTGATGGGGGGATCCCCGGTAGACAATAATGCCAAATTGTTCCGTGCCGGGCAGATGAAGGTATTAAAACCCTTTATTGATAGTGGGAAAATTCATATTGTTGGCGACCAGTGGGTGGATGGATGGCTACCTGAAAATGCGCTGAAAATTATGGAAAATGCACTGACAGCCAACAAAAATAACATTAACGCAGTTGTTGCCTCTAACGATGCCACGGCAGGCGGAGCCATTCAGGCGCTGGCCGCACAAGGCCTGGCTGGCAAGGTCGCCATTTCCGGGCAGGACGCAGACCTGGCCGCAGTTAAACGTATCGTAGCTGGCACACAAACCATGACGGTTTACAAACCTATCACCCAACTGGCAAATACCGCTGCGGAAATTGCCGTTGAACTGGGTAATGGTAAACAGCCACAATCAAACGCTACATTAAACAACGGTATGAAAGATGTCCCTTCCCGTTTATTAACACCAATTCCAGTGAATAAAAGCAATATTGAAGACACAGTCATAAAAGACGGTTTCCACAAACAAAGCGATCTCTGAACGCCGGGCCCGCGCATGCGCGGGTAACCGCTTTTGCCTGAGGCAAGCATATCGAGGAACAGCGTCATGCCTTATTTGCTGGAAATGAAAAATATTACCAAAGCGTTCGGTACGGTAAAGGCTGTGGATAACGTCAGCCTGGCACTTAACGCAGGTGAAATTATGTCGTTGTGCGGGGAAAACGGCTCCGGAAAATCCACATTAATGAAAGTGTTGTGCGGCATTTACCCTTACCCCACCTGGCAGGGTGAAATCTGGTTTGCTGGCGAGCAACTCAAACCCGCCCATATTCGCGACACCGAACAGAAAGGGATTGCCATCATTCACCAGGAACTGGCGCTGGTAAAACACCTGACCGTACTGGAAAACATCTTTTTGGGTAATGAAATTACACAGCATGGCGTAATGGATTACGACACGATGACGGTCAAGTGTGAAAAATTACTCAACCAGGTGAGCCTGGCTATTTCGCCTGACACCCGGGTAGGGGATTTGGGGTTAGGCCAGCAGCAACTGGTCGAAATTGCCAAAGCCCTGAATAAACAAGTGCGCCTGCTAATTCTGGACGAACCCACAGCGTCACTGACCGAGCAGGAAACCGCCATTTTGCTGGGGATAATTCGCGACCTGCAAAATCACGGTATTGCCTGTATTTATATTTCCCACAAACTTAATGAAGTCAAAGCGATATCTGACACCATCTGTGTGATTCGTGACGGGCAACATATTGCCACCCGCGATGCCGACCAGGTAGAAGAAAACGACATTATCGCCATGATGGTTGGCCGGGAACTCACTGCGCTTTACCCCAGTGAACCTCACCAGACCGGCGAAGAAGTCTTACGGGTTGAACACCTCACCGCATGGCACCCGGTTAACCGCCATATCAAGCGGGTGAATGATATTTCCTTCAGCCTGCATAAAGGCGAAATACTGGGCATCGCCGGGCTGGTTGGCGCCGGGCGCACCGAAGCCGTACAGTGCCTGTTTGGCGTCTGGCCCGGGCGCTGGCAGGGCGATATTTTTATTGAAGGGAACAAAGTAGCGATTCGCCGCTGTGAACAGGCCATTGCCCACGGCATCGCAATGGTGCCGGAAGACCGGAAAAAAGATGGCATCGTGCCAGTTATGGCGGTAGGGCAAAACATTACCCTGGCGGCCCTGAGCCAGTTCTCAGGCACGCTCTCCACCCTGAATGATGCTGCAGAACAACACTGTATAGAGCAATCAATCCAGCGCCTGAAAGTGAAAACCTCGTCTGCGGAACTCGCTATTGGCCGGTTAAGTGGCGGTAACCAGCAAAAGGCGATTATTGCCCGCTGCCTGTTACTCAACCCACGTATCCTGATACTGGATGAACCCACCCGCGGCATTGATATCGGTGCCAAATATGAAATCTACAAACTGATTAACCACCTGGTGCAACAGGGTATCGCCGTCATTGTTATCTCATCTGAACTGCCTGAAGTGCTCGGTCTGAGTGACCGGGTGCTGGTCATGCATGAAGGGCAACTCAAAGCAAACCTGGTTAACCATAACCTGACACAGGAGCAGGTCATGGAAGCCGCACTGAGGAGCGACCACCATGTCGAAAAGCAACTCGTCTGAAATGAAACTCACGGCGCCGGGCTCATCCCCTTTCTCCGGGCTGAAATCACTGAACCTGCAAGTCTTTGTCATGATTGCCGCCATTATCGTCATCATGCTGTTCTTTACAGCCATGACGGATGGCGCATATTTGAGTGCCCGTAATATCTCCAACCTGTTACGCCAGACCGCCATTACCGGTATTCTGGCGGTCGGGATGGTGTTTGTGATTATCTCGGCGGAAATTGATTTATCTGTCGGCTCCATGATGGGCCTGCTGGGCGGTGTGGCGGCAATTTGCGATGTCTGGCTGGGCTGGCCTCTGCCACTGACAATTATCACCACTCTGGTGCTGGGCCTGCTGCTGGGGGCCTGGAACGGGTGGTGGGTAGCCTACCGCAAAGTGCCGTCATTTATTGTTACCCTGGCCGGTATGCTGGCTTTTCGTGGGATCCTGATTGGTATTACCAACGGGACCACCGTTGCCCCCACCAGCCATGCCATGTCGCAAATTGGCCAGAGCTATTTGCCCGACGGTATTGGCTTTACCTGCGGAGCCCTGGGTCTGATGGCGTTTATCGCCTGGCAATGGCGCGGGCGTATGCGCCGCCAGTCTATGGGCCTGGGTGTACCGGCATCAGCATCTGCGGTGGGCCGCCAGTCGTTCACTGCCGTAATTGTGCTGGGAGCCATTTGGCTGCTCAATGATTACCGCGGCGTGCCAACGCCCGTGCTGTTGCTTACCCTGCTACTGCTGGCCGGCATGTTTATGGCTACCCGCACAGCGTTTGGTCGCCGGATTTATGCAATTGGTGGCAACCTGGAAGCCGCACGCCTGTCCGGTATCAATGTTGAGCGCACCAAAATGGCTGTATTTGCCATTAATGGCCTGATGGTTGCGGTGGCCGGTCTTATCCTGAGCTCAAGGCTCGGGGCTGGCTCACCTTCCGCCGGGAATATTGCCGAACTTGATGCCATTGCGGCCTGCGTGATTGGCGGCACCAGCCTGGCTGGCGGGATTGGCAGTGTGGCAGGCGCAGTGATGGGGGCATTTATTATGTCTGCACTGGATAACGGCATGAGCATGATGGATGTCCCGACATTCTGGCAGTACATCGTTAAAGGTGCCATTTTGCTGCTGGCGGTATGGATGGACTCAGCAACAAAACGCCGCGCATAAATTTATTAATCTGCAAAAGATCACACAAAGCCTGGGCATTCACCCCGGCTTTGTGTGTCTTGTGGTATTCAGGGAAAGACTTATCACCAGGAATAACGAAAATGTTTGAGAAACGTCATCGCATTACGCTGTTATTCAATGCCAATAAAGCCTATGACCGCCAGGTCGTCGAAGGCGTGGGTGAATATCTGCAGGCCTCTCAATCTGAATGGGATATTTTTATCGAAGAAGATTTCCGTACCCGTATCGATAATATTAAAGACTGGCTGGGCGATGGCGTCATCGCGGACTTCGACGACCCGGAAATCGAAACATTACTGGCAGGCACCACGGTGCCCATTGTCGGCGTGGGTGGCTCTTACCATGACCCGGCGCAGTACCCTCCGGTGCACTATATTGCCACGGATAACTACGCTTTAGTGGAACAGGCCTTTCTGCACCTTAAAGAGCGCGGAGTGAACCGTTTTGCTTTTTATGGTTTGCCTGCATCCAGCGGTAAACGCTGGGCCAGTGAACGGGAATATGCCTTTCGCCAGTTAGTGCAAAAAGAGCAATATCGCGGTGTCATTTACCAGGGTCTGGAAACTGCGCCAGAAAACTGGCAACACGCACAAAACAGGCTGGCGGACTGGTTACAAACCCTGCCACCGCAAACCGGGATTATCGCCGTCACAGACGCACGGGCACGCCACCTGCTCCAGGCCTGTGAACACCTGCACATTCCGGTGCCTGAAAAATTGTGTGTTATTGGTATAGATAACGAAGAACTGACACGTTATTTGTCGCGCGTGGGGTTGTCATCCGTTGCCCAGGGAACCCGGCAAATGGGCTACCAGGCAGCCCGGGTTCTGCACCGCCTGCTCGACCACGAAACACCGCCCCTGCAACGAATTCTGGTGCCACCAGTGCGGGTGGTTGCCCGGCGTTCAACTGACTTCCGTTCACTGCATGACCCGGCAGTCATTCAGGCCATGCATTACATTCGCAACCATGCCTGCAAGGGAATTAAAGTTGAACAGGTGCTGGATGCAGTCGGCATTTCCCGTTCAAACCTGGAAAAACGCTTTAAAGAAGAAGTGGGGGAAACCATCCATTCGGTGATTCACAGTGAAAAGCTGGAAAAAGCCCGCACACTGCTGATCTCGACCAGCCTGTCGATTAACGAAATTTCCCAGGTATGTGGTTACCCGTCATTACAGTATTTCTACTCTGTATTTAAAAAGGGTTACGACACCACACCCAAAGAGTACCGGGATGTACACAGCGAAATGTGCTGAACCGGGCTTATGCTGGTGAACATAAAGAAAATGCCAGCCCACATTACTGTGAGGCTGGCATGTCAGATATCAGCGTTGTTGTTGCTGGTTATCAGTAAGTATTCAGCAACTGCTTGTTACTCTGGAACATAGCAAACAGGTAGTTGTTATAACTGCTGCCCTTGGTGGAGTAACCTTCCAGTTTGTGAATCATGTTCGCGGCAGTTAACTCCTGGTCTGCCCGGCGTAACTGCGAACGTGACTTACGGAATGAGGAGTAAGCCGGGTGTGTATTCAGGTTGCGCACATACGCCTGCACGGATTCATCTACAGATGAAAACTGTGAATACCCTTTCACTTTACCCTTAGCACCTGAGCAACTACGCCCACACTTCATGCCAAACAGATTATTATTCACACGCGCCAGCTTTGATGTCCCCCAGCCGCTTTCTGCCGCAGCCATGGTTGCCACCATATTCGTCGGGATAATATCAATGCGATCCAGCAAAGTATTCCACGGCACACGGCGCGTATCACCCCGCCAGGACACATTATACTGGCGAGCCAGCCCTTTCAGGCGAGTGCGCTCGGCAGCCGTCCAGTGCCCGGCATAGCGTTTTTGCTGCAACCATTCACGGTCAGCAAGAATTACATCATTCTGGCGGTTGATATACGGCATTACAGTCCGGAGAAATGCTTTCTTTCTTGCTGCTCCGGAAGGGTATTTTCGCAAATCAGGAAGTGAACTGCTTGCACTATTGCGAGAATACTCTTGTTTACTACTAACCGCCTGCTTACTGCCATGAACCTTTGTTACATGAGGCTTATGATTCGTTGTTGTTTCATGTTTCTTTGCCAGAACCCCGCCGGAAAATCCCAGGGTGAAACACATCAGAATCGTCGCCCCGTATCGTCGTATACGTGTCGACATCATCAGGTCTCCAGGTCGGATATCATTTTTCCAACACCTTATTTTTTAAAATAAATAAACAATCAGCAGCAAATTGTAGCAAAAGTAGCGCAATTTTGCACCTTCGGGGAATAGTACAAATCCGAAAGGTTGTTATGAGGAATAATCTTATCGCAGAAAAAAATAGGGAAAAAATGGCGGCAGTTCGCATAAATAGCGAAAAATTGTGTCTGAAGTTCTCCCCCTTGCGTCTCATCCCCCTTCACGTTTACTTCAGGATGAACCGTTGTTTTTTTCGCCATGCCAGACTGAGCAGAAAAAACCAGGATATTCCGATGAAAATAAAATACCTTGCCCTACTGCTTTTCCCGGCCACCAGTGCACTGGCAGGCTGGAACGCCCCCGGATTACCTGAATTCAGGGAAACACACCCAGGCCAGTTTCAAAGCCAGGGTGTGCTGAAAAAAGGTGCGCTGCCGCTTGCCCTGCACCAGGGTGACCAGTGCTGGCAACCCGCTGAAAGTATCAAGCTAAACCAGATGTTGTCGCTGGAACCCTGCACAGGCACACCGCCACAATGGCGCCTGTTCCGCGATGGCACCTATCATGTGCAGGTAGATACCCGCTCCGGCACGCCCACCCTGTTGCTCAGTATCGACAGCACCACCGCAGCGCCACAGAATGTCACCCGGCAATGCCCGCGCTGGGATGGTAAACCGCTTACCGTTGATGTCAGCAGCACCTTCCCGGAAGGCTCAACGGTGCGTGATTTCTACAGTGGCGCTACCGCAACCGTCCACCAGGGCCATGTCACGCTAATGCCTGCCGCCAATAGCAACGGCCTGCTGCTGCTGGAAAGCGCAGAAACCCAACAGACCGCGCCGTTCTCCTGGCATAACGCAACCGTCTACTTTGTGCTGACAGACCGCTTTGTTAATGGCGACCCCAGTAACGACCACAGCTATGGGCGCAAATCCGATGGCATGCAGGAAATTGGCACCTTCCACGGCGGCGACCTGAAAGGGCTGGCCAGCAAGCTCGACTATTTACAACAACTGGGGGTGAATGCCCTGTGGATAAGCTCACCACTGGAGCAAATCCACGGCTGGGTTGGGGGCGGAACCAAAGGTGATTTCCCGCATTATGCGTACCACGGTTACTACACCATGGACTGGACCCGGCTGGATGCCAACATGGGCACAGAAGAGGACTTACGCCACCTGGTAGACGGTGCCCACCAGCGCGGTATTCGGGTACTGTTTGATGTGGTAATGAACCATACAGGCTACGCAACACTTGCGGATATGCAGCAATACCAGTTCGGCGCACTGTATCTCAAAGGCGCAGAGCGGGACAAAATCCTCGGGAAACACTGGACCGACTGGACACCCGGCCCGGGCCAGACCTGGCACAGCTTTAATGACTACATCAACTTCAGTGACAAAAACGCCTGGCAAAAGTGGTGGGGGAACGCCTGGGTGCGCACGGATATCGGCGATTACGACAGCCCGGGCTATGACGACCTGACCATGTCACTGGCTTTTCTGCCCGATATCAAAACTGAATCCACCACACCTTCCGGGTTACCGGTCTTCTATGCACATAAGCCGGATACCCACGCCACAGCCATTGCCGGTTACACACCACGCGACTACCTGACTCACTGGCTCAGCCAGTGGGTGCGAGATTATGGCATTGATGGCTTTCGGGTCGATACCGCAAAACATGTAGAAATGGCGGCCTGGCAGCAACTAAAAAACCAGGCAACCGATGCGCTCAAAGCCTGGAAACAGGCTAATCCCAGCAAAAAACTGGATGATGCCCCTTTCTGGATGACCGGTGAAGCCTGGGGCCACGGCGTTATGCAAAGTGATTATTACCGCAACGGCTTTGATGCCATGATCAACTTCGACTACCAGGACCAGGCATCCGGTGCCAAAGACTGCCTGGCCTTTATGGACATGACCTGGCAACACATGGCCGAAAAACTGCAGGGCTTCAATGTGCTCAGTTATCTGTCTTCCCACGATACCCGCCTGTTTCGTGAAGCAGGCCAGCGCAATGCAGAGCTGTTGCTGCTGGCCCCGGGTGCCGTACAAATCTTCTATGGCGATGAAACCGAGCGCCCCTTCGGCCCAACCGGTTCAGACCCACTGCAGGGCACGCGTTCACAAATGAACTGGCAGGATATTAATGGCAAAGAGGCGCTGACCCTGGCGCACTGGCAAAAGCTGGGGCAATTTCGCGCCCGCCACCCGGCAATTGGTGCCGGGGTACAAACCACGCTTCACCAGGCGCGGGGCTACAGTTTTAACCGTGTGCTGGGCGATGACAAAGTGATGGTGGTCTGGGCCGGTAATCAATAACCGGGTACAAGGCGATACCCGGGCTGGCAAGTGCCGGCGCGGGTATTTACCGCTAATCACGCACCGGCAAAAAAAGCGCAGGGGAAGATATAGCAAGTTTGTTAAGCAAAAGACTCCACGATATATTCTGCTGGTTTTACCCATTCCCTCGGCATTTATTTCACCAGACAACAGAGTTATCTGGTTTGCACATCGATATCTGTGGCGCTATGGTTAGCATCTTTAACAGACCTACAACACTTTTACTGCTATGACGTTTTCACTTTTCGGCGACAAATTTACCCGCCATTCCGGCATTACACGCCTGATGGAAGACCTTAACGACGGCCTGAGAACGCCCGGAGCCATTATGTTAGGGGGCGGAAACCCGGCACAAATCCCCGCCATGCAGGATTACTTTCAACAACTCCTCGCGGATATGCTGAAAAGTGGCAAACTCACTGATGCGCTTTGTAATTATGATGGCCCACAGGGCAAAAGCGAGCTACTTGATGCGCTTGCAGGCATGCTGCACGATGAATTCGGCTGGGATATCGATCCGCAGAATATTGCACTAACAAATGGTAGCCAGAGTGCATTTTTCTACTTATTCAACTTATTCGCAGGGCGTCGTGCTGACGGCCGCACCAAAAAGGTGCTTTTCCCACTGGCGCCAGAATACCTGGGCTACGCCGACGCAGGGCTGGAAGAATCGCTGTTTGTTTCCGCCCGCCCAAATATAGAACTGCTCCCGGAAGGGCAGTTTAAATACCATGTAGACTTCGAACACCTGCATATTGGCGAAGATACCGGCATGATTTGTGTGTCGCGCCCCACTAACCCCACCGGGAATGTCATTACAGATGACGAGCTGATGAAGCTCGACATGCTGGCAAACCAGCACGGTATTCCACTGGTGATTGATAACGCTTACGGTGTGCCTTTCCCGGGCATTATCTTCAGTGAAGCCCGCCCACTATGGAACCCCAATATTGTGTTGTGCATGAGCCTGTCTAAACTGGGCCTGCCGGGCAGCCGTTGCGGCATCATCATTGCCAACGAAAAAATAATCTCTGCTATCAGCAATATGAACGGCATTATCAGCCTGGCGCCAGGCGGTACCGGCCCGGCTATCGCGAGTGAAATGATTAAGCGCAACGACTTGCTGCGCCTGTCTGAAACCGTTATTCGCCCATTCTATTTGCAACGCGTTACCGAAACTATCGCAACAATTCGCCGCTATTTGCCAGAAGAACGCTGCCTTATCCATAAACCGGAAGGGGCGATTTTCCTGTGGTTGTGGTTTAAAGACCTGCCCATCAGCACCGAAGTACTGTACCAGCGCCTGAAAAAACGCGGGGTTCTGATGGTGCCCGGGCACTTTTTCTTCCCTGGGCTGGATAAACCCTGGCCGCATACCCAGCAGTGCATGCGGATGAACTATGTGCCGGAACCGGAAAAAATTGAAGCCGGGGTGAAAATCCTGGCGGAAGAAGTGGAACGCGCCTGGCACGAAGTGCAGTAAAGCGTTGCCCGGTGTAACCGCCAGAGCCACACTTACAAGTGCAGAGGGCTGGCGGCCGCCTGCAAACGGCGCTGGCGGGTTAACGCTTCCAGCGCTTCACCACTCACACACCGTAACGCCCCTGTTGGGCAGGCCTCCACACAGGCAGGCCCGGCATCACGCCCCTGACATAAATCGCATTTCAACACTTGTGGGTGCGCCCGGCTCTCTTCGCCCTTAGCAATACGTATCGCACCGTAAGGGCACACCACCATACAGGTTTTGCAGCCAATACACGCCGCCTGGGTAACCGCAACATAATCCGTACCACGCACCAGCGCTCCGGTCGGGCAAACACGGGCACAGGGTGCATCTTCACACTGCCGGCACATCACGGGTACAGACACACTGGCTGTTTTCTCCACCTGCAACCGCGCCTGAAAGGTTGCGGGCGACAGCGCTGCGCAATCTGCCTGCGCCTGGTGAGAAACGGCACAGGCCACTTCACAGGTACGGCAACCAATACATTTGGTGGCATCGGCCAGAATAAAACGGTGCATGAGATTTCCCTTAATAATGCGTTACCCGCCAGGCGCGGAAATAACAGCCTAAGCGAACCGGCAGCCAACAGCTTTGATCCCACAAGGTAAAGGCATGATTTCCTGAGAATGACTGTGAAATTCAGGCAATTGCCTGAATGCCGGGAAATCAGTCGGAATTGATATGTTCTTTGCAGTAACGGCGCTGCCAGGCGGCAGGGGTCAGGCCCGTTTGTTTGCGAAAAATTTGCCGGAAATACCCCACATCCTGAAACCCACACCGTGTTGCCACTTCCACCAGCGCCAGTGAATCACTGAGCAGGAGTTTTTGCGCAGCGACTACCCGCTGGCGGTGGATGGCGTCTGTAATTGTCAGGTGGAACACGCGCCGGTAAACCCTTCCCAGATAATCCGCGCTACAGTGCAGGTTTTGCGCCAGTGATGAAGTGGAAATAGCCTGGTGATACTGGGTACGGATGCATTGTTGTGCCCGCCAGGCCAGAGCAATACCACTGCGGGTCTGTGCATCCCGGGCGGGTGCAGTCAGGGAGATCTTTTGCAAAATCAGCAGCAATAGCAGCTCAAGCGCACAACTGCGGGTGATGTTTTCCTGCTCAGCAAGAAACTGGCGAAACAAGGTTATCACTTGTTCAGGGTCGGGAACCTTGCTGTGTTGGGGGAGTGAAATTTTCGCCTGTGGCAACCCAACAGAAGCAGGCACATCATGGACATCAAAATGCACCCAATAGAATTTTAAATCTGGCGGGAACACCCCTACACCCCGATGCCTGCGGTGTGGGTACAACACCAGGCTTTCACCTTCGCTAACCTCAAAAACTTTATGGTCTTCCTGGATCGTAAGTGTCCCTTTTTCCACAAAAATCACTTCCCATGAAGTCAGTGTTCTTTCCGGGTGAATTCCCACTCCACGGGAAATAAACACACCACCATTTTGTACAGATAAGGGAAAAGAAAGATTAAAATCAATCATATAAATAAACACCCACCCACTTCACCACCTCTGATTATGCAGAGTGTTGCTGTCAGCAGTATTTATTTTTCTCAAGAATCGATCCTCTTCACAAAATTTTCACCAGGTCGGAATCGTCATCTTTTTATACTTTTCTCTTGTCTTGTTGGTCAGGCAACCTTGTGCAAAATAAAAAGTGTTTGCGCAAACAACAACCAAAGCCCGGCTTATTAGCGGTTTCGTTTCGGGTACAGACAACGCAACACTGCGAGGCGTTAACCATGACCTCTACCCCTATATCACAAACAGACATTGTCACTCAGCGCACTGACACGAAATTATCCCTGCGGGAGAAAATCGGTTATGGCCTGGGCGATGCCGGCGGGACAGTTATTACCTGCCTTATCATGAACTTTCTGACCTTTTTCTACACCGATGTCTTCGGCCTGACCCCGGCAATTGTCGGTACGCTATTTATTGGCCTGCGGATTTTTGATGCGGTGTCCGACCCCATCATGGGCATTCTGGCAGACCGCACGCAAAGCCGCTGGGGCCGGTTCCGCCCGTGGCAACTGTGGGTTGCCCTGCCCATCGGCATTATTGGGGTGCTGACGTTCACCGTACCGGATGTCAGCATGACCATGAAAATAGCCTGGGCGTTCGGCACTTATCTTATGCTATCTGTCGGTTACACCGCCATTAACGTGCCGTACTGCGCGCTTATCAACACCATGACCACCCGCCATGATGAAGTGATTTCCTGCCAGTCCTGGCGCTTTATTCTGTGCGGCGTGGCAGGTTTTCTGGTGTCTGTCGGGCTGCCGTGGCTGGTTGCCGAACTGGGCGCAGGCAATGCTGCCAAAGGTTACCAGCTTGGGGTTGGCCTGCTGTGTGGTATCGCGGTGGTAATGTTCCTGTGCTGCTTTTTCTGGGTGCGTGAGCGTGTACCACTGGCGTTGATGGGCAAATTCAGCCTGCGGGAACACCTGGCCGGGTTGCGCAAAAATGACCAGTTATTACTGATGCTGGTGATGTCATTCCTGCTTATCAACGTATTTAACCTGCGCGGCGGCGGCTATATGTATTTTATTACCTATGTCCTGCACGGTAGCGCCGCTTTTGCTTCGCTGTTTTTCACTATGGTGACCCTGGCGTCTGTTCTCGGTGCCATTCTGGTGAACCCACTTGCCCGCCGTATTGATACAGTAAAACTCTACTACTACACCAACCTGGTGCTGGCCGCCTGTGCCGCGGGCATGTGGTTTCTGCCCACCGGCCCACAATGGCAGACGTTGTGGCTCGGTATTATTCTCAGTAACGGTATTATTCTTGGTTTCACGCTTCCTCTGCACTTTTCCATCATGGCATTCGCCGACGACTACGGTGAATGGAAAACCGGTGTGCGTTCTTCAGGTATGAACTTCGCTTTCAACCTGTTTTTCATCAAACTGGCCTGGGCTGCCAGTGCCGGTATCATCAGCCTGGTGTTTATCTTTGTGGCTTACAAACCCGGCATGGAAAACCAGACCGCCGCCTCACTGCAGGGTATTACCGCCCTTGAAAGCCTGTTACCTGCCGTTTTTCACCTGTTACTGGCTCTCGCCCTGCGCAAGTGCCGCCTCAATAACCCCATGATGGCGACTATCGCAACCGATTTACGCCAACGCCATGTACACACATCCTGAAGAGGTTGTTATGACTCAGCATGTTGTTTTTGATGTCGATTTACACCGCCTGAAGATTACGGACACATTTTTGGGCCAGTACCAGCGCCTGGTACGTGACGTGGTTATCCCTTACCAGTGGGATGCCCTGAACGACCGCATTCCGGATACCGAGCCCAGCCATGCTATTGAAAACTTTCGCATCGCGGCAGGCCAGCAAACTGGTGAATTTTACGGCATGGTGTTCCAGGACAGCGATGTCGCCAAGTGGCTGGAGGCCGTTGCCTGGTCTTTGTGCCAGAAACTCGATGCTGAACTGGAACACATTGCCGATGGCGTAATTGAGCTGGTCGCCGCCGCCCAGTGCGAAGACGGCTACCTGAATACCTGGTTCACCGTCAAAGCACCGGAACAGCGCTGGTCGAACCTGGCGGAATGCCATGAGTTATATTGTGCCGGGCATATGATTGAAGCTGGCGTGGCTTTCTTTCAGGCCACTGGCAAACGCCGCTTGTTGGACGTTGTCTGCCGCCTTGCTGACCATATCGACCATGTGTTTGGCCCGGGAGAGAACCAGTTGCAGGGCTACCCCGGGCACCCGGAAATTGAACTGGCGTTAATGCGCCTGTTCGATGTCACCCAGGAGCCCCGCTACCGCGAGCTGACTCATTTCTTTGTCACCCAGCGCGGCCAGTCACCACACTATTACGATGAAGAGTATGAAAAGCGCGGTAAAACATCGTACTGGAATACCTATGGCCCGGCGTGGATGGTAAAAGATAAAGCCTACAGCCAGGCACACCTTCCCCTGGTGGAACAAAACCAGGCAACCGGCCACGCTGTGCGCTTTGTCTACCTGATGACCGGCGTTGCTCACCTGGCGCGCCTGAGCGAAGATGAAACCCTGCGCCAGTCCTGCCTGCGCCTGTGGCAGGATATGGCACAGCGCCAGATGTATATCACGGGCGGTATTGGTTCCCAGTCCAGCGGTGAAGCATTCAGCAGCGATTACGACTTACCCAACGACACGGTCTATGCCGAAAGCTGTGCGTCTATCGGCCTGATGATGTTTGCCCGCCGTATGCTGGAAATGGAAGCCGACAGCCAGTACGGCGATGCCATGGAGCGGGCGCTGTATAACACGGTGCTGGGCGGTATGGCGCTGGACGGCAAGCACTTTTTCTATGTAAACCCGCTGGAAGTGCAACCCAAAGCGGTGCCGTTTAACCATGTTTACGACCATATTAAACCGGTGCGCCAACGCTGGTTCGGGTGCGCCTGTTGTCCGCCAAATATCGCCCGCCTGTTAACCTCTCTTGGCCACTATATCTACACACCACGCAGCGATGCGCTGTATGTGAATTTATACGTGGGCAACGAGGCAGAGCTGGTTGCCGGTACAGCCGGGCTGCGCTTGCGGATGAGCGGCAACTACCCCTGGGATGAACAGGTAACACTGTCTGTACTTTCACCAGAGCCCGTCACACACACCCTTGCTTTACGCCTGCCAGACTGGTGCCCGTCACCTTCCGTAACACTTAACGGCCAGCCGGTTCAGGGCGATGTCGTGCGCGGCTACCTGCACCTGCAACGCACCTGGCGGGAAGGCGACACGCTGTGCCTTACACTGCCCATGCCAGTACGGCGTGTTTACGGCAACCCTCTGGTGCGCCACCAGGCCGGGAAAGTCGCCCTGCAACGCGGGCCGGTGGTGTATTGCCTGGAGGAAGCGGATAACGGCGCACAACTGCATAACCTGTGGTTGCCAGAAAACGCCGTACCGCGCCTGCTGGATGGCACTGCGA
The DNA here is from genome assembly GCF_003182475.1 of Mangrovibacter plantisponsor. Classification (GTDB taxonomy): domain Bacteria; phylum Pseudomonadota; class Gammaproteobacteria; order Enterobacterales; family Enterobacteriaceae; genus Mangrovibacter; species Mangrovibacter plantisponsor. The sequence continues at coordinate 73,888 of NZ_QGTS01000010.1, forward strand.
GCCTGGCACATAAAGTACTTTTGCAGGCAGAAGGGCTGCGCTACCAGGCAAATCAACCCGAAAAACAGGCCCTGTGGCGCTATGATGCACACCCGGCCACACCTGTTCCCCAAACACTGACCTTCATCCCCTGGTTCGCCTGGGCTAACCGTGGCGAAGGGGAAATGCGTGTCTGGGTAAATGAGGCTCCCGGCCCGGCGTGATTTTTGTACATAACTGCCGCAGTATTGCCGTAATAAAAAAACCCCGCAGGCGCTGGCTGGCGGGGTTTTGTTATTCAACATTCATCGCCTGGTGCGGTAGTGGATTCTCTTTCCATGTCTTCCGGCCAGTGAATATTATCCATAGGTTTCACTTTGCGTGTTATCGCGGGTATCTCTTGCGTATACAGTAATTCGTTTCCCTGCATGTAGTAACAGCAGTAGCTCCAAAAACGGTGGAGTTCATGTTTTTCTCCCTGATATCTCAATGGGAAACGTTCAACCACATGAAAGGTTCCTGGTTTACAGATTGCACAAGAAAGCTCATAACCCGAGAAAAAAATCCCCTGCCGGTACACCAGTTCCCCTTGCACATCTGCCCAGTCAACTACCCGGATAGTCGAAGGGCCTGAAATCCGTGTAAGATCATGATCATTTTCATATTCATAGATATAGACTTTCTGGCGTTTACGGTTGAACCTGACAGGTGTGCTGCGAAGAGGAAAGGCCATGGTGCGCGTGTTAAATACAACAATAACCAACATAGCGAGCATCACCACCATCACGAAGGGGTTATAGTTCGTGCCAAGGAGTTGCCAGAACATCCCTGACAGTGGAATGGCAATCAGAGAGAATGCAATACACAACCCCCGCGGGCAGGTTTTAGTTTGGTAACGAGGCAGCTCCATCCACGTATCATTCAATCCATCCACCTGAACAATCCATGGGATATTTTGGATCTCCCCACGAGGATCCGGAAGATCCTCTTCCCAATAATCAAGCGACGGTTTTAATCGCGAAAACCCTGGGTCAAATAATGTGTTGGGTTTCCGGTTTGGATCACTGTATGGCTTAAGGCGCTTTTTCTGCACCTTAGTTATATGGCTCATGGTTCCCTCCAGTTAATGCTGAAATATCCCTGTGGTGACAATTTGTGGCGGCCGGTTATTCACCCGGTGCCGTGGTGGATTCGCGGTCCAGCGCTTCCGGCCAGCGGATGGTGTTTACCGGCGTCCAGCTCGCCGGCACATGCCTGATAACCGGCGTCGCCGGTACTCTTCTGCCCTGCATGTACATGCAGCAGTGGCTCCACACACTTTTCAGCGGAATACTGCCAGCCAGAAAATTCAGTGAAAACCGGTCCACCACCTCGTAAGTACCGGGTTTACAGACTGCGCAGGACAGCTCATAACCCGAGGCATAGATATCGCTGCGCCGTATCAGTTCGCCGCGCACATCCGCCCAGTCGAACACCTTGATGGTGGTGCGCCAGGGGAACCAGGGCCAGCCCCGTTTATGCTCATAGACATACACTTTCTGCCGCTTACGGTTAAGCCGGACAGGCTTTCCCCGGGGGGCAAAAACTGCCATTCGGAAAAGATAGAGTCCAAAGCTAAATGCCAAAAAAATGATAAGACCAAAACTCGGTTCTGCACTGAAGTTAATCATAAGGTCAAGAAAAAACCATATCAGCGCAAAACATACTGGAAGCAATACCCAGGCCCCCCACCAGGAAATTCTATCCTCATAACGTGGGATCTCCATCCAGGTATCATTCAGCTCGCTGAGCCGGATCAGCCGGGGGGATGCCATTGGCTGCTCACCCGGCTCCGGCAGGTCTTCTTCCCAGTACTCAGACTGGGGTTTTAACCGCGAAAAGCCCGGGTCATAAATGGTATAAGGTGGCCGCGCGGCAGGTGGCGGGCCTGGTGGTTGTTGGTGCGCCTTACGGCGACGCTGGCGTGACGGCGATTTCTGGCTCATGGTTCCCTCCTGTATGCCATATTGAGTAATCACTATGCTTCAACAACCAGCCCTAACTGGTCATGCCGGTTGTATTTATGTGGCCAGTACGCCACCCGCAGAATTGCCTGTTGATAACGCCCGGGGTTCACCCACAAATGTATTTCTATTGCCAGGCTATTTTCCCCGGGAGTGCGCCGGTAGACCCCATCCTGGTGGATCCCCCCGGCCTGGCGCGTATTCGCCTGGTCCGGAACATTGTGGTTTTCTGTGAACATAACCACCTCGTGCCCGGTTTTCTCTTTCGCCACCAGGTTAACCTGCCAGGCAGAGTGCTCTTCACTCCCTCCGGGCAGTAACAGCCGGACCTGCAGCCGGGTGAGATGTTCCCCATACTGGTTAACATGCAGCCCGCGAAACCCCACTTCTGCCACCATACCTTTGACAATGGCGTAAAAGGCGTCCATACACTCTGCCATATCCTGCTCACTGCGGGCATGCCAGCGATAATCGCTGCCCCGCGGGCGGCCAAAACAGCAACGCCGTAGCCAGACTTCCAGTGGGTTACTACGCTGACTGTCTGCCTCCAGGGTAATAAGCGCCCCGGTAATAATTAACAAAGCGGCAATTCCCACAGGCCCCAACAACGCTGTGCTGCCAATATATCCAGACCATGCTCCAATTGCCCCTCCTGTAACTGTCAGCCCACCAGCAAAAAAGTAGCCTATCGCTGTCTGGGAACCGCCTTGTTTATAACTATTGCTTCCCTGAATTATAAGCCTGACCCCTTCCACCATAGCCGCCCCTCCCGCAATCATCCCTCCCAACTTAACCAATGGATGCACATAATTGGGGCTCAGTATCGCCCAGCTTTTTTTATTCATCAGCACCCGGCCAAAGCCAGCGACTTCACTGGCCGCCCCCATCATCATCAACCCAGTGGCGATAGCCTTGAATTGCGCAGATTGTTGGTCGCCAAAGGCTGTGTTCAGGCTGGCGAGATTGTTGCGCAAGTTGTGTATCTGAAAGGCGAACATAAAAAACGAGAGCACCAGCCCTATGGCCTGCCCGCCAGCAAAACGCCGGGCATTTTCATCCAGAATCGTGTCAATCATCTCACTGCTCAGATGGCCAACCATGCGGTGTTGCTGGCCCTGGCCATACAGAGAAACATCAGATACCACGACATTTGAATAATGGCTTCGCGCCAATGGGTTACCTGGCATCGTCATGGAGGAAGGAATTTGGCCCGATGCCGGTGTGCTTACCATGGCCGCGCGCAGTTCTTCTGGTGTTCTCAGAGTGCTCATACGCACGGTGACTTCGCGCGCCAAATCATGTGGGTCAGTGAACCCCATGATATAACCGGTAGTTGAAGTCGTTACCTTGCTGGCAGAACGCTGTAATTCCCCGGTCAATACCTGGGAGTTCACTGCAGCAGAAGCAGCATTCATCGCATTCACATCTCTGCGAATCATCTCCTGCAATTTGCCAACGGTGGTTTTGGTTTCAAACAGCGTGATGGTGTTCCCCGTGGAGTTATACAGGCCAGCCTGAAGCATCTTGCTGTAACGAGCATGCGCCTCCGGGCCCATACTTTCAGACAGCGTTATGGCGCTACTGGTAAGTGCTGCCATTCTGGAAACCCACAATGCCTGGACTGATTTAGACTCCATAGCTCTGGCAAGCTCTCTGGACCCCAGCACTGTTTTCAAATGCCCATAAGCGTCGAATGGGTTGTCTGGTGAGGCACTCAAAATTGGTGCAATAGCAGAAGAGTGTAACCCTGTCATGCCTGAGTAAGCGGGGGCCGTGCCACTTTCATCTTCAAGCCACTCTAACCATACCTCCCTTGTTGAGCTGTCCATTGCGCCCCCCCTGAATACAGGCGGTAACAGTCGCAAACTGGCATACCCAACTGTCTGTACTGACATCGGGGGTATAATCATTATTAATCATCGCCAGCCAGCCAGTATTGCGGTACCAGGCAGCTAAATCTTTACCAATGGCTTCAATCTTCTGGCTGAAACGGCCCAAAACGCGGTCGTGTTCCTGCTGAAACTGAACACGTTTTTCTTCATCATAGCTTTGCTGCAGGCGGCTGTATTGCCGGGCAGTGGCGTCCTCAGCCACCTGCTCCTGAGTTTTGGTCTGGGTAAATGCCATGGGGTAGCCAGACGATGGCCGTTCAAACAGGGGTTGACTGCTCGCTTCTGCATTTTTCTGTATTGATTTCATCGTCCAGGCTATCGCGCCGGATACCAGCGCCTGATGAAAAACGCCCGGTTGTTGCAGATAGGCATCGCGAGCTTCGGAAATATGTAACCGGCCAATGTTCAGCTCTTCCACAATACCTACCGGGTCGTTCATGGGGACAGCCATGACCTCACAACGGTATTGAGAACCCAACGCACTGATATACTTGCCCATCCAGGAAAGTTTTTCTCTGTTTTTCAGGGAATGAAAACCATGGGCTCCCCCGGTCAGTTCATCTCCCATCCAGGCGACATTGGGGAAAAAATCCGTCGCAAACTCTGCCACATTGTTTGTCAGGGCACTGAGAGAGCTGTCTACAACCAGGCCACCTTCAGCCTGTACTGTACCGTCTTTGGACACCGTCAGTTTTGTAAAACGGTCACCCGGCAGGCGACCACTTTTATAGCCCTCCAGTACCTCTTTACTCCATGGATCACTACTGAATGCCAGCCAGACCTCACTGAACAAACTGTTATCGATGTGGATAAAGCGGGTTTTGATGTCATGGTTTATGGTATGGCACCGTGGTGACAAGGGCTCAACATAGTTAGAAGGGCGGGAATCATAGGGGTTGAAATAGCGCATGCAGCAATCTGCTGTTACCTCATACCCCTGCCAGGCGCATTTATCGAGCAGGACATACAAAAACCCCATGCGCAATGTCCGCAAAGCATACTTAAATTCGCCCCCAGATAACTCAACTGGCCGGGGAAGAACAGGCGGGGACCAGCTTGATGACACCAGGCCTTTTGGTACAGCGGCCACACGCAGTGGGAAAAGAGGTATACCTTTGCGTTCACAGGCTTTGCACCCGGTTGGTACCGCTGCTGCTTCTTTACTGGCAGCAATAGTACTCATGATCTGCTCACGAATATCCATTTAATAATTCCCTTATTTTCCATGTTGTTAATTGGGCATAATCATCACAGAAAACCGAGCGGAATTTAACCGAAATTATGTGGAACCAGTCCTAAAATGCCCACGGAAAAAATTCCGTGGGTTTGTGATATGAGAGGAGAAATTAGCTGGCAGGAGGTGCCTGAAACAAATTCCGGTCGCGCAGTAAATGGTCGTTGCCCCGGCGGCGGGTGAAGCCGGTGCGGTCGAAATATTCCAGGATTTGCACCGCCAGTTTGCGGCCAATACCCAGTTGATCGCGGAAATCCGCCGCACTGGTGGAGCCGTTTTCGGGATCAAGCGCGCGGATCAGATCAGCAAACTGCTGAATACGCTCCTGACGATAGTAACGATCTTTCACAATCGCCGTGATCAGCCCGAATTGTGCCGCCTGGCGCAGTACCTGGCGCATGGTTTGTTCATCCTCGCCCGCTTTTTTTGCCAGGTCGCGCACCCACCAGGGGTCATCGGCAAACCACCCTTCCACTTTATGCCAGATAGCTTCGGCTGCCGGAGAAAATCCAGGTTCATGCCCCGGTAAATGCAGCCAGCCCTGGCGGCTGACAACCTCACCTTGCTGGCGTAGTTGTTCAATCAGCCCCAGTACCAGGCCTTCGTGCTCTGTGGGCAAAGCCATACGGCGCAAGCGCTCGCGCCCGGGGCCGGGCTGGTCGTCATGGTTTTGGTGGTACTCGGCAAGCGTTGCCAGCAGTTTTTCCTGCCAGCGGCGGGCAAGCCCACTACCCACCACCTGGCCTTCCACACACAAAGCCGTACCTTGTGCCAGTTGGGTAATTTCAGGCTCGCGCAATTGCCGCGCCCAGGCGAAATCAGCCAGTGAGACAGCATGGCGTTGCAGGTGGCACCTTAGTACGGATTCATCGTCCTCGCAGCGGGCCAGTTGCTTCAGCCAGGCAAGAAACTCAGGCTGGCGCTTACCGCGTTTGGGTGAGTTAAGCAGCAAGACGCGTGCCCCGGCCAGGGTTTGCCGGGCGCTGATATCCCGCAACACCAGGTCATCGTTGTCTGCCAGCAACAGCGGTGTGTCCAGCACCAATTCGGCCAGGCCGTCTTCCAGTACCGAAACCCGCCCGGTGATATGACTGGCACCGTGGTAAATATGCAGAGGTTGCCACTGCTGGAGCGGGCTGTGGCACCTCAGCGTAACAATAACACGCTCAGCGCCCGGGCCCGGCGGGCTGTGCTCCAGTAACCAGTCGCCACGGCTGATATCTGCTTTCTGCGCGTCGCCACTCAGGTTCAGCGCAATACGCTGCCCGGCAGTAGCCTGTTGCACCGGCTGGTTTTGCGCATGCAGCCCACGTACACGCATGGGTTTATCTGCACCTGCCAGCCACAACGTATCACCAACCTGTACCGCGCCCGACAGCGCAGTGCCCGTTACCACCAGGCCAGCACCTTTAACGGTAAACGCCCGGTCGATGGCCAGGCGAAAGCGCCAGGCCGTGCGGTGAGACTGTTCTTCACAAGCCAGTAAATGCTCGCGTAACGCATCAATACCAGTGCCATCCGATACTGAAGTGACAAAAAATTGTGCTTCATGCCAGCCGTAAGCCAGCAACAAGTGGTGCACACTTTCACGCACATCTTCAATACGCTCAGCACTTACCCGGTCTGATTTCGTCAGCACTACAGTTAAACCGGGCTGCCCGGTCAGTTGTAAAATCGCCAGGTGCTCCCGGGTTTGCGCCATAACGCCATCATCGCAGGCGACCACCAGCAAGGCATGGTCGATACCGCCCACACCTGCCAGCATATTCGCCAGGAATTTTTCGTGCCCCGGCACATCAATAAACCCAATCACGCGGCCATCGGGTTGCGGCCAGTAGGCAAAACCCAGGTCGATTGTCATGCCGCGCTGTTTTTCTTCAGGCAGACGGTCGGCATTCACCCCGGTCAACGCCTGAATCAGCGAGGTTTTCCCATGGTCAACATGGCCCGCAGTGGCAATAATCATTGCAGTAGCATCTCCAGTAATCCTGCTTCATCTTCCAGGCAACGCAAATCCAGCCACAGCCCGCCACCAGCAATGCGCCCAATTACCGGCACCGGTAACCCACGCCAACGCGCAGCCAGTGCTTCCAGCTCACTACCCTGCCCGGAAACCGGGGTGAAAGTCAGTGCGGCACTGGGCAGGGAATCTACTGGCAAAGCACCACTCCCGGGCTGAGACAGGCAAGGCTGTACCGCCACAGTAAACGCCGGGCTGTAATGAGCCGCCAGTGCAGGTAGCAGGCGCTGCGCCTGTTCATGGATCGCCGCCGCATCACGGTGCAGCAAACGCAGGGTAGGTAAATTCTCGAACAACGTTTCGGGTTGCAGATACAAACGCAGGGTGGCTTCCAGAGCGGCAAGCGTCATTTTATCGGCACGCAAGGCGCGTTTAAGCGGGTGTTGCTGGATTTTTGTAATCAGTTCTTTCTTGCCGACAATAATCCCGGCCTGTGGCCCGCCGAGCAGTTTATCGCCTGAGAAGCTCACCAGGCTAACCCCATCGGCAATCAGTTGCTGTGGCATCGGCTCTGGCGGTAAACCACAGGTACGCATATCCACCAGCGAACCACTGCCAAGATCAGTGACCACCGGAATGCCGTACGCTTGAGCTTCCGCCACCAGTTGCGCTTCGCTGACACTGGCAGTAAAGCCCATCACCTGGTAGTTACTGGTGTGCACTTTCATTAATAATGCGGTGTTTTCTGTCACAGCCTGGCGGTAATCCTTGCTGTGGGTACGGTTGGTTGTCCCCACTTCCACCAACTGGCATCCGGCCTGGCGCATAACGTCGGGGATACGGAAAGCCCCGCCGATTTCGACCAGTTCCCCACGAGACACCACCACTTCTTTCCCTGCGGCGGTCGCCGCCAGCATAAGTAGCACCGCAGCGGCATTGTTATTGACCACACAGGCATCTTCCGCGCCAGTGAGCTGGCAGAGCAAACCGGCCACCGCCTGGTCCCGGTGCCCGCGGCCCGCGCCATCCAGGCTGTACTCCAGCGTCACCGGGTAGCGCATGGCATCACACACGGCATGTACTGCCGCTTCGGCCTGTAATGCGCGCCCCAGGTTGGTGTGCAGCACAGTGCCTGTCAGGTTAAATACGCGGCGAATAGCAGGCTGGCCTGCCTGCTCAAGGTATTGCGCTACGGCAGTGGACCAATTTTGTGCCCAGGCAGGTAACACCTGCTCCTGAAGAATGGATTGCCGGGCCTGCTGTACCCGTTCACGCAGTGCATTCACCACTTGCGTGTGCCCAAACCGCTCCACCAACGGAATAATCTGCGGGTCATGCAGTAAGCGGTCAATAGCCGGAATCTGGCTGAATAACTGACGGAGATCCTGAGTCATAGTGTGTTCAGTGCCATTGAAAAGACAAAAGTAAAGTGTACCGGGGGATTTCCCCGGTTTCCTGAGTGGAGATCAAGCGACGCGCGGTTCTGTGCGGGCAAAACTGTCACGCTGAAAGAGTTGCTCTACCAATTTAACCAGATGCGGGCGGTCCACACACCAGCCTGGGGCGATACGGCGAAAATTCAGGTAGCCCATCGCACAACCCACAGCAATAGTGGCAACATCCAGTTGTTGCGTATTGAATGCCCCGTTTTTGGCGGCTTCATCCAGTGCATCTAACCCACGCAGTATTTTTTCCCGCTGTCGCACCAGTTCACTTTCCAGTTGGTGTGCTGCCGGGCGCTGCTGTTCACGAAAAGAGAGAATAGCGGCATCCATGACGCCATCGGCCAGTGCTTCGAGCTGGCGCACCTGCAAAGCCGCATACGGGTCTGATGGAATGCAGGCTGGCACGCCTTGAGTCAGCTCCAAAAAAGAGGCAATAACCGGTGAGTCAAACCAGCAGGCACCGTCATCGGCAATCAGAACCGGTACTTTCCCTAATGGATTAGACTGCGCAACATGGTTATTTTCATTCCACGGCGAGTCATTAACAAAGTCGAAGGCTATGCCTTTTTCCAGCAACAGCACCGATATTTTACGAACAAAAGGGCTTGTGTAACTCCCGACCAGTTTCATGCGCAGAACCCTCATCAGTGAATGAGCATTGTGAAATGCCAGTACATCATGAAAAGTGAGCGTTATCTCAAATCATACGCTATTCCCCTGCAGCACGGCATGCCCTGCAGAAAAAATTTAACATGTAATTTACTTTCACCCAGTTCCGCGAGGCCATACCACGAGGTTGCTATTGATCACAATCAGGAAAAACCGCAAAAAATAGATTGTGATCAATATCACAAAATACAAACAAACAACGCGTATTAAAACGTGATTAACATCACATTTACATGCCGACTTTGCGTATTTTTAACGCATTGTGTTTTTTTTACACTGTTTTTTTGTGATCAAGATCACTCAATACCCCCATGCACACCCAGGAAAATAGTGATATTGATCACACAAATATCCGGTGACTGGACAGATTCGCGGTGAAGTGCCAGATTCGCGTCACTGAATCAATTCGGCGCTTACCTCTGCCGACACAGTTAACAATAAAACCCGGGTTGAATCCCAGCGCGTAAACAGAAGAAGGGGTGTTCTATGTCATCCGATATCAAGATCAAGGTGCAAAGCTTTGGTCGTTTTCTCAGCAATATGGTAATGCCGAACATTGGCGCATTTATCGCCTGGGGTATTATCACTGCGTTGTTCATTCCGACAGGCTGGCTGCCTAACGAAACTATGGCAAAACTGGTAGGGCCGATGATCTCCTACCTGCTGCCATTGTTGATTGGTTACACCGGTGGCCGTTTGGTGGGCAATGAGCGTGGTGGTGTGGTGGGTGCGATTACCACCATGGGCGTGATTGTTGGCGCCGATATTCCGATGTTCCTTGGTGCAATGATTGCCGGCCCGTTGGGCGGTTACTGCATTAAAAAATTCGATGGTTTCGTAGACGGTAAGATTCGTTCCGGCTTCGAAATGCTGGTGAACAACTTCTCTGCCGGTATCATTGGTATGTTACTGGCAATGCTGGCGTTCCTCGGCATTGGCCCGGCGGTTGAAGTGCTGTCTAAAGTGCTGGCTGCTGGCGTTAACTTCATGGTCGTGCACGACATGCTGCCGCTGGCGTCCATCTTTGTTGAACCGGCAAAAATCCTGTTCCTCAACAACGCCATCAACCACGGTATCTTCTCACCGTTGGGTATCCAGCAATCTCATGAAATCGGGAAATCTATCTTCTTCCTGATTGAAGCCAACCCGGGCCCGGGTATGGGTATCCTGCTGGCGTACATGTTCTTCGGCCGTGGTAGTGCCAAACAGTCTGCTGGCGGTGCTGCTATCATCCACTTCCTGGGTGGTATCCACGAAATTTATTTCCCGTATGTTCTGATGAACCCGCGTCTGCTGCTGGCTGTTATCCTCGGTGGTATGACTGGCGTGTTCACACTGACCGTGCTGCACGGCGGCCTGGTTTCTCCGGCATCTCCGGGTTCCATTCTGGCGGTACTGGCAATGACGCCGAAAGGCACATACTTCGCTAACATTGCTGCGATTTTCGCCGCCATGGCCGTTTCCTTCGTGATTGCTTCTATTCTGCTGAAAACCAGCAAAGTGAAAGAAGAAGACGACCTGGAAGCAGCAACTGCACGTATGCATGACATGAAAGCACAGTCCAAAGGTGCTGGTGCGCCGCTGGCTGTGGGTGCAGGCCTGAGCAACGACCTGAGCCATGTGCGCAAAATCATTGTTGCCTGTGACGCCGGTATGGGTTCCAGCGCAATGGGCGCGGGCGTGTTGCGTAAGAAAGTGCAGAATGCTGGTCTGAACCATATTTCTGTAACCAACTGTGCAATCAACAGCCTGCCAGACGATGTGGATATTGTGATTACGCACCGCGACCTGACAGAGCGCGCTATGCGCCAGGCTCCTCAGGCACAGCATATTTCACTGACTAACTTCCTGGACAGCAGCCTGTATGCCAACCTCACTGACCGTTTGCTGGAATCCCAGCACCTGAGTGAGAAAGAAACCAAAGTGATGCACAGCCTGGAAGACAGCTTCACCTCCAGTGAAGAAGGTCTGTTCCGCCTGGGTGCAGACAACGTGTTCCTTGGCCGCAAAGCTGCCACCAAAGAAGAAGCCATTCGCTTTGCCGGTGAACAACTGGTGAAAGGAGGCTATGTCCAGCCAGAGTACGTTGAAGCCATGCTGGAACGTGAAAAACTGACCCCGACTTATCTGGGTGAGTCTATTGCAGTACCGCACGGTACAGTAGAAGCCAAAGACCGCGTTTTGAAAACCGGCGTGGTGTTCTGCCAGTATCCGGAAGGCGTGCGTTTTGGTGAAGAAGAAGATGATATCGCCCGTCTGGTTATCGGTATTGCTGCCCGCAATAACGAGCACATTCAGGTTATCACCAGCCTTACCAACGCACTGGATGATGAGAGTGTGATTGAGCGCCTTGCTGCCACCACCAGTGTTCAGGAAGTACTGGACCTGCTGTCTGGCAAACAGGCTGCGTAATACTCGTATGCGGTGGTTCGCCGCCGCATACAGTACGCATCGCGCAACAGCCAACACCAGGTAAACGCGCAACAGATGCACCGCTGGCTATGGCACACCCCTTCGCCAGCACAAAGCAACATAATAGCCTGAAGTGGCGTTACGCTACGGTGGCAATAAAAAACGTATCTCCCCTCTCCTTTACAGGAGAGGGTTACGGTGAGGCGATGCCTGACTCACGTAACTCACCTTAGCCCTCTTCGGGAGCCATAATTTAGAGAAGGTTTACACATGAAAGCATTACATTTCGGCGCAGGTAATATCGGTCGTGGCTTTATCGGCAAACTTCTGGCAGATGCCGGTATCAGCCTGACATTCGCAGATGTTAACCAGGTAGTACTGGATGCATTAAACGCACGCCACAGCTACCAGGTGCATGTTGTTGGCGAACAAAAGCAAATCGATACCGTTACCGGTGTGGATGCCGTCAGTAGCATCGGTGACGATGTAGTGAAACTGATTGCCAGTGTGGACCTGGTAACTACCGCGGTAGGCCCACAAATTCTGGAGCGTATCGCACCAGCTATTGCCAAAGGCCTGGTGTTACGTAAAACCCAGGGTAACGATACCCCACTCAACATTATCGCCTGTGAAAACATGGTGCGCGGCACCACGCAGTTGAAAGGCCATGTGTTCAATGCACTGGGTGGAGAGGACAAAGCCTGGGTAGAAAGCCACATCGGCTTTGTTGACTCTGCCGTGGACCGTATTGTTCCCCCTTCCGAAGCCACCAATGACCCACTGGAAGTCACTGTTGAAACCTTCAGCGAATGGATTGTGGACAAAACCCAGTTCGTTGGCGAGCTGCCTGTCATCAAAGGAATGGAATTAACTGATAACCTGATGGCATTTGTTGAACGTAAGCTCTTCACGCTGAACACCGGGCATGCTATAACCGCCTACCTTGGTCAAATGGCGGGTCACCAGACGATTCGTGATGCCATTCTTGACCCGGCAATCCGCGCTGTTGTGAAAGGCGCAATGGAAGAGAGCGGCGCGGTGCTCATCAAGCGTTACGGCTTTGATGCAGAGAAACACGCAGCCTATATCCAGAAAATCCTTGGTCGTTTTGAGAACCCGTATCTGAAAGATGATGTGGAACGTGTTGGCCGCCAGCCATTGCGTAAATTAAGTGCGGGTGACCGCCTGATCAAACCGCTGCTGGGGACGCTGGAATATGGTTTGCCCCACCCGAACCTGGTGAAAGGTATTGCAGCCGCAATGCACTACCACAGTGAACAGGACCCGCAAGCCCAGGAGTTGGCAAAATTACTGGCGGAAAAAGGCCCTCGCGCTGCCCTGGCAGACGTTTCCGGGCTCGATGCGAACAGCGATGTCGCCAATGATATCGTCGCCGCATTTAACGCCTGAAGATGAAATAACGGGCGCGGTCACGCGCCCTGGAAGATTGTCAGGTATGCAGGCAAAGATGGAAGAACCACAGGCATTTGAAAACCGTGTGCTTGAGCGTCTGAATGCTGGCAAAACCGTAAGAAGTTTCTTGATAGCGGCCGTTGAGTTATTAACGGAAGCCGTCAATATTCTGGTGCTCCAGGTCTTTCGCAAAGACGATTATGCTGTGAAATACGCGGTGGAACCCTTGCTGCATGGCGATGGTCCGCTGGGCGATCTCGCGGTACGGTTAAAGCTGATTTATGGTCTGGGTGTACTGAACCGCCTGGAGTATGAAGACTGCGAACTACTTATTGCCCTGCGTGAAGAGCTGAACCACGATGGCAATGAGTACAGTTTTACTGATGACGAAATTCTCGGCCCGTTTGGTGAATTACACTGTGTTGCTGCACTACCTCCTGCGCCAGTGTTACTGGAAGGTGCCGATGCCAGCCTGCTGACCATGCAACGCCAGCGTTACCAGCAAATGGTGCGGTCCACCATGGTGCTTTCGTTAACTGAGCTTATTTCCACCATTAGCCTGAAAAAAGCCTTTCAAAAAAAGTAATATCTTTGCGGCTCAACTGCGCCGCAACACCTGCGCCACTTCACCGTTCTCCCGCTCCCTTGCGCCATAACAGGCAGCTTGTGCGGAAATAGTGTATTCTTGCCACAAACCAGACAGCCCTGAGTAAGCAACATGAAAGATGTAGAAAAAAACGAAATCAAGCGCCTGAGCGACCGCCTCGACGCCATTAACCACCAGCAGGCCAGTCTTTCTCTGGTCAACGATGCTGAGAAATACAGTGAACTGGCGGCAGAAAAAGAGACACTGGAAACTGAAATAGCCCGGTTACACCAGGTGGTTAACCAAAAGCTGAGCAAAGAAGCCCAGAAACTACTGGGTATGCCGTTTCGCCGTGAAATCACCAAAAAAGAACAGGCAGATATGGGCAAACTCAAAAAAAGCGCCCGGGGCCTGGTGGTTGTGCACCCAATGACGGCACTTGGCCGTGAAATGGGCCTGAAAGCGATGACCGGTTTCTCCCGCACTGAATTCTAAGTTATCTGCCCACTCTGTCCTGCATGGAGTGGGCGTTTTGGTCCTACCAATCCTCCCTGAATATTCTCTCCTCTTCACATAAGCCAAAAAACTGTCGCAATAGCGTTGCTTTCCGTTAACACAAGGTTAACTATTTATTGGCATTTAACCTACAACCCTACATTGGTGGGACCACTTTTACAAAAAGCGTAACCAGCATCACTGGGTAAAACGCGAGCCTGAAGGCAAAAAAGGGGTTCCCGGGAGACACCTGCAATGCATCTATGGCATCAGAACTACGACCCTGCAGGCAATATCTGGCTGTCCAGCCTGATAGCCGCGCTGCCGATTCTGTTTTTCTTCTTCGCTCTGATAAAACTCAAAATGAAAGGCTACCAGGCGGCAACATTCACTGTGGTGATTGCCCTGGTCGTGGCGCTGTTTTTCTACCGGATGCCCGTTGACCGGGCGCTTGCTTCGGTGGGATATGGTTTCTTCTATGGCCTGTGGCCAATTGCCTGGATAATTATCGCCGCAGTATTTGTGTACCGTATTTCTGAAAAAACCGGCCAGTTCGATATTATCCGGGCCTCGATTCTCTCCATCACACCAGATCAGCGCCTGCAAATGCTGATTGTTGGTTTCTCCTTCGGTGCGTTTCTGGAAGGGGCTGCCGGGTTTGGCGCACCTGTCGCCATTACCGCAGCATTGCTGGTTGGGCTGGGGTTTAACCCACTGTATGCGGCAGGCCTGTGCCTGATTGTTAACACCGCCCCGGTAGCATTTGGCGCGATGGGCATTCCAATTCTGGTTGCCGGCCAGGTAACCGGGCTGGACAGTTTCCATATCGGCCAGATGGTGGGCCGCCAGTTACCTTTCCTGACCATTATTGTGCTGTTCTGGATTATGGCGATTATGGATGGCTGGCGCGGTATTAAAGAGACCTGGCCTGCTGTTGTGGTAGCCGGTGGGTCATTTGCTGTTGCCCAGTTCCTGAGTTCTAACCTGCTGGGCCCGGAATTGCCGGATATCATCTCTTCACTGGTATCGCTGGTGTGCCTGACGCTGTTTTTGCGCCGCTGGAAACCTGCCCGCATTTTCCGCTTCGGCGATGTGTCTGCCGCTGTTGTAGACCAGACACTGGCTCGCAAGAATTATACCCGTGGCCAGGTGATTCGTGCCTGGACCCCGTTTCTGTTTTTAACCGCGACCGTAACACTGTGGAGCATTCCGCCCTTTAAAGCCCTGTTTGCAGCCGATGGCGCACTGGCACACTGGATGGTCAAAATTTCTGTCCCGTTTCTGGATAACCTGGTGGCACGTATGCCACCCGTTGTGGCCAGCAGCACCCCTTACCCGGCGGTGTTTAAATTTGATTACTTGTCTGCCACCGGCACTGCCATTTTGTTCGCCGCGTTGCTCTCTATTATCTGGCTGAAAATGAAGCCACGCGCAGCACTGGCAACCTTCAACGAAACGGTGCGCGACCTGTTGCTCCCGATTTACTCCATTGGGATGGTACTGGCTTTCGCATTTATCTCGAATTACTCGGGCTTGTCGTCCACCCTGGCACTGGCACTCGCCCACACCGGGCCTGCCTTCACCTTCTTTTCACCCTTTTTGGGCTGGCTTGGTGTGTTCCTGACAGGCTCAGACACTTCATCCAATGCCCTGTTTGCCGCATTACAGGCAACGGCGGCCCAGCAAATTGGCGTCTCTGACTTGTTAATGGTGACAGCCAATACTACTGGCGGTGTTACGGGCAAGATGATCTCGCCGCAATCCATCGCCATTGCCTGTGCGGCAGTGGGCCTGGTGGGTAAAGAAGCTGACCTGTTCCGCTTCACGGTGAAACACAGCCTGATTTTCACCTGCATGGTGGGCGTGATTACCACACTGCAGGCTTATGTCTTAACCTGGATGATTCCATGACGTTAGTTTTACCCCGCCGCGCCGGGCAACTGGTTGAACGCCTGCGCGGTTATATTCGTGAACACCAACTGGAAGCGGGCATGCGTTTGCCCGCGGAACGCCAGCTGGCGGTTGAACTGGGTGTTTCGCGCAATTCCCTGCGCGAAGCACTGCAAATGCTGATTAGTGAAGGCCTGCTGTTAAGCAGGCGCGGGGGCGGTACCTTTATTCGCTATCAACTTGAGCCCTGGTCTGAGCAACGTATTGTGCAACCCATTCGCCACCTGATGGCCGATGACCCGGACTACCGTTACGATATTCTGGAGGCCCGTTACGCTATTGAAGCCAGTACCGCCTGGCACGCAGCAATGCGGGCAACACCTGCCGATAAAGAACGCCTGCAATACTGTTTTGACGCCACGCTACAATTTAGAGAGAGCGATGCCCCAAATCTTGCAGCCCAGGCAGACCTGCGCTTTCACCTTGCCGTGGCAGAAGCGTCGCACAACGTTGTGTTGCTGCAAACCATGCGGGGCTTTTTCGATTTACTGCAATCTTCGGTGATGCAAAGCCGCCAGCGGATGTACACCCACCCGCCGATTTTCGCCCAGTTAACAGAGCAGCATCAGATGATGCTGGGCGCCATTCTGCAGGGTGACGCGGAAGCTGCGCGCAAAGCCGCCACTCACCATTTAGGCTTCGTGCATACCACTATTAAACAGCTGGATGAAGACGAAGCCCGTCAGGCACGGGTTACCCGCCTGCCTGATACCGACACTGATTATCCCAGGGAGAATGAAGCATGATTATTTCCGCCGCCAGCGACTATCGCGCCGCCGCGCAACGCAAACTACCCCCATTTCTGTTTCACTATATTGATGGTGGGGCCTACGCAGAGCACACACTCAAACGCAATGTCACAGACTTATCGGACGTCGCCCTACGCCAGCGGGTACTGAACAATATGGCTGAACTGAGCCTTGAAACGAAACTGTTCAACGAGACCCTCAGCATGCCAGTCGCCCTTGGCCCGGTGGGCTTGTGTGGCATGTATGCCCGGCGTGGCGAAGTTCAGGCAGCGCGCGCGGCAGCGGCACATGGCATTCCGTTTACGCTTTCCACCGTTTCAGTGTGCCCTATTGAAGAAGTCACCCCGGCGATTAACCGGCCAATGTGGTTCCAGTTGTATGTGTTAAAAGACCGCGGCTTTATGCGTAATGCTTTGGAGCGAGCCAAAGCTGCAGGCTGCACCACGCTGGTGTTCACCGTAGATATGCCAACACCTGGTGCGCGCTACCGAGATGCCCACTCAGGTATGAGCGGCCCCCATGCTGCATTGCGCCGCTACTGGCAGGCGGTAACACACCCGTCCTGGTCGTGGGATGTCGGCTTGTTTGGCCGCCCTCATGATTTAGGAAATATTTCTGCTTATCTGGGCAAACCCACGGGCCTGGAAGATTATATTGGCTGGCTGGCAAAAAATTTCGACCCGTCAATTTGCTGGAAAGACCTGGAGTGGATCCGTGAGTTCTGGGATGGCCCAATGGTTATCAAAGGGATCCTCGACCCGGACGATGCCCGTGACGCAGTACGTTTTGGTGCCGATGGCATTGTGGTTTCTAACCATGGCGGACGCCAACTGGATGGCGTGCTCTCTTCAGCCCGCGCCCTGCCCGCCATTGCCGATGCGGTAAAAGGGGATATCACTATTCTGGCCGACAGTGGCATTCGCAGTGGTCTGGATGTAGTACGCATGATTGCGCTGGGTGCCGACAGTACCTTGCTGGGGCGCGCTTATCTGTATGCGCTGGCAACCCACGGCGAAGCGGGTGTGGCAAACCTGTTGCAGTTGATTGAAAAAGAGATGCGGGTTGCCATGACACTGACTGGTGCCAACACCATCAAGGATATCAGCCGCGATTCACTGGTGCAGGCTGGTGCGGAAATCCGCCATACGTTCAGTAGTGTGCCCCACCACCCGGATGCCGCCTGATACTCACCTTTTCCAAAGCGCCCGCACCGGGCGCTTGAGTCTGATGACAAACCTCATGCCCACTCCGGGCGCTTATCAGCTACAACATCCCCCACTGATTTCAGCTTTTCTTACCCCACAAACGGCGCGAGAAGTCTTCAATCTTTCCTGTCAGGCGGCGTTTTTGCAGGGTGTTCGTCCAGGAGGCAGACAACCCGGCAGCACTTAGCAACAGGTGGTACTGTTCATCATCGAACGGCATATGCCAGGCAATGGCTGCGGCCTGGTAGACCGAGATATCACTCACGCGAGAGACCAGTTCCAGCGGCTTATCCGTATACACTTTTCCGGGGCTGACCACACGATACAACCAGCCACAGCGCCCGGTTTCCTGTATTTGCCGGGAAAAGTCGCTAATGCCGAAGTGAAAGTTCAGTTTAAAACATGGCGAACGGGGCTGCGTGACCTGAATCAGCGTATCACCCCAGCAAAAAATATCGCCAATGTGCACATTGCGCTCGGTCAGCCCGGTGGTGGAAAGGTTTTCGCCCAGAGCCGGTGGCGCGAACACACCGGCCTGTTCCGGGAAAGACTGAGCCCAGGCTTCATAATGCTCCCGGGGGTAGTGGCACAACGCCCGGTCTGGCCCGCCGTGAATACCAACCTCTGCCTGGCTGTCGCCTTCCAGGCCCAAAGGAGTCAGTAATAGTTCACCTTCACGCTGGTATTTGGCAATCGCACTGGGGCGGCTGCCGGGGTAATCCTTGATGGTGCCGGTATAAACCTGAACGGGGTAACGCATACTACTCTCCTTGCAAACACGGGCGGTCTTCACAAAGGCTCGCTTGTCAGGTGATGGATTGCAACAGGAATTTAGTGGGGGATTGTTCTGGGGGGTTTGCACTGATGCCAGTGTGGTGAACTTTTCACTGTGGCTGTGTGGTGAAAATTCCGTTCACTTGCAGTGTGGTTGTTTCCGTTCACTTTTCACTGGGTCAGTGTGGTGAAAGTTCCGTTCACTTGAAGTGATGTGGTTAATGTGGCTTCACAGCCGGTGAACGGGCTAAAGGGGGCTCGCCCCCTTTGCAATCCCCGTTTTCGCGGGCGACCGGTGCTGCGCACTGCGTTCACCTCCGGGCAGTCAGCCTGCGGCCGGCTCGACTCGGCATCCCTGCCTCGGTTCGCCTTATTCCGCCGTCCGGGCGGAATAACCTTGTCTTCCTTTCTCCGGTTCACCGGTCTTACGCGACACAACCCTCGCTGCAAGTAGTGGGTTGTTTGTATTGTGCTGAGTGGCTGTAAGTTCTGTGTCTGGTCTGTCTTTTTGATGTTTTTTGCTGTGAGCATACAAACGGGTGTGGGGTGTGGCCTCTAAATCGTTGAGGCGTGCCTGGCGGGCCGGGGCTGCCTGCAGGACGCAGGCAGAGCGACGGGAGGCAGGAGGCCGACTCGGAGCGGTACCCGAACAGGCCGCCGGGGTAAGCCGAATGTCCGCGAAGCGGCGATTTTGCCGGCCACAAAAGGGGGGGCAGGGGCCAGTGCCCCCTGCGGGCGCCGGGCGCAGGCGGTGAGTGAAACTAGTGTGGCTGACACGGCGCGCAACCAGCGCTGTGCTGGCAGATCATTTTACTGTGGCTGCGTTGCGTTCACTGAACCTGATGTCAGTGTGGTGAAAGTTCCGTTCACTTGAAGTGATGTGGTTAATGTGGCTTCACAGCCGGTGAACGGGCTAAAGGGGGCTCGCCCCCTTTGCAATCCCCGTTTTCGCGGGCGACCGGTGCTGCGCACTGCGTTCACCTCCGGGCAGTCAGCCTGCGGCCGGCTCGACTCGGCATCCCTGCCTCGGTTCGCCTTATTCCGCCGTCCGGGCGGAATAACCTTGTCTTCCTTTCTCCGGTTCACCGGTCTTACGCGAACAGGCCTCGCTGCAAGTAGCGGGGTTTTTTGTGTTGTCCGGTGTGGCTGTAAGTTCTGTGCCTGGTCTGTCTTTTTGATGTTTTTTGCTGAGATATTACAGGCGGGTGTGGGTGTGGCCTCTGAATCGTTGAGGCGTGCCTGGCGGGCCGGGGCTGCCTGCAGGACGCAGGCAGAGCGACGGGAGGCAGGAGGCCGACTCGGAGCGGTACCCGAACAGGCCGCCGGGGTAAGCCGAATGTCCGCGAAGCGGCGATTTTGCCGGCCACAAAAGGGGGTGCAGGGGCCAGTGCCCCCTGCGGGCGCCGGGCGCAGGCGGTGAGTGAAACTAGTGTGGCTGACACGGCGCGCAACCAGCGCTGTGCTGGCAGATCATTTTACTGTGGCTGCGTTGCGTTCACTGAACCTGATGTCAGTGTGGTGAAAGTTCCGTTCACTTGAAGTGATGTGGTTAATGTGGCTTCACAGCCAGTGAACGGGCTAAAGGGGGCTCGCCCCCTTTGCAATCCCCGTTTTCGCGGGCGACCGGTGCTGCGCACTTCGTTCACCTCCGGGCAGTCAGCCTGCGGCCGGCTCGACTCGGCATCCCTGCCTCGGTTCGCCTTATTCCGCCGTCCGGGCGGAATAACCTTGTCTTCCTTTCTCCGGTTCACCGGTCTTACGCGAACAGGCCTCGCTGCAAGTAGCGGGGTTTTTTGTGTTGTCCGGTGTGGCTGTAAGTTCTGTGTCTGGTCTGTCTTTTTGATGTTTTTTGCTGAGATATTAAAGGCGGGTGTGGGTGTGGCCTCTAAATCGTTGAGGCGTGCCTGGCGGGCCGGGGCTGCCTGCAGGACGCAGGCAGAGCGACGGGAGGCAGGAGGCCGACTCGAAGCGGTACCCGAACAGGCCGCCGGGGTAAGCCGAATGTCCGCGAAGCGGCGATTTTGCCGGCCACAAAAGGGGGTGCAGGGGGCCAGTGCCCCCTGCGGGCGCCGGGTGCTGGTGGTGAGAAAAAGCAGTGTAGCTGACACGGCGCGCAACTGACTCTGTGCTGACAGAGCGGGGCCAGTTCACCCTGACTGGTGCAATTGTTCCGTTCACCACACTCCCTGTGGTACTGTCACTGTGCCGAACGCCGGTTCCTGTACCGCTCTGGTCTCACTGAACCGCGATTATTTCACTGACGCGAAACGGGCTGCGGCTTCGTCCCAGTTAACTACGTTCCAGAATGCTTTAATGTAATCCGGGCGGCGGTTCTGGAATTTCAGGTAGTAAGCGTGTTCCCACACATCCAGACCAACAATCGGGAAGCCGGAAGCGCCAGAAATAGCTTCACCCATCAGCGGGCTGTCCTGGTTAGCGGTAGAAACCACGGCCAGTTTGCCATCTTTTACCACCAGCCAGGCCCAACCAGAACCAAAACGGGTTGCAGCGGCTTTTTCAAATGTTTCCTGGAAGCTTTCAACGCTACCAAAATCACGTTCGATGGCCGCTTTCAGGTCGCCCTGCAGAGTGGTACCGGTTTTCAGGCCTTTCCAGAACAGGCTGTGGTTAGCATGGCCACCCGCGTTGTTACGCAGAAAGGTTTGCTTGTCTGCCGGTAATTCAGCCAGTTTGGTGATCAGCTCTTCAGCAGACAGTGAAGCGAACTCTGGCAGGCTTTCCAGCGCAGCATTCGCGTTATTCACGTAGGTCTGATGGTGCTTAGTGTGATGGATTTCCATCGTCATTTTGTCGAAGTGCGGTTCCAGCGCGTCATAAGCATAAGGCAGGGATGGCAGTGTATAACTCATCGTTCTCATCTCCATTATTGTCGGGCGGCTGTTAGCGCCGCGTAATCAGTTTGGTCATTATAGTTATTTAAATGATATTGAAAATGATTATCAATGCCGTATAGAGTGTGTGGTTTTTCATCACCATGATGAAAAAAACGCCATGCATAGTGAAAAGTAAAAGTGTGACAACCCCCGCCAGTACCCTGTTTTTCTCGCCAGTTTTTACCTGTTGCTGGCAAAACTACAAAGGTTATTCCCCCCGGTTTCAACGTACATTTCACCTCAATGGCGAAAATAAAATAACGGACTGATTTATATGAAACCAAATATCAGAAATATCTTACCTTGCCTGTTCGCCCTGTTTCTCTCCCTGCCCGGCCACGCAGAAACTGTGTTACGCATTGCTTATGCAGAAAACAGCCAGCCAGTTAAAGACGCCCTGCACTACCTGGGCGAGCAGATTGAACAACGCACCCATGGAGATATTAAAGTGCTCTGGTTCCCGGACGGGCAACTGGGGGGCGAGCGTGAACTGGTGGAGCTGGCACAGGTAGGCGTTGTGGACATCACCAAAGTCTCTTCGGGTTTACTGGAAAGCTTTTCGCCTTACTACGGCGTGTTTTCTCTGCCGTATCTGTTTAACAGCAAAGCGCATTTCTATGCCGTGATGGACAACCCGGACATCATGCGGCCGGTGTATGAGTCCACCGCGCCACAAGGGTTCACGGGTATTGGCTGGTTCGATTCCGGCGCACGCAATTTTTATATGAGCAAAGGCCCCATTCGCAGCATTAACGACCTGAAAGGGAAAAAAATCCGCGTAATGCAGAGTGAAACCGCCATCACCACGTTGCGGCTACTGGGTGCATCACCCATCGCCATGGGCCAGGCTGAAGTTTACACCTCGCTCCAGCAAGGCATTCTGGATGGTGCCGAGAATAACGAATTCGCGCTGACTATCGCCCGCCACGGCGAAGTGGCACGTTATTACACCTACGATATGCACACCCGCATTCCCGATATCCTGCTGATGAGCAACCTCACCAAAGAAAAGCTTACCCCGGAACAACTGGCGATTGTGCAACAAGCCGTGAAAGACGCAATCGAGTTCGAAAAAGCGGCGTGGGACAAAGCCATTGAAGAAACCAAACAGCTCGCCGTCAGCCAGTTTGGTGTGGTGTTCAACGATATTGACCTCGCGCCATTCCAGCAAGCTGTCCAGCCCATTTACCAAAACCTGGAGAGCAAGCCTGCGTTGAATGACCTGTATCAACAAATCCGCGCAATGGAATAACACAAGAGGAAGGGGTTATGAATAACATCCGACGCATGCTGGACCGTGGTCTGGAAATTGTTGGTGGCACACTGCTCGCCATGATGGTGGTAGTCGTTTGCTGGCAGGTCATCAGCCGCTATGTAATGGGCGCGCCCAGTATCTGGACTGAGGAACTGCTGCGCTTTTCTTTGGTATGGCTCTCGATGCTGGGCATGGCCTACGTGTGCGGGAAACAGGAGCATATCAGCCTGACACTGCTGCTTAATAAAGCGCCAGATCACCTGCGTGCCTGGTGGATGCTGGTGCTGCAACTGACTTTTGCGCTCTTCTCACTCTATATCCTGATTATTGGCGGGTTAAAAATCGCCGGTATTTCCATGCTCCAGGTATCACCTGTACTGCAAATTCCCATGGGCCAGGTCTACTACGCCCTGCCGGTTTCGGGCCTGCTTATCATCATTTACAGCATCCTGAACATTACTGCGACCGTTAAAAATTTACGTGGCGTGCCACACAGTGCAGCCCCGTCGCTGGAGGAAAACCATGATTGATCCCGTGCTGGCCTCCGGGCTGTTAATCGCTGTGTTTGTGGTGTTGCTGGGGTTAGGCGCGCCCATTGGTATCTGTATTGTGGTGGCCTCCTGCAGCACCATGCTGCTGGTACTGCCCTTTGATATCGCCATGTTTGCCACCGCACAGAAAATGTTTTCCAGCCTGGACAGCTTCTCTTTGCTGGCTGTCCCTTTCTTTATTCTCTCCGGGGTCATCATGAACAGCGGCGGCATCGCCACCCGGCTGGTAAATTTTGCCAAACTATTCACTGGCAGGCTGCCAGGCTCCCTCTCGTATACCAACATCGTTGGCAATATGATGTTTGGCGCAATTTCCGGCTCAGCCATTGCCGCTTCTACTTCTATTGGCGGTGTGATGGTGCCAATGAGCGCGAAAGAAGGCTATAACCGGGGCTTTGCTTCAGCCGTTAACATTGCTTCCGCGCCCACGGGGATGCTAATCCCGCCGACTACCGCATTCATTCTCTATGCACTGGCAAGCGGCGGAACATCTATTGCCGCCTTGTTTGCTGGCGGTATGGTGGCAGGTTGCCTGTGGGGTGTGGGCTGCATGCTGGTAACACTTGTGGTGGCTAAGCGTAACAACTACCGTGTTTTTTTCGCCCTGCAAAAAGGGGTCGCCTGGAAAGTAACGCTGGAGGCCGTACCCAGTCTGTTGCTGATTGTGATTATCGTAGGCGGCATTGTGATGGGGATTTTTACCGCCATTGAGGCCTCCGCCATTGCTGTGGTGTACACCTTGTTTCTGACCCTGGTGTTGTACAAAACCCTGGCACTGAAAGATTTACCCGGCGTCTTTGTACAAACCGTGGTTATGACCGGCATTATTATGTTCCTGCTTGCCACCTCTTCTGCCATGTCGTTTTCCATGTCGATAACCAGTATTCCGGCGGCGCTCAGCAAATTATTACTGGGCATATCCGAGAACAAAATCGTTATTCTTCTGGTGATTACTGCATTTTTACTGGTGATTGGCGCTTTTATGGATATCGGCCCGGCCATTCTGATTTTCACGCCGATCCTGTTGCCGATTATGGTGAAACTGGGTGTCGATCCGGTGCATTTTGGGATCATTATGATCTACAACCTGGCGATCGGGACGATCACGCCACCCGTTGGCAGTGGGTTGTACGTCGGTGCCAGTGTTGGCCGGGTAAAAGTGGAAGACGTCATCCGCCCGTTAATGCCCTTCTACGCCGCAATCATCGGTGTGCTGCTGCTGATTACCTTTGTACCTGAAGTCACACTATTCCTGCCCCGCTTACTGGGCGTGATGTAATGAATGCTGCCCGCCAGCTCATATTACTGGCGGGCCCTTTGGCAACGGGGAGCGTGTTTTGCCTGGGAAAAGCATCGAATTTACCGCAAATTATTCACCAAAATACTGAATTGTGATCTTCATCGCGCCCACCCACTGATTTTTGCCAGCTTTCATCACCCCGCGTCATTTGCCTGAAGGTTCATAATGACGCCGCCCCATACACTCGCCAGTATCAGGTGCATTTACGCGCCCGGCATTCAATAACAACGAGGGTTTGAGGATGAATGACGCCATTACCATGGGGATTTTATGGCATCTGGTTGGCGCAGCCAGCGCTGCCTGCTTTTACGCCCCTTTTAAGAAAGTAAAAAACTGGTCATGGGAAACCATGTGGTCGGTCGGCGGGATAGTTTCATGGATTGTGCTGCCCTGGCTGGTCAGCGCTATTTTGTTGCCTCACTTCTGGGCTTATTACAGTTCATTCAGCCTGTCGACACTGCTGCCAGTATTCCTGTTCGGCGCAATGTGGGGCATCGGGAACATTAACTATGGCCTGACGATGCGCTACCTGGGCATGTCGATGGGGATAGGAATCGCCATCGGTATTACTCTGATTGTCGGTACACTAATGACGCCTATTCTCAATGGCAAATTTGATGTGCTGATTGGGACTGAAGGCGGCCGAATGACTCTGGCAGGTGTTCTGGTCGCTGTTATTGGCGTTGCCATTGTTACCCGTGCAGGCCAGTTAAAAGAACGCAAAATGGGCATCAAGGCAGAAGACTTTAACCTGAAAAAAGGTCTGATCCTCGCCGTAATGTGCGGGATATTCTCTGCCGGGATGTCATTCGCTATGGATGCCGCCAAACCGATGCATGAAGCCGCAGCGGCACTGGGTGTTGACCCGTTATATGTTGCCCTGCCGAGCTATGTCATCATCATGGGCGGTGGTGCAGTAGTGAACCTTGGCTTCTGCTTTGTTCGCCTGGCAAAAGTGAAAGACCTTTCTGTGAAAGCCGATTTCTCACTGGCAAAACCACTGATTATCACCAACGTGTTACTTTCCATGTTGGGCGGATTAATGTGGTACCTGCAGTTCTTCTTCTATGCCTGGGGCCACGCCAAAATCCCGGCACAGTACGACTACATGAGCTGGATGCTGCATATGAGCTTCTATGTGCTGTGTGGTGGGCTGGTTGGGCTGGTGCTCAAAGAGTGGAACAATGCGGGCCGCCGCCCGGTGGGTGTACTGAGTGTGGGTTGTGTGGTAATTATCATCGCCGCCAATATTGTGGGCCTGGGTATGGCGCAATAAAGCGAATATCCGGCCCTGCCGCAAACTTAACGCTGGCGCCACAACCGTGGCGTCATGCCTGTTTCACGCGTGAAAACCACTGAAAAGTAGTTGCTGTCTTCAAAGCCACAACGCGTGGCAATATCACTGATTAACAACTCCGTATTCCGTAATAAATATTGTGCGTGGCACAGGCGCTGCTGGCGCAAGTACTGGCTGATGCTCATGCCGGTGCGCTGGCGAAATAACTGGCGCAGCGCCCGTTCAGATAACTGGTGGCGGTTACAAAATTCACCTAAATCAAAGGGTGAATCCAGGCTCTGACCCAGTGCAGCCATCAGGAAATCGAGGTTTTCCCCTGAGTTTGGGGTTTGGGCTGGCTGGTAACGGTGGCGTTTCAGCGTTACCAGTAATTGCAAAAACAAACTCTCTACGGCATAGCCAGAAAGGTTGTCTTCCTGGCGCAAGGTTTCATTTTCCAGGTGGTCAATCAGTGGCTTTGCCAGTGCCATTCCCTGGCTGTCCAGCCGCCAGCGAGGATCAGAACAGGTGGCGCTCTCGCCTGGAAGTAATTCCCCCCAGTTCACATTCAGCGTGAGCCGTTCCGGGCAATAAATCACATTGTGTAACACCAGGTCATTTACCACTTCATAGCTGTGCCGGTCCTGCGCCCGGACATAAAACAGATCACCACACGTAATGCGATAAGGCCGGTCGTTAAGCACATGCAGACCATTGCCGCGCCACACCAGCACCAGTTCGCAAAATTCATGGGTATGTTCGGCAAAGACATTTTGCGGATAGCGGTCCGCCACTACGACAGGCTGAGTAGCGGAAGTGAAAAAATCATTTTTTTTCAGGATCAAATGGCAGGACACAGTACCGCTCCGGTTATCACGCAACGGGCATTATTGATGCTTCCCACTAAAAAATCGGTGATAACCTTCGCGTTACTGAAGTTGTGTGTCGCGCCCCAGGCGAATATCCCGTGGCGACCAGGTGAACTCACGTTTAAACAGTGTCGAAAAATGGTTACTGTCACCAAACCCGCACAGGTAGGCAATATTAGTAATGCTGTCTTCAGAATGGCGCAATAAATGGCGCGCCTTGATCAACCGCAAGCGGTTCAAATAGCGCTGGGGAGTTAACCCGGTGCGCTGTTTAAGCTGGCGGTGCAGTGTGCGCAATGAAAGCGCATGCTGCTCTGCGAGTTCATCCCAACAAACATCTTCTGCAAAGTGCTGCTCCAGCCAGGTCAGTAGCTGGTCCACCCGGCCGTCCGGGCTGGGATGGTTCTGAGCAAGGCTGCCCTGGCGTAACAAAACCAGCAGTTGCATAAACGCCATTTCTCTACAGGCCACCGCATTAATTTCCGCGTTATCGCCCGCAAGTTCCAGTTGGCTCAATAAGGGTTTTATTTGCTGCAATACGTTCTGGCTGACGCGCCAGTGCGAAGGATAAAAACCATCCTGTTCCTGCGGCAACAGCTTTTCCAGCCCGGAAATAAAGCTGAACCCGCCAGCAGAACGGTACAATACATTGGTCAGAAACAGGTTTTCAGTATGTTCATATAAATGCCGATCATGCTCACGCACAAAACACACCGAACCACCACTCAGGGTATAAGGCTGGCCATTAAAGATATGGGTGCCAGTTCCGTGCTCAACAATCACAATTTCACAGAAATCATGGTGATGTTCCGGAAACGCCACCTGTGGAAGCCGGGGTTCAATGGCAACTGAAGCCCCCTTCGATGGGAAAAAATCAACGCTATGTAATACCGTCATCATTACCTCCCACACTCAGTTAAGGTGGACTGATAGTAGATAAGCGCCGTTATTGTCACCTTAAGTTTTTGACGTGAAAAACGCGGTTCTGCGCCGTTTTTTCAAGAAACAGCCGGTATTCTTCGAAACTGTGGAAAGCATCACACCCCAGACTTTTCACGGATAAACAGCAAACTGTGAAGTGCCTCACGTTCAACTTTACCTGTTTGCCAGCCCCAATTTTCCGTTGTCATTGGTAAAAAGGTGGCAAAGGTAGCCACTCCGTAGACTGGCGGGTATCAACTTCAGAAAGGATACCCATCATGACGATTCGCCATTGCGTCGCGGTTGACCTGGGCGCCTCAAGTGGCCGGGTAATGCTGGCAACTTACGACAACATTCAGCGCCAGGTGGCGTTAACAGAAATTCACCGCTTTACTAATTGCCTGAAAGCGGTTGATGGCTTTGACACCTGGGATGTGGATAAGCTGGAACAGGAAATTCGCACAGGCCTGCAACAAGTCTGCGACCGCGGCATTACCGTAGACAGCATTGGCATTGATACCTGGGGCGTGGATTTTGTCCTGATTGACGCCAACGGCCAGCGGGTTGGCCTGCCGGTTTCCTACCGTGACAGCCGCACAGATGGCGTGATGGCCGGAGCATTCCATACTCTGGGTAAAGAAGCTATCTACCGCAAAACCGGCATCCAGTTTCTGCCATTCAATACGCTGTACCAACTAAGAGCACTGGCTGAACAACAACCGGAACTGCAGGACAAGGTAGCCCATGCCTTACTGATCCCCGATTACCTGGCGTTTCGCCTTACCGGCAACCTCAACTGGGAATACACCAACGCCACAACTACACAGCTGGTGAATATCAACACCGATAACTGGGACCAGGAACTACTGGACTGGGCAGGTGTGCCAGCCCACTGGTTTGGCGCACCCACACACCCCGGCAACCTGATTGGCTACTGGGTGTGCCGCGAAGGGAAACGTATTCCGCTGGTTTCTGTCGCCACTCATGATACAGCCAGCGCAGTGCTTGCTGTGCCGCTGCAAAGCAAAAACGCCGCATGGATTTCGTCTGGCACCTGGTCTCTGATGGGCTTTGAAAGCCGTCGCCCCTGGACCAACCCGGCAGCACTGGCCGCAAACATCACCAATGAAGGCGGTGCTGAAGGGCGCTACCGGGTGCTGAAAAACATTATGGGCCTGTGGTTACTGCAACGAATCTGCCGTGAATACCAGGTTACTGATTTACCAGGCCTGATTGAGCGGGCAAAAGCGCTCCCCGCCTGCCGCTCGCTAATAAACCCTAACGATGACCGCTTTATCAACCCGGACAATATGGGGCGGGAAATTCAGGCCGCCTGCCGGGAAACCCACCAGGCGATTCCGGAAGATGATGCTCAACTGGCGCGCTGCATTTTCGACAGCCTGGCGTTGCTCTACGCAGATACCCTGCGTGAACTGGCTCACCTGCGCAACCGCCCGTTCGATGCACTGCATATTGTTGGCGGTGGCAGCCAGAACCATTTCCTTAACCAGCTTTGTGCTGACGCCTGCGGCATACCTGTTATCGCTGGCCCAACAGAAGCCTCGACTCTGGGCAATATCGGCTGCCAGCTCATGGCGCTGGATGACATCCACGATGTCGATGACTTCCGCTATGTGGTGTTCAGCAGCCAACCACTTATCCATTTTCAACCCGATTCAGACAGTGAAATTGCCCGCTATGTCGCGCAGTTTCCACAACAACTTCAACCGAATAAGGAGCTTTGCGCATGAGCACTCAACTTGATCAAGCCTGGGAACTGGCAAAACAACGCTTTGCTGCAGCGGGTGTGGATGCTGAAAAAGCCCTGCAACAACTGGACCGCCTGCCTGTTTCCATGCACTGCTGGCAGGGCGATGATGTCGTGGGTTTTGAAAACCCTGAAGGCGCGCTGACTGGCGGCATTCAGGCCACCGGTAATTACCCCGGAAAAGCACGCACCGCCGAAGAATTACGGGCTGATTTAGAGCAAGCGATGAGCCTGATCCCTGGGCCAAAACGCCTGAATTTGCACGCTATTTATCTGGAATCGGCAACACCTGTTGAACGCGATGAGATAAAACCAGAACATTTCGCCAACTGGGTGAACTGGGCGAAAGCGCAAAAACTGGGGCTGGATTTTAACCCCACCTGCTTCTCGCACCCGCTGAGTGCAGATGGCTTTACGCTGTCACACCCGGACGACAAAATCCGCCAGTTCTGGATTGATCACTGCAAAGCCAGCCGCCGTATTTCCGCCTATTTTGGCGAACAGTTGGGCACACCATCTGTGATGAATATCTGGATCCCGGATGGCATGAAAGACATCACGGTAGACCGCCTCGCCCCACGCCAGCGTTTACTGGCCGCGCTGGATGAAATCATCAGCGAAAAACTCAACCCGGCTCACCATATCGACGCAGTGGAAAGCAAACTGTTCGGTATTGGCGCAGAAAGTTACACCGTGGGCTCCAGCGAGTTCTACATGGGTTACGCCACCAGCCGCCAGACCGCACTGTGCCTGGATGCCGGCCACTTCCACCCAACTGAAGTTATCTCCGACAAAATCTCCGCCGCCATGTTGTATGTGCCACGCCTGTTACTGCACGTCAGCCGCCCGGTACGCTGGGACAGCGACCACGTGGTGCTGCTCGATGATGAAACCCAGGCCATCGCCAGTGAAATTGTACGCAACGACTTGTTCGACCGCGTACACATTGGCCTCGATTTCTTTGATGCCTCGATTAACCGTATCGCCGCCTGGGTGATTGGCACCCGCAATATGAAAAAAGCCCTGTTGCGCGCCTTACTGGAACCTACAGCCAAACTGCGCCAGTTAGAGCTGGAAGGCGACTATACAGCGCGCCTGGCTCTGCTCGAAGAGCAAAAATCGCTGCCATGGCAGGCAGTCTGGGAACGTTATTGCCAGCAACACGATACCCCGGCTGATGCCTCCTGGCTCACCACCGTTCGCCATTATGAAAACGACGTTTTACGTCAACGCTAAGGAGTTCACATGCAATCTATTCTTTCTTCCTGGTTTGTTACCGGAATGGTTAAAGCCACCAGTGATATGTGGCTCAAAGGCTGGGATGAGCGTAATGGCGGCAATATCAGCCTGCGTGTGGACGCTAAGGATGCAGAAGCTTACCGCAGTGATTTCTATGCAGAACCACGCTGCGAAGAGCTGACTCAGCCGGCGAAAGAACTGGCAGGATGCTGGTTCCTGGTCACTGGCTCCGGCAAATTCTTCCGTAATGTACAGGTTGACCCGGCAGCGAATCTGGTGCTGCTGCGCATTACCGATGACGGCATGGCTTACCACATTCACTGGGGCCTGAGTGAAGGCGGGCTGCCCACCTCTGAACTGGCCGCGCACCTGCAATCTCATGCCGTGCGTAAACAGCTTTCAGGTGGCCGTGACCGGGTAATCATGCATTGCCACGCCACTAATCTGATTGCCCTGACTTATGTTCTGCCGCTCAATGCTGCCAGCTTTACCCGCAAATTGTGGGAAGGCAGCACAGAATGCCTGGTGGTGTTCCCGGACGGCATCGGCATTGTGCCATGGATGGTGCCTGGCACAGATGGCATTGGCAGTGCTACTGCAGAACAAATGAAATCTCACAGCCTGGTGCTGTGGCCGCACCACGGCGTCTTCGGTACCGGGTCTGATTTAGACGAAGCATTCGGTTTGATAGATACCGCAGAGAAATCTTCGCAAATTCTGGTGAAAGTATTGTCGATGGGCGGAATGCAACAAACCATCACCACAGAACAACTGATAGCCCTTGGCAAACGCTTTGGCGTCACGCCAATGGCCGAAGCCCTTAATGCGTAAGGAGCACAATCATGAGTTTTATGCTGGCATTACCCAAAATCAGTCTGCATGGTGCAGGTGCGATTGGGGACATGGTCAATATGGTGTCAGGAAAACAGTGGGGTAAAGCGCTGATAGTCACTGACGGGCAACTGGTGAAACTGGGCCTGCTCGATTCCCTGTTCGCCGCCATGAAACACCACAATATGGAATACCATTTATTCGATGCGGTATTCCCTAACCCAACAGAAGCACTGGTACAACAAGGCTTCAAAGCGTTCCGGGACGCAAAATGTAATTTTATTATCGCCTTTGGCGGCGGCAGCCCAATTGATACCGCCAAAGCCATTAAAATTTTGACTGCCAACCCGGCACCTTCGACCAATTACTCCGGGGTAGGCAAAGTGAAAAACCCGGGCGTTCATCTGGTGGCAATCAACACCACCGCAGGTACTGCCGCTGAAATGACCAGCAACGCGGTGATTATCAACAGTGAACGCAAAGTCAAAGAAGTGATTATCGACCCGAATATCATTCCGGATATCGCTGTGGATGATGCCAGCGTGATGCTCAACATTCCGGCATCGGTTACCGCCGCTACCGGGATGGATGCGCTGACCCACGCCATTGAAGCCTATGTGTCGATTGGCGCACACCCACTGACAGACGCCAATGCGCTGGAAGCGATTCGCCTGATCAGCACCTGGTTGCCAAAAGCAGTTGATAACGGCAAAGACCTGGAAGCCCGGGAAATGATGGCCTATGGCCAGTACCTGGCGGGCATGGCATTTAACAGCGCCGGGCTGGGGCTGGTACATGCACTGGCACACCAGCCAGGCGCAACTCACGACCTGCCACATGGTGTGTGCAATGCGATTCTTCTGCCTGTCATTGAAAACTTTAACCGCCCGGCGGCCGCAGCCCGTTTTGTGCGCGTTGCCGAAGCCATGGGTGTAAACACTCAGGGAATGAGTGAAGAGTTAGCCAGTGAGAAAGCGATAGAAGCGATTCGCGAATTGTCTGCCCGCGTTGGCATTCCCACCGGGTTCAGCAAACTGGGTGTTACCCAGGAAGATATTGAAGGCTGGCTGGATAAAGCTCTGGCAGACCCTTGTGCGCCGTGTAACCCACGCACCGCGACACGAGAAGAAGTGCGGGCGCTTTATCTGGAGGCATTATGATCCGTAAAGCATTTGTTATGCAGGTGAACCCCGATGCACATGAAGAGTATCAACAACGCCATTCGCCGATTTGGCCTGAGCTGGAAACGGTTCTTAAACAGCACGGTGCTCATCACTATGCTATTTATCTCGATGCTGAGCGCCATCTCCTGTTTGCCACGGTA
The DNA here is from genome assembly GCF_003182475.1 of Mangrovibacter plantisponsor. Classification (GTDB taxonomy): domain Bacteria; phylum Pseudomonadota; class Gammaproteobacteria; order Enterobacterales; family Enterobacteriaceae; genus Mangrovibacter; species Mangrovibacter plantisponsor. The sequence continues at coordinate 106,882 of NZ_QGTS01000010.1, forward strand.
GAGATTGAATCAGAAGAACGTTGGGACGCCGTTGCACAAACTGAGGTTTGCCAGCGGTGGTGGAAGCATATGCGGGATGTAATGCCAACTCACTCAGATAACAGCCCGTTAAGCGATACGCTCAAACCGGTGTTTTATTTGCCCTGAGTGTTCAGGGATAACAACCAGGCCGCACAGTGTTGCGGCCTGGTTGCGTTGGGCGTTATATGGCCTGCTCAGTCAGCAGGCTGACACCTGTTGCACCCGCAACACGAGCCAGGTAGGCCTGCACCTGGTCACCAAAGTGGATATTTTTTACAATGGTCAGGCTGCGCAATACCGGGAACAGAATAAAATCAGTAACATCAATGGTGTCACGTTCAGCAACCAGTGGTTCAAGTGCAGCCAGTTGAGGCTCCACATCTGCCAGTAACGCGGGTGTATCAGCAATCAGTTGCTCCAGGTCGCCAAATGCTTTTTCTTCACGCAGGCGGTAAGCCTCACGAGCAGCCGGGGTTGCCAGCTCGGCAAAATCACCCTTAGTAAAACGCGGCACAGCAAGGTTAAACGCGCTTTTTGATACCTGCTTGCACCAGGCTTCTATCGCCGCATCTACCGTTCCCGTTGCCACCTGAGGTGCCTGCTTGCTGTCAAGATAGTGCACAATATCCATACTTTCTGGCATATAACTGCCATCTTCTTTTTGCAAAATAGGCACCACTTTGCGCCCCACCATGCGGGTTGGGGTTTCAGCATCGCCTTCCATAATGATATCGATATCGACGGGCAAACTTTTCAGCCCGACAATCATCTGCGCACGCAAACAAAACGGACAATGTTGGTAAATAAAAAGCTTCATAACTCGCCTCACAAAACAGAATCAGGTATATGGCCGGAAAGGCCAGAGAGACAGAACGCAAACAAGAATCAGTTAGCAATCTAACCATTGTGGGGCAGGAAGCAGGGGGATGTAAAGGACCCACCAGGCACGCCTCAACGATTCAGAGGCCACACCCCACACCCGCCTGTAATATCTCAGCAAAAAACATCAAAAAGACGTACCGGGTACAGAACCCACAGCCACACCTGACAGCACAAAAATCCCTGCTACTTGCAGCGAGGCCTGTTCGCGTAAGACCGGTGAACCGCAGAAAGGAAGACAAGGTTATTCCGCCCGGACGGCGGAATAAGGCGAACCGAGGCATGGATGCCGAGTCGAGCCGGCCGCAGGCTGACTGCCCGGAGGTGAACGCAGTGCGCAGCACCGGTCGCCCGCGAAAACGGGGATTGCAAAGGGGCGAGCCCCCTTTAGCCCGTTCACTGGCTGTGAAGCCACATTAACTACATCACTTCCGGTGAACGGAAACAACCACACTGCAAGTGAACGGAACTTTCACCACACTGACACAGTAATCTGCCTGTACTGAGCAAATTGCGCGCCGTGGTAACCACACTGCTTTCTCTCACCACCAGCGCCCGGCGCCCGCAGGGGGCACTGGCCCCCTGCCCCCCCTTTTGTGGCCGGCAAAATCGCCGCTGCGCGGACATTCGGCTTACCCCGGCGGCCTGTTCGGGTACCGCTCCGAGTCGGCTTCCTGCCTCCCGTCGCTCTGCCTGCGTCCTGCAGGCAGCCCCGGCCCGCCAGGCACGCCTCAACGATTTAGAGGCCACACCCCACACCCGCCTGTATGCTCACAGCAAAAAACATCAAAAAGATCTACCGGGCACAGGACTTACAGCCACTCAACACAACACAACAAAACAGTTACTCGCAGCGAGGGTTGTATCGCGTAAGACCGGGGAACCGGAGAAAGGAAGACAAGGTTATTCCGCCCGGATGGCGGAATAAGGCGAACCGAGGCAGGGATGCCGAGTCGAGCCGGCCGCAGGCTGACTGCCCGGAGGTGAACGCAGTGCGCAGCACCGGTCGCCCGCGAAAACGGGGATTGCAAAGGGGGCGAGCCCCCTTTAGCCCGTTCACTGGCAGTGAAGCCACATTAACCACATCACTTCAGGTGAACGGAATAGTCACACCAGCCCGAGTGAACGGAACACTCACCCAACCAGCGACCTGGTTAAATAATGCCGCTGCTGCCCGGTATGCGGATAATTATCCAGCGACATTTGCAATACAAAACCTTGCTTCTGATAAAAACCGAGCGCCTGAAAACTGAACGTATCCACCAGTAAATACCGGCTCCCACGCTCAACTGCTATCTCTTCCGCAGCAGCAACTAAACGCCCGCCTAATCCTGTTCCACGCAGCGACTCTCCCACCCACAAAAATTCAATCGACAACCATTCACCTTGTTGTTTACCACTAATCCCGGCCTGAATAACGCCCTGTTCATCGGTATCAAATACTGCAAAAGGGCGAAACATCTCCGGTTCAACAAACTGAATATTGTAAGAACGTAATCCCCCAGTCAGTTGCGCGATTTGTTGCTCAGTGGGTGTATCGGTTTTTACTAAAGCCATGGGTATTCCTCCTGAATATTTTCCCGAAAAATAAAACGCCTGATAAGTAAATCAAACAAACAAAGCACTCCGCAACATCAGGAAAAAGAAACAGATACATAGATTCATGAATATATAAGAAACAACAGCTGGCACCAGCTCACAGTCCACCTTTTCCGCCTGTAAGCTCCAGCAGAACACAAAGAAAACAGACCACATCCAGAACCCGCAGCTACACCAAACCACACAAGAAAACAGCTACTTGCAGCGAGGCCTGCTCGCGTAAGACCGGTGAACCGCAGAAAGGAAGACAAGGTTATTCCGCCCGGACGGCGGAATAAGGCGAACCGAGGCATGGATGCCGAGTCGAGCCGGCCGCAGGCTGACTGCCCGGAGGTGAACGCAGTGCGCAGCACCGGTTGCCCGCGAAAACGGGGATTGCAAAGGGGGCGAGCCCCCTTTCGCCCGTTCACAGGCTGTGAAGCCACATTAACCACTCCACTGGAAGTGAACGGAAACAACCACACATGACACTATGCAAAGTGAACGGAAACAACCACACTACAAGTAAACGGAATAGTCACACCAGCCCGAGGGAACGGAACACTCACCCCAAATAAACCCTCAACCGCCGCAACGAATACACCGGAACAAAAGGAAACAACACCGGCACCTGGCTCACCCACACCTGGTACTCAGGGTCATCCCCATAACGCGATCCTTGCTTCAGCTCCAGCCTGCGAGCCGACCCAAGCATAATCAGAAAAATACAAATAAAACCAACCAGAACGACACCCCAGCTCAGCACTGTGTGGTACACCCCCACACCAGCAATCACATTTCCCAACCAGAACAGAATCTCTCCCAAATAGTTCGGGTAACGACACCAGCAGTAAACACCCCGGTGCACAAATTTGTTCGGTGCTCGCTTTTTACTGGCCGATTTCTGCCAGTCTGCTGTTATCTCCAGCCCCAGCCCTGCTGCCATAACCACTACACCAGGCCAAAGTAGCGGCGTATCGCCAGCCAGTAAAACAAACAGTAATGGCGCCGCCATTGCAACATACAACGCACTCACACTAAACCAAATCCCCAGCCTGGCCGGGCTGGTAATATGCGCACTCCGCGCTTTGGAGGCTTCAAGCTCCCGGGCAAAACTGGCTGAACGTTCCCGGGCAATCAAATACCCTGAAAGCCGCAAACCATACAGGCACAATAAACCCGCCTGCAACCAGGAACCGGCTGCTGAAGGCGGTGCCGCCCACGCAAACCACACCGCCAGCGCACTGACAGACGCACCGTAACCAATACTGATAAACCAGTCTGTCCGCAAAAAGCCCAATGCAGAAATCAATAAACACAGCCCAAAACCAACCGCGAGGTCAGGCCAGGGAAGGTTGAACCATTGCACCATAGTGATATTGCCCCGTATGCAGAAACCCGGCCGGTGGCGGGGTTCTGGCATTATGACAACAACCAAAAAAAGAAAGGATCAGACTGTGGGATAAAAAGGGTCGTGACTACTCCACAGCAACTAACCGTTGCGGATGGGTATACACCGTAGCACGACCGGGCTTACTGAACCCCACCAGCGTCAGATTACAGCGTTCTGCCACTTCAACGGCCAGTGTGGTTGCTGCAGAAACAGCAAACAAAATCTCCACACCGCACATGGCTGATTTTTGCACCATCTCGTAACTGGCCCGGCTGGACACCAGCACCGCGCCCTGTGGCCAGTGCTCACGGCTGCGGCGCCCCAGCAGTTTATCCAGCGCCACATGGCGGCCCACATCTTCGTGCCCGCCAGCCAGAACGCCATCCGGCATCATCCACGCGGCAACATGAGTACAGCCAGTTAGCTGCCCTACTGGCTGGAACGCTTTCAGCCCACCAAGCCCGGTATCCAGGTGGCGCAGGTCAAAAGTTTGAGTAAAAGGCAACGGGGTAATCGGTTTACCAATATCATTCAATTGCTCTACACCGCACACACCACAGCCAGTGCGCCCGGCCAACGCCCGGCGGCGTTCTTTCAACCCCATAAAACGGCGGCTGGAAAGCTCAATCTGGACTTCAAGACCATTGCAGGATGGCACAACTTCCATGCCATAAATTTCCTGTGAAGTTTCAATAATCCCTTCCGATAAAGAGAAACCAAGGGCAAATAATTCCAGGTCTTTTGGCGAAGCCATCATCACCACGTGAGAAATGCCGTTGTAAACCAGTGCAACCGGCACTTCTTCTGCCAGCCAGTCAGGTTGCGCATGTGTTAAATCACTGCGTTTCCATAGTGGGATCTGTCTGGCAGATGAGAGCTCTGCCACATTTTCTGTGTATTCAGCCTTTTCTTTTTTCACTTTGTATTAACCGTAATAAAACAGCCTTAGCAACATTATGGTATTCTTTTCAGACTATCCTTGATGGATACAGGGATATTCAACTATTCGCATAGTGTGAACCTTTGCGGCACACACCGCAAAAAAGAAAATAACCGTGACAATGTCGAACAAGGAGTAAACCATGCAGGTCAGCAGAAGGCAGTTCTTTAAGATCTGCGCTGGCGGTATGGCAGGTACAACAGCTGCGGCACTGGGGTTTGCCCCAGGTGAAGCGTTAGCGGAAACCCGGCAATATAAATTGCTGCGCAGCCGCGAAACCCGCAATACCTGCACATATTGTTCAGTCGGTTGTGGGCTGTTGATGTACAGCCTCGGCGACGGCGCAAAAAATGCAAAATCCTCAATTTTCCATATCGAAGGGGACCCGGATCACCCGGTAAACCGTGGCGCATTGTGCCCGAAAGGTGCTGGTCTGGTGGATTTTATCCACAGTGAAAGCCGCCTGAAATACCCGGAGTACCGCGCACCAGGTTCTGATAAATGGCAGCGTATTTCCTGGTCAGAGGCGTTTGAACGCATCGCCAAACTGATGAAGGAAGACCGCGACGCTAACTTTGTCGCGCAGAATGATCAGGGCACCACAGTAAACCGCTGGCTCACTACCGGCATGCTGTGCGCATCCGCCTCAAGCAATGAATCGGGCTATCTCACCCAAAAATTTTCCCGGTCGCTGGGTATGCTGGCGGTCGATAACCAGGCGCGTGTCTGACACGGACCAACGGTAGCAAGTCTTGCTCCGACGTTTGGTCGTGGTGCCATGACCAACCACTGGGTGGATATCAAGAACGCCGATCTTGTCGTTGTAATGGGTGGCAATGCCGCTGAAGCGCATCCGGTTGGATTCCGCTGGGCGATGGAAGCCAAAATCCGCAACGGCGCGAAGCTGATTGTTGTCGATCCGCGTTTTACCCGTACAGCGTCTGTCGCTGATTTTTACACGCCAATCCGTTCCGGTACTGACATCGCATTCTTGTCAGGCGTATTGCTGTACCTGATTACCAACAACAAAATTAACCGCGAGTATGTCGAAGCCTACACTAACGCCAGCCTGATAGTGCGTGAAGATTTCAGCTTCGAAGATGGTCTGTTCTCAGGCTATGACGAGCAAACCCGCAAATACGACAAAACCACCTGGCATTACGAGCTGGATGACCAGGGCTTTGCGAAACGCGATACCACATTAAGCCACCCGCGTTGTGTCTGGAACCTGCTGAAAACCCACGTATCACGCTATACGCCTGAGATGGTGGAAAATATCTGCGGGACACCCAAAGCAGATTTCCTGCAGGTGTGCGAATACCTTGCCGAAACCAGTGCGAAAGACAAAACCACCTCGTTCCTGTATGCCCTCGGCTGGACACAGCACTCCGTAGGAGCACAGAACATCCGCACCATGGCGATGATCCAGTTGTTACTGGGGAATATGGGCATGGCAGGTGGCGGGGTTAACGCCCTGCGCGGGCACTCCAACATTCAGGGGCTGACGGACCTGGGGCTGCTGTCGCAGAGCCTGCCTGGCTACCTCTCGTTGCCGAGTGAAAAACAGACCAGCCTGGAAACTTACCTGCAAGCCAGCACGCCCAAACCCACGCTGCCCGGCCAGGTAAACTACTGGGGCAACTACCCGAAATTCTTCGTCTCCATGATGAAAGCCTTCTTCGGGGAACACGCCACTAAAGAAAACAGTTGGGGATTCGACTGGCTGCCCAAATGGGACAAGATGTACGACGTGTTGCAGTATTTCGAGATGATGCATCAGGGGAAAGTGAATGGCTACATTTGCCAGGGCTTTAACCCGGTGGCGTCGTTCCCGAATAAAAACAAAGTCGTGGCATCGCTGTCGAAGCTGAAATACCTGATAACTATCGACCCACTGAACACCGAAACCTCGACATTCTGGCAAAACCACGGCGAATCGAATGATGTGGACCCGTCCACTATTCAGACCGAAGTGTTCCGCCTGCCCTCTACCTGCTTTGCAGAAGAGAATGGATCTATCGTCAACTCTGGCCGCTGGCTGCAGTGGCACTGGAAAGGTGCAGATGCCCCAGGGGAAGCGCTGAATGATGGCGAAATCCTTGCCGGTATTTACCTGCGTCTGCGCGAAATGTACGCCAGTGAAGGCGGCACGGTGCCTGAGCCAGTGCTGAACATGAGCTGGAATTACCTCACGCCACAAGCGCCAGATACCGAAGAAGTGGCACGGGAAAGCAACGGTAAAGCTCTGGCGGATATCCTGGACGATAAAGGCAATGTGCTGGTGAAAAAAGGCCAGCAATTGTCCACCTTCGCCCACCTGCGTGATGACGGCACCACCTCAAGTGGCTGCTGGATTTTCGCCGGTAGCTGGACACCAGAAGGTAACCAGATGGCGCGCCGTGATAACGCCGACCCTTCGGGGCTTGGGAATACCCTGGGCTGGGCATGGGCCTGGCCGCTTAACCGCCGCATTCTCTACAACCGTGCGTCTGCAGACCCACAGGGCAACCCGTGGGATCCAAAACGCCAGTTGTTGAAATGGGACGGAGCCAAATGGGGTGGCGTGGATGTTGCGGATTACAGCACTGCAGCACCTGGCAGTGGTGTCGGGCCGTTCATCATGCAGCCGGAAGGCATGGGCCGCCTGTTCGCCATCGACAAAATGGCAGAAGGGCCGTTCCCGGAACACTATGAACCGTTTGAAACGCCAATTGGCACCAACCCGTTACACCCGAATGTGGTCTCCAACCCGGCGGCACGCCTGTTTAACGACGACCGTGACGCCATGGGGAAAGCCGACAAATTCCCGTATGTCGGCACTACATATCGCCTGACGGAACACTTCCACTACTGGACCAAGCACGCCCTGCTTAACGCTATCGCGCAGCCAGAACAGTTTGTGGAAATTGGTGAAAAACTGGCGAACAAACTGGGAATTGCGCATGGCGATACAGTGAAAGTCTCCTCTAACCGTGGCTATATCAAAGCCAAAGCGGTGGTGACCAAGCGTATTCGCACCCTGAAGGTGGATGGCAAAGACATCGACACCATCGGTGTGCCGATTCACTGGGGCTACGAAGGTGTGGCGCGTAAAGGCTTTATCGCCAATACGCTGACACCGTTCGTGGGCGATGCCAATACCCAAACGCCAGAGTTCAAAACCTTCCTGGTCAACGTGGAAAAAGTGTAACGGAGACGATTTATGGCTTATCAATCGCAAGACATCATTCGTCGTTCCGCAACCAACGGTGTTACCCCCGCGCCACAAGCGCGGGACCACCAGCAGGAAGTGGCGAAGCTTATTGATGTCACCACCTGTATTGGCTGTAAAGCCTGCCAGGTGGCGTGTTCTGAATGGAATGACATCCGGGATGAAATCGGTCACAACGTCGGGGTGTACGACAACCCCGCAGATTTGACTGCCAAATCCTGGACGGTGATGCGTTTTTCCGAAGTGGAGCAGAACGACAAACTGGAGTGGTTAATCCGCAAAGATGGCTGTATGCACTGTGCCGACCCGGGCTGCCTGAAAGCCTGCCCATCGGAAGGTGCTATTATTCAGTATGCCAACGGCATTGTGGATTTTCAGTCTGAGCAGTGTATTGGCTGTGGTTACTGCATTGCCGGTTGCCCGTTCGATGTCCCGCGCATGAACCCGGACGACAACCGGGTTTACAAATGCACTCTGTGTGTGGACCGGGTTACTGTGGGCCAGGAACCCGCTTGTGTGAAAACCTGCCCGACTGGCGCCATCCATTTTGGCTCCAAAGAAGACATGAAAAACGTCGCCAGCGAGCGTATCAGCGAGCTGAAAACCCGTGGGTTCGATAACGCCGGGTTGTATGACCCACAAGGCGTTGGCGGTACTCACGTTATGTATGTGTTACACCATGCCGACAAACCTGGCCTGTATCACGGCTTGCCGGAAAACCCGTCCATCAGCCCGACAGTGAAATTCTGGAAAGGGGTATGGAAACCACTGGCCGCTATCGGCTTTGCGGCAACCTTCGCCGCCAGCATTTTCCACTATGTGGGTGTTGGCCCGAACCGGGCCGATGACCAGGATGATGGCGAGGACGATGACCGAGACCAGGGTAACCATAACGGGGGCCGCCAATGAAAAAGTCCGACAAAAAAATAGTGCGCTACACCGCACCAGAGCGCATTAACCACTGGATAACCGCGTTCTGTTTTTTGCTGGCGGCAGTCAGTGGGCTGGGGTTCTTCTTCCCTTCCTTTAACTGGCTGATGAACATTTTTGGTACGCCGCAACTGGCCCGTATTCTCCACCCCTTCGCCGGGGTGGTGATGTTCGCGTCGTTTATCATCATGTTCTTCCGTTACTGGCACCATAACCTGATTAATCGCGACGATATTTTGTGGGCGAAAAACATCCATAAAATTGCGAGAAATGAGGAAGTTGGCGATACCGGGCGGTATAACTTCGGCCAGAAATGTGTGTTCTGGGCGGCGATTATTTGCCTGCTCCTGTTGCTGGCAAGTGGCGTGGTTATCTGGCGGCCTTATTTTGCCAGTGCCTTCCCGATTCCGCTCATTCGTGCCGCATTACTGGTACATTCATTTGCGGCAGTGGCCCTGATTGTGGTTATCATGGTGCATATCTACGCGGCGCTGTGGGTGAAAGGGACGATTACCGCCATGGTGGAAGGCTGGGTTTCCAGCGCCTGGGCGAAAAAACACCACCCCCGCTGGTTCCGCGAACTACGCCAGAAACAGGAAAAATCAACTGAATGAGTATTCGCATTATTCCGCAAGATCAGTTGGAGAAGAGCGAAAAACGCACGGCGGATATGATTCCGCCGTTATTATTCCCCAGACTCAAGAATCTTTATAACCGCCGGGCAGAGCGCCTGCGTGAGCTGGCAGAGAGTAACCCACTGGGTGATTACCTGCGTTTTGCAGCACTGATAGCCCATGCCCAGGAAGTGGTGCTGTACGACCACCCACTGCAACTGGACCTCACCAACCTGATTGCCAGTGCGGCCGAAAGTGGTAAACCGCCGCTGGATATTCACACCCTGCCGCGTGATAAACACTGGCATAAACTCCTGCATTCACTGATTGCTGAGCTGAAGCCGGAAATGAGCGGCCCGGCACTGGCCGTGATTGAAAACCTGGAGAAGGCGTCTGAGCAGGAACTGGAGAGCATGGCAACCAGCCTGTTTGCCAGTGATTTTGTGGCAGTCAGCAGCGATAAAGCACCTTTTATCTGGGGCGCATTGTCACTGTACTGGGCGCAAATGGCCGCGTTAATTCCGGGTAAAGCCCGCGCTGAATATGGCGAACACCGCCAGTTCTGCCCGGTCTGTGGCAGCATGCCAGTCTCCAGCATGGTGCATATTGGTAGCAATAGTGGCCTGCGTTACCTGCACTGCAACCTGTGCGAAACCGAGTGGCACATGGTGCGGGTAAAATGCAGCAACTGCGAACAGACGCGCGATTTGCATTACTGGTCGCTGGACAGCGAGCAGGCCGCCATTAAAGCAGAAAGCTGTGGCGACTGCGGCACCTACCTGAAGGTGCTCTACCAGGAAAAAGACCCGAACGTCGAAGCCGTTGCCGATGACCTGGCCTCCCTGGTGCTGGATGCCCGCATGGAGCAGGAAGGCTTCGCCCGCAGCAGCATCAACCCGTTCCTGTTCCCGGGGGAAGGGGAATAACCATCCTGAAACGTTTGCTGGCAGAATACGGCAAGCGTTTCAAATAATCACATTGTGCAACCTTCAGGGCTGTGGGTCATCTATCATGAAATTGAAACAACTCTTTCTGAAAAATTTCAGAGGGTTCCGGCAATTTGAATGCGAATTTGGTCCGGGAATAAATGTCCTCGTCGGTTTAAACGGCCAGGGGAAAACCTCTATTCTTGATGCTATCTCAATTGCCTATGGTCAATTTTTCACAGCACTGGGAACGGGGATTGATCGTGGCGTTCATGACAACGAAATTCACCTGGCTAAGCATATTCTGGAAGATGCTGATGATACCTTCACGATGGAATACCAATTCCCGGTAACTATTAGCTGCACAACCTGGCAGGGTGGTCCGGGCGAATTTCCTGAGAGCTGGAGCAGGGTGAGAAATACCCTTAAAGGCCGAACCACCCAAGTTAAAAGCCTGAAGGATTTTGCTAAAAAACTACAGAAAGATGTGCAGGATAATAAGCCTGCAGAATTACCTTTATTCGGTTATTACGGTACTGGCCGTTTATGGAAACAGAAAAAGCTCTCTTCAGTAAAAGTTGCTTCACTGAGTAAATCCAGCCGGTTCGAAGGGTATCGCGATTGTATGGACCCAGAATCCAGCTACGCTGCATTTGCCGTCTGGTTGCGTGATGAAACAATTGCTGAACTGGAGCGCAAAATGAAAATCCTTGAAGAGTCGGGATTATCTGATGCATTAGTTTCAGGCAATACATTACGTAGCCGCCTGCTCAGAGCAATCACAACGGCGGTTAATACCGTACTACAGCCATCAGGCTGGTCCAATATTCGTTATAGCGCGACAGCGAAAGAAATTATCGCCAGCCATCCTGAACAAGGTAATGTTCCGGTTTCCATGCTCAGTGATGGTGTCCGTAATATGGTTGGTATGGTCGCTGATATTGCCTACCGTTGTGTTCGCCTCAACAGCCATCTTCAGGAAAATGCCGTAGTAAAAACGCAGGGAATGGTACTGGTTGATGAAGTTGATATGCATCTTCACCCTCAGTGGCAACAGCTTGTATTACAAAATCTTGGAGCAGCATTTCCCGGCTTGCAATTTATTGTTACCACTCACAGTCCCCAGGTATTGACCACAGTAAGAAAAGAGCAAATTTTAATTTTGGGCCAGCACACCGCTCATAAACCACTTGGTAATACTTTTGGTGAGCAAAGCCACTATGTTCTGACCCAGGTTTTGGGCGTGGATACCCGCCCTCCGCTTAATCACAGCGATATGCTCAAAGAGTACTTCGTCATGATTGAATCAGGAATGGGAAAAAGCGCACAGGCGCTGGCGCTAAGAGCCCAACTTCAGGAGATGATGGGAGAACATCATTCTGACCTCGCAGCCGCAGACAGAGCGATTCAGCGTAAGGAGTTCTTAGGGAAATGCGCAGAATAAAAAAACAAGTGCGCGGCAACGCCAACCTGGCGGCGGCACAAGCCAATAATGGTATTCCGGCAACACACGATGCGGCGAGGCGTGCCTGGAAAAACTTCAGAGACAACCGTAATACGCTGTTTCACCAACTTCTGGTCGAGCAATTTGGTTTGTGTTGTTATACAGAACTTAATTTAGCGGATATACAAAACACCCATGGTATTGGCTCTCATTTCGAACATGAACAACCCAAAAGCCTCTTTCCTGCTCGCACGTTCGATGAGTTAAATCTGCTGCGTAGCGCCCTTTCAGATCAGGATTTAAAAACCTATACCGGTTCAGCCAGATTTGCCGGGCACCATAAAGGTAGTCTCTATAACCCAAATTTATTTATTTCCCCGCAGTCAGCAAACTGCCGTGATTATTTTGTCTATTTACCATTGGATGGAAGTATTCAGCCTAAAAGTGGGTTATCTGCAGAAGACACCGCTAAAGCTGATTACACCATCACCTTGCTGAACCTGAATGCGCCCTTTCTCATTGCAGAGCGGCGGCGCTGGCTCAAAGAAATCGAAGATGAAATAACCCGGCTTATTAACGACAATGCCGTGGAGGCTGTCCGCCATTTGGCAGAATGCGAATTAACGCTCACACCGCGTAAACACCCCCAGTTAATTCAGCCCGCATTTGCACAACTTCGGGCATTTCATTCAGCCACCCGGGCATTATTCGGCTCTCTGGGTGAACAAGTTATACAACAACATTGTGCCCATATTGATTAATACCTGTGGGAGAGGGGTTTCCCTGAATGGCTGGCTGAATACTGCGTAAATATTGCAACAGTGTCATTGTTTATTTAGTTACCGTTTAACTCACCGGGCGGATTATCAGAAACCGCCCCATGGAGGGGAGTAATGTACAAGGAGTTTCCCGGTGAGAACAATAACCAACCTGCTGTTATTAGCTTGTGCCCACCCTGCACTGGCGGCACTGTCTTCTCCAGTCATCGAGCCTCTCGCCCTGGAAAAGTTGCCTGCCAGCAATGAACACTTTGCCGCCATTTGCCCGGCCATCTTTGATGACTGTGGCCCGGAAAGCCCGTTAATCTTGTGGCGTAAAGCGCATGATAACAGCCTGTTCTATGCCGTTACCCCGCAGTTTGAAGTGAAAAAAATCAGAAGTGTTGCGGGTGGTTTTCAACAAGAAACCAGTTGGTCTCTTGCCCAGTATCGCCACAGCAATACCGATGACGCATACCAGCATGACGGGCTGACCAAAGGCGGCCTGACACTGTTCCCGGCCATTTACCCGGTCAGTAAAACACAACAGGCGATTGCCCTGATTCACAACTGGTCTTCTGCTTATGCCAGTGGCGAGCGGGAAGAAAATTATGCGGATTTTATTGTTCTGGAAGCAGACGGCACCTGGCGCACCGCTTTTAGTAACCTGCCATTTTCCTCTGCAGAAAAAATAAAGGCCTGTTTTACTGAACGCGATTTTGCGCGCCACACCCATTGCCACGATGAAAAATGGCGCACACTGAAGGTGACGATGCAGGACACAGGCGCAGAATATTACACCTGGTCTTTCACCATAAAAACATTCCACTGGCCTTCATTTACTGCGAAATCAGATATCCGGATAGATACCTGGTCTTACAGCAAAGTACCCTTTGCAGACCAGGCAGGCTGAAAATGGGGCAATGGCGCTGGCAGTAACCAGAACACCATTGCCCCTTATTTTTTACTTAAACTCAGGCTTTACTTCAACCGCTTACCGGTGTTGTCCACCACCTGCTCGCCATCTTCCTTGGCAAACGCGCCTTTTTGCTCACCTGGCAGAATATCCAGCACCACTTCAGATGGCCGGCACAACCGGGTTCCCAGTGGGGTCACAACTATCGGGCGGTTAATCAGAATGGGGTGCTGCAACATAAAATCAATCAACTGGTCGTCGGAGAACTTACCCTCTTCCAGCCCAAGCTCGGTAAATGGCTCAACGTTTTTACGCAGCAGCGCCCACACGGAAATGCCCATATCGGCAACCAGTTTCACCAGTTCATCCCGCGCAGGCGGGGTTTCAAGGTAAAGGATAACTTCAGGCTCTGCGCCGCTGTTACGGATCATCTCCAGCGTGTTGCGTGAAGTACCGCAATTAGGGTTGTGGTAAATGGTGATGTTGCTCATAGCAGTATCTCATTACAAAGTGAAAGAAAGGCGCAGCACCAGTGCCGCCAGCGTCACAAACAGGACCGGCAGGGTCATGATAATGCCGGTGCGGAAGTAACCACCCCATGTTATCCGCATGTTCTTTTGAGAAAGCACATGCAACCAAAGCAATGTTGCCAGGCTACCAATTGGGGTGATTTTCGGCCCCAAATCGCAGCCAATCACATTGGCATACACCATTGCTTCTTTGATAACACCCGTGGCTGTGCTGCCATCAATCGACAGCGCGCCAACCAGTACAGTGGGCATATTATTCATAATGGAAGACAGAAACGCAGTCAGGAACCCGGTGCCTAATGTTGCCGCCCACAGGCCCTGCCCGGTGAGCCAGTCCAGAATGCCAGACAAGTAGTTGGTCAGCCCGGCGTTGCGCAGGCCATACACCACCAGGTACATCCCTAACGAAAAAATCACTATCTGCCAGGGCGCACCACGCAGCACTTTACCGGTGTTAATGCCATGGCCCCGTTTCGCAACCGCAAATAATACCAGCGCGCCCACCGCAGAAATGGCGCTCACCGGAATACCCATTGGCTCCAGGACAAAAAAGCCCAGCAGCAACAGCACCAGCACCACCCAGCCCGTCTTAAACGTGGCTTTATCTTTAATAGCCAGCGCCGGGTCTTTCAGGCGGGCAAGATCATATTCAGGTGGGATTTCTTTGCGGAAAAACCAGTGCAGCATCACCAGGGTAGCAAGGATAGCCGCAATATCTACGGGCACCATCACTGAGGCGTATTCATTGAACCCCAGGCGGAAGAAGTCAGCAGAAACAATATTCACCAGGTTGGAAACCACCAGCGGCAGGCTGGCGGTGTCGGCAATAAAACCCGCCGCCATCACAAAAGCCAGGGTGGCACCTTTGCTGAACCCCAGCGCCAGCAGCATGGCAATGACGATAGGCGTTAAAATCAGGGCAGCGCCATCGTTGGCAAACAACGCAGATACTGCTGCGCCCAACAGAATGATACAGGTAAATAACAGCCGCCCACGGCCATTGCCCCATCGAGCCACATGCAACGCGGCCCATTCAAAAAAGCCGGATTCATCCAGCAACAGGCTGATAATAATAATGGCGATAAAAGTCGCCGTTGCGTTCCAGACGATATGCCACACCACAGGAATATCACTGAGCTGCACCACACCCGTTACCAGCGCGAGTATTGCACCAAGCATAGCGCTCCAGCCAATACCCAGCCCTTTCGGCTGCCAGATAACCAATACAATAGTCAGGATGAAAATAGCTCCGGCCAGCAACATAACCCCTCCAGGCAGAACAGCAACGCTGCTCTGAGTAACCATAAAAAATGAGCCAGCACCGAATGCCGCCCAACTTATTACATCTGTTTTTTCGAATATGAAAAGTTAATACCTAACACACTGGCGCACCACAGCCTGTACTGCTTTCCACCCGTTGAACCCGGGTTAAGTTCTGAATAGCCTCCTGCTCACTTAACCAGGCCTGTTCAATCACTTGTGCGGCCCACGCAGGTATTTGCGGCGACAGGCGGTAATGCACCCATTTCCCCTGCTTGCGGCCCAGTAGCAGCCCGCTTTCCCGTAACATCCCCAGATGGCGGGAAATCTTTGGCTGCGACTGGTTCAGCAGGCTACAAAGGTTGCACACACAAACTTCGCCCATCTCTCTGAGCAACAGAATAATGTTCAGACGGGTTTCATCAGACAGATACTTGAATAATGCCAGCGGGGTAAGTTGTGCCATACGGGTTCTCCTGTAACTGCCAGGCAGTGTCGCGCTTCATCTTTAAAAAGTCAAAAACATATTCGCTTTTTCATATATGAAAGTTTCTAAAAACGCGAATGAAGCACCAGGCATACAACAGGGGAAAGGCGCAACACGGCTGGCGCAGTAAATTGACCGGCGGGAAGAGCTGCGGGTATCACACATAAAGCCAACGGCCGGAAGCGAACCTCCCGGCCGGTACCTGAACCAACAGAAAAGCGTTACTGGAAAAACAGCCCCAGCTTATTAAACACGCCAGGATCCGCTTCATGGCGGGTAACCTGTACTACATCTTCCAGTTTGTCTATCTGGCTAATCATTTGCTCAAGGCGCTGGTCATCCAGCACCTGCAACCAGATACGGCTCTGTTCGCCATTTTCCAGTGGCAGACACAAAATCCCTTCAACGTTAAATGCCCGGCGGGCAAACAACCCACATACATGGGACATCACGCCCGGGTGGTTATGCACGGTTAGTTCCAGGATAACGGCTTCACAATGTTGTTGTTGCATGGCTTATTCCCCCACCATTTCAGTATTGGCCGCACCTGGCGGTACCATCGGATACACTTTTTCATTCGGGTCGATGCTGGCATGAATCAGGCACGGCCCCGGGCGGGATATTGCCTCGCGCAGTGCAGCCTGCGGGTCAGGCGCTGCATTTAAATCGCAGGTTGCCAGACCAAACCCGGCGGCAATCGGCATGAATTGCGTCATGCCAGGATAGGTACAGGCATAAACATTCTGGTTATAGAACAGGGTTTGCTGCTGATGCACCAGGCCCAGCGCATGGTTGTTCATCAGTACAATTTTCACATTCAGGCCATTTTCCGCAAGCGTTGCCATTTCCTGAATATTCATCATCAGGCTGCCATCGCCGGTAAAACAAATCACCGTACGCTCTGGTTCCGCCAGTGCTGCGCCAATCGCCGCTGGCAGGCCAAAGCCCATTGTGCCCAGGCCGCCGGAAGTCAGCCACTGGCGCGGGCGGTTCAGCGGGTAAGCCTGCGCCACCCACATTTGGTGCTGCCCCACATCGGTGGTGATCACCGCGTTGTCATCCACACACTGTGCAACCGCATTGATCAGGCCATAATGGGATAATGGGTCTTCACTGCTGAAGTGGGTGGGAAACTCGCGCTGTAAATCATTCACCAGCGCGCGCCACTCTGTGCGGGGTTGTGGCATCACCTGGGGCAGTAACTGCGCCAGTACCTCGCTGACATCACCCTGAATGGCAACATGGGCCTGTTTGATTTTCCCCAGTTCCGCCCGGTCGATATCCACATGAATAATTTTGGCATTGGGGCAAAACTCTGCCGTTTTACCAATGGCGCGGTCGTCAAAACGCGCCCCCATCACCACCAGTAAGTCTGCTTCCTGCAGAATATAGTTAGTGCTTCTTGCGCCATGCATCCCCAGCATGCCCAGTGATAACGGGTGGTGAGAAGGCAGCGTGCCCAGCGCCATTAATGTCATGGTGGTTGGCAGGTTGGCAGTTTCCGCCAGCTGGCGCGCCTGCTCAGCAGCCCCAATGGCGCCCCCGCCCAGGTAGAGTACCGGGCGCTTTGCCTGGTTAATCATCGCCGCCGCTTCACTTACTGCCTGGGAGGAAAATGCCGGAGCCCCCTGGCGCTCGCCTGGTTCAGGCAGGCAATCAAGGTCGATTTCCGCCGTCTGAATATCTTTCGGGATATCCACCCACACCGGGCCCGGGCGGCCAGACTGAGCAATACGGAACGCGTCACTGATAACCTGCGGTAATTCGCTGATATGGCGCACCAGGTAGTTATGTTTGGTAATGGGAATGGAGATGCCGTAAGTGTCCACCTCCTGGAACGCATCGGTGCCAATCATGGCGGACGGCACCTGGCCGGTGATACACACCAGTGGAATTGAATCCAGCCGGGCATCGGCAATGGCTGTCACCAGGTTGGTCGCGCCCGGCCCACTGCAGGCCATACACACTGCGGGTTTTCCCTGGGTTCGCGCCATTCCCTGGGCGATAAAACCAGCCCCCTGTTCGTGGCGAGCCAGAATATGGCGAATTTGTTTGCTTTCACTTAACGCATCATACAGCGGTAACACGGTACCGCCAGGAATGCCGGTGACCTGGGTTATCCCCTGCCGTTCCAGTAAGTGAACAATTAACTGCGCGCCTGTCATGCGCTGAGGTTGCGATATGCTGCTGCCCGTTGTTGCCATGCTCCAGTATCCTTTTTTCTTCTGGGCCAGCGTTGTTGGGCGAGTAGGAAGTAAAAACCCCGCCCGGTTTGCGCCGGCGGGGTTTGGAATCGTGCGTTGATTCAGACCCTACGGCGCTTTGCCGACGACCACCACCACACGCACGACGACCACTACCGCGGCGGTTAGCGCGGTAAGTAGTAGAGCCTGTGCATTGCGGATTGCAGTCATTTGGGGCCTGTGTTGTGTTATTTTTACGTTAAAAAATATACAAACACAGCTGGCGAGTTTAAACAACGATTTTTTTGGCAATAACAGGAAATTGTTGCCACGGTCACGTTTCATTGTGCCGCCTGTCACAACCGTTGCAGCCATGACGCAGTGGTTCACAGCACTGGTGGTTACCGGCTCCCCTGTTCAGCACCCAGCCATGCTGCACCGCGCATTCCGCTGCTCGCCCCGTGCTGTGCAGTAACAATCGGGGTTTGGAAGTGATCGGTAAATACCCGGGGAGCAACCTGTTGCGCCACACCTTCCAGCAACAATGGGGATTGCGATAACCCGCCACCCAACACAATCACTGCCGGGTCCACCACATTAATGACTGTTGCCAGCAGGCGGGCGAGCTGGCTGCGGAAACGGGCAACCTGCTGCAGCGCGGCTGAGTCACCAGCCTGCGCACGGCTTATCACCTGCTCACCACAAACCTCTTCCCCGGCCAGCAAGTGGTACCCGCGCGCCAGGCCTGTACCCGAAACAAAGCTTTCGGCACAGTTTTCCTGCCCACAATAGCAACGCACAGCAGGGCCATCATTCTCTGGCAGATACCCGGGCAAAGGAATATGGCCACACTCCGCCGCTGAGCCATACCCGCCAATAATCAGTTGGTTATTAATCACCAGGCCACCGCCGCAGCCAGTGCCTAATGTCATACCGAACACACTGCTGTACCCCGCACCGGCACCATCTCTGGCTTCAGAGAGCGCAAAGCAGTTAGCGTCGTTCGCCAGGGTAACAGGTTGCCCAAGGCGCGCAGCCAAATCCTGCGCCAGCGGTTGCCCGTTCAGCACCAAAATATTGGCGTTGCGAATGCGCCCGGAAACCGGCGACACACTGCCCGGCAACGCAATCCCCAGTGAAAAGGGTTCCGCAAGCTGCTGGCGCAGGGTATTTACCAACTGGCTGACGCTTTCCAGAAACTGCTCATAGCTGTTTTTTTGCGTGGGTTGCCGCCACCGCCCACACTCCCGGCCCGTGCTGTCCAGCACCACCGCGGCGATTTTCGTGCCACCAATATCCAGCCCAGCCTGTAACACGGTACACCTCCCTTCAGGCAAAACGGCGTGCATCAGCACACCGGAATGTGATTCAGGCCGGTTATCACACAATAGATAACCGGCTCTGTGCCAGCCACTCTGCTCAGTACAGGCTGGCTTTATCTACGGAATTGAATAGCTTCATTTTGTAGCGGATCACTTCACGCGCGGCCTTGATTGGCTCAGGGTAAATAACGTTGGGGTCCCACCAGGTTTCTTTGCCGAGTATTTCGCGCACTTTCTGGAAATAGGCATATTTCATATCACTGGAGATATTCACTTTCCCCACACCCAAAGTGACGGACTCAGCAATTTCCGCATCGGGGTTGGCTGAGCCGCCATGCAGCACCAGAGGAATGGAAGTACGCCCGGCAATATCTTTCAGAATGTGCATCTGCAGTTGTGGTTGCATGCCTTTCGGGTAGATACCGTGTGCAGTACCAATGGCGACAGCCAGGGTGTCCACACCGGTGCGGTTTACAAAGTCTTCCGCCTGCGCCGGGTCCGTATAGGTGACTTTGGACACACCTCCTTCCACCGAGGTGCCGGTCTGCCCAATCGTACCCAGTTCACCTTCAACAGATACCCCAACCGCATGGGCCAGGCGCACGGCTTCGCGGGTGAGCGCCACGTTCTCTTCATAAGGCAGCAGGGAGCCGTCAATCATTACAGATGTGAAACCACACTGAATCGCCCGTTGCACATGCTCAATAGAAGCCCCGTGGTCAAGATGAATCACGAAGGGCACCGGGCTGCGCAGGGTAATATCACGCACATAGGCAAAGAACGCATCGCCCACAAAGTCATGTTCACTGGGATGAATAGAGATAATTGCTGGCGCGTTTGCTGCTTCTGCTTCTTCCACGACAGCACGTACAAAGCAACTATCCGCCACGTTAAATGCCCCCACCGCAAAGTGGTGTTGGCGGGTATATTTCAGGAGTTCTTGCATGGATACTAACATCGTCATTCTCCATTTTTGGGTAACAGCCAGCCCTGCCAGGCAGGTTTACGCTGGCATAACGGGTAATACAGTGAATAAATCAGGCTTTGCCGATAGCGCCGCTGGCTTCCAGATATGGCTCAATAGCAGCCATACAGGCCTCTTCCATTACGGCCATTACCGCATCCATATCACGGCTTTTATCGTGGCAAAGGGTATGAAGTAAGGCGTTTTTCCCGGCATCAAACACCGCCGCGCCTACGTTGATTTTTGCTACCCCAAATTGCGGGCAGCGGGCAAGTTCATCAAATGGCGTACCACTCCCACCATGCAGTGCCAGTGGCACGGATGATTCACGGTAAACAGCAGCCAACCGATCAAAGTCTATCTCTGGGGTGACGCCTTCCGGGTACATGCCATGTGCCGTGCCCACAGATACCGCCAGCAAATCAATACCTGTTCTGGCAATAAACGGGGCGACATCTGCCGGGTTGGTCATCAGGTCGCGATTGGTGGCGTGGTTGTAGACTGGCGCATCACCCAGATGCCCCAGCTCCCCTTCCACACACACACCTGCGCTGGCAGCCAGTTCCACCACGGCCCGGGTTTGTTGCACGTTTTCATCCAGCGGAAAGGCCGAGGCATCAATCATCAACCCACTAAAACCAGCCCGGAAACAGCGGTGAATGTGGCCCGGGTCTTTGCCATGATCCAGGCTCAGGGTTACCGGCACCTGGGCTTTTTCGGCCAGAGATTTCACCAGAGGAAGCGCAACATCTGCCGGGAAGTGCGCTAAATGCGCCTGGTACAGATTCAGGATGATGGGTGCCCGGTGTTGTTCGGCAACACGAATGGCGGCCCTTGCCGTTTCCATATTGACGCAGTTGATGGCAAGCAAGGCGTAATGCCCTTGTTGTGCCTGTGCGACCAGGGTTTTCATTTCAGCAAACATGGCACGCTCCGTTTATTCCAGGGTGAAGGTAATTTCGTCGTCATCCACTTTTTTGTCTGAGAGTTCGTCAAACTCTTCATCCTGTTCAGTGACTGGCTTTTTGATAATCGACAGCATGACACCGCAGATAACCGTGCCGATGCCCAGCGCCAGGCAGAACAACCAGGGATGCGTGAATAACGGCACCACAAACATGCCACCATGGGGAACCGGGCTTTCCACTCCCCAGACCATAATCAACCCGCCGGCAACTGCCGAGGCGACAACACAGGAGGCAACCACCCGCAATAAGTCCCGCGCCGCAATGGGGATTACCCCTTCGGTTATCATGCAAATACCCATGGGGAATGCGGCTTTCAGGGCTTCTTTTTCCGCGCGGGTGTATTTATGGCGGGTCAGCAGGAACGACAGCGTGATACCGAACGGGGGAATAATCGACCCAACAAACTTCACGGCTTCCGGGCCATAAACACCACTGACCAGCATGCCATCGGCAAACAGCGACATGGTTTTATTCACCGGGCCGCCAAAATCAAACGTCGCCATCGCACCGAGAATCGCGCCCATCACAAAGCGGGAGCCGCCCTGCATGGATTGCAGCATCTGAATCAACACTTCCTGCAACCAGGCAATCGGCTTGCCTATCAACGTCATCATCAACAGCCCACTGATGATGGTGCTTAACACCGGCAATATCATGATGGGCATCAGTCCCTGCATGGACTGCGGCAGCTTGATGTACCGTTTGAGCAGCAATACGGTGTAGCCCACCAAAAAGCCGCCCAGCATCCCGCCAATAAACCCGGTGTGAATTTGCCCGCAGACAAACCCGATAATTAACCCCGGCGCAAAGCCCGGCCGGTCGGCAATCGAATAAGCGATAGCGGCACAAATTAACGGCACGATAAGTCCCATCCCCCAACCACCAATTTGGTTGAGCATCCACGGGATGGTATCCACTTTTTTACCGACATCCGGCCCACCCAGTATTTGCCCCAGGGCGATACAAATCCCGGCGGCAACAATCAGGGGAATCATCCAGGAAATACCCGTTAATAAATGACGCTTTATTTCCTGAGAAACAGGTGTTTTATTTTCTTTCATGATAAAACCCTCCAGTGTGAGGATCAGGCGTGGCTTAATGACTTCTCAACTTTTTCAATAAACTGGACCGGTGACTTAATCACCACTTCGGTTTTAACACGCACCACACGTTTATTTTTAAAACGCTCCTCACCTTTTATTTTTACATCGATTGCCAGAATCACGACATCAGCCTGAGCGATATCATCGGGATGCAATTCATTTTCTGTCCCAATGGTACCCTGGGTTTCCACTTTAATTTGGTGGCCGAGTTGTTTTGCACCTTTAATCAGTTTCTCACGTGCGATATAAGTATGGGCAATGCCTGCTGTACAGGCAGCAACACAAACAATATTCATAATCACTCTCGATAGTTATTCTCATTATTTTCACTACCGCTATTCAGTAAAAAATAAATGAGTTTGTAGGGTTAGC
The DNA here is from genome assembly GCF_003182475.1 of Mangrovibacter plantisponsor. Taxonomy (GTDB): domain Bacteria; phylum Pseudomonadota; class Gammaproteobacteria; order Enterobacterales; family Enterobacteriaceae; genus Mangrovibacter; species Mangrovibacter plantisponsor. The sequence goes on from NZ_QGTS01000010.1 coordinate 129,681, forward strand.
AGATATCTGTTTCAGCATACTGACTAAAGAGCTGAATAATATTTTGTGGATTATTTTCTGCCAGCAGCCGGGCGATTACGTCATCATCCGCCAACGCACTGGCAACTTGCGATAATAAACGGATATGTGTGGTATTTTGGTCCTCCAGGCGAACTGCAAATAAAATGATACAGCGGACATGGCTGCCATCCAGCGTTTCCCAGGGGATATCCTGCTGAGTACGCCCAATAGCAAGTGTGGTATGGCTGACCGCCGAAGATTTACCATGGGGAATGGCAATATGGTTTTCAAACCCTGTAGACCCTTCGGCTTCCCGCAGCCAGACATCGTGAATAAATTCTTCACGGTTAGTGATTGCGCCATCGGCTAATAATAAATCTGTTAATTCTTCAATCACTTCGTCTTTCGTTTTTGCCACCATATTTAACTTCACATGGCTGACACTTAATATTTTCGAGATATCCATAAACCACCTCCCACCGAAATAGAATCAAATTTGCATCACCGCGCAGGCCTCACTGGCCTGGTGCAGCTTCTCTGTTATCAGCTTGTCGGTAACCCGCCGGATATCCGCATCATTGAAAAATGCGGTGACATACACTACAGGGGTTTCCCCTTCAGGCAAATGAACCGTGGAAATAACCAGGTCCGGTGCCATTTGCTGGCTAACGCTTTGCATGGTTGCTGAAGACACAACACCCACGATTTCCCAGTCAGGAAATGCCCGCAGGATCCGGCTTTTCAGTAAGTGGGATGTACCCACACCTGTCGAGCACACCAGCAGTACACGTTTACGGGCAATCTGGCGTTCAATAGCGGCCTGGAAATGCACCGCCAGGTAGCCCACTTCATCGTCGGACACTGCCCGGGGTGTATAACGAATAAAGACCTGCTCTACGGCAATACGCGTCAGATAATAAATATCCGCCAGTTCATTTTTAATATCATCCAGCAATGGATTACGAATAATAATTTGGTAGTTAAGCCGGTTAATTAATGGCCGAATATGCACTACCAGACCTTCGTACAGTTGCTGATCAAGGCTAAGCTCAACTTTAATTAACCGTGAAAACTGCGTAACCAGGTGCAATGTAATATCGCGGGCTTCATCGCTAAACAGCTCAGCATGTAACAAACTGCCACTCTGGTTTTCAACCACCAGCACACCAGATGAAATAATATACTGGTAGATAAACCACACTTCATCTTCAGGCAGTGGCAGGTTAATACGCTGCTCGATTTTTTCCACCATTTTACCGGCGATAATAAATACCGGGTCTTCCACATGTTGCCGGGCGATATGCCCCGGGTTATCGAGTAAATTTCCCCTGGTGCGGCGGTGCATCATTATCAAAATATGGGTAAAAATGTTGATATAGTAAGGTTCGCCTAATGGGTAGGCCAGTGCCTGTTCCATCTCCTGCAACAGCGCCTGAACAAACGCGACATCTTCCTCACCAAAATACTGAACCAGCGCTTTATAGCTCCCAGGGTCCAGCCGTGAGTGGTTCACAGTACCTGGCTCCTGGTGGTTCATTAACCCGTTAATCAGCGCGGCCATTGCCTGGCGCACACTATTTTCATTGCCTTTAATACGGGTGCCGCTTTGGCTGCGAATTAACTGCAACCCCAGCGGGGTTATCCAGTCTTCGATTATTCTTAAATCATTGACAATAGAGGCATTGCTAATGAAGTAACGCTCGGACAGCTTGTTGATTGAGGTTTCTTTTGGGGTCTCGCTCAGTAACTGAGAGGCGATTTTCACCCGGCGGGCATGGCCCATGATCCCCCCGGCATCATCATTTTCGCCATTGAGCTGCTGCTCCAGTTGCAGAAGGTCTGCGGTATTTTCAGCTACCAGCAAGACACCGGCACCGGCTTTTTTATCTGCCCGGGCATTCCACTCAGCCAGGTAATCATTAATGATATTCAGATCACGCTGAATAGTTTTTTCTGACACAGCAAACTGTTCTGCCAGACTGAGTAACGTGGCATATTCCTGCTGTTGTAACAGGAAACGTAATAATCTGTGTTGTCGTGAGGTAATCATTTTCATTTTTTACCTTTAGTTACAGACCAGATTAATAAATATGACTAACCGCTCAATATTTCTGGCACCGTTTCTGTGAACGCCCTGTGATAATAAATATAGAGAGCGGTCTGTGCAGCTACAATACTAAAAACTGTCCATATATCCGGACAATTAACAAACACTGCAGAAAATGGCACGTTTATTATGAGCAGATCACATTTTTGCAATTACTTTGCGTGACAGGCATCTCAATTATTAATTTTATTAACTGACCCTACTGGCGTATTTATTTGCCAGTTCGCTTCACCGGGCAGTACCGTGCATCGCCCGGACAGGCACATCGCCAACCCTTCATAATTCAGTTTTTTTGAAAGATACCAACAAATAGTTCAGTTTTCTCTCAAGTTCCGCCAGGCGTACTATCATTATTCATCAGGGCGCTTCAGGCTGCCGCTAACACCACGTTAACCAGCAAAATGCCAGAAGTAACTTACTGATTAAACGGGCATTGGGACAGGTATCACAGATCCTGTGCCTTTTCTGGTTCAGCCATGTTAATGGCACGTTTCGAGATTGACCTTAAAGAAAATGTGGATTAAAAGCCTGATTAACTTATTCAAAGGTACTGAGACTAGTTCGGGAGAGATTATGCAACAAGAATTCCATGCGCTGGCAACCCAACGCCGTACCATTTATGCACTGGGCAAGACACTGCCTGTATCTGATGATGCCGTTGTTGCCCTGATTAAAGAAGCCATTCGCCAGGCACCTTCTGCGTTTAACTCACAGAGCTCTCGTGCGCTGATCCTGCTGGGTGCAGAACACACTAAATTCTGGGAACTGACCCGCGAACAACTGCGTAAAATTGTCCCGGCAGAACATTTTGCCCCGACTTCACAAAAAATTGATGGCTTTGCGGCGGCAGCCGGTTCCGTGCTGTTCTTTGAAGACCAGAGCGTAGTGAAAGGCCTGCAAGAACAGTTTGCTGCTTATGCAGATAACTTCCCGGTATGGTCTGAACACAGCACCGGTATTGCACAGTACGCCGTGTGGCTGGCGCTGGCTGAGAAAGGCATTGGTGCAAACCTGCAGCACTACAACCCGCTGGTAGACGAAGATGTACAGCGCACCTGGAACATTCCGGCAAGCTGGAAACTGCGTGCACAAATGAACTTCGGTTCTATTGAAGCACCTGCTGGCGATAAAGCGTTTATGGACGACGCAGACCGCTTTGTGGTTGCTAAATAAGCCGCACAGGTTAAAAAAAACGCCCGGGCAATACCCGGGCGTTTTTGTATCGGCGCAAGCCACAAATCAGTAATGCACCACCAGCGATGATGCGCCAGAAGCCGGGCGAACCACCAGCCCCCACTCACTGTTCTGGCTTTCTCCCTGCTGCACCGCTTTTACCTGGTGAACATTGCGCAGGCACAGGTGCCAGTTACGGGCATCCCCTTCGCCATGCACCTGCAGCGTGCCGCCTTCACGTTTTACCCGCAGGGTAAACAGAGTACGGCCATCCTGAGCGGGCACTTCACACACAACTTCACGCCCGTCATCCAGGTTAAACAACTGAAACGCCGTGCCTTCATGCCATGCATAATCCGGTTTCTGGTCGTTATTACCCAGAGCCAGTAATGTGTTATCGCGCACATACACCGGCAGGCTCATGACATCATGGCGCTGTTTATGCCAGCCACCAGCCAGTTCATCGTTATGCCATAAATGGGTCCAGCGCCCTGCTGGCAGGTAAAACGCCACATCGCCCTGTTCACTGAATACTGGTGCCACTAACAGACTGTCGCCCAGCATGTACTGGCGGTCGAGATAGTCACAGCCCGGGTCATCCGGGAACTCCAGCATCATGGCGCGCATAACTGGTGTGCCGCATTCGTGGGCCAGCACCGCCTGGCGGTATAAATACGGCATCAGGCGGCATTTAAGCTGGGTAAAATGGCGCACCACATCGCAGGCTTCGTCGTCGTAGGCCCAGGGCACGCGGTAAGACTTGCTGCCATGCAGGCGGCTGTGGCTGGAAAGCAGGCCGAACGCACACCAGCGTTTATAGACATCGGCTGGTGCCGTGTTTTCAAAGCCGCCAATATCATGGCTCCAGAACCCAAACCCCGACAGGCCAATCGATAACCCGCCCCGCAGGCTTTCGGCCATAGATTCATAATTGGCGTAGCAGTCGCCCCCCCAGTGCACCGGGAACTGCTGCGCGCCAACCGAAGCCGAACGGGCAAACAGCACCGCCTCTTCTTCACCCACGGTATCTTTGAGCGCCTGCCACACCAGGGCGTTGTACAAGAAAGCGTAATGGTTGTGCATTTTCTGTGGGTCGGAGCCATCATGCCACGCGACATCCACCGGAATACGCTCGCCAAAATCGGTTTTGAAGCAGTCCACACCCATTGCCACCAGGCGTTTCAGGTGCCCGGCGTACCAGGTGCAGGCATCAGGGTTAGTGAAGTCCACAATGCCCTGGCCTGGCTGCCATTTATCCCACTGCCATACACTGCCATCGGGCCGTTTGAGTAAATACCCTTTCTCTTTGCCTTCGGCAAACAACGGCGATTTCTGGCCGATATAGGGGTTGATCCATACGCAGATTTTCAGCCCGCGTGCTTTCAGGCGGGCCAGCATGCCTTCCGGGTCCGGGAACGTCGCCGGGTCCCATTCAAAATCACACCACTGGAATGCTTTCATCCAGAAGCAGTCGAAGTGGAACACATGCAGCGGCAACTGGCGTTCTGCCATGCCATCAATAAAACGGTTAACGGTGGCTTCATCGTAATTGGTGGTGAACGACGTGGTGAGCCACAGGCCAAAGGACCAGGCCGGGGGCAGCGCCGGGCGGCCAGTAAAGCGGGTGTAACGGTCCAGCACCGCTTTGGGTGTGGGGCCGTCAATCACAAAGTATTCCAGGTATTCCCCTTCCACACTGAACTGTACTTTGGAGACTTTTTCAGAACCCACTTCGAACGAGACATTTTCCGGGTGATTCACCAGAACGCCGTAGCCTTTGTTGGTGAGCCAGAATGGGATATTTTTATAGGCCTGTTCTGTGCTGGTGCCACCATCGCGGTTCCAGGTTTCTACAGACTGCCCATTGCGCACCAGAGCCGTAAAACGTTCACCCAGGCCGTACACCGTTTCGCCCACGCCCAGGTCGAGGCGTTCGAACATGTAGTTTTTGCCGCTGTTAGCATCCTGCACATAGCCATTATTTTTCACCTGGCTGCCGGTGATCCGTTCACCATCACGCAGGAAATCCAGCGCCCAAAACTCACCTTTACTTACCCGCACACTGAGGTTGCCGCTGGTCAGCATGGCGCAGGTTTCACTGTTTTCGATGGTGACGGGCGTTGAGCTGTCTGCCTGTAGCGGGTAATCGGGGCCGCGCGCCACGCCCCCCTGAAAGTGTTCAATACGAACACCAATAATGCCAGTTTGTGGCGAGAAGAAACGCAGAGTGAACAACGGGGTATCCAGCTGCCAGGCACGCTCACGCACATCCCGTGGTGCGGCGTACACCACCAGTTCATTGCCCTGCAGCTGTGCCTCAAACACTTGTAGCGGGTGAATAAGGGCAAGGCCCGGCTGAATCAGCCAGTTACCGTCACTGATTTTCATGACTCAATCCTCTTAACTTGGTGTGGTTCAGACACCGGCACATCCAGAAGCGGCTGTTGGTTATCACGCGTGTTCTGTGCCAGTTCAGCGAGTATTTTTTTCAGGAAAGGGGTTTTCAGGGTGTAATAGCGTTTTGCCACTACCGCGCTTATCAGGTAGCAAACTGCGGGCACCAGGGTAAACAGGCCAATAATAATAGAAAGTGTTGCACTGTTTTGCGCGGTGGCTCCAGCACTGTAACCACCAAATGCCAGCAGCCAGCCGATTATTGCGCCGCCAATCGCCAGGCCCAGTTTCAGCACAAACAGGGTGCCGGCAAAGCTGATGCCAGTAAGGCGTTTACCATTCTGCCATTCACCGTAATCAACGGTATCAGACATCATCACCCACTGGATTGGGGTAACGAGTTGGTGCAGCACACCAATAACAGCAATCAGGATGAACATAACCGTGGTTTCATGCATCGGTACAAAGAACATTCCCGCACTTACCACACACAGCGCTGCGTTGGTTAACCAGAACACCTCCACTTTGCACATCAAACTGGTCAGGGGTTTGGCCAGAGCACTGCCGAGTAAATTGCCCACGCAATAAGTGGTCAGGAACAGGGCAAACACACCGGGCTTGCCCATTATCCAGGTGACGTAATACATCATCGCCCCGCCACGTACTGCCACTGCAAGAATATTGAGAATGGTCAGCACACCGACAATGCGCCACTGGTCATTTTTCAGGATATCGCGCAGGTCTTCACGCATTGGCGTGGTATTCGGTGGGGTTTCAACACGTTCTTTTGTGCTCCAGAAGCAAAACAGGAACATCAAAATAGCCACTACAGACAGCACGGCAATACCGCCCTGAAAGCCCAGCGCTTTATTTTCGCCACCAATCAGTGTAACCAGCGGCATCATTAACACCGTAGACAACATGCCGCCCGCGGTTGCCAGCACAAACCGCCAGGATTGCAGGGAAATTCGCTGGTCCGGGTCATTGGTGATAACCCCACCCAGTGCGCAATAAGGAATATTCACAACGGTATACATCAGTGTGAGCAGGGTGTAAGTCACGGCGGCATAAATCATTTTGCCGCTCATCGACAAATCCGGTGAGCTATAGGCAAACACGCAGACAATACCAAACGGCAATGCACCCCATAAAATCCATGGGCGGAACTTACCGGAACGGCTGCGGGTGCGGTCTGCTATCAGCCCCATGCACGGGTCAGACACCGCATCCAGCGCACGCGCCAAAAGGAACATGGTGCCAACAAAAGCGGCAGGCAACCCAAAAATATCGGTATAAAAAAACATCATGTACAACATGACGTTATCAAAGACGATATGGCTGGCAGCATCACCCAGCCCATAACCGAATTTCTCTTTCAGAGATAAAACCTGACTCTTCATTGTGTGTTTTCCTCAGGCCAGCAGAGACAGAAGTAAGGTGTTCTGTTGCCGTTTTAGAAGATTCTGAACGGAGGTTGTATTGTTTTTTCTGGTAATGGAATTACGTTTCTTGTTTTCTGTGATCTGCGCAACCTGTTGACCAGGAAGCAAGATTTCAATTTATTTCAGGCCAGGCAGGGCCTGTGTTGTGGCGGGTTTGCGCTAAGTTGCTCGCAGGGAAGAAAATATTTTCGCCAGGGGATTTTCAGATACTTTAAAAGGGTTATAATGCGCGCGCATCCATGTAGCAATCGATGCAGGAAGATCGTCGTTTCCGGTGAAGCGGCTGGACTTCAAATCCAGATGGGGCCGCCAGCGGTCCTGGGCAGGTTCGACTCCTGTGATCTTCCGCCATCTGTCTTCCGAAACCATCCGCGGTGGTTTTAAAATCATTATTCTTCAGTCTATTCATCATATCCTTGCTCCGTTTTAATCCAGAAGCATCTGCCAGAATTCGCGGTTAATGCGTATTTTGTTTTACCGGAATGCTTACAATGCTACCCGGTGGCCGGGCGCCAACGGTATGTATATGGAGAATGCCAACATTATCCCGCGTCAGCAGCGCCTGTATCTTTATCACGCCTTTCTGGTGTATATGGAGGCGCACGGCTACAAAAACACTCTCAGCCTGACCATGTTCGGCAAGGGGCTGTCATCCATGCTGAAAGAGTACGGCCTGAATTACGACAAACGACTGACAAAATCAGGGCATGCAGACCAGGAAATCGTCCGCCCCCCCCTTTCCGGTCTTATATCAGTGTTGCTGACATCGTCAGTAGCCCCGTTGTTCGGGGTCAGTGAAGATGACCTAAAAAACAGGTTCAAAAGCGGTTATTGGTAGTGCATATTTAACAAGCTCATGCACAGGAAGCCAACTACGCGCCGCTAATTGTGGTGCGCTATGCGCACTTTACCACAATTTGCTCTGCTCCATTGTCTCCTGTGATGCGAGCGTTACGTGCTACACTCAAATTAGAATATATGCCGATAGTTAAAAGGGGTAGTATATGAACATTCACGCTAACAAAAATCACGAAAGAAAAAGACAATCTGTTGCGAATGATGTTTCCCTAAATCGTAGCACTAGAAAGGGTGGTTTTCAGTTTGTAGATAATCGCCTTGAAGCTGTTGGTCAAAGAAAGACTCGAGAGATTATTGCTAACAGTCCTCGGAACCAACAACTTATCCAGCTTCAAGAAATGGCGAATAATTATTCTGCCAATCAAGACGTATTTATTAGCAAAAGCGATAATGCTAGTGATGTTATTCAAAAACAACATAAAAATATTCCTGCACCAAATGAACTTGGAGTGCGAGTTTTAGATTTTTTGAATCAGCGAAATCACGCAATAGTTAAGAAATTCAAAATGGAAAGCAAGGGAACGCACGGAACGAATTGGATGCATGCAATATCTATAATGCAGGGAATAAAAGCACAAATACCCAAAGAAATGAGAACATCAGATGTTACTCCAGAAGAAGGAGGTTTCTTTGTAGATATATCTGAGTCGGGTAAGGCGCAGTCGCATGAATTCGCTGAGATGGCTGCTTATGGTACAGAAGAAGAGGGTACGCCACCCCGGTTTGATGATTCAGACCAAAAAAGAGAAGAATTTAAAGCTCACGTTAAAAGGGGCAAAGGAACCAGAAGGGCAATAATATTAGAAATATGGGGGCAAAAAAATGCACGACCTGAACCTAGAAAAAAAGGGCAACAAGAAGATGAGGATATATACCGAACTAATGCGCATCTATTGGTTGCCACATTAAAAGATTCATTATAATTGAGTTAATTAAGCATTACAGGCTAATAATTTAATATAGGCATCATTAAAGCGGATATCCAATCAAAAATATTACGAGACGATATGCAATGCACATAACAATGGTAATCCCCCCGAAAAACCGGTGTGTTTATAAGTAGAATTTTCTCGTAATCTGAACCGGGGAGATCTCTATGAAAAAGTCACGTTTTACCGACAGCCAGATCATGTCCATTCTGAAGCAAGCTGAGGCCGGAACTCCGGTGGCTGAACTATGTCGTGAACATGGCATGAGCAATGCCAGTTTCTATAAGTGGCGTTCGCGTTTTGGCGGGATGGATGCCTCCATGATGACCCGTCTGAAAGAACTGGAAGATGAAAACCGCCGCCTCAAAAAAATGTATGCGTAGGAGCGCCTCAAAGCCGAAATCATTCAGGAAGCCATGGCAAAAAAGTGGTGAAGCCATCGAGTCGAAAGCAGATGGAGCAGGATGCAGTCAGGAGCCGGAATGTCAGCATAAGTTTTGCCTGCCAGTTGTTTGTTGTCAGCGAAAGTTGCTATCGCTATCAGCCTCAACTGAATGAGGAAAATGAGGTCATTGCCGACTGGCTGCTCCGCATCACTGGCAGTCAGCGCAACTGGGGGTATTGAATGGAAAGGTAAACCGACAGCAATACGATGCGATAACGGGCCAGAATATACCAGCAAGGTACTAATGTCATGGGCAGTTCAGCAGAATATAACGCTTCGTTTTATACAGCCTGGCAAACCTCAACAGAATGCCTGGATTGAGCGATATAACCGGACGGTACGTTATGACTGGCTGGGCCAGCACCTGTTTAACTCACTGGACGAATTGCAGGGCTATGCCACCCAGTGGCAATGGTTTTATAATCACGAACGTCCGAATATGGCACTGAATGGCTTCACGCCGATGCAGCATATTCAACGCATGGCCTGATTCTACTTATCACCTCCGTTAAAAATGGGGGGATTACCGTTCCTCGCTCATAGCAGACCTTTAGCGCAGTCAAATAGTCCGCTCCGTGCCAGGAGCGGAAGTTGTTACAGCCGTTTGTCTTAGTCAATGACCGACATAGTGATGTGTTCATCAATGGAGAGCAGTCACTACCTCTTTGCCTCGAAAGCAATCTTTAGGGCTAACCCTGCCAGTACAGTACCCATAAACCAACGTTGCGCTTTTATCCAAGAAGGGCGACTTGAAAGAAACCCTGCGATTGAACCAGCCACAATGACAATCATGGCATTTACCATCAGGCTTACAGAGATTTGGACACATCCAAGCGCCAGTGATTGACTAAGAACACTGCCATGGTCTGGTTGAATAAATTGCGGAAGCAAAGACAAATACATGATGGCAATTTTAGGGTTAGCGAGATTAGTAATGAAGCCCATCATAAACAGTTTATTAGGGGCATCAACCGGCAATTCTTTAACGGAAAAAGGGGAGTTTCCACCGGGTTTTACAGCTTGCCAGGCAAGATAAAGAAGGTAAGCGGCTCCGCCAAAACGAAGTAAATCGTAGGCATAAGGAATGGCAAACACAAATGCTGTTATGCCGAATGCGGCACAAAGCATGTAAAAGATAAAGCCAAGCGCAATACCGCCCAGGGAAATAAGCCCAGCTCGTTTTCCCTGGCAAATGGAGCGCGAGATTAAATAGATCATGTTTGGGCCGGGGGTTAATACCATTCCTAACGCAACCAGGCCAAACGTAAGAAAATGTATGTAATCAGGCATGACTTATCTCCAAAAAGTAAGTTATGCCCAGACGCGCGGCTGACAATGGCTCATGCTCCCCGATAGTGATCTATCTTTAGGCGTCAGTAACATGAGCACATTTATTATTGCACAATTTCAACAACACAGGGCTCTGCTTACCAACTGCACTGAGAAAAATTAATGAAAAACCCTGATGCCATATTTGACACCAGGGTTCGCAGGGAGCGGTGATTAACCCACCCGTTTTACATCGCCAACCAGCAGAATGTAGGAAAGAGCACCAATCAGCGCAACGACAGAGATGTATACCAACGCTGGAGCAAAGCCATAGCTCTGGGCCAAATAGCCGATTACCAGTGGTACCGAAATACCACCCAGGCCACCTACGAAGTTAAAGACACCGCCCGTCAAGCCAATCAGGCGCATCGGAGCAAGGGAAGAAACCAGTGACCAGGTGATAGAGGCAAAACCATTGCCGAAAAACGCGATAGCCATCAGTGTCATAATCCACACCGGGTCATTGGTGTAGTTCGCCCCCATAATACAGGTGGAGATCAACAGACCGCAGATGATAGGCGTTTTACGTGCCGCACCAAGGGAGAAACCTTTGCGTACCAGTCTGTCCGCCAGCCAGCCAGAGAGCAGCACACCAAAGAAAGCCGCAAGGAATGGTACTGTAGTCATAAACCCGGCTTTCAGAGCAGTAATCCCTTTCTCCTGAGTCAGGTAGTTAGGGAACCAGGTCAGGAAGAACCACAGCGTAGAGGTTACGGCAAACTGCCCAAGGTAAACGCCGACCAGTTTGCGGTGGAACACCAGTTTCCAGTCAGATTTGGTAAGTGGCTGGCGAGCTTCTTTCGTTGCCGGCGCATCGCCATCCACCAACCCACCGCCTTCACGAATGTATTCCAGCTCTTCATGAGTGACACTTTTAGTCTGGCGTGGCGGCTGATAGACCTTGAACCAAACTAATGACCAGATAATGCCAATACCGCCAGTAATAATAAACACCCAATGCCAGCTCAAAAGTTCCTGAATCCAGATGAGCATTGGAGTGAGAAACGCAAGGCCGACAAACTGACCTGAAGTATAAAATCCTACAGCGGAAGCACGCTCATGTTCCGGGAACCAACTGGTTACCATGCGGTTATTCGCCGGAAATGCAGGTGCTTCAAAAATCCCGGTAATGGCGCGCAAACCGATCAGTGACATCAATCCTGTCGCAAAGCCCTGAAGTAGGGTTGCCACCGACCAGCCAAAGATAGCAATAAAATAAGTGAGACGAGAACCAATGCGGTCAAGGAACCAGCCGCCAGGGATCTGACACAGCGTATAAAGCCAGGCAAAAGCAGAAAAGATATAACCCATTTCGGCTTTGGTAATGCCAAACTCTTGCTGAATATGCGCGGAGGCTACCGCCAGGTTTGCCCTGTCAACATAACAAATAACAACCGTAATAAAGATCATCACCAGCGTGAGATAACGCCGACGACCAATTTTCGCAGTAGTAACTGAAATATCCATCGCAATCTGTCTCCAGATTTTGGGCATAGCAAGGCCGCTCACCATGCCCGGTAAATTACAGAGGGTGTGAAAAAAAAATTTATATTTTTAACTTACGAATGCCCGAAACAGTTTACCTTGCAGAAGGGTAGCAAGATTGTAAATCACCAGAAATTTATATGCATAAATAACTGAAGAGTACCATCACAGCCAAATCATCTGTAACGCAAAACATGAAGAGCATTTATTTACCATTCAGCGACAGTGCCATCTTCATGTCGCCAAACCGGGTTACGCCAGTCTGGTGCATTCTTACTTAACGCGATGACTTTCTCTTCATCAATTTCCACGCCCAGCCCAGGTTTCAGCAGTGGTTTAAAGAAGCCACCTTCCATATTGAAGTCTTCTTTATTTTTCACGAAGTCGAGTAACTCAGCGCCTTTGTTATAATGAATACCCATACTCTGCTCCTGGAATACCGCATTGTGGGATACAAAATCCACATGCAGACAGGCGGCGAGTGCTACTGGACCAAGTGGGCAGTGCGGTGCCAGCGCCACATCATAAGCTTCTGCCATTCCGGCAATTTTATAGCACTCGGTAATACCACCAGCATGAGATAAATCCGGCTGCAATATAGAAATACCACCAGCTTCGAGTACACGCTTAAATTCAAAGCGCGAGAACATACGCTCACCAGCAGCAATTGGAATATGCGTTTGTGCCGCCAGGCGCGGATAATATTCAGCCTGTTCCGCCAGTACCGGTTCTTCAATAAATAACGGGCGATACTGCTCGAGTTCTTTAATTAATACTTTTGCCATTGGTGCACTGACACGGCCATGGAAATCGAGACCAAATTCAATCGCATTACCAAATGCCTCACGAATTTGCGCCACAGTATTCACTGCGGCATCCACCGCGCGGGAATTATCAATCACGCCCATTTCTTCGCAGCCATTCAGCTTAAAGGTATCGAATCCGATGTTACGCAGGGTTTTAATACCATCAATCACTTCTGAAGGGCGGTCGCCACCTACCCAGCTATACGCTTTAATTTTGTCGCGGACCAGGCCGCCCATCAGTTGCCAGACTGGCGCATTATGGACTTTCCCTTTGATATCCCACAGTGCCTGGTCAATACCGGCAATCGCACTCATCAGAATCGGGCCGCCGCGGTAAAAACCTGCGCGGTACATCACCTGCCATAAATCATTAATGCGCGCCGGGTCCTGGCCAACCAGATAATCTCCCAGCTCATGAACTGCCGCCTCTACTGTGCGGGCACGCCCTTCAATAACCGGTTCCCCCCAGCCAACAATGCCTTCATCAGTTTCGATTTTCAGGAACATCCAGCGCGGAGGTAAACGGTAAGTAGTGAGTTTGGTTATTTTCATTGCACTGCCTCTTGATACGCGTTAACAAATGCGGTTGCCTGCTGCGCGGTACGTTCAACGGACTGCCCGGCACGATACAAATCGCTACCCAGCCCCGCACCTGCACAACCGGCCTTAATCCATAGCGCCAGGTTTTCTGGCGTCACGCCACCAACGGCAAAAACCGGTACGTCTGGCGGCAGAACAGCTTTCAATGCTTTGATATAGTCCGGGCCAAATGCCGAAGATGGGAAAATTTTCAGTGCCTGCGCACCCGCATCGAGCGCGTTAAAAGCCTCAGTTGCTGTGGCGCACCCCGGACAAACTGTCATGCCGTAATCAACCGCGCGACGAATCACCTCAACCTGAGTGTTGGGGGTAACAATCAGCTTGCAGCCCATTTTCGCCAGACTGTCGACCTGTTCCGGTTGTAATACCGTGCCAGCCCCAATCAATGCCTTGTCGCCAAAAGCTTCCACAATAGCCGGAATACTTTTTTCCCACTGCGGAGAATTGAGCGGGACTTCTACCGCATCGAACCCGGCGTCAATCACCGCACCGACTTGCGCCAGTGCTTCATCAGGTGTGATACCTCTCAATATTGCGATAAGCGGAAGGTTAGTTTGCCACTGCATGAGCGATGCTCCTTATACCTGTTTGAAATGCCAGATCGCCTGAAACTACGGCAACCTTGCGGCCAATCGCGTCCAGCGCCTGTTGGTAGCGGCTGGACAGTGTGTTACCCGCAACAATGGTGACGTGTTGATCGCTAAAGTCCTCAGCCATGCTGGCAACTTCTGCGCCAATCAGTAAGCCCGATAAAAACTCACTAACCTGCTCGCGCGGCAGGTTGCCCAACACATGGGCGGCACGGACTTCAAACAATTGCGGCAGGATGGCAGGCGTATCGAGGCCGCGTTCAAGCCCCGCAGTAAATGCCACCGGTGACGATTCCTGCTCTGGCAACCCTGCCCCCACCAACGAATGGTTAAGCAGCAGGTGATGCAATTCACCGGTCATCACGGTACGGAAATCATGGATTTGGTGCGCATCGGCCCGCACCCATTTGCAGTGGGTGCCCGGCATGACATAGACAGAAGAAGGAGAAAGTTCACGTGCTCCCAGCAGTTGTGTCTCTTCACCACGCATCACATTGCAGTTATCGTCGCGAGAAACACACAAGCCGGGAATAATCCAGATATTGTCGCCAGGGGAAGTTAATTTCTCGCCAATCGCGGAGAAATACGCAGGAACGGTTAAGTACGGGGCTACTTTCCAGCCAACGTTACTGCCAACCATTCCAGCCATCACGACAGGCGTTTGCTCATCACGCCAGCCATGAGTTACATCAGCTAACACCGCTTGTGGGGATTTGCCATTCAGGCGCGTAACGCCCGCTTCTGAATACCTGCTTTCCAGGCATTCCGCCCCCTGATAATACCAGGCACGTAAGTTGGTCGACCCCCAGTCAATTGCGATGTAGCGAGATGTCATGTAATTCCCTTCAACCTTTGTGTGGAGCTGGCGATCATGGTTAATGCTGCCTGCTCTGCTGCATCACCGTTCTGATGCCGTATCGCATCGAACAGCGCCTTATGTTCCTGGAGGGTTTTGGGCATGTTGCCTTCATCGCCCATCCAGGTACGTTCAAATACCGCCCGCTGTAGCGAACTGATCGCCACCGTCAATTGCTGTAACACTGGGTTGTGTGCCGCCCCCAGTACTGCTTCGTGATAACGAATATCTGCCTCATTGAATGCATCGCGATTCTGGTTATTCGCAATCATGTCGTTCAGCGCGGCCTCAATCAGAGCCAAGTCACTGGAAGTGGCGCGTTCTGCCGCCCAACGGGCAATCGACGGTTCCACCAAATTTCGTACTTCACTCATCGCACTGATGAGACGCGGGTCGTAGTCGTTTTCCAGTACCCATTGCAGTACCTCGGTATCGAGGTAGTTCCAATGATTTCGCGGTGCCACAAATGCACCACGATAGCGTTTTATCTCGATAAGCCTCTTCGCCATCAATGAGCGAAAGACTTCGCGAATGATATTGCGCGAGGTTTCAAACTCCTCACAGAGTTCAGCCTCTGCCGGAAGTGCAGAACCGGGAACATATTTCCCGGCCACAATCTGGTGTCCCAGCGTGATGACGATGCGATCCGTTTTGGTGAGAGTCATGGCGTGCCCTTATTCACTGTATGTGCATGCCTACTTTACCCCGACCAGCGATTTTCACCTCATCTTTGCAGTACAAATCTGGGTCATTTGCTCTCCGATTGACTGCAATGTAGTACAATCAAATACTCTTGTACTACAATTTAGATCGAAAAATAAACTTCAGATCACAAAATTAACACGCCTGCTCTTCAGCGGGATTTCATCAGAACCGCATGTCGTCCTCATCAACATGAGGTATAGATATGCAGTGATTTGGTGTGGATTGATGGACTGGAAGCGGCAGGAACAGCGGGGGTACTGCAGTCAGCTGGAAGGGAAAAGAGTGGCGCAAGATGAAAGGTGCAGGTGGGTTTTTGAAGCCTTGTGGAAGGTTACTCGCTCCGAATACTTAGCGTTCTTTATCTGTATTGTTATTCAGTTGCCCGTAGAGGTAATGGTCTGTCCTTCAGGAATGGTTAGTGTCACACCGTCTGTATTTCCACGAATTTTGCCTGGCAATATTGATTGAGAAGAAGACCAGGAGGTAATCGCCATTTCTGCTTTCCCGGAAACGTTTCCAGAAAGGAAAAAAGTGCATGTTCGCTGAACACTGTCTTCCGCAGATTCAGAATAGTATCCGGTAATATTACCAGAGGATGATACCGCTAACAGCAGGCCTTCATAAACCCCTGAGTGTAAAGGGGATGCATATGCAAATCCCGCACTTAATAGCGAATAAAAACCGGAGAAATAATTTTACCGTGCTATTTTTCATTATTATAGTTCACTTATTATCTCATCAATTCCATGAATATTAATACCACACTCAAAATCACCAAAAAAAATTTCATTAAATTACATCCATATTTTCGAAATCACTCGCAGCACTTCACACCCTAAATAATTCCTCTATAGATTTAGTTGGATAAAAAAGAAAATTCTCGTTTTCTCCACAGAATTGAATAAAACCCAGTTCAAGATAGAAGTGCTTTGTTTTACTATTCAATGCGTCGACAAACATGCCATGAATACCCACCGCTTGTGAGGCCTGATAAACAACGTTCATCGCATGGGTAACAAGCAATTCCCCCCGCTCCTGGCATTGAATGCTTTTATCAATAGCCAGCCGCCCCAGGGTTACGCTCAGAACATTTTTATAGAGCACACGCTTTTGTTGGGTTTTACTCGGAAGGCAGGCTTTCTCAAAACTGCTACCAGACAACATGTAATACCCCAGAACACGAGGTTTTCATCGTTTATTCAGTACTGGCATGGTATTTCCCCGGCCACTCATGATGAAAGCATGGCACCCAACACAAAAAAACGGCGCGATATTCATCGCGCCGTTGTGCCTGCTGAGTAAACCAGGAAGATTAGAAATCGTACTGCATAATCAAACGGTTCTGCCAGAAGCTGGAATCATACAATGGTGAAGTCTGTACCCCGGCGAAGTCGGTTACACTCAGGCCTTTCAGCATGCCAGTGAAACTCCAGGTGAAATACACCAGGTATTCAGACTGGTCGATGCTGGAAGAAGCGGGGGTCGGTTTCAGGTCCATAAAGGAATACTGCGTACCCAGTGACAAGTTTTCGTTCATTACGTAATGCAGGCTGGTCATATACGCGTTACCGCTGCCCAGATCCTGGGTGCTGGTGAAGAACGGCTGTGCAAAATAAGGGCCGGAAGACGCATTATGGGCATACGGGGTAACCAGGGAACCATTATTCCAGCTATTACCGCTGGCGGCGATATGGTCATAACCCAGTTTCCAGCTCAGGGAAGGTGTGAAGGTTAAGCCCAGTTGCGCGCCATAAGACGTGCTGTTAACTTCACCTGCCAGCGCTTTACCCGCACTGGTGCCACGCACAAATTGCAGGCCGACATCTGGCTGGAACAGTGCATCCTGGAATTGTAAGTGGCTTTCGCCATACACCAGGCGAGTATAATCCGCATATTCCTCATACCAAATCTGGCCGGTCAGGGATTTATTATCCCACTGCATACCGCGCCCGCCACCCATGGCCCACATACCGTTGGTGGTGCCATCCGCATCGGTATAGTTGGTTGTATTCAGGAACTGGTCATCGCCCCAGGGTTTATAACGCCAGATTTTGGTGGCATGCAGGAAGTTGGTACTGTCGCCATAATTGGCGTCCACGCCACGGAACAGCGCAGGTGTAATACGCCAGTCGTAATCGCCCACAAATGGCAGATTAAGGCGCTGGTCACCCGCAGTGATTTTGAAGCCATCGTGCTCCCAGCTTAAATAAGCTTCACCAAAATTGGTTTGGTTATCGCCAATATCGCTGATGGTGTGCGCTTCGTCCGGGTGGTTAATACCACGCAGGAAGATACCGCTAACCCCGGCCCGCACACCATAAAATGGCGCGGTTTCAAATTTCAGAAAGCCACCGTAACTAATGGTGTCCTGGTTAAAGCCCTTCGAAAAATAGGCGTTGTGCGTGGAATAATACATGGAACGCAAACTGCCGCTTACCGTACCGCAGGTAAACATGTCGGCAAAGCTGTCCACACCACTGGTACCGTACTGGCAATCACTGATGTTGCTTTGTGTTTCCGCCAGTGCTGCCGGTGCCAATGGCAACAAAAACACCCCCAAACATAACCCACTCACTGCTTTTAATTGCATTATCCCCAACCTCGCCACTCGTTATAAAAATGCACAGACCATCACCATGGCAACAAGTTATATTTGTCGCCACATGAGACCTTTGCAGTAAAAAAACCTTATTCCCAATTCATTATCAATATTTATTAAAAAACCCCAGCAATAAACCATCTCTCTCGCAAAAATAGTATTTTCTTATACCGGTTATATTACTCAGTTATATTTCTTATTTTACATCATGCTCACTTACTACTGATTCAGTGCTATTTTCACACCGCTAAGACAAAGCTATTCTGGTGGTGAAAATAATAGATTAAGCGTAGCTGCTACCTGAATAAAACGAAAAGAAATTTGTTACCGCATTTCGGAAAGTAAAGCAAGGAAAACACATTAGCACACTCTTTTTCACACAAAAAATCGCACAAACCGATAAATATATCGCCGCACTCATTTTTGTTTCCATAAGGTATTATTCAGCACTAAAACTTAATGAAAAGAGGTTCCCAAAAGCGAGATTATTTATTACTCATGTTATTTATAAAAAGAGCTCAATGAGAAATTGGGTAAAATCTGCAGGCGGCATAACCCATACCGCCTGATTATTTATTTTTCGATAATAACCGGCGTACCTGTTGGTGTCCGGGCCCAGATCTCGCGCATCTCGCTGTTGGTCACCGCAATACAACCATCGGTCCAGTCCATACGGCGAAATAAAGGTGCCAGCCAGCCCCAACCATTGGGTAAGCCGTGGATCATAATATTATGGCCAGGGGAATAACCGGCACTTTTGGCCCGCTGAATATCGTCGTTATCCGGGTAGGAAACATGCAGGCTGAGAGAAAAGCGTGAACGGGCATTGCGCCAGTCAACGTTGTAGTGGCCTTCCGGGGTTTTCATGTCGCCCTCACGTTGTTTGGCGCCATCATCAGCCCCACGCCCCAAAGACACAGAATACTCACGTATCACCACACCTTCCCGCAGTAAACTGAGTTTGCGTGCTGCTTTATTCACAACAACCAGGTCTGCCTGTTGTTGCGTGGGAAGGTAAGCGGGTGGTGTATCGTGGCCCCAGCGAGCCATGATTTTAGTCCAGAAAAACAAGCCGATGGCGATAACCATGGCAATCACTCCCAGCCGGAAAGCCGGGGAAGAAAAGCGTGTTAATTTCATAGGCGCACAATTGTTATCCATTAAGCCAGCACGTTGTTCCTGTTGCGTGTTTTAGCCAATGCCACAGGCGCAGATTATATTGCCAGCGCCAGTGAACATAAACCGGGAGTAGTCTGCCCTTTTCCCCTTCGCTTGTCTGGCAGATTTTTCTGCGTTATTCAGGCAGATAAACCCATTACCACTCCTGAAACCAGGCATGAATGGTATGTTAATAACTATTCGCGCTGATAAACCCAAAGTGGTCTGCTGTTAACTGTTCAGGAGTTGTTTTATGCCCGTGCGTTTTCCTGCCCCATTAAAGCCCGGTGATACAATTGCCATTACCGCCCCTTCAACAGGTGTTCCCGCAGCCCTTCACACACAGCTGGATGGTGCAAAACAGGCACTGGAGCAGCGTGGTTTTATTGTGCTGGAAGGGGAGTGCTTACGCACCAGTTACAAAAACAAAAGCGCGGATAAAGCCTTGCGAGCTCGCGAGTTAATGTCTTTTCTCACCCGCCCGGATATTCACGCGGTAATGCCGCCCTGGGGAGGAGATCTGGCAATCGAAATACTGGAATTGCTGGATTTTACCCTGCTCTCACAAACCCAACCCAAATGGTTCAGCGGCTATTCAGATCTCAGCACACTGCATTTTCCCTTAACTATGCTGGCAGGCTGGGCAACACTGCACGGCCCGAATTTAATGGAACTTGGCTCGCAACAGGTTGACCAGACCACGCAAGGCATATGGTCGGTGCTCGAAGCGCCTCGAGGCACCCAAGTGGAACAGCGCGCTTCACAATACCACCAGGACGGCCCCTGCCAGGGTTGCCCAGACGCGAAAACCGGTTTTCGCCTTACACAACCCACCCGCTGGAAGCGCCTGGACGGGCTCCATGGCAACCTGGAAATACACGGGCGGCTGGCAGGCGGTTGCCTGGATACGCTGGCGCGGCTGGCCGGAACCCGGTTTGGTAACCTGCCGCGCTTCTGTGAACAACACCAGCAAGAGGGCGTCATTCTGTACATCGAAAATGTGGAAATGAACCCATGCGAGCTGACCCGCGCATTGTACAGCCTGCGCCTGCATGGCTGGTTCCATGCGGTTTCAGGGGTTTTAGTTGGCCGGCACGCCGCACCTGATGCCAGCACACCAGAACACCAGTCACAATGGGATGCGCTAAATTCAGCGTTAGGCGACTTACCGGTGCCAGTGCTGTATGACCTGGATATCGGCCATATTCCACCGCAACTTTCCCTGGTGAATGGCGCGCTGGCGGCAGTGTATTTTCAGGATAACGCGGGTCAGGTCGTTCAGACGTTGTAACTACACTGGCGGGTCAGTTTTGCTGTTTATCCTTGATGAAGTGACAGCCCTTTTACCACTTTATCTACAGCTTTCTTCGGCCCGTATAACCCAATGCCAACCAGATTCATATTCTCCGGGTCTTCAGCCAGGAATACCGCACGGTTGTCAGCATCATGGCCAGTTGAGAACATAGCGTGCACATAAGGGATCAGCGTGAGTTCCCGCTCCAGCCCTTTACGATGGGTACGCTGTAAAGCGGCCAGATCCGCTTCGAAAATAAGCATCGGCTGGCGAGAAATATTGCCATAGTGATGGCCCTTTGCATCAATATAGGTCCCTCCCATGATTTCCGGCGCAGCACTTGTAATACCCGTCGCCAGAAAAGCCGCCACATTTAACCGCTGCCACACAGCCAAATCATTACGCACAACAAAAGCTATTTTAGTATCAAACATTACACCCCGGCCTCCATCTGTTTTTCGTGAAGGCCTATGTTCGAAAAATGCGGGGCTGTCAGTCTAGAACGTTTGTGCACTTACGTTGATAAGCAGCAGGAGACACCCGGTAAGCTCGCTGGAACCACCGGCCCAGATGGCTCTGGTCTGCAAAACCAACCAGTGAAGCAACCTGAACCGGCATCATCCCCTGCGCCAGCATACGCCGGGCAGTGCGCAAACGCAGGCGTACAAGCCAGGCGTGAGGTGACTGACCAAATGCCTTTTTGAATTGCCGGCTCAGACGGAAGCGATCCAGCCCGGTTTCACGGGAAAGCGTATCCAGCCCGATATCCTGAGCCATATTCTCGCGCAGATACTCACAGACCCGGTTCATCTGTACCAGCGAAGCATTCATGGTTGAAGGTTTCCGCAGGGCAAGATGCGCAGACAGCAGTGTCATCAAATTATCCAGATGCTCATCTCGGGCCAACCGGCCTTCACCATAATGCATCGAACACCAGGCCTGGCTGATGGCCGTTATCAGATAAGGATCATCGGTGAGCGTATAGCGAAACGCAGCCCCCACACCAGCAATATCGCCCATTTCGCGCCGTTGCATCATGGTGGCAACCCAGGGTTGCGGCAGGTAGATCATGGCATAGGTAAATCCTTCAGGCTGCGTTGCATGGCCGTCATGCATCGCGCCCGGTTCAATCAGAATAGCCCGGCCAGGACAACTGGTATGCACAAACCGGTTACACTGGAAACGTTGCAAACCCTGCTGGGTTACACCTAACAAAAGTTCATCGTGGTCGTGAGGATCGTAGGCATGGCCTGTAAAATGAGCCTGGATGGTTTCAATCCCCGTTTCGCCATCGTGGCGAATATCCACCCAATCCTGCTGGTTGTGTCTGCTGTTAACACTACCCATTAGCACACCTTTGGTTGATAACCATGCCCACTTTGGAATAAAACAGGCTTGGTGGTTATTGTCCGTTGACCACAACGACACCAGCCATTGCATTTAACATAGCATACTGCCTCGTACACACCTCACGCAGGCACTCGCGCAGCCAGCGATGGGCCGGGTCATTATGCAGGCGGGGGTGCCACATTTGCGAAACAGTTATCGCGCCTGTTTGCACAGGTAGCTCAAAACCAACAAGCCCGGGAACACTGCCTGTGCCACTGTTCTGCGCCTGATGCAGGAAAAACGACGCAGGCACCAGCGCCACCAGGTCCGACTGCCGGGCAATAGACAACGCAGCCCCAAGCCCCGGCACCACAGCAGCTATATGGCGTTCCAGCCCAAGGGAATCCAGTTTGTTATCTACCGGCCCACGGCCAGTGCCGTGGCGGGCAACCACGATATGCCCGTATGCCGCATAAGCTTGTGGTGTCAGTATTGTGCTCCGTGCCAACGGGTGGCCTGTACGCACTACGCCAATAAACCTGTCCTGAAACAGCGCCTGAAGGTAAATTTCCGGGCCCATATTTTTCAGTACACCTATTTCCAGGTCCACCAGCCCTTCTCTTAGCGGGCCATCTTCCTTTTCAGGTTTGGCAACAAAACGCAGACTTGCGTGTGGGGCTGACTGCGCCAGTGCTGCCACCAAATCCGGGCCGAACACTTGTGCAAAGCCGTCGTTAGTTCGCAGTGTAAACACCCGGTCCAGGGTGGCAAGGCTCAGCGTAGAGGCTGCGGGTTTGAGCAATGAACGTGCCTGTGCCACAGCCAGGGGAGCAGCTTCAAGCAACTGTTCGCCATGTGGCGTTAACACCATATGGCGGCCCGCCCGCACCAGTAAGGGGTCTCCTGTTGTCTGGCGCAACCTTCCCAAAGTACGGCTCATAGCGGATTCACTCAGCCCCAGGCGGCGTGCCGCCGCAGCCACACTTTTTTCCGCCAGCAAAACATCAAGCGCAATCAGTAAGTTCAGGTCGGCCTCTGCCATTTTTCCTCCTGCCGGAATGCTGATACATGGCGTTTGGTGCAGGTTATTAATGCATCACCTGCGTCTTCCGCCTTATATCACACAGCACTACAGTAAGAAACGTCACCCAATATTATTCAAGGAGCTGTTATGTCTCTTCCTTCGTTTGTACCCTCTGTTCTGCTGGTGGGCGCATCTCGTGGTATCGGCCTTGCCATGGCGGAACAATTTCTGGCAAAAGGCTGGCATGTCACCGGCACAGTGCGCAGTGAACAAACCCCTTTGCATGCACTGGCAAGTGCCTGGCCCGGGCAACTGCAAATTGAAATACTGGATATGTGCGACGACCGGCAACTGGCCGCTCTGGATGTGCGGCTTAACGGCAGCCAGTTCGACATGCTGTTTGTGAACGCTGGCACCACAAACCGGGACCCGTCACAAACTATTGGCGAAATCACCACAGAGGAATTTATTCAGGTGATGACCACCAATGCGCTGGCCCCCATGCGCGTGCTGGAAGAGCTGGAAAAGCATACACATTCCCGTGCACTGCTGGGGGTGATGTCTTCCGGGCAGGGTAGTATTACCAACAATATTAACGGCCAGCGTGAACTTTATCGGGGCAGCAAAGCCGCATTGAATATGTTTATGCGCAGCTTTGCTGCACGCCAGGCAGGCACAGAGCGGGCGCTGGTGAGTATGGCTCCGGGTTGGATCCGCACAGCGCTGGGTGGGCCACAAGCGCCCTTGACCCTCGAAGAAACGATTCCCAGCCTGGTGAATGTGTTACTGGAGAAACAAGCCAGACCAGGCCTGGAATACCTTGATTTCACAGGGAACACAGTGCCGTGGTAAATCATGTGGTTTGTCAGCTAACCCGCAGGGCATCCACCACTAAGCGGAAGGCGGGTGAAGGCTGTTTACGGCTGGGGTAATACAAATAATACCCCGGGAATGGCGCACACCAGGATTCAAGCACCTGAATAAGCCGACCCTCTTCGATATGCGGCGCAAACTCTTCCGCAGGTAAAAATGCAATACCCAGCCCGGCCAGGGCTGCATCCACCATATGCGCGGAAGTATTAAAGGTCAGTTGCCCGTTTACCCGCACATTCACCGGTCCTGAGTCCTGGTCAAATTCCCACACATATAAGCCGCCAGAACTGGCCTGGCGCATATTAATACAGTTGTGATGCACCAGGTCATGCGGGGTGTGCGGAGCGGGGTGCCGGGAAAAATAATCCGCCGAAGCCACAGCAGCCATGCGTAATGGCGGGCCAATAGGTACAGCAATCATATCTTTGTCGATAGTGTCTCCCAGGCGCACCCCGGCATCGAAACGGTCGGCCACAATATTACGGAAGCCATGGTTAGCATCGAACTCCAAATTAATATCCGGATATTCACGTAACAACGGCGCCAGTTTGGGTAACAAAATGGATTGCAACACATTAGGGCCACAAGTTATGCGTACCGTACCCGCTGGCTTGTCGCGTAATTCTGTCAGCATTTCCAGTTCAGACTCAATTTCATCGAACCGGTTGCCAATTGCCTGTAATAACCGCTCACCAGCAGCCGTCAGTGAAAGACTGCGGGTGGTGCGGGTAATCAGACGAATTTTCATACGGTTTTCCAAACCGGTAATCGCCTGGCTTAATGCTGGTTGAGTTACGCCCAATTGTGCCGCAGCGCGCGTAAAGCTGCCTTCCCGGGCGACGGTCACGAAAGACAACAGATCATTAAGGTTACGTTTCACTTTATCTCCCCGGCCATAACGACAACCAATTTATAAACAGACCTTATAAGTGTATTAAGTATTCATTAGCTAGTCAGCATACGATACCCGTGTAAAATTTCCACCACGCAACAGCGCTTATCCAGTTAATCCATCTGTTTATTTTTGTTTTTATTCCCGTGAATAAAGGCCCGGCCCCGGCTTGCCTGAATATCACGGATGAAAAAGGTAATTCACTATGACAGCAACATCACATAACACAGCCCCGGACCGCGCCTGCTGGAGCGGTGTACTGGCTATGACTTTATGTGTCTTTGCTCTGGTGGCCTCTGAATTTATGCCAGTCAGCCTGTTAACACCGCTGGCTCATGACCTGCAGGTCAGCGAAGGGCTGGCAGGCCAGGGCATTGCTATTTCAGGCGCACTGGCCGTGCTCACCAGTCTGTCAGCATCGCGCTTAACCGCCAGCCTGGATCGCAAAAGCGTTCTCCTTGGTTTTACCGTACTGATGGCGATATCCGGCATGGTGATTACATTTGCACCCAACTATTCAGTCTACATGGTTGGCCGCGGGCTAATCGGCATAGTGATTGGTGGGTTCTGGTCAATGTCCGCTGCCTGTGCCATGCGCCTGGTACCACATCACCAGGTTCCGCGAGCCCTGGCTATTTTTAACGGTGGCAACGCGCTGGCAACGGTCATTGCTGCGCCAATGGGGAGTTTTCTGGCCGGTATGATTGGCTGGCGGGGCGCTTTTTTCTGCCTGGTTCCGGTCGCTCTGCTGTCTCTTGTCTGGCAATGGCTAAGCCTGCCATCCATGAAAGCAACAGCGCCAGACAATAACGCGCGTCATTCTGCGTTAGGGCTGCTCAAAAACCCGTTAGTTCTTACAGGAATGGCGGCATGTGGGCTGTTCTTCATGGGGCAGTTCACCCTGTTTACCTATTTGCGTCCGTTTTTGGAAAATGTCACCCATGTCAGCCTGCCGGTTCTTTCCACACTGTTACTGGTTCTCGGAGTGGCGGGCTTTATCGGCACGTTGTTGATTGGCTCAGCACTGAAACAAGGCTTTTACCCAACACTGTTGTCCATCCCATTATGTATGGCTTTGATTGCCGTACTGCTAATTGGTTTTGGGCATCACTTGTGGCTGGTTGCGTTGTTTTTAGGTCTCTGGGGCTTGCTGGCAACATCCGCGCCCGTTGGCTGGTGGACATGGGTCGCCCATACCCTGCCAGAAAACGCCGAAGCGGGCGGTGGCCTGATGGTCGCCATAGTACAACTGTCGATTGCCACGGGTTCGACACTGGGTGGCCTGGCTTTCGACCACGCAGGCTGGCAAAGCACTTTCACCCTCAGCGGCGTGCTGTTAATCCTGGCCGCCAGCCTGACAGGCTTTACAGCGCGTAAAGCGCAACAAACTGGCGGGTATCACCCCGCATCCCCGGTCATTAAATAACAAGGTATTTCCCATGAAAATGTTAACCCTGCTGTTCGGGCTGCTAGCCAGTACCTTCGCAGCCACAGGAGCCGATATGTCACACGGTGCAGACAATTTTTACAAAAGCGACAAGGTCAATGCTGAGAAAGTGACCTTCAAAAACCAGTATCAGATGGATGTGGTCGGCATGCTGTTCACCCCGAAAAACGCCACACCAGGTACCAAACTCCCGGCGATTGTTATCGGGCATCCCATGGGGGCGGTTAAAGAGCAAAGCTCCAGCCTGTACGCCCAGAAACTGGCGGAACAGGGGTTTGCCACCCTGGCGATTGATTTATCCTTCTGGGGCGAAAGCGCCGGGAAACCAGGCCATCTGATTTCACCCGAAATTTATACTGATGATTTCAGTGCGGCAGTGGACTACCTGAGCACCCAGTCTTTTGTAGACCCGGAGAAAATTGGTGTTCTGGGGATTTGTGGCAGTGGTAGCTTTGCCATCAGCGCAGCCAAAATCGACCCGCGTCTGAAAGCGGTAGCGACAGTGAGTATGTACAACATGGGCGCAGCATTCCGTAACGGGCTGAACCATTCTCAAACTGTTGAGCAACGCAAAGCATTTATTGCAACCGCGACAGCACAGCGTTTTAAAGAATTTACCGGTGGTGAAATTGCCTATATTCCCGGCACAGTAAACAAACTGGATGACAATACCCCGGCCATTCAGCGCGAGTTCTATGATTTCTACCGCACTCCACGCGGCGCATATACGCCAAAAGGTGAGAAAGCGGAGCTGACCACCAAACCCATGCTGAGCAGTATTGGTAAATTTATGAACTTCTACCCGTTCAACGACATTGAAACTATTTCGCCACGCCCGATGTTGTTTATCACCGGGGATCACGCACATTCGCGTGAATTCAGCGAAGATGCTTACAAACGTGCTGCTCAGCCGAAGGAATTGTATGTGGTGCCAAATGCCGGGCATGTAGACCTGTATGACCGCACAGACCTGATCCCTTTCGCCAAACTGGCATCGTTCTTTAAAACCAACCTGAAGTAATCTGCCACAGCCGGGGTACCACCCCGGCTGACCCATCTTGCTGGCAACGACTTTCCCGCAACACCCAACTGCCCACTTCCCTTCCACTGATGTTTACCCATAATATAAATCGTCGTACTACTCAGAATGGAAACGCACCATGTCTTACTCCATCGGTGAATTCGCCCAGCTTTGTGGCATTAACGCCACCACATTGCGTGCCTGGCAGCGCCGCTACGGTCTGCTCAAACCGCTGCGTACTGAAGGCGGCCACCGCCAGTACAACGACGATGATGTAACCCAGGCACTGAAAATTCTCGACTGGATTAAAAAGGGCGTGCCGGTCAGCCAGGTAAGGCCTTTACTGGAGCGGCCAACCAAACGCCAGACCAATAACTGGCAGGCATTACAGGAAACCATGCTGCAACGCCTGCAGGATGGCAAAATCGAATCACTGCGCCAGTTAATTTTTGATTCGGGGCGGGATTACCCCAGGCCGGAACTGGTCGCCAATGTACTTCGCCCCCTGCGCAGCCGCCTTGCGGCAAACACCGCATCTATGATGACCCTGCGGGAAGTGCTGGACGGGATTATCATCGGGTATACCGCTTTTTGCCTCGATGGTGACCGCAAGGCACCCGGCGAAAACTATGTGCTGGCAGGCTGGCAACTGGCCGACACCTGTGAAGTATGGCTGGAAGCGCTGAAACGCTCAGGCCAGGGCAGCCGGGCAGATGTGTTGCCTGCGTCTCCAGCTATTCTGGCTCCGGCACTGTTCCCCCAGCGCCACTGGGTGCTGGTCACAACCGGTAAGCTCACCCAGGCCCGGCAAAAAGATCTGGAAAAATGGCGTGACCAGGTCGCTTCCCTGGATGTCATTCTGTTGTAAAAATCCCCCGCCGTAGTTTTGCTCTGCGGCGGCCCCCAATGCCCCCAACACATCCGTTACCCGGCCTGCATCACCTTCATTTCTTGCTCTGCACATCATCTCACTGAAAAAACCACTGTTTTTCGCACAAAATCGCTATTTATATTTATTTGAAAAATAAACAAAATTAAAAATATTTTCACAAAAACTTGTACAAAAAATTAATTTTGTACAAGTATTATTAGTACCAGACCACCTACAGAAAAAGAACCCAACAAGGTAACACTATGTGCGATACCCGCTCCGTCATTGAAAACTGCATCACGTTCTACCAGGCGCTGGACCACCAGTCGCTCAGTAAACTGCGTGAGCTGTACCACGATGATGCCCGGCTTATCGACCCTTTTGGCCAACACCAGGGCCTCTGTGCAATACAACACTACTTTGACCACCTGCTCAGCAACGTGACCCGTTGCTGGTTCGATGTAGACCAGCCACTGTGCGAGGGCGACCGCGCGGCACTCAGTTGGGTGATGCACTGGGCACACCCCAAACTTCAGGGCGGTGAACCGCTGGCATTAGCCGGTTGCTCCATTTTGTTCGTGCGTGAAGGGCGCATTGCCTGGCAGCAGGACTACTACGACGCTGGCAGTATGGTCTACGAACACATCCCGCTGCTGGGTTACGCGGTGCGGCATATAAAACAGCGGGTGGCATCATGAAACGGGTGTTGGTAACCGGCGCCAGCTCGGGCATTGGCGAAGGGCTGGCAAAAGCCTGGGCGGATGATGGCGTACAGGTTATCGCCTGTGGGCGCGATCAGGCCAGGCTGGATGCACTGGCAAGTTACAGTGCCAATATCACCACACGCCAGTTTGATATCACCGATGCCCACGCCTGCCAGCAGGCACTGCTCAATTGCCAGGTGGATGTCGCCGTTTTGTGTGCCGGGACCTGTGAATACCTTGATCATGGCATGGTCGATGCCAGTCTGGTGAGCCGCGTGATGCACACCAATTTTCTCGGCCCGGTAAACTGCCTGGCGGCACTGCAAACACAGCTACAACCCGGCAGCCGTGTGGTGCTGGTCAGCTCGATGGCTCACTGGCTGCCCTTCCCACGCGCAGAAGCTTATGGCGCTTCAAAAGCTGCGCTCACCTGGTTTGCCAACAGCCTGCGGCTGGACTGGGAACCCAAAGGTATTTCAGTAACCCTGGTTTCCCCCGGTTTTGTCGATACACCACTTACCCGCCGCAACGACTTCGCTATGCCAGGCCAGGTGAGTGTTGGCCAGGCCGTGAAAGCCATTCGCCACGGGCTGGCAAAAAACCACAACCATATCGCCTTCCCCGGTGGGTTCAGTTTTCTTTTACGCGCTCTGGGGTTACTCCCCGCCTGCGTACAACACGTTTTATTACGCAGGATGGTGCGACCATGAATATCGCCATTATCGGTAGCGGCATTGCCGGGTTAACCTGCGCCTGGCGTCTTGCCGGGCACCACCAGGTCACCTTGTTTGAAGCCAGCCCCACACTGGGTGGGCATACCGCCACAGTCGATGTAGACACGCACCAGGGCTCCTGGGCCATTGATACTGGTTTTATTGTTTACAATGACCGCACCTACCCGCGTTTTATGGGGCTGTTGAGCGAGCTGGGCATCCAGGGCCAGAAAACAGAAATGAGTTTTTCGGTGCACAACCCCATTACCGGGCTGGAGTATAACGGGCACACACTGGCCTCCCTGTTTGCTCAGCGCACTAATCTTCTCAACCCCCGCTTCTGGCATCTGCTGGCAGAAATCATGCGCTTTAACCGCCTGGCGAAATCTGCGCTCCACCAGCCCGTTGGCGATGGCGACACCCTACAAACCTTTCTGGAACGCCACCGGTTCAATGCATTTTTTGCCCGGCATTACATTCTGCCCATGGGCGCGGCTATCTGGTCGTCTTCACTACAGGAAATGCGCCGTTTTCCCCTGGCGCTGTTCCTGCAATTCTTTAACAACCATGGCCTGCTGGATATTACCCATCGCCCCCAGTGGTATGTCGTGCCTGGTGGTTCCCGTGAATATATTCGCGCCATCACAACACGCCTTGCCGGCCGCCTGGAAATCCGCAGTAACACGCCTGTTGAACAGGTCACACGCCACCCGGGCGGCGTGGAGATTACGGCTAACGGCTCTCTGGCGCATTTCGACCAGGTTATTTTCGCCTGCCATGCAAACCAGGCGCTGGCAATGCTGGGTAACCCAACCCCGGCAGAGCAACAGGTGTTGGGCGCGATTGGCTGGCAGCAAAACGACGTGATCCTGCACCGTGACCGGCGCTGGTTACCAGACCGCAAGCGCGCCTGGGCCAGTTGGAATTACCGCCTGAGCAACAACAACGCAGAACACACCCGGGCCTGTGTAACTTACAACATGAATATTCTGCAAGGGTTGCCGAAAGGCAGCCCACTGTTCTGCGTCACCCTCAACCCGCCAGAGCCTATTGATGAAAACCTGGTGTGGCGGCGTTTTAGCTATGAACACCCGGTATTTAACCCACAAAGCTGGCAGGCACAGGCACGCCGGGGGGAAATTAACGGCCAGCAACACAGCTGGTTTTGCGGTGCTTACTGGTACAACGGTTTTCATGAAGATGGTGTGCGAAGCGCGCTCGACGTAGTGGCAGGAATTGCCGCCACAGGGGGGCGCCATGAATAGCTGCCTGTATCACGGTGTATTACGCCACCGCCGCTGGCAACCACGCCAGCACCACTTCAGCTACCAGGTATTTATGGCCTGGATTGACCTCGATGAACTGGCGCAACTACCCGATGCCGGCATCCGGCTTAACCGCTGGGGAGCAGCCTCGTTTTATACTCGCGATTACCCACTGGGCGCACCTTTGCGGCAAAACGTACTGGGCAGGCTCGCCACCCTGACGGGCGAACGGCTGAATGGCAAAGTGATGCTGTTAACCCAGTTACGCTATTTCGGTTTCCATTTTAACCCGGTCAATTTTTACTACTGCCACAACGAACAGGGTGAGCTGCGCTGGATCCTTGCTGAAGTGCGCAACACCCCGTGGAACGAACGCCATTACTACGCAATTGATGCCGTCAACACCCAACCGGTTGATAAAGCTTTCCATGTTTCGCCCTTCAACCCCATGGAAATGGTGTACCACTGGCGCTTTAACACGCCCGGTAAAACACTGCATATGCACATTGAAAACCACCAGCAAACAAAGGTTTTCGATGCCACCTTAACGCTGGCCCGTTGCCCGCTTACCCGCAAAAACCTTCGCCGTCTGTTAATTAAAATCCCGCTGATGACGGTGAAAACTGTCGCCGCAATTTACTGGCAGGCGCTGTTGCTGTTGTTAAAACGCGTGCCGGTTCATTCGCACCCGGCAAACCGGAGGCCCCGCTCATGACCGACCCTGTTTACGCCCTTGAATCCAGTTTGCCTCATAACAGCCGGTTGGCCCGCAAGGCGTTGTTCCGGTTACTGGCTGAGTTAAAACACGGCTGCCTGGTAATACACGAAGGTTCACAGTATCGTCAGTTTGGCGATACCCATGCACCACTCAGGGCGGAAGTACACGTTCAGTCTCCCCGCCTTTACTGGCGGATATTAACCGGGGGCAGTATGGCAGCCGCCGAAACCTGGATGGATGGCGAATGGGATTCCCCTAACCTGACACAGGTGTTACAGGTGGTGGCGCTGAACAGCAAAGTGCTTGGCAAACTGGAAACCGGTTTTCGCTGGCTGAGCCTGCCAGCAGAACGCCTGCGCCACTGGCTGCGCCGCAACCATCGCCGCCAGGCACGCAAGAATATTGCCGCGCACTACGACCTGGGCAATCCATTCTACAGCGCATTTCTTGACCGCGATCTGCTGTACTCCAGTGCTCTGTTCCAGGCACCAGACCAGGATTTGGAAAGCGCACAGGCCGCCAAAATGCAGCGCCTGTGTGAACAACTGGCGCTTACTGGCGATGACCACCTGCTGGAAATCGGCACTGGCTGGGGAGCACTGGCAGAATATGCCGCCCGCCACTATGGCTGCAGGGTTACCACCACCACGTTATCCCGCGAGCAGTACGATTACGCACAGGCACGTATTAATGCTGCCGGGTTGCAGGAACAAGTCACCGTATTACTGAGCGACTACCGTGACCTTGCGGGCCTGTTCGACAAAATTGTCTCGGTGGAAATGATAGAAGCAGTGGGCAAAGCCTGGTTACCGCACTTTTTCACTACCTGCCAGCAACGCCTGCGCCCGGGCGGCAAAATGGTGCTTCAGGCCATTACCATTCAGGACCAGCGCTACCAGGATTACAGCAACAGCGTGGACTTTATTCAGCGCTATATCTTCCCCGGCGGCTTCCTGCCAAGCCTCACCGCCATGAGCCAGTTGATGACCCGCCACACCGATTTCGTTGTGCGCAATGTGTTTGATATGGGGCCAGATTATGCCCGTACCCTGGCCCACTGGCGCCAGCGTTTCTTACAGGCCTGGCCACAAATAGAAACCATGGGGTTTGATGCGCGTTTTCGCCGCATGTGGCTGTATTACCTCGGCTACTGCGAAGCCGGTTTTAACGCCCGCACGATAAGTGCAGTGCAACTCACTGCGGAGCGGGTATGAACAGCCTGCTGCGTACCGGGCTGGCGGCAATCGCGTTCGACATCTACTGGACGCTGGTTGTGCTGTTCCGCGAACGCGGCATTTTGTTGTGGCTGGGCCTGGCACTGGTGGTGTATTTCATGTTGCCACCCGGAACACGGCGTCATGCGCTGGTTATTGCTCTGGTGGGGTGTGGTCTGGACACGTTCCATGTGCTGGCCGGGCGAATCGCCTTTCAGGGCGGTGAACCAGTGCCCTTGTGGATGGTGGCTTTATGGCTGATGTTTTCCTGCGTGTGGGCGGTAGTGGCACGCAGCCGTGCAGTGCCACCCTGGTTGCTGGTTCCGCTCGCGGCCACTGGTGGCCCACTGGCTTATTTACTGGGTGCTTACCTGGGCGCAATGAACTTCCATGAGTCTGTCTGGCAGGCCTTAGCCTGGCTGTCCACCGGCTGGGCCTGCCTGGCACTGTTATCGTGCGGGTTACTGCACCGGAGCCGGGTATGAACAGCATACAAGTGAGAAACAACCGGCTGAATACGCTGTCCTGTATTGTGGCGTTACTGGCAAGCCTGCTGATGCCCGTGGTAACTCAGGCCGCTGACTGGCTACGCTGGCGCAATGTTGGCGCGGCCACCTTTACCTGGGGGCCGTTTACGCTGTACCACGCGCGGTTACTGTCACCGGATGGCCGTTACCACGGGCTGAGCAGTGACCTGGCGCTGGTTATCACTTACCAACGTGCTATCAGCCATACCGACCTGGTAGATGCCACCCGCGACCAGTGGCAGGAACTGGGTATTCTCCAGGCAACGCCCCAAAGCACAATGTGGCTCCAGGCACTGGAACAACTGTGGCCTGACGTCACCCCCGGCAGCCAGTTGGCGTTTGTTGCCACACAACACCAGGGGCAATTCTGGTATCGGGCCGGCTCTGCCACGCCCTTTTCACCTCTTGGGCCACAGCAGCCTTCCCTGTTCAGCGAGCGCTTTCTGGCAATCTGGCTGGACCCTCGTACCGCTTACCCCAACCTAAGACAGCAATTAACGGGAGAAAAACCATGACACTCCTTAAACGTGCCGCACTGGTATTACTTGCCCTGCTGACCGGTTGCAGTACCACCCTGAATGATTACCAGGGCACACAACCGCCACTGGATATCTTCAGCTATTTCAACGGGCAAACCGAAGCATGGGGAATGGTGCAGGACCGTAGCGGTAAACAACTGCGCCGTTTCCATGTGGAAATTACCGGTGAGGTCACTGGCGATACGCTCACTCTTAATGAACACTTTGTGTATGACGACGGCGAGAAACAACAACGTGTCTGGCACATTCGCCGCACAGGCAACAACCAGTACACTGGCACGGCAAACGATATTGAAGGTGTTGCCGTTGGGCAGTCAGCAGGAAACGCCTTCAACTGGCATTACAAAATGAATGTCACAACCAAAGGCAAAACCTGGCTACTCAGCTTTGATGACTGGATGTACCTGCAGGATGACCGGCATTTGTTTAACAAAACCACTCTGACCAAATTCGGCTTTACCGCCGCCACGGTCACGCTGTTTTTTACTAAAAAAGCGCCATAAAACAAGGAATACACAATGAACAGCAAACCTGAAATTGGTATCAGTGCCTGCCTCACCGGTGACACCGTGCGCTTTGATGGTGGCCATAAACGCATGCCCTTCGTCATGGATGAGCTGGCAAACTGGGTGACATTCCGCCCGGTTTGCCCGGAAATGGCCGTCGGCCTTCCCTCGCCCCGCCCGGCTCTTCGCCTGGTAAAAACCCCGGAACACGAAATCCGCCTGCGCTTCAGCAATGAACCACACGAAGACATTACCGACAAAATGCAGGCATTTTCCGACAACTACGTGAACAATATCGGCACGTTAAGTGGTTTTATTGTCTGCGCCAAATCGCCAAGCTGTGGCATGGAACGGGTCCGGCTGTACGATGAAGCAAACCAGCGCGGCAAAAAAGCGGGCACCGGTATCTTCACCGCCACGCTGATGGCCCGTTACCCCTGGCTGCCGGTTGAAGAAGATGGCCGCCTGCACGACCCAATGCTCAGAGAGAATTTCGTGCTGCGTATTTATGCGCTGCACGAACTCAACCAGGTGTACGCCACAGGCCTGACACGCCAGAGCCTGCTTGCTTTCCACAGCCGTTATAAACTGCTGTTACTGGCGCACCACCAGCCGGGTTACCGGGAACTGGGGCGGTTTGTTGCCCATCTGCATGAATGGGACGATCTCAGTGCCTTTTTTACTGCCTACCGCGAGAAATTAATGGCGTTATTGAGCCACCCTGCCACCCGGCGCAACCACACCAATGTGCTGATGCACATTCAGGGCTATTTCCGTAAACAGCTTAATGCACGGCAGCGTGCAGAACTGAGAAACGTGATTATTGAATACCGCAGCGGGCAACTGCCAATTCTTGCGCCACTGACATTGTTGCAGCATTACCTGGCTGAATACCCGGACGACTATTTATCCACCCAAAAGTATTTCGCCCCGTACCCTGCACCGCTGCGCCTGCGGTTGCCTGAGCATTAACTTGATTTGCCACGTCACACCCCGTAACAGATTCAGCCGGGTTACGGGGTTGCAAAATAGCTGTATGAGATCCACACTGCAAAGCACAAGGTGATGGCGTTCCACCTTACCCAACCGCCCCATTCAGGGGGCTGATGACGCCTGGCGTAACTCTTATTTCCACAAGAGGTATGTCAGGCTGGTCTTGATTTCCTGCTTTCCCCGCCCGGCATGCTTCCTGATTTCAGGAACTCATTATGATACAGGTTGTTGGCCACTTTAATCCCGACAGCGATGCCATATGCAGCGCATGGGTGACTGCCAAATGGCTGCTGCCGCAGCAAGAAGGCCAAAATGGCAAACCAGCCTTCGGGCAGGGTGGTACTGATGCTTACCGACATCAGCCAGCCCGCTTCCTGCCTTCACTTTACAGGCTCTGCGCTACCCGGCGCCAAACCCTGCACCATTTCCGGCATGAAGGCCGGAAAAAACAACTGCTTCCCTGGCTGGAAAACCAACTCACGCTATCAGGAGGAAAACCATGACTGGCTATACCCATGCAGTGGTACTGATTCATGGCAAAGAAGACGGAGTGCCATTGCTGAAACATGCACTGGTTCTGGCTCATGAATGGAACATCAAAGTGACGGTTGCTCACCTGAGTGATGACTACCGCGAACTCAATTTTGTCTCCGACAGCATGATGGACGACCCGGTCTCACAAGAAGTTATCAGCGCGAAAGCCATGTTCAGCGAAATATTCAGTGAACTCGATAACACAGATTCAGTGGATATGGACACCTGTGAACTGGTGACGCTGGGCATAAAAGACCTGCAGGCCTGTATCTCGCGGCAGGCGGCAGACCTGGTTATTGCCGGGCACCACAACCGTTTTTTAGGGCTGCTGACATCCCACTCCATGGCCTATATCAACCAACTGAATGTCGACGTTCTTATCCGGCATCTGTAAGTCAAACTGACTACGAGGAAAGATTATGAGCACAACAATTGAGAAAGTTATCGCACGTGAAATTCTCGACTCACGGGGTAACCCAACGGTAGAAGTTGAAGCATTCAGTAGCGAAGGCCTGATGGCTCGCGCATCCGTACCTTCCGGAGCCAGCACCGGTTCCCGGGAAGCCATAGAACGCCGCGATGGCGATAAAACACGTTACAACGGTAAAGGCGTACTGGGCGCAGTGGCTTCCGTCAATAATGAAATCAATGCAGCCCTGGCTGGCCTGCAGGTGTGTGACCAGCGCCTGGTAGATAACACATTGCTGGCACTGGATGGCAGCGACAATAAAAGCAAGCTGGGTGCCAATGCGATTTTAGGGGTTTCCCTGGCTGTTGCGCGCCTGGGGGCGCTTTCCACCCGCCAGCCATTGTTCCGCTACCTGGGTGGAGCCCGGGCTAATTTGTTGCCCGTTCCCTGCATGAATATCATTAATGGCGGGGTTCATGCCCGCAACCAGGGGGCAGACTTCCAGGAATTTATGATTGCGCCCCTTGGTGCACCAAGTCTTACCGAAGCCATGCGCCAGGGGAGTGAAGTTTACCAGGCCCTGCGCCAAATATTGCTGGATAACAACCTGTCTGCCGCGGTGGGTGATGAAGGCGGGTTTGCACCAGCCGTGTCTTCTAACCGCCAGCCACTGGAACTGATTGTGCAGGCAATAGAAAAAGCCGGTTATCGCCCCGGTGAAGATATCAGTATTTGTATGGATCCGGCTTCCAGCGAGTTCTATAGCGACGGCAAATACCACCTGCGCACCGAGCACAGCGCCCTTACCGCCGCAGAAATGACAGATTACTATGCTGAATTACTGGGGCAATTCCCGATTGTCTTGCTGGAAGATGGCCTGGCGGAAGATGACTGGAGCGGCTGGCAGCACCTGAACACCCGCCTGGGGCAGCAGATTGAACTGGTGGGCGATGACCTGTTTGTCACCAACGTTAAATACATTCAACGCGGCATTGAAGAAAATGTGGCGAATGCCGCACTGATTAAGCTCAACCAGATTGGTTCGCTCAGCGAAACTTTTGATGCTGTCGCGCTGTGCCAGCAGCATGGTTGGGGGACATTTATTTCACACCGCAGCGGGGAAACTGCCGACAGCTTTATTGCGGATATGACTGTGGCGCTGCGTGCCGGGCACCTGAAAACGGGTGCACCCTGCCGTGGCGAACGTGTGGAAAAATACAACCAGTTGATGCGTATTGAGCAAATGCTGGGCGAAGCAGCACAGTTTGCCGGGCCGAAAGCGTTTGTGCGCCACACGTCCTGACCTTAACCAGCAGGCTGGCCCCACGCCGGGGTTAGCCTGCCCCACACAGTTATTTCTGCTTTGTGCTATTTCGGACCAAACATTGCCGCCATTTGTTGTTCATCCGGCATGCCCACCACTTGTTGTAATTCATTATCCTGGTTGAGGTAATAAATAGCCGGGGTGGCATTAGCACCTGCTTCGTCCATCAGTTGCTGGTTCACCTGTAAGGCCTGCACGGTACTTTGCGGCGTTTTTTCTACAAAAGCAGGTGCCTGTTTACCACCAGACTGTTCCCAGGCATCCCAGGCTTTCGCCGGGTCAGAATCACTAAGAATAGCTGCCGCATAGCGCCCACTCTGTGGCTTCAGCACCGCCACCAGGCGGGTGTAGAGCTGCACTTTCCCGGCATCCACCCAGGGTTGTGCCGCAGCATGAAAGCGCATGCAATAAGGGCAGAATGGGTCGGCAAACACCACCAGTTTGCGTGGCGCATCATCCCGGCCAGATTTAATAACCGGGCCTTGTGCCATTTTCTTCCACAAAGCGCGGCCCTGGGGAATATACAGCGCCTGCTTAAATAACGCTTCGCTCAGATTTTTACCATTTTCATCATACAGATACCCGGAAATGGCGTGCTTGCCATCGGGTGTCAGGTAAATCGTCACGCCCATACCCTGGTACTGGCCCAGCCAGCCCTGCATACCACCAGGTCCTTTGATTTTCTTGATAATAGTAATGCCCTGGCTGGCAATGTGCGCCACCGCCGGAGGTAAGGGTTCATCGGCCTGTGCCTGCATTGCACTGAATAACACCAGGCAGGCAGCAATACCTGTGCTTATTTTCATGGAAACCTCTCAGGGAAAAGGGCACAACACCGCCGTGCCCGGCACACACAGCATAGCAGCGAGCCCGTTGCAGACCTTGTTGTATTTTCATTCAAAATATTCGAAAAAGATGAGCAAATTGTTCAGCTTTTGATCGATGAGAGACGGGGCTATGATTTATCACATCAAGGCAATACGCCTTACTAGCAAACAAACCATTAAGGAATACGACCATGAAATCTATCAAAACTTTCGTTGCAGTTGCCGCTCTTTCTGTTATGTCTTTCGGTGCTTTCGCACAAACCGTAAGTGCAACAGCATCCACTTTAGATGGCGCAGAAGCAAAAATCGCCGCTCAGGCAAAACAGGCTGGTGCTGATTACCACATCACCGAAGCTTATGCCGGTAACCAGGTTCATATGACTGCAGAACTGAGCAAATAAGTTACTCCGGGCGCGGCAGGGGCAACCCTGCTGCCCGCCCTGTCTCCTGCCAGTCATTTTCTGTTACAGCACCGGGTCATTCCCCCGCACCTTCATTTCCTGTCTATTAACGTGATGCTTCCCGTAACCAGCGTTCAAGCTCGCTGGCGAACTGCTGACGGTCTTTCTGGCTCAGTGCCGCCGGGCCACCAGTCTGAATACCGCTGGCACGCAACGTATCCATAAAATCACGTATTGTAAGGCGTTCGCGAATCGTCTCTTCGGTGTAACGTTCACCGCGGGGTGTCACCACCCAGGCGCTTTTTGCCAGCACTTCAGCTGCCAGCGGAATATCACTGGTAACCACCAGGTCACCGGCCTCGACTAAACGCACAATCTCGTTATCCGCCACATCGAACCCACTGGCAACCCGCAGGGTGCGAATAAACCGTGAAGGGGGAACCCGCAACATCTGGTTTGCCACCAGCGTGAGGGGAACCTGTACCCGTTCAGCTGCACGAAACAAAACTTCTTTAATCACATTGGGACACGCATCTGCATCCACCCATATCGCCGACATTCAGTTTCCTCTGGCAGGCTGTGGTCATCGCGCATATCTTAACGCTCTTTGCTTTCGCCGCCTACGAACCGGGAAGCGCAAATGGCGGGAGATTTTAGGCTGGCTAAACATTCAGGTTATTTTTTTACCCAGAATAAACTTTCCCCGGTGTTTATTTATTGATGATTTCTCTTAAGTGTTATATTAATCATAGATGCATACTATTTATTCAACAGACTCTTTTATAAGCATTTTCTTTTTTATTTTTTCATGTATATTACGCGTGCACTCATAATAAATTTATACTCAATTTCTTTTGAGCGGTCATTCGTTTGTCACTTGACCGTCATTTAAATTGTTTAGAGTGGGTAACGTTAACCCAGGTGAGTTCTGGTCGTTTTGGTTGTCGGTTCAGGCAGCACAAGGCTTTACGTGGCCCCGGAGCATCGTGTCTTATACGCAAAGGATGCGAATAAAATGGGGTTTATTC
Source organism: Mangrovibacter plantisponsor (assembly GCF_003182475.1). GTDB lineage: Bacteria > Pseudomonadota > Gammaproteobacteria > Enterobacterales > Enterobacteriaceae > Mangrovibacter > Mangrovibacter plantisponsor. The sequence continues at coordinate 169,610 of NZ_QGTS01000010.1, forward strand.
CCCCCGTTTATTTTTTTAAAATTTTCTTACTCTGGGATCAACACGGTTTGTTCTGTGCACATAGCATCGCCTGCATAAATTTGCTGGCGGATTATTAAAATCACTTTCTAATAATTAATATGAGCATAAACAATACACAAGAAAAAACGACTGATAACAATCCAGTCTACCGCTCAGGCAGGCATATGCTTTGGGCAATGGTTGTTTTTTTACTTATTGCACTGGGGTTAAAGCTAATTAGCTAATTTTTCCCACACGCTGGCCCCACCGCTGGCGTGGTCTTTTTGTTAATACTGCACAGCCAAAAATGCAGAAATAGCCCACAAAACAACCTTTATTCTTCGCAACAGCTTTTCACCCACTGCATACACTCAAAATGACTGACGCCATGCGTCGCTAACCGAGGTATCCATGATGAAACGCATAATACCTGTGGTGCTGAGCTCAGCACTTCTGTTTTCCCCTTGTTTACTTGCCTCACAACCCCAGGGCGGCACCATTACATTTCGGGGAAGCATTGTGAACCCGTCATGCGATCTCGAAAACTCATCTGTAGAAAGAGCCGTAAACCTGCGTTGTGCAGATAACACCCACAAAGTTCAGCAAACTTTTTCCATGCATGATCAAACATGGCGGCCCACGCTGTCGCCACTGGTGAAGGCGATTTCTTACCAGCAGGCCGCAGAAAATGTGTATTTAGTGACAGTGGAATATAACTAAGTCCTGTTGCCATCCAGGAAAGAGCATATTAATAAACGGGCTGAAGGCCCGTTATTCTGCACAACAGGGAGCATCACGCTCCCTGTTAAATGTGACCGCTAAAAAACTTATTCCAGTTACACCACCACTTCAATCCGCGGCTGGCTGCTCATCAACCAGACAGCAAGGGCAGATGCATTAAGTGGGCGGGAATATAAATACCCCTGAGCGATATCGCATTGCAGCTCACACAACTGGCTGCGCTGCTGCTCAGTTTCCACCCCTTCCGCTACCACCGTTTGTTGCAGGCTCTGGCCGATTTTCACTACTGTCGTGGCAATGGCTTTCATTTTGCTGCCATCATTTAAATCACGCATAAAACTTTGGTCGATTTTCAGTTCCGTCATTGGCAAGTGCGCCAGGCGAGACAGGCAAGAGAAGCCGGTACCAAAGTCGTCCATCGACAGGCCCACACCCAGCTCGCGAACCGCACAAATCACTTCCATGGTTTCCGGGCGCTTGTCCATCATCACCCCTTCGGTGATTTCAATGGTCAGGCAGTCTGGTGGAATACGGAACTGGCGCAACAGGTAGCCAATGTATTGCGGCAGGCTGCTGTTATAAAAGTTAATTGGCGACAAATTCACAGACACCACAGGCACCATGATTTTGTTATTACGCCACTCCGCCATTTGGCGGCAAGCTTCATGGAGTGTCCAGCGGCCAATCGCTTCAATTTCGCCCGTCTCTTCTGCCAGCGCGATAAATTTTCCTGGGGGAATATCGCCCAACACAGGGTCGGTCCAGCGGGCCAGCGCTTCCACGCCATAAAGCTCACCATTTTTCAGCCACACTTGTGGCTGGTAATGCAGGTGGAGATGATTACCGGCAATCGCCAGTTTCAGTGCCGCAGCCAGTTTCAGCCGCTCCTGGTCCACCTGGTTCATTTCACTGTGGAAGAACAGGTAACCACCAGACGCAGCGGCTTTTGCCTGGTGCGATGCATGGTTAGCCTGTTTAAGTAACATATCCCGCTCAGCGCCATGCTCAGGGTACAGGCTCACACCGGTGCTGACAGTCACGTTCAAAGCCATATCAGCAACATTGAACGGAATGCGGAACAGCGCCTGGATTTTCTGGGCTACTGACGTTGCTCTGGTGATATCGCAATCCGGCATAACCATCACAAATGAGTCGCTGTCGGCGTGGCTGACAAAAGCATGACGCGAAAACTCACTACTCAGGCGGCGTGCAATCTCTGCCAGTACCTGGTCGCCAGCCGCATAGCCAAGCGCGTCATTCACATCCTTGAAATGATCCAGATCGAGGAAAAACAACGCGGCACGCGTGTGTTCATCTCCGGCAATCAGGGTATCAATATACTGATGCAGTGCGCGGCGTTTTGGCAGGCCGGTCAGATGATCGAAATTAGAAAGCTGCGTGATTTTTTCCTGGTCGACATGCACAACGATCATGCACGGCGCTTCATTTCCAGGCCCACCGTCGTAACTGATAGTCGCACTTAACGCATTTTCTTCGCCTGTTGCAGTAATCACCGTCAGCTGTGTTGTCTGCTGAGATTCCGTTGTTTGTTCTGGTGTATAAAATAACGGGATCTCTGCCGCCCGGCGGCCAAATACGGTAACGCCAGGGTAGCCCCAAAGCTTCTCTGCTGCACGATTGAAGAAAATAACTGTTTGCGAACTGTCTAATAGCACAACAGCATCATGAACATGCTCTAACGCAGCAAGCATATTCTGAGAGCCGAAAACCTCATTATCAGAATGCATATTTATTTTTCTTAGATGAAAAGATCGGCTTCATGCTAATAGAAAGAGATCGGTTGTTCAATATCCCAACAACATTATATTGGTAAAGATCATTACTTATAGATTGTATCAATATATCCCTTTTTATTTATTGATAAAGAGATACTCATGCCTGCCGATAACTCTCCATGGATTGTGAACGAAGTATGAATTTTTTTGTTATTTATTATCTATCAACTACTCTTATTTATAGTCTTCCTCGTAATAACTTTTTTGTCTTTGCCAGTGCCACATGAGGCCTGGCGGGCAACTCCTCCCAGTATTCATAGAGAAAGTTTTAATTATTCATAGACAGATCAAATAAATCATTTTTGATTTATCGATACACTCACTTGACCTGTACCTGCCTCACACACAGTATATAAGGAAATTCTCAATTCGTCGGATATGAACAGATTTCATTACTTTTTTATTGAATAAATAATGAAAAGGTAATGCTACCGCTCGCAGTACACCGGCGGGTAAGAAAGAAGACGAAAACCACACAACGTTCTTTATATTAGGGCCAGACACGATTATGTATGACGATCTCAGTTCTTTGACAGCAAAGCTGCAAATGTCCGGTGTTGCCTTCCAGCAAATGGATGATGCCCAGACCGATGACACAGAAGACGATGTAACCGTAACTCATGAATCCACTCCGGTCACTCATAGCACAGCGCCTGATAATGTTAAATCTATCAATCGCCTGGAGAGTACTAATTTGAATAACGCAGCGCCTGTCAGCAAAGCAAAACATAAACTGGCCGAACTCCAGGCCGCACCTGTAACACCCGTGCACACCAGCCGGGGCAGCTCCCTTGCTTCCGGTATTATGGAAAGCGTTGCCCAAATGACCCGCCCGGCAACCAGCGCACGTGAAGAAAACCCGGTACGTCTGGATATCTTATTCGCCGTCATTGGCAAATAACAGAACATCTCATATTTAGCAATATCGGCTTAACAGCCAGAATATAACCAGGCCAGTATCATACATACCGGCTATTGATTTGCATGTTTGTCTGATTTCATCGCCAGAATTTAACTGGCAGGTAATATTTTTTGGGGTCGCCGGTTTACAGGCACTGGCTGGAAAATCCTGCTCATTTTCCTGTTCAAGATAAGAAATATGCGAAAAATACTGAGATTTATTCTTACATTATTGTTACTGGCATTATCGCTATTGGTTATTTTTACACCAATGAATAGCAATAAACAGTACATCTTCGGCATGGCTGTGGTTGCGGCAGTATTTATTATTGGCAGATTTAAAAACAAAAAAGCCGTTTTAACCATGCTGGTGTTTTCTTTATTAATGTCAACTCGCTATATTTGGTGGCGTGCAACAACAACGTTACATTTTGACTCCAGCGTTGAAATGGTGCTGGGTTCATTATTATTTGCTGCAGAAATTTACTCCTGGACAATTTTGGTGCTGGGTTATATCCAGATGTCCTGGCCTTTAAAACGCCCTATTGCACCAATGCCTGCAGACCAGAGCACCTGGCCTACCGTTGATATCTATGTACCCACCTATAATGAAAGCCTGGATGTAGTACGTGATACCGTTCTGGCAGCACAATGCATTGAATACCCGAAAGACAAAGTCAGCGTCTATATTCTGGATGATGGCCAACGTGACGAATTCCGTGACTTCGCCGCAGAGGCGGGGGTTGGCTACATTATTCGTAGCGAGCACAGCCATGCCAAAGCAGGCAACCTTAACCATGCGATGACACTCACCCGCGGTGAACTGATTTGCGTGTTTGACTGCGACCACGTGGCAACCCGTGTCTTCCTGCAAGCCACTGTTGGTGCCTTCTTCCAGGATGAGAAACTGGCGCTGATTCAAACGCCGCACTATTTCTACTCGCCGGATCCTTTTGAACGTAACCTGACACCGGCCAAACGTGTTCCTCATGAAGGCGCACTGTTTTATGGCCCGGTACAACAAGGCAACGACAACTGGAACGCTACCTTCTTTTGTGGTTCCTGTGCGGTAATTCGCCGTGATGCGTTAAATGAAGTGGGTGGGTTTGCGGTTGAAACCGTTACAGAAGATGCCCACACCGCACTGAAGCTGCAGCGCCGTGGCTGGAATACTGCCTTCCTGGATATTCCGCTGGCAGCCGGTCTGGCTACCGAACGCCTGGCACTGCATGTTAACCAGCGTATCCGCTGGGCGCGTGGCATGACCCAGATATTCCGGGTAGATAACCCCATGCTGGGCCGTGGGCTGAAATTCACTCAGCGCCTGTGCTACCTGAACGCAATGCTGCACTTTCAGTATGGCCTGCCGCGAGTCATCTTCCTGACCGCGCCACTGGTGTTCATGCTGTTTAACCTGAATATTATTTCTTCTTCCGCCACGCTGATCTTCTCCTATGCGTTGCCGCACCTGATTTTATCCACCTATGTGAACTCTAAAATCACCGGTCGCTATCGTTACGCATTCTGGGGGGAAATCTATGAAACCGTTATGGCGTTCCACCTGATACTGCCCACACTGGTAACCATGATTGCACCCAAACTGGGGAAATTTAACGTTACCGACAAAGGCGACCTGCTGGATAAAGACTATTTCGATGCCACCACTGTACGCCCGCTTATCATCACCGCGTTGTTGATGGTTGGCAGCATGATTTGGGTTGGCGTGCGTTACTACATGGGTTTCTACGCTGGCATCGACGCCTGGGTTATCTTGTTCAACATTATTTGGGGCACCTTCAGTACCATCACTCTGCTGGCTTCTATTGCTGTAGCCAAAGAGACAAAACAGGTACGTAAAACCATCCGGATCACCGCCAAACTCCCCACCCGGGTGCGCTTCTCCGATGGTTCAACCATGGATACACACACGCTTGATGTTTCCATGGGTGGTGCTCGTGTGGCCCTGGTTAAAGGCCACGACCTTGCCCACAAAAGCGCAGTCATGCTGGAAATCGGCCTGGGTGGTGAAGTGGCGCATATTCCACTGCGCACCACTGGCACCGGTGTGGGCGAATTACGCATGGAGTTCGATAGCTTCTCCCTGAATGAACGCCGCAAACTGGTACGTGTTGTGTTATCCCGCGCAGACGCCTGGTTTAAACCCCCTCATGCGCCAGACCGCCCGCTCGCCTCTTTCCTGAGCATTTTGCGATGTGTATGGGAATTGTTCTTTGGCCGCAAAAAACACGCTAACGGGTTTAATGCCCGGATGGCGGAAGTTCCTAAAAAACAGGCAGAGGTTAACGATGCGATTTAAACGCCCGCTTCTGGCAACCTGCCTGTTATGCGCCGTAAGCCAGACCAGTTTCGCTGCACTGCAGAATGAAACAGATGCCCTGCCGGATTTGCCCCTGCCAGTCAGTGTGCAGGGCAATGCTCCCGCGGCGGATGTTGCCAGTATTACCGCGGCAAACAACAGCAACCAAAATGTTGCCAACACCATCAGCTTTAAAGATATGGGGGCCTCAACTGGCCTGATAATTTCCGGCCAACAGTTGCAGAACGGGTTATCGTTTACCCTGCCGGGTGACCTGGTGATTACCGATGCGCACCTCAACCTTAACCTGCAACTGAGTGCGGTCAATGTACCGGGCGAAAACCTGCAATTAATGCTGAATGGCCAGCCTCTGGGTGCCATACCGCTGGATCAACTCCAGCAAAGTAAAGGCTTCTGGAACCTGGATATTCCGTCATCCATGATTGCCTCTCATAACAACCTCAGTTTTCAGCTGAAAACCGGGGACGATATCATTAACGACACCTGGAGCTGCCAGCGCGAACTGCCAGCGAACTACCGGGTTACCCTGATGCCGTCTTCCGCGCTGAACTACCAGGGCTTGTGGCTGGATGTGCGTAAAAATCTGAGCACCTTCCCGCGCCCCTTCCTTGATGTTAAGCAGATGCAAAGTGCCTCGTTAAACGTCGCATTTCCGGAGAACCCGGATGCCTCTGTGTTAACAGCATCGGCGATTGTCGCTTCGCAGTTTGGGGTAATGAACAGCGAGAAGGGCACCCAGTTTGCGGCCAAATACAATGAGCTGCCCCCAGGCAACGGGATTCTGTTTGGCAAACCTGGCGACCATATTGGCCCGGTTGTTATTGCCGACGGCGGTGGCCCGGCATTGCAGGTTATCGATAACCCGCTCAACCCGGCATACAAACTGTTAGTGGTCAGTGGCCGTAATGAAGCTGAGCTGCGCCAGGCTGCATGGCGCTTAACCCAGCCCGGGTTACCCGACACCGACACCCTGCAGGTGCCGGCTATCACACTTGCCCAACGCCAGGCTTACGATGCGCCGCGCTGGGTGAATACCCAACACCCGGTAAAACTCAGTTCCCTGGAAACCAACAGCGGCGCACTGGTTGCCCACGGGATTTGGCACGGAGCTAACCAACTGGCATTCCGTGCTGCGCCAGACTTATTTATGTGGGATGGCACCACGATACCGCTGCACCTGAATTACAGCTTCGCCCAGAAAACCTGGATTGACGACCAGCATTCGTTCCTGAATGTCAGCATCAATGGCGAGTTTCTTAAACGCCTGCCAGCCAGCCGTGGTGGTATTTTCACGCCAGTGATGGATATGCTGGGCTTATCCAGCCGCCAACAAAACGCCACCGTCAATATCGACCCGGGTACTGTATTTGGGAATAACCAACTGGGCTTCTGGTTTGGTACTGGCGTGCGGAAAAACGCCCCCTGCAGCGCCATGGCGGATGACAGTATCCAGAGCCGGGTAGATGGCGACTCCACGCTGGACTTCACTCATGCGTGGCACTTTGGGCAATTACCGAACCTGGCCTGGTTCACCAGCGCAATGTTCCCGTTCACACGCCACGCAGACCTGGCACAGACGGCGGTTCTGCTGCCGCCTCACCCCAGTTCAGAAGAGGTCACTCTGCTAATGGATATGATGGCGCAGTCTGGTCGTGACACCGGTGTTGCCGCCAGTTTTGTGCAAATTTATACCGGTATTCCTCAGCAGGACGCAGGCCAGCAACGCCTGGCTGACAGCGATATTCTGGCAATCAGCAGCCTGAAAAACAGCAACTTAATCACACCGTTGCTGCAGGGTAGTCTGTTCTCGCTGAACGAAAATACGCTGGAAGTGGATACGCCCAATGCCGCCAGCCGCCTGATTTCGCTGCTGACCGGTGACTGGGGCAGAACTTACACCGATGCCGCCAGTTTTCTGGCCGACAACAGTGCCTGGCGCGGGTTTATCAGCCTGCGCTCACCGTGGAACGCAAAACGTGTGGTCGTACTGGCAACCGCAACCAGCTCACAAGGGTTGCAACAACTCCCGGTGGATATGACCCGGCAAGGATTCCAGTCCGTAGCATCCGGCGATTTTACCGCCGTGACAGGTGCAGGCGATGTCAAAACCTGGCGTGTTGGCAAGCAGTTCATCACTGGCGATTTGCCTGTGTGGATGCGCGTGCTGTGGTATGCCAGCCAGCACATTTTTTACCTGGCTCTGATTGTCTGCCTGATTGCGTTACTGTCCAGCACCTTGCTGTACCAGTGGCTGAAACGACACGCTCACCAACGCCTGCACGGAACATCGAAACATGAATAAGAAACAACTGACACACGCCTTTGCCCTGTTGTGTCTGGTCGGTGCCAGTTACCCTGCGGGCGCGGCCAGCAATACACAACCCGGCAATACCGCGTCAGATAATACGGCGTCAGGCAATGCTGCGGGTGATAAACCCGGTTCAGCCAACGATGACGCGGTGAAAAAGCTGCTGTCTCAGGCCAGTTACTGGCACAGCAAAGCCCATGATGACATGGCAATGGAAGCACTGCAGAAAGTGCTGGCGGTGGATAACCACAACATTGATGCCATGTACCTGATGGCGTTGTACCAGATGCAAAGCGGCAATACGCAACAGGCCGCTATCTGGCGCAAAAAAATCAGTGACATCTCCCCGGATGACCCGCATCTGGCGTCACTGGATGGTGCGAACTCAATGCAAACCATTTCCCGTGGGCAGTTGAATACTGCCCGGGATCTGGCGCGCAGCGGGCATATCAAAGAAGCGATTGCCACATACCGTACTCTGTTACACGGCAACCCGCCGCCAGACGAACTGGCGCTGGAGTATTACCAGACGCTGGCAGGCGACGGTGACACATGGCAACAGGGTGTTGATGGCCTGCGCCGCCGGGCACATATGCTGCCCGGGGATGCAGCAACACAACTGGCGCTGGGTTCAGCACTGACCTGGCAGGAAAGCGGGCGCCGCGAAGGTATTGCCATGCTCTCCGGTCTGGCGCCGGACAACAAAATTGCCGATAAAGCCTTGCAACAGGCGTTGCTCTGGTTGAATCCGAAAGCAACGGATTTGCCTGTGTACACCGCTTATGCCAGCCGCCATCCGGATGACACCGCCCCCATGGACCACTACCGTAAAAGTGTGGATGGCGGGGCAACCAAAGCAGCATTTGATGCGCTGAACGGCGGTGACCTGAGCACAGCAAAAACAAAATTCGATGAAGTGCTCAAGACACAGCCCAAAGACAGCAACGCGCTGGCGGGGCTGGGCTATGTTGCGTTACGCCATGGGGATTTTACCCAGGCAGAAACATTGCTGCGCCAGGCTTCAGCACAAGACACCGGCAACACCAATGACGCCCAGTGGACCAAAGACGCAGACAACGCCCATTTTTATGGCGCGCTGAATTTGGCCCGCTCAATGACCCAAAAAGGGCAGTATGCTGAAGCATTAAGCCAACTGGACAATGCCCGGGGTACATCCGCCGACCAGCGCCAGGCCGCCGACATGCAGCGTGCGGATATTTACCGCCGCCAGGGAAAACTGTCTGACTCCGAGCAGGTTTACCGCCAGTTACTGGCAGAACGCCCGCAGAACACCACCGCGCGCACCAGCCTGTTCTGGATCCTCAAACAAGAGCATAAAGAAACTGAAGCCGCGCAAATTCTGCGTACCCTGCCCGCCAGCCTGCGTACCCGTTATGCCAGTTGGGGTGATAACGGCGACGAGCAGCGCAAAGCTGCCGAAGCAGCCATCAAAGGGGGAAACACGTCCCAGGCGATGCAAATTTTGCAGGCAGCGGTAGCGAAATACCCACAAAATGCCTGGCTCAAGCTCGATTACGCCCGCTTATTACGCCAAAGTGGTGAAAAGCAACGTGCGGCAATAATGATGTCTGCCCTGCCACAACAAAGCGGCCTGACAGCAACCCAGCATAACGATGCCCTGTATGCGTCGGCGGTCTATTTTGTTGAAGATGACAACTGGTCCAAAGCCCAAAGCCTGATGTCACAAGTACCTGGCACCAGTTTCAGTGATGATATGCGGGCGCTTAACAGCCGCATTCTGCTGAACCGCCAACTGGATATTGCCCAGAACTATATTAAACAGGGCAACCGCGCTGCGGCACTTAACAGCCTGCGTATGCTCTCCAGAACGCCGCCTCAAACCCCGGTGGATGCTGGCCGCCTTGCCGAATTATTAATGCAGGCTGGCGACAACGCCGGTGCACTGGCACTGGTTCGCAACAGCCAGGCACAAGGGTTACACGGTTCACTGGCTGATTACGCCAGCCAGATCCGCGTTCTCAACCAGGCCGGGCTGTTTGCTGAAGCGGAAAGCGTGCTTAACGCCCCGGCATTGCAAAATGCTTCCAGCCAGGAAGAAATAGACCGTATCCGCCTGGCCAACCTGATAACTCAGGCAGATACCCTGCGGGCGCACAATAAAATCCGCGCCGCCTGGGATCTGGTGATGCCAGCCCTGCGTAATAACCCCACCAACACTGACTTGCTGCTGACAGTTGCACGGATTTATCAGGCAGACCACATGACTGATAAAGCCGATGAAATCTACCAGTATGTGTTGCGTAAATCACCGCAGGACAGGCAGGCGCTCACCGGCGAAGTCTGGCTGTCACTGGCGCGTAACGACAGCGACAAAGCGAAACAGTATTTCTCTCAACTGGAACCGAACCAGAATACCGACTATCTGCTGCTTGCCGCCCATGTTGCAGCCGCACAAGGTGAAAACCAGCAGGCGATGTCGTTATTACGCACGGCACGCTGGCGTATACAGTCTGATGACGTCAGCAATGGCGACGATGCCATCAACAGTGTGCTGTCGATACCGTCACCCACACAGCAAACCCAACTGACTGCACTGAACGACATCGACAGTATGATGCGTAATCTGCAAGAAAAAACTGCGACCTGGACCGGTGGGGCCGTTTCAATTCGTTCCCGTAGCGGTGAGGCCGGGCTGGGTGAACTGACTGAAGTCAAAGCCCCGATGACCGTTTCCGGCACGCTGGGCGACAGCAATGCCCGCCTGAGCCTGGATGTAGCACCAGTCACGTTGAATGCCGGTGAAATGGCAGGGGAGTCTGCTAACCGCTTTGGTTATGGCGCTATCAGCCATGCAGCGAAACTGGCTGCGGCAACCTCCACCAGCACCACGTCTACCAATGCAGACAGCCAGGGCAGCCAGCAGGCCAACGGGGTGGAAACCCACTTATCCCTGAGCGGCGACAGCTACAAACTGGATGTCGGCAGTACGCCTACTGGCGGCCAGATGACACGCCTGGTTGGTGGTGTGGAGTGGAAACCGCAACTGACTGACCACAGCTCGCTCGACCTGAAAGCTGAACGCCGCGCAGTCACAGACAGCCTGCTGTCTTACGTGGGCGCCAAAGATAAAACGACCGGCGAAAAATGGGGTGCCATTACCCGTAACGGCGTCTCCGCACAATATGCCTGGGATAATGACCTGGTCGGGCTGTACACCAAACTCGGCTTTGATACTTACCTGGGCACCAACGTCCCCACGAACCATTCTGTTAACGCGATGGCGGGCAGCTACATTCGCCTGTATCAAACGCCAGAAAGCGAATTGCGTATGGGCGTGAACGTTAACTACATGGATTTCCAGCGCAACCTCAGTTACTACACCACCGGCCAGGGCGGTTACTTCAGCCCGCAGGATTATATGTCGCTGACATTACCTGTGACCTTCAGCCGCCACTGGGGTGACTGGGACATGACTCTGAGTGGCTCTGTCGGCTACCAGTCTTATAAACAGGATCAGAGTGATTACTACCCGGGCCACAGTAGCCTGCAGTCAACACTCGAAAGCTATGCCAGTTCAGATGACGATGTGGACAGCGTTTACAAAGCAACTGCGAAAAACGGTATCGGCTACACCCTTGGTGTGGACGCCCGCTATCGCCTGAATGACAACGTCGCACTGGGCGCAAACCTGGGGTATGACACCTTTGGCAGTTATAACGAAGGTAAGGCCCTGATTTATTTTAAATATTATGTCGATCAAGACAATTAATCGGTGGGATATAAACATGTTTAGCAATCAGGATACCTATTTACAACGTAACTATCAGGCTGGCTGGCACGACCTGGTGTATCTGTTCTTTAACGAATTCACCAACAGCCAGCAGGACAAAGACCCGGACACGCTGCGCCGTATCGGCGGCATGCTGGCGCAATGGTATCCCATTGACCCGTCAAACACGGTGAATGAACTGGAACAACACATTAACCATGTGCTGGAACTGTTCAACTGGGGCTTTGTAAAAATGGCGCCAGCACAGCGCGAACTGATTTTGATTCATTGTGCCTGGCCACATGCTCCGGAATCCCGCGATGAAGCGCAATGGCGCCGTGCCAGTGCTTATGTACTGGAAGGTGCGTACTCACAGTGGCTGGTTTCCCAGGGTGCAGGCAATAGCGTGCCGGTGCGCTGGAAAGAAAACACCACTGAAGATGTTTTAATTTTTCGCTACGCAATGACGGAATAAGTGCTCTCTCCCCACAACATCAACGGGCAGGCTGCAACCAGCCCGTTATTTTTCGTGGGGAAAAGGCATTCCGCCATATATCAATTTTCAGGTGACCATAATGTTGAATGAACTGATTGTTTCAGGAAGGAAACTTGAACTCGGTAGTGTCAGTTATATGGAAGAGGATGCCTTTATCTCCCTGGTGCTCGATGCCCAGGGAAAAGTGAGCTATGCCAACCCCGGCTACTACGCGCTGACAGGGTATGACAGTGATGACGTGGTAGACGCGCCACTTTTCCAGCCAGGCGAAGAACACTATACCTCTTCGTTGCTGGTTGGCCTGAAAGTCTCCCGGATGACAGGTGAAAAATGGCAGGGCGAAGTCTTCCTGCGCAAGAAAAATAACGAGCCACTCTGGCTTGATGTCACGTTACTACCACGTTGCGATGAACGTGGCGATGTCTTTGCTTTTATCCTGGTGTGTTTTGATATCACGCACCATGTCACCATTCGTGAACGGTTGCATTACCGGGCGCACAACGATGCATTAACCAAGACGTTGAATCGCCAGGGGTATTACATCCGCAGCCGGAAAAAATTTCGTGCAGCCCAGGCCAGCGGCGCCGAAACCGTAGTCGCCATTCTCGATTTAGATAATTTTAAAACCATCAACGATGAGCTGGGCCATGCCGCAGGTGATGAAGTTTTACGCCACTTTATCAGCCGGGTGAAACAGTGCATCAGCGACACCACACTGCTTGGCCGGCTGGGCGGTGATGAGTTCGCACTGACCTTTATTGACGGAATTGATGAACACGATGCCGGGTTATTACTGCAACGTATTATCGAGCAAACCCGTCTGCCGATGTACTTACAGACTATTCGCCACCAGGTGGCGCTGTCCGTCAGCATTGGCGTCGCCACCTGGCCCAGACACGGAACCAACTTTGCTTCCGTATTAAAGGCCGCAGATACCGCCCTGTATAAAGTAAAAGCACTGGGTGGGGACGACTTTATTAATTACCAAATTGTCTCAACGGCGGATCCGCACAGCATTGTCGGCTCGGTCTGATGTCAATCGTTAACAACGAAATAGTTAATAAAAATAAATAGTTAAATTGTGTACACCCGTAATTCAGGTTGTTACCAATCCGAATTACGACGTGTATTGCTGCGCTCACACAGAGGAAACGAGAATGTTAAAGGCTGTGATTCCTGTTGCAGGTCTTGGTACGCGTATGCTGCCTGCAACCAAAGCCATCCCTAAAGAAATGCTGCCCATCGTGGATAAGCCCCTTATCCAGTACATCGTGCAGGAGTGTTATGCCAGTGGCATCCGGGAAATCATCCTGGTCACTCACTCATCCAAAAACGCGATTGAAAACCACTTTGATACTTCTTTTGAACTCGAATCACTGTTGGTACAACGCGTAAAAAATCAGTTACTGGAAGAAGTGCGTACCATTTGCCCGGCTGGCATGAACATCATGCATGTACGCCAGGGCCAGGCGAAAGGCCTGGGCCATGCCGTACTGTGTGCCCAGCCACTGGTGGGTGATGACGATTTTGTTGTTGTACTGCCAGATGTCCTGATTGACGACAGCCACTGCAACCTGGCGCAGGACAACCTTGCCGCGATGATCCAGCGCTTCACAACAACGGGTGCCAGCCAGTTAATGATTGAGCGCGTGAGACATGAAGATGTTTCCCGTTACGGTGTGGTCGATTGCGGTGGGAAGAACCTGAGCGCAGGTGCTTTTGGCCGCATTCAGGGCATGGTGGAAAAACCGGCCACAGAAGAGGCGCCGTCCGATATGGCGGTTGTTGGTCGTTATGTCCTGTCTAAAGCGATTTGGCCGTTATTGCACAAAACACCGGTTGGCGCGGGTGGCGAAATCCAGCTTACCGATGCCATTGATATGTTACTGAAAGAATCCACCGTCGAAGCTTACAGCCTGGTGGGTAAATCTCACGATTGCGGCGACAAAATTGGCTATATGAAGGCCTTTGTTGAATATGGCCTGCGCCATCAGGCAACAGGTGAGACTTTCCGCCAGTGGCTGCAAAACGATGTCAGCCTGGCACGTAAACCTGCTACTGAGGCACTGGCTGAAGCCGTCCTGTAACCCCAGGCGGCGAAACAGTTTGTTGTGTCCCTGTACGCTGAATACGCTGCCCTTTGCCGGGCGGCGTTCCACAAAGCAATATGCGTTTTCTAAAGGAACATTCTCTATCATGTTAAAAGCGACCTGGTTCTCGCCATGGCTATTACTGCTCTCGCTGACCATGAGCTCTTTCGCCGCGCCCGCTCAGGAAAACAACTGGGCGGTGTTTAAACACAATTACCTGAATCAGGACGGGCGCATTGTCGACCGTGAAAATGGCAACATCAGCCATTCTGAAGGCCAGGGATACGGCATGCTACTGGCCGTCATGAATAACGACCGCCCTGCCTTTGAGAGCATTTGGGGCTGGACTGAACACACATTATTACGCCCGTCATTGTGGTTATTCGCCTGGCGCTATGACCCAACCGTGAACAAAGTGACCGATACCAACAACGCCAGTGATGGCGATACACTGATAGCCTGGGCACTACTGCTCGCTGGCGAAAAATGGCATGAGCAGAGCTGGACCGACGCCTCATCACATATTCAGGAAGCGCTTATCAACTGCCTGATTATTGATGAAGATAACCAGACATTGCTGTTACCGGGGCTGGAAGGTTTTGTGCATGACGATGGCTATGTTGTTAACCCGTCTTACTTTATTTTCCCGGCATGGGAAAGCTTCTGGAAAGCCAGCCATAACCCGGTGTGGCTGAAGCTGAAGAAGTCCAGCCTGGCACTACTGGACAAAGCGCGTTTTGGGAAAACCCAGCTCCCGAGCGACTGGGTGTTTGTTAAAGACAACGGTGATGTCTCACCCGCCAAAAACTGGCCTGCCCGCTTTAGCTATGATGCCATACGTATTCCGTTATACCTTAGCCTGGGTGATGTTAAATCTGGCGCGACAGAAAATTTCCGCCACTTTTGGTCCAGCTATACCCGGAATGCAACCCCGGCCTGGGTAGACGTTTCTGGCAACAGCCAGGCAAATTACGATATGTCCGGCGGAATACTGGCGGTGCGAGACTTAACCATGGGTGATTATCACCAAATGGATAAATCACTGCGCCCGGGCGAAGGTTACTATTTATCTGCACTTCATATGCTCTCTTTATTTGCAGCATCTTTAAAAGGATGATAAATAGTCATGTTCAAAATTTTTGTGAACCACTCACTTTCATAAAATGTGAATTTGATTAAGGTCAAAATAAACGCAGCACTGTTATTAACCACTGCGGTAAATATTGTTCCTGGTCACATTATTTTGCCAATACGATAGTTTTCGCCTGGGTGTAAAGTATGTATGCCCAGGCCACAACCCTCATTATGGGTTACCGAATGCTGGCAGGATGCTCTTTATAACAAATACGTTACCGGCTGTAGGGAAGGACTGACCGGTTACCACCGTTTCAGAGTTTCAGCACAGGGGTGTTTGGCAGGATTCAAAGACCGCAAACTCCCATGCTATGAGGCCATGAAATGAAAAAAAACATTGCAACAGAATGTGTTACTGCTTCCGGGAATGAAAAATGAGAGCCTGAAGTGCGCACTGGTTGGCTTGTTTGTTCAGTTGCTCACTTAAGATTGGTCTGATGCATGGTTTAACAGACCTGAACACACACGTTATTACACAAAAAGTACCGTGGTGAATATTTTATGAAATTAAAAACAGCACCTGCCATTATTGTGAACAAAAATTAATCAGCACTTTTTGTTCATAAGAAAATGACAGGATTTAGCAGGAAAATAATAAAAAAGTATTAGTTCTCATGCAATTCATGGGGGAGAAATGACCGTGTTAAGAATAATAACAAGGCATCACAACCAAACAAATTATATAAATCTGCCCGTACAACGGCAGCATTTGCAACCCGGGAAAAAAAATGAACATTCGTAATTTAGAGTACCTTGTTGCACTGGCCAAATACCGCCATTTTCAGCGTGCAGCCGAAGCCTGTAACGTGAGTCAACCAACACTCAGCGCCCAGTTACGTAAACTGGAAAATGAACTGGGGTTACAGCTGCTGGAACGCACCACTCGTAAAATTCGTTTCACTCAAACCGGGCTGCGCCTTGTTGAACAAACGCAGGTGATTCTCCGGGAAATTGAAGCGCTGAAAAACATGGCAAGCAGCAGCCAGCACAGCCTGTCACAAACGCTGGATATCGGCATCATTCCAACCCTTGCGCCGTACATTTTTTCCCATATGAATACCTTATGCCGGGAAAACTTCCCGGAAGTAGAGATGGAAATTCATGAAGCGCAAACCCAGCACTTACTGGCGATGCTGGAATCTGACGCCATTGAATGTGCAATTGTCATGGCCAGCAAAGAAACCAGTAAGTATGTTGAATTACCGTTGTTTGAAGAACCACTGGTGTTAGGTGTCAGCCACAAGCACCCTTATGCCCGGTTCGATGAAATCAACATGGACCATCTCAAAAATAACAAAATACTGATGCTGGATGACGGCAACTGCCTGCACAGCCAAATCTTGCGCTATTGCTATCAGTTTGAGCTGGAACCAGATAACCGCTTTATCGCCATGCACCTTGAGACACTGCGCCGTAGTGTGGCGTTTAACAAGGGGATTGCCTTCTTCCCATTACTCTCTACCCAGGAAGAAACCCGCGATGAAGTGAAGTACATACGCTGCGTGGCACCAGAACCCACCCGAAAAATGGTGCTGGTATTTCACCGTAGCGACCCGATGCGTAAGAAATATGAAATGCTGCGCAACATTATTGCGAAACATATGGAGAAGTATTTACAGGCCGACAGTATTCCCGCGTGACCACTGCATAACCGGGTGAGCCGGTTATTACTCCATAGATACCGAAATATCGCTATATTTTCTCTGACAATCACGTTGGCGCGTGATTGTCATTGTTTCCTTTAGTCCGTTAAGCACATCTTCCGGCAGCACATTCCCCATGGTGTACTGTGCTTCAATTGCCAGCCACAAATTCACCAGAGCCAGAGTGTAGTCATCGGTGGACATCCCGGTGTGAACGGCAGAAAAGAACGGGAATTGCACCAGGAGTTGCTCGTGGTCGCTTTGAATCACCTGCCCATGTAAATAAGGCTGGGACAATAACCCGGCTACCAGGTGTTCATCACCCCGCGTAACCCAGGCAAGGCGCGCAGCAATAGCGTCCACTACAGGTGGAACAGGAACTGCAGGTAATCCCTGTCGGGAACGTTGTGACAAACGGTCAGATTTCACTATTCAGTATCCTTCGAGCCTGGAACAGGGTGTTCCTGCTAATCCATGCCATCAGCCACCCAAATTGATAAAAGGGTTATCGGCCGATATTTCATTTTCTTAAGTGCCTGTCTATTCAACATAGATAATAAATCCTGTTTTATCCATACGGTTTTTCTTAAATTGGTAAAAAAAGCCTTGTTTATTCACAAGTTATAAACATCACCCGCTGTAATTCGGGTGATTATTGATCACTTATTGACGAGAGTGATCAGTGATTGTGGTTTCATTGGTTTTACTAATAAAAAATAGACTGGTTCAGTCCGGCCAAATAAATAGCCACAGGATAAATAAAAAGGGAGGCAGCGCGGGATACTGTGTTTGACGGCAGCACGGGGCATTTGCCCCCGTGCTGCCGGAAGTGTAAGTGTGATACCGGATTATTGCGCCAAACCGCTATAAATAACGCAACCGCAGGCTGTAGAGCGATGTTGTGGCCGTAATAAACAAGACTCCCTGCTCAGGCCCACCCAAAACGCAGTTGGACACCCGCTCAGGTACCTGAATTTTACCTATTTGTTCACCCTGCGCTGAAAAAACAATCACGCCATCGGCACAACTACAGAAAATATGCCCATAGCGGTCCACACAAAAACCATCCGGGAAACCAGGCGCCACTTCAGCAAGGTGGCGCCCATTTTCCAGCTTCTTGCCCGCAACCTCATATACCCGGAGTTCCCGGCGGCCCTGCTCAGGGAAATCCACAACCGACATATCGGCGATATAAAGCAGACTCTCGTCGGGTGAAAACGCAATGCCATTAGGGCGCTGGGTATCACTGGTTGCAATAGTCAGGCTGTTATCACGCGGGTCGAAACAGTAGACATAACACCCAATCACCTGGCTTTCCGACTTATAGCCTTCATCGTCACCGACGATGCCATAAGGTGGGTCGGTAAACCAAATCGTACCATCGGAGCGCACGGCGACATCATTGGGGGAATTCAGGCGCTTTCCTTCCAGTTTGTCCACCAGCAGTGTCACATCGCCGTTCCGTTCCGTGCGGCTGATGCCACGACGACCATGCTCACAAGTCACCACCCGGCCTTCAGTATCTACCGCATTGCCATTGGCATAATTCGCAGATGCCCGCCAGAGCGCCACACCCTGCCCGGAAGACCAACGAAACATACGGTTGCCTTTTACATCACTGAATACCACGGCCTGCTCTTGTTCAAGCCAGACAGGGCCCTCTGCCCATTGCGCGGGCGAGCATAACCGTTCCAGATCCCCAAGCCATGTTACCTGCATACCCGCCTCGCTTATTTGACTCCCCAAATTGCTTTGTAATGGCCCTGGTAGTCATTCTGTGGGTCATACATATTGTTTTGCCCGCCATCTTTATCAATGTTCTCTTTCGTCACGAGGTGTGCCGGCGTGACATAGCCAGAGGGTTTCTGCCCGGCAAAAGCACGGTTAAACTCATCCAGCACTTGCCAGCCATGCAGTTTCAACGGCTCAGGAACCGTGGCAAGCTGGCTGTTACTGGTACGGATGCGCTGATACGCCGTAATGGAGCCATCACCGGCGGAAATGTTAAAGGGCGCGTTTTTCCCACCTTTGTTCGCCGTTCTCAACGCGGGTGCCATAAAATCAAAATAGAGGTCGTTAATTGCCAGGGTGTACTGGTAATTGTCACCATATTTTTGCAACAGGCTGAATGTCATTGAAGGCATACGGCTGGAGGTGTCAGACAGTGGTGTATCAATAAATTCCAGCACTTTGCAGGAAGCACATTTACCGATTTCCTCTTTCATTACATTGGCTTTATCCAGCGCGATTTGGTACAGCGAATCGGTCAGGATAATTACCTGTGCTTTGCCATCAGAACGCGCAATTGCATAATCGGCAGCAATCCGGGCGACGGCATTTGAATCTGAGGTCACGTTATAAAACAGGTGGTATTTCTCCACCGGGCCAGGTTGTGGAATAGCATGCCAGCCCATTAACACAATGCCCAGTTTCGCCGCACGGTCGAGAGGGATTTTCGCGACATTAGGGTTCCAGCCCCCAATCACTATGCCATCGGGTTTCTGGGCGATAGCCTGGTTAAGCGCAGATAACTGGTCCTTTACCGACCCGGCGCCATCCAGTGTTTCCAGATGCCAGCCTGCCGCTTTAGCGGCCTCACTCAGCCCCTGCTGCACCCCCTGCACACCGCCATTTTTCATATCAGAGGCAATAAAAATAATCTTCTTATCTTTTTGCAATGCCGGCCCGGTTGTTGGCCCGTCCCACTGCGTCACGGGTGCGGTTGCGCTGGCAACTGCCGCTTTCACCTGAGACATAAAATCATCCGCAAAAGCTGGCGCCTGGCTGAATAAAGCAAGGCTCAAACCCAATGCAAGCAAACGATATTTCATGAAAAATACCCCTGTTATGATTTAACGACATGATTAGCGTCGGAAGGTGTGGACAGTTGCGCTGGCTGCGCACTACCTGTCGTTTGTCGCCGTTGAACGGCTTTTTGATTCGCCATACGGCGACGCTGTGCGTAACCGGCAAGCGTAATGGAGAGCAACAGCGTGGCACCGTTGAACAGAGGTTCAACCCAGAATGCCCCGCCAAATTGTTGGATCCCGGCAATACCAATCGCCAAAATACAAATCCCAACCACAGTGCCCCACACATTCACCCGGCCCGGGCGAATGGTTGTGCTACCTAAAAATGCGCCCACCAGTGCTGGTAGCAGGTAATCCATACCCACGCTGGCCTGCCCGACCCCTTGTTCTGAGGCAATCAGTACCCCGCAAAACCCGGTCAGGACACTGGAAGCAATAAACGAGCCCATCACATACAGATTCACCGGGATGCCATTAAGCCGCGCCGCTGCAGGATTTCCGCCCACCGCATACATGCAACGGCCCATTGGCGTGTGTTCGGTTAACAACCACAGGCACACCGCCACAACCAGGACATAAAACGCCGCAACCGGGATCCCAAAAATTTCAGCGTGGTCGATAGCAATAAAAGCATCCGGCAGATCGCCCACTATTTGCCGCCCACCGGAGTGCCACAGGGCGACCGCATACAGCACCGTGCCTGAACCCAGTGTGGCGACAAAGCTGTCGATATCGGCCAGAGCCACCAGGATACCGTTCAGCAGGCCATACAACGCTGAGATAATCAGCACTATCAC
Source organism: Mangrovibacter plantisponsor (assembly GCF_003182475.1). Lineage (GTDB taxonomy): Bacteria > Pseudomonadota > Gammaproteobacteria > Enterobacterales > Enterobacteriaceae > Mangrovibacter > Mangrovibacter plantisponsor. Next base: position 190,414 of record NZ_QGTS01000010.1, read on the forward strand.
AATGGCCATTTCCCAGGACAGCCCGTACTGCACCTGCAACGTAATTGCGAGGATGTGCCACAACACAATGCCAAACCCAACATTCAGGTCGATTTTGCCCACAATCATCGGGATGGTGGCAGCCAGTGCCAGTAAGGCGATTTTGGATTTGCTGGCAAGAATAGCCTGCAGCGTCAGCATGGACGCAAACGACGGTGTCGTCAGGGAGAACACCAGAGTCAGCACCACGCACAATAATAACAAGCCATAGCGCGTGACAACCTGCATCATCCAGGGGCTGACGCCGTCACGGGATAAACTGACGCGCTGCTCCAACGCGGTGGATTTTACCGATGTTTTATTCGACATAATCTTCTTGCCCTTTAGTGACTTCAGAACTGGCAGAAGCCAGTGCCAATAAATTCGCAAACGTCACATCCTGATTGCGCAGTTCACCCACAACACGCCCGCGGTTAAACACCAGCGCCCGGTTGCAGATATGAGCTATCTCCTCGAAATCATTCGAGATAACCAGTACCGCCACGCCCTCACCCAACGATTTATTCAACAGGTGATAAATCTCCGCCCGGGCGCCAACATCCACGCCCGCCGTTGGGTCTTCCAGAATCAGCAACGGCGTCGCCAGATGCATCCAGCGCGCCATCACTACTTTCTGCTGGTTACCGCCAGATAACGCACTGATATCAATGTTGACGTCCTTCGGGCGGACATCGAACAACTGCACTTTCCACCAGCTTTCGCCGATTTCTTCACGCCCGCCATACCGGGACAGCACCCGATGCCCACTGGCGCAGGGGTTCATAAACAGGTTTTCCCGCACCGACATCGACATCACCAGGCTTTCGCCTGTCCGGTCTCCGGCCACTAAAGAGACACCGCGCGCCATTGCCTCCCGCGGGTTTCTGGCAGCATAAGGCTGTTCACAGAAATGGATTTCCCCGCCTTCTCGCTGACGCAGCCCAAACAACAGCCGGCCAATTTCTTCCTGGCCTGCCCCGCGCAGCCCGGCCAGGGCCAGCATCTCCCCTGGCTGTAATGAGAAACTCACCGGGCCGGTATCCCCAACCTGCACATTTTCCAGTGCCAGCACCGGGGAACGCCCTTCCGGTAAGGGCTCACGCTGTTCTTGTGCCGTTTGCTCGCCCACAATTAATTCCACCAGGCCACGCACGGTATAATCTGCCGTCATCCCTCCGGCGACATAGCACCCGTCGCGCATCACACACACCCGGTCGGCAATCTCAATGACTTCATCAAGGCGGTGTGTGACATAAATCATCCCGACATTCTTTTCCCGTAAACGGGCAATAACACTGAACAGGTGGCGAACATCATTGGCAGGTAATGACGCGGTGGGTTCATCCAGCACCAGTAATTCCGCGTTAACAGCGACAGCACGCGCTATCGCCAGCAAGGATTTTTCAGTACGCGATAACTCAAAGACCCTCGCCTGTGGGTCAATATCAATCCCCACATCCTGGAGTGCCTGGCGAGCGCGGCGTTCAATTTCACGCCAGCGAATCAGCCCCAGCTTGCGCGGAAACCCCATGACCAGCGCCATGTTTTCAGCAACCGTCATCCATTCCACCAGCCCGAGGTCCTGGTGGATAAATGCAATAGGTTGTTGTGTGGCACTCTTAATTGCTGCTGCCGAAGAGATAGACTGGCCTTTAAACAGGATGTCGCCACTATCACGGGAATACACCCCCGCCAGCACTTTGATTAACGTTGATTTCCCTGCACCATTTTCACCAAGCAGCGCAAGGACTTCACCAGGCATAACATGAAGGCTGACATCATTGACTGCGGGGTTGCCGCCAAAGCGTTTCACAATATGCTGCATTTCCAGCGTAGGTTGCTGGGCCCGAATTTGATTCATAGCGATGCCTTTTCGTGGGTGACCCGCTAACAAAGTTTTTTTTCACAGCTGCATCGAAAAAAAACGCACCAGTGTTTCAATATGCGAAATCAAATTTCAAATTCACGATAAAAAGTAAACATGAAATATCACGGAAGGTGAATAAATAAATAATCAATATTTTCAATTGGTTATTTTTATTTATCTAAAATGTGACGAGGGGCGCACTTATTAAAGAGTGCGAAAAAGAAAGTTATTCAGGTAGTAATCAGTACCAAAATATCAGCAATAGCCGGGCAAGCGCAGTATGCAAAGACATACTGCGCCAGTGTGTTACCGCAGGAAAAGAGACCGCCTGGCAAAGCCACTATATCTGGACGTTAAACCCCAGCTCCTGAGAAATAGCCAGTGCTGTTTTTTGCAGTGGTTTCAACAAGTTCTTCTCACCAATTTGTTTTAACCTGGAGGTGGATAACGAAATAGAAATCGCGTATGGCACCCGTTGGTGAATATCAAAAACAGGGACAGCAATACAAGACACACCCAGTTCGTTTTCTTCGCGGTCCATGGCCATGTTTTTATCGCGAATGGACGCCAGCTCCTGGTACATATCCCCCAGGCGGGTAATCGTATTGCGAGTCAGCGACTGAATTTGTGGCTGGTGTATTTCCCAGTATTTTTGCACGTAATCTTCCTGCCCAAAGGCGAGGTAAATTTTCCCCATTGCCGAGCAATACAGCGGTTGCTGCTGACCAATATACGCCCGGGTACGCAACATACCGGTTGTGGGTTCCAGCTTATAAATCAAAATTGAGTGGTCATCTTCCCGTGTTGAGAAGTTCACGGTCTCACCGGTTTCCAGGTTGAGCGTTTCCAGGTGGGGAGCGGCAACATGAATAATGTTCAGTGATGACAGCGCTTTTTGCCCCACAGAAATAAATTTAGTGGTCAGCCGGTAGCTCCCGGCAGCGGGCGCAGTCGTCACATAGCCGCAAGACTGTAACCCCTGCAGCAGGCGGTGCACTGTGCTCTTGTTCAGTTGTGCCAATTCCGAGAGGTGGGCCAGTGGGCAACCATTTGGGTAATTGCTCAAAATTTCAATTAATTGCAAGCCACGAAACAAACTCTGGCTGCCTGCGGGCCGCTCTTTATCCAGGGCCGCATTCGCTCTTTTTTCACTCATGTCTCTCATCCTGCTTTTATCGTTTCCTGATCGTAGCGCAAAGTGTGTTTCAGTTCACGATCTGGGCAATAAATTATTAACGCACTGAATTTACTTCATTTTTAGTTTTCATTCATGCTTTGACATCTCATTTTCTGATCGTTATATTTGAAATCAGATTCCACAATATGAAATTTACAGCTAAAAATTCATTCACGCCATTCCCACAAATCGAAGGAGATCAGGAATGAAAGTGACGTTTGAGCAGTTAAAAGCTGCATTTAACCGGGTGCTGGTAAACCGGGGGATCAATCCACAAACAGCGGATGCCTGTGCAGAAATGTTCGCCCGCACAACCGAATCAGGGGTGTACTCCCACGGCGTAAACCGCTTTCCTCGCTTTATTCAGCAACTCGATGCAGGCGACATCATTCCTGATGCAGTACCTGAACGCGTACTTTCACTGGGGGCCATAGAGCAGTGGGACGCACACCGCGCCATTGGCAACCTGACGGCACAAAAAATGATGGACCGCGCCACGGAACTGGCTTCAGACCACGGTATTGGGCTGGTTGCATTGCGTAATGCCAACCACTGGATGCGTGGTGGCAGCTATGGCTGGCAGGCAGCAGAAAAAGGCTACATTGGTATTTGCTGGACGAACTCCATCGCCGTCATGCCGCCCTGGGGTGCTAAAGAGTGCCGCATTGGCACCAACCCACTGATTGTGGCAATACCGGGCAACCCAATTACGATGGTGGATATGTCCATGTCGATGTTCTCTTACGGCATGCTGGAAGTGAACCGCCTGGCTGGCCGCCAGTTACCGGTAGATGGCGGGTTTGACGACGACGGTAATCTCACGAAAGACCCGGGCACAGTGGAAAAGAATCGCCGCATTCTGCCAATGGGTTACTGGAAAGGTTCAGGCTTGTCTATTGTGCTGGACATGATTGCCACCCTGCTTTCTAACGGTGGTTCTGTCGCTCAGGTCACGGAAGAAAACAGTGATGAATATGGCGTGTCGCAGATTTTTATCGCCATTGAAGTAGACAGGCTTATCGACGGCAAAACCCGTGATGAAAAACTGCAACGTATTATGGATTACGTCACCACGGCTGAACGTGCGGACCCGAATGTAGCCATTCGTTTGCCAGGCCATGAATTTACTCGCCTGCTCGAAGAAAATCGCCGCAACGGTATCACTGTTGACGACAGCGTATGGGAAAAAATTCAGGCTCTGTAGGGGAAATACTATGATTTTCGGCCATATCAACAACCCGAACCCTTGCCCGCTGCCGCCGCCACTGGAACAGGCACTGGCACTGCTGCGGGAAACTGACTTTTCCCGTATGGATACCGGTGTAGTGGAAGTGGACGGCAAAAAACTGTACATGCAGATTCTGGATCTCACGACGAAACCTGTCATGGAGAACCTGCCAGAGGTACATCGCCGGTATATTGATATTCAGTTTTTGGTCAGTGGCGATGAACAAATCGGTATCGCGCCCGAAACGGGTAACAACCCGGTAAGCCAGTCTTTACTTGCCGAGCGGGATATTATTTTTTACCAGTCGGCAGAGAATGAATCTTTTATTCATATGACTCCGGGTAATTACGCCATCTTTTTCCCTCAGGATGTGCATCGCCCGGCCTGTATTAACCAGGACGTTTGCAATATCAGAAAAGTTGTCGTGAAGGTGGATATTTCCACAATAAACTAGCCTTGTTATTTATTTGCTGAAAAACAGCAAATAATAAGGAACCACTACAATGAATAGCCAACACACGGGTTATATTATCGGTGCGTACCCTTGCGCACCTTCGTTTCACTATAAAAATGAAAATGACGAAGCCAGCTTTTGGCGCAAACTGGCAGACAGCACGGATATTCGTGGTCTGGAACAGCCATGCCTTGAGGAATTACATCCCTTTGGCGATGACTGGCTGCTGAACCATATTCCTGGCGACTGGGAAATTGTGGTTACCGCTATTATGGGTACCATGCAACAGCGCGCCAGCCAGCCCGGATTTGGGCTGGCATCTGCCGATGAAACCCAGCGCCAGGCTTGCCTGAACTGGTATCGCCACCTGTATCAGAAGATTAACCGTATTAACGACAGCGCAGCAAAAAAACGGGTTATTGCCCTGGAAATCCACGCGGCGCCTCTGGCTACGGCTTCTGTTGAGCACTCCACCGCAGCCTTTAACGCCTCGCTGGATGAACTGACTCGCTGGGACTGGTCTTGTGACCTGGTGCTGGAACATTGTGATGCCATGAACGGCGTCCAACCCGGTAAAGGATTTTTACCACTGGAAAATGTGCTGGATACAGTACGCGGGCGCAATATTCGTGTTGCTCTGAACTGGGCGCGTTCCGTGATTGAGCGCCGTGATACTGAAGAGCCGTTACGCCACCTGCAACAAGTACTGAGCCAGCACAAACTGGCCGGGCTGATGTTTTCGGGCACCACTGAATCTGGCCCTTATGGCGAATGGGGAGACCTGCATGCGCCATTTGCGCCTTTCCCTGGCAGTGAAGCAGGTTGCCATGAAAGCCTGATGACCGTTGAGCAGGCGCGCAAATGGTTACACGCCGTGCCAGACAACAACCTGTCTTTTTTAGGTATCAAACTCTTAGAAATAAATGCCAGCGCGGATGTTTCACACCGTGTCGCAATATTACACGACGGGATCCGTGCCTTAAACCTGGCAAAAACATAATAACAACAGAATCCCTCATCGGCCTGAATAAAATCAGGCCGTAGCGTGTTATCTCACGACGACTAAGAGAATAATATTATGACTTCAACCCGTACCCTACAATCTCAACATATTCCCCGCCAGCGCTGGCTGAGAATTATTCCACCCATATTAATCGCCTGTATTATTTCTTATATGGACCGGGTAAATATTGCCTTTGCCATGCCAGGCGGAATGGACAGTGAATTAGGAATTTCGGCCAGTATGGCAGGTCTTGCCGGTGGTATTTTCTTTATCGGTTATTTATTTCTGCAGGTGCCTGGTGGAAAAATAGCAGTGCATGGTAGCGGCAAGCGCTTTATTGGCTGGTCTCTGGTTGCCTGGGCTATTTTATCCATTCTTACCGGGTTGATTACCAATCAGTACCAGTTACTTGCCTTGCGGTTCCTGCTGGGGGTTGCTGAAGGCGGGATGCTGCCGGTAGTGCTGACGATGGTCAGTAACTGGTTCCCGGACGCAGAGCGCGGGCGTGCTAACGCTATCGTCATCATGTTCGTTCCTATCGCAGGCATCATCACCGCTCCGCTTTCAGGCTGGCTTATTACCGTTCTGGACTGGCGCTGGCTGTTCATTGTTGAAGGTTTGTTCTCTGTTGCCGTGCTTATTCTGTGGTCCCTCACCGTAAGTGACCGGCCTGAAGAAGCCCGCTGGATATCCGAGGCCGAAAAGCAGTGGTTAATCCGGACACTGAAAGAGGAACAGGCAGCAATTGCTGGCAAACAGGTGCGCAATGCCTCACTGAAACTGGTACTGGCAGACAAAACTATCTGGCAGTTAATTGCCCTTAACTTCTTCTACCAGACCGGGATCTACGGTTACACCCTGTGGTTACCCAGCATTCTCAAAGGCCTGACTCACAGTAGCATGGGTGAAGTAGGTTTACTGGCAGTTCTGCCTTTTGTTGCCGCTATGGCGGGTATGTTCCTGTTCTCCTCTTTGTCTGACCGCACAGGCAAACGCAAGTTATTCGTCTTCCTGCCGCTGCTCGGTTTTTCCCTGTGCATGTTTCTGTCTGTCACGTTGCAACAGCATGTCTGGCTGTCGTACCTGGCATTGATTGGTTGCGGTTTCTTCCTGCAATCCGCCGCGGGTGTGTTCTGGACCATTCCGGCCCGCCTGTTCAACGCCGAAATGGCCGGTGGTGCGCGTGGCGTAATTAATGCCCTGGGGAACCTCGGTGGCTTCTGTGGCCCTTATGCAGTTGGCGTGTTGATAACCCTCTACAGCAAAGATGCCGGGGTGTATTGCCTGGCCGCATCACTACTGCTGTCTGCCATTCTGGCGCTGATCCTGCCGGCCAGATGCGACAACGATGAAGTTCACCCGACACACCAGGGTGTAGCTAATAAATCCACTATTTGAGACACCTGCGCGCTTCGGCGCGCATAAACGAGTACCGATGATGAGAGAACACAGCGAGCCTTTATGGCTGGGTATTGATTGCGGCGGCACCTATCTGAAGGCCGGGTTATATGACCGCGCTGGCAAAGAGCACTCTATCCAGCGAGGCGTACTGACCACCCTCAACCCACAACCTGGATACGCTGAGCGCGATATGCACGCGTTATGGGAGCAGTGCGCCAGTACCATTCGTCAGTTACTGACCCGGGCAGAGGTAAATGGCTCCCGAATTCAGGCGATTGGTATTTCTGCTCAGGGTAAGGGGCTGTTTCTGCTCGATAAACAGAATAAGCCTCTCGGCAATGCCATTCTCTCCTCAGACCGTCGGGCTATGGCGCAAGTACGCCAGTGGCAACAGGAAGGTATGCCTGAACGGCTCTATCCTGAAACTCGCCAGACGTTATGGACCGGCCACCCGGCATCATTACTGCGCTGGATTAAGGACCATGAGCCGCAACGCTACCAGAACATTGGCTGCGTGATGATGGGCCACGATTATCTGCGCTGGTGCCTGACAGGCGTAAAAAGCGCAGAAGAAACCAATATCTCCGAATCGAACCTGTACCACATGGCGCGGGGTGAATATGACCCCAAACTGGCGCAAATGCTGGGTATTGAAGAAATCATGCCCGCTCTACCGCCAATTGTTGGCCCGGCAGAAATATGCGGGGAAATCACCGCTCATGCCGCCTCCCTGACCGGTCTCGCTGCAGGCACGCCTGTAGTGGGGGGGCTGTTTGATGTGGTTTCCACCGCACTCTGTGCCGGATTACAGGATGAACACACACTCAATGCCGTTATGGGTACCTGGGCCGTTACCAGCGGTGTGACATCCGGGATTCATCCCCACGAAGCTCACCGTTATGTCTATGGCCGCTACGCCGACCCGGGACTCTATATTGTCCATGAAGCCAGCCCCACATCATCCGGCAATCTCGAATGGCTCACGAGCCAGTGGGGCTCACTCTCTTTTGACGAGATTAATAACGCAGTCGCCAGCCTGCCGAAGGCCGGTTCAGATGTCTACTTTTTGCCATTTCTGTATGGGAGCAATGCCGGGCTGGAAATGACTGCCGGGTTCTATGGGTTACAGGCGATTCACCAGCGGGCTCACCTGCTGCAGGCCGTCTATGAAGGTGTAGTTTTCAGCCATATGACTCACCTGAACCGTATGCAAACCCGTTTTACCGAGGCCCGCACCTTACGCATAACCGGTGGCCCGGCACATTCTGCCGTCTGGATGCAGATGTTTGCCGACATCAGCGGATTAACCGTGGAATTACCCCAGGTGGAAGAAACCGGCTGCCTTGGCGCCGCACTCGCCGCCCTGGTGGGTAGTGGCGTGTATCCCTCATTTCAGGTTGCCTGCCAGCACCTGAATCACCCTATTCACCGCCTGACCCCCGACCAGGATGCTCACGCGCGCTATCAACATAAATACCAGCATTACCAATATCTGATTGATGCCATGCAGCAGTTTCACGCTCGCTGCGCCGCATCTCAACGTGCTAAGGAATCTATCGCATGAAACCCTTGTTACAACTGGCCCTGGACCACACCAGCCTGGCATCTGCACTCCAGGATGTGGAAAAGCTGCATCACCATGTGGACATTATTGAGGCTGGCACCATTTTATGCCTGTCTGAAGGGTTGCACGCAGTGCGCGAATTACGGGCTCGTTGCCCGGAAAAAATCGTGGTAGCCGACTGGAAAGTGGCCGATGCCGGAGAAACGCTGGCCCAACAGGCGATGACGGCGGGTGCCAACTGGATGACCGTGATTTGTGCAGCCCCCCTGGCAACAGTGGAAAAAGCATTATCCGTTGCCAAACAGCATCAGGGCGATATCCAGATTGAGCTATTTGGCAACTGGACTTTCGATGATGCCCGCGCCTGGTATAAAGCCGGCATTCGCCAGGCGATTTACCACCGGGGCCGGGATGCTCAGGCCAGCGGGCAAACCTGGAGCGAGGCGGATCTTAACCGCATGAAAGCACTCTCGGATATTGGCCTGGAACTGTCGATTACCGGCGGCATCACCCCTGACGACCTGCACCTGTTCCGTGATATCGCGGTGCGCGCATTTATTGCCGGGCGAGCACTGGTTGATAACCCCAACCCGCCAGCCGTTGCCAGTGCCTTCCACCAACAAATTCAGGCCATCTGGGGGAGCAAATAATGCGCCAGCATCCACTCGGTATTTATGAAAAAGCCTTACCCAAAAACCTCACCTGGCCGGAAAGGTTAGTGCTGGCGAAAAGCTGTGGCTTTGATTTTGTCGAGATGTCAGTCGATGAAACCGATGAGCGCTTATCCCGCCTGGAGTGGTCTGCCAGCCAGCGAGCCTCCCTGGTGGAATCCATGCTGGAAACCGGTGTATCTATACCGTCGATGTGCCTGTCCGCACACCGCCGTTTCCCTTTTGGCAGCAAAGATGAAGCCATTCGCCAGCGCGCCAGAACCATTATGACCCAGGCTATCAGGCTGGCACGCGACCTGGGGATCCGCACCATCCAGTTAGCCGGGTATGACGTTTATTACGAAACTCACGATGAAACCACGCTGCGTTATTTCACTGAAGGCATGGCCTGGGCTGTTGAGCAGGCAGCGGCGGCACAGGTGATGCTGGCTGTGGAAATCATGGACACCGAGTTCATGAACTCCATTACCAAATGGAAAAAGTGGGACGACTTACTTGCATCCCCCTGGTTCAGTGTTTACCCGGATGTCGGCAACCTCAGCGCCTGGGGGAATGACGTTGCCAGTGAACTCCGTCTGGGGATTAACCGCATTGCCGCCATTCACCTGAAAGACACGCTGGCTGTCACCGCAGACAGCCCGGGGCAATTTCGTGATGTGCCCTTTGGCCAGGGCTGTGTCGATTTTGTCGGCATCTTCAAAACCCTTGCAGAGCTGAATTATCGCGGCGCCTTTTTAATTGAGATGTGGACAGAGAAAGCCCAGGAGCCGGTGCTGGAAATTATTCAGGCTCGCCAGTGGATTGAACAACGTATGCAGGAAGGAGGATTTCCATGTTAGAGCAGTTAAAAAATGAAGTGCTGGCCGCCAACCTGGCGCTTCCTGAACACCAGCTGGTCACATTTACCTGGGGAAATGTCAGCGCTGTCTGCCGCGAGCAGGGTGTGGTGATTATCAAACCCTCAGGCGTAGAGTATGACATGATGACAGCCGATGACATGGTGGTGGTTGATCTGGAAACCGGCACCGTGGTGGAAGGGAAAAAGAAACCCTCTTCTGATACTGCCACCCACCTGGCGTTGTACCGCCGTTTTCCGGGCATTGGCGGCATTGTGCATACCCATTCCCGCCATGCGACAATCTGGTCACAGGCAGGCCTGGATTTACCCGCCTGGGGCACCACACAGGCAGACTATTTCTACGGCGCAGTACCCTGCACCCGGCTGATGCATGATGCTGAAATCGCACAGGATTACGAACTGCAAACCGGTAATGTGATTATCGAGACGTTTGAACAGCGCGACCTTGATCCCCTGCAGATTCCGGCTGTGCTGGTGCATTCCCATGGCCCATTCGCCTGGGGAAAAGATGCCGCAGATGCCGTTCATAATGCAGTGGTACTGGAAGAGTGCGCATATATGGGGTTGTTCTCGCGCCAGCTCGCCCCACAATTACCGGATATGCAGCAAACCCTGCTGGATAAGCACTATTTACGCAAACACGGGAAAAATGCCTACTACGGGCAATAATCGCCACCGGGTAAATAACATTGCCGACACCAGTCAGGCTTCTGAAATTTAAAACAAAAAGGGAAAAAAATTTTCCCTTTTTCTCTATCTCTTGTGATCATAAACGCGGTAAACACCACGCAAAAAACCATCACCATGCCTGATGATACAACGCGCGAATCTCATTCAGAGTGGCTGCCCGCGGATTTCCTCCGGTGCACACATCGTCCAGTGCGGCCTGAGCCAGGTGGTCAATGTCTTCTTTTTTCACGCCAACATCGCGCAGGTGTTCCGGGATCCCCACATCATGGTTCAGCGATAAAACAGCCTGTATCGCCTTATTGCGCACCTCTGCCAGCGTGCAACCCTCCACCGTTTCACCCATCGCTCTGGCGATATCACGGTATTTCTCACCGGTGTAATCCGCGTTGTATTGCATGATATGAGGCAACAGAATGGCATTAGCGACACCATGTGGAGTGTTATAAAACGCCCCTAAAGGGTGCGCCATACCATGTACCAGCCCCAGCCCAACATTGGAAAATCCCATCCCTGCCACATACTGGCCTAACGCCATCGCTTCGCCAGCAGCCGGATCACCTGCCACTGAACCACGTAAAGCACCGGCAATCATTTCAATGGCTTTAATATGCAAGGCATCCGTTAATGCCCAGGCACCTTTAGTGATATAGCCTTCTATAGCATGGGTCAGCGCATCCACACCCGTTGATGCTTTTAATGCCGCAGGCATGCCGTCCATTAAATCGGCGTCCACCAGCGCGACGGCGGGAATATCATGCGGGTCCACACAGACAAATTTCCGCTGGCGTTCGCGGTCGGTAATCACATAATTGATGGTCACTTCCGCCGCGGTTCCCGCTGTGGTGGGAATGGCAATCACTGGCACGCTGGGGCGCTGAGTGGGAGACAACCCTTCCAGGCTGCGCACATCCTGGTGTTCAGGATTATTGATAATAATACCGATTGCTTTCGCCGTATCCTGCGGTGAACCACCGCCAATGGCTATCAGGTAATCAGCACCGCTACGAATAAAGGCATCAACACCGGCCTGCACCACCTCGATAGTCGGGTTTGGCACAACGTCGGCGTAGAGTGTCCAGGGTAAATGAGCCTGGTCCAGTTGCCCGGTGACTTTGCCTACAACGCCACACTGGATAAGCGGGTTATCTGTCACTATCAATGCCCGGGTGAAGCCCCGGCGTTTTATTTCTCCCGCCAGCGAGGCGACGGCCCCACGACCAAACCAGGCGGTTTCATTCAGAATCATTCGGTTTGCCATGACATAGTCCTCCCTATAAGCGGTACGCTACTCTTCTATTCTCAGGCCGTAGGTTTTGAATTTTTCCAGCACAATGGCAATTTCTTCATCGCTAAGAATGGGAACAGGATCCTGAATCGCCAGCGTGGTCAGGTATAGCTGCGCCAGTACCTCCACTTCGTGGGCCAGCCACAGCGCTTTTTCCAAATTCACCTCACAGGCAATTAAACCGTGATGCTGAAGCAGACAGGCTTTGCGGTTCTTCAGTGCCACACACACAAACTCGGACAATGCTTTGGTGCCAAAAGTCGCGTAGGGCGCGCAGGGAATGGTATTTCCGCCTGCGGCGGCAATCATGTAATGAATAGCAGGAATCGGCCGGTTCAGAATGGAGACGGCGGTGCAATACACCGCATGGTTATGCACCACTGCGTTAACATCAGGCCGCGTATGGTAGGCCGACAAGTGGAAGCGCCATTCACTGGAGGGTAATTTCCCCTCTTCGTGATGCCCCTGCTCATCAATGAAGACAATCTGGTCTGTGGTTAGCTTCTCATACGGAATGCCGGTCGGGGTTATCAACATACCGTTCTGAAAGCGAACACTGACATTACCTGCGGTTCCCTGGTTGAGACCGAGGCGCGTCATTTCCAGACAGGTATCAATAATCTGCCTGGACAACACTGTTCTTTCCATTATCTACCTCTCTTAATTTTCTGATGCTGAGAAATAACGCATCCCACGTTTTACTCGCGACTTTTTGAAAAACCTGCCTGTATCTTCAGATTCATTATTTTTTTATAAAATGTCTCAGGTTTATTTTGTGACCGCCATCAAGCCTTATCATCAATAAACAAAGTTTCCTGATAAAAACACAAATAAAAAATGTTGGTTTAAATTATTTTTTATTCAAACGGTCATTTATGAGAGGAAATGACCGTTTGAATAAAAAGATCAAAAATCGGTCATCGCGCATTTTTATATGGAAATTAAAAACAGAAGAAAGATCGGCATTAATAGTGATACAACTCACACAATATAATGGAAAAGACCTTATTTGTGACCAGCTTCATATTCAGCCAGTTTTTTTATTCGAGAATGGTCTCCAGAGTTCAGCCGCCACATGAAGACAGACACACCCTGTTAGGGGCGAGCCGGGCTTACTCTTGCGCTTTCTGGCAGGCCACCAGACAGCGCTCGCCTTGGTTGTTGAACATATCAGAACTAACGAGGACGCTATGGGCAATATTTCTCTGCAATCTCAAAGCTACCGGGTAGCCGCCGGAGAAAAGAGTAAAAGTTACATCATTCCGTTTGCGTTGTTATGCTCATTATTTTTTCTCTGGGCAGTGGCAAATAATCTTAATGATATTCTTTTACCACAATTTCAGCAGGCATTTACCCTCAATAATTTCCAGGCAGGGTTGATTCAGTCTTCATTTTATTTTGGCTACTTTGTCATTCCCATTCCCGCCGGGATATTGATGAAAAAGCTCAGTTATAAAGCAGGTATTATTACAGGATTATTTCTGTATGCCATTGGTGCTGCTTTATTCTGGCCTGCAGCAGAAGCGATGAACTATACACTGTTTCTGCTTGGGTTATTTATTATTGCCGCCGGGCTGGGTTGCCTGGAAACTGCGGCTAATCCGTTTGTCACTGTATTAGGGCCAGAAGAAGGCGGGCATTTTCGCCTTAATCTCGCCCAAACGTTTAACTCTTTCGGTGCCATTATTGCCGTCGTGTTTGGCCAGAGTTTAATTCTGTCGCATGTGCCTCACCAGCCACAATCAGTACTGGACGGGATGTCCACAGAACAACTGGCGACCTATAAACACAGCCTGGTATTGGCAGTTCAGACACCGTACATGATTATTGTCGCTATTGTTTTGCTGGTCGCCCTGTTCATTATGCTGACCCGTTTCCCGGCCATTCAAAGTGAACAGCAAGACAGCGAGAGCGCTTCTCAGAGCTCATTCCTGTCATCGTTACGGCGCCTGGTGCATATCCGCCACTGGCGGTGGGCAGTACTGGCACAGTTCTGTTATGTCGGTGCACAAACAGCCTGCTGGAGTTACCTGATTCGCTACGCTATTGAAGAAATCCCTGGTATGACACCTGGTTTTGCCGCCAATTACCTGACCGGCACTATGGTGTGCTTTTTTATTGGGCGTTTCTCTGGCACCTGGTTAATTCGCCGCTTCGCACCCGGAAAAGTGCTGGCAACCTATGCCTTCATTTCCATGGCACTGTGCCTGATTTCCGCCTTTACCGGTGGGCATGTTGGGTTACTGGCACTCACACTGTGCAGCGCCTTTATGTCCATTCAGTACCCCACCATTTTCTCACTGGGTATCCGCCAGTTGGGTTCCGACACCAAATACGGTTCCTCTTTCATTGTGATGACCATTATTGGCGGCGGTATCGTGACACCCATTATGGGTTTCGTGAGTGATGCGGCAGGGAATATCCCCAGTGCAGAGTTGGTTCCGGCTCTTTGCTTCGCTGTGATCTTTATTTTCGCCCGTTTCCGTTCCGGGGAACAAACAAACTAATACGCTGTATTCCTGATTACGTTAAGGAGTTTTCAATGAAAAAGAATAACTTACCTAAGATTGGTATCCGCCCGGTGATTGATGGCCGCCGTATGGGTGTGCGTGAATCACTGGAAGAACAAACAATGAATATGGCGAAGTCTACCGCCGCGCTGTTAAGTGAGCATTTACGCCACGCCAGCGGTGCGAATGTGGAGTGTATTATTGCCGACACCTGCATTGCCGGTATGGCGGAAGCCGCAGCCTGCGAAGAAAAATTCAGCCAGCTCAATGTTGGGCTGACTATTACCGTAACACCTTGCTGGTGCTATGGCAGTGAAACCATCGACATGGACCCCACCCGGCCCAAAGCCATTTGGGGTTTTAACGGAACCGAGCGTCCTGGTGCCGTTTATTTAGCTGCCGCGCTCGCCGCACACAGTCAAAAAGGGATCCCGGCATTTTCTATTTATGGCCATGACGTACAGGATGCAGATGACACCACAATCCCGGCAGATGTGGAGGCTAAACTCCTGCGTTTTGCCAGGGCAGGCCTGGCGGTGGCAACGCTGAAAGGTAAGAGCTACCTCTCTTTGGGCGGAGTGTCGATGGGTATTGCCGGTTCAATTGTCGACCATAACTTCTTCGAATCCTGGCTTGGTATGAAAGTACAGGCTGTGGATATGACTGAACTGCGCCGTCGCATTGACCAGAAAATTTATGATGAAGATGAACTGGAAATGGCGCTGGCATGGGCAGATAAAAACTTCCGCTATGGCGAAGATAAAAACGCCAAACAGTACCAGCGCAATGCAGAACAACACCATGCGGTACTTAAAGAAGGTTTGCTGATGGCAATGTGCATCCGCGACATGATGCACGGCAACCCTAAACTGGCTGAAAAAGGCCGGGTTGAGGAATCTTTAGGTTATAACGCGATTGCCGCAGGCTTCCAGGGGCAACGCCACTGGACAGATCAATACACTAACGGCGATACCGCAGAATCCTTGCTGAACAGTTCGTTTGACTGGAACGGTGTTCGCGAGCCTTGTGTTATTGCCACAGAAAACGACAGCCTCAATGGTGTGGCAATGTTGCTTGGCCACCAGCTGACCGGTACAGCGCAAATCTTTGCTGATGTGCGCACTTACTGGTCACCAGAAGCGGTGCAACGGGTAACCGGCCAGGCGCTCACCGGCCATGCAGCCAGTGGGATTATTCACCTGATTAACTCAGGCTCTGCCGCTCTGGATGGCACTGGTAAACAACGAGACAGCGCAGGTAAACCCACCATTAAACCTCACTGGGAAATCAGCCAGCAGGAAGCTGATGCCTGCCTTGCCGCCACACAGTGGTGCCCTGCCATCCATGAGTATTTCCGTGGCGGTGGCTTCTCTTCCTGCTTCCTGACTGAAGGCGGCATTCCGTTCACCATGACCCGCGTCAATATCATTAAAGGCCTGGGCCCGGTGCTGCAAATTGCCGAAGGCTGGAGTGTCGAACTCCCTGAGGCAGTTCACGATGCCCTGAACAAACGCACAGATTCCAGTTGGCCAACCACCTGGTTTGCTCCACGCCTGACCGGCAATGGCCCCTTCACAGATGTTTACTCGGTAATGGCGAACTGGGGCGCGAACCATGGCGTGCTCACCATCGGCCATGTTGGCGCAGACTTTATCACCCTGGCGTCCATGCTGCGCATTCCTGTGTGCATGCACAACGTTGAACCAGAAAATATTTATCGCCCGTCCAGCTGGTCTGCACACGGTATGGATAGTGAAGGCCAGGATTACCGCGCCTGCCAGAACTATGGGCCGCTGTATAAACGTTAATTGTATACACGTGAACCTGCCCGCCCTGCCGCCCCTGCGGCAGGGCCAGGCACTTGTCTGGAGTGAGTATGAAACAAGACATCATTC
Source organism: Mangrovibacter plantisponsor (assembly GCF_003182475.1). GTDB lineage: Bacteria > Pseudomonadota > Gammaproteobacteria > Enterobacterales > Enterobacteriaceae > Mangrovibacter > Mangrovibacter plantisponsor. The sequence continues at coordinate 207,036 of NZ_QGTS01000010.1, forward strand.
TGGTGCTGGATTGCGGTGCAACCAATATCCGGGCGATTGCCGTTAATAAGCAAGGCCACATTGTTGGCCGGGCGACGACGGAAAACACCAGCATTCCTTCCCCGGAAAACCCAACCTGGCACTTATGGTCTCTGGACGCCATCCTTGCAAATTTTGCCCTGTGCTGCCAACAACTTGGCACCACGCTGGCAAATTGCACCCTTCGGGCTGTCACAGTGACAACCTTTGGCGTGGATGGCGCACTGGTCGATAAACAGGGCAATATGCTGTATCCCATTATTAGCTGGAAATGCCCGCGCACAGCCAGCATGGTTGCTCACACCGACCAGTTAATGCCGCTGGTGCGCCGCCAGGCAATCAGTGGTGTGGGGGAATTTGGCTTTAATACCATTCATAAACTGGTGTGGCTTAAAGAGAATCACCCGGAGAAACTGGAACAGGCCCATGCCTGGCTGTTTATTTCTTCACTGATTAACCACCGGCTAACCGGGAAGCTGACAACCGATATGACCATGGCGGGTACCAGCCAGTTGCTGGATATCCGCACCCGGACATTCAGCCGTGACATTCTTCAGGCGATTGGCGTGAAAGAAAACCTGTTTCCGCCACTGGTTGATGCCGGAGCCCTGGTGGGCACACTGCTGCCCGAAGCCGCTACACAACTTGGCTTACCGGCGCATACACCTGTCATTTCTGCCGGGCATGATACGCAGTTCGCGCTATTCGGCGCGGGGGCTGCGCAGGATGAACCGGTGCTCTCTTCCGGCACCTGGGAAATTCTGATGGCACGCACACCACACCTTGATACCGCCCGGCTCACCCGCCACAGTGGCACAACCTGTGAATCAGACAGTATTCCCGGTTTGTTCAATCCCGGCATGCAGTGGCTGGCATCGGGTACGCTGGAATGGATCCGCAAATTATTTTGGCAGGCAGATACACCGTGGTCACAGATAGTCGATGAAGCGCGCAGAATCGCCCCCGGCTGTGATGGCGTACAGATGATGTGTGATTTGCTGGCAGGCGGGCAGGCCGGATGGCAGGGTGTTTCACTCAATACAACTCGCGGGCATTTTTACCGGGCGGCACTGGAATCCCTGAGCCTGTCCCTGAAAAACAATCTACAGATACTCGAACGTATTGGTGGCTTCCACACCCAGGAATTGTTGATGGTAGGCGGCGGTAGCAGGAATACGCTGTGGAACCAGATCAAAGCCGATACGCTGGGCATTCCGGTCAAAGTGCTCGACGAAGCAGAAACCACCGTTTGCGGCGCGGCCATGTTTGCCTGGTATGGCGCAGGGGAATTCAGCAGCGCCGGGCAGGCCAGAGCACAAGTCACTTTCCATTACCGCTACTTTTACCCGGAAACCCCGCAGGCTATGGCCTCTGGCAGTGTGGCATCTGCCACCGTGCAGTAACCCCACAAGGAGAACACAATGTTAAAAACAATATCACCACTGATTTCCCCCGAACTGCTGAAAGTCCTTGCTGAAATGGGGCACGGGGATGAAATTATCTTTTCAGATGCCCACTTTCCGGCTCACAGCATTGGCCCACAGGTGATCCGCGCAGACGGGTTAATGGTCAGTGATTTACTGCGTGCCATTATTCCGTTATTCGAGCTGGACAGCTACGCACCGCCGTTAATTATGATGGCTGCCGTAGAAGGCGATACGCTGGATCCGGAAGTAGAAGTTCGTTACCGCAAGGCGTTATCAGCACAACTTCCCTGCCCGGAGATAATTCGTATTGAACGTTTTGCTTTTTATGAACGGGCGAAAAACGCTTTTGCCATTGTTATCACAGGAGAATGCGCCAAATATGGCAATATCTTGTTAAAAAAAGGGGTAACCCCTCTGTAGAGCCGTGCTTCCTGAACAGACCGGAGACCAACATGAAACCAGCGCGCCACCAGGCTATTGTGGAATTACTGATGCAGTACCAAAGTTTGACGACCGGCGCGCTCGCCAGCAAATTGCATGTCAGCCAGGAAACCATTCGGCGCGATCTAGGCGAACTCCAGGCTCAGGGGAAAATACAACGCAGCCATGGGCGCGCCCGCTCCATTCGCCGGGAAAACCATGACAGCGGGGACCCTTTTCATATCCGGCTGAAAAGTCATTATGCCCATAAAGCGGATATTGCCCGTGAAGCCATGGAATGGATAGATGCAGGCATGGTTATCGCGCTGGATGCCAGCTCAACCTGTTGGTACCTGGCTCGCCAGTTACCCGATATTGAACTCACCGTATTTACCAACAGCCACCCTATTTGCCACGAACTGGGAAAACACGAACAAATCAACCTGATTATCTCCGGGGGGCAACTACAGCGAAAATACGGCTGTTACTTAAATAATGGCCTGATACATCAGTTAAAATCACTGGAGATCGATTTGTTTATTTTTTCCTGTGAAGGCGTGGACCAACAGGGGCAACTCTGGGATTCCAATATCTATAATGCGGAGTTTAAATCTGTTCTGCTTAAACGCGCCGGGCAGTCTTTATTATTGGTAGATAAAAGCAAATTCAACCGCTCCAGCGAAGTCAAAATCGGTATGCTGGATGATGTCACACATATTATTTCAGATGTCGATACACAAAGCCTGGTTGCCCCCATTTAGCACACCCACCACCACAAGCTAGTGAGAACCCACCAGGAATAAGCAATATTCCAGGCAGAAAAACGGCATAAGCAGGTTAATTTCGCTACACTTACCCCCTGAAAACTGACTGCCAGGTGGCGGTCTTGTAGCCACAAACAGGGAACACGCTATGTTGATACCTCACTCACTGGCGCGCTGGGCGCTGCCTGCATTATTACCTTTCACCTTTTCACTGGCTTATGCCGCCGCTCCCGATACCACTGCTGGTGAGCTGGTGAACAAAGTCGCACTGCCTGCCGACCACGGCTTACAGGAAGCTGCTGAGCAATACCTGATAACCTACCACTCAGTCAGTGGCGTGGACGGGAAAACCCCGCGCGAAGACACCGCCGCACTGTTTATTCCCCATGGCAAAATGCCGGACGGTGGCTGGCCGGTAGTGGTCTGGACACACGGAACCGTGGGTGTGGGCCGGGATTGTGCGCCATCACTGAACCCGCGTACTGCCAGAGACAGCCAGTACCTGAATACCTGGTTATCGCTGGGGTTTGCAGTTGTTGCACCCGATTATGCAGGGCTGGGCTCTTCCGGGTTACATCATTACCTGAACGCCCGGGCAGAAGCCTGGAGTGTGCTGGACAGCGTGCGGGCGGCACTGAAAAACTTTCCGCTGGCTAACAAACTGGTGCTGGTTGGGCAGTCTCAGGGGGCGCATGCGGCCTTTTCCACCGCGGGCTGGCAGCCTGACTACGCGCCAGAACTGCATGTACGCGCCACCGTGTTAACCGGCACACCTTTTTTTGATGACACACTTTCTGCCGATAAACTCTTCACCGGTGAATCAACCGGGGATGGCGGTGATCCGAAGATTCCTTATGCGTTTTATATTTACCTTTCCGCCGCCGACCACAACCCGGCACTGAAACCGGAAAATGATTTTCAGCAAAAAGCCCTGCCGTTACTCAATGAGGCCAGTAAGCTGTGCATCACACCACTCACCCAGGCTGTTATGGCTGAAAAACTCAATGCAGCCAACAGCCTGAAACCCGCGATTCAGTCGGTTCTGGTTGAGCAAACACCCACACTGCGTTACCCAACCCTGCATATTAACCACCCGGTATTTATTGGCATTGGCGGCAATGACATCAATGTACCCACCGCCATGCAGCAGCACTTTGCCAGTGCGGTGAAAGCCGCCGGAACAGATGTTGAAATCCGTGAATACCCGGGGCTGGACCACAGTGGAACGGTTAACCCGTCCTTACGTGACTCCGTACCTTTTGTGATTCACGCGCTATCTGCCAAACAATAATTGTGCTCACCTCCCCGGCCAGCAAGGCCGGGGCTGGCGACAAAAAAATTTCACTTTTTTGGGGTTGAAAAAAACACCAGCCACCCTATATTTCATTGCGGAGGGGGCACAACCCCCACCACAAAACATGAACTGCTTTTTGAATATTGACTATGTTCAGGAGGTTAATCATGGCACGTAATGCTTTGTCTTTATTCCCATTGTTTTCAGATTCACTGTTCCCTGACCGCTTCAACCGAATTGACCGGTTGTTCAGCCAGCTGACTGGCGATGCACCACTTAGTGGCGCACCTTCCTACGATATCAAACGTACCGGCGATAACCGCTACGACTTAATTCTGAGTGTACCAGGCTGGAAAGAACACGAACTGCAAATTGAAACCACCGGTGGGCAGCTCACTATTTCCGGTAAGCATGAAGAAGAAAAAGGCGGTAGCGAAGAGAGCTGGATTCACCGCGGAATCAGCCGCGCCAGCTTCCGTTCCAGCTTCAGCCTGCCAGACAGTGTCACCGTCACCGGCGCTGCGCTGAACGAAGGGTTACTCACTATCAGCCTGCTACAGGAAATTCCGGAAGAAGAGAAACCACAGCGGATTGCGATCACAAACAGCAACAGTAAAGCACTTGAACACCAGGTGTAAGCGTCGCATAACAGTAAGGCCGCGCCTGGTTTCGGCCAGGCGCTCTGATAACACGAAGTATCCTTAACATCTTTATACAACGTAAGGAGAATGCATGAAGACGAATCGTCAGGCACGTCAGTTATTAGGGCAGGATCATTGGTTGTCGAACCACCGCAAACTGGTCATTCACGATAATGCTGCCACCATTGTAAAACATGGCTCCGGGCGGCACCGCCATCTCAACCAAAGTGAATAAGTGAATTGATGCGTCCGGGGGTGTCCTTGTGACGAACAGCCCCGGACGCATTTTTTTATCGCGTCTCAACAGGCACGCTTACATTAATGCCACTGTTTTTCTTTTAGTAACTTCCCCAGATAAAAGCCACACCGACGGATGAGAACCCACTCTTCCCGGCTGCTTTATCATTCCCGGTAAGCCAGAACCTGCTCACCTTTACGCCACTGGCGTGGGCTTACCCCAAACCAGCGACGGAACGCGCGGGAAAACGCGCTCACTTCTGAATACCCCAGTAGCAGTGCCATCTCCGACACCGGTAACTGGTTCTGTTGTAAATAGTGCGTCGCCATTTCACAGCGAACTTTATCCACCAGCGTGGTAAAACTCACGCCCTGCTCACGTAACCGGCGTTGCAGTGAACCACAAGACAGGCCCATTTTTTCCGCGACATCGTCAAGTGCCGGTTCACCCATAGCCAGTTGCAGGTGCACTTGCGTGCGCGTCTGGTCAACGATGCCCTGGTTGGGCACCCGGCTGTTCAGGCGGCGAATAGCATCCTGCATCACCAGCAATAGCATTGGGTCGCTGTCTGGCATGGCCCGGGAAAGCTCACGTTTAGGGATAATCAGCGAGTTAAAAGGCTGCTCAAAATACACTGGCGCATCGAACAGTTTACAGTGTTCGTGCCACTGTTCCGGGCGCGGGTGCTCAAAATGCACTTCCCGTGGTGCCCAGTGCGGGCCCATAGCATGGCGAATCAGGTTCATAAACATGCCTAACGTCAGCTCGGCATCCTGGCGACGGGCAAGAATTGCGCCATGGCGCACCTGGTAATCCAGCCGCCAGCAATCGCCTTTATCTACCATGCGCACTAAGGTGTCGTGCTGGTGATACGGAAACGCGTTTGCCACGTTATGCAGCGCCTGTTCCAGTGTGCCGGAACACAAACCGATATAGCCAATCAGGCCTAATGACTGCGGTTTAAACTGCCGTCCGTAGTGTAAACCGAAATTATCAAAACCTGAGTTATGCGCAGCTTCTTCCATTACCCGGCAATAATTAACCAACCCGAGGCTGAGTGTTGGGCTGGCAAGCAATTCGGGGTCGACGCCACTGATACCAAACACCCGGTCTGCATCACCACCGTACTGGCTAATAAAATCACCCAGACCGGAGGCGGCGGCAGACAGAACCCCCATATTTCCCCCTGCTGCGCTGTTAAGCGAGCCGGAGAGCGCCGAATGCAGCGAAGGCGTTGTCATCATTGCTTCACCTTTACCTGTTAATGAATGGGATAAGTGAGAGCAATATTCGTACCACTTATGGGGTTAAACAGAATCAATCAGTTAGCAGCCAGAACACCCTGCTGGCGCGCGCCCGGGAGCCTGGCTGCCCACTCGTAGTGCACCCGGTCATCACGGTGCATCACAAGGGCCACTGCAGCAAACGTTATGCCCCAACAGGCAACAGAGACTCTTCTTCCATAAAACGGTGGCACAAACGCACTGTATGCCCAACCCATTCACTCCCCAGGCTTTGTGCCATCTCTGTTTGTGCATGAGAGGCCACCCAGGCAGTAAGCTGTATACGGCGCTGCATCAATAATGCAGGGACCACAGCGATATCCGCGTCAGAAATATGCGCCACTTGCTCATAACCGGCGAGCCAGTTCTCCACCCAGGCCTCAGCCCGCGGGTGGTGCTCCACAAAACTGATGGCGGCAGCCAGGTCATGGAGATACCAGCCCATGCCGCAATCATCAAAGTCAATTACCCGGGTTTCGCCCTGCCAGAGCAATAAATTGGTGAGGCGCAGATCGGCATGGATCAGCCCAAATCGCGCCTGATCCTGGCCATATTCATTGAGTTGATGGCGAATACGCGCCAGAGCTGCATCCACCACGTCATGGTTGTGGTGGGTAAGCCCTTGTGCATCACGCCAGTCGCCCCAGTGCCCTTCTGCGCTAACCATTGAAGGGTGGTCCCACAAAATACGCCGAAAACCTTCCGGTTTGCGCCACTGCCTGCTGTGCTGGTGCAACCGTGCGGTAATTTCCCCCAACTGGCGAAAAGCCCTGGGATCCACGCCGGTGTCTGGCATGTCACCGTCAATCCAGTGAAACAAAACAGCATGGCGCACCTGCCCGCCTGCCAGCGGCAATGTTTGTACCCGCACACCTTCACAGTCAACCAGCGCCTCTGGCACCGGAATACCGGCTTCGCGCAGGGCATCCAGCCACAATAGCTCGCTTTCGATATCCACTTTTTCATGGTAATCGCCACGGTGCAGGCGCAGGGCATAGCGTTTCCCCCCGGCAGTCACTACAAAGGTGGCGTTTTCAGAACGGCATAACAGGCGGATTTCGCCCTGCAATGGTGCCGGGTAACGGCGCAGTGCCTGCTGCGCCAGTAGTGTCAGAGTTGTGTTGTCCAGGGTGTCATACTGTTTTGCACTCATGAATATTGTCCGTCTGGTTCAGGGTGCATTCAGCATGAAGTTATTTCCCCTTGTCGCGCTTGACACTACAGCCGCAAAAATTGACCCAGACCACTATTCACGCCGCTTTTCTCCGTCAACTTGACATCAGCGCGCAAGAATCGACGCGCTGATGTCAAGTTTTCCCCACCGCACTGGCGGCATTATCAGAGAGCAAACGCACCAACATTCGCAAAATAAGACGTTCACAAAATAACGCGTTCACACAACGACGATAACTGACGGGGATACAAATATGACGACAAAACTTAAGCCCACACTGGGTGCCCTGCACTTGTGGGGTATTGCCGTGGGTCTGGTCATATCCGGAGAGTATTTTGGCTGGAGCTATGGTTGGGGAGTGGCAGGCACACTGGGGTTTTTGATTACCACATTGTTTATTGCTGCAATGTACACCTGTTTTATTTTCAGCTTTACCGAGCTGACTACCGCCATTCCGCAGGCCGGCGGCCCGTTTGCCTACAGCCGTAAAGCCTTTGGCGATACGGGCGGCCTGATTGCAGGTATGGCAACCCTGATTGAGTTTGTCTTTGCACCACCTGCTATTGCCATGGCGATAGGTGCTTACCTGAATGTGCAGTTCCCCGGGCTGGACCCGAAATATGCGGCGGTAGGCGCGTATATCGTCTTTATGGGGCTGAATATTCTGGGCGTAAAACTGGCTGCCATGTTCGAACTGGTGGTCACCATTCTGGCGGTTATCGAACTGCTGGTGTTTATGGGCGTGGTTTCCCCCGGGTTTACCATGAGCAATTTTGTTGCCCATGGCTGGGCAGGCAGCGATGGTTTCTCACTGAGTTCTGTTTCCGGTATGTTTGCCGCCATTCCTTTCGCTATCTGGTTCTTCCTGGCGATTGAAGGGGCTGCCATGGCCGCAGAAGAAGCGAAAGACCCGAAACGCACCATTCCACGCGCCTATATCACCGGTATTCTTACTCTGGTGGTACTGGCAATTGGTGTGATGTTGCTGGCAGGTGGCGCAGGCGACTGGCGTAAACTGTCCGACATTAACGACCCGCTGCCGCAGGCAATGAAAATGATTGTTGGCGAGCACTCCAGCTGGATGCATATGCTGGTGTGGATTGGCCTGTTCGGCCTGATTGCCAGTTTCCACGGGATTATTCTTGGCTATTCTCGCCAGTTCTTTGCGCTGGCCCGTGCCGGTTACCTGCCTCACGGCCTTGCAAAACTTTCCCGCTTCCAGACACCACACCGTGCAATTCTGGCCGGTGGTGTGATTGGTATCATCGCGATTTTCTGTGATGGCGTGAACCTGCAAGGCATGAGCCTGACCGCCGCCATGATAACCATGGCCGTGTTCGGTGCCATTGTGATGTATATCATGAGTATGCTGAGCCTGTTCCGCCTGCGCCGCAGCGCACCGGAGCTGGAGCGCAGTTACCGTGCGCCAGGTTACCCGGTTATTCCGGCAATCGCGCTGGTTTGTTCCGTGATTTGCCTGGTGGCGATGTTGTGGTTTAACCCGGAAATTGGTGGGTTGTTTATTGCCTTTATGGTTGCGGGTTATCTCTATTTTCTGTCGACGAAGTCGCGCCGGGATGATGTGGCGAATGCGGAGATGGTGTTAGAGAGTGAGTAGTGTTTTTTGCCCGTGGGGCGGGGGTTTCCGTTCACTTGCAGTGGAGCCAGCTGTTTCCGTTCACTTCCAGTGGCGTGGTTAATGTGGCTTCACAGCCTGTGAACGTGTTAAGGGGCCCGCCCCTTAACAATCCGGTTTTTCGCTGGCGACCGGTGCTGCGCACTGCGTTCACCTCCGGGCAGTCAGCCTGCGGCCGGCTCGACTCGGCATCCATGCCTCGGTTCGCCTTATTCCGCCATCCGGGCGGAATAACCTTGTCTTCCTTTCTCCGGTTCACCGGTCTTACGCGAACAGGCCTCGCTGCAAGTAGCGGGGTTTTTTGTGTTGTGCTGAGTGGCTGTAAGTTCTGTGTCTGGTCTGTCTTTTTGATGTTTTTTGCTGAGATATTAAAGGCGGGTGTGGGTGTGGCCTCTAAATCGTTGAGGCGTGCCTGGCGGGCCGGGGCTGCCTGCAGGACGCAGGCAGAGCGACGGGAGGCAGGAGGCCGACTCGGAGCGGTACCCGAACAGGCCGCCGGGGTAAGCCGAATGTCCGCGAAGCGGCGATTTTGCCGGCCACAAAAGGGGGTGGGGCCATTGCCCCCTGCGGGCGCCGGGCGCTGGTGGTGAGAGAAAGCAGTGTGGTTACCACGGCGCGCAATTTGCTCAGTGCTGGCAGAGCGGGGTCAGTTCACCCTGGCTGGTGCGATTGTTCCGTTCACTTGCAGTGTGGTTGTTTCCGTTCACCCGGGCTGGCGTGAAAATTCCGTTCACTTAAAGTGATGAGGTTAATGTGGCTTCACAGCCAGTGAACGGGCTAAGGGGGCTCGCCCCCTTTGCAATCCCCGTTTTCGCGGGCGACCGGTGCTGCGCACTGCGTTCACCTCCGGGCAGTCAGCCTGCGGCCGGCTCGACTCGGCATCCCTGCCTCGGTTCGCCTTATTCCGCCATCCGGGCGGAATAACCTTGTCTTCCTTTCTCCGGTTCACCGGTCTTACGCGACACAACACTCGCTGCGAGTAGCTGTTTTTTTGTGCTGTATGGTGTGGCTGGGGGATTTGTGCGTTGTCTGTTTTCTTTGATTTTTGCTGAGATATTACAAACGGGTGTGGCCTCTGAATCGTTGAGGCGTGCAACTGGCTCTGTGCTGGCAGATGACTGTTACTGCGGGTTCACTTTTAACAGTGTAAGGAGACTGTATCCAAATACATAACCCCCCGGCATCAGGTAACTGCGCCAGAGGATTACGTCAGGTGATGAGGCTTATTTCAGGCGTGCAGTGATAGAGGCAACACGGGCACCGTACAGGCGAACGGTTTCCAGGTCGCCAGCGGGGATTTTATCGGCACCGGCATCAGAAGGAGACTGTACCAGCGGGCCTGCGGAGCCACCCAGGTTGTTCACGTCATCACGGGTAGATGCCAGGGTATTTGCCGGCATCTGGCCCAGGCTTACCCAAATCCCGCCATGTTGCGCAGCGAGGGTTTGCATGGCAATCATGGTGACTTGTTTGTCGCCATTCAGGCTGGCGCTGTTAGTGAAACCACCGAAAACTTTATCCTGCCAGGCGCGAGTGAACCAGGCTTTGGAGCTGGCATCGGCGAATTTCTTAAACTGCCACGGGGCTGAACCCATATAGGTCGGCGCACCAAAAATAATGGCATCGGCAGCCTGCAGCGTGTCCCATGCGGCTTCAGGAATATTACCTTCCTGGTCAATCTCAATAAGTTCCGCCTGAGCACCTTCAGCAACGTTTTCTGCTACCAGTTTGGTGTGACCGTAGCCAGAATAATAAACCACTGCAACTTTAGTCATGGTCTCTCCTGTGATGAGGATGGTGAATTCTGTGTGCTAAGGGATATAACGCAGTAACTGGCAGAATACAAACCCGCTTTTATCCGTGCTTTACCAGGCCCGGATACTTACCTCAACACCCGTATCAGAGCGGGTGCTGGCTGGCACACAGCCAGGCGGCCCTGTGCCCGTCAGAAAAACAGCACAAAATGTTATGCAGTGGATAATGTTGCCAGTTGCTCACTAATACGCAGCCGCAGTTCATCGTCTGGCTCAACACGTAATAAATGCTCCAGCCGCCAGCGTGTGTCTTCCGGTAATGACCAGGCTTCAAGCACTTGCAACGCCACACTACGGTTATGAATCAGCGGGCTGTATAGCCCTGCATCCACCAGTGACCACCCCACTCCCGGGAAACGTTGCAACCCATATAAGATCCCATCCAGAACATGGTGATCATGCCAGCCGGTGCCGATCCCGGCCTCAAGCGAAGGACCGCTGGCGATCTGCGCCAGGTTCAGTTGCTGTTCTGCCAGCGCCTGAACCATGCTGGCCCGCTCCCTGGCGTGAGTTTGCAGCAAGGTATACCAGTGGCTTTCATCCGGAAAACGACTCTGGCGTTCATACACTTTGGGCCAGGGGTCTTCCCCACGGCACTGGCTTGCCTGTACCGCCAGGTAAAAACGCGACCAGTCTGGCTGCTCAAATTCTTCACTAATACAATCTGCCCAGCCGGGGTTAGCCAGAACATCTACGGCCAGATGGCGTAAATCCAGCCAGCGCGGTGCGTTGTCGGTATCTTCCTCTGCCTGGTGTGCAGCCCAGTTGGCAATAGCACTGGCACACAGATAATAGTGCAAATTGGCAGGCGGCAGGGTGTGTATTCGCTGCAACCAGCGAGTGCACAGCAGGTCATTATCGTCATAATTACGCATATCACGGGCGGGGCCGCCAGCAATCAGCGCCTGAATAATACCCGCCGCCCCCAATAGTAGTGCTTCGTCCTGTTCTTCCTGCAATGCCTGGGGTAAATCCCCACCGCTGGCACAATGCCAGGCGGTGTATTCATTCATGACGGTATTGTTATAGCCTGCACGCAGCAGCCAGTGGCGAACCTCATCGGGTAATGGAGTGGGTAAGCGCTCAATCAGGTGAATGCGCCCCCAGCCTTCAGCCTGTTGTGCCAGTGTAAACCATACCTGGGCGTACTCTTCCTGGCTTACCATGGCGCGTAACGCCACTACCGCATAGAGCGTAAATTCATCATGTGCGCCCAGAGTGGTCAGAATAGAGACACTCCGTTCGCCTGGGAAAAACATCAGCAACGCCATTGCGACTTTCACCACATTGCGGTCTGGCGCTTGTGTTGCCAGCCACTCAGCAAGCCAGCGCAGGCGTTCGGCGGAGATAGTTCGGGTGTTGGCGATTTCTTGCAGCAGCGCATCGATATAGCTCAGTGGATAGCCTTCATTCAGCAAACGGTACAGGCTCTGCACCGCCACCTCGTCGGAGGGCACAGCCAGCACCGCCTGGAGTGCATGAATAACCAGGCCGACTTTCTGGCGCACATCGTCCGGCTGCCCGGTATGCCATGCCAGCGTACCGTCCAGTGCGCCAGGTGCCCAGCGCAAACTTTCATCTTCAGCGGGCGGCTCATCGGGCAATGCCATCTCTTCGCGGTGCAGGCTACGTTGCCAGGTGCCCATCCAGTGGTAAATCGCTTCCCGCTCCGGGGCCCAGCTCTTCGTAAACCGGGGCGGTTTATTCTTGCCTGTCAGTTTATCGAACCAGGTACGCATGGAGCCTCCTTCATGGGCCGGGTAGTTGGCATACAGTTAAGTATATATCGGCATTCTGTGGCACTTCCTCAGTCTTCATCTGCCAGATGTGAGTGGCAGACAGTAAATATTCCGCTTATGGCAGGTTCTCATTATAAGAAAAATGACTAAAAAAATTCCGATTGTTATTTAATGTTGAGCATGGTCACAAATATAGAAACAAAAATGAAATATCGTAAATTTTAAATTAAAACGATGTTTCTTTTGATGCATCATACGCAGGTCAAAAATCGTAAAGAGGTTTCTGAAGCCCTGACTAATCACCCATGGTCAAAATAACAAGATCTCGCTGCCTTCTGGTTCTTTTACCGGGCGAGTTTATTATTAACTGTGCCATTTGTTATGCACAGCATGAGTCATATAACTATAAAATTACCTCTGGGATTTATGATATTTCTGGTGCGTAAGCACCCTTTCCGACAATATAAAGAGGATGTCATGAAAGGTTGTATCATAAATAAGCTCACAATCGGTATTATGATTGGCTGTATTCCCTGTTCACTACTGGCTGCTGATGGCAGAACAACTTTCCAGTATGAACATAAATTTAAAACAACAGACCGGCGCCATCACGATACGTTAAAACTTATCCACAAAACGCCCGAGTTATGGCATTTCGAAGTTAAGTTTGGTACCTCTGCGGGCAGTAGCCGCAATTATGATGTCGCTTATGATGATATGCAGGGTGGATCTGGTGGCCTGGTTCTCCAGAAAGACTTCAGGCTACTGGAACGTCGGGCCACACTGACACCATCAATGGAGTTTTCCTTTGGAAATACCTCGTTGACTTATCAACCAGGCACCAGGCTAAGTTATTCTATTAACAAGGAATGGTCAGTCTATGGGCGTTACCGTTACGAGCTGAAAAAGCTGACGCGTGATTACCGTTACAACACCATCAGTAAGTCTGATAAATACGGGCACGCCGGTGAAGTCTACCGTTCTCGCTCTGATACTGGCCGCCATCGTCTGGACAGTGGGGTGAGTTACTCGGGTATCCCGCATCTGCAACTGAGCTATGTGTTTAACTATTTTATTGGCGATAACATTAATGATTCCTGGAGTTATAAAAATGGTGTATTCACAGCCAATCAGTATGCCGTTTATAACGGGAAAAAGACGGATACCGAACAGCAGTTCAAAATTGCGGTAAGGTATTTCAAACAGTTCCGCCCCTATCTTGAAGTCGATGACGTTACAGTTTCTGGTAATTCAAAATCGCGCCAGCAACAGTACAAAATCGGGTTTAATTATTTATTCGACTGATTATATTCATGTATAGGGAATTAATAATGAAAAAAATCATTACTCTGGGGCTGTCTGGTCTGTTCTTTTTGCCCTCTCTTACTTCAGCATCCGAAACCTACTTTTTTTATGAGCACAGTTATGCAACTGAAAACCGGATTCATAGTGACAACTTTGGCCTGTTGCATGAACAAGGAGATGCCTGGTACAAAATAAAAATCGATTTTTATGGGAAAAATAAAGACACCGCATTTGATGAGGTGGTTTCTAATTCCTATTCATTTTTTTCTGGTTACCACTTCCATTTAAATAATCTCCTGACACTCAGCCCCAGTATGCAGGCCCGTTTTTACTCCGGGGGAACCAGTGGGCAAGGCACACCAGGTGAGATGGGCGACAGCCAGACCGCGGGTGCCCGCTATACCCCGGGGCTGATGCTGAGCTGGCAGGCGGCTGATCCGTTGTCGTTATACACCCAGTACCGCTACGACTACCGCAAACTCGCACGCGGCCGGGCCGCAAAAGGGGAGCAACTCAACCGCCATCGCCACCGTTACGAAGTGGGTACCGAGTACCACCTGCTGGAAAACCTGGCGCTACGTTACAAGGCCTTCTGGCACAAAGCTGACTATGTCCTGGCTGATAACAAAAAACATGATTATCAGCAGGATATATACGTTGACTGGCAAGTAAACCCGGCATGGCAACTGAATATTGGTGCACAGGATGTGGCAAAAAGCGCCCAGGAAGGCGGGCGCGAGGCACTACTGAAAACCGGGGTTACTTACACCTTCTGACTCACCTGCGGGTGTTCGCACCCGCTATTAACAGGAAAGAGAGTATGAAAGCGCGTCAATTTTTACTCTGTGCCGGGTTATGCGGCACGGCATTATCAGCCACCGCAGCACCGGTGCTGGAAGGGATGGTGATAGCTGAGCAGCCTTTTCGTTCGGTTACCGTCAGTGTCACGGACAGCAAAGGGCTGCAACGTACCGCAGTCACGGATAATGAAGGCCGCTACCAACTGGACGTTCAGGGGCTAAGCGCCCCTCTACGGCTTTCCGCGATGAACACGCACCCCTGGGAGGGTGTCACCAGCCAGGATTGCCTGCACAATGACCAGCCGCGGGCGCGCTGCATGGCATCGCTGCTCCCTGAGCTGGATGCCAGCCGAACCAATATTGCCAATATCACACCGTTTACTGACCGTATGGTGTCGGAAATTGCCACAGCAAACGGGTATACCGGCCCGCAACAATGGATTATGGCGAAAGGGATCACCATCGACACCACACAACTGGCGGCACCTTTAGCGCGTTTTCAGGCCGGTATGCATGATGCACTGGAGCAAGTGGGGTTAGTACCACTGCACACAAACCCGGTCACATTGCCGATGCAACCGGGCGACGGTATGAGCCAACTTCTGGCAGTCATCAACCATAACCGCGGTTATGACAATAACAGTGGTGAAGCTGCGGGCACCATTCTCACAGATATCAGTTTCCGCCCACTGGTGGGCCTGCAAAATGCCGGGCCATATGAACCCTTTGATTATGCACGTGCTGTAAAGGAGAGAATGGCCATACTGGCGGCAAAAACCCGGGTATTGATTGTCAGTGACTCAACGGCCGCTACTTATGAAGTCAGCCGCCTGCCGCGTATGGGCTGGGGCCAGGTCTTTGAGCAACAATTTGCGCCAGATAGTGGTGTGGTGGTGCTCAATGGTGCCCGTGCCGGGCGTTCCAGCCGGGATTTTTATAATGAAGGCTGGTACCAACAAATGGCGCGTTTTATGCGCGCTGGCGACTATGTGCTGATTGCTCACGGGCATAACGACCAGAACTGCAACAGCAGCAAACCACTGCGCGGCGCAGCCGATGTCAAAAACTTGTGTACCTACCCCAATAACAACAAGGGAGAACGCCAGTTCCCGGCGGGGCATCCTGAGATGTCTTACCAAACCTCTCTTGAGCGTTATATCAAACTAGCCTGGGCGCAGGGCGCACACCCGGTACTGCTTACCTCAACTGCCAGAGTCAAAAACGCCCGGGGGAAAACGGCCTTTGTAAACGGTGATACCCAACCTGTGGTCAGCAGCCATCACACCCCGGCAAAACCGGGCTACCTGTTCAGTGGCGACTATATTGCCAGTGTGCGTAAAACCGCGGCGGATAACGCCGTGCCTCTGCTTGACCTGGAAGCGGCAACCATCGCGCTGGCGAACCAGCACCCTCAGGACTGGCAGACATACTGGCTGGCAGTTGACCCTGCACGTTACCCCTGGTACCAGACACAAACCAGCGGCACGCTGGCAAACCCGGACACTACCCACTTCCAGCAAAAAGGCGCAGAAACCATTGCTGCCCTGGTTGCCGGGCTGGTTCGGGAAAACCCACAGTTGAAATCTCTCGCTGCGCAA
Organism: Mangrovibacter plantisponsor; assembly: GCF_003182475.1. Classification (GTDB taxonomy): domain Bacteria; phylum Pseudomonadota; class Gammaproteobacteria; order Enterobacterales; family Enterobacteriaceae; genus Mangrovibacter; species Mangrovibacter plantisponsor. The sequence goes on from NZ_QGTS01000010.1 coordinate 223,187, forward strand.
TTACAACCCTGAGAATGGAGGAGTGAATTAATGACACGTTCATTTTTGCCTGCCACCTGTTTTGCGATGGCGATGATGGCAAGTAGTGCGGCTCATGCCAGCACCTGGGATGCCATTGTGTCTTCCACCGCTGGCAAAAACCATTACAGCTCTCTCCAGGCGGCGTTAGAAGCAGCGCCGGAGCAAGGTAAGCCCTGGCGTATTTTGATTAAAAACGGAACCTGGCATGAGCGGCTGGTCATCACTAAGCCAGTCACGCTGGTGGGTGAATCCCGGGAGCGCACGATTATCGAAGCCAACACCCCAGCTGGCGCGCTCGATGCCGAAGGGAAAAAACTGGGGACGTTCCGCACCAGCACTGTTGAAGTGGCAGCTTCGGGCGTGACACTGGAAAACCTGACCGTGCGTAACAGCTTTGATTTCCCGGCAAACAGTGCCTTAGCGGAGGGCGACCCCAACAAACTGAAAGACACCCAGGCGGTGGCATTAATGGTTGATGAAAATGTTGACCTGGCGCGGTTTCGCAAGGTGCGCCTGGAAGGTTACCAGGACACGTTCTACAGCAAAAATGGCAGCCGCAGCTATTTTACTGACTGTGAAATTAGCGGCCATGTGGACTTTATTTTTGGCGGCGGCATTGCGGTGTTTGACCGCTGTACCATTATTGCCCGCAACCGCAGCGATATCGCCCCACCGCTGGGGTATATCACGGCACCCAGCACGCCCCGGGATGCCCACTTCGGCCTAGTGTTTCTCAACAGCCACCTGACCAAAGAGCCTGGCGTTCCGGCTGGCAGTTTTGCGCTGGGGCGGCCCTGGCACCCTACCACCACCTTTGATGACGGGCGCTACGCTGACCCAAATGCAATTGGCACCGTCGCGTTTATTCACTGCGACATTGATGACCATATCTATGGCTGGGACAAAATGTCCGGCAGAGATAAACAGGGTGACAAGATCTGGTTTTACCCACAAGACAGCCGGTTCTATGAAGTGGATAACACCGGGCCGGGAGCCGGGCAGGGTGGCGAACATTACCAGCTATCGCCCGATGACGCCGCCCATTATGACCTGCACGATATTTTCACTGGCTGGAGTGATGCACTTTTGCATTAACAGAGCACAAGGAAACAGCAATGACAAAATTCTCTTTGATTGCGCTGTGTTGCGCAGGTTTTTTGGCAGCCGGGGCACATGCTTCTGCGCGCATTGATGTAGTAAAGCAGTATGCAGATACGGTACTGGATAAAGCAGCCGATCACTACCATGGTGACACCCCCTCGCCTTTGCTGGCCGATGGCGTAGACCCGCGAACCGGCCAGCAACTGGAGTGGGTATTCCCCGATGGGCGCCATGCGGTGTTATCCAACTTTTCAGCCCAGCAAAACTTTATGCGGGTACTGGTGGGGTTAACGCAGCTCACCGGCGACCCACGTTATGCTGAACGCGCGCAAACCCTGGTGCGTTACTATTTTGACCATTACCAGGACAAAAGCGGCCTGCTTTTCTGGGGTGGGCACCGCTTTGTGGACTTAAAAACCCTGCAACCCGAAGGGCCGAGCGAGAAAGAGTTGGTGCATGAACTCAAGAATGCCTACCCCTTTTATTCGCTAATGTTTCAGGTAGATAAACCCGCGACAGTTCGGTTTATTCATGCTTTCTGGAATGCCCATGTGTACGACTGGAAAACGCTCGAAACCAGCCGCCATGGTGAGTACGGTAAAGCCATGGGGAAATTATGGCGCAATGATTTCACCCAACAACCGCCGTTTTTCGCCACCAAAGGGCTCAGTTTTTTAAATGCCGGTAATGACCTTATTTATTCAGCCTCCTTGCTTGCCAAATATAACCAGGAGCCAGAAGCGCTGACCTGGGCACTACGCCTGGCGCAGCAATATGTGTTACCGCGCGATAAGCAAACCGGCCTTGGGGTTTACCAGTTTACCCAGCCGTTGAAACGGGCGGAAACCACCGATGACAGCGACACCCATTCCAAATATGGCGACCGCGCTCAGCGCCAGTTTGGCCCGGAGTTTGGGCCGGATGCCCTTGAAGGCAATATGCTGCTTAAAGGGCGAACCAGTACCCTCTATTCTGAAAACGCCCTGATGCAACTCCAACTGGCGGCAGACCTGGGTGCGCAAGGCGACACATTAAAAACATGGACGGTGAACGGGCTGAAGGCGTTTGCCAAATACGCGTATGACGCCCGCAACAATACCTTCCGGCCGATGCTGGCTAATGGCACGGATTTGTCTGGCTACACACTCCCGCGGGATGGCTATTACGGCAAAAAAGGCACAATGCTGAAACCCTACCCGGCGGGCAGTGAGTTTCTCCTCTCTTATGCACGCGCCTACGCGGTAGAGCCCAACCCGGACTTGTGGGCCGTTGCCCGGGGGATTGCCCTGGCAAGGGGCCTTGGCGATATTGGCGTGGTATCCGGGAAAGCAAAATTAGACCTGAATACCCGCAATCGTGATCCATACGCAATTTTTGCCCTGATTGATTTGTGGCGTGCAACCCAGGACAAACAATACCTGGCTGTGGCTGAAAAAGTTGCGGATAACATTATTGCCCACAACCTGCATCACGGTTTCTTTATGGACAGCCCTGATTTGCAATATGCCAGTATCGACAATATCGACCCTTACGCCATTCTGGCGCTGGAGGCCGCTCTGCAGAATAAACCTGATGCCGTCGCGCCATTTATTAATGGAGCCGGGTTTACTGAAGGCGCTTACCGGATGCCGGATGGCAGCGCCCGGGTTTCAACAAGGGATGATGAGTTGTTCCGCCTGAAAATTGGCGGGCAATTACTACCGAACGGGAAAAAGTAACCGTAACAACGGTGATGATATCCCCGGGTGACGTCAGGCTGGTGATTCCTGGCGTTACTCTCTTTATCACACGGAATGTGGTGATGGGCGTGAGCGGGTTGCTCACGCTTTTTTTCTGTTTACAACAAAACTGATTCTTTGATAACCCGGCGTGCACCCAGGTACACACCAACATGGTCTGCCGCATTGGGCGTTTTGATACTGAAAAACACCAGGTCACTGCACTGTGTCGTGTTGGCAAGTGGGGCATGCTGGTGGAATTTCTCCACCAGCGAGCTTATGGACGTAAGAAAGGCAGATATCCAGACAGACGGAAGGTTAACCAGGATGCCAGCATGGTCGTTGGCAGGCTGATGAAGACTGGCTGTATCTGGCGGTGGTGATTGATCTGTGGTCCCGTACCGTTATTGGCTGGTCGATGTCCTCACGAATGACGGCGAAACTGGCCTGCGATGCGTTACAGATGGCGCTCTGGCGGCGTAAATGTCCGGAAAATGTTATCGTCAACACGGATCGTGGCGGGCAGTATTGTAAGCATACCTATTTTAGTTCCACGCACTTTTTGAGATTTCTGGGGTTTCGGCCATCAGCCGGTACTCTTCCGGCGTCAGGTTGTTCAGGGATTCATGAGGCCGCTCGTTGTTATATTCCATCAGCCAGCGCTCTGTAATTTCCCGTGCTTCATTCAGTGTTCTGAACAGGTAAAAATCCAGAATTTCTGTCCGGTATGTCCGGTTGAACCGTTCGATAAAAGCGTTTTGTGTTGGCTTACCCGGCTTGATAAATTCGAGCTGCACGCCATGTTCTAGCCCATTGTGCCAGCGCCAGTGAGACCAGTTCCGGTCCGTTGTCCATCCGCATCTTCAGCGGGTAGCCGCGGTTTACCACGATCCTGTCCAGCACCCTGACGACTCGCTGAGCCGGGATATTCAAATCGATTTCTGTCGCCAGAGCTTCACGGTTAAAATCATCCACCACATTGAAGGTCCGGAAGCGTCTGCCGCAGACCAGCGCGTCGTGCATAAAATCGATGGACCAGCTCTGGTTCATCGCCTCTGGCGTCGCCAGCGGAGCCGGATTACGCACCGGAAGGCGCTGTTTTCCCTTACGGCGAAAATTCAGTTTCAGCAGGCAGTAAATCCGGTGAACGCGTTTATGGTTCCAGGCGTTACCCTGCCTGCGCAGCAACTGAAACAGCTTCTTAAAACCATACCGCGGGTAGCGCTCCGCCAGCTCAGTCAGCACCTGAATCACCGGTTCATCACGCCGGGTATCGGGCTGGTAAACATAGACCGTCCTGCTCAGCGATAACGTCCTGCAGGCCTGGCGGATGCTCATGGCAAATTGTGCCGTCAGATAGCTGACGAGCTCCCGCTTTATCGCTGGTTTTAAAGCTTTTTTTCGATAACATCTTTCAGTGCCCGGCATTCAAGGCTGAGATCGGCAAACATCTGTTTGAGGCGCCGGTTTTCATCTTCCAGGTCTTTCATCTTCTTGATATCAGACGCTTCCATACCGCCAAACTTTGCTTTCCAGTTAATGGGATGGACTACCTCCACCCTCTGCGCTTAACTGAATAAAATACATTCAGCGGGAGAATAACCATGACTATCAAATTTCTGGGTATCGATTTGGCTAAAAATGTTTTCCAGCTTTGTGGACTGAATCAGGCCGGAAAACCGGTATACAGTAAACGGGTTTCGCGAAAGATTTTGCTCCAGACCGTGGCCAACATCCCGGCTTGCCTGATTGGAGTCGAAGCTTCAACAGGCGCATTTTACTGGCAACGTGAGTTTGAAAAGCTGGGCCATAATGTCAAAGTTATTAGCCCTCAGTTTGTAAAACCTTTCGTCCGGGGGCAAAAAAATGACGGGAATGATGCGCAGGCTATCGGCATTGCCCTTATGCAGCCGACGATGCGATTTGTTCCCCCCAAAAGTCCGGAGCAACAGGATATTCAGGCCCTCCACAGAGCCCGACAACGCATTGTTAACCATCGTACAGCAACTGTCTGTCAGATCAGGGGATTATTACTGGATCGGGGGTTCACTATTGGTGCAGCTATTTCCAGAGTAAAGCGTGCCGTTCCTCTTATTATTGAAGATGTTGAGAACGGATTAAGTACCAGGATGCGTAAAACAGTCGCTGAGCTCTTTGATCTGTTTATGGATTTGGGACGTCGTATTACTTTCTTTGATAAAGAAATAGAGGCCATATTCAGACAGTCCGAACCCTGCCAGCGTATTGCAAAAATAAAAGGTATTGGTCCCAAAACAGCGACAGCTGTGGTAGCTGCTATAGGAAAAGGCTCAGAATTTAAGAATGGCCGCCACTTTGCCACCTGGCTCGGGCTTGTCCCACGACAGTATTCGAGCGGAGACAGACAGGTACTTATGAATATGACTAAAAAAGGCGATAAGCATTTGAGGACCTTGTTTATCCATGGGGCCAGGTCCGTCGTCAGGGTTGCAGAGAATAATAATGATAGTGCAATGAATCAGTGGGTTAATCAATTAAAAGAACGAAGAGGCGCTAATAAAACTACTGTTGCAGTCGCAAACAAGAATGCCCGGATTGTCTGGTCGATTTTGAAAAATAATACAGAATATCAATCTGTTGTGATTTAAAGCTTGCCGGAAAAAGTTGCAGAGTATTGAAAAATGGTGACAGGTTGCACCTGCACAATCGGAACCTGACTATTATATTGGCCTCAGAGGCCGTCCAGTTGTTGAGGCGATTGTGTGCGGATTACCCATTTGGGCACAGGTCAGTATCCCTGATGCCGGATAGATGTAAGCAACAACCTAAAACCAGATTCAGTACTTGCAAAACGGAGGTAGTCCATAGATGTAATAGCTGGCTTCAGAGATACCGGCTTCACGGCAGACATCCTTAACGGTACGTCCGGCTTCGACGGACTTCAGCACGGCGATAATCTGGTGTTCGGTGAATCGGGCTTTGCGCATGGCGATCTCCTCAGAAGGACATAATCAGTATGTCGGAAGATCTCTAAAAGTGAATGGGCCGTTTTGCAGGGATGCTTACACAACCTGCGCGGTAGCATGAGTGCAAAGGGCTGCTGTTACGATAACGCCTGTGCGGAAAGCTTCTTCCACTCACTGAAAGTGGAATGTATCCACGGGGAACACTTTATCAGCCGTGAAATAATGCGGACGACGGTGTTTAATTATATCGAGTGTGATTACAATCGGTGGCGGCGTCACAGTGCCTGTGGCGGTCTCGGCCCGGAACAGTTTGAACACGAAAACCTCGCTTAAGGCTGTGTCCACATTACGTGGGTAGGATCACCTCACTTAACGAGTGTTTGTCAGACACTGGGATGTATTTTAAAAAGTGGAAATAGATACCAAATATATTATATTCTTCTAATCGGGCAGAAATGAAATGCATCATTGATGTTTTGAATAAGTTCATGAAAAATCCAGAATATCGAACTGAATTATTATCTAAATTAATTATTGAGACGAGAGAAGAGGTTTTAGATGCGGTGAGGAACTTATCAATTCCTACGGAGAGTATACATAATTTAATAGAACCAAAAGTTTAAGGTATGTTTTTATGTTGGTAAGTTTACATACTTTAAGTTAGAGCAAGCTTGTTATTTTGTTTGATTTTAAAGCCCAATGGATATTTCATTGGGCTTTACATCATCAATGTTTTTTCTTTCTTGCAATAAAAGCTTTACCTATGATAGCCGCAAAACCAATACATGACTCAAGGCCTTTTTTATCTGCAAGCTCTATTAAATAATGTCCAATTTTTTGTTCATTAAAACCTTCCTTTATTAAAAGGTTGGTGATTTCATCAAGATCTAACCTATTATTTTCCCCAATATCATAATCAAATGAACCTTGGAGGACTGTGTTATGAAGTTGAGTCTCGAACGATAATGTCGGAGGTTCAGTTTGTTGCATTGGTTCAATATTACTTAAGTCTGGTGCGTTAATTGTTTTTATGTCACCAATTTTACTTTTAATTAAAATAGTTTGTCCAAAAACAAGTTTCAACCATTGCCAAGAATGCATTTTTGTAGTCCAAGCTTCACTCTGTAGTACATGAGCTTTCCCAAGACCTAAAACATAATGTTCGCCATGGCTATTTTTTGCCAAACTATCACTTTGAGTTTGTGGAGCGTTCCATTTATTTATATTGGGGTAATTGAAATTAGTAGTTGCTTTACCTTCAGATATTTTATTCAGTCGTATAGATTCATCGATTATATATTTGCTATCCTGAATGTCCCATTTAGGCATATCATTATAACATCCAAAAATCGCCCCAGCCATGCTTGCAATAGAATCAGTATCAGTACCTAAAGTATTAACGCAGGCAATGACAGCTTCATAAGGAGTGGTGTCTTTAAAAAAATGGCATAGAAGGCTGCTGGCAAGAGCAGTGTTCGTTGCTGCACCCCTTCTTGATTCTTTGTCACACTCTAAGGCACTTATCGCAACCTTATATTTACTTTCTGGATCGCTAACATTATTAGAAGCAGTAACGGCTTTTGCTAAGAAATTCTTAGTTTCAATTATAATACTATTAACTTCGTCAACAATGTTTTTATTGCTTATTATTTCCCAGTTAGGAAGCCAGAAATTTTTCAGCTCATAAATACTGTTAATAATGTCGGGTATTTTTGCCAAGCCGTCTATTATATTTTCAAGTTCGGAAACATTTGAAGGTCGGTCGTTAATTAGAGCATATTGCAAAGCATCTGCATGTAAAATTGCTCCGCAAACTGCAATGAGATGTCCGTGGGTAACAAGAGAGTCTTTAACAACTGATACAGTATATGCCTTTTGAGACAAATTTTTACAGCTCCAAACATGAGGTTGTATTCTCATGGCTGTACCATTACCACCTGCGTTAATGTATTCAGTACCATCGCTTTTATAGAAATTAGAAAACCAAGTAATATCCTTACGCATAAGATGGGATGCAGCCCATTTTGTTGCACGTCCAGCACCTAATGCATAAGATAACCAAACTGGAAGTTCAATTTTAGCGAATGACTCAATATCAAACTCACCGTTATCTCTGATTGCTCTCGATACAGCTAATCTTAATTGAGTATCATCGGAATAAGTTCCTGCAGGTAGACTTACAGTTACACCTGAGTATCCACCTATTTTTCTATTCCAACTGACTGGCTTCAATAAATAGCTATCACCTATTCTACGCTTTAATCCATTCTCATCGGTAAGTTCTGAAATCCAACCGATTGCATCACCAGCTGCCGCCCACAGTGCAGAGTTTATCGTTTTTTGCTCTCTGATTATGTTCATTTCACCCTCTTAAAAAGTGTTAGGCACACCGGAAAACTTTTCTGGGCAAATAGTAACATTTACCTGGCCAAAACCCAAGCTAACTAACGTCCCGTGTATCGAAGCTGCTTGTTCTCGATCTTGAACATATACACGTTGAAGAAAACTCATATTTAGCGGGTTTGGATATAAAACTTCTGCTTGTTCACAAGTTGCAAGGTGCATTGGCCTTCCATTCCGGGCAACGACGTTACCACTCCAGCGTGTCACTCTATCATTAAACATTGCAAGCATCCCGCTAAGGTCTGTTGCCCTTGATACCCCTGTATATATATTGTTAGTGGTTGTGAAATATACACCAGGGTGAGTTAAGATCACTGGGTCGAAAGACATAATACACCACCATCGATCAAGGCATGTGTATCTGTTCCTGGCTGAACGAAAATAATGAGTGTTTATCTCACTGATAGACATATTTATGTAATCTAACCAATTTTCGTCTTTGTTAAATGTATCTTGTGCCTCTTTGCGTTCGGTAGATACAGGTGTTGCTATATGACTTAGATATTGCTCTTCATCTAAAGCCTTCCTTGAAAGTACTAATTTAGCACTTGCACACCCGGTTAATCCTCTTTCGGTAGTAAAATGCAAGACCTCTGTTATTCCATTTCTACTAATGAATTCCTGAATGGTCATGATAATGTCACCTCATCAAATGTTCCATCTATGAAATAATCTACTAAATCTGTTTTTTCTGATTCTTTATATCCGATGATAACTGATTCTCTTGCTCTGCTGATTGCCATAGCAAGTAATCGCCGTAATTGTTGTAATTTATCATCAGTTTCTTCATCTTGATGTTGCATATTAGCTACACTTAGTCCCAAAATAATTACATGGTCGAATTCAAGTCCTTTTGCTGAGTTCATGGTTGATAATGCAATGTTTTCAGGGCCTCTTGACCATATTTTGTTTTTGGTGATGGTTATGTAAGGTAGTTTCCTAGTATTCAGTGCTTTTTCAATTTCTGAAAACCAACCTCCACCTTTTGGCTTAAGAAAAGCAACAGACTCTTTGCTGAGGTCAACCTTTTCTTCTATATAGTCAAGAGCATATTTTAATTGCTGTGAATATAGTCCTTTACATACAACTGGCTTTGGACCATGTCTCGTTGCCTGCCTGAAATCGCTGATACTTCCATCATCATCAATTGTTAAGCCATGTGTAATTGATGCTGCAAACTCTGCTATTTCAATTGTATTTCTATGATTTTCACCCAGCCTGAAATAAGCTGCATTCCTCATGTCTAATCCAGTTTCAGTCCAAGTGAAACCTCGTGGATATAACCGCTGTATAGTATCTATAACAAAAGTTAGATAATAATCATCACTCAAATTGTTCAATATGGCTCTAATTTGATTTGCAGAGAAGTCCTGTGTTTCATCAACAACAATGATATCGTAATTAAGGCATGGGTTACTTATCATCTTTTCACATTGAGTATGCCAGTCATCTAAACCACGATTATTGAGATACTGTTCGTACTCTCTTATAATATCTATTAACTGCTGACGAGTGGTTCTTGTTACCTGGGGAGATAAACCCCGCCCCGTTCTCTCTACTGTAAGATATCTTTCTAATTCATTACTGCGAAATCGCCCGCGAGCATAATCAATTTCACCAAGTATAAAGTCGATATCATAGCCTAAATCAGTACATCTTCTGCATAGATATGAATCACGCTCTCTTTCTTCAATCAAAGAAGTTCCAATATATCGTCTCGCCCAGTTAGCGAATGTATCATTTTCAACTTCGACAGGGATAGCACCTGTTTGAATACTGTCATTTATCAAGCCTTCAATATATCCTGACAATGTTCGGTTAAAAGAAAGAACTAAGGTTTTAATTGGGTTTCGATTGTTATCAATTCTTCTCCGGAATGATAGTGTGTTAACTATAGCGGTCAATCGAAGTAAAGCACTTGTGGTTTTTCCACTGCCTGCAGCACCACGAATAACAACAACTCCAGATATATTCCGACTAACTATAGGTAATTGTTCTCTTGTTGCTTGATGATTAGATAAAATTTTCAAAATTTTCTCCTTCTACTTTTAACGGATTCCCACGAAGAATAGTTGTTGAATCAACAACAAGTTGCAGTGGTTTGTGAGTCAGGTATCAACTTACATAATTTCAGTCAATTCTTATTCTTTTACTACTTTATCATGGGTTTTGTTTGATTTAGATCGCATAAAAGCAGTGAGGTTAGGATTTTCTTACTTACTATAAAATAACTGTACTAATCACCCTGACCAGAATGGGCCATAAACACGGCCACACCGTAGAGGTTGAATGATCCTCCCCACCATTAGTGGACACGCAACTAAGTGAGTAAACTCTCAAGTAAGAGGTGATTACTCATGACAAAACCAGCATCAAACAGCAAAACGGCACGTAAACAGTACACCCCCGAATTCCGCGATGAAGCCCTGAAACTCGCTGAACGCATCGGTGTTGCTGCCGCCGCTCGTGAACTCAGCCTGTATGAATCCCAGCTCTACAACTGGCGCAGTAAACAACAGCAACAGATGACCTCCTCAGTGCGCGAGAATGAACTGGCGGCCGAAAACGCACGACTCAAGCGCCAACTGGCGGAGCGCGATGAAGAACTGGCCATTCTCCAAAAGGCCGCGACATACTTCGCGAAGCGCCTGAAATGAAGTATGTCTTTGTATCCTGAACTGTGTAGTCGGTGATGGTTAGCTACCCTCACCAGGAATAGGGTCAATTTGGTATGTCTTTGAAGGTCCGATCTTGAGCGATAGCGTAGATCCCCTGTTCCACCTTTCACGCCAGCATTAACTTTGAACGGTTGCCAGGAGCTCAGACTCCGGATGAACAAGGAAAATGGGCGTGATGGTTTATATGTGAAAGGAGATACGTATGATTCAGTTAGGAATTGATGTTGGTAAAAGTAAAATCGACTTATGTCTGAAATCCGAAGGGCCAGATGGTCGCAAGAAAACCAAAGTGCTTAACAACGGGCCTGATGTCGCAGTAGAAGTTCTGGAATGGTTGATGCAGAAAAAGGTCCCCATCTCAGATGTACAGGTGGTGATGGAACCCACCGGTACTTACCATGAATATCTGGCCTACGGCCTTTATGACCGTGCGGTACGCGTCGTCATAGCCAATCCAGCGCGTGTTCGCGCATTCGCGCATTCGCGCAGGGCATGGGCATTCTCACCAAAAATGATACCGTGGATGCTGATGTGCTGGCCCGCTACGGTGCCCTGCGGCAGCCTGAAGCCTGGCAACCTCCCTCTCCGGCCATCCGCGAGCTCAAGGCGCTTATCTGCAGACGAAATGCGCTGGTGCATGATGTGGGACGCGAGCAGAACCGGCTTGAGAAACTGGCGTCGGGACGGTGCTCACCGCTTGTTTATGCGTCGATCAGAAAGATTCTGGGCACACTTAACTACGAGCTGGAGGCCGTCGGGAAACTGATTGATGATCACATCAACAATTATCCTGATCTGAAACGGGATATAGCGTATCTGACCTCGATAACAGGGATAGGTCCGTCCACAGGTAGTACGATGTTGGCCGTGTTGCGGGGCAATCACTTCAGTAGTGCGAAGCAGGCAGCATCATGGCTGGGTGTCGTCCCCAGAGAGAAACGTTCCGGCAGCTCGGTGAATGGCAGAACGCGAATGTCAAAAAGCGGGCCCCCAGAAGTAAGGGCTAAACTCTTTATGTCAGCAATGGTTGCGATCAGACACAGCGTATATTTCAAAACATTTTATGATCGCCTGATATCGGGAGGGAAAGCAAAGATGTCAGCCCTTGGTGGAGTAATGAGAAAGCTGGTACATGTCTGCTACGGTGTCCTGATGAAACAACAGAATTATGACGAAAATTACCTCGCGGCAGTTTGACGTTTAAGACGGTTGCTATTGAAAAGTATCAGGCTGAATTCAGCGTCAAAGCCATGTGCCGTGTTCTTCGGGTTGCCCGAAGTGGCTGGTATGTCTGGCGCAGGCGTCATTGTCAGATAAACCTGCGTCAACAGTTCCGGCTCGTTTGTGATGAGGCTGTCCGCAACGCATTCGATGAAGCAAAACAGCGCTATGGTGCGCCACGCCTTGCTGATGAGTTGCCGGAATACAATATTAAAACCATCGCTGCCAGCCTGCGTCGTCAGGGATTACGGGCGAAAGCCAGCCGGAAGTTCAGGCCGGTCAGTTACCGTGAACATGGTCTGCCGGTATCGGAAAACCTGCTGAAGCAGGACTTCAGCGCCAGCGGTCCGAACCAGAAGTGGGCCGGTGACATCACTTACTTACGTACAGATGAAGGCTGGCTGTATCTGGCGGTGGTGATTGACCTGTGGTCTCGTGCCGTTATTGGCTGGTCGATGTCCTCACGAATGACGGCAAAACTGGCCTGTGATGCGTTACAGATGGCACTCTGGCGGCGTAAACGCCCGAA
>NZ_QGTS01000011.1 GCF_003182475.1 Mangrovibacter plantisponsor
ATTATATCGAGTGCGATTACAATCGGTGGCGTCGTCACAGTGCCTGTGGCGGTCTCAGCCCGGAACAATTTGAAAACGAAAACCTCGCTTAGGGCTGTGTCCACATTTCATGGGTAGGATCATTACACCCTGTTCGGCATGTTGTTCTTCATGATTTTCTATGCACTTTCCTGGGGGGTTGGCGCCTGGGTATTGATTTCCGAAATCTTCCCTAACCACATGCGTTCACAGGGGATGAGTATTTCGGTTGCCTTTATGTGGATGGCAAACTTTGCCGTGTCACAGTCATTCCCAATGATTAATGAAAACCCCTACCTGCTGTCACATTTCCACGGTGCATTCCCCATGTGGATATTCGCCGGATGCTGCCTCTTAAGCTACTTCTTTATCTGCCGCTATTTGCCAGAAACCAAAGGTGTTTCACTGGAAAAAATGGAAGCAGTGGTTCTGGCGAAACGAGGTGGGAAAGACGCCAGTATTCAGGCTGAAAGCTACTCGAAATAAGCAACACTGGTGGTCAGTAACATCTGGCCATCTTGCACATCTGCTTGCCAATAAAGGGAAAATAACGATACTCCATTTTTCCCTTTATTTATTTTTCTCTGTCGACTGTGTTTTCCCTTCTGAATAAAGCTCAGAACCGGACGGGAAAACATACGCGCCTGAACAAGCTATAAAAAAAGGAAAACCATTGTTTTCCTTTTTTGTCTGCCATAAAACCATGGAGATGCCAGCAGGCTTCAGTCAGAAGATAAAGCCAGGGACACAGCCAACGTTTGTGCCAGACACATTGATGCAACCTGAGAACGAAAACCATCAACCTGCGCCTCGCGCACAACAAAGCAGACATCACTGAACGCAGCCAGGGGGCTTACCTGACTATCAGTAATCGCAATATGATGGGCACCACGCCTGGCCCCCAACTCCACCAATTCTACAACTTCCTGTGCATAGGGCGAATAACTGATAGCAATCACTACGTCATTCGGGCTTATCAAACTTAATTGTTCAGAAAACATTCCCCCCAAACCGTCAATAAGAAATGCCCGGCGTTCGAGGTGACGCAATGCATAGGTTAGATAACTGGCAACACTGAATGAACGCCTCAGGCCAATAATATAAATGTTCTCCGCTTTTGCCAGCATAGCGATAGCGGTTTCCAATTGCTCATTTTTGATTTGCACAGGCAATTGCTGAAGGACTTGTGCATTTACCATAGTAAATAGTTTCAGGACCTCACCTGGTTTTTCAGGTGAAGGCGCGTTTTCATCCGCATTTTTTTGGCGAAACAGACGAGCCCGCTCGGTGTAGCTCACTGTTTCCTCCATAAGATGCTGGCGAAACACCTGTTTCATTTCATTAAAACCACTAAAACCGAATGCATTGGCAAAGCGGATCAATGTAGAGGGTGGAACATCGGCGTGTTTGGCAATAGAAGCCACAGTGTCAAACGCAACGCTATTGCTATTATCAAGCATATACTGCGCAACTTGCTTAAGCCGTTTACTTAATGAATCATAGCGACTGCGTATTTCATCCTGAAGTAAGGAAAGCTGTGTTTGATGTTTTGACATTTTTGAAACTCAAAGTAGAACGAAAATTTCGTTAATGATTAAGTTAGCATATTGACATAGAATATTCATTCAACCGTTTGTAAAACTTGATACTGATCCCGGTACGAAAATCCATCAGCATAATTAAACGCAACGCCCCCCATCACAAGCCAGAGCCCAGAAACTCGCGCTAAAATCCCGCGTTAACCGAAGTTGAAAAAGTAGCATCAATCTGGCGGGGATGTGAAATTTCCAGAAAAGCACATAAAAAATCAACACATGGAGGCATGGCAACCACGGAAAGGAGACTATATTTTTCGAAAAACCAGTTTGAAGAATGGTGAAATAAAAACTGAGAAAGGAATAAGAAGTAAGGAATAACGAAACTGTGCCCGGGCTACATTTGTTAGAGGAAGCATGGTGTTTATGTACAACCGGGAGCATTACATGTAAAACAGGCAACGGTAATCAGCTTACCGTTGCAAAGCGTATACTGATTTACTTCCCAGGCGCCACACCCTCTTTCGGCGGCTTGCATCCGTCTGGTGGTGGAAGTGGCTTACCATCTTTGCCCATGGGTGGTTGTTTACCCTCAGGCGGAGGAAGTGGTTTACCGTCACTGCCTTTTGGTGGTTCAGGTGGCTTTTTGCAATCTACCTGGTGAGTGGTGGATACCGTTTCAGCAGCCTGAACACTGGCAAAAGTAAACATGGCACTTGCCGCGGCCAGTAACGCTATCGCAAATTTGCGCATATTATTGTCCCAGAAGTTTTTTGCGTATTCTGGCCCCATACCCACCAAAAATTGTGAGTAATTTGCGGCACAAATCAGGATAAATGTGTCAAATCATGTCAAAAAAACCACAAACATTTTAAAGTCTTCTCATCATCGATTCACGCCTTGAGCTCAGCCCACCATTGGCGCAGTATAAAACCCGGACAGATAAAAAAACCAATAACCCCATCGATTACACGTTGCCGTACCCCAGGCTACGCCTTTTCATCCGCATCCAACGGACAGTGGAGCCTTGTGCGTGCAACGTGAGCGACAAGGGGCACGCAAGAGGATGAACACAACGTGAAAACAGGAATACGCATACAAGCGCAACACCTTCATCAGTTTATTGAAGCGCTCTTTCGCCATGCGGGAAGTGAAGCCGAAGAAGCCAGCCGGGTGGCTGATCACCTGGTCGCGGCGAACTTATCCGGGCACGACTCCCACGGTGTCGGCATGATCCCAAGCTATATCAACTCCCTGAAACTGGGATATTTACAACTGAACCAGCACGCAAAAATCGTGCGTGATGCCGGTGCCATCGTCACGGTCGATGGCAATGCCGCCTTTGGTCAGGTCGCGGCACTGGAAGCTATCAATATGGGGATTGAAAAGGCGCGCCAGTTTGGTATTGCCGCCGTGGCATTACATAACGCACACCACATTGGCCGTATTGGCTACTGGGCTGAACAGTGCGCCGCTGCCGGGTTTATCTCTATCCATTTTGTGAATGTCCCGGGCGACCCAATGGTCGCCCCTTTCCGCGGCACCGACAGCCGTTTTGGCACCAACCCTTTCTGCGTGGTATTCCCACGCAAAGATAAAGACCCGCTCTTGCTGGATTTCGCCACCAGCGCCATTGCGTTCGGTAAAACCCGGGTTGCCTGGCATAAAGGTCAGCAAGTACCGGAAGGTTGCCTGATTGATTCACAAGGCGTTCCCACCACCGACCCGGCAGTGATGCAAACACCGCCTTTAGGTGCGCTGCTCACCTTCGCACAACACAAAGGGTATGCGCTGGCAACCATGTGTGAAATTCTGGGCGGCGCTTTATCTGGCGGGAAAACAACCCATAAAGAAACACTGCACGACAGCGTTGACGCAATTTTTAATGGTATGACAACTATTATCCTAAACCCGGAAATGTTTGGTGCGCCCGAAATGGAAGAAGAAGCGGATGCGTTTATCAATTGGGTGAAGGCCTCACCGCAGGCAACAGATGAACCCATTCTGGTTCCCGGTGAATGGGAAGCAACCAACCGTGCAATACGCAGAGCAGAAGGGGTTCCTCTGGATAACGGCAGTTGGCAGGCTATTTGTGAAGCCGCACTGGAAGCAGGTATGCCACAGGAAGAACTGGAGCAGTTTCGCCAGCTCGTTCATTAAGTAGCGCTGCAGACCAGGGTGAGTCATACCCTGGTCATCACCGGAACCTCACAATATAAAGCGCACTAACCGACAAAAAAATATGCATAACTAACTGATAAATATAATTTTCACCAAAAAATCTTATTCAAATTTTTTGAACCCTTGTTGCAATTTTTTAGATTTCTCTCCAGTAAATAGGCGGTTATGCTGCGCGAGTGACAATCACTCTTAGTACATATTCAGGGATATATTATGTTAACCAGCCTTTATTCTCGTTTTTCCAGCGCGGTAGATCACCCGGACTTCGCCCGCCTGTTGCTGCGCCTTGTATTTGGCATCCTGATGTTATTTCACGGTGCTGCAAAAATGCAAAATGGTGTCGAGTGGGTAAAACCCATGCTCGCAGCCCATGGTGTTCCCGGTTTTGTCGCCTATGGCGCTTATATTGGCGAGGTCATTGCGCCAGTGCTGATCATCGTTGGCCTGTTTACCCGCGTTGCTGGCCTGGTTTATGCCTTTAACCTGGTTGTCGCGGTGCTGCTGGTTGGGATGGGTAATTTCTTTGTGCGCACCCAGGTTGGCGCATGGGCACTGGAAACAGAAGCGCTGTATTTCTTCGGCGGCATTTTCATTATGTTGCTGGGCGCAGGCAAATACTCATTGTTTAAAGGCAAACTAAGCTAAGTATATTTCAGTCCGGCAGAACCAAATCTGCCGGATATTTTCCACACACGCAGCACAACCGCAAAAAACGGCAATACTGTATTAACCTTTATTGTGTCCTTTCCTTACAGGTTAACCAGGAGCCAGCTCATGCCCCGTCTCAGCGCTAAAGATTTTCCTCAGGAATTACTGGATTACTACGATTACTATGCCCATGGGCGTATCACCAAGCGAGAGTTTCTCGCTAAAGCAGCACGATACGCAGTAGGTGGGGCGACAGCGCTCAGCCTGCTTAATGCACTGAGCCCCAACTATGCACTGGCAACTCAAGTCGAATTTACAGACCCGGATATTCTGCCTGAATACATACACTATCCTTCGCCACAAGGCCATGGAGACGTTCGGGCCTATTTCGTTCGCCCGGCGAAAATGGATGGCAAACGCCCGGCCGTCGTTGTCGTACATGAAAACCGTGGGTTAAATCCGTATATAGAAGATGTGGCGCGGCGAGTGGCAAAAGCCGGTTACCTGGCACTGGCACCTGATGGCCTGAGTTCTGTGGGCGGCTACCCGGGCAATGACGATAAAGGGCGCGAATTACAGACACAGGTAGACCCAACAAAGCTAATGAACGATTTTTTTGCTGCCGTGAGTTTTATGCTGTCACACCCACAAAGTACCGGAAAAGTGGGCATAACGGGGTTTTGTTATGGTGGAGGGGTTGCTAATGCTGCGGCTGTTGCCTTCCCCGAACTGGCTGCAGCTGTGCCTTTTTATGGCAAGCAGCCGCCGGCAGAGAGCGTACCCGGCATCCGGGCTCCACTGTTGTTACATTACGCCGGGCGGGATACGCGCATAAATGAAGGCTGGCCCGCTTATGAAGCGGCCCTGAAAGCTAACAATAAAATCTATGAAGCCTGGGTGTACCCGGATGTGAACCATGGTTTTCACAATGATTCCACACCCCGTTATGACCAGGCAGCCGCAGACCTTGCCTGGCAGCGCACATTAGCCTGGTTTGAACGCTACCTGAGTTAACGCCACATACGAGCGGGGCTTTATACTTTATCGTGCCAGTAAGCAACCGTGCGAACCAGTTGCCCGTCCCGCCCTTCACTTAACTGATCCCCGAGTTGCCTGGCAACCTTACCTTCACCCGTCACCCAAATGAAATAATCCTCTTCAGGAATGGTCAGAGCCAGTGCATGGCGCGCCACAGTTTCAGGGCTTTCGCCAACAAACCATTCGATATTCACACCCGGTTCAGCGGTTAAATATTCACAAGCTTGCTGGCTGTGCACAGCAACCAGCGCTGTAACCTGCCCCTGAAACTGGCGGGCGCTGAGTTCGGCCAGGCGGCGGCGTAATGCCGGCATGCCAGACTCATCACAAACATAGAGTTGCCAGTGATACTCAGTAGGAACAATCAGTGAACCCCGTGGCCCGCCCATATACAGCGTATCGCCAGGCTTGGCCTGCACAGCCCAGTCACTTGCCACACCGCCATCATGGATATAAAAATCCACTGTCAGTTCTTGCGTGGACGGGTCATAAATTGGCGTGTAATCACGTGCAGGAGGGCGAACGTCATTCTGCCAGACAATGCCATCTTCACCTGCAACAGGCGGCACAAAACCACTATCAGGCTCAGGGAAAAAGAGTTTGATATGGTCGTCAAAACCTTTTGATTCAAAACCTTCCAGTTCAGCGCCACCGGCCACAATACGCTGAAAGTGGCCAGCAACCTGTTCAGTGCGCACCACTGTCAGTTTTCGAAAGCGTAATGCATTACGGGCACGGCGAGGATAGTGTGTTGTTGCAGAGCGAGGTTGTGTCATAGGGGCTCCAGTATAGTCTGCTGTAGTTTAATTTTAGATATATCTAATCACAGTTAATGATAATGATTGTTATCTGTAATTTATGCAAGTAAAAATTTTGATATATCAGTTGGCGTTATCAATCCAGGTCACACATGAAATTTAAATGATTAAAAATCAATAAATTAAAATACATACAAAAAAAATATCAGATCTAAAATTTGCCAAAAGACAAAATCAGATATAGTTTAGATATATCTATACAGCACCTGTCATTAAGAAACTGAATGCAATAGCAGGTGCGCAAATTACACACAACAATGAGGTTATACCCTATGAGAGATTTTTTCCGTTTACAGATGCGCCACGATGACGGGCGCGGAGAAGAAGGCGAAGGGCGCCGCCATGGCAGAGGCCGCCACAGCCGTATGGAAGGTGAGGAACAAAACCGTGAAATGCGTGGCCGTACAGAACGTGGGCACGGAGAACAGAGCCGTGGTGGGCGTGGTGAGTGCGGTGGGCGTGGTGAGTGCGACACGAATGAACGGGGCGGGCATCGCCGTAAACGTTTCTTTGGCCATGGCGAACTGCGGATCGTAGTGCTCGATATCCTGTCCCAGGATGCCAGCCACGGTTATGAGCTCATCAAGTCCATCGAAAACATGACGGAAGGCCATTATGTTCCGAGTGCGGGCGTTATCTACCCCACGCTGGATTTTCTTGAGTCCAACAAACTGATTCACCTGGAAGATGAAGAAAACGGGCGCAAAAAAATCACCATTACTGAACTGGGGCAGCAATGGTTAGCAGCACACAACGAGGAACGAACCCAAATAAAAGAACGCATTGCAGCTAAAGCAGTAGGCCGTAAACTGCGGGCAAACCCGGAGATGAAACGGGCGCTGGACAACATCAAAGCAGTGCTGGATTTGAAAGTGAATCAACAAGGTGCCGAGCCTGCCACGCTCAAACAAATTATCGGTATCATTGATAAAGCCGCACTGGATATTTCACAACTGGATTAAAAAGCAAGCAACCAGCCCGCAGGCTGGCCGCTTACCTGGGGAGTGGTTAACGGACCAGGCCGCTGAACTGGCCCAGTACCCGGTCAATGATTGCCAGGCCTTGTTTCACTTCGTCGGCAGTAACTGTGCAGGGGGGAACCACATGAATGCGGTTTTCCACCACAAAGCTCAGTAACCCGGCTTCGGTCAACGCCAGCTTGATAGCCGCCATATCGGCTGCAGCGACGGGTGTTTTGGTTTCAGGGTTGGTCACCAGTTCCAGTGCCTGGAATACGCCAACCCCACGCACTTCACCCACCAGCGCATATTTTTCTGAAAGCGCATTCAGGCCGGCACGCAATACGCCATCGCCCACCTGTGCGGCATTTTCCACAACGTTCTCTTCTTTCATTGCGTCCAGCGTGGCGACAATCGCCGCCATCGCCAGCGGGTGCCCGGAATAAGTCAGGCCACCGGCAAAAAAGTGGTCATCAAAGTAATGGGAAATGGCTTCAGAAATCAGTACACCACCTGCCGGTACATAACCTGCGTTCACGCCTTTCGCGAAGGTGATAAGGTCAGGCACCACGTCATCATGTTCAAACGCAAACCAGCGGCCGGTGCGGCCAAAACCGGCCATCACTTCGTCCAGAATCAGGACAATGCCAAATTCGTCGGCCAAAGCACGCACACCTTTCATATACCCTGCTGGCGGCACCAGAATGCCTGCGGTACCTGGAATACTTTCCAGTAAAATAGCGGCAATAGAAGCCGGGCCTTCGCATTCAATAATACGGCGCAAATGCTGTAACGCACGCGCGCACTCTTCTTGCTCGTTCGTGGCATTGAACTCAGAGCGGTACAAATACGGGTTGAAGAAATGCACATGGCCGCGAGAATATTCGTTTGGTACACGGCGCCAGTCACCGGTCGCAGCAATCGCACTACCGGTATTACCGTGATAAGAGCGGTAGGCTGACAGCACTTTATCGCGCCCGGTGTATAAACGCGCCATACGAATCGCGTTTTCGTTGGCATCGGCCCCGGCGTTAGTAAAAAAGACTTTATGGAAACCCGCGGGTGCCAGTTCCACAATGCGTTTTGCGGCTTCACCACGCGCCAGGTTAGCTGTTGCCGGGGCAATCGTCACCAGCTCTTCAAGCTGTGCTTTCATGGCTGCCAGCACTTTAGGGTGCTGATAACCAATATTGACGTTAACTAACTGGCTGCTGAAATCGAGGTAATTTTTACCGTCGTAATCCCATAACTGGCAGCCTTTTGCGCCAGCAATAACTAATGGGTTCAGGTTGCCCTGCGCAGACCATGAGTGAAATACATAAGAACGGTCCAGCTGACGCACATCGTTATTTGTTAGAAAATTCTCGCCCTGTAATGCCAGTTTCATACCTGCCCTCCTGAATCTTACGCTCAACATTTCGGTCAAAACCCTTGAATTCATCCTGACCCCGTAGCAACCAGACCAGGTAGAGCCAGAAGCAGATTTTTACTGTGACAAGAGGTGTCACAAGCCAGTCAGCCATCTGGCTCTGTCTCATGCCTTCACCGCTTCTTATAGTGCGGACTGACCCTTGCGTTATTCAGTCTTCTTTAAAGGAGTGGAAAATGTCCGAAAAGCAGGTTGCCTTTATTACTGGAGCAACATCAGGTTTTGGTGAAGCAGCTGCTCATTATTTTGCAGAACATGGCTGGTCACTGGTGCTCAGCGGACGCCGCTTATCCCGGCTCGAAGCATTAAAAGATGCCCTTGTGGGAAAAGTACCTGTCCATATTATTGAGCTTGATGTGCGTGATTCAGACGCAGTGAAAAGTGCAGTAGCCAGCCTGCCTGAAGAATTTGCCGATGTGAAAGCGCTCATTAATAACGCCGGGCTGGCGCTCTCACCCATGCCGTCTCAGAAAGTTGACCTCGAAGACTGGCAAACCATGATTGATACCAATGTGAAAGGACTGGTGAGCGTCACCCATGCATTACTGCCAACGCTGATTAAACACGGTGCTGGTGCCAGTATTATTAACATTGGCTCTATTGCGGGCCAGTGGCCGTACCCAGGTAGCCATGTATATGGCGCAACCAAAGCGTTTGTAAAACAGTTCAGCTATAACCTGCGGTGCGATTTACTGGGAACCGGAGTGCGTGTAACCGACCTCGCACCAGGCATTGCGGAAACAGAATTTACCCTGGTGCGTACTAAAGGTGACCAGGCGGCATCAGATAACCTCTACCGTGGCACCACTCCGCTCAGTGCGCAGGATATTGCAGAGCAGATGTATTACATCGCTACACTGCCGGATCACATGAATATCAACCGTATTGAGGTGATGCCGGTTCGCCAGGCGTGGAACCCGTTTGCTATCGACCGGGATTAACAATCACCACCTCCTTATGAGGTGGTTTACGGCTGACAATAAAATAATGCCCGCACAACTGCGGACATTATTATTGCTGGCTACATGGGAATAACACACATCTCAGCGCGTGGTCGCCAAAAAGCGCTGCACACGTTCAGAATCTGGGTTGGTGAAGAATTTTTCAGGTGCGGCTTTCTCAATCAACACCCCTTTTTCCAAAAATACCACCTGGTCTGACACCTGGCGGGCAAAATCCATTTCGTGGGTGACAACAACCATGGTGTAGCCTTCCGCTGCCAGCGCTTTCATAACGGCCAGAACTTCGCCAACCAGTTCCGGATCCAGTGCAGACGTTGGTTCATCAAACAGAATCACTTCCGGCGACATGGCTAACGAACGGGCAATGGCCACACGCTGCTTCTGCCCACCAGAGAGCGTAATGGGGTAGCTGTCAGCCTTGTGGTTCATGCCCACTTTTTCCAGTTGTTTATGGGCAATTTCGTTGGCTTCGGCACGTTTGAGGCCTTTAACGTGCAGCAATGCCTCTGTCACGTTTTGCAGCACGGTCAGGTGCGGCCACAAATTAAAGCTCTGGAACACCATGCCTACACGCTCACGTACTTTCGACAGCTCACGGTGAGACATATGTTTGCCACTGTCATCCACCCCAATACGGCTACCAGAAATACGAATTTCTCCACGATCAGGCTGTTCCAGCCAGTTCATGCAACGCAGCAGCGTGGATTTACCAGAACCCGATGAACCCAGGATACTCACCACTTCCCCTTTTTGCACATCCAGGTTGATATCACGTAACACTTCCACATTATCGAATTGCTTCGAGACATTTTTAATACTGACCGCCGCATTCTCAGGCATGGGTAATTCCTCGTTTCGCGCCATAGCTATTCAGGCGTTTAATCAACAACTCAAGCAGCACACTGACACCCCAATACAGGCCAATGGCAACAATAAATGCATTAAATGGAATGAAATAAGTCGCCTGGACACTGTTTGCTGCAGCAGTAATTTCCTGCACAGTAATAATGCACAAGAAAGCAGTATCTTTCAGGCAGATAATCAACTGGTTACCCATCAGTGGCAATGCGCCGGAAAAAATATTCGGTGTAATAATCCGGGTGAAGGTTTTATAACGGGAAAAACCTTGCGCAGTCGCTGCTTCGATGTAGCCAGTCGAAAAAATACGCCGTTGGCTACGCAAAATCTCATAAAAATACGCACTGTGATAAATAATCAGTGAGACCAGCCCGGCTGTCCAGGCATCCATACTAATGCCAACTTCAGGTAATCCGTAATAAAGTAAATAAGCCAGAATCAGGAAGGGTACTGCCCGCATCAGGCTTACAAAGTAGTGAATAATGTTATTCAGCACTTTTGATTGCAGCTCGGTTAAGTACAACACTGTAGTACCGATGATAATTCCCGCAATCGCAGTAATAACGAACAATTCAAGAGTTGAAATAAACCCCTGCAGAAACAAATCTCGTGCTGACCAGACTATCGCCCATTGGTTCATAGCGCCTCCAAATACTCTGCTTTACCGCGCCAGGCGTTTCGCTTTACGTTCTGCTAAATTTTGTAATTTAAGCAGCACGCCAATAATTACTATATACAGTAAACCCGCTGCCAAAATAGGTGATAACGGCTCATAAGTTACTGCAGAAATACGGTTTGTTACCCGAGTTAAATCCACCACGCCGATCACGGCAATCGCCGGGCTGCCCTTAATTAAAAAGGACATTTCATTGACCAGCGCAGGCAGGCTTTCAATCCACATTTGTGGCAGCATGATATAACGGAAATAAGTCCAGCGTTGCATCCCTACCGCTTCCGCGGCTTCTTTTTGCTCTTTGGGGAAATGGGTGAAGGCATTACGCCAAATTTCTGCATTGAATGCAGATGTATTCAGTGTCAGAGCCACAATGGCGGCAATGCTTTTATCCAGATTAATACCGACCACTGGCAATGAAAGAAACAAAAATAAGACCAACGTCACCAACGGTGTGGCACGTGCCAGGCTGATGTACAGCACCAGAATGGTGTCCACAACGGGGATCTTCATCATTCGAATAAACGCGATGACCAGACCAATAGACACCCCGAACAGGATAGCGATGCCGGAAATCCACAACGTCGCCCAGGCGCCTTCAAATAATAACTGCCAAGATATCGCGTCCATTTAACGCTCCTTGATACCAAACAAGGCGCAGCCCATCAGGCTGCGCCCATTTATTACAGACCTGCTAATTTATGGAACTGTTCAGCACTGGTGATTGGTACAGTTGGCAGATCCGGGTAGGTTTCACCAAACCATTTTTTCTGCAATTCAGCCAGACGACCGGTTTCACGCATGTGATCCATGAATTTGGTCATATATTTCATCAGCTCTGGTGAGTCTTTCGGAATTGGCCAGGCCATATAACCCGGGCCAGAAACTGCCAGACCTTTGGCAAAAACTTTCGGTTTTGTTTTCACCAGATCATTCACAGCAATAACCACGTCAATCACGTAATCCAGACGTTTGTTCGCCAAATCAGCAAAGGCCTCCGGATAGGACTGATATTGAACAACCGGGCCCAATTCACCACCCTGTTTTTCCAGCATGGCTTTCAGTTCTGGTAAGCGTGCTAATAATGCACTGCCAGCCTGAACACCCACTTTTTTACCAGACAAATCTTTAATGGTATTCAGTGAAGTATCCCCTGCGCGCTTCACAAAATAATGCTGGGCTGAAGCAAATGGCGGGGTGAAATTAAAGACATTCAGGCGTTCATCGGTAACTACCGCCCCGGTCAGAGCCATGTCATATTGCCCGGTAGAAACAGATGCCAATAAGCCAGTCCAGGGTAAAATACTTTGGTCTACATGGAATTTGGCGTATTTACGTAATTCATCCAGCATATCCTTGTTAAAGCCTTCCGCTTTACCATCTTTGATAAAGTTAAACGGCGCGTAGTCATCTTCCGTAACCACTTTCAATGCGCCTGCCTTTTCAATTTCTGGTAAATCACGAGCAGCCACCTGCCAGCTAAAAGCCATTGCCAGCACTGCGGATAAAGTCAAAATGCCCAACTTACTCTTCATAGCGCCACCTTTTTATTTTCTGAAGCCAGATGCATTACGGGAAAGCGTTACCCGAATACGAAGCAAAATATGTGCCGGAAAAGAAATATTCCGTTAAGAATATTCACACCGGGTTGCGTTTTACTCTAGAAAGGTTGTTTGTCACCTGAACAGTGACAGTTTCGCTATGTCGATGTGTCAGATAACCAGAACATGGTACGAAGATTGCTTATGTAGTTACCTATTAAGCCACCGGAGGACCATCACGATGAATCGTCATTATCTGCACATAGAATTTGACCGGTCACGTGGGTTGCAGGAACAAGTCAGAGAAACACTGGTTAACGCTATTTTGAGCGGTATTTTTCCAGTCGACCAACCTCTGCCTTCCTGCCGCCAGCTTGCCAGCCAGCTCCAGGTGTCACGCAATACCACCGCTCTGGTTTTTGAAGGGCTGGTGAACGATGGCTACCTGATTAGCCGCCCACGCAGTGGTTATTTTCTGCACCCGGATTACCAGGCATGCCAGTACAAAACCACAGAGACTGCACTTCCCGCCGATAACACCGCACCACTTTGGAGCAACCGGTTTAAAGTCGCCCCCAGCCAGCAAGAATCCATCATGAAACCCTCCGGCTGGATGCACTATCGCTACCCGTTTATCTATGGGCAGCCTAATACCGCTCAGTTCCCGTTAAGCCAGTGGCGGGCAGCTTCACGCTGGCTCAACAGCGGTGTGGCAGACCAGCGCTGGATAATCGATCATATCGATCAGGATGTCCCCATGCTGATTGAGCAGATTCGCACCCGGGTACTGCCAAAACGCGGAATACTGGCGGCTCCGGATGAAATTCTGATAACCATTGGCTCGCAAAACGCGCTCTATTTACTGACCCGTTTGTTGATGTCGTCGTCAACCCGCGTGGCAGTGGAAAACCCGGGTTACCGTGAAGCTATCAACACCTTTTTGCTCGGTGATGCGCAGATAATTCCCCACGATGTTGACGAAGAAGGTATTACTCTGAGCCAGCCGCCTTGTGATTACTACTATGTTACCCCCGGGCACCAGGTGCCGACAGGTGTGACACTGAGTAGCCAGCGCCGCAAGGCATTGCTTGAGCATGTGACTCGCCATGACGCAGTAATTATCGAAGATGATTACGATTCAGAAAGTAATTTCACACTCAACCCACCACCCGCGCTGAAAGCCAGCGATAAACATGGCCGCGTGGTTTATGTCAGCAGTCTGTCCAAAGCGCTTTCGCCAGGGCTACGCCTGGGATTTATGGTGGCCGACCCTGAATTGATTGATGAAGCCCGGGCACTACGCCGCCTGGTGGTTCGCCATGCGCCAACCAATATCCAGTACCAGATGGCACATTTTCTGGCACAAGGGTATTACGAAACACATCTGCGCCGTTACCATGAAGATTCTGCACGCCGTTGGGAGTTACTGAACCGGTCGCTGGAAACCTGGTTGCCGGAATGCCGCCCCATTCCCGGGAGTGAGCATGCGAATGCTTTCTGGTTAAAAACCCCTGGCGGTATTAATACCCAGCAACTTACCTGGCGCGCAGCTCACGCCGGTGTATTAATTGAACCCGGGGCCCGGCATTTTCTGGATACCAACCCGCCTGAAACCTTTTTCCGTATGGGCTTTCACGCTATTTCACCGGAAAAAATTGCGCCCGGAGTGGAAGTACTGCGCGAACAGCTCGCGCAGCTATAAACAGCAACCAATACACATCACTACTCTTTGACCGCTTTTATCTGCCCGTTCTGGCTAACGAATATATTTCCCCGGCGAGCCGGATAAGCTGCCGGTCACTGCCGCAAGGCCCCATTAACGAAAGCCCCAGAGGTGCGCCCTGCAAAGTCGCCAGCGGTATAGTGACCTGTGGCCGGCGAGTCAATACTGCAATGCTGAGTAAATCATGAGAAATACGGCGGATATGCTCGATTTCACTGTCACTGGTTGTCAGTAAAGGCGCTACATCCGGGACAGTCGGCATAATAAGTATCCGGTTGCCCAGTTGTTCATTCCACCACTGCGTCACCTGCTCACGTACGGTGATAGCTTCGCTGACCTGGCTGTCGGTAACCTGTTTCCCCCAGGCAAAACGCGCGGCCACATCAGGGCCAAGAACCAACCCTTCACGCTCAATGGTTTCCCCCTGCGCTTGCCAGGATTCCCGCCCCTGAATAACCCGAAAAGCAAGATATGCACTGTCAACATCAGGTAATTCCGCACTAATTTGGTGCACTCCACCCCAGGTGGAACTGATTGCATCAATAAAGGGCAACAGACATTGCTGGCTGGAGGCCGGCAGGCGCGAAAATAAAGCAGGGTGAATAGCCAGGGATGGTGAAGCTGAATCAACCGTATCTTCAGGCAACAGCACATCACCTACCGCCGCGAATACTGTTGCGTCCCGGGCAAACCACCCGCAGGTATCCATTGATTCAGCCAGCGGCTGGCAGCCATCCAGAGAAATGCGCCCGTGTGTCGGGCGAATGCCAAACAAGCCGCAGTAGCTCGCCGGTGTACGCACCGAACCGCCAGTATCTGTACCTAAGGCGAAATCACAGCACTGGTTAGAAACAGCAGAAGCCGAACCAGAAGATGACCCGCCGGGAATACGCTCCGGCGCTGCGCCATTAACCGGTGTGCCATAGTGATAATTGTGGCCGCTCATTGAGAACGCCATCTCGTTGGTATGGGTTTTACCAATAAATTGCGCGCCGTTATCCAGCAATTGTTGCACGACTGGCGAATTGTTCCTGCGAATACCAGACATAGCCAGAATATGGGGGTTCCCCCCACCAGTGGGGTAACCGGCAACATCAAACAAATCTTTCACCGCAAAAGTTAACCCCGCCAGCGTGCCAACGGGTGCTGATTTAACCGGGGCAAACGGGTAAGGCATAAAAGCCCGAATACTTTTTTCCAACATGTTTTAATCACCTCGTTTTTCAGGTTCAGGCCAACTGGGTTGCCGCTTCTGTTGCGGCCTCTTGCTCCAGTGAGCGCCAACGGTGGCAACTGACCCGATGGCGTTGCGCGACATATTCAGTTTCCGGCACCGTTTGTGAACAGGTGGCACTGGCATGAGGGCAACGGCTGGCGAATGCGCAACCTTCAGGTAAATGCGCTAAATCAGGTGGCGCGCCCGGGATGCAATACAACGCGTCGCCTTTTTTCAGGCCAGCTCGTGGGCGGCTGCCAAGCAACACCTGGGTATACGGGTGGCGGGGATGCGCGAGGATTTCCGCCAGCGATGCTTCCTCAACAATGCGCCCGGCATACATCACGGCAACCCGGTCAGCAATTTCTACTGCCGCGCCCATGTCATGGGTGACAAAAATAATCGACAGCCCTTTCGCTTTTTGCAGCTCGCGCAACAAAATCAGGATCTGAATCTGTACCGTGGCATCCAGTGCCGTAGTGGGTTCATCTGCCAGTAACAGGCCAGGGTTGCAGGACAGAGCCAGTGCAATCATGGCACGCTGGCGCATGCCGCCAGACATCTCATGGGGCCAGGCATCAAGGCGGCTTTCCGGGCTGGGGATCTTCACCTGTTGCAAAGCAGACAGCGCCCTTTCCCTGGCTTGTGCGCGTGACAACCCTTCGTGACGGCGCAGCCCCTCAATAATTTGTTGCCCCACGGTATACACCGGGTCGAAGGCCAGCAGCGGCTCCTGGAAAATCATCGCCGTTTTGGCACCACGAAACTGGCGCAGAGCCGCCGAAGACATAGCCAGTACATCTTCGCCCCCGACATGAATCTTGCCGGTTATGCGTGTGCTGTCGGGTGGGTGCAGGCGCATTAGCGCGCGTAATGTCACGCTTTTCCCCGAGCCAGATTCGCCAATCAGCGCCATCACCTCGCCCTTTTGCACATCAAAAGAGACACCATTTACGGCCTGAATGGTCTGCCCGCCGCGGGTAAAGGTGACGTGTAAGTCATTCACTTCAACAAAAGCATCATGCGGCACTGTGCACCTCCCGAACTGAAATCTCGCCATACCAGGGTGAACCCGGCTGAGCCATCAGGCAGGCGGCCTGGTGCCCTTCACTCACCGTACTCAACTGAGGTTTCACTTGCTGGCAAACCGGTTTTGCCTGCGGGCAACGGGTATGAAACCGGCAACCCGCCGGGGGTGAAATGGGGCTGGGGGGATCCCCCGACAAAGGTGAGGCCAGGGTTCTGTGATTTGGGTCCATCGATGGCATAGAGCTCAGCAGCGCCTGGGTATAGGGGTGCGCCGCACCAGTAAACAGCGCTTCAGCAGGCCCCACTTCCACCACTTCGCCCAGGTACATCACCAGAATACGGTCAGATAGCCAGCGAACAACATGTAAGTCATGGCTGATAAACACATAGGTCAAATCCAGGGTGCGTTTTAAATCCTGCAATAGTGTGAGCACCTGAGCTTCCACTGATTTATCCAGCGCGGACACAGCTTCATCCAGAATCACCATGCGGGGTTTCATGGCAAGAGCACGGGCAATGTTCACACGCTGGCGCTGGCCACCAGATAACTCATGGGGATAACGCCCGGCAAAGCGAGCCGGATCCAGCCCAACATGAGCCAGCAAATAATGGGCGTACTCCCGGGCTTCACGAGCAGAAACACCATGTACCCGCTGCCCAAACGCAATGCTCTCTTCCATAGTCATACGGGGGTTGAGCGAAGCGTAGCTGTCCTGAAACACCATCTGTACCTGGCGGCGGTAAGCTTTCATGGACAGCGCCGCAGAGCCAACACTCTGCCCGTCAAATACCAGTTCGCCTTTATCCTGGGTGAGTAACTGCATTAATAACCGTGCCGTGGTGGATTTGCCGCAACCGGACTCCCCCACCACACCCAGAGTTTCCCCTTTTTTTACTTCAAAATTAACGTTATCTACAGCCTGAACCTGTACCCGCCCTTGCGCGCTACGCACCGGGAAATACTTCACCAGCCCGGAAACACGTAACAAAGGCTGCGCAGGCCCGCCAATATCCTGATTATGAAAAGGTTGCATCCGTTACTCCTTAATGGCCATGGCTGCGCGCAGGCGATCAGCAAGAATATTGAAGGAGATAGACGTGATGAAAATCATCATGCCTGGTAAAGCCGCTACCCAGGGTTGGGTATAAATAGCCGTGCGCAACGTGTTGAGCATCAGCCCCCATTCGGGTTCAGGTGGCCGTACTCCGAGCCCCAGAAAAGAGAGGCCGGAAGCCAGAATCATGCAGACAGAAATTAACCCGGTAGAGAACACAAATACCGGCCCGAGAACATTGCCCAGCACCTGAACGCGAATAATGGTAAAGGCACTCGCTCCCGTGGCTCTGGCCGCATCGATATAATCCATATTGCGCACTTGAGCGGTAACACTTTCAGCGATACGGGCAACCTGGGGCACAAACACCAGAGTCAGGGATAACAACGCATTCCCGATCCCGGCCCCCAACGCGCCAGATAACGCAATGGCCAGCAGAACAGAAGGAAAGGCATAAAACACATCCACAGTGCGCATAATCGCACTGTTTACCCAGCCTCCGGCGTACCCGGCCACGATACCTATCGTCCCGCCGATAAAAAACGCCAGGATTACCGGCATAATCCCCATAAATAGCGATAAACGCGTGCCCAGAATCAACCGCGACAGCATGTCGCGCCCCAGTTCATCAGAACCCAGTGGAAAACCATCAGTCCCAATGGGTTTGAGGCGCAAAAACATGGATGTCTGGTAGGGGTCTTTGGTTATCAGCCAGGGGCCAGCCACGGCTAAAAACAGCAGAGCGACAATGATGGCAGCGACAAACATGCCGCCGGGGTCTTTTGCCAGCCTCAGTGCGACGCCAGACCAGTAGCCATCTGAAGCCGGAACAACAGGCAATGTGTCAGGTGCTTTTGGTGTCACAGAATCAACCATCCTCAGCTCCTTTTAATTCGCGGATCAAGCGCAGACTGGAGCATGTCTACCAGCAAATTCAGTAGCACAAAAAACAGCGCCAGAACCCAGATAGTTCCCTGTAACAGCGGCAAGTCTCGCTGGAAAATTGCCGTGTTGAGCAACATCCCCGTACCCGGCCAGGAAAATACTGTCTCAACCAGGATTGAACCGCCCATCAGGTAACCCACCTGCAGCCCCATCACAGCCAGGGCGGTTGGCGCGGCATTTTTCACCACATGGCCAAAAATACTCGCTTCACTCAGCCCTCTGGCCCGTAACCCGGTAATAAATTCCTGGCTCAATAAGTCTGCGACCTGAGAACGCACGGTACGGGCAATAATGCCTGTGGGAATGACAGATAACGTAATGGCCGGGAGCAACATAAATTGCATATGCTCCCAGTTCCACGCCCAGCCCACTTCGCCTATCGGCCCGCCGCCTGTAGCGGGTAGCACCGACAGTTTTACGCTGAAAATAATGACCAGCAGCATACCCAGCCAGTAGTGCGGCACACTCACGCCAAACACCGATAACACCGATGCCAGGCGGTCCACCAGGCTGTTGCGGTAATAACCGGCAACAAACCCGAACAGGCTTCCCAGCAAGAAACCCACCAGTGTTGCCAGCACAGCCAGGCGCAGCGAATAGGTCACCGCCGTCATTACCTCGCTGAATACCGGCCGCCCGGTGGCGACCGACATCCCCAAATCGCCATGCACTGCCCGCCACAGCCAGTGAACAAACTGAACCGGTAGCGGTTTATCGAAGCCATAAGCCTGCATCAGACTGCGGCGTAGTTCTTCTGAAGCATCTGGCGGCATAACGGAAACCAGCGGGTCGCCGGGGGCTATCTGTACCAACAGGAAACAGATAATCGCTACCCCCAGCATGGTGGGAACCGCCAGCAATACTCGGTAAAAGACAGACCGAAACATGCTTCCCTCCTGAGTTCTCAGTTACTCTTTTTTGCTCACCAGCGCGAGATCGATAAACCAGCTTTGCGGCTGTACCACCCCAGTGACAGCAGGTGAAATTGCCCGGGGACCAACATCATGGGCAACAAACAGGAACGGAACCTGGTCCACCAGCTCGGTGTGCAATGCAGCAGCGGCTTTGTTCATCTCATCCGTGCTGAAGGCATTTTTCACCGCCGTTGCCAGTTTTTCGGTTTCAGGTGTTGCGAAATACCCCCAGTTAGTGGCAACAGGCGGGAAGGCTTTCGCCGTTGAGAAACGGATCATGCCAAAGTAGGGATCGAGCGCGGCGGCACTGACGTTGATCGCATCAATACCTTTGGCTGCCGGATCTTTTGCCCCCAAACGCCAGTTGGTAAACAAGGTATTCCATTCCTGGACCTTGATATCTACGTTGAAATAGCAACTTTTCAGGCTTTGCTGGATGTATTCGTTCATGGGTAACGGCTGCATCTGCCCGGAGCCGGATGCCGAGGTCGCCACAGTCACACGCAGTGGTTTGCTGGCGCTGTAACCGGCTTCTTCCATCAACTTACGTGCGGTATCGGGATCATATTTAATTTTGAAGGTGGGGTTGCCATGCCAGGGGTTACCGGGTTCATACACGCCGGTGGCCGCCTCCATGTAGCCGCCAAGGTAATTTTTCAGCTCTGCACGGTTGATACACAGGTTAGCCGCCTTACGCACCCGGATATCCAGCCAGGGCGACCCTTTCAGGAATGAGAACTGCCAGGGCCAGACATGAGGCTGAATATTGGCGTAGATCTTGTAGCCCTGGGCTTTTATTTGATCGAGCGCGTCCGGCGCTGGCGCTTCTATCCAGTCCACTTGTTTTGAGAGCAATGCAGCAGTGCGCGCATTGGCTTCCGGCAGCGGGATCAGCACCACTTTGTCCACTTTTGGAATACGTGCTTTATTCCAGTAATTAGGGTTCTTTTTCAGGATCAACTGCTGGCGGGGAACTAACTTTTCCAGTTCAAACGGGCCGCTTCCTACAGCATGTGCCGCGAACTCAGTCCACGCCGTTTTGCTGCGTGTGGCGTCATCGCCATCTGAAGCCGGGATAGCCGCAAAAATTTTCTGCCAGGCCGTGGGCGAAACAATAAACAGATTCGTGAGGTTATAAGGCAGGAGCGCATCCGGTTCTGATGTGGTCAGGGCAACGGTGTAATCATCAATTTTCGTGGCTCCGCGCAGTGTTGGCATACGCGATAAGGTATTGCCAATCTGCCCTGGTGCGTATTGTACAGCGGTTTTATCCAGAACTTTGTTAACGTTCCAGACAATGGCATCGGCATTGACTGGCGTACCATCATGGAAGGTGGCGTCGTGGCGCAAAGTAAAGATCCAGCGCGTGTGATCATCCGGGTCAACATGCCATTCGGTGGCAAGCCCTGGCACCAAACCACTGGGTTTTTCGCCTTGTGAAAGATCCCACTCAACCAGTGAATCGTACAAAGGGATCCCGGTGAAACGGTTACCTTCATAGCCCTGATCTGGCTGGCCCAGAGTCAGGGGAATATCCGCTGCAGTCATAGCAATACGCAGCGTTGACGCATTTACCAGTGAACTACTCAAAAGCGCCAGAGAACCCAGCGCCAGTGCGAACTTACTTTTACGGCCCGGAAAAGATAATTTCAGCATGTTGATGTCCCTGTTAAATAAATGACAGGAAACATCGAGCAAAATATGTACCAAATGGTGAAAAATCGAGAAATAACTCATAAAACAATGAAATAAGATCATTGTCTTATGTTTACAAATCATTAACGACTGCAACAGATAACCGGAGCTTATAGCAGGGCTGTGCAGGCGCACTATCACAGTGAGTGCGTTGCACCAACATCCTGTATTATCAAAAATAACTTTGAGTTATTTATAGAAATAATATAGTTACAAGAAACAATCAATTATCATCAAGCCCGTTTGCCACAGGCTCAATGGTAGTGATGTATTCGGGGAGTTGCAGAAGCTAACATTTCACCGATTTCAGGTACGGTGGTTTTACCCCACCTGAGAAAGCACGCCAACGGCATCCTGAAGACGTTCCGCCCGGTATTTCACCATGTCGGCAATTTGTGCATTGCTTTCTACCAGTTGTGCATTACTGGCAGTAATACCATCCAGAGCCGCCACCACTTCGGTCAACCCGGATAACCCTGATGCCTGTTCACGGGTCGCCTGGCTGATGCGGGTAATCAGTTGCGTGACATTTTGTACCCGGTCCACAATGTCCTGAATGGTTTGCCCTGCCTGGTGAACCTGTACAGAACCTGATTCAACTTTACTGGCACTTTCTTCAATCAACTGGCGAATCTCATTCGCTGCAGATGCACTGCGCTGTGCCAGATGGCGTACTTCCTGCGCTACCACCGCAAACCCTTTCCCCTGTTCGCCCGCCCGTGCGGCTTCTACGGCCGCATTCAGTGCCAGAATATTGGTCTGAAACGCGATGTCGTTAATTAATGAGGTGATAGTACCGATTTGCTGGGTGCTGGCGGCGATGTCATCCATAGTCGTGACCACGGTTTTCATTGCCTGCCCACCGCTTTGTGCCACCTGGCTGGCATCTGAAGAGAGTTGGTTAGCCTGCTCGGCGGTTTGGGAGTTTGACTGCACTGTTTCGGCCATCTGGTTCATTGTCGTGACTGTAGTCTGGACATTGTCTACCGACTGCTGTGTACGGTGGTTAAGGTCTTCATTGCTCTTTGCAAGATCTTCGCTACCCTGACGCACGGTGTTGATTTGTTGGGTAACATCATTCATTAACCAGCGGCACATCAGCCCAAGCTGGCCAATGGACCGCAAGGTACGGCCAATTTCATCTGCGCGGTGCATATGGCGTATTGACTGACGCTCGCCGGTCGCAACCTCCAGCGCCTGGGTAGCCACATCCTCTACTGGCCGGGCTACCTGCCAGACCATCATTCCAGTCCCCACCAGCATGACCAGTGCTGCCGTTACTAATTCAGCCAGCAATATCATGCCCCGTTCACCTTGCACAATTGCCAGCACTGCGAATAAGGCCCACAACAAAGCAAACACACCACCTATGCGCTGGCGGAGTGAAAGACGGGGCAATATCCCCGACAAACCGTTACCCAGCACCAGGCCTTTGAAAATTCGCTTTGTACTGCGCCCTTCATTAAGCGAACTATACAGCGATTGCGCACCGGCGATTTCATCGCGATTCGCCGCAACTCTTATCGACATATAGCCAGTCACTTTGCCCTCTCTTTTCATTGGGCAAACATTAGCGCGCACCCAATAGTGGTCGCCATCTTTACACCGGTTCTTCACTATTCCGGTCCAGGGTTCGCCATTACGCAGCGTAGCCCACATGTCTGCAAATGCGGCTTTAGGCATG
The DNA here is from genome assembly GCF_003182475.1 of Mangrovibacter plantisponsor. GTDB lineage: Bacteria > Pseudomonadota > Gammaproteobacteria > Enterobacterales > Enterobacteriaceae > Mangrovibacter > Mangrovibacter plantisponsor. The sequence goes on from NZ_QGTS01000011.1 coordinate 22,922, forward strand.
TCCGGGTGGCGTAAAATATTGTGCGGGCTGCCCGTGAGCTCGTCCAGGCTGTAACCACTGATATGCACAAAGTCATCATTAGCGTGAGTAATGTAGCTATTGAGGTCTGTGGTCGACATCAGAGTGGCTGAGTTTTCGAGTTTTTTTTCTGTTTGGGTTACAGGTGGGCGAGAAGTCATGTGCAGCTCCGAAAAAAACAGTTGCCTGTTTGTTAAAAACATTCCAATGAATTGTTATTTCGGCGCTAAAAAATTTATCTTTAGGGTTATTGTGTGATCACAATCCCATTTATCCACTAATAAGATCAGGTTATTCGCACAGGCATGCCAGCCACTGGTAAAACCGCCTGCTATTTGATGAAAACAATAATTTCATTAAGTTACTATGTAGCTATAGTGACAATTGACTATATGGATATTACTTATTTTCATAGGTTACTTGCTCATTATTACTTTATCTCAGGGGCTAAAAGCCCTAACGTTATGTGAACAATAATGTCGAAACGTTAATTGGGATGATTATGCGCAAGAAATACCTTCCTGCTGTATTACTGACAGCGCTTTCTGCCAGTATTTTTTCTGTTCAGGCTGCCACACCACCCAATACCCTGGTTGTAGCCCAGGGGCTTGATGACCTGGTCAGCCTTGACCCGGCTGAAGCCAATGAATTATCGAGCATTCAAACTATTCCTTCTTTATACCAACGCCTGGTACAGGCTGACCGGGATAACCCGGAAAAAGTCATTCCAGTACTGGCTGAAAGCTGGAAAGCTGATGCGGCCAGCAAAACACTGACAATAACACTGCGTAACGGCGCAGCATTTGCTTCCGGAAACCCGGTACGCCCCGAAGATGTTATTTGGTCATATACCCGGGCGATTACCCTGAATAAATCCCCGGCTTTTATTCTGAATGTTCTGGGCTGGTCGCCGGAAAATATCGCCAAACAATTCAAGAAAGTTGACGACCACTCGTTACAGATCCACTGGACTGCCGATGTCAGCCCGGCGGTTGCTTTAAATATTCTGTCCACGCCGATTGCTTCTATTGTGGATGAGAAACAAGTGGCCTCTCATGCCAAAAACAATGATTTTGGTAATGCATGGCTGAAAATGCATTCGGCAGGAAGTGGCCCTTACAGCATGCGGGTTTACCAGCCCCACCAGGCAATAGTGCTGGATGCCAATGCTTCCTCGCCTGGCGATAAAGCCAAAATGGCACACATTATTATCAAGAATGTGCCCGACCCGGCCGCGCGTCGCCTGTTAATCCAGCAGGGGGATGCCGATATAGCCCGTGACCTGGGCGCAGACCAGACCAGTGCGCTGCAAGGCAAACCGGGTGTAAAAGTGCTGAGCATTCCTTCAGCTGAACAGAACTACCTGGTGTTTAACACCGGTAACAGTGCTAATCCGCTCCTGAAGAACCCGGCATTCTGGGAGGCTGCCCGCTGGCTGGTTGATTACAAAGGCATTACCCAGGATCTGCTGAAAGGCCAGTATTTTATTCACCAGAGCTTCCTGCCTGTGGGCTTACCGGGTGCCATCGAAAGTAACCCCTTCCACTTTGATCCTGAAAAAGCCAAAGAGATTTTAAGCAAAGCAGGGATTAAAGACGCGCACTTTACGCTGGATGTGGAAAACAAGCCGCCATTCATCACTATTGCTCAGTCTATGCAGGCCAGTTTTGCACAGGGTGGCGTAAAAGTAGATTTGCTGCCTGCCGCAGGTAGCCAGGTATATGCGCGGGTGCGGGCCAAACAGCACCAGGCCGCTATTCGCCTGTGGATCCCGGATTATTTTGATGCGCACTCAAATGCCAGCGCATTTGCTTACAATGATGGTAAATCCAGCACAGTTGCAGGTTTGAATGGCTGGATGAACCCTGAAATGAATAAGCAAACACTGGCCGCTGTCGCTGAGGCCGACCCGGCCAAACGCCTGTCTATGTACCAACAGATGCAGGAGAAGTTACAGCACAACTCGCCTTATGTATTTGTTGACCAGGGGAAAACCCAGGTAGTGGTACGCGATAACGTGAAGGGCTACCAACAAGGGCTGAATGCCGATATGGTGTACTATGACCGCGTAACAAAATAGTACCGGTCTCTTTACCGGCGCGGGCGATATTCCGCCCTGTGCCGGTTTACCCCCTGGTTCTGGCTTACCCAAATAGAGTTTTTTTCATGTCTGCGACACCGTTCTCTCCCGGCGCGAAACGCCTGCGCCAGATGCTGGTAACCCTCGCATAAAGCGGGTTCACACTGGCTTTAACCTTACTGGGCCTGCTGGTTATTACTTTTTCACTTTCCGCCCTTTCTCCGGTTGACCCTGTGCTACAGATAGTGGGCGATCACGCCAGTGTTTCTACCTATCAACAAGTGCGCCACCAGTTGGGGTTGGACCAACCGTTATTCATGCAATTCTGGCACTATTTTGTGAATCTCCTCCACGGGGATCTGGGTACTGCCAGTGCCACCGGGCAGCCTGTTTTGCAGGATTTATTATCGGCGTTTCCGGCTACGCTGGAACTGGCTACGCTGTCGCTGATTGTTGGCGCAGTGGCCGGTATCCTGTGCGGGGTATTGTGTGCCCGCTATGCGGGGTCGTTTTTTGACACCGTCATTCGTACCCTCACGTTACTGGGCAACTCTGTCCCCATTTTTTGGCTGGGGTTGCTGATGTTGTCACTGTTTTACGCCCGCCTGCAATGGAGCGCAGGCCCTGGCCGGTTAGATGATATTTACCAGTACAGCGTTGAACCACGTACCGGCTTCGCCTTAATTGACACCTGGCTTTCAGGTGACCCGGAAGCTTTCCGCAATGCCCTGAGCCACCTGGTGTTACCCGTCAGTCTGTTAGGGTATTACGCACTGGCAAGCATTACCCGGCTGACCCGCGCGGCCTGTTTAAGTGAGCTGGGAAAAGAATACATTACCCTTGCCCGGGCAAAAGGTGCCAGCGAAATGACGATTCTGTGGCGCCACGTACTCCCCAATATTCGCGGTACATTGCTCACCGTTCTTGCTCTGGTATGGACCAGCCAGCTTGAAGGGGCGGTTCTGACCGAAACTGTCTTTTCCTGGCCAGGTATTGGCCGCTACCTGACTACAGCACTGTTTGCCGGAGACACCAAAGCCATTATGGGTGGCACGCTGGTTATCGGGATTTGCTTTGTCCTTATCAATAATCTGACTGACGTGCTGGTTCGCGTCACTGACCCGAGGACACACTGATGCCTGCCTCGCTATTCTGGCGCCGTTTATTGCGCTCCCCTTCTGCGATTGCCGGGCTGGTGGTTGTTGTGCTACTGGTGGCTATTGCTCTCCTTGCTCCCTGGCTGGCACCGACAGACCCTAACTGGCAAAATGCCGCCGACCGCCTTGCAGCGCCCAATTCACACCACTGGCTGGGTACCGACAGCTATGGGCGCGATATGCTTTCCCGCCTGCTGTATGGTGCCCGCCCGGCACTGGGTCTGGTGATGCTGGTCAGTGTCATCACTCTGCCTCTTGGCCTGATAGTCGGTATTGTTTCTGGCTACTATGGTGGCTGGCTGGAACGTGTGCTGATGCGGATTACCGATATCGTTATGTCCATGCCACGCCTTATTCTGGCGTTTGCTTTTGTTGCCATGCTCGGGCCTGGCCTGGTCAATGGCGCACTGGCTCTGGCGCTCACCACCTGGCCTGCCTATGCACGCCAGGCCCGCAGTGAAATACAACGCTTGCGTAACAGTGATTACCTTGCCGCCGCAGAGATGCTGGGCGTGCGGGGAACACGCCTGCTGGCAGGCCATATTCTCCCTTTGTGTCTGCCTTCAGCCATTGTGCGCCTGGCACTGGATCTGGCCGGGATCATTCTGGCTGCCGCCGGGCTGGGTTTTTTGGGGCTGGGTGCCCGCCCGCCGATGGCTGAGTGGGGAGCCATGATAGCAGATGGTATGCAGGTGATTTTCGACCAATGGTGGATAGCCGCAGCCCCGGGGGCCATCATTCTTCTTGCCAGCCTGGCATTTAACTTACTGGGCGATGGCTTACGTGACGTTCTGGAGCCACAACATGACTGACAAGTTTATCCATGTCGATGGGCTGAATATTGATTACCCTGGAGCGCGGGTGGTCAGTTCCCTGTCATTTTCTCTCGGCCAGGAGCGGCTGGCGCTGGTTGGGGAATCTGGCTCGGGGAAATCCATGACGGCAAGAGCGCTGATGGGGCTGGTGCGTAAACCTGGCCTGGTCAGCGCCAGGTCATTGCAAGTGCTCGGCCAGGACGCACTGTCGCTCTCGCCACGCGCCTGGCAACGCCTGCGTGGTAACCAGGTCGCGATGGTATTGCAAGACCCACGTTACGCGCTCAATCCGGTGCAAACGGTATTACAGCAAACGCAGGAAGCCCTGACGCTGCATCAAAAATTGCCACGTAAAGCCCGCCTGGAGCATATCAAAGCACTGATTGATGCGGTTGGTTTGCCCCAGACAGTTTTGTCACGCTACCCGGCGGAATTGTCTGGCGGGATGGGGCAACGCGTTATGATTGCCATTGCGCTGATGAACTCGCCGCGGGTACTTATCGCGGATGAACCCACTTCTGCGCTGGATGCCCGCATGCGGGATCAAATCCTTACCCTGTTGGTTGAGCAATGTGAGCAACGTAAAATGGGAATGCTACTGATAAGCCACGATTTGCCACTGGTTGCAGCGCACTGCCACCGGGTGATGGTGATGTTTCAGGGCCACCTGACAGACACAATGCCTGCTGCTGAACTCCCGAATGCCACTCATCCTTATACCCGGACCCTCTGGACTTGCCGCCCCAGTGCAGCAAGCTGGGGGCATCCGCTACCCACTCTGGATCGCAACCAAATCTGGCAAGGAATTCCTCATGGCAATGATTAATGTTAGCGAGCTCAAGGTTGTGTTTCCGGTAAAAGGCGGGGTTAAAACTGCTGTATCAGGTGCGACATTTGCCATTGAAGAAGGTGAAACCTTTTCTTTGATTGGCGCTTCAGGCTGTGGCAAATCGACAATTTTGCGTGTTCTGGCGGGTCTACTACGTGAATGGCAGGGTTCAGTTTCCTTAATGGGGAATACGCTTGCACCGGGGCAGGTATTTCGCGGCGACCTGCGGCGTAATGTCCAAATGGTGTTCCAGGACCCGTATGCCTCGCTTCACCCAAACCATACGCTGTGGCGCACGCTGTCTGAACCTTTAATTATTCATGGCGAGCAAACCAGCCGTAAACAAGTAGCCGCCATGCTGGAAGAGGTTGGCCTGCCTGCCAGTGCGCTGGACCGTTACCCGCACCAGTTATCTGGTGGACAGCGCCAGCGTGTGGCAATTGCCCGGGCATTACTGTTGCGGCCGCGTATTTTGCTGCTTGATGAGCCCACATCAGCACTGGATATGTCTGTTCAGGCAGAAATCCTCAATTTGCTGAACCGGTTGAAAGCAGAACACGGTATGACTTACGTCCTGGTCAGCCATGACGCTGACGTTATTGCCCATATGTCAGACCGTGCAGCTTTTATGGATGGTGGGAAAATTCAGCGTTTGTATTCGCGCCAGGATCTAAACCAGGGGATTCACCAGGAACCTGGTGCGTAAGAGTCATCAATTGCCCCGTCTCTGACATATAAATACAGCGGTTACGCCCGGTATTTTTCCCGTGGTACATTGCTTTATCTGCACGGCCGATTGCGTCGTGCAGTGATTCGCCCTCTTTAAGGCCCACGATGCCGCCCGTCACCGTCACCGTTAGTAACTCTGCTCCCAGTTCAACAGGGTTGCTTTCCAGATGATGGCACAGCCTGGCTGCGCACTGGCAGGCCTCTTTACCCGATGACGCTTCGATAAGCATAATAAATTCTTCGCCGCCAAAACGGTAAACAGGTTCATGCCGCCGTGCTCCGCTGCAGAGAATATCCGCCACCCGGCGTAACACCTCATCCCCGGCGTTATGCCCCCAGCAGTCATTAATAGATTTAAACCTGTCGATATCCATTAATAAGACAAATATTCTTTTTCCGGCACGCTGATTCCGGGCCTGCATTAATGCGAAGTTGCTGTAGAGTAAATGCCGCAATGGAAGGCCAGTCAGCGTATCCATATGGTTACGGCTTTCAAACAAATATTCTTTATATTTATCGATACTATTGATAAACAATTGCTGAGCATGATGGTAATTGCTTAATATTACCGGGCTAACAGCTGTATTCATTATTGCCTGCATCAGGTCTCGTGCTCTGTCATGCATAATCACATGGGCATAATAAATACGTGATACCAGTTCAGCGCCAGGATGGCCTTCTTCCAGATTATGGCTAATCCACCGGCTGAACTGGCAACGCTGGTGAGCTAACGGGTGCAAAATGGCCTCATCAGTTTTTCCGCCCAACAAAGCCAGCTCAAGCAGCTTACCCGCCCACTCATAATGGTTTTTTATCGCCTGATTCAACGCAATTAAATCATTATCTATGTTGAGAATCATCTGCATAAGCATTTCCTTAAATTTAATATTGCCAGTCCTGGGCAAAAAAAGCAGAGTAAAGATACACCAGTTATTTCTACTCTCGATGAGACTTTGTAATAAAATAACATCAATTACAAAAGTTGATATTCATTGAAGTTAAATGAATATCAGTTGTAACCTTTTCCCACTCAATTTATTGATAACCGTCAGATTATATACTTTTTTCATGTTATTGCACCAAAGCAGAGCAAAGCGCCCCATAACGGTGAAAAAAACACATCAGAAAAGCTTTTTACCATTTTTTATTTTATAGATACCGTTTGTAACACAGCATTAACACCAGGCGATGCCATAGGCACAACGATTAAAATCCATCCTTTCTAAGTTTATCAGTTCAAAATCGTGATTTTCACGACTTCCGACGATATGGCGTAAACCCTGCAATACTTAATTCAGTATCGTGTGATACGCCGCACCAAAGGAGCACATTTTGAACAGGTTACCTTCCAGCGCGTCAGCACTTGCTTGCTCAGCGCACGCACTGAACATCATTGAAAAAACCACCCTCGACCACGAGGAAATGAAAGCACTTAACCGAGAGGTAAGAGAATACTTTAAAGAGCATGTAAACCCCGGTTTTCTGGAGTATCGCAAATCAGTTACAGCCGGCGGGGATTACGGGGCCGTAGAATGGCAGGCGGGAAGTTTGAATACGCTTGTCGACACCCAGGGACAGGAATTTATCGACTGTCTTGGCGGGTTCGGAATCTTTAATGTAGGGCACCGTAATCCAGTCGTTGTCTCCGCCGTTGAGCAACAGCTCGCAAAACAGCCACTGCACAGCCAGGAATTGCTTGACCCCCTGCGTGCATTACTGGCAAAAACTCTTGCTGCACTGACCCCCGGAAAACTCAAATACAGCTTTTTCTCCAATAGTGGAACGGAATCCGTTGAAGCCGCACTGAAGCTGGCAAAAGCGTATCAGGGGAAACGTGGCAAATATACGTTTGTAGCAACCAGTGGTGCCTTTCATGGCAAATCTCTGGGCGCACTCTCTGCCACGGCAAAATCCACTTTCCGTAAGCCATTTATGCCATTAGTACCGGGTTTCCGCCATGTGCCTTTTGGTGACATTGACGCCATGCGTACTTTACTGAGCGAATGCCAGAAAACCGGTGACGATGTTGCTGCCGTGATTCTGGAGCCGATTCAGGGCGAAGGCGGCGTTATTCTGCCACCCGAAGGATATCTGAGCGCAGTGCGTAAGCTGTGTGATGAATTCGGTGCACTGATGATTCTGGATGAAGTGCAAACGGGTATGGGCCGGACAGGTAAAATGTTCGCCTGCGAGCATGAAAATGTGCAACCTGACATTTTATGCCTTGCCAAAGCACTTGGCGGTGGGGTGATGCCGATTGGGGCAACCGTTGCCACGGAAGAAGTGTTCTCTGTTCTGTTTGAAAACCCCTTCCTGCATACCACAACATTTGGTGGCAACCCGCTGGCCTGTGCTGCGGCGTTAGCAACCATCAATGTGCTGCTGGAAGAAAACCTGCCTCGTCAGTCTGCTGAAAAAGGTGCGCTATTACTGGAAGGCTTCCAGGCACTGGCAGCAGACTACCCGGAGCTCATCACAGCGGTCCGCGGTAAAGGGATGTTGATGGCCATTGAGTTTACCCATAACGATATTGGCTATAACTTCGCCAGTGAAATGTTCCGCCAGCACATTCTGGTCGCTGGTACGCTTAACAATGCGAAAACCATTCGTATTGAGCCGCCACTGACGCTGGAACTGTCACAGTGTGAACAAGTGCTCAAGGCCGCGAAAGTGGCACTGGAGCAGTTGTCGGAGTTACAAGAGCCAGAAGACGACGCAGCGTAATATGCCTCCGGGCACACACATGATGTGCCCGGACCTTTTTTCCCCACCAGTTATTTGAATCCCATCACAATCGGTTTACCTGCACACTGTGCATCAGGCATTTGCCAGCTAAATTAATAACTCATCCGACCACATAACAAAAACGGAAAAAATGATGAGCTATCCATCGCTGCTGTCCCCCCTTAATTTGGGTTTCACTACTCTGAAAAACCGGGTACTTATGGGGTCCATGCATACGGGGCTGGAAGAGCACCCCAATGGCCCTGAGCGCCTGGCCGCTTTTTATGCTGAGCGGGCAAAGCACGGCGTAGCTCTGATTGTGACAGGTGGCGTCGCCCCTTGCCCTTCCGGAGTTGCGATGGCACAAGGTGCGACACTGGATACAGAGCAGCATCTCAGGGCGCACCAGGTCATTACTGATGCGGTCCACCAGCAAGGCGGGAAAATTGCCTTACAAATCCTGCATACTGGTCGCTATAGCTACCAGCCACATCCGGTGGCACCCTCTGCCATTCAGGCTCCAATTAACCGTTTCAAACCCCATGCGCTAACCCATGAAGAGATTCTGGCGCTGATTGATGATTTTGCCCGCTGCGCTGTTCTGGCACAAAAAGCAGGCTATGACGGCGTGGAAATCATGGGGTCTGAAGGGTATTTAATTAACGAGTTTCTCGCAGCGCGCACTAATCAGCGTGATGATGCATGGGGAGGTGACTGGCCCCGCCGCATGCGTTTTGCAACAGAAGTTGTGTCTGCCGTTCGCAAGGCAGCGGGTGAGCAATTTATTATTATCTACCGCTTGTCGATGCTCGATCTGGTGGAAGGTGGCAGCACCTTTGCTGAAACCTGCATGCTTGCACGCGCCATTGAACAGGCAGGCGCAACGCTGATAAACACAGGCATTGGCTGGCATGAGGCACGTATTCCCACGATTGCCACGTCGGTCCCTCGCGCAGCGTTTAGCTGGGTGACGCGCAAACTCAAAGGCAAAGTCGCCATTCCATTGATAACCACCAACCGTATCAATGACCCGGATGTTGCGGAAGCAATTATACATGACGGTGATGCAGATATGGTTTCCATGGCACGCCCATTCCTCGCTGATGCCGAGTTTATTTCAAAAGCGGAAAGCGGGCGAAGTGATGAAATCAATACCTGCATCGCCTGTAACCAGGCCTGCCTTGACCAAATTTTTATCGGGAAGATCACTTCCTGCCTGGTCAACCCACGGGCCTGCCATGAAACCGAGTTGCCCCTGCGCCCGGCAGCCGGGAAGCGCAGGCTTGCCGTGGTAGGCGCAGGCCCCGCAGGCCTGGCTTTCGCAGTCAATGCCGCCATGCGTGGCCACCACGTTACCTTGTTTGACCAGGCCAGTACGATTGGCGGGCAGTTCAATATAGCTAAAGAGATCCCCGGTAAAGAAGAATTCAGGGAGACATTACGTTACTACCAACGCATGCTGGAACTACACCATGTCGATGTACGCCTTGGCGAGCGGGTAGCGCCAGAGCAGTTAACCGAATGGCAAGAGGTGGTTCTGGCAACCGGTGTAGCACCACGTACACCAGACATCGACGGCATTCATCACCCCAGTGTGCTGAGCTACCTTGAAGTACTGCGCGATAAGCACCCCGTTGGCAAGCGTGTGGCAATTATTGGTTGCGGCGGTATTGGCTTTGATACCGCCATGTACTTAAGCCAGAACGGCGCAGCCACCAGCCTTGATGTGGCGCGTTTTTGCCAGGAGTGGGGAATCGATACGTCACTCCAGCATGCCGGCGGCCTGATTCCGGGAGGGGTTCATACGCCAGATAACCCACGCGAAATCATTATGCTGCAACGCAAAAACAGCAAACCCGGTGAAGGTTTGGGGAAAACAACCGGCTGGATCCACAGGACCACCCTGCTACAGCGCGGTGTAAAAATGCTGGCCGGTGTGCAATATCTGCGTATTAACGATGCTGGCCTGCACATCCGTTGTGGGGAAGAAGAGCAAATCCTGGCAGTGGATAATGTGATTATTTGCGCAGGCCAGGAGCCACTGCGGACATTATCCCGGCCACTGGAGGAATTGGGTAAGCAAGTACACCTGATTGGCGGCTGTGATGTGGCAACCGAGCTTGATGCCCGCAGAGCCATAGCGCAAGGCACCCGCCTCGCGCTGAGCCTGTGATCAGTATTGTTTGCGGGTTTTCACTGCCCGCAATACAACAAATTTTTTGTTGGTTGCCAGAGTGGTGCAATTACCAAAGACACGCTTGAGTTTGGCGTAATAATCCAGGTGGCGGTTGCCAACAATGCGCAACTCGCCGCCATATTTCAGGCAACGGCGGGCATCATTAAACATCTGCCAGGCAATGTTATCTGTGACGGCATTTTGTTGGTGAAACGGAGGATTACACAGTACGGCATCGAACTGATTCGCTTCCAGCCCCGCCAGCGAGTTATTCACCAGGTAAACAGAGCGCTCCACATCACCGGGCAGGTTTTCCTCGACATTCAGGCGGCTGGAGGCCACAGCCATTGAGGACTCATCAATAAATGTCACCTGAGCCTGTGGGTTTTGGCTCAACAAAGACAGGCCAATAACACCATTACCACACCCTAAATCCACCAGGCTGCCTTCCAGGTTTTCTGGCAGGTGCTGCATAAAGAAACGCGCGCCGATATCCAGTGAACTACGGGAAAATACATTGGCGTGGTTATGAATAGTCCAGCCGGTTTCCGGCACAGGCCATTGCTCAGTCTGGCTGGCAGGCTGGTATGCAGGCGCAGTAAAAGTGCAGTGGATCAGGCGGGCTTTTTTCCAGGCCAGGGATGTTGTGGTTGGCCCGAGAATACGCTCAAACAATGCAAGGGTGGAGTTATGGATTTCTTTTGCTTTACCCGCAGCAATAATACGCGTTTGCGGTGAGGCAACCTGGCGAATTTGCTCCAGTTGATGTGCCAGTAACGCCAGCTGTTTGGGTACCTTAATCAGCACCAGTGCAGGTTTTTCAGGCAGGCCAGCAAGGCTGTCCTGGAATGTAACCGCATTATCATCAAGCCCGTTATTTTGCAGGTTGCGTTCTGTGGCAATTTGCGCGAGTAAGGAATCGCTGGCAAAAACCGGGTTATGCTCAGCCAAAGCGCAGGTTAATGCGCCGAAATTGTCGTTGAGAATGACCAGAGGCCCGTCGATATCCCCGCCAACCTGTTGCAGTAAATATTCATCTGCCGCATCCCACGCCTGCAGCGGGTTGATGTCGTCAGTAACAGGGAAACGTTCCAGCGCGAATACGCGCCCGGCTAACTCTACCTGGCTCATTGGTTCTCCACAGTGCTAAAATCTGCGCGTTTTATCCCTTAATTTGCTCTCAGAGTAAACCTTTTTCCTGACTCGCGGAGAGAATATGACAACACGCCCGTTTTTACAGGGTTACCCGGCATCATTGCTGACTCAGGTTGAAACGTTAATTGCACAGGGGAAGCTTGGAAAGCTTATTGAAAAACGCTACCCGGCCCGCCACGAAATTGTGACGGATAAAGCGCTGTGGTCTTATGTTCAGGAGATGAAAAGCCAGTATTTGCGCAGTGCTCCACCCATTAATAAAGTATTGTGGGATAACAAAATTCATGTGGTCAAACACGCGTTGGGCCTGCATACCGCTATTTCCCGGGTTCAGGGGAATAAACTCAAGGCAAAAGCAGAGATTCGGGTAGCGACATTGTTTCGCGAGGCCCCGGAAGCCTTCTTACGCATGATAGTTGTCCATGAACTGGCCCACCTTAAAGAGAAAGAGCACAACAAAGCCTTTTACCAGTTGTGCTGCCATATGGCACCCGATTACCACCAGTTAGAATTCGATACCCGCCTGTGGCTTACGCACCTTTCGCTACAAAAAACGGCTTCCTGATGCGTTTTACCCACAAAAAAACGTGCTAACCTGAGATGACAACCCCTACTGGAGACAGTGCCTGTCTATGATACGTTTCGCTGTTGTTGGAACTAACTGGATAACCCGCCAGTTTGTTGATGCGGCCCATGAAAGCGGTAAATATCAACTCGTTGCCGTTTACTCACGTACACTTGAGCAGGCCGAAGCCTTTGCCCGCGATTACCCGGTATCCCATTTGTTTACCTCCCTTGAGCAAATGGCCTGCCACGCTGAAATTGATGCCGTATATATCGCCAGCCCAAACGCCATGCACTTTTCCCAGACACAGTTGTTTCTCAGCCACAAAAAGCATGTTATTTGCGAGAAACCACTGGCATCCAACTTTGATGAAGCACAAGCGGCCATTGCCTGCGCCAGAGAAAACCGGGTAGTGCTGTTTGAAGCCTTCAAAACCCCAGCTCTGCCTAATTTTCAGGTATTGCAAAATGCGCTGCCTAAAGTGGGTAAGTTGCGCAAAGTGCTGCTCAATTATTGCCAGTACTCTTCCCGTTACCAGCGCTACCTGGATGGTGAAAACCCCAATACGTTTAACCCGGCATTTTCTAATGGCTCCATTATGGATATTGGGTTCTATTGCCTGGGGTCAGCCATCGCGTTGTTCGGTGAGCCGCTTGAGGTAAAAGCGCATGCCAGTTTGCTGGATAGCGGTGTGGATGCCCATGGCACAGTCATCATGAACTACGGTGATTTCGATGTGACGCTGCAGCACTCTAAGGTGAGTGATTCATCGCTGCCCAGTGAAATTCAGGGCGAATCAGGGTCATTGCTCATAGAGAAATTATCTGAATGCCAGGCGGTAACATTCATGCCGCGCGGGGGTTCAGCGCAAACGCTGACCGTCCCCCAGCATATTAATACTATGCTGTATGAAGCACTGCTGTTTGCCGACTATGTGGAACAGAACCTTGTTGAGCACCCTCACCTGGCCTGTAGCCTGGGTATTGCACGCTGGCAGACAGAAATTCGCCAGCAAACAGGTGTGGTGTTCCCGGCGGACGCTACCACGGAACCACTTATTGCGTAAATTTAGGTAAATCACCGGTGCCGGTACCTTGTTTATACCGGGCTGCTGACATATTTTGTTACGCGCAAAGGGGAGTAACTTCATTGCCGGCTGGTCGTCATTACGAAGCGCAAGCTTCCGGTCACCGGGCAATGTGGATGGGTTCCAGAACATGGGTTCCATAACGCATTGTAAGTGAGACCTTGCCGGAAGGCGAGGTGCACGCAATGTAGCGATACGGCTGGCGTCTTCCGACACTGGCCGTTTTTGTTTTGTAAGGAATCTCTCCATGAATAGTGTTGGCACTCCCTTGCTGTGGGGCAGTTTTGCTGTTGTCGTTGCCATTATGCTGGCAATTGATCTGCTGTTGCAGGGCCGTCGTGGTGCCCATGCCATGTCAATGAAGCAAGCCGCCGTCTGGTCGGTTATCTGGGTTTCGCTTTCTCTGCTTTTCAACCTCGCCTTCTGGTGGTATCTCACCGAAACACAGGGCCGTGCAATCGCCGATACGCAGGCGCTGGCTTTTTTGACCGGTTACCTGATTGAAAAAGCACTGGCGGTGGATAACGTTTTTGTCTGGCTGATGCTGTTCAGCTATTTTGCTGTACCGGCAGCATTACAACGCAGGGTGCTTATTTATGGTGTTCTGGGAGCGATTGTCCTGAGAACTATCATGATTTTTACCGGCAGCTGGCTCATTACGCAGTTCTCCTGGGTGCTGTACCTGTTTGGCGCATTTCTGCTGTTCACCGGGATTAAAATGGCCGTCGCTAAAGAAGATGACTGTAGCCTGGAAAATAAACCTCTGGTGCGCTGGCTGAAAAGCCATTTACGTATGACGGACACCATTGAGAATGAACACTTTGTAGTACGTAAAAATGGTCTGTTGTTCGCCACCCCGCTGCTGCTGGTGCTGATTCTGGTAGAGCTCAGCGATGTGATTTTTGCCGTTGACAGTATCCCGGCCATTTTTGCTGTTACTACCGACCCGTTTATTGTGCTCACTTCGAACTTGTTTGCCATTCTGGGGCTGCGTGCCATGTATTTCCTGCTGGCTGGGGTTGCTGAACGCTTCTCTATGCTGAAGTACGGGCTGGCAGTCATTCTGGTATTCATTGGCGTGAAGATGCTCATTGTGGACTTTTTCCATATCCCGGTTGGCATCTCTCTGGGCGTAGTTGGCGCCATTCTGGCCCTGACATTACTGCTCAATAGCTGGGTAAACTGGCGAAATGACAAACAAAACAAGGTGAAATAATCATCTGAATAAAGGGGCGTTTGCCCCTTTATTATTTGGTAAAGCCACAGGCTGCACATTTGCTGCAATTATCACAAAAATGTTACAGCTTAGTTATTAATTCTGGATGGACTCAAAAGAATTAGAGCATATCGCTTCCACCGCGACAGAATATCCTTATACTCATCCATGCAAACACATTGTTACATCCCGCTATAAATGTCACAAATAATACGGCAGCCGGGATGTTTCGCATCATCTCAGACAGGAAATATCAATGGCTACACACTCTTCTCCTGGCCTGTTCCAGCGTATTGCGCAGGGCAGTCTGGTTAAACAAATCCTCGTAGGTTTGATTCTGGGTATTCTGCTGGCGTGGGCATCAAAACCCGCAGCCCTGGCAGTCGGCCTGCTCGGCACATTATTTGTCGGCGCATTGAAAGCCGTTGCACCAGTACTGGTGCTGATGCTGGTTATGTCTTCCATTGCCAGCCATACCAAAGGGCGTAAAACCAACATCCGTCCTATTCTGGTGCTCTATTTATTGGGGACATTCAGCGCGGCACTGTGTGCAGTGGTGGTCAGTTTTGTCTTCCCCTCCACCCTGCACCTGACTGCAGCCGCCACTGATGTCACCCCACCTTCTGGTATTGTTGAAGTATTGAAAGGCCTGCTAATGAGCATGGTATCCAACCCGGTCGATGCCCTGCTGAAAGGCAACTATATTGGTATCCTCGTGTGGGCTGTGGGTTTAGGTTTCGCTCTGCGTCATGCAAACGAAGGAACCAAAAACCTGGTTACCGACTTCTCACATGCCGTAACATTTATGGTGCGTGTTGTTATCCGTTTTGCACCGCTGGGTATTTTTGGCCTGGTTTCTTCCACGCTGGCAGAAACAGGGTTCAGTACTTTGCTGAGCTACGGCCAGTTACTGATAGCGCTGGTTGGTTGCATGATACTGGTTGCCCTGGTGGTTAACCCATTACTGGTGTTTTGGAAAATTCGCCGCAACCCCTACCCTCTGGTATTTACCTGCCTGCGCGAAAGTGGTGTAACAGCATTCTTCACCCGCAGCTCTGCAGCAAATATCCCGGTGAATATGGCGCTGTGTGAGAAGCTGAACCTGGATAAAGACACCTACTCGGTATCTATCCCCCTGGGTGCAACCATTAATATGGCCGGTGCCGCTATCACTGTTACCGTGCTGACACTGGCGGCAGTACATACTCTGGGTATCGCAGTTGATTTGCCCACAGCCTTGTTGCTGAGCGTTGTGGCATCGCTGTGTGCCTGTGGCGCATCTGGAGTTGCCGGTGGCTCTCTGCTGCTGATTCCGCTGGCTTGCGGGATGTTTGGTATTCAGAATGATGTCGCCATGCAGGTTGTTGCTGTTGGCTTCATTATTGGTGTACTGCAAGATTCCTGTGAAACGGCTCTGAACTCATCTACCGATGCCCTGTTCACCGCCGCAGCATGCCAGGCTGAAGATGCCCGGCTGGCCGACAGTAACCCATTACGCGGCTAAGCTTACTCAGTCTGTCCCTCCGGCCTGGCCGGGGGGAAGATTAGCGTGTTTTCTCTACTAAAAATGGGTCGATCCCACGTTTCTGCATCTTCCAGAAGCGAATAATTGTCACGCCGTTGACGATTAAAAAACTCCCTTCTATCAGCGTACCGCCAATCGAACCCAGTAAGGCGTTGTGTGTCACCCAGCATGCTGTTGAACACCACATAACACAGCGTGTGGTCAGGCCTTTGCAACGAAATAACGCCCAGGTACTGGCAATGGTCCCAATCACTGGCAGCACTTCAAACCAGTGCTCAACATGGATGGTGCCAGACAACAATGTCAGGACGATAAAGATCCCCATCACCCATAAACTACGGGTACGCAGAGTGATTAAGGTCCGGATGGCATTTAGTTCCGCGCTGGCACCCGCCGGGAATGCCCCCATCAGGAAAAAATGAATACCGATAACAGCACTGTATATTGAAAGCTGTACCTTAAAACGCCGTTCATCACGATTGAGAAAAGTAGTTATACCAATCAAAAACGCAATGACCCCGATGCCCTGAGCAAGCCAATAGACTGACATGGGAAACCCTTAACAGTAGAAAGAGATGATGCAAAAAGAAACGGCGCTTCACCAAGTGAAACGCCGTTTTATTTTACGCCAGTGACGACATTTTACAATGTGACACCACTCTTGAAGATAGCCAGTTCACGGAAATCATTTTTCTCATTGCAGGTTTGTTTGCCGTCGGCAATATCCACAATAAGATCGATGAATTTTTCCAGTAATTGCGGCATCAGAGTTCCGTGCAGCAACTGACCGGCATCGAAATCTATCCAGTGTGGTTTTTTCGCAGCCAGTTCACTGTTCGTGGCAATCTTAACGGTGGGCACAAACCCGCCATAAGGTGTACCACGCCCGGTGCTGAACAGCACCATATGGCAACCCGCACCAGCCAGCGCACTGGTAGCTACGGCATCGTTGCCTGGTGCGCTTAACAGGTTAACACCGTGGTTTTTCAGGCGCTCACCATAACGCAGCACATCCACAACCTGGCTGGAGCCCGCTTTCTGCGTGCATCCCAGTGATTTCTCTTCCAGTGTGGTAATCCCGCCAGCTTTGTTACCTGGTGATGGGTTTTCGTAGATAGGCTGGTTATGGGCAATGAAATATTGTTTGAAGTCATTCACCATAGTGACTGTCTTTTCAAACGTACTTTCATCACGGCAATGGCTCATCAGAATACGTTCGGCACCAAACATTTCTGGCACTTCCGTTAATACTGTGGTGCCGCCATTGGCAACCATAAAGTCAGAGAAACGCCCAAGCATTGGGTTAGCCGTAATACCAGACAACCCGTCAGAACCACCACATTCAAGGCCAAACTTCAGTTCACTGAGTTTACCTGGCTGGCGTTTATCATGACGCATCGTTTCATATAATGCCTGGAGGTGTTCAACCCCGGCTTCCACTTCATCGTCTTGCTGCTGGCAAATCATAAAGTGAACGCGTTCTTCATCGAACTCGCCCAGGGTTTCACGAAACGCGCTGATCTGGTTGTTTTCACAACCCAGACCAATAACCAGTACTGCCCCGGCATTCGGGTGGCGAACCATATTTTGCAGCATCGTACGCGTATTGATGTGATCATCGCCCAGCTGAGAACAACCGTAGTTATGGCCGAACAGGAAAACCCCGTCAATATCAGAGGCGTCATCATTCTCTTTCAGAAAACGCTGCTGAATTTGGCGAGCGATCCCGTTTACGCACCCAACTGTAGGCAGGATCCATAACTCATTACGCACACCCACTTCGCCATTGGAACGGCGGTAGATCTGAACATCGCGATCCCCCGCCTGCACCATGGATCCCAGTGCTTCAGGTTGATAGCTGTACTCGTCCAGATCGCTCAGATTGGTACGCATATTATGCGAGTGAAGGTGCTCACCTGGCCGGATATCAACCAGTGCATGACCAATAGGCAGACCATACTTAACGACGTTCTCATCCTTCGCGATTGCCCGGATGGCGAACTTGTGCCCACGCGCAACAGGTTGAAGCAGGGTGATATCCTGCCCATCGACATTGACGATGGCCCCTTCGGCCTGGTCCACTAGCGCAACAGCGACATTATCTTGCGAATGGATCTTAATGTATTGCATATCAACCTCAGTTGAGACTTAGTTCAGTTCAATAGCAAAATAATCACGCGCATTGTTAAAGCAGATGTTTTTCACCATCTGGCCTAACAACTCGATATCTGCTGGTGCTTCACCCGCTTCGACCCAACGGCCAATCATCTGGCACAGGATACGACGGAAATATTCATGACGGGTGTATGACAGGAAGCTACGGCTGTCGGTCAGCATCCCAACAAAGCGGCTTAACAGGCCCAACTGCGCCAGTTGAGTCATTTGGCGTTCCATACCGTCTTTCTGGTCGTTAAACCACCAGCCAGAGCCAAACTGCATTTTCCCAGCGATACCTTCGCCCTGATAGTTACCAATCATGGTACCCAGGACTTCGTTATCGCGTGGATTCAGGCAATAAAGAATGGTTTTCGGCAGTTGATTATTTTCGTTCTGTTTATCCAACAGACGAGCAAGCTCTTCAGCCAGCGGGCGGTCATTGATGGAGTCGAAACCAACATCCGGCCCCAGCAGTTTAAACTGGCGGGTGTTGTTGTTGCGCAGTGCACCAATGTGGTATTGCTGAACCCAACCACGACGGGCATATTCCGCACCCAGCCACACCAGTACGGCAGTTTTAAACTGCGCAACTTCAAGCGCAGACGGTGTTGCACCAGTCAGGCGGCGAGCAAGGATGCCATCCAGCGTAGTTTCATCTGCATCGGCATACATTACGACATCCAGCGCGTGGTCAGACACCTTACAACCATGGGCTTCGAAGTGGTCCAGGCGTTTTTTCAGCGCAGTTTGCAAATCGCTGAAACGACGAATATCGGTGTCAGAAACTTCTGCCAGTTTGCCGATGTAATCAACAAAAGTAGCCAGTTCGATGTTAAAAGCTTTGTCCGGACGCCAGCTCGGCAACACTTTGATGTCAAAACTGGAATCAGCGGCAATGGCGCTGTGGTGATTCAGGGCATCGATTGGGTCATCAGTTGTCCCAACCATTTTCACGTTCATCTGCTTCATGATACCGCGAGCAGAGAAAGCATCTTCAGCGAGCAGTGCATTGCACTGCTCCCAAATTTCATCTGCAGTTTTCGGTGACAGCAGTTTACCTGTAATACCAAACGGGCGACGCAGTTCCAGGTGCGTCCAGTGGTAAAGCGGGTTACCAATGGTGTGCGGCACGGTTTCCGCCCAGGCGTTGAATTTTTCGCGGTCAGTCGCATCGCCGGTGCAAAGACGTTCAGCAACACCATTAGAGCGCATAGCACGCCATTTGTAGTGATCACCTTTCAACCAGATGTCATACAAGTTTTTAAAACGATAGTTTTCTGCGACTTGCTGCGGGGGAAGGTGGCAGTGGAAGTCAAAAATTGGCTCATCCGCTGCGTAGTCATGGTACAAGCGACGGGCAAATTCAGTATCAAGCAGAAAGTCTTCAGTCATAAACCGAGTCATTATCGTTGTTCCTCTGGACACGTTATCGGATACCTAATCAGTATGGCTATAAAGTTATCACACCAATTCATTGCATCCGAGCAGAATTTTGTGTCCCCGATCACATAAACCATACAAATTATGTTTATTTAAAGTTAAAAAAAGGACCGCAGGCCGCGCCAGATGTGGCGTAGCTTATCTTCGTTTAATAACCCTGCCTTTAATGCACTTTTGTGATGGCTCTCAACTTTTAAAGCTGTATGACAAGTTATCTTTTGCCTCGTCAAGAACAGTAAATATTACGGAATATTTGGCGATGCGCTTTTATCGCTTCTGTGGGTATGGATGCCAGATGCTTTACACATTCTAACTAGCAAGGCATGGGCCATACCTTAGAGTCACTCTGGTAGAACCCTCCTGAATAAAACTCATCTGCAGGCCTGGTCCTGCAATGCAACCGTGTGGCGCGGTTGAAAACAAATACTGAGGTTTGAAATGCGAAAGATCAAAGGCTTACGCTGGTACATGATTGCACTGGTCACGCTGGGGACAGTGTTGGGGTATTTAACCCGTAACACTGTCGCAGTGGCTGCGCCGACTCTGCAAGAACAGCTTCATATTACTACTCAGCAATACTCTTATATTATTGCCGCTTATTCTGCATGCTACACAGTTATGCAGCCTGTTGCTGGCTATATCCTTGATATTCTTGGTACAAAAGTTGGCTACGCCGTATTTGCTATCTTCTGGGCTGTCTTCTGTGGTGCAACCGCGCTGGCAGGCAGCTGGGGGGGCCTGGCTATTGCCCGTGGTGCAGTCGGTGCCGCAGAAGCAGCAATGATCCCTGCCGGCCTGAAAGCCAGTAGTGAATGGTTCCCGGCAAAAGAACGTTCTATTGCCGTGGGCTACTTCAACGTAGGTTCCTCTATTGGTGCCATGATCGCTCCGCCTCTGGTTGTGTGGGCAATTATGATCCACAGCTGGGAAATGGCGTTTGTTATCACCGGGGTACTGAGTTTTGGCTGGGCGATGCTGTGGTTGTTCTTCTATAAGCACCCGAAAGATCAGAAAAAACTGTCTGATGAAGAACGTGATTACATCATCGGTGGTCAGGAAGCTCAGCACCAAACCAATAACAGCAAGAAATTATCTGCCTGGCAGATCCTGCGTAACCGTCAATTCTGGGGCATCGCATTACCGCGTTTCCTTGCAGAACCGGCCTGGGGTACCTTTAACGCATGGATTCCGCTGTTCATGTTCAAAGCTTATGGCTTTAACCTGAAAGAAATTGCCATGTTTGCCTGGATGCCAATGCTGTTTGCCGACCTGGGTTGCGTAATTGGTGGGTATTTACCTCCGCTGTTCCAGCGCTGGTTCGGTGTTAATCTGATTGTTTCCCGTAAACTGGTTGTCACCATGGGTGCATTCCTGATGATTGGCCCGGGTACCATTGGCCTGTTCACCAGCCCGTATGTTGCTATCGCTCTGCTGTGTGTGGGTGGCTTTGCTCACCAGGCTCTGTCCGGTGCTCTGATTACGTTGTCTTCTGACGTATTTGGGCGCAACGAAGTGGCTACCGCTAACGGGATGACCGGTATGGCAGCCTGGACCGCCAGTACTCTGTTTGCCCTGGTTGTTGGTGCGCTGGCAGACAAAATTGGCTTCAGCCCGCTGTTTGCCGTACTGGCAGTGTTCGACTTGCTCGGTGCACTGGTTATCTGGACGGTACTGAAAAATAAATCCGCTGAAGATATTGTGGATGAAGGTGGCGTCGGTCACACTGCGGCGCAAAGTTAAACCTGGTTCTCAAAAAGCCGCCTTCAGGCGGCTTTTTGTTAGCATCAAGTAGAGCCGGGAAGAGATAAGTGGTATAACAAATTAGTTTCATTATGTATCAGCCCCCATCCTGGAGCCGCTTATGGAGATATCGGATTCTCGTCGCTTATATCAGCAACTGGCCGCTGAGCTAAAACACCGAATAGAAAGCGGCGTTTATCTTGTCGGAGACAAATTACCGGCGGAACGTTTTATTGCTGATGAGAAAAATGTCAGCCGTACAGTAGTACGCGAAGCCATCATCATGCTTGAAGTGGAAGGGTATGTTGAAGTTCGTAAAGGCTCAGGCATTCACGTTATTGCCAACCAGGCCCGCTACAGTACCCAACCCGATGAGCGGTTTGAATTTGCCAATTACGGCCCTTTCGAATTACTCCAGGCCCGCCAGTTGATTGAAAGCAATATTGCAGAATTCGCAGCCACGCAAGTTACCAAGCAAGACATCATGAAGTTGATGGAAATCCAGGAACAGGCGCGGCATGAGAAATGTTTCAGGGATTCACAATGGGATTTACAGTTCCATGTGCAGGTTGCTCTGGCCACCCAAAACAGTGCGTTAGCTGCAATTGTCGAAAGAATGTGGACACAGCGTGTTCATAACCCTTACTGGAAAAAGTTACACGATCATATCGATCTCAGAACTGTCGATCACTGGTGTGAAGACCACGATCAGATTATGCGAGCTCTGGTCAGAAAAGATCCCCATGCCGCTAAACTGGCAATGTGGCAGCATTTGGAAAATACCAAACAGATGCTGTTTAATGAAACCAGCGATGACTTTGAGTTCAATGCAGACCGCTACTTGTTTGCTGAAAACCCGGTTGTTCACCTTGAAGCCCCCGGTATCCCACACAAATAATCCGGCAATGAGCGAGAGATATTCAGGGCGTTAGTGTCAGCCTTTGTAAATACTCTCGCCAGCCTGCATTTTACCGCGCAAAATCAGCCCGACTGCTGCTAAATATTGTGACGCACAACATCTATATTTGTTACAATTGTACGCATTTTTCGTGGCCAGCCTGGCTTTTTGCTGCCTTTTGCCACGTATGTGATACGCCAGAGAAGGCTGTTTTTTATACGGTGGTATAGTTTGTACGGTGGTAAATAGTTTGCACGCTGAAAAAGTTGTTACAGCGGCATCCGCGCGACAAACCCATCCCTCCATTTGCCTCCTTCTGACGTTATTGGTTTTGACTGATGTGCCAGGACCCCTGAATGGAACTTTTTACACAACTCCTTAATGCACTCTGGAGTCAGGATTTTGAAACCCTTGCCAATCCTTCAATGATTGGCATGTTGTATTTCGTTTTATTTACGATTTTGTTCCTGGAAAATGGCTTACTCCCGGCAGCATTCCTTCCTGGAGACAGTTTGTTGATTTTAATCGGCGTACTGATTGCTAAAGGCGCACTTGCAGCCGTCCCCACATTGATTTTGCTGACCGCAGCAGCAAGCCTGGGTTCCTGGGTAGGCTTTGTTCAGGGCCGCTGGCTTGGCAACGCTCGCCTTGTGCAGAAATGGCTGTCACATCTGCCCACCCATTATCATCAACGTGCCCACCACTTGTTCCATAAACATGGTCTTTCCGCGCTGCTTGTGGGCAGGTTTATCGCATTTGTTCGTACTCTTCTCCCAACCATTGCTGGCCTTTCTGGCCTGAGCAGCTCTCGTTTTCAGTTTTTCAACTGGATGAGCGGGTTGTTGTGGGTGCTGATTTTGACTGCACTGGGTTATCTGCTGGGTAAAACCCCTGTGTTTGCCAAATATGAAGATGCGTTGATGTCCTGTCTGATGCTTATCCCGGTGGTACTGCTGGTCTTCGGTCTGCTGGGGTCCCTGGTGATGTTGTGGAAAAAACGCAACGGGAGCAAAGGATGAAACTGTTCCGTCATTTAACCAACAACCGTGCCCACCTCGCTATAGTGGCCTTGTTACTGATTTGTGCCAGTACCGTATTCTGGGCTGCGACCCGCAAACCAGACACCACACTGGAAATTCGCCCGGCACGGGCTGGCGCAACAATTCCCGATGGTTTCTTCGTCTGGCACCACCTTGATGCCAATGGCATTCGGGTAAAAAGCATTACACCAGATAACAATAAGCTCGTGATTAAGTTTGATTCCAACGTGCAAAGCGAAGCCGCTGCCCGGGTTCTTTCCGCAACGCTTCCCCATGGGTATGTCATTACGCCACGCCAGGAACCTACTCCGTTTGATCACTGGCTGGCCCGCCTCGGTGTTTCACCCTCCAGAATTGGCTGACCTGCTTTACCGAATATTCTGAATATTTTCACTTACTTTGCCGTTTAGCTTCATCCTGACTATGCTTACCAGGCGATTTAAAAATACAAAATCGCTAAACTGACAGCATCTTCAACGGACTGGTGCCCCCTTGTTGCTGCTACCAGAAACGAACGGACGTGTTAACAATGAATTATCGCACCTTGCTGGTTTGTACGTTTACCTTGCTGTTTTTCTCCCCTCTGATACAGGCATCCACCGCCTGTCAGGACAAACAGCAAGATATATTGCGTGAGATAAGTTATGCGAAAAAGCACCACAATCAGCGCCGTATTGATGGCCTGAATAAGGCTCTGGCGGAGGTCAGATCCCGGTGCAGGGAAGAATCCCATCGCAACAACTTATCGGGTGAAAAACATAAAACCACTCATGCGCGATAAAGGCCCACTCTAACGGCAGATCAGCGTTACAGCAGGCACCTCAACATGTGTACAGGTGCCTGATTCATGGAACTGTGAATTAACTGGAGAAGCCTGTATGTCCAAAGATACTGAACAACTGCGTGATGAACTGAAATCCCTGGCTGATACCCTCGAAGAAGTACTGAATTCTTCAGGCGAGAAATCTAAAGAGGAAGTTGAGAAAGTACGCGCCAAAGCTGAACGTATGCTGAAACAGAGCCGGGTGCGGGTGACTGAAACCAGCGAAGCGGTACTACGCCAGACCAAAGAGGCTGCCTGCAAAGCAGATAACTATGTTCATGAAAACCCCTGGGCAGGAATCGGCATCGGCGCCGCTGCGGGCCTGGTATTAGGTATGCTGCTGGCGCGTCGTTAATGATGGGCGATTCTCCGACACAAGGGCCGGGAGGGCGTATTCTTGGTTCGGGAAAGCGTATTCTGTCGCTGCTGGTCTCCATGGTGGAGACCAGGCTTCAGTTAGCCGTAGTCGAACTGGAAGAGGAAAAAGCACGCCTGTTTCAGTTGCTTCTCCTGCTGTCACTGACACTGCTTTTCGCTCTGTTTGGCCTTGCCAGCCTGTTAGTGCTTATTGTTTGGGTTATTGACCCCCAATACCGGCTCTATGCCCTGACTGCAGCCACAGTGGTATTGCTACTCCTCGCACTCTGCTGTGGCCTTGTGGCAGTGCATAAATCACGCGCTTCCACTCTGCTGCGCCAGACTCGGAAAGAATTATCAAAAGACAGGCAGGCGCTGGAGGATACTCACCATGAGTGAATCACTTGCCGAGCGAAAGGCGCGGCTGACATTGCGTATTCAGCAACAACGCCTTGACTTGCTCAGTGCAGAGCGCGAGTGGCTTTCTGCCATGGCTCCGGTAGATGCTGGCTGGCGGCATCTGGCCCGCTACAAATGGGTAGCCATAGCCGGAAGTGGTGTACTGGCAACCTGGCAATTGCGCCACCCAGGAAGGCTGGTACGCCTGCTAAGGCGTGGGCCACTGGTCTGGAGCACCTGGCGTTTAGTCCGTAACTTGCTGCGCTGACGGATAAAATCCCGCGGTTTGCCCGTGGGATTCACCGCCGCCCAACACCGTCAATTTTTTTGAATTTTTCTGACAATTTTACTTGCTAACAATCTCCCTTCACTCTCTTTATTATTCAGCCATGGACAGCAAGGCACACTAATTACCTGCTGCTACTCAATAAAAACAAACTGGTTTTCTGGAGAGAGTAAGATGAAAAAATTCGAAAATATTGGTTTTCTGGTTGCACGCATCCTGATGCCAATTCTGTTTATCTATGCCGGCTGGGGAAAAATCAACGCTTACGGTGCAACTCAACAATATATGCAGGCAATGGGTGTACCGGGGGCTTTACTGCCGCTGACCATCTTACTGGAGTTCGGCGGTGGCCTGGCTATCCTGTTTGGTTTCCTGACTCGCACAACAGCTATTATTACTGCAGTCTTCACATTAATTACTGCGTTTATCTTCCACAGTAATTTTGCAGAAGGCGTGAACTCACTGATGTTCATGAAAAACCTGACAATTGCTGGCGGTTATCTGCTGCTGTTCATCACCGGCCCTGGTGCAATCAGCCTGGATCGTATCCTGAAAAAGAGCTGGTAATGGTTCAAAGCAAAAAGCGGAGAATGTCTCCGCTTTTGCTGTATCACGGCAACTGAAAGTCAGCCCTTCACTTGTTTCTCGCTATGACAGTTTATGTTGGGAAGCCGGGTTAAAGACACAGAACAGAGGAAACAGACATGGGACAACTTATTGACGGAGTGTGGCACGATACCTGGTATGATACGAAATCAACTGGCGGGCGATTCAAACGCTCTGTCTCCGCTTTTCGCAACTGGATAACGCCAGATGGCACACCAGGCCCAACCGGAACCGGTGGGTTTGAAGCATCAACATCCCGCTACCATTTATATGTCTCTCTTGCCTGCCCCTGGGCCCACCGAACGCTGATTATGCGGCAACTGAAAGGGCTTTCTGATTTCATTCCCGTTTCGGTGGTCCACCCGTTGATGTTTGAACACGGCTGGACACTGGCACAGGATTTCCCGGGCGCTACGGGGGATAGCCTGTACCAGCATGAGTATTTATACCAACTCTACTTACATGCCGATGAACAATACTCTGGCCGTGTTACCGTCCCCGTGCTGTGGGATAAGCAAAACCAGACGATTGTCAGCAACGAATCGGCTGAGATTATCCGTATGTTTAACAGTGCATTTGATGCACTGGGTGCAACAGCGGGAGATTACTATCCCGAATATTTACGTGCACAAATAGATGAGGCTAACGCCTGGATCTATGACTCCGTGAATAATGGCGTGTACAAGGCAGGGTTTGCGACGTCTCAGGAAGCGTATGATGAAGCGGTAGCCGGTGTGTTTACTGCGCTGGATAAACTGGAAGACCTGCTGGGGCAACAACGCTGGCTGGTTGGTAACCAAATGACAGAAGCAGATATCCGCCTGTGGACCACGCTTATCCGTTTTGACCCGGTGTATGTCACCCACTTCAAATGCGACCGCAAGCGAATCAGTGATTACCCCAACCTGTTTGCGTACTTACGGGATATTTACCAGATCCCCGGAATTGCCAATACCGTAAACTTTGACCATATTCGCCACCACTATTTTTGCAGCCATAAAACCATTAACCCAACAGGCATTATTTCCACAGGCCCGGTTCAGAATTTAATGGAGCCCCACGGGCGCGAACTGCAGTTTCCAGGTTAAATGGCAGGTTAAGTCGCGCGACAAAAACCGGGCCCGCGCCCGGTTCTTGCATTGATTCCACAAACTCCCCACCATTCATGTTTAAAAAGGTGAGAACTCAGCCATTCTCTGTGCCTGCAATTTGCCAGTTTTATTTTCAGTCCTATGCTTTATCTGGTGATTAAAAAGATCTTCTGACTGGAAAGGAGAGTGCAAATGGACTGGTATTTAAGCGCGCTGCGCAATTACGTTGGTTTTCAGGGGCGGGCTCGCCGCAAAGAATTTTGGATGTTTACCCTGGTTAATATCATTTTTGCTGCAGTTCTGGCAGTGCTGGACAATATGTTACACCTGCGTATTCATGAGCAGGGTGTATTATCGTCCTTGTATAGCCTGTTTGTGTTAGTTCCCTCACTGGCGCTGCAATTCCGACGCCTGCACGATACTGACCGTTCAGCCTGGTGGCTGCTACTGATGCTCATACCACTTATTGGCGCGCTGATTTTGCTGGTGTTCTATTGCCAGGAAGGTAACCGTGGTGCCAACCGTTTTGGCAATGACCCTAAAATAGCGATTAACTGACAACACAGAACCCGGTGTAACTCCCCGGGTTCTGATGCAAAAGCGTGGGTTATTTCATATGCGCGAACAACTTCGGTATTTCACGCAGGCACCATGACTTGGCCTCACCCATGCTGTCGCGCCGCCAGGCCATAATAATGTCAACTTCGCTGGTCGATTCAGGGCTCACAACCCGTAAACGCCCTTCCTCAATATCCTGTTTCACCAGCGGCCATGGCATGGTTGCCACCCCCATGCCATCCAGCAAGGCCCGGTGCTTATCATGAATGGTACTTACCGTAAGGCGCGGCTGTTTATCCAGCAGTTGGACGGTTAATACCGGGCGCTCGCGTGCGGTGTCAGCCACCGCTATGCCCCGGTATTTCACCCGCGTTACCTCTGAAAGCGGTTCTGCCTCGTTATGGATAGGATGGTCTGCCGCTGCAACATAGACATTCTTCATGGAGTACAGCTTCCGGGAGTTAATCTCTGTTGAAGAGCGAAAATGCATGTCTGGTGCAATAACGATATCGGCACGCCCTTGCTCCAGGCGCTCCCAGGCACCAGCCAGTACCTCAGTCAGCAGAGAAAGCTGTGTATTGGCTTTTTCTGCCAGCCTCTCCACTAAAGGAAATAACGCAAAAGTAGGCACCAGCGCTTCAGTTACAATCGTCAGGTGAGTTTCCCACCCCCTGGCCAGTGCTTCGGCATCTGTTGTGAGTTTATCGGCCGCTTCCAGCAACACCCTGCCCCGTTCCAGCAGCATTCTGCCGACATTAGTGAATTTTGTACGGTGGCCTGAGCGGTCGAAGAGCACCACATCCAACTCTTCCTCAAGCTTTTGCATGGTGTAACTCAGTGCGGAAGGTACTCTGCCTAATTCATCTGCCGCTGCTGCAAAACTTCCCCGCCGGTCAATAGCATCCATCACTCTTAATGACTCCAGCGTGAGTGCGCGTTCTTTTGCCATCCTCTTCTCTTTCAGGAAATTTGAACATACCCAGCAGATTAACTGGCTAACAATGCAGCGTCCAGTTACTTAACATGGAGAGAGCAAAAAGAGGTTAAAACATGATTACGACAAGAACAGCAAAACAGTGTGGCCAGGCAGATTTCGGCTGGTTACAGGCACGCTACACTTTCTCATTTGGGCATTACTTTGACCCGGACTTACTCGGCTACGCATCGTTACGTGTACTGAACCAGGAAGTTCTGGCGCCTGGAGCTGCATTCCAGCCGCGCACATACCCTAAAGTAGATATCCTGAATTTAATTCTGGATGGTGAAGCAGAATACCGCGACAGCGAAGGTAACCATATTCGGGTTAAAGCAGGTGAAGCGTTGCTTTTATCCACTCAGCAGGGTTGTAGTTACAGCGAGCATAATGCCAGTAAAGATAAATCCCTTACCAGGATGCAACTGTGGCTTGATGCCTGCCCGGAACGCGAAAATCCGTTAGTCCAGAAAATAACCCTGGCAGGAGACAAGCGGCAGTTAATTGCCTCACCAGATGGCAAACAAAACAGCCTGGTGCTGCGCCAGCAAGTGTGGCTCCATTATGTGAACCTGAAAGCAGGCGAACAGGCAGAGTTCCAGTTACATGGTCCACGGGCATATTTACAGTCTATTCATGGTACTTTTCACGCACAAACAGGCGCTCAGGAAAAGGCCCATATGACTTGTGGTGACGGCGCATTTATTAAGGATGAGGCACATCTAACCCTTGTGGCGGATACCGACCTGGAAGGGTTGCTGGTAGACTTGCCTGTATAACAACGCCATGAGAGAGACTGTTATGCAACACGAACAAACATCTGCAAACAGCGCAACAATACCGGTGACGCAGCCCGCTTCGCTCGACGATATTTTTGCCCAAACGCTGGATGAGCTCGAAGCTATTGTGGCGGAAGCACAAGTTCGCCTGGCTGAAGAGCTTTATGCCTGACACCACACTTTTTCTGCCAGGCCTGGGGCATCAGGCCTTCAGGCTATAGACAAAAGCACAAATTTTTTGTCCCTGTTGCGTAGTCACTTCCACGGTTACCCGCTGGTAGTCAGTACCTTCAAAATCATCCAGCATTGCCCAGTTTTCATCCAGCCCTGGGGATGAAAAAAGATATCCGTCAACCATTTCGCCCTGTGAGCTCAGTACCAGTGCCGGGTAACCACCGAGTGTGCGCCAGCCCGCATTGACAACATGCCCCATTACCTGGGCCGGTTCCCAAAGGCCTTCCATTTGCATCAACAACCCGGCGTTTTCCTCCCCCGGGCAGAGAGATCCATAGACAAACAAATGTGCCATAGCTGCTCCTGGTACCAGTAACACTAAACGAAGAATGGATAAAATAGCTTACTGTATGAAGTTGGCAAGGCAAGCCTGCAATAGTGCCACTGTCGCCTCCCGGTCTTCTTCCCGCTGCGCCTGAACAATAGCGCCATCTACTAACAAAGCACATTTTTGCGCCGTCTGAATGCGCTGCGGGGTATCTGGCAGGCATTGCGCGATGGTATCAGCCATATCCTGCTTATGTTCCCGGATTACGGGCAACGCCTGCGGTAATACACCAGTAATTTCACTGGTGGCATTAATAAAAGCACAGCCGTGAAATTCAGGTGACAGAAACCAACGGGAAAGCACCTGGGGCAGTGCCAGGTAAAGCTTGCCACTCTGCGCCATTTCCTCTTTCAAAGCCGTGGCAAACCAGGTTATCCATAAATCATGACGGTAATGCAGAAAAGCCAAAATAAGGTCGTTCTTGGCCGGGAAATGGCGGTAGAACGTTACTTTCGTTACGCCTGCTTCTTTGATTATCCGGTCTACGCCGGTAGCCCTGATACCGTCTTTATAAAACAACTCATGGGCAGTGCGAATAATGCGCTCTTTGGCGCTGACTTTTTTAGTTGCAGTCACTTCAGGTTTCCTGATTCCAGCCAATAAGTAGACAGAACTGTCTACTTCAGATAAGTTAAGTAGACAAATCTGTCTACATACTACAGGAGACATCATGGAAACACGACCACCCGTGCCACCTTTTACTTATGAAAGTGCCACACTAAAAGTGCGAATGGCAGAAGATGCCTGGAATAGCCGTGATCCTGAAACAGTATCGCGGGTGTATGCGCCTGATACTGTATGGCGCAACCGGGCGGAGTTTGTTACCGGGCGTGAGGCTGTGGTGAGATTTTTACAACGCAAATGGCAAAAGGAACTGGATTATCGGTTAATTAAAGAGTTATGGGCAGTAAATCAAAACAGGATTGCTGTCCGATTTGCCTATGAATGGCACGATGATTCCGGGAACTGGTTTCGTAGTTATGGTAACGAAAACTGGGAATTTAATGAGCAGGGCCTTATGGTAAGGCGTTTTGCCTGTATCAACGATCTCCCCATTTCGCACACTGAACGCCTGTTCTTCTGGCCTTTGGGCAAGCGCCCGGACAGTCACCCCGGACTGAGTGAATGTGGTTGTTGAGTGCCAGAGCGTTTCACAAAAAGAAAAGCCCCGCCATTGCTGGCGGGGCCTGAAAGTGTGAAGCTGACCGGTAAGCCGCATTCTTTGTTATATAGCGTCTTGGGCAGTCATTCATCTCTGTTGATAAAAAGAAAAGCCCCGCCATTACTGGCGGGGCCTGAAAGTGTGAAGCTGACCGGTAAGCCGCATTCTTTGTTATATAGCGTCTTGGGCAGTCATTCATCTCTGTTGATAAAAAGAAAAGCCCCGCCATTGCTGGCGGGGCCTGAAAGTGTGAAGCTGACCGGTAAGCCGGGTTCTGTCTTGGACAGTCATTCATCTAGGCCAGCAATCGCTCACTGGCTCAAGCAGCCTACCCGGGTTCAGTACGGGCCGTACCTTATGAACCCCTATTTGGCCTTGCTCCGGGTGGAGTTTACCGTGCCACGAACTGTTGCCAGCCGCGCGGTGCGCTCTTACCGCACCCTTTCACCCTTACCTGATCCTGCTTGCGCAGGCCATCGGCGGTTTACTCTCTGTTGCACTGGTCGTGGGTTTGCACCCCCCAGGCGTTACCTGGCACCCTGCCCTATGGAGCCCGGACTTTCCTCTCCTCCGCCCGTCTCCTTCGAAAAGGACGACGACGAAGCAGCGACTGTCTGGTCAGCTTCGGCGCGCAGTATAGAGGGTTTCGCGCCGTCTGTCACCTTGCGGTGCACATACCTACCATTAACGTGGCCGCAATATTACGCGATTCACGGTAGATATTATCAAACGCGCCCCGAAACGCCTCTTCCAGCGAGCTGATACTGCTTAATACGCTGAATACGGCATCAATACCATATTGATGCACAACAGCAACATCCTTCGTTAAAGAGCCAGCTATACCAATTACGGGCTTATGGTATTTTTTCGCAACACTGGCAACACCAACCGGTACCTTACCATGAATACTTTGGCTATCCAGCCTGCCTTCACCTGTGACAACCAAAGTGCAATCGTGAATATGTTCTTCCAGATTCAGTGCTTCAGTAACAATCTCAATACCACTACGTAATTCAGCGCCCAGAAACGACATTAATGCCGCGCCCATACCACCAGCAGCACCGGCTCCCGGAACATTCTTCACATCTACATTCAGCGTGTCTTTAATGACGTCTGCAAAATGGTCAAGATTACAATCCAGCGTGCGAATCATGCTTTCCGTTGCCCCTTTCTGAGGGCCAAAAATTCGGGATGCGCCGTATTCACCCAATAATGGGTTAGTTACATCGCAAGCCACATTGATGACGCAATGTGCAAGGCGAGGATCCAGATTGCTGATATCAATATTACGCAGTTGTAAAAGACTGCCTCCACCGAAGCCAATTTCATCACCGGCTTCGTCAGTAAGGCGGGCACCCAATGCCTGGACCATACCCGCACCACCATCATTGGTTGCACTGCCACCAATACCAATAATGATGTTTTGAGCACCTTTCTCCAGAGCATGGAGAATCAATTCCCCCGTACCACGGGATGTTGTCAGTAACGGGTTACGCTGTTCCGGTGGAACCAGTGCGAGTCCACTGGCCTGAGCCATTTCAATAAATGCGGTTTTCCCGTCACCTGAAATGCCCCATTCCGCCATAACCTGTTGCCCTAAAGGCCCGGTAACCGGGGAATTCATTCTGATTCCCTGAGTGGCCGTAATCATGGCATCAACGGTTCCTTCGCCGCCATCGGCAACCGGTACGGAGACATATTCGGCATCAGGGAAAATTTCACGAAATCCTTTTTCGATTGCCTGAGCTACCTGAGTGGCAGAAAGGCTCTCTTTGTATGAGTCGGGTGCAATTACGATTTTCATAAGGTTGTTGCCTGGTCATGCCACTCAGGGCGAAAACATCCGGGCGCTGTCTCGCGCCCTTTCCTTATCGGCTGACTTCAGTCTTAGCCAGTTTTTCGTAGTAGCATGCCAGCGCACTGTGGTCGGCAGAGCCAAGACCATCAGCACGTAATGCCTGCATCATTTCCATTACCGCTGCAGTCAGAGGTAACTGGGCACCTACGCCATGGGAAGTATCCAGCGCATTCGCAAGGTCTTTAATATGCAGTTCAATACGAAAACCTGGTTTGAAGTTGCGATCCATAACCATTGGGGCTTTGGCATCCAGCACAGT
The DNA here is from genome assembly GCF_003182475.1 of Mangrovibacter plantisponsor. GTDB lineage: Bacteria > Pseudomonadota > Gammaproteobacteria > Enterobacterales > Enterobacteriaceae > Mangrovibacter > Mangrovibacter plantisponsor. Next base: position 55,986 of record NZ_QGTS01000011.1, read on the forward strand.
ACTACCTGCCAACCCACCGCGGATTGCCTGATAAACCAGATCCGGGTTAACACCCGCTTTCGTTGCCAGTACCAGGGCTTCAGACATCGCTGCAATATTCAGGGCAACAATGACCTGGTTTGCCAGTTTAGTTACGTTCCCTGCACCAACATCACCGGTATGAACAACTGAACCTGCCATTGACTTCATCAGGTCGTAGTATTTATCGAATACCGCTTTGTCACCGCCGACCATTACAGACAATGTGCCATCTACAGCTTTAGGTTCGCCACCGCTTACCGGTGCATCAAGCATGGAGACGCCTTTCGCTTTCAGTGCTTCACTGATTTCGCGGCTGGCAAGTGGCGCAATGGAACTCATATCAATTAACACCAGCCCCTGGCGGGCGCCTTCGATGATGCCGTTTTCACCTAATGCCACTTCTTTCACATGTGGGGAGTTAGGCAGCATCGTAATAATGACATCACACTGTTCAGCAATGGCTTTCGGTGTTGCTGCAGTTTCTGCACCTGCGGCAATAACATCTGCAATGGCTTCAGGATTACGGTCTGAAACCACCAGGGAATAACCGGCCTTAATGAGGTTTTTACTCATTGGTTTACCCATGATACCCAGGCCAATAAAACCAACTTTCATCGTCATAATTTGCTCTCTCTCGCTATTTACAGGTGGTCGTTACTTTTTGAATGCATCACACAGTTTTTGAGTGGCACCACGGAAAACCCCAAGGTCACTGCCCACAGCAACAAAGGTTGCGCCCCATTCCAGGTAACGGCGGGCATCAGCTTCAACGGGTGCCAGAATACCGGCGGGTTTGCCATGCGCTTTTGCGCGTTCAAAAACATGCGCGATTGCGCGCTGTACTTCAGGGTGAGAAGGGTTGCCGAGATAACCCAATGCGGCAGACAAATCGCCCGGTCCCACAAAGATGCCATCCACACCTTCTGTTGCAGCAATCGCATCCAGGTTATCCAGCCCTTCCTGGCTTTCGATTTGCACCAGAATCGTGATGTTGTCGTTTACTGTTTTGAAATAATCTTTCACCGTGCCGTAGCCGTTACTGCGGTGAGAAACGGAGACACCACGAATACCTTGCGGCGGATAGCGTGTTGAGGCTACCGCCCGCACTGCATCTTCTTCTGATTCAACAAACGGGATCAGGAAGTTATAGAAACCAATATCCAGGAACCGTTTAATGATGACTGGCTCATTGGTCGGAACACGAACCACAGGAGCGCTGTGGCTGCCCTTCAGGGCCATAAGCTGAGGAATGAAAGTAGAAATATCATTCGGCGCATGTTCGCCATCCAGCACCAGCCAGTCGAAACCTGCCAGGCCAAGCACTTCTGTCGTGATAGGGCTTGCAAGAGCAGACCAGCAGCCTATCTGTGTCTGGTGAGCCGCCAGTGCGGCTTTGAATGTATTTGGAAAAAATTCGTTATTCATTGTCTTGCCTTCATCGTTGCTTATTTTTGAAGTTCCATACGTTTGATATCGCCAACAACCAGCAGGTAGCAAACCATCGCCATCAGTGCTGAACAGCCGACAAAGATCAGAGCAGCATTAAAAGAGTGAAGCTCACTGACCAGATAACCAATCACCAGTGGAGTCACAATTGATGCTACGTTACCGAAGACATTAAACACCCCACCGCACAACCCAACGATCTCTTTCGGTGCGGTATCGGAAATTACTGGCCAACCCAGTGCGCCAAAACCTTTACCAAAGAACGCCAGCGCCATCAGTGTTACAACCAGTGCTGTGTTATCAACGTAGTTGCACAGAATGATGGTTGAAGCCAGTAACATGCCCAGCACTATTGGTAATTTACGGGCAAAAGTAAGAGAGACACCACGGCGAATCAGGTAATCTGAGAACACGCCACCCAATACCCCACCGGCGAAGCCACACAGTGCCGGGATAGAAGCAACCAGGCCAACTTTCAAAATGGACATGCCACGTGCCTGAACCAGGTAAATAGGGAACCAGGTCAGGAAGAACCAGGTGATGGTGTTGATAAAATACTGCCCGAAGAACACACCCAGCATCATCCGGTTTGTTAGCAACTGTTTGATGTAGTTAAGTTTTGGACCAGTAACGCCATTATTCTTACGTTGGTCCATATCAACAACTGCCCCACCTTTACGGATGAAGTCCAGTTCTGCTTTAGACATACGCGGGTGATCTGTTGGGTTATGGATAGTACGAGTCCAGACCCAGGTCAGGATAAAACCAAGAACCCCCATCACGGTGAATACATGTTCCCAGCCCCAGGTAAAGGTTAGCCAGCCCAGTAATGGAGAAAAAATCGCTAATGAGAAATATTGCGCAGCATTAAATAAGGCTGAAGCTGTGCCACGCTCTTTGGTCGGGAACCATGCGGCAACAATACGCGCATTTGCGGGAAATGAAGGCGCTTCGGAAAAGCCCAGCATAAAGCGCATTGCGAACATAGTAACCCCGGCCCATGCAAGAGGAAACATGCCAACAAACCCTTGCAGGAAGGTAAATAATGACCAGAAAAACAAACTGTAGGTATAAACTTTACGTGAACCAAATTTATCCAGTAACCAGCCTCCGGGAATTTGCATTAACAAATAGGCCCACCCGAAAGCAGAAAAAATATATCCCAACGAGATTGAACTAAGTTGTAGTTCTTTACCCACTTCAGCACCGGCGATGGAGAGAGTGGCCCGGTCTGCATAATTTATTGCAGTGACAATAAATATCACTAACAAAATAAGATATCGGGTATGCATTCCCCGTTTAGCTTCCACTGTTTCATCCAAAATCATTTTTCCAGCCTCTAAGTCGGGTACGAATAAGTAGATTTAAAATATATTGATGAACACTATCTAAATGCACTAACAAAATAACCAGCAGGTGTTTTTTAATTTTCTTCAGTATAAGCACAGTATAAATAGCACGCACCATGCAAACGCACAATTGAAAGTGTTAATTTAAATTATCTCATGAGCAAATGCACAACATCATGGGCGATAATGCACAATTTTTACTGTTTCCATCCTTGCCAGCTCTGGCTTCAGCATATTAAGTGATGTAGATCACATTTTATTCCAGGTGAACCTGACATGCTAACTCCACAATATATTTATTAGACTTTTTCTTTTTTCAAATATCACCAGACAGCGTACCTGGAGAATACTGGAAATGGCAACGATAGAAGTTAAACAGCATTCGCCTCAGGCGTTTTATATAAAAGTTCATGAAACAGATAATGTCGCTATTATTGTTAACGACAATGGTTTAAAAGCCGGCACACGTTTTCCTGATGGCCTGACATTAATTGAGCATATTCCCCAGGGGCACAAAGTTGCCTTAATTGATATTCCACAAAAAGGGGAAATAATTCGTTACGGCGAAGTTATCGGCTATGCGGTGCGTGATGTCCCGGCCGGAGCCTGGATTGATGAATCCATGGTTGAGTTACCGAAAGCGCCCCCATTGAACACACTCCCGCTGGCTACCCGCGTTCCGGAGGCTTTACCACCGCTGGAAGGGTATACCTTCGAAGGTTACCGCAACGCAGATGGTAGTGTCGGCACCAAAAACCTGTTGGGTATCACCACCAGCGTGCACTGCGTCGCCGGGGTTGTGGATTATGTAGTCAAACTGATTGAGCGAGACTTACTCCCCAACTACCCTAATGTTGATGGCGTGGTTGGGCTAAATCACCTGTATGGTTGCGGTGTGGCTATTAATGCGCCTGCAGCAGTGGTTCCGATTCGCACTATCCATAACATTGCGCTTAACCCCAATTTTGGTGGAGAGGTGATGGTGATTGGGTTGGGTTGTGAAAAACTGCAACCTGAGCGCCTGTTGCAGGGTACTGAAGATGTCCAGCCAATAAATGTTGATGACGCCAGTATTGTTCGCCTGCAGGATGAACAGCACGTTGGCTTCCAGTCAATGGTGGAAGATATCTTACGTGTTGCTGCCCGTCATCTGGACAAGCTCAACCAACGTAAACGTGAAACCTGCCCGGCATCTGAGCTGGTGGTGGGCACACAGTGTGGCGGGAGTGACGCTTTCTCTGGCGTAACAGCAAACCCGGCGGTGGGCTTTGCATCTGACTTGCTGGTACGTTGTGGCGCAACCGTGATGTTTTCTGAAGTGACCGAAGTGCGTGATGCCATTCATTTGCTCACCCCGCGCGCTGTTAATGAAGATGTGGGTAAGCGCCTGCTTGAAGAGATGGCGTGGTATGACAACTATCTGGACATGGGTAAAACGGACCGCAGCGCCAACCCATCTCCAGGGAATAAAAAAGGCGGGCTGGCAAACGTTGTAGAGAAAGCATTGGGATCCATTGCCAAGTCAGGGAAAAGTGCAATTGTGGAAGTGCTGTCACCAGGCCAGCGCCCGACTAAACGTGGGCTGATTTATGCCGCAACCCCCGCCAGCGACTTCGTTTGTGGCACGCAACAGGTTTCATCAGGCATAACCGTTCAGGTATTCACTACTGGCCGTGGGACACCTTATGGCCTGATGGCTGTACCGGTAATTAAAATGGCAACCCGTACCGAGCTGGCTAACCGCTGGTTTGACTTAATGGACATTAATGCCGGTACCATTGCTACTGGTGATGAGACAATTGAAGATGTGGGCTGGAAGTTGTTCCACTTTATTCTCGATGTAGCCAGTGGACGGAAAAAAACCTTCTCAGACCAGTGGGGACTGCACAACCAACTGGCTGTATTTAACCCCGCACCAGTAACCTGATCCACCAGCAAGGCATGAACACGCCACATTTGCCATGTTCATGCCTGCTTTGCCAGGATAACGTCAACCGTTATCCTGTGCATCCAGCGCATATTTATACAGCGCATTTTTCTTAACACCATGAATTTCTGCCGCCAGCGCGGCAGCTTTTTTCAGTGGTAATTCTGCCTGTAATAAGGCCAGAGTGCGCAATGCATCCGGCGGCAGTGCTTCTTCTTGTGCTTTATAGCCTTCCACAATCAGCACCATTTCCCCTTTACGCCGGTTATCATCTTCCTGAACCCAGGCCAGTAGTTCACCTATCGGGGCACCATATACAGATTCCCAGGTTTTGGTGAGCTCACGAGCCAGCACCACATAGCGTTCAGACCCCAGCACGGCATTCATATCAGCAAGGCTGTCCAGCAAACGGTGAGTGGATTCATAGAAAATCAGCGTGCGAGGCTCTTGCAACAATGCGGTCAGTGCATCCCGCCGACCTTTTGGTTTGGCAGGCAAAAAGCCCTCGTAACAAAACCGGTCAGAAGGCAAACCTGCTGCGCTTAAAGCGGCAATGGCAGCACATGGTCCAGGTAATGGCACCACACGAATTCCCGCCTCACGGCAGGTGCGCACCAGATGGTAACCCGGGTCGTTAATCAGTGGTGTCCCTGCATCAGAAACCAGAGCGATGTTCTGCCCTTCTTGCAGCTTAGCCAGCAATGTTTCTGCTTTTTGTTGTTCGTTATGGTCATGAAGTGCGAATAAACGCGCATTTATGGCAAAATGCTGTAAAAGTAGCCCGGTATGACGGGTATCCTCTGCAGCGATAAGATCAACAGACTGCAATACGGAAAGCGCGCGTTGAGTAATATCACCCAAATTTCCGATAGGTGTAGGAACTATATAAAGCTGACCATCAGAATTCAGCACTGATTCGTCTTGTTTCATTGTTTCATCCGTATTGCCGATTTAATATTGAGCATTAAGCAAAAAAACACTGGATACAGTATGGTACCGTCAAACCGTTTTCGTTCTAAAGCTTCACGCAGCCTGCCAGTGGTTCTGGCCGCGATTTTGTTCGCCGGATGCGTCTCGCATGAACCAGACCAAAGTGCACCTTACATGCAAGGCCAGGTAAAGGCCGACTCCGCCTTCTACTTGCAGCAAATGCAGCAGAGTACGAATGATACCAAGACCAACTGGCAATTACTTGCCATTCGTTCACTACTCCAGGAAGGAAAAACCAGCCAGGCAGTGCAACTCTTCCAGGCACTACCACAACAGGTTACTGCACAGCAACGTGATGAACAGGCTTTACTGGCCGTTGAAATGAAACTGGTGCAGCAAGACCCGGCCAGCGCAAAAACACTGCTGGCAAGCATCAACCCGGAAACGCTGACCCCGGCTCAGGCACAACGTTACTGGCAGGCGCAAATTGCGCTTAACCAGGGCACACCATCAATTGAGTTACTCCGGGCACTGGTCGCTCAGGAACCCGGCCTGCAGGGTGCGGCAAAACAGCAAAATATTGATGCGACCTGGCAGGCGCTGTCTTCAATGACCCAGGACCAGGCCAATGCCCTGGTTATCAATACCGGTGAGCAGACCTTACGCGGCTGGCTCGACTTGCAGCATACGTGGTTCGATAACCGTAATGATGCCACCATGCTACAGGCTGCAATCAAAGACTGGCAGACACGTTACCCAGACAACCCGGCAGCAAAAATGCTACCAACCCAACTGGCAAATGTTCAGTCATTCCAGCCCACATCGGTTCAAAAAATTGCCCTGCTGTTGCCATTGAGCGGCCAGGCGGCCATTTTTGGGCGTACGATTGAGCAAGGTTTCGAAGCTGCCAAAAATGCGGGTACCACACCCGTTACACAAATTGCCCCGCAATCTGTGCCGGAGCCTGCCAGCAACACTGGGGCAGATAATGCTCAGGGCTCCCCGGCGACTGGCACTGGCACTGGCACTGGCACTGGCACTGGCACTGGCACTGGCACTGGCACTGGCACAACAGAGAATAGCGCTAACGGGGATGTTGTCAGCCCGTCTGCTGCATCCGTTGATAACCTGACGGGTGAAACAGCCACTGCCGCACCATCCGGAGCCACAGCAACTGATGGCGTGGCAACACCAGACACCCCCGTTGCCGCCAGCACAACACCATCCGCTGATACCCAGGCCATCAACAGCACTGCGGCTAATCCATCGGCTGAATTAAAAGTGTATGACACCAGCACACAACCCATTGATCAGATTATGGCTCAGGTGCAAAAAGACGGTGCCAGCATCGTTATCGGTCCATTACTGAAAGAAAATGTTAAGGCAGCGGTAAAAAGTAATACAACCTTAAATATGCTGGCGCTTAACCAGCCGGAAGATGTGCAGAATCAGGCCAATGTGTGTTACTTCGCGCTGTCGCCAGAAAACGAAGCTGCAGATGCTGCGCGCCATATTTGGCAATCCGGGCAACGTAACCCGCTAGTACTGATTCCACGTAATAGTTTTGGCTCACGCATCAGTAAAGCTTTTGCTACCGCATGGCAAGAACTGGGTGGTGGTGTCGTACTGGAGCAGCAATTCGGTTCAGTCAATGAACTGAAGATGAGTATTAACCGCAATTCAGGTATTGCGCTGACTGGCCGCCCCGTTCAGGCGAGCCTGCCACAGCAACAGAGTGTCACCATTGGTGGGTTAACCATTCCGGCTCCACCGTCAGATGCTGACATCACAGCCGGAACGTCGGGTAAAGTCGATGCGGTGTACATTGTGGCAACGCAACCCGAACTGGCTCTAATCAAGCCGATGATAACTATGCGCTCAGGCAGCCGTAGTGGCGGTGCAGTGCTGTACGCCAGTTCACGCAGTGCCCAGGGTGGTACTGGCCCAGACTTCCGTCTGGAAATGAACGGCCTGCAATTTAGTGACATTCCGATGCTGTCCGGTGGTAACAATACCCTGATGCAGCAGGCACTCGGCAGTGTGAATAATGATTACTCACTTGCCCGCCTTTACGCTATGGGTGTCGATGCATGGACGCTGGCCAGCCATTTCTCGCAGATTCGCCAGGTGCCTGGTTACCAGGTCATGGGAAATACCGGCGACCTGACTGCCAACAGTGACTGTGTTATCAAACGGAAATTGCCATGGCTTATGTACCAACAAGGAAACGTGGTTCCTGTCAATTAAGCGCCACTCAACAAACAGGCGCGCTCTGGGAACAGAGGGCGCGCCGTTGGCTGGAGCAACAAGGGTTACATTTTATTGCAGCCAATGTGCGTTTTGGCAGAGGTGAGATAGACCTTATTATGAAACAGGGCGGGTGCCTGGTTTTTATTGAAGTGCGTTATCGCCAGTCAGCACTATATGGTGGTGCGCAAGCCAGTATCACTCGCCAAAAAAGGCGTAAACTGTTACAAACTGCCAACTTATGGCTGGCGCAACAAAACCAGAGTTTTGATACTGTGGATTGCCGTTTTGATGTGTTAGCCTTCACGAATGACCGGGCGGAATGGATACCAAATGCATTCTCCGCCTGCGACAATTAAAGCCATTGCATCAGGATCTATTGTGCTGGACAGAATTAAAGCCTGTTTTACCGAAAGTATTCAAACACAGATTGCGGCCGCAGAAGCGCTGCCAGATGCAATTTCACGTGCCGCACTCACCATTGTGCAGTGTTTACTGAACGGCAATAAAGTGCTGTGCTGCGGCAATGGCACATCTGCGGCGAATGCGCAGCATTTTGCCGCCAGTATGATAAACCGCTTTGAAACGGAGCGCCCCAGTTTACCTGCTATTGCACTAAATGCTGATAATGTGGTCTTAACCGCCATAGGCAATGATCGTTCGCATGATGAGATTTATGCCAAGCAGGTGCGCGCTTTAGGCCATCATGGCGATGTTTTATTGGCGATTTCGACTCGTGGCAACAGCAGAGACATCGTTAAAGCAGTGGAAGCGGCTGTCACCCGTGATATGTCAATTGTGGCATTGACCGGTTATGACGGTGGCGAACTTGCTGGTCTGTTGGGCCCGCAAGATGTCGAAATTCGTATACCTTCTCATCGCAGTGCACGTATTCAGGAAATGCATATGCTGACGGTGAATTGCTTATGTGATCTGATCGATAACACATTATTTCCTCACCAGGACGACTAAGGAGTACTCATGAAGGCATTAACGCCGCTGGCAGTCCTTATTTCCGCACTACTGTTACAAGGCTGTGTTGGCGCCGTAGTCGTGGGAAGTGCAGCCGTCGCAACAAAAACCGCTACCGATCCACGAACTGTAGGCACACAAGTGGATGATGGCACACTGGAATTACGTGCCAGTAATGCCCTGAGCAAAGATGAACAGCTGAAAAAAGAAGCCCGGGTCAATGTTATGGCATATCAGGGAAAATTGCTGCTGACAGGCCAGGCTCCGACACAAGCGCTGTCTGAAGAAGCGAAGAAAATTGCTATGGGCGTGGATGGCGTAACGGAAGTCTATAATGAAATCCGGATTATGCAGCCAATCAGCCTGGGTACCGTTTCCATGGACACGTGGATAACCACCAAAGTTCGCTCTCAGTTGCTGGCAAGCGATACAGTGAAATCGTCTAATGTGAAAGTTACTACTGAAAATGGTGAAGTTTTCCTGATGGGCCTGGTAACAGATGCTGAAGCGAAAGCGGCTGCAGATATCGCCAGCCGGGTCAGTGGTGTTAAACATGTCACCACTGCGTTTACCCCCCTGAAATAATAAGCACCACCACATTCTGGTATTTTGTACGCCTGGCTACAGTCAGACAACAAAGCCCTGCACATACGCAGGGCTTTGTTATTTTGAAAGTACCGGTTACTGGCCAGAACAACTCAGAACATCAGCGCCAGCGCCCCCAGAACACTCCCGCAAACAATAACCATCAACCCCGTGAGCCAGAGTGCTTTTGCCGGGAATGTTTTATGCAGCATAACCAGTGATGGCAGGCTGACTGCAGGTAGCGTTATCAACAACGCCATGGCAGGGCCTGTTCCCATCCCTGCGGCCATCAGCGTTTGAATAACAGGAATTTCAGCCGCAGTAGGAATCACAAACAGGCACCCGGCAATTGCCATTGCCACAACCCAGAACAGGTTGTTTTCAATAATGCCGTCTGCATGAGGGAACAGCCAGACACGAGCGGCTCCCAGAACGAATACCGCCAGGATATACACCGGAATGGTGCTCCAGAACAGCCACCATAACGCAGATGCCCACCGGCGTAAGAAACCACCAGTTTGCTGGCTGGGTAAGTTACCCAGCAACGCATTTGATTTAGCACGGGCACTAAGCAGTTCAGGCTCTTTCACCCAGCGCTGTACCAGCCACGCCACACCCAGCACGGTAACCAACCCGGCAACAACACGTATTAACGCGAATTGCCAGCCCAGCACAAATCCCATGAAGACCAGCGTAGCCGGGTTGAGCAGTGGGTTGCCCATCCAGAATGCCAGTGCGCCTCCCATAGAGACTGACTGACGGCGCATGCCGGCAGCTACAGGTGCCGCACAACAGGTACACATCATGCCGGGTAATGCAAATAATGCCCCAAACAGAGTACCGCCAAAACGAGTTTGACCCAGTGTTTTCAGTAACCAGTTACGGGGAAGCAAAACCTGAATCAATGAACCCAGCAATACACCAAGTACAGCCGCTTTCCAGACAGCCAGAAAATACACTACCGAATAATCAATAGCAGACTGGAAGGGATGTGTTTCGGCCTGAGCAATAATGGAATGCCCAATACTGTGGGTTTCAGCCGCAGTAAATGCTTTAAAATAATAAGGTTGCCATTTTACGTACCAAAGACCTACAGCCATTACCAGGAAAAATAAGACGGGTTTCCACCATGCAAATGCAGACACCCGTTCAGCAGGCGCGGATTGCGTTGCCATAAGAACCTCAAAAAATATGTAGTGATTAAAAAGTCCCGCGGCCTGCTATGCCAGGATACCAGGCTGGAACAATCTGTTTAAACTATGTAACGCTGTGCGTCCTGGCTGAGTTGAGCGGAGTCCCTGACAACAACGGCTGATTTATTAGCGGATAATGCATTAAACATCAGAGCCCGAGCGACATCTGCTGCTTTGATAGCCCGCAAAGAGCCTGGCAGGCATTTAAAAAACGGCGCGCTCAGCGTTTCTGTCCAACGTTTTTTGGGCCGGTCACCAAGCAACATTGATGGACGGGCTATGACCAGTTCAGGCCAGGCCTGCTCAATCAAAGCATGCTCTGCAAGACCTTTTGTTCGATTATAGAAGATACGTGAGCGAGGGTTGGCTCCCATAGCGCTGACCACCAACATTTTTTCAGCGCCAAGACGTAGCCCGGTTTTCCCGGTCAGTACGACCAAATCATGATCCACTGCGTAAAAAGCCTGAGTGCCGCCCGCATCATGGCGAGTTGTGCCAAGGCAACAGAAAACCAGGTCGACCGGTGTTGCGACCTGATTCAGGGCGTCTGCTAATTCAGGGGCAGCAATACAGGTCACTTTCGGGTGGGAGGGCAGTGAACGGCGCGCGGCAATAACGATATGAGAAACTTGCGGGCTGGCAACCAGCAGTTCAAGCAAATGGCTGCCAACTAAACCACTGGCTCCGGTAAGTAATACATTCACTGGTCAAGACCTGCCTGCCGTGCAGCCTCAGGGTAACGGAACCAGAATAATTTCTTACCAAACCCCAGGGTGTTATCGGTGAATTTGAGTTCATCGACCAGAATTTCCCAAATCGGAGCCTTATGGACTCTGGCGATTGGGAAACGCCGGTAATAAGGCTCGCGAAATGGGCCTGAATCAGCTTCATCAACCAGGCGAATAGTTCCGCTATACTGCAAGCCACGAATCAGTGCGACTGTTTTGGTCTGGCCATTCACAGTACCTGCCACCGGGCTGCTTTGGCCGATAATCTTGCCATGCCGGGAGGCAGGGTCACTCAACAGATAAAACGCAACACGCTGTTCATCAAAATAAAAAAAAGCATTAGCGCACCAGATACTGCTGTCATTTGAGACACAAAAGGTGACGACATGTTGCTTCTTCAGCCACCGGCTGATAACACTCAGAGATTCCATCGCGACTCCTGTTTGTTTAAACCTGCGACGTGATTCTGGCGGCCACTCACCGGTCGCCCAAATTCGTGGTAAGGTAGCCCGAAACTCCCTTACAACTTGTTATTATGTCTGTCTGGTTCCTGTACCTTATTCACACGCAAAATAACCGCCTCTACACGGGCATTACCACGGATGTAGAACGCCGTTTTAGCCAGCACCAGCGTGGCAAAGGCGCAAAAGCGTTGCGTGGCGCGGGCGAGTTAACCCTGGTATTCAGTTACCCAGTAGGCGATAAGTCACTGGCACTGCGAGCAGAATACCGGGTAAAACAATTTACCCGGGCCGAAAAAGAGCACCTGCTTACCGACAATACAAAACTGGTTAATCTTCTGGCGAGCCTGCACACATCAGCGGATTAAAAGCGATTAAAATGTTCGTGATAATCGACCCGGCCAGAAATGCCCACCAGAGCCTCTTCTGCCAGAGGGTAAATCAAGAAAGCATTTTCTGTTCCAGGCCAACGGCAATACAAGTCGAACTGTGCGGCTTTTTTAAAGCCCAGATGTGAGTAAAAATCTGGTTCGCCAAGCACAACAACAGCGGCATAACCAAATTCATTTAACGAATCCAGCCCTTCATAGACCAGTTGCTTACCCAGCCCCTGCCCACGAAATTGCGCATCGACTGCCAGCGGAGCCAGCCCGACCCATTGCCGGTCTTCCCCTGCGATATCCACCGGGCTGAACGCAATATAGCCAACCACCTGGCCTTCGTCATCGGTTGCGACGAGGCCTAATGTCAGCAATCCGTCTTCACGCAGGGAGTGAACCAGTTGCGCTTCTGCATCGCCGTCAAATGCCCGGCGAAGCAGTGCATCAATGCCCGGGGCATCAATGGGGATTTCCACACGAATTAGCATGTCTCACCTACTGAGGTCTGTTTGATTGCTGGCGCATTTTCAAGGCCAGCTTCGACAAAGCCTGCGAGCTGAAGGAGCAGAACCCGCAACGGCTTAGGCATTGCGTCCAGCTCTATTGCATCCATCAAATTTTTAACATACAAGCCAAGTTCGGTATCGCCTTCAATCACCAGACGGCGCTGGAAAAAGAGTGTATCAGGATCCTGCTTGCGTGCTGCAACCATTAACAGATCGTTGGCATCGGCAATAAAACTCACATCAGCATTTGCCTGCTCACGCACCACCAGTTGGTTATCCTGCAACGAAGTAAACCACTGCAGCCCGATATCACGCACTTCGATACTCAGCCAGCGGCCTTCCAGAAAGTCCAGTTCGCCTTCTTCCAGCGCCTGACGAAACTGCCAGCCAAGAACTTGTTCCAGAACTTTACGTTTCAACGCAAATGGCGTCAGTTTTACCGGCTGGCGCAACAACGCAGGGCCAAGACGCACCAGATTTGTACGCAATTTTTCCAACACGGGCTTTCACTCCTTAACACAATATTACCGCCTATTCTGCCACATCAGGCTGGCGATATAGCGGCTCAAATCAACTATTACACAGGTTTCATTACCAGTGTCTGGAGCTATGAATACGACTTTAGCTGCCTTAAATCAAAATGTATCGTGTAAAGGTTAACTAGAATCGCACTTCATTAACAATTCTTGCTGTCCGGTCACGGTCAGCCCGGTAACGTTGATGGTTACCAGACAATCCAGGAAACGCTATGGAGTTGCTTTGTCCGGCCGGGAATTTACCGGCTCTGAAGGCGGCCATCGAAAATGGTGCCGACGCGGTCTATATTGGCCTGAAAGATGATACCAACGCCCGCCATTTTGCCGGGTTAAACTTTACCGAAAAACGGTTACAAGAAGCAGTAGACTTTGTGCATCGCCATAAACGTAAACTGCATATCGCTATCAATACTTTTGCCCATCCTGATGGTTATGCCCGCTGGGAAAAAGCGATAGATATGGCAGCACAACTGGGTGCAGACGCCCTAATTCTGGCTGACCTGGCAATGCTGGATTACGCTGCCCGCCGCTATCCAGGTGTTGAGCGCCATGTTTCGGTTCAGGCATCCGCCACCAATGAAGCCGCTATTCGCTTTTATCACAATAACTTCGCCGTCAGCCGTGTTGTTCTGCCCCGGGTGTTGTCTATTCACCAGGTAAAACAACTCGCCCGCGTTACCCCGGTTCCACTGGAGGTATTCGCATTTGGCAGCCTGTGTATTATGGCTGAAGGGCGTTGCTATCTCTCTTCCTACCTGACGGGTGAATCACCGAATACTGTTGGTGCCTGCTCACCAGCTCGTTTTGTGCGCTGGCAACAAACACCGCAAGGGCTGGAATCCCGGTTGAACGACGTACTGATAGACCGCTACCAGGAAAACGAAAATGCTGGCTACCCAACCCTGTGCAAAGGCCGCTACCGGGTCGATGGCGATTTGTATCACGCACTGGAAGAACCCACCAGCCTGAACACTTTGTCGCTCCTGCCTGAATTGATGTCTATGGGTATAGCTTCCGTCAAAATCGAAGGCCGCCAGCGCAGCCCGGCTTATGTTACTCAGGTTGCCAAAGTATGGCGCCAGGCGATTGACCGCTGTAGTGCAGACCCAGAAAGCTTTGTGCCACAAGATGCATGGATGCAGGCGCTGGGCGCAATGGCCGAAGGTACCCAGACAACCCTGGGCGCCTATCACCGGAAATGGCAGTAACAGGAGCAAAGATGAAATATTCATTAGGGCCTGTGCTGTATTACTGGCCGAAAGAAATACTGGAAACGTTTTATACTGCCGCACAGAAAAGTGAAGCAGATATTATTTACCTGGGCGAAGCCGTTTGCAGTAAGCGCCGGGCAACAAAGCAAGGTGACTGGATGGCGCTGGCAAAAATGCTTGCTGGTAGCGGGAAGCAAGTGGTTTTATCCACACTCGCTCTCGTCCAGGCGCCTTCAGAGCTGGGCGAATTGAAGCGCTATGTCGATAACGGTGAGTTTCTGATTGAGGCCAATGACTTCGGTACAGTCAGCCTTGCAGCGGAACACAAACTACCTTTTGTCGCCGGGCATGCGCTCAACTGCTATAACGCCGTAACTCTGCGTATTTTACTCAATCAGGGGATGGTACGTTGGTGTATGCCAGTCGAACTTTCCCGTGACTGGCTGATTAAATTACTTGAGCAGTGCGATACGCTGGGTATTCGTAATCAGTTCGAAGTGGAAGTGCTCAGTTATGGCCACCTGCCGCTGGCATATTCTGCACGTTGTTTTACTGCGCGTTCAGAAAACCGGGCAAAGGATGAGTGCGAGACCTGCTGTATCAAATACCCGGTTGGCCGCAATATGCGCTCACAGGAAGACCAGCAAGTTTTCGTGCTCAATGGTATTCAGACCATGAGTGGTTATGTGTACAACCTTGGTAATGAATTAGCCGGTATGCAAGGTCTGGTGGATATTGTCCGGTTGTCGCCAATGGGGCTGGGAACGCTGGATGTGCTCAAACACTTCCGCGCCAATGAGCTGGGTGAAAAACCCCTGGCACTGGAGAACCACCACGATTGTAACGGTTACTGGAAACGCCTCGCAGGCCTTAACCTCGAAGTCTGAAACAGCTCGCATTGTTAACGCGCATCATCAATCTTTAATGCAGTATTAAAATTACATGAACGGGCAGATGCTAAAGCCATCTGCCCGGCAGTAGTTATTTTTCTCAACGATGCGATAAAAGCGAGTGCTTATGTCTGATTACGCCAGTGTACCGTTTTCTGTTCTTGACCTTGCCCCTGTACCGGAAGGTGCTGAAGCAGGCACAGCTTTCAGCCACTCTCTTGAGCTGGCAAAGCTTGCTGAGAAACTCGGCTACCACCGCTACTGGCTGGCAGAACACCACAATATGTCGGGTATAGCCAGCGCAGCAACCTCCGTGCTTATTGGCTACCTTGCGGCTAATACCACCACTCTTCATTTGGGGTCTGGTGGTATTATGCTGCCGAACCATTCTCCCCTGGTTATTGCGGAGCAATTTGGTACGCTGGAAACGCTCTTTCCGGGGCGTATAGACCTGGGGTTAGGCCGTGCTCCGGGGAGTGATCACCGTACAATGGCAGCATTACGTCGCCACATGAATAGCGAACTGGACAGCTTCCCGGAGGATGTCAGTGAACTGATCAACTGGTTCGATGCCAGTGAAAACGCTTCTGCCGTACACCCTGTACCGGGCTATGGGCTGCGCATCCCAGTATGGCTTTTAGGCTCCAGCCTGTATAGCGCTCAACTGGCGGCAAAGCTCGGGCTACCTTTTGCTTTTGCATCGCATTTTGCACCCGATATGCTGTTTCAGGCCCTGCAGCTTTACCGCAGCAACTTCGTGCCTTCTAAGCGCCTTGAAAAACCTTATGCTATGGTGTGCATTAATATTATTGCTGCTGACAGCAACCGTGATGCTGAGTTTTTGTTTACTTCAATGCAACAGGCATTTGTAAAGTTACGCCGCGGCGAAACAGGCAAATTACCCCAGCCAATCCAAAATATTGCTAATTTCTGGAGCCCGGCAGAGCAATATGGTGTTCAGCAGGCACTGAGTATGTCTCTGGTTGGCGATAAAGCTAAAGTGCGCCATGGCCTGTTAAGTTTGCTACGGGAAACCCAGGCCGATGAAATTATGGTTAATGGGCAAATCTTTGATAACCAGGCCCGCCTGCACTCCTTCGAACTGGCAATGGAAGTCAAAGCGAGTCTGGAATAACGGGCTTACGCAGGGGGCAGCCCTGCGTTTTGCGGTTTACTGGTAAGCAGGCAACAAATTAAAACTGGAAAGAATGTGAACCACCGCGTTCACGATGCCAAAGCAAAGAACCAGTACAATGAGCGGTTTTCCTCCCCACACCCGAAACGGCGCATCCGGGAAACGCTTGCGTGATTTCCGTGCCAACAGAGCCGGAACAACTGCTGCCCACACAGTTGCAGCCAGGCCGGCATAACCAATTGCATAGAGAAAACCATTTGGCCAGCACAAAGCCCCGGCAACCGGGGGCAGAAAAGTTAGCCCGGCTGTTTTCAGGCGGCCAGACGCCGTGTCATCAAAGCCGAACAGGTCAGCCAGATAATCGAACAACCCCAGAGTCACGCCCAGAAAAGAACTTGCCACAGCAAAATTAGAAAACGCCACCAACAGCAACCCCAGGCTTTTACTGTTCAGTACACTCCCCAAAGCCTGAACCAGCGCATCAATGTTGCCGCCTTTTGCAGCGATATCAATAAAGTCATGACGCGGGATATTCCCCATCGTTCCCAGTAACCACACAGTATACAGGCCAAGCGCGATAAGGGTGCCCCCCACCAGGCAACGCACGATAGCCGCCGGATTTTTCCCATAGTACTTCACAAGGCTCGGGACATTGCCGTGATAACCAAATGAAGCCAGGCAAAATGGCAGGGTCATCAACAAATACGGCGCATAATGTGGGTTGCTGTCTGCGGTGTTAAGCAATATGGCTGGCTGGACATGCCCCAGCAGTGTGCCAAAAGTGAGAAAGAACGTAATCACTTTTGCCCCCAGCACAATGGCAGTTACCCGGTTCACCGCTTTTGTGCTCAGCCAGACAATAAAGGCAATCAACAGTGCAAACCCTGTCCCGGCAAAACGGGCTGAAATATTCAGGGAGAAAGAAGAAAAAGTATGCTGCAGAATAGAGCCACTTGCAGAAATATACGCATAGGTAAGGATATACAAGACAAATGCAATGGACAGGCCATTGAGCAAATTCCACTTTTTGCCCAGTAAGTCCCGCGTCAGAGTATCAAAACTCGCTCCCGGGCGATAATTGAGGTTTGCCTCAAGGATCATCAACCCGGAGTGCAGCATGCAAAACCAGGTAAAAGCCAGCCCTGCCAGAGACCAAAAAAACCAGGCACCAGACATCACAACGGGCAGAGAAAACATACCGGCACCAATGATGGTACCTGCAATTAGCATCACGCCGCCCCAAACAGATACAGAGGCCGAAGATGATGTTGTGAGTGTTGCCATACAAGCTCCATTTAACCCATTTTTGGGTCAGTAATTATATGGAACATTGTACCAGTACATGAGTACACGCTGAAATAACGTTGCCTGAAATAGCAAAAGCGTAGTGAAGTGTAAAATGTAAACATGAGTTTACAGCTAATTATTTCACTAAAGTGAGCATGTAATCAGGGGAAAAATAGCAAAAAAAAGCCCTGCTTACGCAGGGCCTGAATAACAGTAGTTATACTGAATTATGCTTCGCTAAAGCGGCGGCGACCTGTTGAGTCGTCACGGCGCGGGGCACGGCTGTCGCGGTTATCACGGCGTTCACCATTAAACGGACGACCACCTTCGCGGCGCTCACCACCACCGAAGCGACGGCCTTCACCACGGCCACCTTCACGGCGTTCACCGCCAAAGTTACGGCCACGGTCACCGCCACCACCACGGCGTTCGCCGCGCGGCTGTGCATCACCCAGTAACTGCATATTCATCGGTTTGTTGAGAATACGAGTGCGGGTGAAATGCTGTAACACTTCGCCTGGCATGCCTTTTGGCAGTTCAATGGTGGAGTGTGAACCAAACAGTTTAATGTTACCGATGTAACGGCTGCTGATATCGCCTTCGTTTGCAATTGCACCAACGATATGACGAACTTCAACGCCATCGTCACGGCCCACTTCGATACGGTAGAGTTCCATTTCACCAGCATCACGGCGTTCACGGCGAGGACGATCACTACGCTCACCACGTTCACCGCGCTCGCCACGGCGATCACCACGATCGTCACGGTCACGGAATTCACGGCGCGGACGGCGCTCAATTACCGGATCCGGCGGCAGAATCAGCGGACGCTCACCCTGAGCCATTTTCAGCAATGCTGCGGCCAGCGTTTCCATATCAGCTTCTTCACCTGGCTGCAGTTTGCTTAACAGTGCACGGTACAGATCGAGATCGCTGCTTTCCAGTTGCTGCTGAACACTTGCAGAGAATTTAGCCAGGCGGCGCTCGCCCAGTAACTCAGCATTCGGCAATTCCACTTCCGGAATGGTCAGCTTCATAGTGCGTTCAATGTTACGCAGCAGGCGACGTTCACGGTTATCAACGAACAGCAAAGCGCGGCCAGCACGACCAGCACGGCCAGTACGGCCAATACGGTGAACGTAAGACTCCGCATCCATCGGGATGTCGTAGTTCACAACCAGGCTGATACGCTCAACGTCCAGACCACGTGCGGCAACGTCTGTTGCAATCAGAATGTCCAGGCGGCCATCTTTCAGGCGCTCCAGCGTTTGTTCACGCAGAGCCTGGTTCATATCACCGTTCAGTGCAGCACTGTTGTAACCATTACGTTCCAGAGCTTCGGCCACTTCAAGGGTCGCATTTTTGGTACGCACGAAAATAATCGCCGCATCAAAATCTTCAGCTTCAAGGAAACGAACCAGAGCTTCGTTTTTACGCATGCCATATACAGTCCAGTAGCTCTGGCTGATATCAGGGCGCGTATTAATGCTGGTCTGGATCCGCACTTCCTGCGGGTCTTGCATAAAGCGACGCGTAATGCGGCGAATCGCTTCTGGCATAGTTGCAGAAAACAGTGCGGTCTGATGACCTGCAGGAATTTCCGCCATGATAGTTTCAACGTCTTCGATGAAACCCATGCGCAGCATTTCATCTGCTTCATCCAGAACCAGACCTTTCAGTTGGGAAAGATCAAGGGTGCCACGTTTCAGGTGGTCCAGCAGACGGCCTGGTGTACCAACAACGATTTGCGGCCCCTGGCGCAAAGCGCGCAGTTGCACGTCATAACGCTGGCCGCCGTAAAGGGCCAGAACGTTTACACCACGCATATGTTTAGAAAAGTCATTGCATGCCTCTGCAACCTGAACGGCCAACTCACGGGTTGGAGCCAGAACCAGGATTTGCGGTGCGCGCAACTCAGGATCAATATTGTTCAGTAACGGCAGCGAAAACGCTGCGGTTTTGCCACTCCCGGTTTGGGCCATCCCCAGAACATCACGCCCTTCCAGTAAGTGCGGGATGCATGCAGCCTGAATCGGAGAAGGTTTTTCGTAACCCAGGTCGTTCAGTGCTTCAAGGATTGGGGCTTTCAGGCCCAGTTCGGAAAAGGTGGTTTCAATATCAGCCATGTAGTACAAGTGCCTCAGTGTCAATGGCGGCCAGTCTACATAACTCATCGTGAAAACGATCTGCAATTTTCATTGAAAAGTGTGAACCGGCTCAAATTTGTTGAATTGACGAACAAAACAGCCCTCACCCCTGAAGGTGAAGACTCGATAAAAAGGGCTGAAAAAATTCGTCAGCTATTGCTGGTCCGATTCTGCCAGGTCATCTTGCTCCTGGCCCAAGAGCGATAATTCCAACAATGCATAGCGATGCTCGACAAAGTTATGAACGTTGTTAGCAAGCGCTAATTTGAACAATGCCGCAGCACTGTCCTTATCCCCCAGACTTAGGTAATGCTTACCTAAATAGAAGTTGGTTTCACTGAGATGCTCAGCGAGCGAGGTGTTATCCGTTGCATCTGCCTTGAGTCTTTCCATCAGTGTGCTTTCACTGATATCACCAAGGTAGAATTCGACAATATTCCATCCCCATTGCTCCCTGTCCGATTTATTGAAGCGTTGTCTTAACGCGTCTTTTGCCTGTTGTTCGTTTAACTTGCTTTCGTCAAGGTAAAGCCACAGGCTACGGAAAGGATCGTTAGGATCGTCATGATCGTCATGATAAAACGCCAGCAGATCATCTTGCGCTAACCGGTACCTACCGCCGTAATACAGCGCGATACCACGGTTTAAATACGCATAGTTGTAAGTTGGATCAAGCTCAAGTACAGAATCAAACGCTTCATAAGCGGCATCAAAATTGCCCGCCTGCGTTAAGTAAATCCCGAGATAATTAAAAACCTCAGGCATATCTGGTCGGATTGCCAGCGCTTGAGAAAAATCATTCCGCGCTAAAGCTCTCAGACCGAGACTATCATACAACACTCCGCGCTCATATAAAAGCTGTGCGCGTTCATCTTCGGTTAAAGCCCGACTGGCAAGAATTTGTTCCATCCGTGCCAGGATAACTTCCTGCTGTAGTGTTGGCTGTAAAGGAACAGCAAGCACTTCATCCTTACGCCAGGCAGAGTTGCTGCATCCCGCCAGCGTCAGGGCTGTCGCAACGAAACACCAGCGCAAAAAAGGCTTCATTTCCTACTCCCGAAGACAACAAATGGATGAACGTCCTGTTACCCGGCTGTATAACATGGCTTCCTGCCCTGAATGAAACAGCTCTTCATGTCACCATGAAGAGCCAACTCCGCATTCCAGATACTGTTTTTATTACCCGCCAGTGCGGCACTGGCAGGCAACACATTTACAGACGGTATCGGGTATTAATATGCCATAGAGCGAGATTACTCTGCCTGAGTATCAACCGCTGCATCCGGAGCTGATTTTTCTTCCTGCTCCTGTGCTTTTGGCTGCTCAACAGCTTCTTTCATGCTCAGACGTACACGGCCCTGGCGGTCAACTTCCAGTACTTTAACCGGAACTTCCTGGCCCATATGCAGGTAGTCTGTCACTTTTTCTACACGCTTGTCGGCAATCTGAGAAATATGCACCAGACCTTCTTTACCGCCGCCAATCGCTACAAACGCACCGAAATCAACGATACGGGTAACTTTACCATTATAGATGCGACCAACTTCAATCTCAGCAGTAATTTCTTCGATGCGACGAATAGCATGTTTTGCTTTATCGCCATCAGTTGCTGCGATTTTCACAGTACCGTCATCTTCAATCTCAATGGTTGTACCGGTTTCTTCAGTCAGAGCGCGGATTACAGAACCACCTTTACCGATAACGTCTTTGATCTTATCAGGGTTGATCTTAATCGTATGGATACGCGGTGCAAATTCAGAAATGTCACCACGCGGTGCATTGATTGCTTGTTCCATCACACCCAGAATGTGCAGACGCGCACCTTTAGCCTGGTTCAAAGCAACCTGCATGATTTCGCGAGTGATACCTTCGATTTTGATATCCATCTGCAAAGCAGTGATACCTTCACGAGAACCCGCTACTTTAAAGTCCATATCGCCAAGGTGATCTTCATCGCCCAGAATATCAGAAAGGACAACAAAGTTATCGCCTTCTTTAACCAGGCCCATTGCGATACCCGCAACAGCAGCTTTCACCGGTACACCCGCATCCATCAGTGCTAAAGACGCACCGCAGACAGAAGCCATGGAAGAAGAACCATTGGACTCAGTGATTTCAGAAACAACACGCACAGTGTACGGGAAACGATCTGCAGCCGGCATAACAGCCGCCACACCACGTTTAGCCAGACGGCCATGACCAATTTCACGGCGTTTAGGCGAACCCACCATCCCGGTTTCACCCACAGAATATGGAGGGAAGTTATAGTGGAACAGGAAACGATCAGTACGCTCGCCCATCAGTTCATCGATGTTTTGCGCGTCACGTTCAGTCCCTAAGGTTGCAGTAACCAGAGCCTGAGTTTCGCCACGGGTAAACAGTGCTGAACCGTGAGTACGCGGCAGAACGCCTGTGCGCACATCCAGGCCACGAATCATGTCTTTTTCACGGCCATCAATGCGCGGTTCCCCAGCCAGTACGCGGCTACGGACAATTGTTTTTTCCAGCGCATGCAGAATTTCACCCAGTTCGTTTTCGTCCAGGGCTTCATCTTCTGCCAACAGAGCAGCAATGACTTCAGATTTAATGACATCAACCTGAGCATAACGCTCTTGTTTGTCAGTAATGCGGTATGCATCGCTCAGACGCGCTTCAGCAAGAGCAGCAACACGCGCATTCAATGCTTCGTTAACTGCTTCTGGCTGCCAGTCCCAACGCGGTTTGCCCGCTTCAGCAACCAGCGCTTTGATATTTTCGATAACAATCTGTTGCTGGTCGTGACCAAAGACCACAGCACCCAGCATCTGGTCTTCGCTCAGCAGTTCAGCTTCAGACTCAACCATCAGCACGGCGTTATCAGTACCTGCAACCACTAAATCCAGTTGGCTGTTTTTCAGTTCATCGGCAGTTGGGTTCAGAACATACTGGTCATTGATATAACCAACACGCGCAGCACCAATTGGGCCATTGAATGGAATACCAGACAGGGAAAGGGCAGCAGAAGCACCAATCATAGCAACGATATCAGGGTGAACCTGCGGGTTAACAGAAACAACCGTTGCAATAACCTGAACTTCATTAACAAAACCTTCCGGGAACAGAGGGCGAACCGGGCGGTCAATCAGACGCGCAATCAGTGTTTCGCCTTCACTTGGACGGCCCTCACGACGGAAAAAACCGCCCGGGATACGGCCAGCCGCGTAAGTACGTTCCTGGTAGTTTACTGTAAGAGGGAAGAAATCCTGGCCGGGTTTCGCTTTTTTAGCACCAACAACGGTAACGAAAACGGCGGTGTCATCCATGCTGACCATCACGGCTGCAGTTGCCTGACGAGCCATCATGCCAGTTTCGATGGTGACGGTATGTTGACCATACTGGAATTGACGAATGATCGGATTAAGCAAAATAGTATCCTTTCTTTAGACGAGTGACAGCACAACAAAGTGCTGTTGTGATTACCAGCCTTTATGCTCCCTCGCGACTAATGGAAACACAGAAAAATTTATGTGCTTTCATTAGCCGCGCGAACCTCAGCAATAAAGACTATTAAAAGCAACAATACATTACTTTCTGGTTAATTGCTGCTTTTGAGTTGAAAAAAGGGGCCTCTGGAGGCCCCTTTTTCAGAAACTCGCAAATATTAGCGACGCAGACCCAGACGTTCGATCAGGGAAGAATAGCGTGCAACATCTTTACGTTTCAGGTAGTCAAGCAGCTTACGACGCTGAGAAACCATGCGCAGCAGACCACGACGGCTGTGGTGATCTTTTTTGTGCTCTGCAAAGTGACCTTGCAGGTGGTTGATCTGTGCAGTCAGCAGGGCAACCTGAACTTCAGTTGAACCACTGTCGTTAGCACCATGACCGAACTCAGAAACGATTTTAGCTTTAGCTTCAACACTTAGAGACATTTTGAACTCCAGTAATTAAATAAGAAAACAGGGCGCCAATCTCTAATTCAGCAGCCCCAGAGCCGCGCTATTCTACCTGCGCGGACAGGTTATCGCAAGGTAAGACTATGCCGGATAATGCACAACCAAACGGCGAGGCGCAACACGGCCTTCGTCATCAATTTCACCCATACCGATAAACTCACCAGGCTCACCTTCTGTGACGCGAACCAAACCATCAGAAGGTACCCCAGTAACCCTGACCGGCTGCCCTTGTTTGAAATAAGCAGCGACAGCGGGCTGCAAATTCACTTGAGGGAAGTCAGCCGCCGGGCTATCCATTGGCATCAGCAGAGGGTCCAGTACTGTCTCAATACCCGTGCCCTCTTCCTGGGCCTTAGCAACCAGTGTATTCAGGTGCTCAAGGGTCACCATACGCTCGACCGGATATTTACTGACGGATAAACGCCGCAGAAAAGTTACGTGCGCACCACAACCCAGTTTTTCACCCAGATCATCAATGATAGTGCGAATATAAGTACCTTTGGAACAATGGATTTCCAGCTCAAGCTCATTACCCTCGTGGCGAATAAACACCAACTCGTACACAGTAATGGCTCGCGCCTCGCGGGGAACTTCAATGCCCTGACGGGCGTATTCATATAAAGGCCGGCCCTGGTACTTAAGCGCAGAGAACATGGATGGCACTTGTTGCGTTTCACCACGGAAGGTTTCCAGCGCCTGCTGCAGTTCTGTTTCACTGAAGGTAACCGGGCGCTCCTGAACAACCATGCCATCTGCATCTGAGGTATCGGTGCGCTGCCCAAGCCGGGCAATAACACGGTATCGCTTGTCTGAATCCAACAAGTAACGGGAAAACTTGGTTGCTTCACCAAGGCAAACAGGCAGCATGCCGGTTGCCAGTGGGTCGAGCGCCCCTGTGTGACCAGCCCGGTTAGCATTAAAGAGACGTTTTACTTTTTGCAGCGCATCATTCGATGACAGGCCACGAGGTTTATCCAGCAATAAAACGCCATGGACATCGCGCCCACGCCGACGAGGACGACTCATCAGTCCTCCCGGGTGCTGTCATCCGTTTCCGAATTGGAACGGCGCTCTTCATCCTGCTTAACCACACTGCTGACCAGGTTTGACATCCGCATCCCTTCAACCAGAGAGTTGTCGTAGATGAATGTCAGTTCTGGAACAATGCGCAAACGCATGGCTTTACCCAGCAACATACGAATATAACCAGATGCATCCTGTAGCGCTTTCACGCCAGCTTTTACCGCGGCTTCATCCTGATCATTCAGAAAGGTGACATAAACTTTTGCGTAAGCTAAATCACGGGATACTTCAACACCTGAGACAGTTGTCATCAGACCTACGCGCGGATCTTTAATTTCACGCTGCAGAATGATTGCGATTTCTTTCTGCATTTCCTGAGATACGCGCTGCGGGCGACCAAACTCTTTCGCCATAATATTTTCTCCAGACAAATCAGGGGGGCACCAGGCCCCCCTTAATAATCCTACCGAGCCCCGAAAGGGATTAGGAAATGGTACGTTGAACTTCGATAATTTCGAAGACTTCAATCATGTCGCCGGTGCGAACATCATTGTAGTTCTTAACGCCGATACCACATTCCATACCATTACGGACTTCGTTAACGTCATCTTTAAAGCGACGCAGAGATTCCAGCTCGCCTTCATAGATAACCACGTTATCACGCAGAACACGAATTGGGTTGTGACGTTTAACCACACCTTCCGTAACCATACAACCTGCAATCGCGCCAAACTTCGGTGATTTGAACACATCACGAACTTCAGCCAGGCCGATAATTTGCTGTTTGTATTCCGGAGCCAGCATACCGCTCATAGCCTGTTTAACTTCGTCAATCAGGTTATAGATAACGGAGTAGTAGCGCAGGTCGATGCTTTCAGCTTCAATAACCCGGCGAGCAGAGGCATCGGCACGGACGTTAAAGCCTACAACAATCGCGTTGGATGCAGCAGCCAGCGTCGCATCGGTCTCAGTAATCCCACCAACACCAGAGCCCACAATTTTCACTTTCACTTCATCTGTGGACAGCTTGATCAGAGAGTCGGTAATTGCTTCAACAGACCCCTGAACGTCGGCTTTCAGTACGATGTTAACCTCAGAAACTTCACCTTCAGTCATGTTAGCAAACATGTTTTCCAGTTTAGATTTCTGCTGACGAGCCAGTTTAACTTCACGGAATTTACCCTGACGATACAGCGCAACTTCACGCGCTTTTTTCTCATCACGAACAACCGTGGCTTCATCACCGGCAGCTGGTACACCAGACAAGCCCAGGATTTCTACTGGAATTGACGGACCCGCTTCTTCTACATCTTTGCCCAGTTCGTTACGCATTGCACGAACACGACCATATTCAAAACCGCACAGAACGATATCGCCACGATGCAACGTACCTTCACGAACCAGTACAGTTGCTACCGGGCCACGGCCTTTATCCAGGAAGGATTCGATGACCACACCGCTCGCCATACCATTACGTACAGCTTTCAGTTCCAGTACTTCAGATTGCAGCAAGATAGCATCCAGCAGCTCATCAACACCGGTGCCTGCTTTTGCAGAAACATGAACGAACTGGCAATCGCCACCCCATTCTTCCGGAATGATACCGTACTGAGCCAGTTCGTTTTTAACGCGATCCGGATCTGCTTCTGGTTTATCAATCTTGTTCACAGCAACCACTACCGGGACTTTCGCCGCTTTAGCGTGCTGGATAGCTTCAATAGTTTGCGGCATCACGCCATCGTCTGCTGCAACAACCAGCACTACGATATCTGTTGCCTGAGCACCACGAGCACGCATTGCGGTAAACGCTGCGTGGCCTGGGGTATCCAGGAAAGTAATCATGCCGTTATCAGTCTGAACGTGATAAGCACCGATATGCTGGGTAATACCGCCAGCTTCACCAGAAGCAACTTTCGTAGAACGAATGTAGTCCAGCAGAGACGTTTTACCGTGGTCGACGTGACCCATGATAGTAACAACAGGTGCACGCGGTTCTGCCTGAGCACCAGTATCACGGTCGCTCATTACCGCTTCTTCCAGCTCGTTCTCACGACGCAGGATAACTTTGTGACCCATTTCCTCAGCAACAAGCTGAGCGGTTTCCTGGTCAATCACCTGGTTGATGGTTGCCATGGCGCCCATTTTCATCATTGCTTTGATGACCTGAGAACCTTTCACCGCCATTTTGTTAGCCAGTTCCGCAACGGTGATGGTTTCACCAATCATGACATCACGGTTAACTGCCTGAACAGGTTTCTGGAAACCTTGTTGCAAAGCGCTGCCTTTACGCTGACGACCACCCTTACCGCCACGAATAGCGGCACGCGCTTCTTCACGGTCAGCTTTGGATTCAGCGTGTTTGTTACCTTTCTTAGGACGTGAAGCTTTAGCGTTGCGGCCACGGCCACGGCCACCTTCAACTTCACGGTCATTATCATCTTCAGCCTGACGAGCATGCTGAGACGTCGTAACGTGATAGTCGCTGCTTTCCGTTTCTTCCTCAGTATTACGCCAACTGTCGGCATTCTCCTCCGCCATGCGACGCGCTTCGTCTGCAACGCGGCGAGCCTCTTCTTCAATTTTGCGGCGGGCTTCTTCTTCAGCCTTACGTTTCAGCTCTGCTGCTTCTGATTCACGACGGGCTTTCTCAGCCTGTACGGCTTTCTGTTGTTCGGATTGTTGATTGCTCACTTTGCTATTTTCCGCAGCTTCACGTTTCGCTTGTTCCGCGGCCTCACGCTTCGCATGTTCATCGGCATCGCGTTTGGCTTTCTCTTCCGCTTCGCGTTTGGCCTTTTCCTCAGCCTCACGTTTAGCAGATTCCTCTGCTTCACGACTGGCCAGCTCTTCCGCCTCACGCTGCGCTTGCTCTTCCGCGGCAAGACGCTCAGCTTCTTGCGGATCACGTTTTACAAAGGTGCGCTTTTTGCGGACTTCAACTTGTACCGATTTACTTTTACCACCGGTACCCTGAATACTCAAAGTGCTGCGCGTTTTGCGCTGCAATGTTAACTTGTCCGGCCCTGAACCATGTTCACGGTTCAAAAATGCCAGCAAAGTTTGCTTTTCTTGTGCTGTCACTGAATCTTCAGACGATTTGCGGATCCCGGCATCAGCAAATTGCTGTATCAGGCGATCCACTGGAGTCTGAATCTCCGCGGCCAGCGATTTAATAGTCACATCTGTCATGCTGTTCCTTCCTGCTACAGTTTATTACGCTTCGTCGCCGAACCAGCAAATATTTCGGGCGGCCATAATCAGCGCCCCGGCTTTCTCATCGGTTAAGCCTTCAATATCTGACAGGTCATCAATGCCCTGCTCAGCGAGATCTTCCAGCGTACTAATACCACGCGTAGCCAGTTTAAAGGCCAGCGCACGATCCATACCTTCAAGGTTGATCAGATCGTCGGTAGGTTTCTTATCACCGAGGCTTTCTTCCTGCGCCAACGCCAGCGTGGTCAGCGCATTTTTCGCGCGGTCACGTAATGCTTCTACAGTAGGTTCATCAAGCCCATCGATTTCAAGCAATTCTTTCATCGGGACATACGCGAGCTCTTCCAGTGAGGAGAAGCCCTCTTCTACCAGAACAGTCGCGAAATCTTCATCAATATCGAGATACTTGGTGAACGTATCAATGGCTGCGTGTGCTTCAGCCTGGTGCTTAGCTTGCAGGTCTTCCACCGTCATGACATTCAGTTCCCAGCCACTCAGTTGAGAAGCCAGGCGAACGTTTTGACCGTTACGACCAATAGCCTGCGCCAGGTTACCCGCTTCTACTGCAATATCCATTGTGTGTTTGTCTTCATCAACCACAATGGAAGCGACATCAGCAGGCGCCATTGCATTGATAACGAACTGCGCAGGATTATCATCCCACAGCACGATATCAATACGCTCGCCGCCAAGTTCAGTTGATACTGCCTGTACGCGTGCCCCACGCATCCCAACGCATGCGCCAACAGGGTCGATGCGTTTATCATTGGTTTTCACAGCAATTTTTGCGCGAGAACCCGGGTCACGAGCCGCAGCTTTAATTTCGATGACTTCTTCACCAATTTCCGGAACTTCAATGCGGAACAGCTCAATCAGCATTTCCGGCTTAGCGCGGGTAACAAATAACTGCGCACCACGTGATTCAGGACGCACGGAATACAGCACCCCACGCACACGGTCACCCGGGCGGAAGTTTTCACGTGGCAACATATCTTCACGAAGAATGACGGCTTCTGCGTTATTACCCAGATCCAGCGTGATATTTTCGCGATTCACTTTCTTCACCATACCGGTGATGATTTCGCCTTCATGCTCACGGAACTGATCAACCACCATTGCACGCTCAGCTTCGCGCACTTTCTGCACGATAACCTGTTTTGCAGTTTGCGTGGTGATACGGTCAAAAGTCACTGACTCGATCTGGTCTTCTACATAGCCACCCAGATTCAGCGCAGGATCTTCGAACTGCGCGGCTTCAAGCGTGATCTCACGCGTAGGCTGGGTAACTTCCTCAACGATCAGCCAGCGGCGGAAAGTGTCAAAATCACCACTTTTCCGGTCAATGCTGACGCGAACGTCGATTTCTTGTTCATATTTTTTCTTGGTCGCTGTTGCAAGGGCTGTTTCCAGCGCTTCAAAAATTTTTTCGCGCGGAACCGCTTTTTCATTAGAAACCGCTTCAACAACAGCCAAAATTTCTTTGTTCATCCTGGGTTCGCCTCAAGCCAGACTGTTAAAAGTGGGGGACCAGGTTCGCTTTCTGAATATTACTCAGTGCGAACACTTCATCATTGCCATCGACCGTAACGGTAACCATTTCACCATCAACCTGTTTGATGATGCCCTGCCATTTACGACGGTTCTGCACCGCCATGCGTAACACCAACGCGACTTCCTCACCAAGAAAACGCGTGTAATGCGCGGCAGTAAACATCGGGCGGTCAAGGCCAGGAGAGGAGACTTCGAGGTTATAAGCAACAGTGATTGGATCTTCTACATCCATAACTGCACTTACCTGATGACTGACATCAGCGCAATCATCAACAGTTATACCATTCGGACTATCAATGTAGATGCGCAACGTAGATGTACGACCGCGAACAAACTCAATACCAACCAGTTCGTAGCCCAGAGCCTCTACTGGTGCAGTAATCATCTCTGTTAACTTTTGCTCTAATGTGGACAAGCCCACCCCCAAGACATAAAAAAAGGGCGTTAAGCCCAGTTATTCTCTCGTCAGATAACAAAAAACCCCGATAAATCGGGGCTTTATATAACTGAACCCTACAAGCCGCGACTGCGACCTGGAACTATTTCCATGAGAATTTTTTTCAAAATTCCATCGTGAAAAGAACTGTCGCTCTTCACAGTATATTTGAAAAACAACTCTCAGGGAAATTGGTTGCGGGGGCCGGATTTGAACCGACGACCTTCGGGTTATGAGCCCGACGAGCTACCAGGCTGCTCCACCCCGCGTCCGAAAACGTGGCAAATACTACGCCTTTAACACAAAAAAAGCAAATTTTGCTGGGATTTGGTACCGAGGACGGGACTTGAACCCGTAAGCCCAATCGGGCACTACCACCTCAAGGTAGCGTGTCTACCAATTCCACCACCTCGGCACTTATTTCGCACAAAAGTGCGATGATACGACAACTTAGTGCGGGATATCACTGCTCGGCTGCGCTGGCGCTGCCGGTTGAGTAGTCTGCTCAGTTTGAGCGGGCTGGCTCAGATTGTCCCAGCTGCTTCCCTTGGTGGTTTTGTTACTGTTGATATTACCCAGCGCCAGGCTGATAATAAAAAACAGTGTTGCCAGCACGGCAGTCATGCGGGTCATAAAGTTACCAGAACCGCTTGAACCAAACAGAGTTGCAGAAGCGCCTGCGCCAAAGGAGGCACCCATATCAGCACCTTTACCTTGCTGCAGCATAATCAAGCCAACAAGGCCGATGGCTACAATAAGGAAAACGACTAAAAGAGCTTCGTACATAATTAACCTGTTCCTTGCGGATTTCCGCATGCCAATGCTTCTAACCAAAAAGACGTGGGTATTTGTCATTCCCCACTGAAGCGGGTGTGAATACTAACCAAAGCGCCTGCACTGTGCAAGACCATTTTCTTCGCAATGATTCAATTGCAGAAAAAAGCGGCAACACGCGTAGATTTCAGCCGGTAAAGCGAGAATCTCACCTCACCGGCCGTTCATTTTCAGACCGCTTTCACTGCATCGGCTATTTGGTTAGCCAGTTGAGTCACCTGCGCTTCATCTTCACCTTCCACCATTACGCGAATCAAAGGTTCTGTACCCGATTTACGCAACAGGACACGCCCACGTTTACCCAAAGTACGCTCAACTTCTGCGGTAATTTGTTTCACGCTATCGTGCTCCAGCGGATCACCACTCCCCGCGGTATAACGGACATTAACCAGAATCTGCGGGAAGAGCGACATGCCACTGCACAAATCATGCAGACTCATATGATTGCGCACCACAGCAGCCAGAACCTGAAGACCGGCAAGAATACCGTCTCCCGTGGTGCTTTTATCCAACAGAATTACGTGGCCAGAGTTCTCCGCACCAATGCGCCAACCTTTTTCCTGCATTTTTTCCAGCACATAGCGGTCGCCAACTTTAGCCCGGGCAAATGGTATACCCAGCTGTTTCAGCGCCAGCTCCAGCCCCATATTACTCATCAGAGTGCCGACCACGCCACCCTGTAGTTTGCCCTGACGCAAGCCTTCCCGGGCAATAATGTAGAGGATTTGGTCACCATCAACCCGGTTTCCGAGATGGTCGACCATGATCACGCGATCGCCGTCACCATCAAAAGCCAGACCAAGGTCTGCGTTTTCCGTAATCACCCTGGCCTGAAGCGCGGCGACATCTGTTGCGCCACATTTTTCATTGATATTCAGCCCATTAGGTTCACACCCCATGGCAATGACATCAGCGCCCAACTCTCGGAAAACGTTCGGCGCGATGTGGTATGTTGCACCATTGGCACAATCGACAACCACTTTAAGGCCGTTCAAATTCAATTCGTTCGGGAAGGTACCTTTACAGAACTCAATATAACGCCCGGCAGCATCAACAATACGGCTGGCTTTACCCAGCATGGCCGATTCCGCACAAGTAATCTCTTTTTCCAGTTCAGCTTCAATAGCTTCTTCTACTTCATCTGGCAACTTGGTGCCTTCGGTAGAGAAAAACTTGATACCGTTGTCATAATACGGGTTATGGGATGCAGAAATGACAATGCCAGCTTCGGCCCGAAAAGTACGGGTTAAATAAGCCACTGCCGGTGTTGGCATGGGCCCGGTAAACGAGGCGGACAAACCGGCTGCCGCGAGCCCGGCTTCCAGCGCGGATTCCAGCATATAGCCTGAAATACGGGTATCTTTGCCAATAATCACTTTTCGTGAACCGTGACGCGCCAGCACTTTGCCCGCTGCCCAGCCCAGTTTCAGAACAAAATCAGGTGTAATAGGGGCCTGACCAACACAGCCGCGAATCCCATCGGTACCAAAATATTTACGGTTACTCATAGCGTCTATTTTCCTTCGCTGATAACGTCGCTTCCACAACCCGCATCGCCTCAACGGTTTCTTTTACATCGTGAACACGAATAATATGTGCCCCTTGCATAGCTGCGATGACCGCACATGCAAGGCTGCCGCTCAGGCGCTGATCCGGCCCCACATTCAGGAGTTGCCCAACCATCGATTTACGGGACATTCCCACCAACAGTGGCAAACCGAAATGATGCAGTTCAGATAAACGCGTCAGCAGCTGATAATTGTGACTCAGATTTTTACCGAAACCGAAGCCGGGGTCGAGTAACAATTTGTCTTTCGCGATGCCTGCGGCTTCACAGCGTGCTATTTGTTCCGTCAGGAAATGCTCTACATCCTGAAAGACATCATCATAACGCGGAGCCTCCTGCATAGTACGAGGTTCACCCTGCATATGCATCAGGCAAACTGGCAGCCCGGTTTCTGCCGCGGCTTCTATTGCACCCGGCATAGTAAGAGAGCGGATATCGTTAATCAGATGCGCACCTGCACGTGCGGATTCCCGAATAACCTCAGGCCGAGATGTATCCACCGAAACCCACACTTCGAAACGTTGCGCAAGAGCTTCAACCACAGGAATAACACGGGCAAGTTCTTCTTCAGCACTCACTAAAGCGGCACCAGGCCGGGTTGACTCGCCCCCAACATCCACAATAGTCGCCCCGGCGTTAATCATCAGGTTGGCATGTTTTACAGCTTCATTCAGGGTATTGTGCTGGCCGCCATCAGAAAAAGAATCTGGCGTAACATTTAAAATCCCCATGACATGAGGATGCGAGAGATCAAGTGAAGTCCCCTGAGCAAAGAGTTTCATGTGATTACCTTCGGAATAACGGGTTACAAATGAGAAAACCCCGGCAGGCCGGGGTTTACAAATTACAGCAAAACGGGATTATTTATCACCAGCCTGCTCTGACATGGGATTTCCAGGCTTATTGATATCCGGGTCATCCACTGGTTTTGGCGCTGTTGGCGTACCAGAGGTATTGTCAGTGTTGTTGCTGGCATTCGGGTCTTCCCAGCCTGCCGGTGGGCGCACATCACGCCGGGCCATCAAATCATCAATCTGCGGTAAATCAATAGTTTCATATTTCATTAACGCATCTTTCATAGCATGGAGGATGTCCATGTTATCGTTAAGGATTTGACGGGCACGGTTGTAATTACGCTCAATCAGTGATTTCACTTCCTGATCGATAATACGAGCAGTTTCGTCTGACATGTGTTTCGCTTTAGCCACACTGCGGCCAAGGAACACCTCGCCATCTTCTTCCGCATACAGTAACGGCCCCAGTTTTTCTGAGAAGCCCCACTGAGTGACCATGTTACGAGCCAGGTTAGTCGCAACTTTAATATCGTTGGACGCACCGGTTGAAACATGTTCAACGCCGTAAATTATCTCTTCTGCCAGACGGCCACCGTACAGTGTCGAGATCTGGCTTTCCAGTTTCTGACGGCTGGCACTGATTGCATCGCCTTCAGGCAGGAAGAACGTTACACCTAGTGCGCGACCACGAGGAATAATCGTTACTTTATGTACCGGGTCATGTTCCGGCACCAAACGCCCAATAATAGCGTGGCCCGCTTCATGATATGCGGTTGATTCTTTCTGAGCTTCGGTCATCACCATCGAACGACGTTCTGCGCCCATCATGATTTTGTCTTTCGCTTTTTCAAATTCAACCATGGACACAACGCGTTTATTGCCACGAGCAGCAAACAAAGCGGCTTCGTTCACAAGGTTTGCCAGGTCTGCACCGGAAAAACCCGGTGTACCGCGGGCAATAATTGCGGCGTCGATATCCGGAGCCAGTGGCACACGGCGCATATGAACTTTAAGGATTTGCTCACGACCACGCACATCAGGCAGCCCAACAACAACCTGGCGGTCAAAACGGCCTGGACGCAACAAAGCCGGGTCCAGAACATCCGGGCGGTTAGTCGCTGCAATGACGATAATGCCTTCATTGCCTTCAAACCCATCCATTTCAACCAGCATCTGGTTCAGTGTCTGTTCGCGTTCATCATGACCGCCGCCCAGACCAGCACCACGCTGACGCCCCACAGCATCGATTTCATCGATAAAGATAATGCAGGGCGCTGCTTTTTTAGCCTGTTCGAACATGTCACGGACACGGGAAGCACCCACACCTACAAACATTTCGACAAAGTCAGAACCTGAAATGGTGAAAAACGGCACTTTTGCTTCACCGGCAATAGCCTTGGCAAGCAAAGTTTTACCTGTCCCTGGTGGGCCAACCATCAGCACACCTTTCGGGATCTTACCGCCTAATTTCTGGAAGCGGCTTGGCTCACGGAGATATTCCACCAATTCACCAACTTCTTCTTTCGCTTCGTCACAACCCGCGACATCGGCAAAGGTGGTTTTAATCTGATCTTCCGTCAGCATTCGCGCCTTACTCTTGCCGAACGACATGGCACCTTTGCCACCACCGCCCTGCATTTGGCGCATAAAAAATATCCATACCCCAATAAGCAAAAGCATTGGGAACCATGAAATAAAGATCGTTGCCAGCAGGCTTTGTTCTTCTGGTGGTTCGCCAACAACCTTCACGTTCTTGGTAAGCAGGTTATCAAGAAGTTTGGGATCGTTTACGGGGATATAAGTCGTGTATCGGTTACTATCTTTCTTGGTAACGGTAATCTCACGTCCGTTGATACGCGCTTCACGAATCTGATCCTGATTGACCTCAGACAGGAAGGTAGAGTAATCCACCCTGCGGCCATTAGACTCGCTGGGCCCAAAGCTCTGGAATACTGACATCAGCACAACGGCAATGACCAGCCAGAGTATTAGGTTTTTCGCCATGTCACTCAAGGGATTAACCTCATATTACAACTGTGTTAACAAACAGCGTCAGGGTACTATAGTTTACGCCCGGTCGCTACAATGTACACTTCACGTGAGCGAGCACGCGAAGCGTCCGGCTTACGAACTTTAACACTCGTAAACAGGGAGCGAATTTCCCGCAGGTACTCATCGAAACCTTCGCCCTGAAATACCTTCACTACAAAACTACCACCTGGTGCCAGAATATCACGACACATTTCTAACGCCAGTTCCACCAAATACATAGCACGGGGAATATCAACAGCAGGTGTTCCGCTCATATTAGGTGCCATGTCGGACATGACAACCTGAACCTTTTTATCACCTACACGTTCAAGAAGTGCTTTCAGGACTAATTCATCACGAAAATCACCCTGAAGGAAGTCCACACCGACGATTGGATCCATAGGTAAAAGATCGCAGGCAATGATACGACCTTTTCCGCCGATTTGACTTACCACATATTGCGACCACCCACCGGGTGCCGCACCAAGGTCGACAACCGTCATACCCGGCTTAAAAAGTTTGTCACCTTGCTGTATTTCATCAAGTTTAAACCAGGCACGGGATCGTAACCCTTTTTTCTGTGCCTTCTGAACATATTTATCGCTAAAGTGTTCCTGCAACCAGCGGCTAGAGCTGGCAGAACGCTTTTTACCTGTCATTTTATAATCCAGTCGGGTTCATCTTCCGCGAGCGATATCAAAAAGCGCACGGCGATTTGGCTATAATCAGGAGATGGCGGTAGAATGTCCCGTTTTCAATCCCAACGTAAGCAAAAAACGATGAATCTGAGTACAAAACAAAAACAGCACCTGAAAGGTCTCGCGCATCCGCTCAAGCCGGTAGTCCTGCTTGGCAATAACGGTCTGACCGAAGGGGTGCTGGCCGAGATTGAACAAGCGCTGGAGCACCACGAACTGATCAAGGTTAAAGTTGCCACAGAAGATCGTGAAACGAAAACTTTGATAGTGGAAGCCATCGTGCGGGAAACCGGAGCCTGTAATGTACAGGTCATCGGTAAAACGCTGGTGCTTTATCGCCCATCCCAGGAACGTAAAATTTCGCTGCCTCGTTAACAAAAAGTGCAATAGTCATCTGCATTTTTATAACGCAGGCCGAGCAAAATGACACGCTCCCTTCATGGTTAAAAGGCCGCATTGCGGCCTTTTCCATTCTTTACAAAACCGTTATATCCAGCGTAGCAGAAATCAGAGGTATTCTACCTTGATGATTTCAAATTCAACTAACCCACCAGGGGTGTTAATTCCTACGATATCATCGGCTTCTTTGCCAATCAGCCCGCGGGCAATCGGTGAGTTAACAGAGATAAGATTCTTTTTAAAATCTGCCTCGTCGTCACCAACAATGCGGTAAGTCACCTCTTCTTCGGTATCAAGATTCAGTACTGTTACCGTTGAACCGAAGATAACCCTACCATTGTTAGGCAACTTGGTTACATCGATAACCTGCGCATTAGACAGCTTACCTTCAATATCTTTGATACGGCCTTCACAAAAGCCTTGTTGCTCACGCGCAGCATGGTATTCGGCATTTTCCTTTAAATCACCGTGCTCACGCGCTTCGGCGATGGCTGCGATGATCTCCGGACGGCGAACGCCCTTCAGAAACTCAAGCTCTTCGCGCAATTTTTCGGCGCCACGTAAAGTCATCGGAATAGCTTGCATATTATACCTCATTATAAAAAAACGCCCCGGACACAAGGGCCACAATTGGCCGCCCAACCGGAGTACTGCCCGAAGAAACTCTGCATTCACCGGGCCAGAAACAAAAGAAAACTACCCCGAAGCAAAGCTTCAGGCTAGTCGTATTTCGCATTTTGATACGTATTTTAACCTGGAGTTCCCTGGGGGTCATCGTTTACTTTACAGGGGATTGCACCGTAGTATGACGGCACGTTTCCAGGTTTTAATGCCAAAAATTATGCGATTTTTACGTTTAGCTGTTGGACTGGTTTTATCCTTCGCCTTAGAGGCTCAGGCTGCAAATGTTGACGAATACGTCAAACAACTCCCACCAGGCGCTAACCTCGCGCTTCTGGTGCAAAAAGCCGGTTCAGATACACCGCTTATTGATTACCATGGCCAACAGATGGCGCTACCCGCCAGTACTCAGAAGGTGATAACGGCTCTCGCAGCCCTGTTATCGCTCGGCCCTGATTACCGTTTCACAACAACCCTTGAAAGCCATGGAAACATCAATAACGGGATTTTGCAAGGAGACCTTATAGCGAGGTTTACCGGCGACCCGACACTGAAACGCCAGCAGTTGCGCAATATGGTAGCCAGCCTGAAAAAGGCGGGAATAGAAAAAATTCAGGGAAATATCTTAATTGATACTTCAGTATTCGCCAGTCACGATAAGGCCCCCGGATGGCCATGGAATGATATAACGCAATGTTTCAGCGCCCCGCCTTCTGCGGCTATCGTCGATAAAAATTGTTTCTCTGTATCGCTTTCCAGTACCCGCCCGGATGAAACAGCGACGGTACGCCTGGCATCATATTACCCTGTTCATGTATTTTCTAATGTGCGCACACTTGCCCGTGGTTCTGCAGATGCCAAATATTGTGAACTGGATGTCGTCACGGGTGACCTGAATCGCTACACACTGACAGGCTGCCTGACTCAGCGTGAAGACCCATTACCTTTGGCGTTCGCTGTACAGGACGGAGCCAGCTATGCAGGTGAAATACTCAAAGATGAGTTGAATAGTGCAGGCATAACTGTGACCGGAACGTTGATTCGCCAAACCCGCCTGAACCAGCCGGGGCAGGTTTTAGCCTCAACACAATCAGCCCCGCTTCATGATTTACTTCGCGTGATGCTGAAAAAGTCTGACAACATGATTGCTGATACTGTTTTTCGCACCATTGGGCGGGAAACTTTGGGTGTCCAGGGAACCTGGCGTGCAGGTGCAGATGCTGTTCGCCAAATCCTGAAGCAGAAAGCGGGTATCGATTTAGGGAACACTATTCTGGTGGATGGTTCGGGTTTATCACGTCATGACCTGATTTCGCCTTCAACCATGATGCAAGTGCTACAATTTATTGCCAAAAATGATAATCAGCTAAACTTTATCTCAATGCTGCCACTGGCAGGCCATGATGGCTCGCTGCAATACCGGGCCGGGCTGCATGAAGCCGGGGTAGATGGGAAAGTCTCAGCAAAAACAGGATCATTGCAGGGTGTTTATAACCTTGCAGGGTTCATTACTACGGCATCCGGGCAACAGTTGGCGTTTGTTCAGTATCTTTCTGGTTATGCCGTTGAACCCGGCGACCAACGTAACAGAAGGATACCGCTGGTACGCTTTGAAAGCCGACTCTACAAAGACCTCTATCAGAATAACTAATTATGAAATTACTCATTGTTGAAGACGATTTACTGCTACAAGAAGGACTGGCTCTGGCACTGAATGGCGACGGGTATGCTGTTGATACTGCTGCGACAGCCAGCGATGCAGACGCACTGATTCAAAGTGGCGAATACAGTCTGGTGATTCTGGATCTTGGGCTGCCCGATAAAGATGGTGCAACACTACTCAGTCAATGGCGCCGGCGAGGGCTGAAAACCCCGGTATTGATTCTGACTGCAAGGGATGCACTGGAAGACCGGGTCAGTGGCCTTGATGCAGGAGCAGACGACTACCTGGTTAAACCCTTCGCTCTGGCTGAATTACAAGCCCGTGCCCGGGCGCTTATTCGCCGTTACCAGGGGCACAGTGACAACCTGTTGCAACATGATGACCTCACATTAAATCTGCAGACGCAACAAGTGTTGCTGCAAGGTAACGCGGTGGAAGTCACTCCCAAAGAATTTGCTTTGCTGACCCGTCTGATTATGCGAGTTGGTCAAACTGTTCACCGGGAAACACTTCAGCAGGATCTCTATAGTTGGCAGGACGATCCTGGCTCAAATACTCTTGAGGTTCACATTCACAATCTGCGGCGCAAGCTGGGTAAAGAACGCATCAAAACTGTTCGTGGCGTCGGTTATCGCCTGGAGAACCGGGTATGAACAGTATGCGCCGGCGTTTAATGGCAATGCTGGCGTTGATTTTTCTTTTCTTTCAACTTGTCAGCGTGTTGTGGCTGTGGCACGAGAGCCAGGAGCAAATTGGGTTCCTGGTTAATGAAACGCTGTCCGCCCGGGCACGCAATCAGCATGTTGAAAAAGAGATCCATGAGGCCATAGCCTCATTGTTAGTTCCATCACTGGTGATGGTTGGCTTTACACTGTTTTTTTCCTTTCTGGCTGTTACCTGGATTATCCAGCCTCTCAATAAACTCAGCCGTAGTCTGGTTAACCGCTCCGCCGATAACCTCAGCCCGTTGCCCATGTTTTCCGAGATGGAAGAGATGGTGGCGGTCACCACGGCACTCAATCAATTGCTGTCCCGGCTGGAAAGTACCATCCAGCAAGAGCGATTATTTACCGCCGATGCTGCCCACGAATTACGTACCCCACTGGCCGGTATCCGTCTCCACCTTGAGCTTATGGCTCAGTCCGGAAATAAGCAGGCTGATTCATTGATCCAGCGCCTGGATCAACTGATGCATGTGATTGAACAGCTGTTAATGTTATCCCGGGCAGGTCAAGCCTTAGCCAGCGGGAATTATGATACGCACCAGTGGTGGAAAGATATTATCGAACCACTTCAGGAAGAAATGACCGAGATGGCAGAGCGGCATGATCAGCGGATACTCTGGCCTGAAGATAAGGGGCTCTCCGTACAGGGGGACCCGGTATTATTACGGTTGCTGCTGCGTAATCTGCTGGAAAATGCCTGGCGCTACAGCCCACAAGGGAGTTGTATCGAAATACGATTACAGGAAGAAAACAACGGCGCACATCTCCAGGTGCTGGATGAAGGGCCTGGAATCGACGAGGCACACCGGAAAACGATTACGGAACCATTCAGGCGTCTTGACCAACGCTATGGTGGTAGTGGGCTTGGGCTCAATATCGTTCGGCGTATTGTGCAACTGCACCGGGGGAAATTGCTGATTGATAACCGCACCGACAGCCAGGGTCTGGATGCAGGTTGCTGGTTCCCGGCTCGCATTGACTTAAGCTGATACCACAGAGCCGAAGCAAAAAAGTAAGGCCGGGAACCCGGCCTTAGCTTAACAACTACGTGAAGATTAACGCTCGTAGATTATCTCCACACCTTCATCGTCATCTTCATCCCAGTCATCGTCATCATCCCAGGGCTCTTCGGCTTCAGACTGCATTTCTTCCAGTTGTTTACGGTGGTAATCGTCCCACATAAACTCAACTTTCTCTGCTTCCTGAGCCACTTCTTCATGAACAACCGGGTTTTCGATAATGAAATGCATCACATCCCAACATAATGCATTGACACCATCACGTGTCGCTGCAGATATCAGGTAATGTTTCTCTTCCCAGCCCAGCGCAGTAGCAATTTCTTTGGCCCGCTGTTCTGCTTCTTCACTATCGAGCAAGTCAACTTTATTGAATACCAGCCAGCGTGGTTTTGCAGCCAAAGTGGCACTGTATTTCTCCAGCTCGCCAATAATAATGCGCGCATTCTCGACCGGATCAGAACCATCAATCGGTGCCAAATCAATCAGGTGCAATAAAACACGGCAACGTTCAAGGTGCTTGAGGAAACGAATCCCCAGCCCTGCGCCATCAGCCGCGCCTTCGATCAGACCCGGGATATCAGCAACCACAAAACTCTTTTCGTTATCCATTCGCACAACACCCAGGCTTGGAACCAGGGTGGTAAAAGGATAATCAGCCACTTTCGGTTTTGCTGCGGATACGGCACGAATAAACGTAGATTTACCTGCATTAGGTAAACCAAGCATGCCAACATCAGCCAACAACATCAGCTCCAGGTCGAGTTCACGCTTCTCACCAGGTGTACCATTCGTTTTCTGGCGTGGTGTGCGGTTTACTGAAGATTTAAATCGTGAGTTACCCAGGCCATGCCAGCCGCCTTTTGCGACCAACAAACGTTGACCGTGGGAAACCATATCGCCCATTGCTTCCCCGGTACCTTTATCGATAACCCGGGTACCAACAGGCACACGAATGGAGACATCTTTGCCTCGTTTACCAGTACAGTCACGGCTTTGGCCATTCTGGCCGCGCTCAGCACGGAATGACTTTTCAAAGCGATAATCGATAAGGGTATTCAGGTTTTCGTCAGCTTCCAGCCAGACATCACCACCATCACCACCATCGCCACCATCCGGGCCACCTTTCGGGATGTACTTTTCACGACGGAAGCTAACACACCCGTTGCCGCCATCACCTGCGACCACGAGGATCGTTGCTTCATCAACAAACTTCATTTTACTTCTCCGTAGATCATTCGCCCGAACGGGGCACAGGTATTGCCGGCTGGCGCTTACGCCAGCGCCCCCAAAGGCGATGCCCAATCGCGGAATACATTGCGCCCGCCACAACGACAAATGCGCCGATATAACCCATGACATTCAACATTGGCATGGCAAAGAAACCCGGCCATGCCAGTGCTAATAAATCTGAAAACAGCAACGTAAATAAAGGAGTCAGTGTAATAAATGCACTTACCTGCGCTGCC
This sequence comes from Mangrovibacter plantisponsor, assembly GCF_003182475.1. GTDB lineage: Bacteria > Pseudomonadota > Gammaproteobacteria > Enterobacterales > Enterobacteriaceae > Mangrovibacter > Mangrovibacter plantisponsor. The sequence goes on from NZ_QGTS01000011.1 coordinate 97,911, forward strand.
TGCCAGCGCGCCATTGCTTCTGCAAGCGCACCGTAACCCACCAGTGTATTCAGGCCACAAAACACCAGACACCCCAGTTGCCACCCACTCAGTTGCTTTATAACCATTGGGTCAGCCAATGGAAGCAACGCTATTGTACATAAAGTGTACAACAAAAACAGAATCTGTTGAGATGCCAGACGCCGTAGTAACACTTTCTGTGCCACCCCATAACTGACCCAGACGCAGGCAGCAGAAACACCAAATATTACGCCCCACGTGTAGTCTGTCAGGCGAGTAAATATTTCAACCAGGCTGGAGTTAAAAAACATAATCAACCCGGAAAGCAGCATCAGTGCACCAACAACTTGCGTACCACGCATCTTTTCTTTCAGGATGACGACACTGGCAACCATCATGCCTACCGGAGAAAGTTGCCCAATGACCTGTGATGCTGTGGGGCTCAGATACTGCAAAGAGGAACTAAAGAAAATAAAGTTCCCAAACAGCCCACCTGTTGCTATAGCCAGTAATACTAACCAGCGGGGGCTTTTAAAAATTCTGAGTGGAGGTAAATTTCCCCTCAGTGTCAAAATCAGACCCAGTCCGGCGCCAGCCATCAGAAAACGATAAAACACAACAGTAGGAGGAGACATCACCTCCAGTACCTGTTTCATAGCAATAGGTAATGCGCCCCAGCACATTGCTGTTGTCAGGGCTAAAGCAATACCAATTCCTGCCTGTTGTTTCATTTAAAGCTCCTGGCGCTTTACCCAGTGTCAGAATGTAAAAAGCCCCGCAACGTGTTGCGGGGCTTCAATCCGTTACCGGGACGCGAAAAACTTATTCAGCAACAATGCTTACGAATTTACGGTTTTTCGGACCTTTAACTTCGAACTTGACTTTACCGTCAGACAAAGCGAACAGAGTATGATCTTTACCGCAACCTACATTGCTGCCTGCGTGGAATTTAGTGCCACGCTGACGAACGATGATGCTGCCAGCAAGAACTGCTTCACCGCCGAAACGTTTTACGCCCAGACGTTTAGCTTCAGAATCGCGACCGTTACGTGTTGAGCCGCCAGCCTTTTTGTGTGCCATTTAATCTGCTCCCCTGTTAAGCGCTGATGCCAGTAATTTTCACATCAGTGAACCACTGACGGTGGCCCTGCTGCTTACGATAGTGTTTACGACGACGAAACTTAACGATTTTAACTTTCTCGCCACGACCATGAGCAACAACTTCAGCTTTGATTACGCCGCCCTCAACAAAAGGAACGCCGATTTTAACTTCTTCGCCATTGGCAATCATCAGAACCTGGTCGAATTGAACTGCTTCGCCAGTTGCGATGTCCAGCTTTTCCAGGCGAACGGTCTGACCTTCGCTTACTCGGTGTTGTTTACCACCACTTTGGAAAACCGCGTACATAAAAAACTCCGCTTTCCGCACACACCTTTGTGTTTTCAGTGCGCGCTATAAATAATCACAATAGGGCGCGAATATTACGCAAATCCTGGACATTTGACAAGTACCATCATCAATTCGTGTAGAAAAAAAACACTACGCACAATGTTCCATTTATTAAGCGCATTTTTTCAGTACAATCTGTATTTGATGACCAGACAGATACCCAATAACATGTTCCGTCGAACGGGATAAACCGGGCAACAGCCAGACTTTTGCGATGAATTTAGAGAAAATAACCGAGTTAACCGCGCAAGATATGGCGGGCGTAAACGCGACAATTCTGGATCAGCTCAACTCTGACGTTCAGCTAATCAACCAGTTGGGGTACTACATAGTCAGTGGTGGCGGGAAACGCATTCGTCCAATGATCGCAGTGCTTTCTGCCCGTGCACTGGGTTATAACGGCAACGCGCACGTCACTATTGCGGCCTTAATTGAATTTATTCATACCGCGACGTTGCTCCATGATGACGTTGTTGATGAATCAGATATGCGCCGTGGTAAAGCGACGGCAAATGCCGCTTTTGGTAATGCTGCCAGTGTTCTGGTTGGTGATTTTATCTACACCCGCGCATTCCAGATGATGACTCAACTGGGCTCACTCAAAATACTGGAAGTGATGTCGGCGGCCGTCAACGTTATTGCTGAAGGGGAAGTACTTCAGCTAATGAACGTCAACGACCCGAATATTACAGAAGAAAGCTACATGCGGGTTATTTACAGTAAAACAGCACGCCTGTTTGAAGCGGCTTCGCAATGTTCCGGCATTCTTGCTGGAGCATCACCCGAGCAAGAACTCGCGCTGCAAGATTATGGCCGCTACATTGGTACAGCCTTCCAGCTTATCGATGACCTGCTTGATTACAGTGCCGATGGCGCAACGCTGGGGAAAAATGTGGGAGATGACCTCAACGAAGGGAAACCCACTCTCCCACTGTTGCATGCCATGCAGCACGGCACACCTGAGCAGGCCACTATGATTCGCCAGGCCATTGAACAGGGAAATGGTCGCCATCTTCTGGAACCCGTTCTGGAAGCAATGGAAATGTGTGGCTCGCTCGCCTGGACAAGACTTCGGGCCGAACAGGAAGCGGATAAAGCCATTGAAGCGCTGGCAATACTTCCGGACTCCCCCTGGAAAACCGCACTGACAGGCCTTGCTCATATTGCCGTGCAACGCAATCACTAAGCACACGACTCCTTGTTGGCTTAGCGAAAAAGGATCTGCGCCATTGTGCGTGGATCCTTTTCAATTCGCCCTTTTTATGCAACACATTACACAAAGCTGAGCGCGGGAACACAAAACAAACCGCGGGCCTCAATATTAAGAACTTTCAAGAATCTCCTGTGCTATATAACCCGGGCTTTCACTGAGTAGCCAATGCAACCCAATAGCGACAGGGAGAAAACATGGAAAGTAATTTTGTTGACTGGCACCCGGCAGATATTATCGCTGCGCTGCGCAAGAGAGGAACATCAATGGCCGCGGAATCACGTAAGGCCGGGCTGAGTTCTTCAACGCTCGCCAATGCTCTGGCGCGCCCCTGGCCCAGGGGAGAAATGTTGATAGCTGATGCGCTTGATGTAAACCCATGGGAGATTTGGCCCTCCCGTTACTATGACCCACACACCGCACAATTCATTGACAGAACCCGGCTCATTCGCCAGCGTTAAAAAAACCGGGGAATTCCCCGGTTCTTTACGTTATTCAGCGCGAATACGCTCAATTTTAGCGCCCAGCGCCTGAAGCTTGTCTTCAATGCGCTCATAGCCACGATCGATGTGGTAAATGCGATCAACCACCGTAACGCCTTCAGCAATACACCCGGCAAGCACCAGGCTTGCCGATGCACGCAAATCAGTCGCCATAACCTGGGCACCCGACAATTTAGCCACGCCATGGCAAATCGCAGTGTTACTCTCAATTTCTGCATGTGCGCCCATACGAATCAACTCTGGCACATGCATAAACCGGTTTTCGAAGATGGTTTCAGTGATGACACCAGTGCCTTCGGCTACCAGGTTGAGCAGTGTAAACTGTGCCTGCATATCCGTTGGGAAGCCAGGATGCGGCGCAGTGCGGACATTTACCGCTTTAGGGCGCTGGCCATGCATATCCAGAGAGATCCAGTCTTCGCCTGTTTCGATATCTGCGCCTGCTTCACGCAGTTTGGCTAATACCGCATCCAGAGTGTCCGGACGGGTATGACGGCACATCACTTTGCCACCAGAAATCGCTGCAGCCACCAGGAAAGTGCCTGTTTCAATACGATCAGGCAAGACGCGATACACGCCGCCACCCAGGCGTTCAACACCCGTGATAGTGATACGGTCAGTACCCATGCCCGTGATTTTTGCTCCCAGCGTATTCAGGAAATTGGCTGTATCGACAATTTCTGGCTCGCGGGCCGCATTTTCAATAACTGTAGTGCCTTCAGCCAGGGTTGCCGCAGACATAATCGTGACTGTGGCACCAACACTGACTTTATCCATAACAATGTGCGCCCCTTTCAGGCGACCATTGACACTGGCTTTTACATACCCTTCTTCCAGTTTGATCTCTGCACCCAGTTGTTCCAGGCCAGAGATATGCAAATCGACGGGGCGGGCGCCAATTGCACAACCACCGGGTAAAGACACCTGCCCCTGGCCAAAACGAGCAACCAAAGGACCTAATGCCCAAATAGATGCCCGCATTGTTTTGACCAGTTCGTAAGGTGCACAGTAAATGTTAACTTTACTGGCATCAATCCAGACGGACCCGTTGCGCTCAACCTTTGTACCCAGTTGGCTCAACAATTTCATTGTGGTATCAATGTCTTTCAGTTTGGGGACATTCTGAATTTCAACTGGCTCTTCAGCCAATAGTGCGGCAAATAAAATCGGCAATGCGGCGTTTTTCGCCCCCGATATAGTTACTTCGCCGCTCAGGCATGTCGGCCCTTCTACGCGGAATTTATCCATCAGGACAGCTCTCTACATATTCAAAATCACAAGTGCTGCAGCGTCGTTGCAGCTCAGAATCCGTTTAACTTACGGTCGCGTTCCCACTCTGTCGGGGTACAGGCTTTGATGGATAAAGCGTGGATACGGTTATCCGCAATGTATTCCATAAGAGGCCCATAAATCGTTTGTTGTTTTTTCACACGACTCATGTCGGCGAAGAGTTCACCCACTGCAGTAACCTGAAAGTGGCTACCGTCACCAGTGACGTGGACTTCCTGAAGGGGCAGTGCATTCATCAGCACCGTCTGAATTTCATGATTTTCCATGGGCTCTTCATCATCGTCGATTAATAAAACCAGCCAAACATCTTAGAGGAAAGTGTTCGCCGCTGAAATAAGCAAAAAGGCCTTGCAGTGAGAAAATGCAAGGCCTTGAGACTAACCCACTGAAAACACTAGTGAGTATAGGGAAATACTGATTCCGGTAAATTATAAAGCTTGCTCAGCATATCAAGCTTTTCATTCACGCCAGTGAGCACAACTTCACGCCCCTGTGAGCGAGATGTTGCCACCAGATGCAGTAAGATAGCCAGGCCTGCAGTATCTACCCGGACCAGTTCACCAACTGCTATTTCTGATAATGCCTGGCAAATAACCTGGCGCTGTGACCAGAGTGGCAACAATGACCCCTGATCCAGAATACCGGACAAAGACAGAGTGCCGTTATCCAGTTGCCACTGCAAAGCAGCCGCCATTATTTCTGTGCTTCCAGTGTAATTGGATGGCGAGATATTTCTTTCAGTTCTGCAGTCAGGCCATCAATCCCTTTCTGACGTAACAAATCACTCCACTCATTTTGCTTGGTAGTGATCATGCTGACACCTTCTGCAATCATGTCATATGCCTGCCAGTTTCCAGTCTGGCTGTTTTTACGCCACTGGAAGTCCAGGCGCACCGGAGGGCGACCATTCGGGTCAATGATGGTCACACGAATTGCCACGATAGTCGCGTCACCAATAGGTTGTTCAGGGGCTATCTGATAAGTCTGGCCATGATACATTGCCAGAGCCTGCCCATAGGCCTGTTTCAGGTATTCGCGGAAAGCAGCAAAATAGGCTTCACGCTGCGCCGGAGTGGCATCACGGTAATAGCGCCCCAGAACCAATGCCCCGGCGTACTTGACCTGGACATAAGGCAGCAATTCCTGATCAACTATCTCACGCAGATAATCCGGATTCTGACGAATTTTAGCCTGTTCATTTTTCAGCCGGGAAAACGTTTTTTCCGCCGCCTGGTTCATTAACACATACGGATTGGACTGATCCGCCGCTACCGCCAAAGGTGCGATCACCAACATGGCAACCATTAACAGCCGTTTAAACATGACATATCTCCAAACTTAGTTCGTTTTCCCGGACGGGGATGGCTCATTATTCCCGTGTGACGTTCCTTGTGCATCGCCACTCGTCTTATTGTCGTCACCATTGTTGCTCTTATATAAGAACTGGCCTATCAAGTCTTCAAGCACCATAGCTGACTTGGTATCCTGCATGGTGTCGCCATCTTTCAGAATACCAGTACCGAGTTCTGGGTCTTCAAACCCCACATTCAGTGCCAGATACTGTTCACCCAGTAAGCCTGAAGTGCGCACAGCCAACGAACTGGTGTCTGGAATATGGTTGTAACGTTGCTCGATATCCATTGCCACACGGGGCAAATAGGTCTTTGGATCCAGAGAAATATCGGCCACCCGGCCAATCACCACACCACCAATACGCACTGGAGAGCGTGCTTTCAGGCCACCAATGTTGTCGAAAGTGGCATACAGACGATACGTTGGCTCAGTATGAAACGAGGTGATATTTGCCACACGCAGGCAGATAAAAAGAATAGCGGCAAACGCAACCAGCATAAATGCGCCAACCCAGATTTCAAATTTCTTCGTTTGCATGAACTTAATTCCCAAACATCAGTGCAGTAAGCACAAAATCCAGCCCCAAAACAGCCAGAGAAGCGTGCACAACAGTACGTGTAGTTGCCCGGCTAATCCCTGCAGATGTTGGGATAGCATCGAACCCATTAAATAACGCAATCCACGTTACCGTAATGGCGAACACTACGCTCTTGATAACACAGTTGACCAGGTCAAGGCGCCAGTCGACAGCATTCTGCATGGCAGACCAGAAAAAGCCGGAATCGATCCCTTTCCAGTTCACCCCAACCAGCGAGCCGCCCCAAACACCAACCGCGACAAAAATCAGTGTCAGCAGCGGTAATGAAATAACCCCAGCCCAAAAACGTGGGGAAATCACACGACGCAACGGATCGACAGCCATCATTTCCATACTGGAAAGTTGTTCCGTGGCTTTCATCAGGCCGATTTCAGCAGTAAGCGCAGAACCAGCCCGCCCGGCGAACAATAATGCAGCGACCACCGGACCCAGCTCACGCAGCAGCGACAATGCCACCAGCATTCCCAGACTGGTTTCTGCGCTGTATGTGGTTAAAACCAAATACCCCTGAAGGCCCAGCACCATACCGATAAACAACCCCGATACGATGATGATTATCATAGACAGCACACCAACACTGTAGAGTTGGCGCATTAACAGCGGCGCATGTTTGCGAAACTCGGGTTTTCCGACCAGTGCATTGAAGAGCAGTACCCCTGCCCGACCAAATGTTGCACAAAACTTTATGCCTTTATGCCCGAGAGATGCCAGCGCATCCAGAAATACCACGTGATTACTCCTCCGCTCCTGCAAATAGATCCCGTTGATATTCCCCAGCCGGAAAACGGAACGGCACAGGACCGTCGGCAATACCATCCAGAAACTGACGAACCCGTGGATCCGGATTACTGCGTAGCCCCTCCGGGCTACCATGCGCGATAATCTGTTGATCAGCAACGATCCATGCTTCATCGGCAATACTGAGCACTTCCGGTACGTCGTGGGACACGACAATGCAGGTCACACCCAGCGAACGATTCAACTCAGAGATCAGCTTCACCAACACGCCCATAGTGATAGGATCCTGGCCAACAAAAGGTTCATCAAACATGATGAGTTCAGGTTCCAGCGCTATAGCACGAGCCAGCGCAGCCCGCCGGGCCATCCCACCAGAAAGCTCGGATGGCATAAGCTCCGCAGCTCCGCGCAGCCCCACGGCTTCCAACTTCATCATGACTGTACTGACCAATAGCGGCTCAGGCAGATGTGTATGTTCGCGTAAGGGATAAGCCACATTTTCAAACACGTTCAGGTCCGTAAACAACGCGCCCGACTGGAAAAGCATGCTCATCCGTTTACGGACGGTGAACAACCGTGAACGAGACAGTGACGGAATGTTGTCACCATCAAATAAAATTTGCCCGGCATCAGGTTTAATCTGCCCACCAATCAGGCGTAACAGGGTGGTTTTACCAATCCCGGATGGCCCCATGATGGCCGTGATCTTTCCACGCGGTACGGTCAACGAGATATTGTCGAAAATACGCCGACTCCCGCGTGAAAAGGTCACGTCTCGAATATCGACCAGGTTATCCACTCTCTGGTTCATCTGATGTCCTTAAACTCTTAGCTTCAGATACACCTGTACATTTAAACACGGCATTGATTTCTGCTGTGCGCGATATTCTTACAGAATATTGCGCAGTTCAGTTAGCGAAAACTGGCATCGTTTTACTTTTCGGTGCCATATAGTCAAAATTAGGCAAGTGTTTCATGCTGTGCTGTTCCCGCATAAGCAAGAGCAGTGAACCAGTCATTGTAACTGAATAAAGGATTTTTCATGTTTTTAGCGACGTCTCTGTTAATCATCGGTTTACTTTTGGTGGTTTACAGCGCCGACCGGCTGGTCTTTTCTGCGTCTTTACTTTGCCATCGGCTTGGGGTTTCTCCCTTAATCATCGGCATGACTGTCGTTACCGTTGGCACGTCGTTACCCGAGATAATTGTTGCGTTATCGGCAACGTTACGTGACCAGGGGTCACTGGCCGTAGGCACGGCAATTGGTTCTAATATCACGAATATTCTGCTGATTCTTGGTCTGGCAGCAACGTTACACCCCTTAAAAGTTCACTCAGCGTTGCTACGCAGAGAAATCCCACTGATGCTGCTGGTCACGCTTATTGCCGGGTATATTCTGTGGGATGGTGAGTTGACTCGTAGCGAAGGCGTTGTCTTGCTGATAATCGCCGCTATTTACTTGCTGCTGACAGTCAAATTCGCTCAGCACGCCCATCACAAAGAAAACGACAACCTGACCCGGGAACAACTGGCAGAACTACCTTGTGAAGGCTCCCTGCCCGTTGCGCTGTTATGGCTGGGGGTTGCGCTCATTATTATGCCAATAGCCACTCATATGGTTATTGACAACGCTACAGTACTTGCGAATGCCTTTAACATCAGCGAGTTCCTGGTTGGTGTCACTGTACTGGCAATTGGCACCAGTCTGCCGGAACTGGCAACGGCAATAGCCGGAGCAAGAAAAGGTGAAGACAACATCGCCATTGGCAATTTAATCGGTGCCAATATTTTCAACATCACAATTGTTCTGGGTTTACCTGCGCTCGGGTACCATAGAGACCTCGATCCGCTCATGATCCGGTATGATTATGGGGTGTTATTGCTGGTCAGCCTGGTGTTTGCGCTGCTTTGTTGGCGCCGTTCAGGTGAAATCAGTAAGTGTGCGGGTGCTTTGTTATTAACTGGCTTCATTGTCTGGTTAATTCTGCGCCTCGCCGGTTTTTTTCCTTTCGTCGAGTAATACGGACACGGTATGTCACACAAAAACGTGGATGCAGGCTTTGATTTCCAGCGCGCCGGGAAAACCGTGCTTACGGTTGAACGTGAAGGGCTGGCTCAACTGGACCAGTATATCAATGGCGACTTTACAGACGCCTGCAGGAAAATATTTGCCTGTCAGGGCAAAGTCGTGGTTATGGGAATGGGTAAATCCGGGCATATTGGCCGCAAAATGGCCGCTACATTCGCCAGTACAGGTACACCTGCATTTTTTGTTCACCCCGGGGAAGCCAGCCACGGTGATTTAGGCATGGTGACCAACAACGATGTTGTTATTGCTATTTCTAACTCAGGTGAATCCAACGAAATACTGGCACTTATTCCAGTACTTAAACGCCTTAATGTTTCCCTGATCAGCATGACCGGGCGGCCACAAAGCACAATGGCAAAAGCCGCAGATATCCACTTGTGCATTCACGTACCGCAAGAGGCCTGCCCGCTGGGCCTGGCTCCCACCACCAGCACAACCGCCACATTAGTGATGGGTGATGCTCTGGCTGTAGCTCTGTTGGAGGCCAGAGGGTTCACCGCAGAGGATTTCGCGCTATCGCATCCGGGCGGAGCTCTTGGGCGCAAGTTATTACTGCGTGTTAATGATATTATGCACACGGGTGATGAGATCCCCCATGTCAGTGAGCACGCCTCGTTACGCGATGCTTTACTGGAAATCACCCGAAAAAACCTGGGGATGACGGTTATCTGTGATGACCAGATGACAATTCATGGTATTTTCACCGATGGCGACTTACGCCGGGTGTTTGATATGGGCGTTGACCTGCATAGCCTGGCGATTAAAGACGTGATGACCCCGGGTGGTATTCGGGTTAAGCCCGGTACACTGGCTGTTGACGCACTGAATTTAATGCAGTCCAGGCATATTACAGCTGTAATGGTTGCGGATGGCGACCATCTGGCTGGTGTGATACATATGCATGATCTGCTGCGCGCAGGCGTAGTCTGAATAGGATATGAAGTAATGAGTACCCCCCAAACGGTAACTGAAACGTGCTACGGTCTGGTCGATAACTCCGTAATAGAGAAAGCAGCGCGGATTAAGCTGCTTATCCTTGATGTCGATGGCGTGATGTCTGATGGCCTCATTTATATGGGCAACAATGGTGAAGAGTTGAAAGCGTTCAATGTGCGGGACGGTTACGGCATTCGCTGCGCGCTGACATCAGGCATTGAAGTTGCCATTATTACCGGGCGTAAAGCAAAGTTACTGGAAGACCGTTGCCAGACACTGGGTATCACTCATCTTTGGCAAGGTCAAAGTGATAAGCGTATCGCTTACCAGTCTTTGCTTTCTCATCTGTCGTTGCAACCAGAAGACGTCGCTTATATTGGTGATGATCTGATCGACTGGCCAGTGATGTCACAAGTCGGTTTGAGTGTGGCTGTCGCTGACGCCCACCCACTGCTGCTCCCCCGAGCAGATTATGTCACGACGATTCCTGGTGGGCGCGGCGCAGTAAGAGAGGTTTGCGATATCCTGCTACAGTCTCAGGGCAAACTTGAGCAGGCTACAGGGCAATCAATATGAGTAAAAGCAGACGTTGGGTCATTATCCTGCTTGCTCTGGTCGTTTTAATTCTGCTGGGGATAAACCTCGCTGATACCGACAATAATTCGCAAGTACAGGTCAATAACAACGAGCCAACTTATCAGAGTGAGCACTCCGATACGGTTGTATATAATCCAGAAGGTGCGCTCAATTATCGCCTGATAGCAAAACATGTTGAATACTATTCAGATCAAGAGCTGACCTGGTTTACTGACCCCGTAGTGACTTCATACGATACAAACAAAGTCGCGACCTGGTCTATCCGGGCAGACAAAGCAAAACTGACCAATGATCGGATGCTTTATCTCTACGGGCATGTTGAGTTGGATGCACTGACACCTGACTCACAGTTACGAAAAATCACCACCGATAACGCTCAGGTAAACCTGATAACTCAGGATGTTGCCTCCGATGATCTGGTGACGCTATATGGCACCACATTTAATTCCAGTGGTTTGAAAATGCGCGGCAACTTACGCAGTAAAACGGCCAAGCTGATTGAAAAGGTTAGAACTTCCTATGAAATTCAAAATAAACAAACTCAGCCTTAACGTTCTGGTAGCCGGTGCATTGTTTGCCGCCAGCCTCCCGGCATTTGCGTTAACTGGCGATACGGATCAGCCTATCCATATCGAATCAGATCAGCAGTCTCTGGATATGCAGGGTAACATCGTCACCTTTACCGGTAATGTTGTTGTCACCCAGGGGAGCATCAAGATCAACGCAGACAAAGTCGTTGTGACACGCCCTGGCGGCGAAAAAGGTAAAGAAGTGATTGATGGCTATGGTAACCCGGCCACATTCTATCAAATGCAGGATAACGGCAAGCCGGTTAAAGGCCATGCCAGCCACATGCATTATGAACTGCAAAATGATTTTGTCGTTCTGACTGGCAAAGCTTATCTGGAGCAACTTGATAGTAATATCACTGGCGATAAAATTACCTATCTGGTGAAAGAACAGAAAATGCAGGCGTTTAGCGACAAAGGTAAACGCGTGACGACCGTTCTGGTTCCGTCCCAACTTCAGGACAAGAAAGACCAGACAACTGCCCCTAAAAAGAGTAACTAATTCAGTATGGCAACACTTACAGCGAAAAACCTGGCGAAGGCCTATAAAGGGCGCCGGGTCGTCGAAGATGTCAGTTTAACTGTGAACTCTGGCGAAATCGTTGGCCTGCTGGGGCCTAACGGTGCGGGGAAAACCACCACGTTTTACATGGTAGTGGGTATTGTTCCGCGCGACGCTGGTAATATCACCATTGACGATGAAGACATCAGCCTGTTACCGCTTCATGCCCGTGCCCGCAGAGGGATTGGCTATCTGCCGCAGGAAGCATCTATTTTCCGGCGTCTCAGCGTGTACGATAACCTGATGGCGGTGTTACAAATTCGCGATGACCTCTCCAGCGAACAACGTGTTGATCGGGCAAATGAGTTGATGGAGGAATTTCACATCGAACATCTGCGCGACAGCCTCGGGCAATCGCTGTCAGGTGGTGAACGCCGTCGTGTAGAGATTGCGCGAGCACTGGCTGCTAATCCGAAGTTCATTCTGCTGGATGAACCCTTCGCAGGGGTTGACCCCATCTCGGTTATCGACATAAAACGTATTATCGAACATCTGCGTGACAGCGGTCTGGGCGTATTGATTACCGACCACAACGTGCGCGAAACACTGGCGGTTTGTGAACGGGCTTATATCGTCAGCCAGGGTCACCTTATTGCCCATGGTACACCAGGCGAAATTCTCGAAGACGAGCATGTGAAGCGGGTATATCTTGGGGAAGAGTTCAGACTCTGATAGGGTAAGCGTGACAGGATGTAAAAAAGAGTGAGTACACCTCGTATCAGGTTTGTTCGCTATTCGTTATCACTGTCACCGTTTCACTTTATCAGGAGAGTTTTTCTTTTTGCCAGGGCAGGTATTATTAACGTATTGACCTGAGGAAGTATGCTCTGAATATGAAGCAAGGTTTGCAACTAAAGCTTAGTCAACAGCTTGCCATGACGCCTCAGCTACAACAGGCCATTCGCCTGTTGCAACTGTCTACGCTGGAACTGCAGCAAGAACTCCAGCAAGCGCTGGAAAATAATCCGCTGCTTGAGCAAACCGATTTTCATGAAGAAGTGGAAACTCAGGATGCCCAGGATAGTGAATCGCTGGATACCCGGGAAGCGCTTGAGCAAAAAGACATGCCTGAAGAGCTGCCTCTGGATGCGAGCTGGGATGAAATCTATACCGCCGGGACACCATCAGGAACCGGGGCAGATTACATTGATGATGAACTACCTGTTTATCAGGGTGAGACGACTCAAACATTGCAGGATTACCTGATGTGGCAAGTGGAGCTGACTCCGTTTTCTGATACTGACAGGGCAATTGCCACATCGATTGTCGATGCCGTAGATGAAACAGGTTATCTCACCGTTCCCGTTGAAGATATTCTGGAAAGCATGGGCGATGAAACCATCACGCTGGATGAAATTGAGGCCGTACTCAAGCGAGTACAGCGATTTGATCCTGTGGGGGTTGCTGCCCGTGATTTACGTGATTGTTTGCTTATCCAGCTTTCACAGTTCTCCCGTGAAACACCTTTTATTGAAGAAGCCCGGCAGATAATCAACGGGCATCTCGATCTTCTGGCAAACCATGACTTCCGCACACTGATGAAAGTCACGCGTCTTAAAGAAGATGTGCTGAAAGATGCGATGGTGCTGATCTTGTCTCTTGACCCTCGCCCTGGCCAGTCCATTCACACCACTGAACCTGAATACGTTATTCCGGATGTGTTGGTTCGCAAACATAAAGGGCGCTGGACAGTCGAACTGAATTCCGACAGTATTCCCCGCTTGTCCATCAACCAGCATTACGCCTCTATGTGCAACAATTCGCGTAATGACAGTGACAGCCAGTTCATCCGCAGTAATTTGCAGGAAGCGAAATGGTTAATCAAAAGTCTGGAAAGCCGCAATGAAACACTGCTCAAAGTCAGCCAGTGTATTGTTGAGCAACAACAGGCTTTTTTCGAAAATGGCGAAGAATACATGAAGCCAATGGTGCTGGCAGATATTGCTCAGGCGGTGGAAATGCACGAATCAACGATTTCGCGCGTTACCACGCAAAAATACCTGCACAGCCCACGGGGCATTTTTGAGCTGAAATATTTCTTCTCCAGCCATGTGAACACCGAAGGTGGGGGCGAAGCCTCTTCCACGGCTATTCGTGCGCTGGTGAAGAAGTTGATTGCCGCAGAAAACCCGGCAAAACCACTTAGTGATAGTAAACTGACTTCTATGTTATCTGATCAAGGTATCATGGTGGCGCGGCGCACTGTCGCAAAATACCGCGAGTCTTTATCCATACCGCCGTCGAACCAGCGTAAACAATTGGTTTGACTTAACCGATAAGGAAGACAATATGCAACTCAATATCACAGGACAGAATGTCGAGATTACTGAAGCTATGCGCGAATTCGTCAACACAAAGTTCGCCAAACTGGAGCAGTATTTCGAAAGGATCAACCAGGTCTATATTGTGTTGAAAGTGGAAAAAGTCACTCAAACAGCGGATGCAACGCTTCATGTAAATGGCGGTGAGTTGCATGCCAGTGCCGAAGGCCAGGATATGTATGCCGCAATTGACGGTTTGATAGATAAACTCGCCCGTCAGTTAACCAAACACAAAGATAAACTGAAACAGCATTGATGACCCAGGTATTTCCCTGAATCTCAGCGGCCCGTTATCGCAGGATAGCGGGCCGCTGGCACAGAGGGTGCCAGGTGGAGCTATGATGAATAATGATTCCGCGCTGCAACTCAGCGCTGTCCTGAACCAGGAATGTACGCGTAATAACGTGCATTGTCAGAGCAAAAAACGTGCTCTGGAAATCGTCAGTGAACTGGCGGCTAAGCAGTTAGGCCTTCCGTCACAAGCGGTTTTTGATGCTGTACTAACCCGTGAGCGCATGGGAAGTACCGGTATTGGCAATGGTATCGCTATCCCGCACGGTAAACTGGAAGAAGACACATTACGTGCCGTAGGTGTATTTATCCGTCTGGAAACACCCATACCTTTCGATGCCATTGATAACCAGCCAGTTGATCTCTTGTTCGCTTTGCTGGTTCCGGCAGACCAAACTAAAACACACTTACATACATTGTCGCTGGTCGCCAAAAAACTGGCTGACAAAACTATTTGCCGTCAGCTCCGTATGGCGCAAACGGATGAAGAGTTATTTAACATTATTACTGATGCAGGAAATGCAGGAGCCTGATTCAGGCGCAGTAATCATGCAATAACACCACAAGATACCCATAAAAATTTGGAGTGCAGCAGGCCAACACCGTAGACGTCACTGGCTTTATATGCCAGTTAGCAACGTAATAGGTTGCTGGTGAAGGCCATCAGGGTGCCTCTCAGGGATGAGAGAGATAAATATCGCCACCCTGTGCAAACCGATAACGGGTATATTCAGACTGGGGGAGAGACCGTTCATGGTGCTGATGATTGTCAGCGGCCGCTCAGGTTCAGGGAAATCCGTAGCCTTGCGTGCTCTGGAAGATATGGGGTTTTACTGTGTAGATAACCTGCCAGTTGTGTTGCTACCCGATTTAGCCCACACATTATCTGACAGGCAAACGTCTGCGGCAGTCAGTATTGATGTACGCAATATGCCCGAATCTCCGGAAATTTTTGAACAGGCAATGCGTAATTTGCCTGATACCTTTTCGCCGCAACTTCTGTTCCTTGATGCTGACCGTAATACGCTGATTCGACGCTACAGTGACACAAGGCGTCTTCATCCGCTGTCCAGTAAGAATCTGTCACTGGAAAGTGCGATCGATGAAGAAAATGATCTGCTGGAGCCACTGCGATCCCGGGCCGATCTGATTGTTGATACTTCGGAAATGTCAGTTCATGAACTGGCAGAAATGCTGCGAACCCGGCTGCTGGGTAAACGTGAGCGTGAACTCACCATGGTATTTGAATCATTCGGTTTTAAACACGGCATACCTATCGACGCAGATTACGTTTTTGATGTTCGCTTTCTGCCAAACCCGCACTGGGATCCCAAACTACGCCCGATGACCGGTCTGGATAAACCTGTCGCTGCCTTTTTGGACCGCCATACCGAAGTGCATAACTTTATTTACCAGACACGCAGCTACCTTGAGTTATGGTTACCCATGCTGGAGACAAATAACCGTAGCTACCTGACAGTTGCTATTGGTTGTACTGGTGGTAAGCACCGTTCTGTTTATGTTGCAGAACAATTAGCCGACTATTTCCGCTCACGCGGTAAAAATGTCCAGTCACGTCATCGCACGTTGGAAAAACGCAAAACATGACCGTAAAACAAACTGTTGAACTCACCAATCGTTTAGGCATGCATGCTCGCCCGGCAATGAAGCTCTTTGAACTGGTACAAAGTTTTGATGCCGAAGTGTTACTGCGCAATGAAACTGGAACTGAAGCAGAAGCCAGCAGTGTAATTGCACTGCTTATGCTGGATTCTGCCAAAGGTGGGCACATTGAAGTAGAAGCAACCGGGCCACAGGAAGAGGAAGCCCTTGCCGCCGTTATCGCGCTATTCAATGCGGGTTTCGACGAGGATTAACTCCAGGCTAGTTCAGCTTGTGCTCTGCCAGGAAGCTTTCCCCACCCAATTGCCTCATCTGGCGGAGTATCCATTGTTGCCTGGCGCGAACATACCCAGAAGGAGCACTGGCTTTATAAATAATCGGGTTGGGCAATACCGCAGCTAACAAAGCGGCCTCCGCTGGCGTCAGCCGGCTTGCAGGCTTGTGGAAATAATGTTTTGCAGCCGCCTCAACACCAAAGATGCCGTCACCAAACTCCGCTACATTCAGGTAAACCGTTAATATTCGGCGCTTACCCCACAGCAATTCAATGCCAACCGTTAACCCGGCCTCCAGGCCTTTACGCACCCAGGAACGCCCATCCCACAAAAACATATTTTTGGCTGTTTGCTGAGATAATGTTGATGCGCCACGTATTCGGTTTTCATGGCGCTCGTTATGAGCCAGCGCTTTCTGAATCGCTCCAACATCAAAACCCCAGTGTTCCGGGAATTTTTGATCTTCAGCCGCAATAACCGCAATCGCCATCCAGGGAGAGATGTTATCCATGGATTCCCATGTTGAATGCGCAACATAGTGAAAATCGCCCGAAAACCATGCAGATACCTGGCGTTCCACCATCACAGCACTGAACGGGACAGGCAACACGCGAAACAGTAGTATTAATGACAGCCAAAAACCAACAAGCCCCAGAACACCAAACAAGATGTACCGTTTCACTCTTGCTAACAACCCCTTACTGCCTCGGCTCATTGGCAAAGAACCAGAACACGGGAAACCAGTTTCTCAATACCCTGTGCGGCTTCATCAATACTTTTCGCCAGCATATAGGCCGGTGTGGTTACCACTTTTTGGTCTTCATCCACCACAATATCCTCTACCGGGCAAGGAACGTGTTCCCCGCCCATCTCTTCCACTAATTCAGCAGTGTCAACATCTGTACCAATAGTCAGCCGAACAGGTGTTTCAAGAATATGAGGAAGCATAGCAGGTGCAATACAGATAAAACCAAGTGGTTTTCCTGCTGCATGACAATCTCTGGCCAGGGCCTTCAGTGCCGGGTCAACGGAGCATTCCGCACCAGCAACAGCAAAGTTACTGAGGTTCTTGGCAGCACCAAACCCGCCAGGCACAATAAGTGCATCCAGTTCTGCCGCCCGGGCCTGGCTGAGAGAGCTCACCTGCCCCCGGGTAATACGTGCAGCTTCAACCAGGCAGTTACGTGTTTCCGGCATCGCCTCACCGGTGAGGTGATTTACCACGTCATACTGTGTTTTATCTGGAGCAAAACAAATGGCTTCTGCTCCTGCCCGGGCAATTGCCAGTAAAGTGAGGACTGCTTCATGAATCTCTGAGCCGTCATAGACACCCGCACCACACAGAACTACGCCAATTTTTTTCATACAAATTCTCTTTGTGCCGCTGTCAAATCGTTAAATAAAATGCTATTAAGACGCTATGCTTCACACATTTTACTGATTCATGTAACAACTAATTTAAGTTTTGCTATCTTATGGCTGAGTTGTGTGAGGAATTTCTCGTCTCGCCTCGTTAAAACATAAACCAATACTCTGCGGGACGTCAGTTTCCCTGGTGTTGGCGCAGTATTCGCGCACCCCGGTTAATCCGGGGTCATTTTTTTTCAGCATCGGCAACCCATTTTTCCAGCGCAGCGATATCGTTGCGCCATTCGTGCCGAATCTCCTCTATCCATTCACCAGCATTATCCCACCAGGCGGGTAAATCCGGAGACTGCACTTGCTGTGCCAGTTGCTGAATATGCCGTAACCCCACAGAGCCTGCGGCACCTTTGATTTTATGGCCCTCGTCAACAATGCCTTTCTGGTCCCGTGCAGTCCAGTTTGATTCCAGCACACTTAAATAGCCCGGCATCATTTTCTCAAACATCGCCAGCCCGTCACGAATCAGTTTTGGCCCGACTAACTCCATATACTGTTCGAGCATTGGCAGATCCAGGATAGCTTGTTTTTTATCATCAGCTTCAAGATTATTCACGCCATCCTCCGGTGCGGTATGTGCGTCCCAAAACTTCTTGATCATCGCGGTTAAAGCAGACACAGATAATGGCTTACTCAATACATCGTCCATGCCGGCATCCAGATACTCTTTTTTATCTTTAAGTACATTGGCGGTTAACGCAACTAACGGTGGTAATTCATCCCGTGTAAATGTTTGCGTTAATTTACGGGCAATATCCAGCCCGGTCATATCCGGCAACTGAATATCCAATAAAACTAAATCGTATTCACCGGGAATAAATGTCGCCAGAGCTTCTTTACCGGTCATTGCCACATCAACGGAGTTGCCCATTTTTTCCAGCACTGAACGGGCGACAATCACATTCAGTTCAATATCTTCCACCAACAGAATATGAAGAGCAGGCAGAGGCAACTCATCGTCATCTTCTTCATCCACTTCATCATGAACGGAAGGAGCATGTACTGTGAGGGTAAACAATGCGCCTTCACCTGGTTTACTGGAAACAGTGATATCCCCTCCCATACTTTTCGCCAGGCGACGAGATACCGCCAGGCCAATTCCGGTACCGGTTGCAGGCTTCCCACCCTGTTCGTCTTTCACCTGGTAATACATAGCGAAAATTTTATCCTGCTCACCGGGAGGAATACCAATACCCGAATCCTGAACTTCAAAGCGCATTATCTGGTCATCCTGATAGCTGACCTGCACCCGCACTTCTCCTTTACGGGTAAATTTCACCGCATTACTAATCAGATTCCACAGAATTTGCCGCAGGCGTGTGCCATCTGCGATTATTTTATGCGGCAACGGCTGCGAGGTTTCCATTACAAAACGCAGCCCTTTTTGCTGAGCCTGCAGGCCGGAGAGGTTTTCGAGGTCAGAAAGGAAACCGGTAAAATCAATTGGCTGGTTATCCAGTTGCACTTTGCGGCGTTCAATTTTATCCATATCGATAATATCATTGAAGATATTACCCAGAGTGACGGCCGAAACATGCACGGTTTTCAGGTACTTTTCTTGTTCTGGGGTCAGGTCTGTATCCAGCAGAATACGGCTCAAACCGACGATCCCGTTCAGTGGCGTACGCAATTCATGGCTGATAGTGGAAATAAACGTTGTTTTATCCCGGCTGGCGCGCTCAAGGGCATCCTGATAACGCTTACGCTCAGTGATATCACGCCCAAACCCCATCAGACCATGCCGTTTACCTACACGGTCGTAGTAAGGCACTTTACGGATTTCAAAGCAGGCTTTGCGCCCATCGGGGTAATCCAGCCACTGTTCATAGGTGAGTGAAACATTATGGCGAAAGACTTTTTCGTCCGTTTCAATCACTTTCTCGGCCGCCTCCGTGGAATACACATCGGCCGGACGCAGACCAATGAGTTGTTTCTCACTTTTCCCGGTTAACAGCTCCATCGCCCGGTTGCACCCGGAGAACTCCTGATCTTCATTGCGATAAAACACCAAATCTGGTGATGCATCGAGGAATGAACGTAAAAAAGAGGACTGTTGGGCCAGTTGGATCTGCGTTTGCTCACGCTCTTTTATTTCCAGTGTTAGCTGGTCAAGAACAGACTGGCGCTCTTTTTCCGCCCTTTCACGATCAGTAATCTCCTGATTAAGCTGCGTGATATTGTTTTTTAGCTGAACATTAAGCGACAAATCGCGTTCACGCATCTCTTCCAGTTTTTCTACCAGGCGTGTCAGCCGTTGCCGGGACTCCTCAATTTGCTCCACCACAACAGAGAGGAAATAGACCGCCCATGGCGTAATCAATAACCCGAAGAAGATAGAGCGGATAACATCAATACTCTCTACCTGACCGCGCAACACCATAGTGACAGCCATCTGAACAACAATAGCCAGGACTACCAGCGCAAACGCTAACAACAGGGAAAAACGCACCAGACCCAATTTCATCATCAGGTCTACATAATATTGCGCCAGCTTACGGATTTGATTCATGGAACATTCCTTAACTGAGAATTACCACCATGATACCGAAAAATGACATAACAGTATGTTTTCAGGCAAGCATCGGTGTCCAGGGCGTCCCTAATGCATCACCCTGAGGGCCATGTTCAAGTAAATAGCGGTTGATTTCCACCATGCCAGTCCAGCGATTTTCACACCACAAAGGGGCAAGCAGTGTCGGGCGCCGTGCACTGGCTGAAATACGGTGATAGACGACATCCAGCGGTGTGTGGCGAATCATTTCACTGGCAGTATGGGTATAGTCCTCAAGAGTAATCCCCGCCAGCCTGCCGGCTTGCCAGCTTTTTGCCATGATACTGCCTTTCACAATATGTAAGGGATGTAACTTAATGCCATCCACTCCGGTGCTCACCACACTTTCGAGCGTTTCCATACAATGCTGATGTTGTTCACCCGGCAAACCCACAATCAAGTGGCAACAAACTTTCAGACCGCGCTGGCGAGCCAGTTGTGCCGTTCGCTGGTAGCAGGCAAAGTCATGGCCACGATTAATGCGATGCAATGTTTTATTGTGTGCGGTCTGTAACCCTAACTCGAGCCAGACTTCATAGCCCTGAGCCGCATAACCACTCAGTAAATCCAGCACAGCTTCCGGAACACAGTCCGGTCGGGTTCCCACACATAAACCAACAATATTCGCCTGTGCAACCGCCTGTTGGTACATATTACGCAGCACTTCCACCTCAGCCCAGGTGCTGGTGTAAGCCTGAAAATAAGCAAGATAGCGTTTTGCGCGGTTCACCAGATGCGCCTGCTCAGCAAGTTGCTCAGCGATGGAATGATATTGTTGCGCTTCATCAGCAAAAGAGGCGACGTTGCAAAACGTACATCCCCCGCGCCCGATGGTCCCATCGCGGTTTGGGCAACTGAACCCGCCATGCAAAGTCAGTTTATGTACCTTTTGCCCATAGCGGCGAAAAAGATCACCACCAAACATATTGACTAAATTCTGTAACTGCATAATTCTGTTAGGCCGCCCTTAGTAAGGGCAACAGACTGCCACTTTCCTTAACCGACGGCGATGACCTGGA
The DNA here is from genome assembly GCF_003182475.1 of Mangrovibacter plantisponsor. Classification (GTDB taxonomy): domain Bacteria; phylum Pseudomonadota; class Gammaproteobacteria; order Enterobacterales; family Enterobacteriaceae; genus Mangrovibacter; species Mangrovibacter plantisponsor. Next base: position 119,308 of record NZ_QGTS01000011.1, read on the forward strand.
TCAAGCGCCCCGGCCGCCTTTATTCAAATGAATAAAAATTCACAATAAACGTTTTTTCACTCACTTTACTGACGATTACTTTTCCTTATGTGAATTTAATTTCTCGACAAAAATTCTTCATAAGCCAAAAACAGTTTCATCAATTACAAAAACGGCATCAACAGGTAAAAAATACTGGAAGTTTAGAAAATACCAGTGACAAATCGCATTGGCACCACAATTACACAGTGATACAGGTCACATTCCCTGTTGAGCCAGATTTAGGTAAACTGAATGTAAAAAAGTTATTTTTTAATTTAATATCATTATGTTAAGTTGTTTTTCCTTCTTTTTTGTACAAATAAGAATGCCATTTGACCTGAGTAGCGATTCTCGCTAACTTGGGAGTCCGCTGGAAGCTTTCTCGATGAGTTCTCTGCTCATCATATTTATGCAGTAATTGAGATTCCCTCTGAAGCAAGTCCTCAACACTTGTGCACCGATGTAAAACGTCGAGTCGATAAGAGGGCGACATGCGAGGCACGCATACTGAGTATGCACACCCCGTCGCCTGTCCCCTGTTACGCCTTAACGCAATCGGTCTCGGGAATCCCGTAGAGCCTGGGGAGGTTCACTGATATGTTGTACGATAAATCCCTCGAACGGGATAACTGTGGTTTCGGCCTGATCGCCCACATAGAAGGCGAACCTAGCCACAAGGTAGTGCGTACCGCAATCCACGCACTGGCCCGGATGCAGCACCGTGGTGCAATTCTTGCCGATGGTAAAACCGGCGACGGCTGCGGTTTGCTACTGCAAAAACCCGATCGCTTCTTCCGCATCGTTGCTGAAGAACGCGGATGGCGTTTGGCGAAAAACTATGCTGTTGGCATGTTATTCCTTAACCAGGACGATACGCTGGCCCAGGCAAGTCGTCAGGTAGTAGAAGAAGAATTGCAGCGGGAAACACTTTCAATTGTTGGCTGGCGCGATGTGCCGACCAACGAAGGTGTGCTCGGTGAAATCGCCCTCTCCTCTTTACCACGTATTGAGCAAATTTTTGTTAATGCTCCCGCAGGCTGGCGCCCGCGTGATATGGAACGCCGCCTGTTTGTTGCCCGTCGCCGTATTGAACAGCGCCTGCTCAACGATAAAGAATTCTACGTTTGCAGCCTGTCTAACCTGGTGAACATTTATAAAGGTCTGTGTATGCCGGCTGATTTGCCGCGTTTTTACCTGGACCTGGCTGATTTACGTCTGGAATCGGCTATTTGCCTGTTCCACCAACGTTTCTCAACTAACACCGTACCACGCTGGCCTCTGGCTCAGCCGTTCCGTTACCTGGCACACAATGGTGAAATCAATACCATTACAGGCAACCGTCAGTGGGCAAAAGCACGTACTTACAAATTTAAAACGCCACTGATCCCTGACCTGCAGGATGCCGCGCCCTTCGTTAACGAAACAGGCTCGGACTCCAGTTCACTGGATAACATGCTGGAACTGCTGCTAAGTGGCGGGATGGACATTATTCGTGCCATGCGTTTACTGGTTCCACCAGCCTGGCAGAACAACCCGAATATGGATCCTGAGTTACGTGCATTCTTTGACTTTAACTCCATGCACATGGAGCCATGGGATGGCCCGGCAGGGATCGTAATGTCTGACGGGCGTTTCGCCGCCTGTAACCTTGACCGTAACGGTCTGCGCCCGGCACGTTATGTCATCACGACAGATAAGTTGATCACCTGTGCCTCTGAAGTAGGCATTTGGGATTATCAACCCGACGAAGTGGTAGAAAAAGGGCGTGTTGGCCCCGGCGAACTGATGGTTATTGATACACGCATCGGCCGTATCCTGCACTCAGCAGAAACCGATGATGACCTGAAAAGCCGCCATCCATATAAAGAGTGGATGGAGCGCAACGTGCGCCGTCTGGTACCGTTCGAAGATTTGCCGGATGACCAGGTCGGTGCCCGCGAATTGAGTGATGACCTGCTGGGCAGTTACCAGAAACAATTCAACTACAGCAGTGAAGAACTGGATCAGGTGATTCGCGTGTTGGGTGAAAATGGTCAGGAAGCGGTTGGCTCGATGGGTGATGACACGCCATTTGCCGTGCTGTCCAGCAAACCCCGCATTATTTATGACTATTTCCGTCAGCAATTCGCACAGGTGACCAACCCACCAATCGATCCGCTGCGTGAAGCCCATGTCATGTCACTGGCGACCAGCATTGGCCGCGAGATGAATGTCTTTTGTGAAGCGGAAGGCCAGGCTCACCGCCTGAGCTTTAAGTCACCAATTCTGCTTTATTCTGATTTCCGGCAACTGACTTCGCTGGATGAAGAACATTACCGTGCAGACACACTGGATATTACCTTTGATCCGGCCAAAGCCTCTCTGGAAGAGACTATCAAAGCGTTGTGCGACCAGGCAGAAAAAATGGTTCGTGAAGGAACCGTTTTACTGGTGCTTTCAGACAGAAATATCTCTAAAGAGCGTTTGCCCGTTCCTGCACCAATGGCTGTTGGCGCTATCCAGACTCGTCTGGTAGACCAGAGCCTGCGCTGTGATGCCAACATTATTGTGGAAACAGCCAGTGCCCGGGACCCACACCACTTTGCAGTTCTGTTAGGTTTCGGTGCCACAGCTATCTACCCTTATCTGGCCTATGAATCACTGGCGAAACTGGTTGATGGTGGCGCGCTTGAGAAAGATTACCGTACAGCGATGCTTAATTATCGCAACGGGATCAACAAAGGCCTGTACAAGATCATGTCCAAAATGGGCATTTCTACTATTGCCTCTTACCGTTGTTCAAAACTGTTTGAAGCGGTTGGCCTGCATGATGATGTTGCCAGTCAGTGCTTCCAGGGCGTGGTCAGCCGTATTGGTGGCGCCGGGTTCAGTGATTTCCAGCAAGACCTTGCTAACCTGGCCAAGCGAGCCTGGCTGGCGCGTAAACCACTGGAACAAGGCGGTTTATTGAAGTATGTCCATGGCGGCGAATACCATGCTTACAACCCGGACGTAGTTCGTACACTGCAACAGGCAGTACAGACTGGTGAATACTCAGGCTACCAGGCATATGCCAAACTGGTTAATGAGCGCCCCGCAGCCACTCTGCGTGATTTACTGTCAATCACGCCGCAAGGGGAAACCGTCAATATTGAGCATGTGGAACCAGCAACCGAACTGTTCAAACGCTTTGACACTGCAGCTATGTCCATTGGTGCGCTGAGCCCTGAAGCTCACGAATCCCTGGCAGAAGCAATGAACAGTCTGGGTGGCTTCTCCAACTCCGGTGAAGGTGGTGAAGACCCGGCACGTTATGGGACCAACAAAGTTTCCCGTATTAAGCAGGTTGCCTCTGGCCGTTTTGGGGTTACTCCGGCTTACCTGGTAAATGCAGATGTTATCCAAATCAAGGTAGCGCAAGGTGCCAAGCCGGGTGAAGGTGGGCAATTACCTGGTGATAAAGTCACCCCGTATATCGCGCGTTTGCGTTACTCAGTGCCGGGTGTGACATTGATTTCACCACCACCGCACCATGATATTTATTCTATCGAAGATTTGGCTCAGCTGATTTTTGACCTGAAACAGGTCAATCCTAAAGCGATGATTTCCGTCAAGCTGGTATCGGAACCTGGTGTGGGTACGATTGCCACCGGGGTAGCAAAAGCCTATGCAGACCTGATTACCATTGCCGGTTACGACGGTGGTACTGGCGCAAGCCCGCTTTCCTCAGTGAAATACGCTGGCTGCCCATGGGAATTAGGCCTGGTGGAAACCCAGCAGGCACTGGTCGCGAATGGTTTGCGCCACAAAATTCGTCTGCAGGTTGACGGCGGATTAAAAACAGGCGTCGATATCGTTAAAGCCGCGATTCTGGGTGCGGAAAGCTTTGGTTTCGGTACAGGTCCTATGGTTGCCCTGGGTTGTAAATACTTGCGTATTTGTCATCTGAACAACTGTGCAACGGGTGTTGCGACTCAGGATGAGAAACTGCGCCGTAATCACTACCATGGTTTACCGTGGAAAGTGACCAATTACTTCGAGTTCATCGCCCGCGAAACCCGTGAAATTATGGCTTCTCTGGGTGTAACACGTCTGGTCGATTTGATTGGCCGTACAGACTTACTCGGCGTACTGGATGGGTTTACTGCCAAACAGCAAAAACTGGATTTATCGCGCCTGCTGGAAACAGCTGAGCCATTGCCAGGAAAAGCGCTGTATTGCACAGAGCAGAACCCGCCGTTCGATAAAGGCGAGTTAAACGCCCAGTTGCTTAACCAGGCGATGCCTTATGTCGAAAATAAACAGAGCAAAACTTTCTGGTTCGATATTCGCAATACTGACCGTTCTGTTGGTGCGTCTTTGTCTGGCCATATTGCCAGCCATCATGGTGATCAGGGCCTGGCGGCAGACCCTATCGTGGCGCATTTTACCGGCACAGCAGGCCAGAGCTTCGGTGTATGGAATGCCGGTGGCGTTGAACTGCACCTGACGGGTGACGCAAACGACTATGTAGGTAAAGGTATGGCTGGCGGCTTAATTGCAATTCGCCCACCTGTGGGTTCAGCATACCGCAGCCATGAAGCCAGCATTATCGGTAACACATGCCTGTATGGTGCAACCGGTGGCCGGTTGTATGCTGCCGGGCGTGCCGGTGAACGTTTTGCAGTCCGTAACTCTGGTGCCATCACTGTTGTAGAAGGCATTGGTGATAATGGCTGTGAATATATGACTGGCGGTATCGTCTGCATTCTCGGTAAGACAGGTGTGAACTTTGGTGCCGGTATGACAGGGGGCTTCGCATATGTTCTTGATGAAGACGGCGAGTTCCGTAAACGCGTTAACCCTGAACTGGTTGAAGTCCTGGATGTTGATGAGCTTGCCATTCACGAGGAACACCTGCGTGGCATGATTACTGAGCATGTTCAGTTTACCGGCTCTCACCGCGGTGAAGAGATTCTGGCGAACTGGCCGGTATGGTCAGCGAAATTTGCTCTGGTTAAACCGAAATCCAGTGATGTAAAAGCATTATTGGGTCACCGTAGTCGTTCCGCAGCTGAGCTGCGGGTGCAGGCGCAGTAAGAGGTCATACAATGAGTCAAAACGTTTATCAATTTATCGACCTGCAGCGCGTTGATCCGCCGAAAAAACCGCTCAAGATTCGAAAAATTGAGTTTGTAGAAATTTATGAAACCTTCTCAGAAGGCCAGGCTAAAGCACAGGCAGATCGCTGCCTGTCCTGCGGCAACCCTTACTGCGAATGGAAATGCCCGGTACATAACTACATTCCAAACTGGCTGAAGCTTGCCAATGAAGGGCGTATTGTTGAAGCAGCTGAGTTGTCGCACCAGACCAACAGCCTCCCGGAGGTATGTGGTCGCGTTTGCCCGCAGGATCGCCTGTGTGAAGGTTCCTGCACGCTGAATGATGAGTTTGGTGCTGTCACCATCGGTAATATTGAACGCTATATCAATGATAAAGCCATCGAAATGGGGTGGCGGCCAGATATGAGTGGCGTTAAACCCACTGGTAAGCGAGTTGCTATCATTGGTGCCGGCCCTGCTGGCCTGGCATGCGCCGATGTCCTGACACGTAATGGCGTGAAAGCAGTTGTCTTTGACCGCCATCCAGAAATTGGTGGGTTGCTCACTTTTGGTATCCCTGCATTCAAGCTGGGCAAAGAAGTCATGAGCACTCGCCGGGAAATCTTTACCGGTATGGGTGTGGAGTTCCGTCTGAATACAGAAGTAGGCAAAGATATCCAGATGGACGATTTGCTGAACGAGTATGATGCGGTATTCCTGGGTGTCGGGACTTATCAGTCTATGCGTGGCGGGCTCGAAAATGAGGATGCCACAGGTGTGTTTGATGCACTGCCATTCCTGATAGCCAACACACGTAAACTGATGGGCTTTGAGGAAGACGCGGAACAGCCTTACGTTAACCTGCAAAGTAAGCGTGTAGTGGTTCTTGGTGGTGGTGACACTGCAATGGACTGTGTACGTACCTCTGTTCGCCAGAGTGCCACACATGTTACCTGTGCTTATCGCCGCGATGAAGAAAACATGCCTGGCTCCAAACGCGAAGTTAAAAATGCGCGTGAAGAAGGCGTTGAATTCCAGTTCAATGTTCAGCCGTTAGGTATTGAAGTTAATGGCAATGGCAAAGTGAGCGGCGTGAGAATGGTGCGCACAGAAATGGGCGAGCCGGATGCCAAAGGCCGTCGTCGTGCTGAAATCGTCGCAGGATCTGAACATGTGGTTCCTGCTGATGCCGTCATCATGGCATTTGGTTTCCGCCCGCACCGTATGGAATGGCTGGAAAAACACAGCGTAGAACTGGATAACCAGGGGCGCATTCTGGCACCAGAACACACGGATAACCCTTACCAAACAACCAACCCGAAAATCTTTGCCGGCGGTGATGCTGTGCGGGGTTCCGACCTGGTTGTTACTGCAATTGCAGAAGGCCGTAAAGCCGCAGATGGCATTATGAACTTCCTGGAAGTGTAACGAACACGGCAACAAATGAGCATTAGCTCATCCGTCAAAGCCAGTCAGTCCACGCTGACTGGCTTTTTTTACGTTGGTGGACAGGGAACGACAGGCGTAAAAAAACCGGGGTAGCGTCCCCGGTTTTCACTATTAACCAATCAGTATGGTTACTTCACAACCCGTAATGCCGGGCGGCCACCTCGTGGTGGTGGTGGATCGTTGTCCGGGTTATCACTTTCTGCCGGGGTATCAGGTTTATCGCCATCAATCACCGACATCATGGTGTTATCGGGTGATTCACCCTCAGACTCTGCAACCTGTGCGGCGTTTTCGTCATCCTGCTCGTAGGCAGGTTCAGGCTCAAACATCGTGCCTGCACCATTTTCCCGGGCATAGATGGCCAAAACAGCAGACATAGGTACGGAAACCGTACGAGGAATGCCACCAAAACGGGCATTAAACTGCACCTCATCGTTCCCTAACTCCAGGTTACCGACAGCACGAGGCGCAATATTAAGCACGATTTGTCCGTCCCGGGCATATTCCATGGGTACGTTCACACCCGGCAGCGTCACATCTACTACCAGGTGCGGCGTCAACTGGTTATCCAGCAACCAGTCATAAAAAGCACGCAGCAGATATGGACGGCGAGGTGACAACTGAGACATTTCCATTGGTATTAGCCCCGGGTGTGCAGGCGAATTTCACGCTCTGCTTCCGTCAAAGAAGCCAGGAATGCATCGCGCTCAAAGACACGGGTCATGTAGCCTTTCAGTTCTTTAGCACCAGCACCAGCAATCTCAATGCCCATCAGTGGCAAACGCCACAGCAGCGGAGCTAAATAGCAATCGACCAGGCTGAACTCATCGCTCAGGAAGTAAGGCTTCTGACCAAACACAGGTGCAATAGCCATTAACTCTTCACGCAACTGTTTACGTGCAGTTTCTACGTCCCCGGTGCCAGCCATGATGATGTTCATCAGGCTGTACCAGTCCTTTTCAATACGGTGCATATACAGGCGGCTTTCGCCACGTGCAACCGGGTAAACCGGCATTAGCGGTGGGTGCGGGAAACGCTCATCCAGATATTCCATAATGATACGGGATTCCCACAGCGTCAGTTCACGATCAACCAGAGTAGGAACACTTTGATTCGGGTTGAGGTCAATCAGATCCTGAGGCAGATCATCCGTTTCCACATTCTCGATTTCGAAACTTACACCTTTTTCCGCCAGGACAATACGCACCTGATGGCTATAGATGTCAGTAGGACCGGAAAACAGCGTCATCACCGAACGTTTGTTGGCAGCGACAGCCATGAAAACCTCCAAGTATATTCAGAAAATTACTGCCACTAACCGCTACAGCGGAGCGGCCAGCCAGATTATGGGCGCCCTGAGTCTGTTGTTGTAGTCACTTGCACCAGGCAATCCGGCTAAAACGTAAACAGATACCAGCTTTGGGGCATAAAATTGGATGATAGTTTACCAGATTTTGTTGTACTTGTGGTGAAGGGCTGTGGGAATTAACAGAAAAACACACTTGCCAGGCAGGTAACTACAGCATAGTACAGATATAAAAAAACCCGGCCAGGCCGGGTTTTTTCGCCAATGCAATCTGCTGAGCAGAGAGTAATTAACGTTTGGAGAACTGCGGACGACGACGTGCTTTGCGCAGACCAACTTTTTTACGTTCAACCTGACGAGCATCACGAGTGACGAAGCCAGCTTTACGCAGTTCAGAGCGCAGAGACTCATCGTACTCCATCAGAGCGCGGGTGATACCGTGACGGATTGCACCTGCCTGACCGGAGATACCACCACCTTTAACGGTGATGTACAGATCCAGTTTCTCAACCATGTCGACCAGTTCCAGCGGCTGACGAACTACCATGCGGGCAGTTTCACGGCCAAAGTACTGTTCCAGAGAACGTTGGTTGATAACGATTTTACCGTTGCCCGGTTTGATAAACACACGAGCGGCGGAGCTTTTGCGGCGACCAGTGCCGTAGTATTGATTTTCAGCCATTGCCTGATATCCCGATTAAATGTCCAGAACTTGCGGTTGCTGCGCCGCGTGGTTGTGCTCGTTACCTGCGTAAACTTTCAGTTTACGGTACATAGCACGGCCCAACGGGCCTTTCGGCAACATGCCTTTAACCGCGATTTCAATCACACGCTCAGGACGGCGGGCAATCATTTCTTCGAAGGTCGCTTCTTTGATACCACCGATGTGGCCGGTGTGGTGGTAGTACATTTTGTCAGAACGCTTGTTGCCGGTAACAGCAACTTTATCTGCATTCAGAACGATGATGTAATCACCAGTATCAACGTGCGGAGTGTATTCCGCTTTATGCTTACCGCGCAGGCGACGAGCCAGTTCGGTAGCCAGACGGCCCAGGGTTTTACCGGTCGCGTCGACAACATACCAGTCGCGTTTTACGGTTTCTGGTTTAGCTGTAAAAGTTTTCATTAAAAGCTTACCCAATAAATAGTTACACGTTGGTGAACACCCAAACGCTTAAAATCAGTTGAGGTTCACACGACATTGTCCAGTAAACCTACCCCCTCGGATAGTTTTCACCGGCACTCTAAAGTTTCGGGAAAAAAACTTTGTTGTAACGTGGGGTCGCAAGATTATAGAGAAGTCACTAGTAAAGATCGACCCTTTTTTCTGATTTTCAGCAGCAGTGCGCAAGGGTCATGGCCGGTGCGGTGCCTGCAAATAAGCTTCACTTTGCATTTCCTGTAACCGGGACAGGCAACGCTGGAATTCAAACTTCAGGTGTTCGCCCTGATAAATCTCGAACAAAGGCACTTGCGCGAGAACCACCAGCTTCACCTGGCGTTCATAAAATTCGTCCACAAGTGCAATAAAACGCCGGGCGGCATTCTCAACACGCGTGTCCATAACGGGTACGTTGTACAGCATCACGGTATGAAACAGGTGTGACAGCGCGATGTAGTCATGCTGGCTGCGTGCGTCCACACACAACGTATCAAACGTCACAGCCAGCGTCTGATTAGCACTGCCAAGCGTCGCCAGTGAACGATGGTTTACTTCCAGTACTTCACCCTGCCCATCGTGCCATGGTGAACCTGAAAGCGTTTGAAATAATTGCCCCATGCGCTCCTGGTTAGCTGCATTACAAGGCGAAAGCCATAAATGTGCCTGTGTTAACGCACGCAGGCGGTAATCCACTCCGGCATCCACATTCATCACATCGCAGTGAGCCTGAATTGCAGCAATGGCAGGCAAAAACCGCGAGCGCTGTAATCCATTGTGATACAGATTCTCTGGCGGAATATTCGACGTTGCCACCAGCGTAATCCCCCGGGAAAACAGAGCCTGCATCAACCCGCCCAGCAGCATCGCATCGGTAATATCAGAAACAAAGAATTCATCAAAGCAAAGCAGGTCTGCCTGGGCTTTGAAGCTGTCGGCCACAATTTCCAGCGGATCGCTGTGCCCCTGCAACCGGGTTAGTTCTTCATGGACACGCAGCATAAAACGGTGAAAATGCAGCCGCAGCTTTCTTTCACCCGGAATACTCTGGAAAAACATATCCATAAGCCAGGTTTTCCCACGCCCTACGCCACCCCACATATAAAGGCCTGTTACAGGCTGTGGGGTGTCTGGCTGGCGATTAAACCAGCGGGAAATCTTTCCTGTCAGGCCTTTTGGCTCAGCATGAGGTGCCGCCTGCCGTGCGATCAATGCCTGGTAAATAGCGTCCAGACGCGTAATTGCATCGCGCTGAACATTGTCAGGCTGAAACTGCCCATCGCGAAGCGCCATTTCGTACCGCGATGCCGGAGAGAGGGTTTGCATGGTGTTATTCTTACTTCCTTAGCAATCTAATTAACGAGTTGCCATTACTCTTTTGTCTAAAAAAAGGCCGTTCTACACTACGCGATACACCAGCAGGATTCCACTTCTCATGAATTAACGGTTATAGTGGCAGTTATAAAGCGATGGCACGGACATAATAGAAGGTAAGCCTCGCAGTTAACCCTACGACCAAACAATAAATGGGAGATGTTCATGACCTGGGAATACGCGCTAATTGGGTTAGTCGTCGGTATCATTATTGGCGCCGTCGCGATGCGTTTTGGCAACCGTAAGCTTCGCCAGCAGCAGGCATTACAGTATGAGCTGGAGAAAAATAAAGCAGAACTGGAAGAATACCGGGAAGAGCTGGTAAGCCATTTTGCCCAAAGTGCCGAATTACTGGATAATATGGCGCGTGATTACCGCCAGTTGTACCAGCATATGGCGAAAAGCTCTTCCAGCCTGTTACCAGAAATGAGCGATGAAACTAACCCGTTCCGCAATCGGCTGGAAGATTCAGAAGCCAACAACGACCAGGCGCCGGTGCAAATCCCGCGAGATTACTCTGAAGGCGCATCCGGGCTTCTGCGCAACGAAAAAGTAAAACGCAGCTAACGCCTGGTAAACGACAGGGTGCTTCGGCACCCTATTTTTTTGCGTGGTTGCGGCTACACGTTATACAAGTTGTTCATTCCTGGTATATTCAATACTATCAATCCACTCAGGATAGCTGTTTTCAAGCAAGTCAATGGGAGCCTGTATTAATGAAAAAAACAACTCCACTTTTTTGTGCTGTCGCATTAGCGCTTGGCATCGGATTGTCTGTTCCTGCAGCTTCACTGGCCGCCCTGCCTTCACAGGTTCCTGGGCAACCTGCCATTCCAAGCCTTGCACCAATGCTTGAAAAAGTGCTTCCGGCTGTTGTCAGTATTCAGGTGGAAGGCAGCGCCGTAGAGAGCCAACAAATTCCTGATGAACTGAAAAAATTCTTTGGTGATGACGGTTCAGACCCACAAGCCCAGCCATTTGAAGGTTTAGGCTCCGGTGTGATTATCGATGCAGCAAAAGGTTATGTTCTTACCAATAACCACGTTATTGAGCATGCAGATAAAATCAGTGTCCAGTTAAACGATGGCCGTACGTTCGATGCCAAACTGATTGGCAGCGATTCGCAGAGTGATATCGCGGTTGTGCAAATTCAGCATCCCGAAAAGCTCACTCAAATTAAAATTGCTGATTCCGACGCGTTGCAAGTGGGGGATTTCGCCGTTGCCGTGGGTAACCCTTTCGGTCTGGGGCAAACAGTGACGTCCGGCATTATTTCCGCACTGGGGCGCAGTGGGCTGAATATTGAAGGGCTGGAAAACTTCATTCAAACAGATGCTTCAATTAACCGCGGTAACTCGGGTGGTGCACTGCTTAACCTGAAGGGTGAATTGATAGGGATTAACACGGCCATTCTTGCTCCAGGTGGCGGCAGTATCGGTATTGGTTTCGCTATTCCGGGCAATATGGCTATCACGCTGGCAACCCAGCTTATTCACTCCGGGGAAATTCAGCGTGGGTTACTGGGGATTCGTGGTACGGAGCTGAATGGAGATCTGGCTAAAGCCTTCAACCTGAACATCCAGCGGGGTGCGTTCGTAAACGAAGTACTACCAGGTTCTGGTTCAGCCAAAGCGGGAATCAAAGCAGGCGACGTGATAACCAGCCTGAATGGTAAACCGCTCAACAGTTTTGCTGAACTGCGGGCAAAAATTGCTACAACTGAGCCCGGAACCAAAGTAAAACTGGGGCTGCTGCGTGCCGGTAAAGTACTTTCAGTCGAGGTCGTTCTCGATAAGAGCACCGCATCTTCTGCCAGTGCTGAACTAATATCACCCGCACTACAGGGTGCAACACTCAGTGATGGTCAGTTGAAAGACGGAACCAAGGGTGTACATATTGATGCGGTAGATAAAGGTAGTGCAGCTGCAAGAGCCGGGCTGAATAAAGATGATTTAATCGTCGGTGTTAACCGTGAACGTGTTCGTTCCATCGCTGAAATGCGCAAGATAATGGAAAATAAACCATCGGTTATTGCGTTGAATATCTTACGTGGTGATACCAATCTTTATCTGCTTTTGCGCTAAGTAACATAATTACCAGCCTCCGCAATGCGGTGGCTGGTAAACTCATGGTATGCTCCCTTCCTGTTTACTCCATTAATCACAATATACCTCCATGATTCTGAAGCTATTGCGGTCAGCACTAATTGGTTTATTTGTCGGTGGCATTCTGGTGCTCGCTGTGCCTTCGCTGCGCACAATGGTGCCTGCATCGGTGAGTAAGTTCACCAGTGCAGATGAATCACCGGTTAGTTATAACCAGGCTGTACGCCGGGCAGCACCGGCTGTGGTTAACGTTTACAACCGCAGTAGTAATGGTAATACCCATAACCAGTTGGAAATCCGCACCCTCGGTTCCGGGGTCATAATGGATGCCAGAGGGTATATCCTTACCAATAAGCACGTTATTAATAATGCAGACCAAATCATCGTTGCCTTGCAGGATGGCAGGGTCTTCGAGGCATTATTAGTTGGGTCTGACAGCCTGACTGATTTGGCTGTACTAAAAATTAACGCCACAAATCTGCCTGTTATTCCCATTAACCCACACAGAGTGCCACATATTGGCGATGTTGTGCTGGCGATTGGCAACCCTTATAACCTGGGGCAGACCATTACTCAGGGTATCATTAGTGCGACCGGGCGAATTGGTCTTAACCCGAGTGGCAGGCAAAATTTCCTGCAAACCGATGCATCGATTAACCATGGTAACTCGGGGGGCGCACTGGTTAATTCACTGGGTGAGCTGATGGGGATCAATACGCTCTCATTCGATAAAAGTAATGACGGCGAGACACCTGAGGGCCTGGGGTTTGCCATCCCTACTCGCCTGGCAACCCGCATCATGGATAAGCTGATTCGTGATGGGCGGGTAATTCGTGGCTATATAGGTATCACCGGTCGAGAAGTGATGCCCATGCATACAGCTGCAACATCCGGTCTGGACCAGATACAAGGTATTGTCGTGAGTGACGTGGCGCCAGACGGGCCTGCGGCAAAAGCAGGTATCCAAATCAACGATGTGATTTTATCGGTAAACCATAAGCCTGCGCTTTCTGCTCTGGAGGCAATGGATCAGGTGGCTGAAATCCGCCCAGGTTCAGTCATCCCGGTTGAAATTATGCGTGGCGAACAGAAAATGACGTTGATGGTGACAGTCCAGGAATACCCGGCAACAAACTGATAAAAACAAACATGGGCCGGGAGACGGCCCATGTGGTTATGTTAGCGGTTTACAAAATCCACGCCCAGCTCAATATCTTTCTTCAGCGTGTCAATTAACCCTTCCAGCGCTTGTTTTTCAAACGCACTTAAAACCCCAGGGGACTGGCGCTCTACAATGCCATTTTTGCCAAGCAACAGTGGCTGAGCAAAGAAACGAGCATATTCGCCATCGCCTTCTACGTAGGCACATTCAACAACACCTGCTTCACCTTCCATTGCCCGTACCAGTGACAGGCAGAAACGTGCAGCAGCAAGGCCCATAGAGAGAGTTGCTGAACCGCCACCTGCCTTGGCTTCAACCACCTCAGTCCCCGCATTCTGGATGCGAGTTGTCAGTGCCGAAACTTCATCATCCGTAAAGCTGACACCTGGAACATGAGAAAGTAACGGAAGAATGGTGACACCAGAATGACCACCAATAACAGGAACATTCACATCCGTTGCGCTTTTACCCTTGAGCTCAGCAACAAATGTATTGGAACGAATAATATCCAGCGTACTGACACCAAACAGCTTATCTTTGTTATAAACACCCGCTTTCTTAAGCACTTCAGCCGCAATCGCAACTGTAGTGTTAACCGGGTTAGTAATAACGCCAATACATGCGGTTGGGCATGTTTTCGCTATTTGCTGCACTAAGTTCTTCACAATCCCTGCATTCACATTGAACAGATCGGAACGATCCATGCCAGGTTTCCGGGCAACACCCGCGGAAATTAATACAATATCAGCGCCTTCCAGAGCGGGCGTTGCATCCTCACCAGCAAAACCTGTGATTTTCACATCGGTAGGAATATGGCTTAAATCAACTGCCACCCCCGGGGTTACCGGAGCAATATCATACAAAGTCAGCTCTGAACCAGAAGGCAGTTGGGTCTTAAGCAGAAGGGCTAGCGCCTGGCCGATACCACCTGCCGCGCCGAGGACTGCAACTTTCATCCTAAACTCCTTATTATGGTTAGCAATAAGTGCCTTAACTCCATAGGGGTTGCGACCATAATCCAGAGATGAAGTAAATACAATCTTCACGCCGCCAGTTTACTAAGTATTACGGTGTTTTGTTTACTCCGTATACTTTTCCGGGGTGGACAGTAAGTCACTTCCTAAACAGGCACTCCAATACTGGTTTTCTTAACTTGCTGAATGAATCAAAACAACATCATTTTGATAACATTTACTTTACCTTATAGCGCATATTTAAGACGTGATGCAGGTATATTTCTGGATAACATTTTTTGATAGAATCCGCGGCTTTCATCAATTTAATTCAGTTGCCGGGATACATTTGCATAAAAATTCAGTTAATTGCATAATGATGCCACTTATTGGCCTGAATGAAGGTAAATTATGCGAGCCTCTGCTAAACAAGAAGAATTAGTAAAAGCTTTTAAGGCGCTTCTCAAAGAAGAGAAATTTAGCTCTCAGGGAGAGATCGTTCAGGCTCTCCAGGAGCAAGGCTTTGAAAACATCAACCAGTCGAAAGTTTCCCGTATGCTGACCAAGTTCGGCGCCGTACGAACACGTAATGCAAAAATGGAAATGGTCTACTGTTTACCAGCAGAACTTGGGGTGCCGACAACTTCCAGTCCACTCAAAAATCTGGTACTGGATATCGACTACAACGATGCCGTGGTAGTGATTCACACAAGCCCCGGTGCAGCTCAGTTAATTGCCCGCCTGCTTGATTCTCTTGGTAAAGCTGAAGGGATTCTGGGCACCATTGCTGGTGACGACACGATTTTCACGACGCCAGCCAGTAACTTCACAGTGAAAGAGCTCTACGACGCAATTCTGGTGCTCTTCGAACAAGAACTCTGAATCCCACTGTATGGGTTTGCGCCCCCAGGGCTCCATTCCTGAGGCACGTAAACCCACTCAGCTTCTTCCTGCCATGGCCTTCTTTTCCGCTCTTTTGCCGTTTATGGCTTGTCCACCAGACAATTCCCATGCATTAAACCGCATCAATAATCAAATATTCATATCCAGTTGATTTTTATTATATTTAAAAAACAAAACCTGATTAAAAACACGCTTTTATGAATTAATGATCTAAAAAGATTTTCTTATACAATAAATATTCATTATGAAATAATTAGCCTGTTATCTTTTTTTGTGGAGGCGGACTATACTGTTTTTTGTGACACTGCTCACGAATAATGAGCAACACAAAAAAGATAACAGAGGTACCTGATATGAACATGACAAAAACTCTTACTACAGCCAGTCTGCTTTCTATGTTGTCGTTTGGCGCTTTTGCCGCAACGCAAATCAATGATGAGCAGGCAGAATCACGCCAGCCAATCGGTACAATCAGTGTCGACGGCGTTGCCAGTTCACCAATGGATATGAACCAGATGCTGAATAAGAAAGCCACTGAACAAGGCGCTTCCGCTTACCATATTATTGAAGCGCGTTCAGGCGACAGTTGGCATGCAACGGCGGAGTTATACAAATAGATTGTAACTGCCAGGGAACTGACAGCCCCATCCTGGCGTGATTGATAAAAGAAACCGGCATAATGCCGGTTTCTTTTTTGCGATCATGAGTGACTTTCTGTTAGTGCGTGCTGGTACTTGTTCAGCATTTCTGTAAGTCGACGTACTGGCTCGGTAACACTAAGCGGTGCATCCCACTGTTCCAGTTTTTGCTGGTAAATAACTAACTCGTGCAACAAACGCTGAAAGTATTCACGCCGCCGGAAATTATTGGATGACGACGTAATACGGTCTGCTGTACGCCGTAATTGCCGGTGAAAAGCCGACAACTCATCATTCACGGGAACCGGGGCATCGCGCAGGCGCTGATGGGCAATAATCAGGTTAAGCGCCAGCCGAAAGCGCGCAATATCTCCCGGAAACTTATTCAACAGCAGGAACAATTGTTGGTACAGTGCTGGTAAATGATTTTCCTTACGGCGTACCACATTTGTGGTGAGTGAAGATACAGCGGCTGACATAAGCTGGTTCAAAATATTCTGCCCGGTTTGTTCGCGCGAATTATCCCGAATGACAGAAATTACGATCATAGCCAGCACCACGCCCACCAACTGCCCCAATGCATTGTCGAGGAAAAAGTTGAAGTCGAACTGCATGGGGTTATCCAACACAATAATGTTGATAGTACCGGCAAGCGTCGCCATTGAACCCAACTGGCGTTTTTGCACCTGAACCCCAATGAAAAAACCAAGAATAGCCAGACTCAGGCACAGCAAAAGCATGCTTTGCTGTGTTGCGGGGATAATAAACAGGAAATAGAGTGCGCCGAGTGGCAATGCCATCAGCATGCCGTAGACAAAATCAAGACACACCATACGTGGGTTAGGCAGACGCATCGCCAGTGAAGTGACAACGGCTATCATCACCATCGCACCACTACCTGATGTCCAGCCCGTCCACAACCAGAACAGTGTACCCAAAATACAGGACACCGACGTGCGCCAGAAGTTAATCATCGCATGATGGCGTTCCGCTGATACCGGCTTAACAACCGGCTCCCCATTGAGAACCTCTTCTTCAACGGCACTGATTTTAGTATTCGCGTTAACACCACGTTTTAACAGCAAAAAACGAGTTGCGGAGCCCACCCAGGTATAAATCGTAACCGGAGTATCATCACCACTGATTGAAATAACCCGGCGCATCAGTTTCAACCGCCGGTGAACATCAGCGGCCGATTCAACCGGCAGTTCGAACAAGTAATGGAACTCCGAGGGTACGGCTTCTGGGCGGGTATTCTGAATCAAAAAGGTTTCAGCAGCCTGAGTTATCATGGTCAGCGACAAGGAGTGGATAACATTCAAACGGCGAGTCGCTTTATCCCAACGGGAGGATTCCAATTTTAAATTACTTCTCATCCCGTTTAGTGCATTCGTGCGTCGCAACAAATTACTCCAGGCTTTATCAACATCTTCGCGGGAACTGTGCGCAATACACAGTTGCATCAACCGGTAATGGTCAACGACTATCTCTTCCAGCTCTTTATCAATTTCTTGTTTAATTGAGCGCGGTGAAAAAAGCAGGTCAGCAACAATAGCGCACATTATCCCAATGACGATTTCACTGCAGCGTTCTACAGCAAACTGCGGAGTCAGCAGCGGGGCTTTCTGTATGGTAATTACAATGATCAGCGCTGTATAACCGGAAAGCCCCCATGCATATGAGTTTTCGACCCGTACCAGAGAAGAAACCCAGGTACAAAACCCCGCCCATATGCAGCAGACTATCAGCATAAGTAACGGGGACCGAATCAATAAAATGATAATGGCCAGTGCGGCAAAACAACCAATGAATGTCCCAATAATACGTAACATTCCCCGGTAGCGAATAGCCCCGGAGTAAGGCTCTCCACCTGCAGCAAAAGCCGGGCCCGCAGCAACAATGGCAGCGGTCAGTACAGCCCAGCGAGGGGTCTCAAGCTGAAAATGAAACCCCACAAACAGCGCCAGCACAATGGCTGTAGCCAGCTTGATAGCGAAGCGCAAATGAATCTGAGAGATGGAGAAAAAGCCCATGATAATTAACCAAACTCACGAAAACGGCGGAAAAACTTACTGATAAAAGACATGTTCTCAGTATTCCGGTCATGCTTTCCGGTAACAACAACCGTTGCCGTTGTGCCTGCCGGGAACAAGTTGCCATACTGCTTATCCAGGTGAATACGCACCGGAACCCGTTGCGCCAGGCGTACCCATTCAAGGTTTGAGTCAACGCTCGCCATGCCTTTCGTATCCTGGCTGCTGCTGGCGTTTGTCACCCCGGCGGCAATACTGTTTACCGAACCATGTAAAACCTTATTACTACCCAGAGGCGTAATTTCGACACGGTACCCGGGCCGCACACCATCCAGCTTAGTTTCTTCCATGTAAGCCACTACATAGAAAGAATTTTCTTTCACCAGCGCTACGGATGTTGAACCACGAGTAATAAACTCACCGGCATAAACATTAAGGTTGGTTACCCAGCCATCTGCTGGGGCATAAACAACAGTTCGCGCAAGGTCTAGTTTTGCCACATCTCGAGTTGCCCGGGCTTTTGCCAGTTGGTGTTCCATTGTCTGCAGGCTATTGTTCGCCTGATCGATTTGTTCTTTTGCCACTGCACCAACCCCCAGGCGGTTACGGCGAATGGCTTCGCGACGTTTTTCTTCTACCTGAGCCTGGTAGTACGCAACATCCGCCTCTGCTTCAGCCAGAGCCTCTTTGTAACGCGGCTGATCAATCACGAACAGTACCTGCCCCTTTTTCACCAACTGGTTATCATGAACATCAACGTGCTCAATCAAACCGGAAACATCCGGTGCAATAGCCACAATATCGGCACTAAAGCGGGCATCTCTTGTCCAGGGCGACTCGGTATAAAACGACCAAACCCGGAATACAGCAATAAAGGCCAGAATAACCAACACCACGGTGATTGCCGTGCGGGTCAGATTTTTTGTTAGTGTTTTCACTTCTACCTCAAACAAACAGGCGGGTTATTAACCAGAACAGACAACAATACAAAGCTGTATTGAACAATGCAGGGTGCCAGACAAAATCATAGATACCAGTGGGAACCAGTACTCTACGCAGCCCCCAAAATAGTGCCAGCGATAATAGCAACTCGAAAAAAATCGGCGGAAACGAAAGGCCGAATACTACAATAACCGGAAATAGAGTCATTTTTGTCCTGATATGAACGGAGCAGGCGATACCATTAATTTTGTTAACACACCGTAGCCACATCAAACGAAGAATTTTGCAGGCAGGAACTACGCAGTGCTCAATCTAATAATAATATATTAGCGTAACTGTTATGCTGTTATCTATAATCTGTGATCTAAATCACTTTTAAGCCAGAGTGAATAATGGAACGACTTAAACGGATGTCAGTCTTTGCCAAAGTAGTTGAACTGGGGAGTTTCACCGCCGCGGCAAGGCAATTGCAAATGAGTGTCTCGTCAATCAGCCAGACTATTGCAAAACTGGAAAATGAACTTCAGGTAAAACTACTTAATCGCAGCACTCGTAGCCTGGGCCTGACTGAAGCGGGGAAAATTTATTACCAGGGCTGCCGGCGCATGTTGCACGAAGCGCGGGAAGTACACGAACAACTTTACGCGTTTAACAACACGCCGATAGGGACACTGCGCATTGGCTGCTCCTCAACCATGGCGCACAATATTCTGGCCGTCATGACAGCCAACATGCTGAAAGAATACCCCGGGTTGTCTGTTAACCTGGTGACAGGTATTCCGGCACCAGACCTGATTGCCGATGGGCTGGATGTAGTTATTCGTGTTGGTGCGCTGAGTGATTCCAGCCTGTTTTCCCGGCGCCTGGGTGCCATGCCAATGGTTATCTGTGCCGCGAAAAAGTATCTTAACCAGTACGGTATACCGGAAAAACCCGCCGACCTGAGTAACCACTCGTGGCTGGAGTACAGCGTTCGCCCGGATAATGAATTTGAGTTGATTGCTCCAGAAGGGATAACCACGCGGATGACCCCCCAGGGGCGGTTTGTTACCAATGACCCTATGACATTATCTCGCTGGTTAAGTGAAGGTGCAGGGATTGCCTATGTGCCACTGATGTGGGTACTGGATGAAATAAAACGGGGAGACCTGGAAATATTACTGCCTCGCTACCAGTCTGATCCTCGCCCAGTCTATGCACTGTATACTCAAAAAGATAAATTACCGCTGAAAGTGCAAGTCTGTATTAACTGGCTGATGGAATACTTTGTGAACGTTGCAGAGACTTACCAGGAAATGCATGGTCGGCATAGTAATCAGGGGTAAAAAATAAGCCGCCATGAAAATGGCGGCCTGGTATGTAACCCGTATTTTGCATTGTTCCTGTTATCAGGCCGTTCCGCCAACAGTGAGGTTATCCACTTTAAGTGTCGGTTGCCCCACTCCGACAGGAACACTCTGCCCTTCTTTACCACAGACGCCGACGCCGTTATCCAAACGGAGATCGTTACCCACCATTGAGATCTGCTGCATCGTTTCGATACCAGAACCAATAAGCGTTGCCCCCTTCACCGGTTTCGTCACTTTCCCTTTTTCAATTAAATAGGCTTCTGAAGTGGAGAAAACGAATTTCCCGGAGGTAATATCAACCTGACCACCGCCAAAGTTCGGGGCATACAGGCCATATTCAACGGATGCAATAATGTCTTCTGGTGTAGACTTGCCTGCCAGCATATAGGTGTTTGTCATACGCGGCATCGGTAAGTGCGCATAAGATTCACGCCGGCCATTACCTGTCGGGGACATATCCATCAGGCGTGCGTTCATTTTATCCTGCATAAACCCTTTGAGTACGCCGTTTTCAATCAGTACGTTGTACTGCCCGGGCACCCCTTCATCATCAATCGCAACAGAACCACGACGATTTGCCAGCGTGCCGTCATCAACGACAGTGCAGAGTTCAGACGCCACCAGTTTGCCCATCTGACCACTGAATACAGAAGTCCCGCGACGGTTAAAATCGCCTTCCAGGCCATGCCCGACGGCTTCATGTAACAATACTCCCGGCCAACCGGCACCTAATACAACCGGCAGTGTACCGGCTGGAGCAGCCACCGCGGACAAGTTGACCAGCGCCATACGAACGGCTTCGTGCGCCCAGGCATCAGCCCTGACTGTGCCATCTTCTTCTTCAAGGAACCAGGCATAATCAAACCGGCCTCCTCCGCCACTTGAGCCGCGCTCGCGTTTGCCATCTTCTTCAACCTGCACACTGACTGATAAGCGGACTAATGGCCGTACATCGGCTGCCAAAGTACCATCCGTGGCAGCAACCAGTATCAACTCGTACACACCCGTCAGGCTGGCATTCACTTCTTTCACGCGAGCATCGGCAGAACGCGCCACGTTGTCTACACGGCGTAAAATATCCAGCTTCTCCTCACGGCTCATACCTTGCAGTGGATCGAGCTGCATATAACGTGCGGGCGTTGCTACAGCGCTAAACGCTTTGGTTTGACCTTCACCTTGCTCCTGCACAATGCTGCGTGCGGCCTGGGCACTTTGTTGCAAGGCCTCAAGGCTAATCTGGTCTGCATAAGCAAACCCAGTTTTTTCACCGCTTATTGCACGAATACCGACACCCTGGTCAATATTCCATGAACCATCTTTAATAATACGGTCTTCCAGAACCCAGGATTCGTGATAGCTGGACTGGAAGTAGAGATCGCCGTAATCAAGGCGACGCTGTGATAATTGACCCAGGATAGAAAACAAGTCTTGATGACTTAATCCATTCGCGGACAATAACTGCTCGGTTACCAGATTCAGACTCATCGTGCTTATTACTCTTATGCTGACCACCCAACGGGTGGTGAAATGTTTTATCTATTGAGCTTGCGGTAATTCATCGCTAACGTCAAATCATTGCGTGGCGGTTTTACGAGGTTGCCGTAATACTTCGTTAATCCGCGGCTTATCTATCGGGCCCGTGATTTGGTAACGCAGCAAGGCAATTTTACTCCACAAAGGCCCCAGTACTTTACTGGCGGCAAACACCGCAGCACCAACTATCGGGTTCACCGCAAAAGCCGTAGCCACCCCCACAGTTGCTGAAATTTCAGGTGCCACAGCAGCTTCAATGTTCAACTGCCGGTTAACCAAATCAACAGTACCTTTCATTGCTATATCAGCTTCCAGCCCGTCCACCAGCGTATCATCGGTGTGCAACGTACCGTCTTTAATCCAGGCAGTGCTACGGATGGAGTCAAAATAAAAACCACTGCCAAAAGTATCACTGAAATCAAAGCGCAATTTACGTAATAAGGCATCAAAACTCACCAACCGCAGAAGTTGGCCCGCATGCCCTGTTTCCAGTTCAGATATTTTTCCTTTACCCAGTTTGGTTTTAATTACCCCATTCAGTGAGGCAACATCAGGATGCCAGGGAAGATTGCGCCAGTGCAGGTCGTATTCGGTGTTGAAAGAAGCCCCTTGTAACGGAGTACCAACGCCAAAGAAGCCGGTTGCCTTATCGATCGACTTGCCGCTCAGGAC
This sequence comes from Mangrovibacter plantisponsor, assembly GCF_003182475.1. Lineage (GTDB taxonomy): Bacteria > Pseudomonadota > Gammaproteobacteria > Enterobacterales > Enterobacteriaceae > Mangrovibacter > Mangrovibacter plantisponsor. The sequence goes on from NZ_QGTS01000011.1 coordinate 141,967, forward strand.
GCCTTTAAGCGATGTCCTTTCACTACCCGGCTGGTTAACCCACTCACCACTCGCCGTCAACTTTGCAAAGCCCGTATCAATAAGGCCCTGAGTTAACGTAAGCGTATTACCCTGAATCGCTAAATCTGCGTTAATACGACCATATTTTTGCCCCATCAGCCAACATTCTGCGCAGCGCATATTCAAATCAGGCCACTGGCTAAAATCAGTTGTACTGCCGGTCGCCGCCAATGTGTTTTCAGCCGTTTTATCAACCTTGAGCTCAGATAAAGCCGGGTTGTAATAAAGGTAGTTCAGCGATACGTCCCATGGGGTATTTTCACGCCGGGTTAATTTGCCATTAATTTCACGCCCGGTTACGTCAACAATTGTGCTGTCGGCAGCTTTATGCATCACCAGATTGAGGTTGTTCCATGCCTGTCCTGCAAACTGGAATGAAGGTGTTCGCAATGTGACAGCATCCGGGAAGCTCGCGCTGTTGCTTACTGTTTCAGCCGTCCCGGCTTGTAAGACAGCCAGCCATTGAGCACCATCAAGTGGTGGAAGGTTAAGTTCCACCATTTGGTTTTCAGGTAACGGGGGAATACTCCGCGAATCAGACACCCAAATAGCTCGATCCAGTGTCAGTTTTTTATTGAGTAACCAGTGGCTATTAAAGTGCGTGCTCTGCCCAAGGCTGCCGGTCAGCGAAAAACTGTGCATGTCACCTTTCGTTTTGATGACCAAAGGCAAAGGCTCACCAGCAGGTTTAGCCGCCGGGACTGGTAAGTGACTACTTACATTTTTCAAGTCACCTGTGAGGTCTACCTGCCAGGTTGCATCCCCCCGATAAGGTAAGGTCACCCCAACATTCCCTTTCCAGCCGAAAGAACCTTTTAAATTCTGGCTAAGAGCCTCAGGCAATACACCAGTACTGGCAGCCTGCCAGTTACCATTCAGGTTAATATCCACCTGATACGCTTTTTCCTGCTCTTGTGTTGTGAAATCAACGGTAAGAGGCTGATTAAACCAGGTTGCCTGCAGCGGCCCACTGGTTAAATTGCCATTATTAAAGCTGAACTCGCCGCTCAGGTGATGCAAGGTGCTGTTAAGGGGAACAACCAACAACGTGTTATCACGCAAAGAAACATTTCCCTGCGCTGTCGTCATTTCACCATCTAAAGGTATAGCCAAATGTAAGCGAGCGCTTACATCCCCTTTCAGTTTGAGTTCATCAAGGGTTGTGCCAAGCGTATCCGCCAGAGGCGTTTGTTTGAAATATGGTCCAACAGATTCCCCCGGCCCTTTGATATCAGCATCAATAAATAGTTTTTCTTTAGCATAGTCAGGAATCACGGCGTCCAGATTACTGGCAGTAACCCCGCCCAAAATCGCTTTGGGAGCCTTCATCCACAAACCGTCATTACGAAAATCGAGATCAATATCAAGATGCTGGAGTGCAGGCCAGTCTGGCTGGAAAGCAAAAGTCGCGTCTTTGAGTGGAACAAAAACCTGGAACTGACCTTCATTATGCAGATATGGGAAAAAATGAGGGTTTCCTGAGTAAACCAGTGTCGCATTTTGCGCTTTCCCGGCTTTAATCGCACCACTGAGATAATCCACCAGCGGTTTGCCCATCAGGTTTTCCGGGAAATAGCGCCATGCCTGCCCCCCGTCAGTTGCCGTGATCCCGGCCAGTATTTTAAGCCAGGGCTGGTCACCTTCCGGGTGCTGATAACTGAAATCGCCATGAGCCTGAACACCATTGGCCTGTACATTGATATTATTTCCGTCAATCCGCAGACCCTGAGCATCATTTTGCCAACGTAAAGTAGCATCACCTTGTGCGATTTCCAGTGGTGCGCGGAAAACATGCTCATAAGGCATACGGGCATTATGGATATTCAGAAAAAGACGGCCATTGTTCAGGCTGCCCATAATATTGCCGCCAACATGCTGTGCACCTGGCAGTAGCTTCCACTGGTTCCAGGAAAGGTCATGCCACTGCGCCTGCATGCGCAATGTTTCTGGTTTATCTAAGGGAATATCCAGCGCCAGTAAGTCTATATTTCCTGCCGGGTGCAGAGTACGCCAGACATCGACAAATTTTGGAGCGAATGTTTCCGCCAGCGGGAGCAACGGCGCCAGGTAATCAGGAGTCAACTGGTTCGCCCGAATGCGTAGTTCCCCCCCTGAAAACGCGGGAGTAGCCGTTTTTTTTGTAGCATCGGGTAGCCAGGCAAGCACCATACTCCCCTGAGCCCACGACTGATCATCCAGTTTCAGACCTGATAACGGAAATTGCACTTGCCAGCCGGTGCCCAGCTTAGAGATATGGGTAAGCAGATTTTGTACCGAAAGCTGATGCCGGAATTTGTCACCAGACCATTCCGCGCCACCTTGCTGTAGCCAGATGTCCGCGCTCTCCAGCTCACCGTCTTTGATATTGACCCAGGTCGCCATGCTGAAGCGTGCACGATTCAACTTAACGTTGTCCTGCATCCACTCACCAAACCAGGGCTTAACATCGACATCATCTGCCTGCATCCAGATTTTCCCGGAGTTCAGCGTGCCATTTTGGTCACGCAAATCCATGCGCACATTCACCAGCCCGTGTTGCCCGTTAAAACTGGACAGGCTTATCTCACCTTCGGCCCGGTGACGTTTATTGTCATTCAGCCAGGTTAAATGAGGAATATGTAAGTTGGCCCGCTGGCCTGAAAGCGTTAAAAAGCTGATGTTGCTGTCGCGCAAATCGAAGTGGTCAAATTGCCGTAAAAACAGATCATTGAGCTTACTGACCTCAAAATCTGTCGTTTCACCGTTATGGGAAATGGCCGTATTGGTCACGGCGTTTAATTGGTAGAAAGTAAGATCACGGAATTGCCAGCGAGTGTGTAACAAGCTTTGCCAGATATCCAGCGCCAGCGTGACTCGCTTGATAGTGAGGGTGCCTCTGTCTTTCAGGAGGACATTGATGTCACGAATATCCAGGGTAGGACCAAATGTCTGCCATGAAGCATGGATTTCACTGGCCTCGACAGGAATACCGGTAACCTGTTCAACTTTAGCAAGAATGGGTTCCCGCCAGCTATTCAGATGCGGCAAGGCAAGGCGCAGCCCACTGACCAGTAGCGCAATAACGACAACCAGTGCAGCAAAGGTGAGCAGCAAGATGCCCGGCAGTCGCTTCACATTTCTCTCCTTGTCTGCTGGCGGCAGTGCTACATCATGACCACATCAAACTGCTCCTGATTATAGAGCGGCTCTATCTGAACTTTAACTTGTTTACCTACGAAAATTTCTACCTCAGCCAGTGCATGAGATTCTTCGCTCTTCAGTGCTTCAGCAACAGACGGAGAAGCGTAAACCAGGAAACGATCAGAATCATAAGCATGATGGACGCGCACAATTTCACGCATAATCTCGTAGCAGACGGTTTCGACGGTTTTTACAGTACCACGCCCATGGCAAGTTGGGCATTCACTGCACAGAACGTGCTCCACACTTTCCCGTGTACGCTTACGGGTCATTTCCACCAGGCCAAGGGCAGAAAAACCATTAACACTGGTTTTAACACGATCTTTGCTCAGAGCCTGCTCCAGGGAGTGTAATACCCGGCGCCGGTGGTCATCATTACTCATGTCGATAAAATCGATAATGATAATCCCACCCAGGTTGCGCAAACGTAACTGCCGGGCAACGGCCTGAGTCGCTTCAATGTTGGTGTTAAAGATGGTGTCATCAAGGTTACGGTGCCCCACAAAAGCGCCCGTGTTGATATCAATGGTGGTCATCGCTTCTGTCTGGTCGATAATCAAATACCCACCAGATTTCAGTTCAACCTTGCGCTCAAGAGCACGCTGGATTTCATTTTCAACATCGTAGAGATCAAAGATAGGCTGGCGGCCACTGTAATGTTCCAGCTTGGCTGTCATATCCGGAATATATTCAGCAGTAAACTCCAGCAGCATTTCATATGTCAGCCGGGAGTCTACGCGAATTCTGTCCAGTGAGGCATCAGCGAAGTCACGCAATACTCGCTGAGCCAGTGCTAACTCACCATACAGCTGGCAGCGGGTTTGAGGGCGTTTACGGCGTTCAATAACTTTACGCCAGACGCGTTTCAAATAAGCAGCATCAGAAGCCAGGTCTTTCTCACATATACCTTCTGCCGCGGTGCGAATGATAAAACCGCCCATTTCGTCGCAATAAACACTCACAACCTGTTTGAGGCGCTCACGCTCTTCTTCACTTTCAATGCGCTGTGATACACCAACATGAGACGCACCAGGCATGAAAACCAGATAGCGGGAAGGGAGTGTAATATCTGTCGTTAAACGGGCGCCTTTCGTGCCCAGGGGATCTTTCACCACCTGAACCACCAGATCCTGCCCCTGACGAACTAACTCGGAAATATCCCGTACCGTGAAGTTTTTCTGTTCTTCACCCGCAACACATTCAGTATGCGGCATGATATCTGAGGCATGTAAGAATGCTGCTTTATCAAGGCCAATATCTACAAATGCCGCCTGCATGCCCGGAAGTACACGACTCACGCGACCTTTGTAGATATTGCCTACAATTCCCCGGCGAGCTTCACGTTCAATGTGGATTTCCTGCAGAATTCCACCATCAATGTAAGCCACCCGAGTTTCAGAAGGGGTAATATTGACTAATAACTCAGCCGTCATGATTGTTTTTTCCTTCGCGTAACGCACTAAACGTCGCTATTAATGCATCAGTTTCAACCAGAGGCAGGCCAACCACAGCGTGGTAACTACCATTAATTTTTATCACAAAACGCCCCCCCAGCCCCTGGATTCCATATGCTCCAGCTTTATCCATTGGTTCACCTGATGCAACATACTCTGCGATATCACGCTCTGATAATGGGCGAAATGTCACCTCAGTCACTACCAGGCAGTCCAGCAAATGGGTGCTGTCCGCAATGGCAACTGCAGTCATAACCTGGTGCGTTTTCCCGGAGAGTAACTGTAACATAGCACAGGCATGAGCTTGATCCTGCGGTTTTTCAAGAACTTCTCCATTTAATACCACAATGGTATCTGCACCTAATACCGGTAAATCCCGGGAGGCCATGCCAACCCCGGCAGTGGCTTTATCCCGGGCGAGGCGTGACACGTATTGTTGCGCGGTTTCCCCTGGCTGGCGGATTTCATCCACACCAGTAACAATGCGTTCAAATGAAACGCCCAACTGCGTCAGCAATTCCTGGCGACGAGGTGAACCTGAAGCGAGATACAATGTTGTCATCATTACCTGCTACTGCACGGCAAATTGCTGGCGCACTTTGCGCATAAGTAAGAAAAGCCAGGGCCAAAGCACGCCATTGACCACACTGCTCCAGTAAATTTCCGGATGAAATGTAACGTCAATGACCAAAAACTCAGCCCAGAAGACAAGTAAATCAGCAGCCAGAGAGAGCACTACAATCACTAACGCCTGTTGCCATAAGGCAAGATTGCGCAATAGCTGAAATTTTAACGCAACCAGGTAGGCAATAATGCTCAGTGAAAGTGCCCGGATACCCAGCGTTGAGCCACTGATAAGATCAAGTATGGCTCCCATTATAAATCCGGTACCAACATTTACCCTGTGCGGCAACGCCAGTATCCAGTAAATAAGGATAAGCAATACCCAATCTGGCCGGAAAACAATGATTTGTTCCGGCCATGGCATAACCTGCAATATCAGCGCAATGATAAAAGATAAAACGATTACCCAACGCCCCTGGCTACGATAACTCGCCACTACTGACCTCCCTGTAAGGATGGCGCCCCGTTTTGGGGTTCAGTAGCTGCCGGTGGTTGAGACAGGCCCGTTGCTGGCGCAGGTATTGGCGCAGGCGGCCCCATTTGCCCCGGAGCTGGCAATACTTGCGGCATCATTTGCATCAGGCGCTCATTGGCAACACGGTGGACTTCATCTGGTGTCATTGGGTGTAACCCCTGGCGGTCGGCCCCCCACAGCAACAGCAAATAGCGTAAGCGCTGCAGACCCGCAGTAGGACGCGCCTGGATGACAGTGTAAGCACGCTGTGTATCCAGTTTGACAGAAGAGACAACCGCCACGGGGTAACCTTCCGGGAAACGCCCACCCAGACCGGATGTCACTAACACATCCCCGACCCGGATATCTGTATTGGCAGGTAAATGTTCAAGCTGGAGATCATCTGTGCAGCCATTACCTGCAGCAATAACACGGATGTCATTACGCAATACCTGAATAGGTAAAGCATGTGTGGCATCGCAAATTAACAACACCCGGCTGGTAAATTTCGCTACGGCAACAACCTGCCCAACGACGCCTTTGTCACTGATAACCGGCTGGCCTTCATAAACCCCATTCACGCTGCCTTTATCAATGACGACCTGGTCACTGTATGGGTCGGTACCCGCCGAAATTACCTGCGTCACCATTTTTTGCTCATCCTGACGCAAAGGAGAACCCAGTAATTCACGCAGGCGTGCGTTTTCCTGCCGATACTGCCCAAGCAGAAGCAAATCACTGTTCTTTAGTAATAATTCCCGACGCAGAGCACGGTTTTCCAGCTCTAGTTGATCTCGCGATGCCAGAGTCTGTGACACGCTGTCCAGCAATGCCCGCGGGCCATTGGAGATAAAATAGAAAGGGCTGACAGCCGTATCCATATAGGCCCGGATCTGACTAAACATACCCAGGCGGCTGTCCGCAACAATGACGCCCAGCGCCACCGCTACGGCCAGAAAAAGGCGAATCTGTAGCGAAGGGCCACGGCTAAAAATAGGCTTCATAGGCTATGCGTATTCCTGGGCTGGCAACAAGGGCAATCAGGCGATTGCCCCTTTCAGCATTAATTACTCTTCGCTGAACAAATCACCGCCGTGCATATCGATCATTTCCAGCGCTTTACCACCGCCACGAGCAACACACGTCAGAGGATCTTCAGCAACAACAACAGGAATGCCCGTTTCTTCCATCAACAAGCGGTCCAGATTGCGCAGCAACGCACCACCACCTGTTAATACCATACCGCGTTCAGAGATATCAGAAGCCAGTTCTGGCGGGCACTGTTCCAGCGCAACCATAACCGCACTCACAATACCTGTCAGAGGCTCCTGCAGGGCTTCAAGAATTTCATTTGAATTCAGCGTGAACCCACGAGGCACACCTTCAGCAAGGTTACGCCCACGAACTTCAATCTCACGAACTTCGTCGCCCGGGTAAGCGGAACCGATTTCATGCTTAATACGTTCGGCTGTCGCTTCACCAATCAGTGAGCCATAGTTACGACGAACATAATTAATGATAGCTTCATCGAAACGGTCACCGCCAATACGAACAGAAGAAGAGTACACCACGCCATTCAGAGAGATGACCGCAACTTCAGTTGTACCACCACCGATATCTACAACCATAGAACCGGTTGCTTCGGAAACCGGAAGGCCTGCACCAATTGCAGCAGCCATCGGCTCTTCAATCAGAAAGACTTCACGTGCACCAGCACCCTGTGCGGACTCACGGATAGCACGACGCTCAACCTGAGTGGCGCCAACAGGCACACAAACCAGTACTCGCGGGCTTGGGCGCATAAAGCTATTGCTATGCACTTGCTTGATAAAGTGCTGCAACATTTTCTCGGTCACGAAAAAGTCTGCAATAACGCCATCTTTCATAGGACGAATAGCAGCAATGTTGCCAGGTGTACGGCCAAGCATTTGCTTTGCATCATGGCCTACTGCAGCCACACTCTTCGGCGAACCAGCACGGTCCTGGCGAATGGCCACAACAGACGGCTCATTCAACACAATGCCCTGTCCTTTTACATAAATAAGGGTATTCGCGGTACCCAGGTCAATGGACAGGTCGTTGGAAAACATGCCACGAAATTTTTTCAACATACTAAGGGATAATCCTGCAAGCTGGGGCGGAAACAAAATCCGCTTACTTTACCAACCACTCGACACAGCGACAAGGCGCAAAAACGTTCTGCATCGGTGAAAAATAGTGCAATTCATTTCCAGCTTTACAAAGTTGCTACCTGGCTCCCGGTGTACCAGTAAAATGCCACTAAGCAACTTTATATTTTGTTACATGGCTGGCCATAAATTGTCCGGTTTGCTGAGATACTCCGTCCGGCAAGCCGAGGCTCCCATAGGATTCAGCGGACGTTATTCTACGTGAAAACATCACAAACGGCAGGTTAAACCGAGTATCTTTGCAAATATTTTTTTACGTTCGTATCCAGTGCCTGTGTTGCAGCAATAAAATCACCCTGCGCGCCACTGACACCGCGATCAACTAACGTTTGCCACTCACCACGAGCCCTGACACCAGTGGCAAAAACTCGCGTCTGCATGCCGGTACATGCTTCAACAAGACTTCGTATCAACAACTGATTCTCTGTGCGCTTTTCGATATTGCGCACCAGACCGGGGTGAAGTTTGATCAACTCCACATTCAGTTCCTTTATATAAGCCGTACTGACCAGTGTCAGACCAGCCTGATTGACGGCAACTCTGCTACCCAGCGCTTTGATTAACCGAATAACAGATTGCAGACGACCGATATGTTGACACACATCTGCCTCAGGGAGTTCCAAAATAATTCGTCGCCTTAACGATTTCTCACATTGCATGAGTGTGTCACGTAGCCAACGCTGAAAAGGAGGGCGCAGCAGAGAATCCACCGTAATTGAAAATGCGAAGGTTTCTTCAGGCCAGAACTGGAGCAACTGGATTCCCCGGCTAATCATTTGCCGGTCCCAGGAATCAGCAAGACCAAACTGTTGCACTACTGGCATGTATTCAGCCGAAAGGACCTCCTGCTGCCCGTCAAATATCCGGCACAACAATTCCCGATGGTGCACTACGCCATCCTGCATCACTGCGGGTTTCTGGTAAATCCGTGGTCCACCTCGTTGTAAAACCCCTTCCAGCAAAGTACGCCAACGCACATTGCCGCGCACTTTTTCTGGGGTTGATTCATCCCAGGTTGACCAGCCATTGCCACCATGAAGCATTGCTTCCCGGGTAGCCACTTCAACCTGCTCCATCACCTGCTCAGTTGATTGCCCACTGCGCCACGCGGTAATCCCAATATGCAGCATATCGTTACGGTCCAGCATAGGAGTGGGAGGCAGTGCATCTACGGCATTAAGTAACTGGCCGGCAATGCTACCGGCTTCTTTTAGTGAGCGGTGGGGTAACAGCACAGCAAAATCACTGTGATAATAACGCGCCAGTAATGCTCCCGGGTAACGCATGATAAAAGTGGAAAGCATGTTGACCAGGCTGTAGAGATAATCATCAACAACACTTCTTCCCCAGGTTTCATGCAGCATTTCAAAGTCAGGCAGGCGAATCATCATAACAACACCATGACTCTGAACGTTGTCCTGCCCTTCGAGCAAGGTTGCCAGTTGATTATCAAAAAACAGACGATTATTCAGCCCTGTTCTGGAATCCTGAGCGGCATAGGCACGAATCAGATTCTCCACCCTGCCTTGTTGCTCGCCAGCATTTTGGATATCAGCCAACAGCACATCAAGTGCACTACTCAGGTTGTGAGGCCATTCATCCATTGTTCCCCGAATTCCTGCCCGGCGTTCCCCCTTAAGAATACGAATAGCCCGGGCTTCAAGATGTTCCAGCCCCTGAAACTGCCGTTTGATCCACCAGACAGCGAGCAAGGCCATTATCACGATGAACAACACCGCAATAGATAATGGTGTGGTTGCCAGAATAGAGTGAAAGTAATTGGCCATTGGATCCATCCAGACCAGCGTCAGTGTCATACCTGGGTGTTTAACCAGAGGGACATTCAGCGATTTATACTGCTGAGGAAGACCTGCCGGGTTATACCCTTCGGGCTGGTCATGGAGAAAAATGGGCACGCCATCCTGGCGGATAACCATTCTAACCACATCAACAGGCGTCATAATTTCATCGAAAAAGCGTGACTGAGTTTCTGGCGGGTACTCTAGCAGGCGATTATCTACGATAGTGGCGATCGCACTCACCCGCTGGTTCAGCTTCACCTGAACCGCGGTATAGAAACTCCATGAACACCCTATCAGAACAGCCAGCATGGCCAGCCCGGACAGTAATGTCACAATGGCAGAGAATTTTGTTGTCAGTCGCATCCTTGTGTGAACTCCGTCGGGCACCTCGTTAATTGGATAATATGCAGACTCGTTCGAAATGAGCGCCAGCCATGAAAACAGATGCACGTAAAACACACTGCATACTAGCAAATATCGCTGCGCTAACCAGGGTTTTTCTCAACAAATCCCCAGTGCTGGCGCAGACAAATCGGCCAACGGGCACTTTCTCTGCCTCATAAGTCTTAACAGAAAGTTGAATATTTGAAACTGGCTTCATCTGATTCCGCCCGCCATGCTTAGAACAACCCACCTGCATGGCAACAAAGGCAATCAATAATGAAAATGAAAAAACACCTCAGTGAAAACGATGTTACTCATGAAAGCGTATTTTTTATGCAGCGCCGGCAGGTTCTGAAAATGTTGGGCATTGGCGTAGCCAGTGCTGGCTTGCAGGCAAAAGCACAGGCAGATGTATTGTCGTGGTTTCAAGGTAATGACAGACCGGCAGCACCTTCGGGCAAACCACTGACCTTTACCCGCCCTGAAGCCTGGCAAGCAAAATTGACATTAACTCCGGAAGATAAAGTCACTGGTTATAATAATTTCTACGAATTTGGCCTGGATAAAGCGGACCCTGCAGCGAATGCAGGCACCCTGATTACCGACCCATGGACGCTGACCATAAGCGGTGAAGTTGCAAAGAAAATCACGCTTGATCATGATGACTTATATAAAAAACTACCACTGGAAGAACGAATTTACCGTATGCGCTGCGTAGAGGCCTGGTCAATGGTGGTTCCCTGGATTGGTTTCCCTTTAGCCAAACTACTGGCTTTGGCGGAACCCACCAGCAATGCAAAGTATGTTGCCTTCACAACTCGCTACGCCCCCGATCAAATGCCCGGCCAAAAAGACAGATTCATTGGCGGTGGCCTGGCATACCCTTATGTGGAAGGGTTGCGCATTGATGAAGCAATGCACCCTCTGACCTTAATGACAACCGGGGTTTATGGCAAAGCCTTACCGCCACAAAATGGTGCTCCGGTTCGCCTGATTGTTCCCTGGAAATACGGTTTCAAAGGCATAAAATCGATTGTCAGTATTCGTCTGACGCGTGAAAGACCACCCTGTACATGGAACCTGGCTGCTCCTGATGAATATGGCTTTTATGCCAATGTAAATCCTCATGTTGACCATCCCCGCTGGTCACAGGCTACAGAACGTTTCATTGGCAGCGGCGGTATTCTTGATGTCAAACGCCAGCCCACACTCTTGTTCAATGGCTATGCGGACCAGGTTGCTTCACTGTACCGTGGGCTGAATCTGCGGGAGAATTTTTAAGTGCGCCTGACACTTCAACATATTCGAATTCTAAAAGGCCTGCTGCACCTGCTGGCTGTTTTACCACTGGCATGGCTATTTTTTGCCGTGCACTATGGTTGGTTAAGTGCGGACCCGGCGAAGGACATTCAGCATTTTACTGGCCGTATGGCTCTGAAATGCTTACTGGTAACGTTGCTGATTTCGCCGCTTGCGAAATATTTGAAACAACCACTACTTATCCGGGTCAGGCGGCTAACCGGGCTGTGGTGCTTTGCCTGGGCATCCCTGCACTTATTAAGCTACATTTTTTTGGAGCTGGGAATCACACAATATCGGTTGCTTGGCGAGGAAATAATTCATCGCCCCTACCTGACGTTGGGAATAGCCTGTTGGATTATTTTGCTGGCACTGGCAGCAACATCAACAAGGAAGTTGCAACAGTGGATGGGAAGGCGCTGGCAAACATTACACAACGGAGTCTATCTGGTCGCTATCCTTGCACCGATTCACTATATCTGGTCAGTAAAAATATTGTCGCCACTGCCTTTGCTGTATGCAGGTGCGGCAATCCTGCTATTAATATGGCGATACAAAACATTTCGCCAGTGGTTTCGTCGCCGATAAGCCCGCCGGGCCTGATGCCACAGGCCCTCATCAGTACCCATACTCATCGCATGTTGATTATCTTCCCTGATAAGACCAGTATTTAGCTGCCAAATGCCACGAAATCATTATAATGTGCGACTTTGGTTCGCTCTGGAGCGTTATTTTAGTGCTCTCAGGTGACAATAACAGCCTTAAGGTATATTTTGTAAATTACCTGGAAAATTGCTGGAGATAGCAGCACGATGGCGAACAATTTTCACATTTTGCTTTTGAATGGCCCGAATCTCAATATGCTTGGGACACGTGAGCCTGAGAAGTATGGCTCACAAACGTTACCCGAGATAGTGGCTCATTTGGAAGCAGAAGCAGAAAGTTTGGGTGCTGTGCTGGATCATCTGCAATCTAACGCTGAACATGTGCTGATTGAGCGGATTCATCAGGCTAAAGACACCGTTGACTATATCCTGATAAATCCGGCCGCATATACGCACACCAGCGTGGCATTGCGTGATGCGTTACTGGCTGTGAACATTCCGTTCATAGAAATACATCTCAGCAATGTGCATGCGCGGGAACCTTTCCGCCATCATTCATATCTATCTGATATTGCCTCTGGCGTCATTTGCGGTTTAGGCGCCGATGGCTATTCATATGCACTACAGACAGCGGTAAAACGTCTGTCACAATCAAACTAACAAGAGTACGGAACGCACTCATGGATATTCGTAAGATTAAAAAACTGATCGAGCTGGTTGAAGAATCTGGCATCGCTGAACTGGAAATTTCTGAAGGCGAAGAGTCTGTTCGCATCAGCCGCGCAGTGGTGAACCCGGCTCCCATGATGCAGCAGGCTTATGCTGCTCCGGTTGCCATGCCCGCCGCTCAACCTGCACTTGCATCAGCCGTAGCTCCTGCTGCTGAGCCGGTAAAAGAAGCTTCTGCTGAGATCAGTGGTCATATCGTACGCTCCCCAATGGTTGGGACGTTCTATCGCACGCCAAGCCCGGATGCGAAAAACTTCGTAGAAGTGGGTCAGAAAGTCAGCGCTGGCGATACCTTATGTATCGTTGAAGCAATGAAAATGATGAACCAGATCGAAGCGGATAAGTCAGGCGTTGTGAAAGCCATTCTGGTCGAAAATGGTCAACCGGTTGAATTTGACGAGCCGCTGGTCGTCATCGAATAACGAGGCGAACATGCTGGATAAAATTGTCATCGCTAACCGTGGTGAAATTGCATTACGCATCCTGCGTGCCTGCAAAGAGCTGGGCATCAAAACGGTTGCAGTGCATTCCACCGCGGACCGCGATTTAAAACACGTACTGCTGGCAGATGAAACGGTTTGTATTGGACCGGCGCCTTCAGTTAAAAGTTACCTCAATATCCCGGCAATTATCGCTGCTGCTGAAATCACAGGCGCAGTTGCTATTCACCCGGGGTATGGTTTCCTGTCTGAAAACGCGAACTTTGCAGAGCAGGTTGAGCAGTCTGGTTTTATTTTCATCGGTCCGAAAGCAGAAACTATCCGTCTGATGGGTGATAAAGTTTCTGCAATCACAGCCATGAAAAAAACTGGCGTGCCTTGTGTACCTGGTTCTGATGGCCCTTTGGGCGACGACATGGATAAAAACCGTACCATTGCCAAACGCATTGGTTACCCGGTGATTATCAAAGCATCTGGCGGCGGTGGTGGCCGTGGGATGCGCGTTGTACGTAAAGAAGCTGACTTATCCCAGTCCATCACCATGACCCGTGCGGAAGCGAAAGCCGCTTTCAATAACGACATGGTATATATGGAAAAATACCTGGAAAATCCGCGCCATGTGGAAATTCAGGTACTGGCTGATGGGCAGGGTAACGCAATTTACCTGGCTGAGCGCGATTGCTCCATGCAACGCCGCCACCAGAAAGTTGTGGAAGAAGCCCCGGCACCAGGTATCACTCCTGAACTGCGTCGCTATATTGGTGAGCGCTGTGCGAAAGCTTGTGTGGATATCGGCTATCGTGGCGCCGGCACATTTGAGTTTCTGTTCGAAAACGGTGAGTTCTATTTCATTGAAATGAACACCCGTATTCAGGTTGAACACCCGGTGACCGAGATGATCACTGGCGTCGACTTGATCAAAGAACAGTTACGCATTGCTGCAGGCCAGCCATTATCCATTAAGCAGGAAGAAGTTGTGGTTCGTGGGCATGCGGTTGAATGCCGTATTAATGCCGAAGATCCTAATACCTTCCTGCCAAGCCCGGGTAAGATCACGCGTTTTCATGCTCCAGGTGGTTTTGGGGTGCGTTGGGAATCTCACATTTACGCAGGTTATACCGTTCCACCCTATTACGATTCAATGATAGGCAAGCTTATCTGCTTCGGTGAAACCCGTGATGTTGCGATTGCCCGTATGCGCAATGCGTTGCAAGAACTGATCATTGATGGCATCAAAACCAACGTTGATCTGCAATCACGTATTATGAGTGACGAGAACTTCCAGCATGGTGGTACCAACATCCACTATCTGGAGAAAAAACTCGGTTTGCAGGAAAAATAATCCCCTGCAGGAATCTGAAGGGCCGGTTACCGGCCCTTTTCTTTTTTTATTTCCTCTCATCGTCCATAAGGTACAATCCCGGCTTTGATCTTTTACAAGGGATAACGATGGACGCGCGTTTTGTTCAGGCCCACAGAGAAGCCCGCTGGGCACTCTGGCTAACCCTTCTTTATTTAGCTGCGTGGATTGCTGCGGGATATTTACCCGACTCCGTCCAGGGCGTAACAGGCCTGCCTCACTGGTTTGAAGCAGCCTGTCTGGTGGTCCCCGTGGTATTTATTTTTCTATGCAAGATGATGGTCACCCACATATTCCGCGATATTCCGCTGGAGGAGAACCATGAAGACTGAAGTTCTGCTCCCGCTTGTCGGCTACTTAGCGCTGGTATTTGCTATTTCTATTTATGCATTCCGCAGGCGTAAGCAAGGAAACTTTTTGAATGAGTATTTCCTGGGAGGGCGCTCAATGGGAGGTTTTGTCCTCGCCATGACGCTCACGACCACCTATGTCAGCGCCAGTTCGTTTATCGGGGGGCCCGGTGCGGCTTACAAATATGGGCTTGGCTGGGTGCTTCTGGCCATGATCCAGTTGCCGGCTATCTGGTTGTCTCTGGGGATTCTCGGTAAGAAATTTGCGATTCTCGCACGCCGCTACAACGCCGTGACGCTCAATGACATGCTGTATGCCCGTTACCAGAACCACCTGCTGGTATGGTTGGCAAGCCTCAGCCTGATTGTCGCATTTTTAGGCGCAATGACGGTGCAATTTATTGGTGGTGCCCGTTTGCTGGAAACCGCTGCAGGCATTCCTTATGACACTGGGTTGCTTACCTTTGGCGTCACTATTGCACTCTACACAGCCTTTGGCGGATTTCGGGCCAGCGTATTAAATGACGCGATGCAAGGGATCGTCATGCTGCTGGGTACCGTCTTGTTGCTTGTCGGTATTATTCACCAGGCAGGCGGTGTTCATATAGCCGTAGAAAAACTGTCGCATATTAATCCGCAACTGGTCTCTCCAAAAGGAGCAGACAATATTCTGTCACCCACATTTATGGCTTCATTCTGGGTACTGGTCTGTTTTGGCGTTATCGGTTTGCCCCATACCGCGGTGCGCTGTATTTCTTACAAAGACAGCAAGGCCGTTCATCGTGGGATCATTATCGGCACGATCGTCGTCGCGGTACTGATGCTGGGAATGCATCTCGCGGGCGCTCTGGGACGCGCAATTCTACCCGACCTGACCGTACCTGATCTGGTTATTCCCACATTGATGATTACTGTCCTGCCACCAGCTTTAGCGGGGATCTTTCTGGCTGCGCCAATGGCCGCGATTATGTCGACCATCAATGCTCAACTCCTCCAGTCATCAGCTACGATCATTAAAGATCTCTGGCTCAGAACCCGCCCTGACCAGTCGCACAACGAATCCCGGCTGAAAAAGCTCTCAACCGGGATTACACTGGTACTCAGTGCTTTGCTATTGCTGGCAGCGTGGAATCCACCAGAGATGATCATCTGGCTGAATCTCCTCGCATTTGGCGGGCTGGAAGCTGTCTTCCTTTGGCCACTCGTACTTGGGCTTTACTGGGAAAAGGCCAATGCTACCGGAGCCTTATCAGCCATGATCGTTGGTGGTCTGCTTTACGCTGTGCTGGCCACACTGAAGATACAGTATTTGGGCTTTCATCCGATTGTCCCGTCACTATTATTAAGTTTACTGGCTTTTCTCGCAGGTAATTGCTTTGGGCGCCCTGCAGTCACCGCCAGTATGAATACCCACCCGGAAAATAAAGAGTTACGCCATGCCATGGATTCAACTAAAGATTAATGCTACCGGTGAAACCGCTGAAGAACTCGGTGATGCCATCATGGAAACGGGCGCGGTCTCGGTCACTTTTCAGGACACCCATGATACCCCGGTTTTTGAGCCCCTGCCGGGCGAAACACGTCTGTGGGGTGATACTGATGTCATCGGGTTGTTCGATGCCGAAGCAGATATGAATGATGTCATTGCACAGCTGTCGGTTCACCCACTGTTAGCATCCGGTTTTCACCATAAAATTGAACAACTGGAAGATAAAGACTGGGAACGTGAGTGGATGGAAAACTTCCACCCAATGAAGTTTGGTAACCGTTTATGGATTTGCCCAAGCTGGCGCGATATTCCGGATCCTGATGCCGTCAACGTACTGCTGGACCCGGGTCTGGCGTTTGGTACTGGTACCCACCCCACTACATCATTGTGTCTGCAATGGCTGGATGGGCTGGATCTGGCTGGAAAAACGGTTATCGATTTTGGTTGTGGCTCAGGAATTCTGGCAATTGCTGCACTCAAATTGGGTGCCGCAAAAGCAATTGGAATTGATATCGACCCGCAGGCGATTCAGGCCAGCCGGGATAACGCTGAACGTAATGGCGTTTCTGACCGGTTATCACTTTATCTGCCAGCGGATCAACCAGAAGGCCTGAAAGCGGATGTCGTGGTCGCAAACATTCTTGCTGGCCCATTGCGTGAACTAGCCCCACTTATCGGCGTACTGCCCGTTACAGGCGGCGTACTTGGGCTTTCCGGTATCCTTGCCAGCCAGGCAAGTTCGGTTTGCGCTGCCTACACTGGCCGGTTCGCACTTGACCCGGTGGTTGAAAAAGAAGAGTGGTGCCGAATTACAGGAACCTGCCTCTGAGTTACCCCAGCGTGGTGTCTTCGCACCACGCTCTTCTGTTTGATTATCAATCAATTTATCTGCGGCAATTCGCCTTACACACCCGGTTTTCCAGCATATTATCCCGGCCCAAAGCGCTTTTTATCCCCTCTTTTTAAGAAGTTTTAAGAAAAATTCAAAGCGCACAATTTAACCATAAAAATGTAATTGCATGATTATTAGGATTAATTTATCCGGCATTCATGTCCAGAAACAGATTCATTGATCTATAACAGCGGATTGTTCAAAGTTTGGCCTTTCATCTCGCGTAAAAAATGCGTAATATACGCCGCCTTGCAGTCACAGTATGGTCATTTCTTCACTCATGCAAATCGGACAATATCAGCTTCGAAACCGGTTAATCGCCGCACCAATGGCGGGGATAACAGACCGACCATTCAGAACGCTGTGTTACGAAATGGGTGCCGGACTTACCGTCTCCGAGATGATGTCTTCTAACCCGGAAGTCTGGGCAAGTGACAAGTCACGGTTACGTATGGTTCATGTTGATGAACCCGGCATTCGTACCGTACAGATTGCCGGCAGTGTGCCTGATGAAATGGCAGAGGCCGCACGCATTAACGTGCAAAATGGTGCCCAGATTATTGATATCAATATGGGGTGCCCGGCTAAAAAAGTGAATCGTAAACTTGCAGGCTCAGCACTACTGCAGTATCCGGTGTTGGTTAAAAGTATCCTGTCCGCAGTGGTTAATGCGGTCGAGGTGCCTGTAACGTTAAAGATTCGCACTGGGTGGGATAAAGACCACCAGAACTGTGTAGAGATTGCCCAACTGGCTGAGCAATGTGGTATTCAGGCTCTGACGATACATGGACGCACGCGCGCCTGCAGGTTTGAAGGCGAAGCAGAATACGACAATATTCGGCTGGTTAAGCAGACAGTTTCCATTCCCGTTATCGCGAATGGTGACATAACAAACCCGCTTAAAGCCAGAGCGGTTCTGGACTATACAGGGGCTGATGCCTTGATGATAGGCCGGGCTGCTCAGGGAAGACCCTGGATCTTTCGGGAAATCCAGCATTATCTGGACACTGGAGAGTTGCTTGCGCCACTGCCTCTGGCTGAGGTAAAGCGCTTGTTGTGCGAGCATGTTCGGGCGTTACACGGCTTTTATGGCCATGTGAAAGGTTACCGAATTGCACGTAAGCACGTGTCCTGGTATCTCCAGGAACACGCTCCAAATGACCAGTTTCGGCGCACATTCAACGCCATAGAGGATGCCAGCGAACAGCTGGAGGCGTTGGAGGCATACTTCGAAAATTTTGCGTAAACAGAAATAAAGAGCTGACAGAACTATGTTCGAACAACGCGTAAATTCTGACGTACTGACCGTTTCTACCGTTAACTCTCAGGATCAGGTAACCCAAAAACCCCTGCGTGACTCGGTTAAACAGGCACTGAAGAACTATTTTGCTCAACTGAATGGTCAGGATGTTAATGACCTGTATGAGCTGGTACTGGCTGAAGTTGAACAGCCATTGTTGGACATGGTGATGCAATACACCCGTGGTAATCAGACCCGTGCGGCACTGATGATGGGTATCAACCGCGGCACCCTGCGTAAAAAACTGAAAAAATATGGCATGAACTGATTTTAATCAGTTAATCCGTTGTTTTAAAAGGTACTACCCTTCACGGGGTGGTACCTTTTTATTTGTAAATCTTCCCCTTCGCAAGATAACCTGACAGCATGCTTTCCCTCCTTCAGATAATTAGCCACATATTAACAATGGTTATTTACCTGAGTCACTCTCTCAAATACATTCCCACCAGGTAATACATTCGGTATACGTAAGATTTATTAGCCACCTGAATCACTATTTATTTATATAAATGCCAGATAACTCTTAACAGCACCCCATCCACTCCTGTAGGACAAACTATAAAAATAGGCTGACGAAACAGCAGGACTTATGATGATGCAACTGTTGCAGCCCATGAGTACACGGCACACAAGTGTGGCAAAGGTAACTCTGCATTAAGGAAGTGCATTTTTTATCATCAGATGTTTATATGGATGCAACAAACCTTCAGCCAATTCACTAATAATAGAATATTAAGTTACTTTCTCTTACACGGAGCAGATAAGTAACCATATAACGTAGTGTTTATTAATATTAATCCTCAGCAAAAATTCATTTCATTAGCAGTTGTTTCGCCGCGTTAATTTCATCACATCAATGAAACTTTTTTGCGCCATTATGTGGCGTAAGTTTCATTTTTGCACCATGGCAGGGCGTTGCTTTATGAATTTCGTGTCTACACTCAACGCAGGGTGATTGCTTTGTCACATTTTGAATAGTTTAAAACCTGGCATCACCTTTGCTTTATTAAGTTCGGCAATCGCCACAGACAGGATGATGGCATCAATATGGATGCCACTTTTTATAACGATAATTTAGCCACACAGGATCCACTATGAAAAAATTGACGTTAGCCACTCTGGTAGCAGCAGGAGCGCTGTTTGGTATCGCCAACCAGGCACATGCAGGGTCAACCCTGGATGCCGTTAAAAAGAAAGGATTCGTACAGTGCGGTATCAGTGATGGCTTACCGGGCTTTTCATACGCTGATGCAAGCGGCAAGTTCACGGGTATTGATGTGGACGTTTGCCGTGGTATTGCTGCTGCCGTATTCGGCGACGCTTCAAAAGTTAAATATACTCCACTCACAGCGAAAGAACGTTTTACTGCTTTGCAATCTGGCGAAGTAGACCTGCTTTCACGTAATACCACCTGGACCTCTTCCCGCGATGGTGGCATGGGGATGGTTTTTGCCGGTGTTAACTATTATGACGGCATTGGCTTCCTCACACACTCTAAAGCCGGATTAAAAAGCGCGAAAGAACTCGACGGTGCAACCGTCTGTATTCAGGCCGGGACCGATACAGAGCTTAACGTTGCTGACTATTTCAAAGCCAACAACATGAAATACACACCAGTAACATTTGACCGTTCTGATGAATCAGCAAAAGCGCTTGAATCTGGCCGCTGCGATACGCTGGCTTCTGACCAGTCACAGCTTTATGCGTTGCGCATTAAGCTGAGCAACCCAGGCGAATGGATTGTTCTGCCTGAAGTTATCTCTAAAGAGCCGCTGGGGCCGGTTGTGCGTCGTGGTGATGATGACTGGTTTGCCATCGTTCGCTGGACACTGTTTGCCATGCTGGACGCAGAAGAAATGGGTATCAGTTCCAAAAACGTTGATGAAAAAGCAGCGCATCCTTCTACACCGGATATGGCACACCTGTTAGGTGCTGAAGGTGACTTTGGTAAAGACCTGAAGCTCGACAACAAATGGGCATTCAATATCGTTAAACAGGTCGGTAACTACGGTGAAGTTTTTGATCGCAATGTCGGTGAAGGTAGCCCACTGAAAATCAAACGTGGTCTCAACAACCTCTGGAACAATGGCGGTATCCAGTACGCCCCGCCAGTACGTTAATTTTTTGCAGTAATGGGCACTACATTTGTAGTGCCCTCACGTCTGTCGCATTGTATTACTGAGGTTCGTTTATGTCTCATCGCCGCCTTAAAACGAAAGGAGAACTCTCCTTTTCTAACCCTGCGGTGCGTGCCTGGCTGTACCAGATTATCGCAATTGTTCTGGTAGCAACGGCCGCAATTTATCTGATACACAACACCATCACAAACCTGAACAACCGCGGAATCACTTCCGGATTTGCTTTTCTGGACAGAAGCGCCGGGTTCGGTATTGTCCAGCATCTTATTGATTATGAACAGGGAGATACCTACGGCAGAGTCTTTGTCGTTGGGTTGCTCAACACACTGCTGGTTTCCGCGCTGTGTATTATTTTTGCTTCTTTTCTGGGTTTTTTCCTTGGACTTGCCCGTCTTTCAGACAACTGGTTGTTACGGAAGATCTCGACGATATATATCGAAACCTTCCGCAATATTCCGCCACTGCTACAAATTTTCTTCTGGTACTTCGCGGTATTGCGTAATTTGCCGGGGCCTCGCCAGGCGCTTGATCTGTTTGATCTGGTGTTCTTAAGCAACCGCGGTCTTTACCTGCCCTCCCCGATTATTGGGGAAGGTCTTATCGCCACAGGGCTGGCGATACTGGTCGCGCTGGTTGTCAGTTATGGGTTGTACCGGTTTAATCACACACACCAAATCAAAACAGGGCAACTTCGCCGCACCTGGCCTGTAGCTCTTGTGTTGATACTGGGTTTACCGTTATTAACTCACCTGATCTTTGGTGCTGCAATTCACTGGGATATTCCTGCATTGCGGGGATTCAATTTCCGCGGAGGGATGGTTTTAATCCCTGAACTGGCGGCACTTACTCTGGCTTTATCCGTCTATACATCAGCATTTATTGCGGAAATAATTCGCTCGGGTATCCAGTCGGTTCCGTTTGGCCAGCATGAAGCAGCCCGCAGCCTGGGTTTACCCAACCCAATAACCCTGCGCCAGGTTATTATTCCTCAGGCGTTGCGCGTCATTATCCCGCCACTGACCAGCCAGTACCTGAATATAGTGAAAAACTCCTCACTGGCAGCTGCGATTGGTTATCCGGACATGGTATCGCTTTTTGCCGGAACTGTACTCAACCAGACCGGGCAGGCTATCGAGACTATTGCTATCACCATGTCGGTTTATTTGATTATCAGCCTGAGCATTTCGTTGTTGATGAATATTTATAACCGCCGCATTGCCCTGGTGGAACGTTAAGGACGCATGATGAGTAAAGCTATTTTATCAAAAGACACTCGTCCTGATGCTTCCAGGTCCGGACGAACACTACTGTGGATGCGTAAGAATCTGTTTTCATCCTGGAGTAATAGCCTGCTGACAGTTATCTGCCTGTGGTTAATGTGGCAGTTAATTCCACCACTGCTCAACTGGGCTATTTTTCACGCTAACTGGGCAGGTTCAACACGTAGTGACTGTACTAAAGACGGTGCCTGTTGGGTGTTCATCCATGCCCGCTTCGGGCAGTTTATGTATGGGCTCTATCCGCATGAACAGCGCTGGCGTATTAATACGGCATTGATTATTGGCCTGTTGAGTATTCTTCCGATGTTTTGGAAAAACATGCCGCAACGGGGCCGCTACATCACCGGATGGGTAATCGTTTATCCAGTCGTTGTGTGGTGGTTAATGTACGGCGGTTTCTTCGGGCTTAGCCGCGTGGAAACACGCCAGTGGGGCGGACTGACACTGACTTTGATTATCGCCTCTATTGGTATTGCCGGTGCATTGCCTCTGGGGATTCTTCTTGCGTTGGGACGCCGTTCGCGCATGCCTGTAGTCAGAATTCTGTCTGTTGTTTTTATTGAATTCTGGCGTGGTGTGCCGCTCATTACTGTTCTGTTTATGTCTTCAGTAATGCTGCCGCTTTTTATGTCGGAAGGGACAACGATAGATAAATTAATCAGGGCGTTAGTAGGTGTGGTTCTTTTCCAGTCGTCCTATGTTGCAGAAGTAGTCAGAGGCGGTTTACAAGCTTTGCCAAAAGGGCAATACGAAGCTGCAGAATCCCTGGCGCTGGGATACTGGAAAACCCATATTTTAGTCATTCTTCCACAAGCTTTAAAACTGGTGATCCCAGGGCTGGTCAACACGATCATTGCATTATTCAAAGACACCAGCCTGGTCATCATTATAGGCCTGTTCGATTTGTTCAGTAGCGTTCAGCAAGCCACCGTTGACCCGGCATGGCTTGGGATGTCAACCGAAGGCTATGTCTTCGCCGCAATGGTCTACTGGATCTTCTGTTTCAGCATGTCGCGCTATAGCCAGTATCTGGAAAAGCGCTTCCATACCGGGCGCACACCGCACTAAGGAAAATCATGAGTCAAATTACTATTCAACCTGCCGACGCGATGATTACGCTGGAAGATGTTAACAAGTGGTACGGTCAGTTTCATGTATTGAAAGATATTAACCTTAACGTCCAGCAAGGCGAGCGCATTGTACTATGTGGTCCTTCAGGCTCAGGGAAATCAACAACGATTCGTTGTATCAATCACCTGGAAGAACATCAGCAAGGGCGCATTGTTGTTGATGGCATTGAGCTTAATGATGACATCCGCAATATTGAACGGGTCCGTAACGAGGTTGGAATGGTATTCCAGCACTTCAACTTATTCCCGCATCTTACCGTCTTGCAGAACTGTACTCTCGCCCCGATTTGGGTGAAAAAAATGCCCAAGCGTGAAGCTGAAGCACTGGCCATGCATTACCTGGAACGTGTACGTATTGCAGAACATGCTAATAAATTCCCCGGTCAAATATCCGGAGGCCAGCAACAGCGCGTCGCTATTGCCCGGTCGTTGTGTATGAAGCCAAAAATAATGCTGTTTGATGAGCCAACCTCAGCGCTGGATCCTGAAATGGTTAAAGAGGTGCTGGATACCATGATTGGCCTGGCTGAGGACGGAATGACGATGCTCTGTGTGACCCATGAAATGGGATTTGCCCGTACAGTTGCTAATCGCGTTATTTTCATGGACAGAGGCGAAATTGTAGAAGAAGCACCACCTGATGAATTCTTCTCTAACCCGCGCTCCGAGCGTACCCGGGCATTCCTTTCCCAGGTTATTCATTAAAATATCCGTATTGCGTTTGCTGATGCCCTGTCTTGTGACAGGGCATTTTTTTATCCGCCTAAACGGGTAAGCAAAACTGGCAAGAAGAATAAGTATCAGCGGTTCTGGCAGTGCAGCACAGGTTTACGGATGTGCCGTCTCTGCCAGCGCAGAGCCCGGTGGGTGATAAACCAAAAACCGGGCACGGTGGCCGGGATCACCTGACGGGAACTGTCCCCGGGTGTGAAACTGCAGGTAAGTGGCTGAACAGCCTGAAGCACAAAAGCAAAAAACCCCCAGCTTTCGCTGAGGGTTCTTCTTAATTGAAGCCTGGCAGTTCCCTACTCTCGCATGGGGAGACCCCACACTACCATCGGCGCTACGGCGTTTCACTTCTGAGTTCGGCATGGGGTCAGGTGGGACCACCGCGCTCTTGCCGCCAGGCATATTCTGTTTTATTCACCGCCTCCCGGCCATGAACATTATCCGTCAACAAGCTAAAAATTTCGTCTCTCACACCAAAACATCTTTGGCGTTGTAAGGTTAAGCCTCACGGTTCATTAGTACCGGTTAGCTCAACGCATCGCTGCGCTTACACACC
>NZ_QGTS01000012.1 GCF_003182475.1 Mangrovibacter plantisponsor
TCGCCCTCGAACTCACTGACAGAGACATGGTCTTTGGTTAACAGATAGTATTCGGTATCGTCTTTTGCTACAGGAAAAGGATTCTGATAGTAGAAGGGTTTAGTTGACATTGTTCTCTCACTCGCTAAATCCGTTGTATTGCATTCCAGCACTCCGCGCCACATCTGCATCTGCGCGGCAACCACAAAGTCACCGGTCAAGTGTACACATTTTTTTAACAAAAACTGAGATTAATACGACTTTTTGTCTGCGCAGTTACCCTGCCCGGCAGAAACTGCTTTAATAGCGGGAAGTTATTCTACCTCAATTGATTAGCACACTCGTTTTCCGTCACTTCGTAGCCTTACAGGGCACAAGTTGTGTGTCGGCGGGGTTATCTGATGCTGTGGTAATCTATTTTTATTACAGGGCCTGATTATGCAAAAACTCATCAATTCAGTGCAAAACTATGCATGGGGAAGTAAAACCGCATTAACCGAATTGTATGGTATCGCCAACCCGGAACAGCAACCGATGGCAGAGTTATGGATGGGAGCGCACCCTAAAAGCAGTTCATTTATTGAAACGCGTCAGGGTGAAAAACTGGCACTGCGCGATGTAATTGCCCAACAACCCGATGCCCTCCTGGGCAAAGCTGTCTCACAACGTTTTGGTGAGCTGCCATATTTGTTCAAAGTACTGTGCGCCGCCCAGCCACTTTCGATTCAGGTACACCCGAATAAGCAGGCTTCTGAAGCCGGTTTCGCCCGTGAGAACACGGCAGGTATACCGCTGAGTGCACCGGAACGTAACTACAAAGATCCTAATCACAAACCGGAACTGGTGTTTGCACTGACGCCATTTCTTGCCATGAATGCCTTCCGTGAATTCAGCGACAGCGCAGCACTACTTGCGCCTCTGGCAGATGCACACCCGGCAATCGCGGCATTTTTGTCCAGCCCTGATGCCAGCCATATGCAAACGCTGTTTGCCGCACTGTTAAGTATGCCGCAGCAGGAAAAACAGCACGCCCTCGCCCGCCTGAATGCCGTCCTGGAAGGGAGAAGCGGGCAACCCTGGGATACAATTCGCAAAATTGCCACCATCTACCCGGACGACAGTGGGTTATTTTCACCACTCCTGCTCAATGTTGTGGAACTGGCGCCGGGCGAAGCAATGTTCTTGTTCGCCGAAACACCTCATGCCTACCTCGACGGTGTGGCTCTGGAGGTTATGGCGAACTCAGACAACGTACTGCGCGCCGGGCTGACACCTAAATACATTGATATTCCGGAGTTAGTAGCCAATGTCAAATTTGCACCCCGTGCAGCCAATTCACTGCTAACCCAGCCCGTTCATGAAGCAGGCTCACTGGCATTCCCTATTCCGGTGGATGATTTTGCGTTTTCACTGCATAGCCTGGTAATGCAACCCCAGGTTTTAGATCAAAACAGCGCTGCGATTGTCTTTTGTGTGGAAGGCGAAGCCCGCCTGCAATCGGGTGATGAATCTCTGGTACTGAAACCAGGCGAATCCGCGTTTATTCCCGCCAATGAGCCGAATGTTGAGGTTACTGGCAGCGGGCGACTGGCGCGCGTATATAACAAACTTAACTAAGGTACTGATTTTTTACCTCAGGATTGATAAGCTTCGTAAATTGCTTATCTGGCCGGGCGCTCTGCCCGGCTAACTGCTAATAGGGATGGTTTAATGAAAAAATCGATGGTTGCAGCGGGTGTTATCGTCGCGCTGGGTGTGGTGTGGACAGGTGCATCCTGGTACACAGGAAAAATGATTGAAAGCCATATGGACGATGCCATCGCCCAGGTGAATGCACAACTCAAAAAAGTCGCGCCCCTTGCCGCGCTCACTGTCACCCCACGTGATTACCAACGTGGCGTTTTCTCAAGCCATGTTCAACTTGTCATTAAACCGCAGGCAGGTGAAAAATCTTCTCTTCTGCCTGAAGGGAAAGAAATCGTGCTGGACGAAACTGTGCGCCACGGGCCGTTCCCGGGAAGCATTGTGCCGTCTATGGCTTCGGTAAGCACCACTCTGGTCAATAACGACACCACCAAACCACTGTTTGCATTAACACAAGGCAAGTCTCCACTGGTCGTTGATACTCGCATCGGTTACAGCGGCGATACCGATTCAGGTATCACACTTGAAGCACTCAATTATGATAAAGCGCCGTACAAAGTTGCTTTTGCGGGTGGGAAATTTGATGTCAGCGTTGATAACCAGGGCGATAAAGTCTCCAGCAGTGGTGATTTGGGCAGTCTGAAGATTGACAGTGTCAATGAGTTTGACCAGAAAGTCGGCCTGGCTATCAGTGGTATCAGTGCCCGTGGTGAAACACACATCAGTTCGTTTGCTGAGCGCGTTGGTACGCAATCCCTGGAGGCTAAAGGTCTTACCCTGAGTGTGGAAGGCAAAGAAATGGCGCAACTGGGTGGGTTGAATATTGCCGCCAAATCTGAACCCGCGGCCGATGGTAAACACCTGGGAGGCCAGATTGATTACGCGCTGAATGACCTGAAAGTGCAAAACCAGAACCTGGGTAGCGGGCAACTCTCTGTTGCTGTCAGCAATCTGGATGGTGCTGCACTGCACCAATTCCGCGAGCAGTATAATCAGCAGGTAGAAGCGTTAATGGCTCAGCCTGATGTAGCTGAGAATTCCGAGCTTTATCAGCAAAAACTGGTTGAAGTTCTGGCGTCTGGCCTGCCTGAATTGCTTAAAGGGGAACCCGCTATTCATATTTCACCATTGAGCTGGAAGAATGCCAAAGGTGAAAGCCGCTTTACGCTTAACCTTAACTTCAATGACCCGGCGAAAAGTGCCGAACCAAAAACACTCGACCAGGCAGCAGACCGCTACATCAAGCATCTGGACAGCAACCTGGTTATCCCGCTGGATATGGCAACTGAACTGATGACCCAGGTGGCTCGTATTGAAGGGTATCAGGATGACGCGGCAGCCAGGCTTGCAGAGCAACAGATCAAAGGTCTGGCTGCTATGGGGCAAATGTTCCGTATCACGACAGTAAAAGACAACAACATCACCACCAGCCTGGATTATGCAAATGGTGAAGTGACGTTGAACGGGCAAAAAATGCCACTGAGCGATTTTGTTGGCATGTTTGGCCTTGGTGGCGACATTATGCCGCCAGTGCCAGAAGACAACGCGGCACCTGCAACACCTGCCGCTCCTGCTCAGCCAGAAGCAGCCCCAGCGCAGTAAGGCGGTTTTTTCTCTGTTTGCCAGTCTCAAGTCTGCGCATGAACGAGAGAATGTCACCGAATAGTAAACAAGGGAAATCAATTCATTGACTTCCCCCTGATAACTAAAGAGAAGGAAAACCCCGTTTTTCCTTCTCTTTTATCAATCAGTAGGCGCTTTGTCTTTGCCATTACCTTAAACCCGCTCCGGGAACGTACTCTGTACCAACACGCGCCATACGTAAGGAATGAGTATGCCTCACTACACCACACCCACACACCGGGTTATTCGCCCCTGGCGAAGTGAAGATATCCCCCGGTTATGGTCACTCACCTGGCATACCATCCACCGGGTTAATTGCCGGGATTACACCCCCGCGCAACTTGACGCCTGGGCACCAGCAGAGCCGGATCCGCACTGGTGGGAGAAACTTATTTTTGACCACAACCCATGGGTGGTGGAGGACACACAAACGCAAACGCTCCTTGCCTGGGGGGATGTACAACCCTCGGGGTTGATTCACTGCTTCTTTTGCGACTACCGCTACCAGCGCCAGGGTATTGGTCGTTTATTGCTGAACCACTTGTTACTGGTGGCGCAACAACAGTCGTTAGCACGAGTGTTTGTTGAAGCCAGTGAAACCGCCCGGCCTTTTTTTCTTGCCCAGGGGTTCCAGGTGGTGCATCCAATTCAGGCCGAATTACGCGGCCAGCAGTTCGCCATCTGGCTGATGGAAAAGTTTCTTTAATTGGTTATTCCCTGCCCGGCCAGCATGCGCAACACACAAGGTGACTTGCGCATACTGCCGGGTCTGGCTTTATAATGTTCTGCACTTTACCTGAAATGAGTGCGACCATGATTGATACCACCCTTCCGTTAACTGATCTGCACCGCCATCTTGACGGCAATATCCGCGCGAACACGATCCTGAGCCTTGGGCGTGAATTCAATATTGCCCTGCCAGCCCAAACACTCGATGCGCTGATCCCTCATGTGCAGGTCACATCAACTGAACCAGACCTGGTCAGTTTTCTGGCAAAGCTGGACTGGGGAGTCAACGTTCTCGGGTCTCTGGAAGCATGCCGTCGCGTAGCCTGGGAAAATATGGAAGATGCCGCCCTCCAGAGGCTGGATTACGCAGAATTACGCTTTTCGCCGGGTTATATGGCGATGGCGCATAATCTCCCCATCGCGGGTGTTGTTGAAGCCGTTATCGATGGCGTACGCCAGGGGAGCAAAGACTTCGGGGTTGTTGCCAGGCTTACCGGTATTCTGAGCCGGACATTTGGTGAAGAGGCCTGCCAGAAAGAACTGGACGGGTTACTGGCTCATCGGGATGGCATTACTGCACTGGATTTGGCTGGCGATGAACTGGGTTTCCCTGGAAGCCGTTTTCGTGAACACTTCCGTAAAGCCCGGGATGTGGGCTGGCGCATCACTGTCCATGCAGGGGAAGCGGCCGGGCCGGAGAGTATTTGGCAGGCCATTCAGGAACTGGGGGCTGAACGGATTGGCCACGGTGTTAAGGCTGTTGAAGACCCGGCATTAATGGATTACCTGGCAAAACACCGTATTGGTATTGAGTCCTGTATTACGTCGAATATCCAGACCAGTACCGTCAGCGCCATTGGCGTTCATCCGCTAAAAACATTCCTGAACCACGGCGTGCTGGCAACCATTAACTCAGATGACCCTGCGGTACAGGGGGTTGATATTCGCCACGAATATGAACATGCAGCGCCTGCAGCAGGTCTGTCTGTGGAGCAAATTCGCCAGGCTCAGGTAAATGGGCTGGAAATTGCGTTCCTGTCACAAGAAGAAAAACAGGCGCTGCGCCTGAAAGCCAGCACCCGTTAACACCTGTTCCCCCGTTACCTGGGTGACGGGGTTTTCTTCAGCCTTCTCGCATAACGTTGTGCCAGCACAGCGCACACCATAAGCTGGATTTGGTGGAAGATCATTAGTGGCAGCACCATAATCCCGACAGTGCTCACCGGGAACAAAACATTTGCCATCGGGATACCATTCGCCAGGCTTTTCTTCGAACCACAGAAGACAATAGTAATTTCATCTTCAGTGTTAAAACCCAGTAAACGGGCCGCCCAGGTATTGATAACCAGCACGATAGTCAGCAACACAATTGAACAGGCCACTACCCACAACAGAGCCTCTGCATCAATTTGCTGCCAAATACCGCCCACCACCGCTTCACTGAATGCCACGTAGACAACCAACAGAATTGATGACCGGTCAGTAAGATTAATAAGCTTCTTATGCTTATCAACCCAGCGGCCAATAAGTGGGCGAGATAAATGCCCCACCACAAATGGCACCATCAACTGCATGATGATTTTACCAATCGCGTGCAGGGTATCTGTCGCCCCTTCCTGGGTGTTCATCAGCATGCCCACTAATACCGGCGAAAGGAAAATCCCCAGAATACTGGATGCCGATGCACTACATACCGCCGCGGCTACATTCCCACCCGCTACGGACGTGAAGGCAATAGCAGACTGCACTGTGGCTGGTAACGCACACAGGTACAGAAACCCCATGTAAAGCGGCTGGTTAAGAATACCGGGCTCCAGTACAGACATACCCAGCCCGAGAATAGGAAACAGTACGAAAGTGCTGAGAAAGACCACCAGATGTAAGCGCCAGTGCCCCGCTCCGGCAAGAATCGCAGCCCGGGATAACTTGGCTCCGTGCATAAAAAATAGTAACGCGATGGCTGCAGTAGTCAGGTACTCAAAACCTGTTTTTACATAGCCTTCACAAGGTAATACCGATGCGACAACCACCACACAGATCATCACCAGCAAAAATTTGTCAATTTTAAGGCGCTGGAACCAATCCATTCTTTTTCCTTGCAGATAAATAAGCCCGGTACATACCTGGCTGAATCTGATGACAAACCTCATGCCCGCACAGGACAAGAGGATATCACCCAATAAAAAACCAGGAAAATCAATTCATTGATTTTCGCCCGCTAACTAAAAAGAAGGAAAAACCACGCTTTTTTCCTTCTTTTTCACCAATCTGAACCAGGTACATGCCTGGCTACAACCAACAAACTCCACGTTAAAAGCCGATAACAGGTTAACACTTGTCAAAAACGGGAAGGTGCTGAATATAAATTTTACCCATAAACAGAGTAAAGGCTTGCCGGAGCAAATCAGCAAGCCCCCTGTTAACACACTAACAGACGACTAAACCAGGCAAAGAGCCGTGCGGTGACGGGCGGATTCAATCCCCATCTCAATAAGCTCCATCACTTTGATAGCCTGACTTGCCGGTACCGGATTTTCACCTTTACCATTGAGTGCATCACGCACAGCAGCATAATAGGCAGGGTAGTTCCCGGGTACAGTCAGAACCGGTGTTTCATCTATGGTATCGCCATGAGCAACCGTCAGGACGCCATCACGCATGTCATACCCCCAGTCGTCCTGAGGAGGGCGTTGCCCTGCTTTTAAACGGTCTTCCTGCGGGTCTACACCATATTTCACATAACTACCGCGCGTACCATGCACAATGTAGCGTGCCGTTTCTGCGGCGGCCAGCATGGTGCTGTGCAATACGACTTTATGTTGCGGCCAGGTAAGTACTGCATGGAAATAGTCAGTGGTTTGTGCTCCCGGGCGCAGTTGAGCAAGATCAACCTGAATGCTGACAGGCATGCCAAACAGCGCCAGCATCTGATCAAGCAAATGCGGCCCCAGATCATACCAGATCCCGGTACCTGCACCGGCCTGTTCACGCCAGCGGTTGCGCACCTGTGGGCGGAAGCGATCCATATGGGATTCAACATACACAACTTCACCCAACGAGCCTTCAGCCAGTAATGATTTAAGCGTCAGGAAATCGCTGTCCCAGCGGCGGTTATGAAAGACGGAGAGCAACAACCCGGTATGTTTTGCCAGTGCATCCAGCTCACGGGCTTCCGATAATGTCACTGTGAAAGGTTTGTCCACCACAACATGTTTGCCAGCCAAAAGCGCCGCTTTTGCCAACGGGAAATGGGTATCATTCGGCGTGGGGATAATTACCAGATCAATATCATCAGCGTTGATAACTGCTTCCGGAGTATCAGCCACAGTTACACCAGGCCAGTCCGCATGAACTTTACTGGCATCGCTGCTGGAGATTACCGCCAGTTCCATACCCGGTGTGCCTGCAACCAGCGGCGCGTGGAACGTTTTTGTCGCATAACCATAGCCTAAAATACCCACCCGAATAATATCTTTCATTACACTCGTTCCTTAGTTCTTAATAACTGGTATGACGGCTCAGCCGAAAGCCAGGACAACAGCGGGTGAAGCTCCCCACCGTTCCCATAAGCATTGAGTGCAGCCATAGTTAACACAGCTTGCCATCAGATTAAACCATTGGCGCTGATTTGCGCGGATTACCCGCATTTTTTACCGCCAGGAAAAACAGAAACCACCATTATTCTGCTCAACCGGCACACGCCAGGGCATCATGTAACGGTAGTTCACCGCCCCAATGTTAAACCGGTAAAGAATGCTCTGAATTTCCGCCAAATTCCCAGGCAGGCACCTTGTGGCAGTTGAAGCAGGCATGCCAGGCTCGCACTGCACGGAAGTACGTTCTGTAACGTGTTGAATCTGGTATTCCCGGGTAAAATCCTTATAATTCCGCGCTGATTCGTATTCTTACAGGCTGTTTCTCTGGCTGGCCTGACACGGGGTAATTAATGAATAACGCAACAGCGTTACGAATTGGCGGGTGGTTACTGATACCACTGGCCTGGCTTTTGATGACACTATTGAGCACATCACTGGGTATTGTGATGTATATAATGGCACTCAGTATACCAGAGACACACCTGGCTCTGGCGGCGCAACTCCCACAAACAGTGGTGATGTGGTACCTCTCACTGGCCTTTACCGTAGCTATGTGGCTTTACAGTTTGTGGCTGGTTATCGCGTTTTTTAAACGCCGGAGCAAAGTACCGCGGCATTATATTTTATGGTTACTGGTTTGTGTTCTGCTGGCGGTAAAAGCCTTTGCATTTTCCCCAGTAACCGATGCAGTTGCCGTTCGCCAGTTATTATTACCGTTGCTGGCGGCAGCCATATTTGCGCCTTACTTCAGGAAATCGCAGCGGGTTAAACATACTTTTGTTAATAACTGATTGCAGAGCAGTACTTTACATTTATCACGCCCGGGTGCGCCGGGTGACCAATGGCGTTAGTTTCAGACCTGATTATGACTGATTATTTGTTGCTCTTTATTGGCACGGTGCTGGTTAATAACTATGTGCTGGTAAAATTTCTTGGCCTGTGCCCTTTCATGGGGGTGTCCAAAAAACTGGAATCCGCCATTGGCATGGGGCTGGCGACAACATTCGTCATGACACTGGCGTCAATCAGTTCGTGGTTAATCGACAACTTAATCCTCATCCCTCTGGATTTAACCTGGCTGCGCACCATGAGTTTTATTCTGGTGATTGCCGTTGTGGTTCAGTTCACTGAAATGGTGGTAAGAAAAACCAGCCCGGCGTTGTACCGGTTGCTGGGCATTTTTTTGCCACTTATCACCACTAACTGCGCGGTGCTGGCTGTGCCGTTACTGAGCGTGAACCTGAAGCAAAACTTTTTCCAGGCTGCTCTGTACGGGTTTTCTGCGGCAGTGGGTTTCTCCCTGGTTTTGGTATTATTCGCCGCCGTGCGTGAGCGCCTGGCGGTTGCTGATGTTCCCGCCCCTTTTCGTGGCAATGCCATTGCCTTGATTACGGCCGGGTTAATGTCCCTTGCCTTTATGGGCTTTAGCGGACTGGTGAAGTTTTGATGAGTATGATTTGGATAGCCATCATCCCGCTTGCGTTGCTCGGCCTGTTCTTTGGGCTGATTCTTGGCTACGCCTCGCGCCGCTTTAAAGTGGAAGATGATCCTATTGTCGATAGGATCGATGAAATATTGCCACAAAGCCAGTGCGGCCAGTGTGGCTACCCGGGTTGCCGCCCTTATGCTGAAGCGGTTGGTAAAAATGGTGAACACATAAACCGTTGTGCGCCAGGCGGCGAAGCTGTCA
Organism: Mangrovibacter plantisponsor; assembly: GCF_003182475.1. GTDB lineage: Bacteria > Pseudomonadota > Gammaproteobacteria > Enterobacterales > Enterobacteriaceae > Mangrovibacter > Mangrovibacter plantisponsor. The sequence goes on from NZ_QGTS01000012.1 coordinate 9,262, forward strand.
TGCTAAAAATTGCTGGTTTGATGGGGGTTGACCCGCAACCAACCGAAGGCGGTGACGCCGCAGAGCCTGAACGGGTGCTGGCTGTTATCGATGAAGATAACTGCATTGGCTGCACCAAGTGCATTCAGGCCTGCCCGGTTGATGCGATTGTGGGAGCCACTCGTGCAATGCACACCGTAATCAGTGACCAGTGTACTGGCTGTAATTTATGTGTCGCCCCTTGCCCGACACAATGCATTACTCTGGTGCCTGTAAACCCGACTCCGTCAACCTGGAAATGGGATCTGCAAACTATCCCCGTGAAGATTATCCCTGTGGAAAACCATGCTTAAGTTTTTTTCAGCGTTTAAAAAAGACAGAATCTGGGACTTTCATGGCGGGATCCACCCTCCAGAGATGAAGCACCAGTCCAGTGGCTCCCCTTTGCGGCAGGTACCGCTGGCCACGGATTATATTATCCCCGTCAGGCAACATATTGGCGATGAAGGTGAACTGTGCGTAAAACCCGGCGACATTGTGTTGCGTGGGCAACCACTGACGCGTGGCTGGGGGAAAATGTTACCAGTACACGCTCCCACCTCCGGGACGATTACCGCAATCGCGCCTCATATTACTGCACACCCTTCCGGTTTGATGGAGCCTTGTGTTTTTCTCGCAGCAGACGGTAAAGACGAATGGTTCCCACGCGAGGGCTGGAGTGATTACCAGCAGCGTGATAAAGCGAGCCTGATAGAGCGAATTCAACAGTTTGGCATTGCCGGTTTGGGCGGCGCAGGTTTTCCTACTGGCGTGAAATTACGTGGTGGGGCTGACCGCATTGAGACGCTGATAATTAATGCGGCTGAATGTGAACCTTATATCACGGCAGATGACCGCTTAATGCAGGAGTGCGCAGCACAAATACTCGAAGGGATAAAAATCCTCGACCATATCCTTAATCCACGCCAGATTTTGATTGGTATTGAGGACAATAAACCTCAGGCAATTTCCATGCTCAAAGCGGTTTTGTGTAATGAACACAAGACGCAATTGCGGGTTATTCCCACAAAATACCCTTCCGGTGGAGCCAAACAGTTAACTCAGATCCTGACAGGCAAGCAGGTTCCTCATGGTGGGCGTTCTGCCGATATCGGCGTATTAATGCAAAATGTCGGTACTGCTTATGCCATTAAGCGGGCAATTATTGATGGTGAACCACTCACAGAGCGTGTTGTGACTCTGACCGGGGAAGCGGTTGGCAAACCCGGTAACGTTTGGGCACGAATCGGTACTCCGGTACGCCATTTGCTTAATTTTGCAGACTTCCGCAGTAATGCGCAGCCCATGGTAATTATGGGCGGGCCATTAATGGGGTTTACACTGCCCTCACTCGATGTTCCTGCAGTTAAAATCACTAACTGCCTGCTGGCGCCTTCTGTGCAGGAAATGGAACCGGCACAAGAAGAGCAGCACTGTATTCGTTGCAGCGCCTGCGCCGAAGCATGCCCGGCGGACCTGTTACCCCAGCAGTTATACTGGTTCAGCTTAGGGCAGCAACATGATAAAGCCACGGCTCACCACCTGAATGATTGCATTGAATGCGGTGCCTGTGCCTGGGTATGCCCCAGCCAAATCCCGCTGGTGCAATATTTCCGTCAGGAAAAAGCAGAGATCAAGGCCATTGCCGACGAAACCCGCCGTGCGGCAGAGGCAAAAACCCGTTTTGAGGCGCGTCAGGCTCGCCTTGAGCGCGAAAAACAGGCGCGACAGGCTCGCCACCAACAGGCAGCGGTACAACCAGGCACAACACAAGACAAATCGGCAATTGAAGCTGCTTTGGCGCGAGTCAAAGAAAAACATACTGCCGCGACCAACACCGTTGTGATTCAGGCTGGCGCCCAGCCAGATAACCAGGCCGCAATTGCGGCCCGTGCTGCACGTAAAGCCGAAGCTCGCGCACGCCAACAAGAGAAAGCCGCATTACAAGTCACTGAGCAAGCCGTCACCAGCAGTAATACAGACTCAGAAGACCCACGTAAAGCGGCGGTTGCGGCTGCACTGGCACGCGCGAAAGCACGCAAAGCACAGGCGGCGGGAAATACGGCACCGGAAGCAAGCGCCACGCCAGAGCCAGTCAGTGAACCAACTGCGGTGGACCCGCGTAAAGCCGCTGTAGAAGCAGCAATAGCCCGTGCCAAAGCACGCAAAACGCAGGCGGCGGGAGATACGGCACCGGAAGCAAGCGCCACGCCAGAGCCAGTCAGTGAACCAACTGCGGTGGACCCGCGTAAAGCCGCTGTAGAAGCAGCAATAGCCCGTGCCAAAGCACGCAAAACGCAGGCGGCGGGAGATACAGCACCGGAAGCAAACGCCATTCCTGAACCAGTCAGTGAACCAGTTGCGGTGGACCCGCGTAAAGCCGCGGTAGAAGCAGCAATAGCCCGTGCCAAAGCACGCAAAGCGCAGGCGGTAGGAAATGCGGCACCGGAAGCAAGCGCCACGCCAGAGCCAGTCAGTGAACCAACTGCGGTGGACCCGCGTAAAGCCGCTGTAGAAGCAGCAATAGCCCGTGCCAAAGCAAAACGTGCAGCGCAGTCTGCTGTCAGTGAGGAATAAATGGTTTTTCGTATTGCCAGTTCACCCTATACCCATAACCAACGCCAAACCAGCCGCATTATGCTGCTGGTTACTCTGGCGGCGGTTCCTGCCATTATTGTCCAGACTCTGTGGTTCGGGCCGGGGAGCCTGGTGCAGGTCATCCTCGGGTGCCTGGCGGCACTTGCCGGTGAAAGCGCCATACTCAAGTTGCGCAATAAATCGATGTCCGTACTGGGCGATAACTCGGCACTGCTCACAGGTTTGTTGCTTGGAGTCAGTATCCCTCCTTTGGCTCCCTGGTGGATGGTGATTGTTGGTACCTTATTTGCCATTATTTTTGCCAAGCAACTGTATGGCGGGCTGGGCCATAATCCCTTTAACCCTGCGATGACCGGTTATGTAGTGTTACTTATTGCGTTTCCGGTATCCATGACATCCTGGTTACCTCCCGAGTCACTGGCAGCAACAGTGCCCGGTGTCAGTGATGTGCTGCATACCATTTTCACCGGTCACACACTGGCAGGTGACACCGTTACCCAGTTAAAAATGGGCATTGACGGCATCAGCCAGGCGACCCCTCTCGACACGTTTAAAACCGGTCTGCGTGCCGGGCATTCCGTTGCTGAGCTTAAACAGGCACCAGTTTATGGCGGCATACTTGCCGGTATTGGCTGGCAATGGGTTAACGTGGCATGGCTGGCAGGTGGTCTCTTCCTGTTAATGAAAGGGACTATACGCTGGCATATTCCGGTGAGTTTCCTGCTGACTTTATTGGTTTGCTCAACACTTGGCTGGTGGCTACTTCCCGAAACCTGTGCATCACCCGCGATTCACCTGTTTTCCGGGGCAACCATGATGGGCGCATTCTTTATCTTTACTGACCCGGTAACTGCATCCACCACACCAAAAGGCAGGCTGATTTTCGGTGCGCTGGCGGGGTTACTGGTTTGGCTGATTCGTTCATTTGGCGGCTACCCTGACGCTGTAGCTTTCGCAACTTTGCTGGCAAATATCACTGTACCACTGATTGATTACTTTACGCGCCCGCAAACTTATGGGCACCGCTAAGGAGACTCGTGATGCTGAACACAATGCGTAAACACGGTGTCACCCTGGCGCTGTTCGCGGCGGGTTTTACCGGCCTGGTTGCCGTAGTGAATACACTGACGCAACCAGTTATTGCTCATCAGGCCATGTTGCAACAAAAGAAATTGTTCGACCAGGTTATCGCACCGGACAGCTATGATAATGCTATCCAGCAAGATTGCGTGGTTGCGAACAATACGCCACTGGGTTCTGGTGCTCACGATATCTATATTGCCCGTAACCAGGGCAAACCGGTTGCTGTGGTTATGCAAACTACAGCACCTGATGGTTATGGCGGGGCTATTCAGTTGCTGGTTGCTACCGATTTCTCTGGCACCGTGTTAGGTACCCGGGTCACTGAGCAGCACGAGACACCGGGCCTTGGCGACAAAATTGATGTGCGGGTATCAAACTGGATACTGGGTTTTGCCGGTAAACAGGTAACCGGCCCCAACGATGCGGCGTGGGCCGTGAAAAAAGACGGTGGGCAATTTGACCAGTTCACTGGTGCGACCATTACTCCACGAGCAGTGGTTAACGCCGTTAAGCGTGCCGCAATGTTTGCCAAAACTCTGCCACCTGAACTGGCAACATTCCCCTCTTGTGGAGCATCTTCATGAGTGATGTAAAAACAATTTTTATCCAGGGGTTATGGAAAAATAACTCGGCTCTGGTGCAATTACTTGGCTTGTGCCCTCTGCTCGCTGTCACGTCCACTGCCACCAACGCGTTGGGGCTTGGTCTGGCAACCACACTGGTACTGGTGCTGACGAACACGGCTGTTTCATTACTGCGCCGCTTTGTACCCAGTGAAATCCGCATTCCGATTTACGTGCTGATCATTGCTTCCGTGGTCACCTCAGTTCAGCTGTTAATCAATGCTTTTGCTTTCGGGCTTTACCAGTCTTTGGGGATCTTTATTCCGCTAATTGTCACAAACTGCATTGTCATTGGGCGCGCTGAAGCCTTTGCCTCCAGAAATCCGCCAGGCCTTGCAGCCATTGATGGTCTTGCCATTGGCATGGGAGCAACGTGCGCCATGTTTGTTTTGGGGGCAATGCGTGAAATTTTAGGCAACGGGACATTATTTGATGGTGCAGATATGCTGCTGGGAAGCTGGGCTAAGATTCTGCGTATCCAAATCTACCATACAGACACTCCCTTTTTACTCGCCATGTTGCCGCCAGGCGCCTTTTTTGGCCTGGGGTTAATGCTTGCCGCTAAATATGTGATTGATGAGCGTAGTAAACGCAGAGCTGCAACTCACGCCCGGGAAAACAATGTTCAGGGAGCAGAAAAAGCCTGATGAACAAAGAAAAACGCATCAATATATTATCGCGCCTCAGAGAGAGTAACCCCCATCCAACAACGGAGTTACACTTCTCATCGCCTTTTGAGTTACTTATTTCTGTTCTGCTTTCCGCACAGGCAACTGATGTCAGCGTCAATAAGGCTACCGCTAAGCTATACCCGGTAGCCAACACACCAGCGTCCATTCTCGCGCTGGGGGTGGAAGGCGTGAAGTCATATATCAAGACAATCGGCCTGTTTAACAGTAAAGCTGAAAATGTGATTAAGACCTGCCGAATTTTGCTCGAAAAACATGGTGGCGAAGTACCTGAAGACCGGGCTGCACTGGAAGCATTACCTGGTGTTGGCAGGAAAACTGCGAATGTAGTGCTTAACACCGCTTTTGGCTGGCCTACCATCGCTGTGGATACACATATCTTCCGGGTGTGTAACCGAACGGGTTTTGCCCCGGGCAAGAATGTTGAGCAGGTAGAGGAAAAACTACTAAAAGTCGTTCCTGCCGAATTTAAAGTTGACTGCCACCACTGGTTAATATTGCACGGGCGCTACACCTGTGTAGCACGTAAACCCCGCTGTGGCTCCTGCCTGATTGAAGATCTTTGTGAGTACAAAGAGAAGACCGAAATCTGACCTGACAACATTGATATTCGTTTGCGCTACGCGCTGGCGCAAACGTTTACCTCCATCACTAAAAAAACCTCATTCAGCAATATAAATGCTTTTCTTTGCAGATTTTAGCTACATAAAACATGCCATAAAGCAGCTCATGTGGTTAATTGTTTTTTTAAAATCCAAAATTTCTATAGATTTTTCATGTGCAGATTTACACAAGGATAAATGTTAAAATTTATCACACAAACTCTTCCCAACTTATGGTTTAATAAGGAAAAATCACCAGCATCAATCAATACAACCATCTAATATGCAAAATACAGTCATATCAACTGGATATAACCAAAAACCACAACACATAAATCTCTATATAATAAAAAACTCAGATTAGCGAAAGAAAAACCTCATATTTTTTAATCAGGCAAAATTTAAATCTGCATAACAATTCATCTACCCAGGCAATACTCCGCCTAAGGTAAATGTAAAAGAATATGACAAATAACTTGCCAGATGCTTCAGATTAGGGAAAAGTACCTGCCGTTTTCCCCTCCCATAACAAAATCAGAGTCGTCTTAAACGCCATCTGGTTGAATAACGCCCTGTTAGTACGGGATGTAAAATAAGAGGTATATGTGTCGACCGCAAACAATAAACCAGCAGAAAGCATTAGTCTGAATGCTTTCAAACAACCGAAATCGTTTTATCTCATATTCTCAATTGAATTATGGGAACGCTTTGGTTACTACGGCCTGCAAGGAATCATGGCTGTTTACCTGGTTAAACAACTGGGTATGTCTGAAGCGGATTCAATTACGCTCTTCTCTTCCTTCAGTGCACTTGTCTATGGGCTGGTTGCTATTGGCGGTTGGTTAGGCGATAAAGTACTGGGTACCAAACGCGTTATTATGCTGGGTGCGCTCGTTCTGGTCGTTGGCTACGCGTTAGTTGCCTGGTCCGGGCACAATGCCGCCATCGTCTACGCAGGTATGGCAACTATCGCTGTCGGTAATGGTTTGTTTAAAGCTAACCCGTCGGCTTTGCTGTCTACCTGTTACCCGAAAGATGACCCACGTCTTGATGGCGCATTTACGATGTACTATATGGCCATCAACATTGGTTCATTCTTTTCCATGCTTGCCACTCCATGGCTGGCAGCACAGTTCGGCTGGAGTATCGCATTTTCACTGAGTGTTGTGGGTATGCTGATTACCGTAGTGAACTTTGCGTTCTGTAAAAGATGGGTAAAAGATTTCGGTTCCAAACCGGATTTTGCACCGGTTGACCTGCGTAAACTGTTTGCCACCCTGGTTGGTGTTCTGGTTCTGGTTGCCCTTGCTACCTGGTTGCTGCATAACCAGCAAATCGCGCGTATTGCGTTGGGCGTCATCGCTCTGGGTATCATCGCCATCTTTGCCAAAGAAGCCTCTGCCCTGCAAGGCGCGGCGCGCCGTAAAATGATTGTTGCCTTTCTGCTGATGCTGGAAGCCGTGGTCTTCTTTGTGCTTTACAGCCAGATGCCAACTTCGCTGAACTTTTTTGCTATCCGTAACGTTGAGCACAGTATTTTAGGTATCGCTTTCGAGCCAGAGCAATACCAGGCACTGAACCCATTCTGGATTATGATTGGCAGCCCAATTCTTGCGGCGATTTACAACAAAATGGGCGACCGCCTGCCAATGCCAGTTAAGTTTGCGATTGGTATGGTTCTGTGCTCCGGCGCATTCCTTATCCTGCCGTTGGGCGCCAGCTTCGCGACCGATGCAGGCATCGTGTCTGTAAACTGGTTAATCGCCAGCTATGCACTGCAAAGTATTGGTGAACTGATGATCTCCGGCCTGGGCCTTGCAATGGTGGCGCAATTAGTTCCACAGCGCCTGATGGGTTTCATCATGGGAAGCTGGTTCCTGACCACAGCTGGCGCGGCCATTATTGCCGGTAAAGTCGCCAGCCTGATGGCTGTACCAGAGAATGTTACAAACCCGGTAGAATCTCTGCAGGTTTACGGTCATGTCTTCCTGCAAATTGGGATTACCACCGGCATCATTGCCCTGTTGATGCTGCTGACTGCGCCTAAATTAAACCGCATGACGCAGGATGACGATAAAAAAGCCAGCGCGCCGCAAACCGCGACTGCCTGATTTTTCTGGGGAAACAGCGTTATCGTCACTGTACTCAGGTACAGTGGCGAATGACCACTCATCGGACCTTGTGATTACCGCGTTTATCTGCTCTCTTTCTGCTTTTCTTTCTCTGCCTTGCCAACTACCATCCTTCTAAGCGATTTCTAACTACCAGGCGCTTACACAAGGAGTCTTACCAATGAAATTGTTTTATAAAGCAGGCGCATGCTCACTGTCGCCGCATATTGTTCTGCGTGAAAGCGGGCTTGATTTCACCTTGTCACAGGTGAACCTGCAGGAAAAGTCCACTGAAAGTGGTGAAGATTTCTGGTCTATTAACCCCACCGGGCAGGTTCCGGCACTGCTGTTAGATAACGATACATTACTGACAGAAGGTGCAGTTATTGTGCAATATATTGCGGACCAGGTACCAGACCGCCAGCTTCTCCCACCAGTTGGCACTCTGTCACGCTACCAGGCACTATCCTGGCTTAACTTTATCGCTACGGAGTTACACAAAGGGTTCACGCCTTTGTTTTCATCCGAAACACCTGATTCATACAAAGCTTCCTGTATTGCCAAACTGTTGAAAAAGATGGGCCTGGTTAACGACGCACTTAGTGATAAACCATGGCTAATGGGGCAGCGCTTTAGCGTAGCTGACGCTTATTTGTTTACTGTGCTCAACTGGGGATATGCACTGTCACTGGATATGAACCAGTTTGAACATATTAATGCGTTTATGGAAAGGATGCGTGCCCGCCCGGCTGTTATAGCGGCACTGAAAGCTGAAGGGCTCATATAATTGCTCCATCCCTGGAGCTTACAGTACTGCTGGCAGCACCGTATCAATAATTTTCTTGCGGGCAGTCAAAGCTGTTTGCTGTGAAACCACTGCTCAGGGCGGGCTATTTCGTCCTGGGCAGCAACAACTTGCAGCTCATACTCACCCATTTGTTTTGTGGTTTGCATGATGGCATACACCGCAGCAGTAACATGTTCCAGCGCATCCTGGACTGTTGCCCCTTGCAGCAATTTCACCAACAGCAAACCGCTGGTTACATCACCTACGCCCACGGGTTGGCGCGCACCAAAATCAACCAGCGGGCGGCTGATATGCCAGGCCGCATCATTGGTTACCAGCAGCATTTCAAAACAGTCCGGGTTATAACCGGCTCGTGCCAAATGTTTCACCAGGACGATTTCCGGCCCTTTGGCAATCAGTTCACGCGCGGTACTGACAGCTTCGGCAACATTACTGACGGAGTGGCCGCTGAGCATTTCCAGCTCCAGCAGGTTCGGCGCAATAATATCTGCCGCAGGCAACGCACTGCGGGCATGAAATTCCGCCACACCTGGCGCTACAATGCAGCCTTTTTCCGGGTGGCCCATAACCGGGTCACAGAAATAACGGGCTGAAGGGTTAGCCTGCTTTACCTGTTCCACAATACGTAAAATGTGTTGTCCCTGCTCTGCCGAGCCAAGGTAGCCGCTCAGCACAGCATCACAACGTGCTAATTCGCCAATGTCCGCAATGCCCTGCACAATATCGGTTAAATGCGACGGCGTCATGACGATGCCAGTCCATTTGCCATATTGCGTATGGTTGGAAAACTGAACGGTATTCAGCGGCCAGACATTGGCGCCAAGACGTCGCATCGGAAATTCAGCCGCACTGTTCCCCGCGTGGCCAAAAACCACGTGTGATTGTATAGCGAGGATATTTTTCATGACTAACCTGGTGATGAGTGTAGTGAGTGTTGTTGAGAAAAAATAAAGGCGTGGTTTTCCACGCCTTGTGATTATTAATTATTTCCAGCAAACGAGGCAGTAGTTTTTCTTACCACGGCGTAACAGGGTGTAACGGCCAAACAGGTAGTCTGCGTCAGTAAAGCTGTACTCCGCATCGCTCTGTTTTTGCCCATTAACAGAAACTGCGTTGGACGCGATGGTTTTACGCGCCTGACCACGAGAAGGTTGCAGTTCACTGTCTACCAGAGCCTGCTGGAGATCCGCCCCTTTATCCAGTTCAACCATCGGCACGCCGTCTTGCGCCAGTTGCGCAAAGTCATTCTCAGTCAGGTCTTCCAGGTGGCCATTGAACAGGCTTTCAGTAATACGTTTTGCCGCAGCCAGCCCTTCGTCACCATGTACCAGGCGAGTAACCTGTTCTGCCAGCACGTACTGTGCTCGCGGTGCAGTGCCACTGTTTTTGTCTTCTTCTTCCAGTGCATTGATTTCTTCAAGGCTCATGAAAGTAAAGAACTTCAGGAAGCGGTAAACATCCGCATCGGCGGTATTAATCCAGAACTGGTAGAATTTGTACGGGCTGGTTTTCTTCGGATCAAGCCACACCGCACCACCTTCTGTTTTACCAAATTTAGTGCCGTCTGCTTTAGTAATCAACGGTACCGTCAGGCCAAATACCTGTTTCTGGTGAAGACGGCGGGTTAAATCGATACCCGATGTAATGTTTCCCCACTGATCCGAACCACCAATTTGCAGTTCAACACCGTGTAAATCATTCAGGCAGGCAAAATCATAGCCCTGCAGCAGGTTATAGGAGAATTCAGTAAAGGAGATACCGACATCGTCACGGTTAAGGCGTTGTTTCACCGCTTCTTTGTTAATCATCTGGTTAACAGAAAAGTGCTTGCCGATATCGCGCAGGAAAGTCAGCACGTTCATGCTACCAAACCAGTCGTAGTTATTTGCAGCAATAGCGGCGTTGTCACCACAGTTAAAATCAAGGAATGGCGCTACCTGGCGGCGAATCTTATCCACCCACTCCTGAACGGTTTCTGTGGTATTGAGCTTACGTTCTGTTGCTTTAAAACTGGGATCGCCAATCAGCCCGGTAGCGCCACCAACCAGTGCAACCGGTTTGTGGCCTGCTTCCTGAAAACGCTTCAGGCACAACAATGGAACCAGATGGCCCAAATGCAAGCTGTCGGCAGTCGGATCAAAGCCGCAATAGAGTGCGATTGGCCCCTGCGCCAGTCGTTCCACCAGCGCGTCTGCATCCGTCACCTGAGCAATAAGCCCACGCTCTTGCAATTGTTTAATCAAGTTGCTGCTTGCCATCAAATTCTCCATGTTTTATACGATTGCACCTTTACCGGCACACAAGTCTGTTGCGCGCACTGGCGCTGAGACATTAAAAGTCAGGGAGGCAATAGAATAAAGCGCTGGCCTGCATTGCGCCAGCGCTAACATGACTATTTCCGGTGATTAAGGTGCCAGGCGGTCGATTTTCCAGGTATCCGCATCGCGCTGGTATAAAAAACGGTCATGCAGGCGGTGTTCTCCACCCTGCCAGAATTCCATTTGCTCAATACTCACCCGGAATCCCCCCCAGAAACTGGGCAGCGGAATTTCTCCGGCCTGGAACTTCTGTTTTATCTCCAGGAATTTACTTTCCAGGATATTACGCGCACTGATGCGCGAAGACTGCCGGGAAACCCAGGCGCCAATCTGGCTGTCGCGCGGGCGGCTGTGAAAATACTTCATTACATCCACAGTGGACAGGCGCTCAGCTTTACCCGTCACAGCGACCTGGCGGTCAAGCATATGCCAGGGGAACAATAAGCTGATACGTGGGTTATGCTCCAGATGAGCGGCCTTACGGCTGCCCAGGTTGGTGTAAAACACCATGCCCCGGGAGTCGAAATGCTTGAGCAGAACAATACGCTGCCAGGGTTGCTGGTTCTCATCCACAGTGGCGACAACCATTGCCGTTGGGTCTGCAAGGCGTGCATCACACGCCTGCCCAAGCCAGCGTTCAAATAAAGTCAGCGGGTCGTCGGTCAGGTCTTTACGGCGTAACCCGCCTCGGGTGTATTCACGGCGCAGACTGGCAATCTGCTGTAAGGATTCGTTGTCAGACATAGCAGGTATTCAGAAATCAACAGGTTGGTCTATTCTGCGCCCCACATCGTTAAATCTCAATCCTTGTTGCTCACTAACTGGCAGTTGTGTAACACCACTGTATCCCGGCGGTATACTGTTGCTTTATCACCCTTAGACCAGAAGACGTATATGCCATCTGTATACCGGGCTCCTGAAGCAGACAAGCCTTGTTGCAGGTGCAATAGTTTATTGTCCAGCACAAAACTGGCAGACTGCCTTTGCTGGTTGATATCAACGGTGAGAGGTTTTTCATCACACTGGTAGTTAAGGGTATCGGTGTGAATTTCATCGATAAGGTGTTGGTAAGTGGTACAGCCGCTCAATAAGAGCGGGAGAATAAGCAGGCTTTTTTTCATAATGCAGTCCATCCGCAAACAAGCGGAGCCACAATCACTCCGTTTGTTTGAGTCTAGCCTGTTTAGCAAGCCATCCCTGTCAGTTAACTCTGATTTATCCTGTTATTAGCCGGATAAATCGCACCAAGGATAGTTTCCTCCCGCGCGCCAGTCACCGAAGGCATATTGCCTGGTAACCCGGCAATAGTGCGGGCGGCAAGCCAGGCAAATGCCAGTGCTTCCATATCATCGCCACTGATCCCGGCGTTGTCTGTTGTTCCCACTTCCGTACCCGGCAATAACGCAGCCAGCCGGGCCATCAGCAGCGGGTTGCGGCTGCCACCACCACAGACTAACAGCCGCTCACAACCACCACTCAACTGAATTTGCTCAGCCACAGTCGCGGCCGTAAGCTCCAGTAAGGTCGCCTGGATATCTTCGGCAGGTAACACAGGGAAAGCCGCCAAATGCCGTTCCAGCCAGCCGAGGTTAAAATATTCACGGCCAGTGCTTTTAGGTGACGGCAACCCAAAGTACGGGTCACTTTGCATTTGTTGTAGCAACGGTACTACGACCTGGCCTTTGCGAGCCCACACGGCGTCTTTATCGAAAGGTTTGCCTTTGTTACGCCAAATCCACGCATCCATTAACATGTTTCCCGGGCCTGTATCGTAGCCCCGGACAGGTAAACCTGGCGTCAGGATAGTCATATTGGCGATGCCGCCAACATTCAACACAACACGGCGCTCAACCGGGTGGGATAACAATGCGGCATGAAAAGCAGGCACCAGCGGGGCCCCTTGCCCACCAACAGCGATATCCCGGCGGCGGAAGTCGCCAACGACAGTCACACCAGTGCGCGCCGCAATAATATTATTATCGCCTATCTGCAGAGTATGAGGGGTATCACCCAACGGCTCGTGCCACACTGTTTGGCCGTGGCAGCCTATTGCCACGATGTCTTTCGCCTGCACGCCTTCGTTATGCATTAAAGCGAGAATGGCCTCAGCGAACAGTTGCCCAAGACGGGAATCGAGTTGCCCCAGTGCCGAAAGTGTTAATGCCTGCCCCTGGCAGATATCCAGCACCGCCTGTTTTATTTCCAGAGGGATAGGCCAGGTGATACTGGCTTGTTGTGCCACCATATGGCTGTCTATCGCCACCAGCACCACATCCACACCATCCAGACTGGTCCCGGACATTACGCCGATGTATCGCCCCGATCTCATATACCGTCCTTTGTCATTATTTTACATTAACAATTGCACCACATATCCCCTGGTATTGCCATGAAAGCGTAATATTTTCTAACAACTCGCTACAGCCGTTCTCCACCTCTCTGACGTATGTTGACGTCCGGTTCAAACATGGACTTTTATTATTTTGAGCATGTTTCCTGGCGACGGCATTAAATTCGTCCCTTTATTACCGTATAATTTATCCAGGATGATGCCCTGTCCGGGCATTACCAGGAAAAAGGAGAGTCATAGATGATTTCACGTGTGCTGGTTATTTCTTTCGTCGGGCTTACGCTGGCGGGCTGTGTTAACAATGATACCTTGTCAGGGGATGTATACAGCGCGTCTGAAGCTAAGCAAGTACAAAGCGTGACCTATGGTACCCTGGTGTCCGTTCGTCCGGTTCAGATTCAGGGCGGTGACGACAGCAACGTTATTGGCGCAATTGGCGGTGCTGTGTTAGGCGGATTTTTGGGTAATACAGTTGGCGGCGGTACTGGTCGTTCTCTGGCTACAGCCGCAGGCGCCGTTGCCGGTGGTGTAGCAGGCCAGAGCGTTCAGGGCGCCATGAACAAAACTCAGGGGGTAGAACTGGTTATTCGTAAAGATGACGGGAATACCATCCAGGTTGTTCAGAAACAGGGTGATACCCGTTTCTCTGCGGGTCAGCGTGTGAAAATGGCCACTAATGGCCGCCAAATCACCGTTTCGCCAAACTAATACGTTAAGTGGTGGTCTGTTCAGGCCACTCCAGACTGATGATCTGTATCATTTATCACACTCACTTTTGAGTATGATACAGATCATCGCATAAATGTGGGGAGCACGAACTCAGTGGTGGCCCGTGCCACGGCAGAAAAGCATTTCCTTTCTTTCACGCAGAAACACTTTTGTGAACGAGCAGGTGCTCAAACTGGCCACAGCACTTGAGCAAAGTCACTATTGCGGCTTATGGCCTGTATCATCATCATTCTGAGCTATTTTTAATTTTTCTTTGTTCTTCTGGCTATTACCCCGTTTAAATCATTTATTCTTTTGCTTGTAAATCAAGAATATTTCGTTCCAGCCGACCAATAAGACTAATCAGGGTATCAATTTCCTGCTGGCTGACTCCGCCTAAAATTTCGCCGCGAGTACGGCTAATCACCTGTTCCATTTGTTCGATAATCGGTTGTGCTTTATCTGTGAGCTTAATACGTTTGGCACGGCGGTCATTAGCACAAGTATGGCGTGAGATAAGGCCTTTTTGCTCAAGCTGGTCGAGAGTACGAACCAGTGAAGGCTGTTCAATCCCGATAGCCTTGGCCAACTGTATTTGTGATTGTTCCGGCGGAAGCTGGTGAATATTATGCAAAGTAACCCAATGCGTTTGCGTTAATTCCAGTGGTTTCAGGCGCAGATCAATCAGAGCACGCCATACGCGCACCAAACGAGCAAGGTCAGATCCGAGTGGTGATTCCAATTTCATCTCCTTATAATTAGCTTGCTAAGTTATTATACTTGTTACAGACTAGTTTGCAGACGTTCAGATTTCAATACAAACCCTTAGTTTTAGTGAAGTTAAACAAGCATCGTTACTTTATTCTACATAGTTGTGGAATGAATGGCAGTCATCAGCATGGTTTAAAGGGATATTCCTGTGAATTTTTTTGCCTTCTCGTCTGGCCTGGTTTCCCGGGACCTGGTTGCCGGGTCGTCGGTCTACTTTCCTCCGTTATTTAAAGCAGTACTTATCGGTTTTTTTATTTGGCTAATTTTACACCGAATACTCCGGGACTGGATGTACTCAGGTGACATCTGGCACCCCACGCTTATGGACCTTTCCCTTTTTGCCCTGTGTGTCAGCAGCGGTATGTTAATGCTGGCATTGGGATAACATCGCATGAACCTGAAGACGCTTAAGTATTTTTCTGGCCTGCTGATTTTTGCTTGTGCAGTAGTTGCCGGATGGATGGTCTGGAATTACTACATGCAATCCCCCTGGACCCGCGATGGTAAAGTCAGGGCTGAAAAAATCGGTATTACTCCCCAGGTTTCGGGGCGAATTGTTGCCCTTAATGTTAAGGATAACCAGTATGTCCGTGCGGGTAGCGTCCTGTTCCGGCTCGACGACACCCCCTGGCAAATTGCCAAACTTGATGCGACAGCCAAACTTGCCAGCGCCCAGGCTGGACTGGCAAAAGCAACACGGGAAGCCGCTCGCCGCCATAACCTCCCGGCAAACCTGCTGGCGGGTGAAGAGATGGATAACGCCAACATCAGTGTGAAGACAGCACAGGCCGGGGTTAATGCGGCGCAAGCCGCACTGGATAAGGCCAACTGGGAAATTAGCCAGGCGATTGTCAGTGCCCCGCAGGATGGCTGGGTCACTAACTTATCCACCCGTGTTGGGGATTATGCCACGGCAGGTAATGCTGTATTTGCTCTGGTTGAAAGCCACTCTTTCTATGTTGTCGGGTATTTTGAAGAAACCAAACTTCGCCACATACAACCCGGAGACCCGGCAAAAATCCTGCTGTACAGCGATGACACCCCGTTACAAGGCAGAGTTGCAAGTATTGGCAGGGCGATATATGACCAAAGTGTGGAAGCTGACTCCGGGTTGATTGCCGATATCAAACCCAACGTGCCGTGGGTGCGCCTGGCGCAACGTGTCCCGGTAAGAATTACTCTGGACACCATTCCTCAGGGTGTAACTCTGGTGTCCGGTACTACCTGTACTGTTGCCATTGAGCCACAAAAACGATGACACTGAACAGTCTGCGGCTTACATCCCTGCCCTGGTTTAACGCCAGTCCCGGGCAATGGCGTTATGCTTTACGCAATGCCATCGCCATGTGCCTGGCGCTTGCCATCGCCTATGCGTTGCAACTGGATGAACCCTACTGGGCCATGACATCGGCAGCCGTTGTCAGTTTTCCCACTCAGGGTGGCGTTATCAGCAAAAGTCTCGGGCGAATTGCAGGCAGTATTCTGGGCGCATTTGCCGCACTGTTTATTGCCGGGCACACACTTGATGACCCCTGGTTGTTTACCTGGGCGATGGCCAGTTGGCTGGCTGTGTGCACGCTGATGGCCAGTCAGTTTCAATACAATGTCGCATACAGTTTCTCGCTGGCGGGCTATACCGCGGCTATTATCGCATTTCCATTACTCAACACGGTATCAACCACCGAGCTTTGGGATGTTGCGCAATCGCGGGTGTGTGAAGTGATTGTCGGTATTTTATGCGGTGGGTTAATGATGATGGTGTTGCCGGGTACCGCCGACGGGACAACCCTGCTCAATACACTTACCAACCTGCACCAACGGTTACTTGAGCACGCTAAATTACTTTGGCGCCAGGAAACAACGGATGAGATCCGTACTGCTCACGAACGTATGATAAGCCAGATCCTGACCACGAACCTGCTACGGGTTCAGGCATTCTGGAGCCATTACCGTTTTCGCCACCAAAACCCACGCATTAACTACCTGCTGCACCAGTACTTGCGGGCAATCAGTGTCACTTCGGGTATTCGCCGTTTATTAATTAACTGGCCCAACGCGCCAGCACATCTCTGGCCGGCAATTGAACAGTTACTGGCGCAGTTAGGCAATCCACAAGCAGATGCACTGCATATCGCCCGAAGTCTTGCCAGCCTGAAACCACCAGAACACGCAGATTACCACTACCGAGCTTTCTGGTTTCGGCTGTCGCATTATTGCCAGTTACTGCAAAACTGCCGCCGGGAGCTTTTGCAACTCACATTGCCGGAAGGCCGCCCGGTTAAAGCTGTACCGCGAACGCCTGCGCTTGCACGCCATACCGACTGGCTTGAATCCGTTTGGGCCGCACTGCGCACTTTTTGCGTGATTAGCGTGACCAGTGCCTGGAGTATTGGCAGCCAGTGGGATGAAGGCGGCGCGGCCCTGACACTGGCAGCCATTTGTTGTGTTCTTTATGCCACCACACCCACAGCATTATTTTCCTTAACTCTGTTATTGCGCACACTCTTGTTGCTGTCTTTGTTCAGCTTTGCTGTGAAATTCGGTCTTATGGTACAGATAACTCAGCTGTGGCAATTTCTGCTGTTTCTGTTCCCTTTATTACTGACCATGCAATTGATAAAGCAACAGCACCCCAAATTTGCCGGGCTCTGGGGGCAGCTCATTGTTTTTATGGGATCATTTATTGCCGTCACTAACCCGCCGGTTTATGACTTTGCAGACTTCCTGAACCAGAATCTGGCTAAAATATTGGGTGTTGGTCTGGCGTGGGTCGCCTTTTCTGTATTAAGGCCGGGGTCGGATAACCTGAAAAGCCGTCGCCATATTCGTGCATTACGCCGGGCTTTTATTGACCAGTTAAGTCGCAGGCCTGCGCGTACACAGTCAATGTTCGAATCTTTGGTGTATCACCTGGTGAGTCAGTTGAATAGTAGTAAAGACGAAGCAAGCCGGCGCTGGTTGCTGCGCTGGGGTGTGGTACTACTGAATTGTTCACACGTTGTATGGCAATTGCGCTCCTGGGGCGCACCTGGCGACCCACTTACCCAGGTACGTGACGTTGCTCTTCACTTAGTGCAGGGCGTTATGACTGAGCGGGGGGTTCACCACCGTAGCCTGGACAATGCTCTCACCACGTTGAAAACGCTGACTACAACACTTGAGCGCCATCACCGGGAGGATGCCCGTAATCTGGCTTCCCATATCTGGATGTTATATTGCTCGCTGTCTCAGTTACAACTGGCACCCGTTCTCCCTGCTATTGAGCAAAATACACAATGCTGAACCGCAACCTTACATAATTCATGGTTGATAATGATTATCATTACTGTTAATTTATTTTCCACGGCATGGCGAGTAACGACCTCAATCGTGCCGTACGACATTGCTCACATTGCTTCCAGTATTGTTTGCCCGTCCTCTGGACGGGCTTTTTTTTAGCTACGGGAAAAATGGTTTCTTCAGGGAACATCGTAACCCAGTGCGGCTTTACGGATACTGAACCACTGTGTGCGGGTTAATTTAACGTCCAGCGCCCCAACAGCATCACGCACCCGGTTAATTTTACCAGAGCCAATAATAGGCAGTGGCATGCTCGGGAGTGCAAGAATCCAGGCATATACAACCTGTTCAAGGCTCTGAGCGCCGGTTTGCCCGGCAACTTTCCCCAGCATATCCCGCAGTGCAGCAAATTCAGGAGAAGAAAACAAACGCCCGCCTCCCAGGCACGACCATGCCATAGGGCGGACACGCAATTGCTGCATCTGATCCAGTGTGCCATCAAGTAACAGAGGTTGGTGTACGGGAGAGATTTCCACCTGGTTAGTGACCAGGGAGAAAGGCAACCTTGACTGAAGCAGGGAATACTGGGCCGGTGTAAAATTCGATACGCCAAAATGGCGCACTTTGCCACTCTGGTGCAGCTCAAGGAAAGCCTGTGCGACCTCGTCTGCATCCATCAGTGGGTCCGGGCGGTGTATCAGGAGTAAATCAAGGTAATCTGTGGCGAAGTGGCGCAGCGAGTTTTCGGCACTGCTGATAATATGCTGTTTATCTGTTATGTAGTGCCCAATCGTATTGCCAGGTCGAGCCAGCGTGGCAATACCGCATTTAGTGACGATTTCCAGTTTTTCGCGCAGCGCAGGTGCCAGTTTCAACGCTTCGCCAAAAGCAGATTCACACTGGTAATCACCATAGATATCGGCATGGTCAACCGTGGTAATACCCAATTCCAGATGTTGCTCAATAAATGTAACCAGCGACTGAGGTGACATCCCCCAGTCCATTAACCGCCAGTACCCCATGACAAAACGTGAAAACTCTGGCCCCTGAGGCGCGATGGCTAAACGCTGCATAGTTCGTTCCTGTTTTAACAAATAATTCAGGCGAGTATAGCCCGCCTCGCCGGTTAAAACAGTGACGGTTGTTGGTCTGTATCATCAGATACTGGCTTACCTGCCCGCAATTTGCGCAGCATACGCTGGCGGCACAGCCTGATAACATCCTGTTTTTGCGCATCTGACATTTTTTGCCAGTTAAAACGTTCCTCGCGGCTGCGCATGCAGCCACGACAATAACCTTTATCATCGCTCTGGCAAATTCCCCGGCACGGGCTTGGCACCGGAAAAAACTCTAACTGCTCAGCCACAATTCAACCTCATCAACCCCATTCAGTTATTGAAGACGTTATCTGCCAGTGGTGCAAGTTTCGCAGGCCATGAGACCGGTCACAGTGCATAAAAAAGCAGCAGTTCATTCATATCATATTATCCGGTCACTGATGTGCTTTATTTATCCTGATTAGCCATTAATCAAAGGATTAAGGTTTTACTAATCTTTGCCGGATAAAGTGAGATGCTGTTCACTTCCCTGACAATGAATACAATAATGTTTAAAAAGTTACAGTGTAACGATTCGCAGTTTACACTTTTCAGCGCGCTCATTTTCACTTTGATTAACAGCCTGTTTATTGCTCGTTGTTGGGGAATTATTCACCCGAACAATTTGCATACCATACTGTTTGCCCTGAGTATTCCTCTGGTACTGTTTGCGGCATGGACCATTATTTTCAGTCTCTTCGCCCTGCCCTGGCTGAGAAAGCCCCTGCTTGTATTGTTGCTCGTTGGCAGCGCCGCAAGTAACTATTTTATGTTCACCTATGGTGCGGTTATTGACCGCAACATGATGCTCAACATTTTTGATACCAATACACAAGAAGCCACGGCACTGCTAACACCGCAACTGTTTGTATGGCTGGGACTTACCGGGGTTGCTCCTGCGGCTTTATTGTGTGCCATTAAAGTGCGCAAGGAACGTTGGTGGGGCGTGCTGTTATTGCGTGGGTTGATGGTCATCAGCGCCATTATGGTTATTCTTTTGTCTGCCAGCACGTTGTACAAAGATTACGCGTCACTGTTTCGTAACAACAAAGAAGTGGTCAAAATGGTGACCCCACCCAATTATGTCACTGGTTTCATTCAATTCACGCACAAGCAATTGGCAGGTAATACCAGCCAACTTATCAGGCAGGGTGAAGATGCCACCAAAGGCGCGTTAATTCGCAGCCAGAGCAAAAAAACAGTGGTAATTCTGGTTCTGGGCGAGGCATCCCGGGCACAAAACTATTCGCTGGGCGGGTACTCGCGTGATACCAACCCGGAACTGAGCAAGCGTGATGTTATTTGGTTCAACCATGCTACATCATGCGGAACGGAAACAGCCGTTTCGGTGCCCTGCATGTTCTCCGGAATGACCCGCAGCCAGTATGATGCAGACCTGGCACACCACAAAGAAGGTCTGATGGACGTTCTGGCTCATGGTGGAATTAATGTACTGTGGCGGGAAAACGACGGTGGTTGTAAAGGTGCCTGCACTCGCATCCCTCATACAGACATGACTAAATGGAACCTGAATGATGTCTGCCACGATGGTATTTGCCTGGATGATGCCAACTTGTATCGCCTGCCAAATATTCTGGATGGTATTCAGCATGATACTGTTATTGTTTTGCATTTAATGGGCAGCCACGGCCCGGCGTATTATGAACGCTACCCACAGAAAATGCGCCGCTTCACGCCAACTTGTGATACCAACCAGATTCAGGATTGCAGCCGTGACGCGCTCATCAATACTTATGACAATTCAATTTTATATACAGATGATATTGTCAGCCGCACAATAGATATGCTGAAACAGCACACTGACATGAATACCGCGCTGGTGTATTTATCCGACCACGGTGAGTCTCTGGGCGAAAATGGGATCTATTTGCATGGTACTCCCTGGCTTATCGCGCCAGACCAGCAAACCCATATCCCGCTGTTATTTTGGTTGTCGGATAATTACTCTCAGGGTTTCCATATCAATCGCCCCTGCCTGCAACAAAAAGGCAAAAATGATGAGGTTTCTCAGGACAACCTTTTCTCCACGCTGCTTGGTATGATGGATATTCGCACCCACGTCTACCAGCCAGGTCTGGACTTGCTGGCCACCTGCCGCCAGTAAGGACCGGAGTAAAGAAACCGCACGCAAGGATAAGCCCAGTCTCTTGCGTGCGACCAGTCGTTCTATTAATTTTTTCTTCTCAACAAGACGACCGGTCTATTAAAGAGGTTTTATGTCTGCAGATAAATTATTCATTCCACTGAAAGTGGGCGCCGTTACCTTATCTAACCGCGTATTAATGGCGCCACTTACTCGCCTGCGTAGCATTGAACCAGGACAGGTGCCAACCGCACTGATGGCCGAATACTACCGCCAGCGCGCATCTTCGGGTTTGATTATTTCTGAAGCGACTAACATTTCCCCACAAGCCCGGGGTTATGAAGGTGCGCCCGGCATTCACAGCGCAGCACAGATTGCCGCCTGGCACAAAATCACTGACAGTGTTCACCAGGAACACGGCCATATTGCTGTTCAACTGTGGCATACAGGCCGTATTTCCCATTCTTCCCTGCAACCTGAGGGTAAAGCCCCGGTCGCGCCTTCTGCTATTCGGGCAGAAACACGCACTACGCTCAGGGATGAAAACGGGCATGCAGTAAGGGTGGACACCACAGAACCACGAGCACTGACAACAGAGGAAATCCCGGGGATAGTGGCGGATTTTCGCCAGGCGGTAGTAAATGCCAAAACAGCCGGGTTCGATCTTATCGAGTTGCACAGCGCACATGGTTATTTGCTGCATCAGTTCCTGTCTCCGTCATCGAACCAGCGCACAGACCAGTATGGTGGCAGTATCGAAAACCGCTCCCGCCTGGCTCTTGAAGTGGTCGATGCGGCCTGTGAAGCCTGGTCAGCCGACCGTATTGGTATCCGGATTTCACCTCTTGGCCCGTTTAATGGGCTGGATAATGGTGAAGACCAGGAAGCTGCTGCGCTGTATTTTATTGAAGAGCTGAATAAACGCGGCCTGGCTTACCTGCACATTTCCGAACCGGACTGGGCAGGTGGCAAACCATACAGCGATGCCTTCCGTCAGGCGGTACGTGACCGTTTCAGTGGTGTTATCATTGGTGCCGGAGCTTACACGCCTGAGAAAGCACAGGCGCTTATTGAACGCGGTTTGATTGATGCCGTCGCCTTTGGGCGTAGCTATATCTCAAACCCTGACCTGGTGGCTCGCCTCCAGCATAACGCCCCACTCAATACCCCGCGCCCGGAAACTTTTTATGGCGGGGATGCTCAGGGTTACACCGATTACCCCACTCTCTGATTCATTGCATTGATAGCGGCGCAGGTTCGCCGCTATACTTGGTTCCCCTGTGTACCAACTGATGAAACACTAACGGAAGAGGAAAATTATGCGCTTACTCCACACTATGCTCCGCGTCGGGGATCTCCAGCGCTCTATTGCGTTTTATACTGAAGTTCTGGGTATGAAACTCCTGCGTACCAGTGAAAATCCAGAATACAAATACTCCCTGGCATTTGTTGGCTATGGTCAGGAAAGCGATGAAGCAGTGATTGAGCTGACCTGGAACTGGGGCGTTGACAGTTATGAAATGGGTACGGCTTTTGGTCATATCGCCATTAGCGTAGATGATGCCGCACAGGCATGTGAGCGTATTCGCCAAAACGGCGGTAAAGTCACCCGTGAAGCAGGCCCGGTAAAAGGCGGTACAACAGTTATCGCTTTTGTTGAAGATCCGGATGGTTATAAAATCGAGCTGATTGAAGCCAAAGACGCAGGCAAAGGCCTGGGTAACGCATAATCACTCTCTGGCGGGCTTTTTATGCCCGCCTGCTGCATCCCCTCCTGAAATTTGCCATAATGCCCGCAGCTTTTACCGCAATAATGAGACGCTGATGTCGGAAAATGTTCAACTAAACGGTCTGAATGACCGCTTTCGTGGTTTTTATCCTGTTGTGATTGATGTCGAAACGGCTGGTTTTAACGCCCAGACGGACGCACTGCTGGAAATTGCCGCTGTCACGTTAAAAATGGATGAAGAAGGCTGGCTTTCAACTGACCAGACGCTGCATTTCCATGTCGAACCGTTTGAAGGTGCCATTCTTAACCCGGAAGCACTGGCTTTTACGGGGATCGACCCTCACAACCCATTGCGCGGCGCGGTTACAGAGTACGAAGCGCTGCACGCCATTTTTAAAATGGTGCGTAAGGGAATCAAGGATCACGGGTGCTCGCGAGCTATTATCGTGGCGCACAATGCTAATTTTGATCACAGTTTTTTAATGGCGGCGGCGGAGCGTAGCTCACTCAAACGCAACCCGTTTCACCCATTTGGTACTTTTGATACCGCCGCACTCAGCGGTCTGGCGCTGGGCCAGACAGTGCTGGCTAAAGCCTGCCAGACTGCAGGTATCGCGTTTGATAACGCTCAGGCGCATTCCGCCTTATATGATACTGAACAGACTGCACTACTGTTTTGTGAAATTGTTAACCGCTGGAAACGCCTTGGTGGCTGGCCTGTGGCACTGCCGCAGGATACCGCAGAGAGCGAGCAGGTATAACGTTCTACGGGCCCAGGCTACATTTTTTCAGGCTACGGGCAATAAAAAGGCGCCGTATTGGCGCCTTTTTATTTGCGGGTAATTAATTACTCGCTCTGGCTGTCTTCGCGGTGGCGTTCTGCAGCTTCTTTAATCAGCGACTGCAACTCACCACGCTGGTACATTTCAATCACGATATCACAACCGCCAACCAGTTCACCTTCTACCCACAATTGCGGGAAAGTCGGCCAGTTAGCATATTTCGGTAACTCGGCACGGATATCCGGGTTTTGCAAAATATCGACATAAGCAAAGCGCTCACCACAAGCAGATAACGCCTGTACCGCCTGTGCAGAAAAACCGCAACTCGGTAATTTAGGGGAGCCTTTCATATAAAGCAGGATTGGGTTTTCAGCTATCTGGCGCTGAATCTTTTCAATTGTAGAGCTCATTATCTTACTTCCTCAAAGCGGCAGAAAGGCATTGCTGGTCACAGTAAACAGGCCACAAGACTCTGGCCTGCGGTTTCACCTGGCCGGCAATACCGAAACCGTTAAACATGCCTTAAGGATAACAGTTTTCTCAAACAGAGAATACCCTGCGCCAGGTCAAACACTGGTCAGATAAACGTCATATTGGTTATTTTTTTCGCGTATGAACACAAAACCGTAAGGCAATATAAAAAGATTATTAACATTATCGTTTTATCTATATTAGAATCCTTTGGTTTAATCATTTTCTGGCAGGCAATGCGGCCTGCTTTTTCAGGGGACTCAGACGAGTGGCGCGGATAAGCAAACTCTCTATTTCGTTCTGTGCACTGCTAATAACCTTGCCCTGGACGCCTTTAACTCAGGCGTCGGAACATACCCGCCATTCAGCTTTGCAGAAGGCGCAACACAGCAACGTTATTCCCAAACACAGCAGCAAAAAAACCAGTACCCACAGCACCAAATCCACCAGCCGCAAAACCCACAGTGTTTCGGCTTCTGCAAAAAAACCAGTTACAAAAACCACTAAACACACTACGCGCACCGCTAAAAATCATACCAGAGCCACTGTTCATCAAGGCAAGGCTTCTCGCCTGGTGCGCAATGAAGTTCAAATGGAAACGGTGTGGACAGAGCAATGTTCACGGGCACGCAAAGGCCATAAAAAACATTGTGTGAAGGTAAAAACAACACGTCCGTTAGCAACAGCCGCACATAAAAAAGTGTTACGCGCTAAAACTGCGGCAATATCCACCTTAATGAATCAGATTGGCAAACCCTACCATTGGGGGGGAAGTTCCCCACGCACCGGGTTTGACTGCAGCGGTTTGGTCTATTACGCCTACAAAGATTTAGTTAAATTCCATATTCCGCGTACTGCCAATGAAATGTATCACCTGAGAGACGCCGCCCCTGTTGACCGCGGGGAACTACAAAGTGGTGATTTAGTGTTCTTCCGTACTGAAGGCCGGGGTACTGCAGACCACGTAGGTGTGTACATTGGTGGTGGGAAATTTATTCAGTCTCCGCGTAGCGGGCAGGACATCCAGATAACCTCCCTGAGTGAAGATTACTGGCAGCGCCACTATGTAGGTGCACGCCGGGTAATGACACCAAAAACCCTGCGATAAAACATTGCCTGCCCTTGTTTTGGCAGGCAATGCTTTCTTTTTATTCTAGTTTTATATTGGTAATATAAAACCTTATAAAATGTGTTATTTTTGTTAAGTACACAATAACAAGGAGTGAAGCAATGTCATTTGAATTACCTGCATTACCGTATGCAAAAGATGCGCTTGAACCGCACATTTCTGTGGAAACACTGGAATACCATTACGGTAAACATCATCAAACTTACGTGACCAACCTGAACAACCTGGTTAAAGGTACCCCTTTTGAGGGCAAATCCCTTGAAGAGATCATCTGCTCTTCTGAAGGTGGTGTGTTCAATAACGCAGCACAGGTTTGGAACCACACTTTCTACTGGAACTGCCTGGCACCTAACGCCGGTGGCGAACCGACTGGTGCAATCGCTGATGCCATCAATGCTGCTTTCGGTAGCTTTGCTGACTTTAAAGCGAAATTTAACGATGCCGCAGCTAAGAACTTTGGTTCTGGCTGGACCTGGCTGGTTAAACAAGCAGATGGCAGCCTGGCTATCGTTTCCACTTCTAATGCCGGCACTCCGCTGACTGCAGGCGCGACACCATTACTGACTGTTGATGTGTGGGAACACGCCTATTACATTGACTACCGTAATTCTCGCCCTAACTACCTGGAGCACTTCTGGGCTCTGGTAAACTGGGAGTTTGTTGCGAAGAACCTCGCTGCATAATCGTACTAACAGTAAAAAGCGAAGCCTGTGCTTCGCTTTTTTTTGGGGCGGGGAAAAGTATGACTTCAGTCAGTTGTTTCACAAACACGGTTATCCGCCTGGCGGTTAATCAATACCAGTAGCAACCCTGTTGCGGCAACTATAGCCCCCATAACAGGTACAGTACTGTAACCCAGGCCCGCAGTTATTACCCCACCACCAGCTGCAGCCCCCAGCGCATTCCCCAGGTTGAAAGCACCAATATTAACTGATGAGGCAAGACCCGGCGCTTCACTGGCAACACGCATTACTCGCATCTGTAAAGGCGGAACTACGCCAAATGTTGCAGCCCCCCAAACGATCATCATCAATGCGGCTCCGGCATGGCTTTTACCCACCAGCGGCACCAGTGCCATACTGGCAATCAGCAGCACCAGGAAACCAACCAGCGTGCCAGTAACCGATTTATCCGCTAACCGCCCGCCCCAGTAGTTCCCAATAGAAAAACCAACACCGACCAGCACCAGCATGGCAGTGACAAACCCAGGTGTTGCGCCTGTAATGGCTTCCAGTACCGGGGCAATATAGGTGTACAGCGTGAACATCGCACCGGCACCCAATACCGTTGTAAGCAGTGCCGCCAGTACCTGCGGCCGGGCAAGAACCTTCAACTCCTTCGCCACATCCGGCCTGTGGCCTTTGATACTTGCCGGAATAGTCATAAACAAACTGAACATAGCTACCAGCCCCAGCGCACCGATCCCCAGGAAAGCCATACGCCAGCCAATATACTGCCCAAGCCAGGTTGCCGCGGGCACCCCACCAATATTGGCAATTGTCAGCCCCATAAACATTGTTGCAACAGCGCTGGCCTGCTTATTCGCAGGGACGACACTGGCAGCCACCACAGCCCCAAGTCCAAAAAATGCTCCATGGTTCAGGCTGGTTATCACACGGGCAAACATCAACATGCCATAATCCGGAGCAACAGCAGAAAGCACATTACCCAGAGTAAAAATACTCATCAGAAAAACCAGGGCGTTTCGCCGTGAATAACGAGATAACAACAAGGTCATCAGTGGTGCCCCAACCATTACCCCAACGGCATAGGCGCTAATCAGCATGCCGGCGGCGGGAATCGACACATGAACCCCTTCAGCAATAACCGGCAATAGCCCCATAGGTGAAAACTCAGTGGTACCAATCCCAAAGGCCCCTATCGCCAGGGCAAGTAATGGCAAATTGACTTTCATCACTACCTCAATTTTTAGCCTGCGCAAATAAGCGCTGGCAAAGACAAAAAAGATGAAAACATGATGTCAGTCACACTTCACTTTGAAAAGTGGCAATAGTGATAATAGAGTTTTGCTAAATGGTAAAGAATCCGTGTGGCAGTAAAGAAAATACCTGGAAGGGAGGAAGGACAACAGCCAGGCGACAGTGTATTAGCAGGCCCTTAGACAGGCACAAAACTAACAACGCCATCGCCTGAGCAATGATATCTGAGTGAAAGCAATACAAGCCTTAATGCAGAATAGCAATCAGCCCGGTTGCAACAATCAGACCTAAGGTAATAACAGTCGTAGTCAGTGAATATTTCAATTCAGTTGGCATGATTAATTCCTTATTCCCTGTAAAAAGTGGGTGTAGATCATTTTTACACAGTTTGGCCGTAAAATCCTTAAAGATTTAGTTTGATATGTGCTTTTGCACTTCCACTTTTACTCAATATAAGACAAAATCGCACGCTGACTTATTACGTACCGGCCATTATCCCCTCCTTTTCGTTTTATGTCGCAATCCCGGCATGCTGGCAACCCAATTCGTTGCTTACAGGGGGAAGCCCAGGCAAACGTTTAACCAATTAGTTTTCAGGAGTTTAGGATATGGTCTGGAGTGACATCAAATGGCAACTATAAAAGACGTCGCGAAACGCGCAAACGTTTCCACTACAACCGTATCACACGTTATTAACAAAACGCGTTTTGTTGCGGAAGACACCCGTAATGCGGTGTGGGCAGCAATCAAAGAGCTGCATTATTCACCCAGCGCGGTAGCCCGCAGCCTGAAGGTGAACCACACAAAATCAATTGGCCTGCTTTCTACCAGCAGTGAGGCCCCCTATTTCGCTGAAATTATTGAAGCGGTTGAGAACAGTTGTTTCGCCAAAGGCTACACCCTGATTCTCGGCAATGCGCACAATAACTTTGAAAAGCAGCGCGCCTACCTGTCCATGATGGCGCAAAAGCGTGTCGATGGCCTGTTAGTTATGTGTTCAGAATACCCTCAGGAACTGCTTTCTATGCTGGAAGAGTACCGCCACATTCCGATGGTGGTTATGGACTGGGGTGAAGCACGGGCAGATTTTACCGACTCGGTCATTGATAACGCCTTCGAAGGCGGTTACATGGCTGGCCGGTATTTGGTCGAACGCGGGCACCGGGAAATTGGCGTGATATCAGGCCAACTGGAACGTAACACAGGTTCAGGGCGGCTTTCCGGCTTCATGAAAGCAATGAACGAAGCCGGTATCAATGTCCCTGAGTCATGGATTGTTCACGGCGATTTCGAACCTGAATCCGGCTACAACGCCATGCAGCAAATTCTTACCCGCCCGCAGCGGCCTACAGCTGTGTTTTGTGGCGGAGATATTATGGCGATGGGTGCTATTTGCGCGGCAGACGAAATGGGGCTGCGTGTGCCACAGGATATCTCGATTATTGGGTACGATAACGTGCGCAACGCGCGTTACTTTACCCCGGCACTGACCACCGTTCATCAGCCCAAAGATTCTCTCGGCGAAACGGCATTTAATATGCTGCTCGACAGAATTATCAATAAGCGCGAGGAGTCTCAGACAATTGAGGTTCATCCCCGCCTGATTGAACGCCGTTCAGTGGCCGATGGCCCGTTCAGAGATTATCGCCGTTAATCACCTTGCGGGAGCTGGCCTGGCTCCCGCAACCACTCACTGTTCAGTGTGCTGCTGTCGCCCAGGTAATCCAGTACCCACTGTAAAGCCGGTGAGGCATCACTTTGCCGCCATGTCAGGCAACAAGCCGAGTCCGGGTAAGGGTTTTCAAGTTGCACACTAACCCATTCCCCGCGGTCAATAAACGGCTGCGCCATATGTGCCGGAACCATGCCGATACCGATGCTGTCACTCAGGCAGGCGAAACCACACTGCCAGTCTGGTACCACTATCCGGCGCTGATTACTGAGTTGCCAGGTTATCCTTTTCGGTAGTTCACGCGATGTATCTTCCAGAACCAGAGACGGCCACTGGCGAAGTATGTCATCACCAATTGCACCGTTTATCTGCGCAAGCGGATGCGATGCCGCAACCACACAGCACCATGCCAGGCTACCCATATCACGAAAGCCGTAACGCCCACCAACAGGCACAGCCTGGGTCGCGCCAATTGCCAGTTCTACCCGGCCATCAGCCAGTGCATCCCACACACCATTGAACACTTCCGGCCGCACATGCAATTCCACATCCTGGAAATGGTGATAAAAATCTTGTACCAATTGACGGGTTCTTGCCGGGCGAACGATGGTGTCAACCGCAATCGCCAGTGAACCACGCCAGCCATTCGCTATTTGCTGGCACTGCAGGCGCGTTTCATGCATTTTTTTGATAACACTGCGGCCCTCCTGCAAAAAACAGCGCCCGGCGGGGGTCAGTTCTACATCTTTATGACGGCGTTCAAACAGCTCGACCGACAGCCAGGATTCCAGTTGCCGCACCGTATAACTGATTGCCGAAGGGACACGGTGCAACTCCTGTGCCGCACCAGTAAAACTGCCATTACGAGCCACGGCATCCACCACTTCAAGCGCATATTCTGACCACATAACCTGCCTGCAAAATTTTTGAAAGGAACATCCAAATTTTAGCGTTTCACAACGGCGGATGCACTTTTTACACTCACGCCACGAATTTTGTTATAGCAGGATTGACCATGAGCGCCTCTCGCCTCTTTATTACCTGGCTTGCCGGACTTAGCATGCTGGGCTTTTTAGCAACCGATATGTACCTGCCTGCATTTAGTGCCATTCAGGTTTCACTGGGGGCTCCCCCGTCGGCCATCAGCGCCAGTTTGAGTGTGTTTCTCGCCGGTTTTGCTCTGGCTCAATTAATTTGGGGCCCGCTTTCTGACCATTTTGGCCGCCGCCCTGTTCTGTTAAGCGGGCTGGTGATTTTTGCACTGAGTTGTGCCGGGATTTTTTTCGTCACTTCGCCAACCGCATTTCTGGTATTGCGGTTTATTCAGGCGGTTGGGGTGTGTTGCGCAACAGTAAGTTGGCAGGCGCTGGTTACTGACCGTTTCTCCGGGCAGCAGGCGAATCGTGTTTTTGCCACTATCATGCCTCTGGTTGCGCTTTCCCCGGCACTGGCTCCTCTTGCCGGTAGCTGGGTACTGCGCCATTTTGACTGGAAGGCGATATTCGGCTGCCTGCTGCTCATCACACTTTTGCTGATTTTACCCCTCTGGCATTACACCAGTGCACAACGCCCACAACGTACAGCGCATGCTCAACCCACCCTTTATTCCTCTTTACTGCGCCATAAAGGGTATTGTGGGAATGTCATTATTTATGCAGCCTGCTCAGCCAGCTTTTTCGCCTGGCTCACGGGTTCCCCCTTTATTCTTCACCAAATGGGTTATGAGCCTGAAGCAATTGGTCTGAGTTACGTACCACAAACTCTGGCTTTTTTGCTGGGCGGTTTTGGTTGCCGTAGTGCACTGAAAAAGTGGCAAGGGCAGCAAATGCTACCCTGGTTGTTGGGGATATTTGCTGTGAGTGTGTCCGCTGTTTTTGGTGTCTCGCTGACCACATCCCCTTCTTTGACCAGCCTGCTGGCACCCTTCTGCCTGATGGCGCTGGCAAATGGTGCAATTTACCCTATTGTCGTTGCACAGGCTCTGCAGCCGTTTTCCCAGGCTGCCGGGCGGGCCGCTGCATTACAAAGCACCCTTCAGTTAGGCTTGTGTTTCCTGGCAAGCCTGCTGGTTTCCATGATGGTATCCACACCCCTGATAGCCACCACCAGCATTATGTTAAGCACGCTGGTTCTCGTATGGGTTGGTTACCAGTTACAGGCAATCGCCATTGCCAAAAACCCTCATCCCGCCGGGTCCTCACGTTAGCGATAATGTCATTTTTTTGTAATTAGTTTGCTAACAATTTTCTATTGAATCACATTTTTACGCGGCATATACTGATATGAGGCTCGGGATACCGGGCCTGCAATCATTTTTCGGGGGATCTGACTCCCGCTTTTCAGATGGCCTGTCGTCAGGCGACCACCTGCTTTTATACCGTGTCCGGTTCCGGGCTTATGTTTTTGCTGTGAGACAACTCACAATGTCAAATTAGCGACTACGCTTTTTTTAGTGTCTGCTCACAGTCAGGTGATGGAGAAACTATGAGTTCATCGTGTATAGAAGAAGCCGCGATAAAAGATAATGAATGGTTCCGCATTGTCAGTGAGTTGCTGTCACGTGCGGGTGTCGCGATAAATGGTAATAGTCCTGCGGACATCCAGGTCAAAAATCCTGATTTCTTTAAACGCATACTGCAGCAAGGTTCTTTGGGGCTGGGTGAAAGTTATATGGACGGCTGGTGGGATTGCGACCGTCTTGATCTGTTTTTCACCAAAGTCCTCAGAAATGGTCTGGAAAACCAGATACCCCATCATTTTAAAGATACTTTGCGTATTTTGTCCGCTCGTCTGTTTAATCTGCAAAACCGTAAACGTGCCTGGATTGTTGGTAAAGAGCATTACGACCTGGGTAATGACCTCTTCACCCGAATGCTCGATCCTTTTATGCAGTATTCCTGTGGCTACTGGAAAAAAGCCACTGACCTGGAAACTGCACAGCAGGATAAACTGAGAATGATCTGCGAAAAACTGCAGCTCAAGCCGGGAATGACCTTGCTGGATATAGGTTGTGGCTGGGGTGGGCTGGCAGCATTTGCAGCGAAAAATTACGGTGTGTCGGTGTACGGTGTAACAATTTCTGCTGAGCAGCAAAAACTGGCACAGGCGCGTTGTGAAGGGCTGGATGTCACAATATTGCTGCAAGACTACCGTGACCTGACGATGCAATTTGATCGTATTGTTTCTGTCGGTATGTTTGAGCATGTCGGGCCTAAAAATTATGCCACCTACTTTGCTGTAGCTAACCGGTGTCTTAAGCCCGAAGGGATCTTCCTGCTGCATACCATTGGATCCAACAGAACAGACAACAATGTCGACCCATGGATAGATAAATACATTTTCCCCAATGGTTGTCTGCCTTCAGTGAAGCATATCGCTCAGGCCAGTGAACCTTATTTTGTTATGGAAGACTGGCATAATTTTGGTTCAGATTACGATAAAACACTGATGGCCTGGTACCAGCGCTTCCAGGAATGCTGGCCCGAAATAGCAGATAACTATTCGGATCGGTTTAAACGGATGTTCACCTATTACCTGAACGCCTGTGCAGGTGCGTTTCGTGCACGAGATATTCAATTGTGGCAGGTTGTCTTCAGCCGCGGCATTGAAAATGGCCTGCGTGTTCCGCGCTGAATAAATGCCCGATATGTTAAAAAACCACCAGCAGGTGGTTTTTTATTTGAACGCGGAGTATTCGCTTATACCCGGCTCAACCAACGCGTTAATACGTGAGCCGGGATACCTGACTCAGTCCTGCTTTTCGGCCAAAACCTGGCTCAGGCTGGCAGCACTTGCGTCCCGGCTTGCCAATACGCGCTCCACAGTATCAACAATCGCCTGGGTTTGCGGGTCGATTTCAATATTAACCCGTTGCCCCAGTTTACGCGTACCCAGCGTAGTACGTTGCAATGTTTCCGGAATTAAATGTACGCAAAAACGGGTGGCAGTAACTTCGCCTACTGTCAGGCTGATGCCATCGATACCGATGTAGCCTTTATGCAGGATGTACTTCATCAGGGAGGCATCCTGAATTTTAAACCAAATCTGGCGGTTATTTTCAGAGGTGATAATTTTCGCCACCTCAGCAGTAGTCATAATATGGCCAGACATTAAGTGGCCACCAATTTCATCGCTGAATTTTGCCGCACGCTCAACATTGACCAGCGAGCCTGGTGTAACATCACCAAGATTGGTGATACGCAGTGTCTCTTTCATTAAATCAAAACTGACGCGATTGGCGTCTATTCCCGTTACTGTCAGGCAACAACCGTTATGTGCGACTGAAGCCCCTTCTTCCAGGCCCGGTAGCATTGAGTCTGGCAGTTCCACAACATGTGTACGAAAGTTTTCTTTTTCATCGATAGCCACTACGGTGGCTGTTCCCTGCACAATACCCGTAAACATATTCTCTCCCGCAGCGGTTTCACCCCGCCTGAATTTTACAAAATAAGAAGCACAATAACAGGTGGCCCTGGTGCATGCCAGCTAACCATTAACGGCACTATTTTTTTTCACTGGCGTAATAGTAAACTCCCGCTACAATAGTCTGGCGATTTCCTCAGTCTTATCCCCCTGCTGCCAGGTGAGGCGGCATTTAATTCTTTCCTGAAACAAAAAGATATAGGTGTACTCGTGCAGAAGTATCTAACAGAAGCGCGTCAGTTATTAGCACTGGCTATTCCGGTTATTCTTGCGCAAATCGCCCAAACAGCAATGGGCTTTGTGGATACCGTAATGGCCGGGGGTTACAGTGCCACGGATATGGCAGCCGTTGCGATAGGGACTTCAATCTGGTTCCCCGCAATTCTGTTTGGTCATGGTCTGTTACTGGCGCTGACGCCGGTTGTTGCGCAACTTAATGGTTCTGGTCGCCGTGAAAAAGTGGCGCTCCAGGTTCGCCAGGGGTTCTGGTTGGCTGGCATTGTTTCCGTGTTGATAATGGCCGTGTTGTGGAACGCAGGCTATATCATCCATGCCATGAAAGATATCGACCCGGCAATGGCGGATAAATCCGTGGGTTATTTGCGCGCATTGCTCTGGGGCGCCCCTGGCTATCTCTTCTTCCAGGTCGTGCGTAACCAGTGTGAGGGGCTGGCAAAAACTAAACCCGGTATGGTGATGGGGTTTATTGGTCTGCTGGTCAACATACCGGTTAACTATTTGTTCATTTATGGTCATTTCGGTTTCCCTGAACTGGGTGGTGTCGGTTGTGGTATCGCCACCGCGATGGTGTTCTGGGTCATGTTCGGTTGCATGTTGTGGTGGTCGCATCGCGCACGCAGCCTGCGCGATATTTATGCGGTAGAGATTTCCGGTGGCCCGGACTGGAAGCTAATATGGCGTTTGGTGCAACTCGGTCTGCCTATCGCACTGGCATTGTTCTTCGAAGTGACACTCTTTGCCGTGGTAGCTTTGCTGGTTGCACCGCTGGGTATTGTTGATGTTGCAGGCCACCAGATTGCCCTGAACTTTAGTTCACTGATGTTTGTATTACCCATGTCTCTTGGGGCTGCTGTCACGATTCGGGTCGGTTTTCGTCTTGGGGAAGGATCCACGCCCGCGGCTAAAATTTCCGCATTGTCCGGGCTGCTGCTTGGCGTTTGTATGGCAGCTGTTACCGCAGTGTTTACCGTCACTTTCCGGTATCACATTGCCACGCTGTATAATGAAAACCCCGCAGTTGTGGCGCTGGCAGCACACCTTATGTTGCTGGCAGCGGTATACCAGATTTCAGACTCAATACAGGTTATTGGCAGCGGGATACTACGCGGTTACAAAGATACCCGCTCCATCTTCTACATTACTTTTATTGCCTACTGGGTTATTGGCCTGCCTTCGGGCTACCTGTTGGCACTCACAGATGTTATCGTTGCACCGATGGGGCCCGCAGGCTTCTGGACCGGGTTCATCCTTGGGTTAACTTCCGCCGCCATATTAATGATGATACGGATGCGCTTCCTGCAAAAACAACCTGCTGAACGCATCCTGCGCCGGGCAGCTCACTAATCAAACAGCCGCCATATATTGGTGGCTGTTTTTGCATCGTTCTGCACACTTGTCCAGCAATTGCGTGAATGGCAAAAGAAAATTGTTATTTTTCTCTTGTCACCAAACGGCACTGCCGTTAATATGCGTCCCGCTGTAAGGCACTGTGATGCGTTCATAGCTCAGTTGGTTAGAGCACCACCTTGACATGGTGGGGGTCGTTGGTTCGAGTCCAATTGAACGCACCATTCTTACTTTTGTGCGTCCGTAGCTCAGTTGGTTAGAGCACCACCTTGACATGGTGGGGGTCGGTGGTTCGAGTCCACTCGGACGCACCATTCAAGTGTTTCTCTTCGCCAGTTCCGTATTATCTCCCGTTTGAATTTACCTTTTCAGTCACACATGTTCTCTGTGTGCTTCGTGCGCTTTTGCCGGCAGGGAACAAGGCATTTTTTGTTAAAAGAAGTAAGAAATACCCATTTCAGGCAAGTAAATGTATAAAACAGCTATTTTGAATACTTTTTCTGCCAGCCATCTATTAAGTAACGCTTCAGCCCTTTTGTTGTGCACCTTTCAGCTCACGCGCCCTTTTCTTCTCATAGCGCATAAAACAAAACTAACCTGATGATAACAAATCATTGTGACTGTGCCTGAATTCCTTATGAAACGCCGTTTTTATTTTCATTCTTCTGTGATTTAGGATTATAATAGCGCCTATCATTGGTTTTGAATGGTTTCAGCAAATTGGACAGTTTCTTTCTGCAAAATTGCCCTTACTCGCCTCCACAGCCTGAAACTCAAGCACACTTAATTCTGCACGCTTTTCTTTCGTCACCTATCCTTAAATTTCGGGTGGTGTCGCAACACTGTAATTCTGATTTCCGCTCTTGCCGCTATCAACCGGCGGCTGGAGAACAATTCCTCAACCTTCTCAACTTACAGATAAGATTGTCATGAAAAAGACCAAAATCGTTTGTACTATCGGCCCAAAAACCGAATCTGAAGAAATGCTGACTAAAATGCTCGAAGCGGGCATGAATGTGATGCGTTTAAACTTCTCTCACGGAGATTACGAAGAACACGGTCAGCGCATCAAAAACATGCGTAATGTCGTGGCAAAAACGGGTAAGCACGCAGCAATTCTGCTGGATACCAAAGGCCCTGAAATCCGCACCATGAAACTGGAAGGCGGTAATGATGTTTCTCTGAAAGCCGGCCAGACATTCACCTTTACTACTGACAAGACTGTGGTTGGTAACAGCGAAATTGTTGCTGTTACCTATGAAGGCTTTACGGCTGACCTGTCTGTTGGTAATACCGTCCTGGTTGATGATGGCCTGATTGGTATGGAAGTAACCGCCATCGATGGCAACCGTGTGGTGTGTAATGTACTGAACAACGGCGACCTGGGTGAAAACAAAGGGGTTAACCTGCCAGGTGTTTCCATCGCGCTGCCAGCACTTGCTGAAAAAGACAAACAAGACCTGATCTTTGGTTGCGAACAAGGCGTTGACTTTGTTGCAGCATCTTTTATTCGTAAACGTTCCGACGTTGAAGAAATTCGTGCCCACCTGAAAGCCCATGGTGGTGACAACATTCAGATCATCTCCAAAATTGAAAACCAGGAAGGCCTGAACAATTTTGACGACATCCTTGAAGCTTCTGACGGCATCATGGTTGCCCGTGGCGACCTGGGTGTAGAGATCCCAGTAGAAGAAGTTATTTTCGCTCAGAAAATGATGATCGAAAAATGTATCCGCGCACGCAAAGTGGTTATCACTGCAACGCAAATGCTGGATTCTATGATCAAGAACCCGCGTCCTACCCGTGCTGAAGCTGGTGACGTGGCTAACGCCATCCTCGATGGTACTGATGCCGTTATGCTGTCTGGCGAATCAGCCAAAGGTAAATACCCGCTGGAAGCCGTTTCTATCATGGCAACCATTTGCGAACGCACTGACCGTGTGATGAGCAGCCGCCTTGATGATAACCACGACAGCCGTAAACTGCGCATCACCGAAGCAGTCTGCCGTGGCGCGGTAGAAACGGCTGAGAAACTGGATGCACCTGTGATTGTTGTAGCAACTCAGGGTGGCAAATCTGCAAAATCTGTTCGCAAATACTTCCCGAATGCAACCATTCTGGCGCTGACAACTAACCCGCAAACTGCTCGCCAGCTGGTACTCAGCAAAGGTGTTATTGCACAGCAGGTCACTGAAATTGCCTCTACTGACGATTTCTACCGCCAGGGTAAAGAAGCTGCACTCGCCAGCGGTTTAGCACGCAAAGGCGATGTTGTGGTCATGGTTTCTGGTGCTTTAGTACCAAGTGGCACCACCAACACGGCATCTGTGCACGTACTTTAAATTTATTTTACGTAGTTTATGCTTTGCTAAAGGCGCCTCTGGCGCCTTTTTTTATTTTCCCATTACACTTTTTAAAAAATACCAATAGGCCTTCACTATTTAAATTCCGTTAATGGAAGTTTAATCCGATGAAAAGAACAGAATTAATCGCGATTTTTTAACTGGAAGTGTACATTCGATGCT
Organism: Mangrovibacter plantisponsor; assembly: GCF_003182475.1. Lineage (GTDB taxonomy): Bacteria > Pseudomonadota > Gammaproteobacteria > Enterobacterales > Enterobacteriaceae > Mangrovibacter > Mangrovibacter plantisponsor. Next base: position 46,678 of record NZ_QGTS01000012.1, read on the forward strand.
TCTTTGAGCGAACGATCAAAAATAGGTGTATTCCCATCAAAAAAATATTCTCATACTAAAAAAGTTTGTGTAATACTTGTAGCGCTACATGGAGATTAACTCAATCTAGAGGGTATTTATAATGAATCGTACTAAACTGGTACTGGGCGCGGTAATCCTGGGTTCTACTCTGCTGGCTGGTTGCTCCAGCAATGCTAAAATCGATCAGCTGTCTTCTGACGTTCAGACTCTGAACGCTAAAGTTGACCAACTGAGCAACGACGTGAACGCAATGCGTTCCGACGTTCAGGCTGCTAAAGATGACGCAGCTCGCGCTAACCAGCGTCTGGACAACATGGCTCACTCTTACCGTAAGTAAGAGTCCATGTGATGAAAATGCCGCACTTTGTGCGGCATTTTTATTTGTAAATCAGTCTGCCTTCTTATGCCTTCTTCTTCCCGCTGTTTCTCATGTGTCCTCTGTGTGACTTCCCTTTAAGTTTCCCGGCTCCATACCACCAGCTGTAAGCGCAATAATTTCTGCCATTGCCCCACGGCACCTGAACCAGAGTTTCCCCCTGGCAAAAGTACTGACAAACGCTTCCGGCCCCACTTTTTTAACAGGCCGGTCAGTTTCACTGTCAATATTTACAGCAGTTATTTTTACATAAAACTTTTGTATTAATACGCCAGGTATTGTTGTTACCTGAAGCCGGAGTTATTTAAAAAAGTTTTAGCGCCAGGTGTTGTGCCAAATTTTTAGGAATAAAAATCAGACAACAGGACAGTCTGTTTAAATTAAGACTGTTCTGTATTTTAATTTTTATTAAGGCAGGTAAACACGACTCATACCCGGCTACTTTAACTGCCCGGCTTTTATTCTGACCGCGCGAATCATGGCTTCCAGCCCTTGTGTCCGGGATGGAGTGAGCTGGCGTGCCATATCGAGCCGCTCAAACCAGGGGCGGACATCAAATACCGCCACCTGTTCTGGCGTCATCCCCTGGTAAAGGGAAAAAACGATAGCCAGTAGCCCTTTAACCAGAGCTGCGTCACTGTCACCACTGAAGCGCACTAAATTGCCCCCGGTAACCTCCAGAACCAGCCATACCTGGCTCTGGCAGCCTGAAATCAGGTTGTCTTTGCTGTACATCTCAGGAGCCAGGGTATCAAGCCGCTGGCCCAGTTCAATCATGTACAGGTACTTCTCTTCACGGTTGGCGCACCGGGAAAAATTTTTAACCAGTTTGTCTTTGTCCGGTAATACAGCCACTCAATGCCTCCATTAGCACTTCTTGCTCAGCCCAGCAATTGCTGAATACGGTGCAGGGATGTAACCAGCGTATCCACTTCTTCACGTGTGTTATACAGCGCAAACGATGCCCGGCACATTGCCGGTACCTGGTAATGGGACATCAGCGGCATGGCACAGTGGTGGCCGGTACGCACGGCAATACCGTAGCTATCCAGAAAACTGCCGACATCGTAAGCATGGTGCGCCCCCAGATTGAAGGCAATGACCCCTTCCCGGTCAGCCGGGCCATAGATGTGCAGACCGGGCACTGTTTGCAGCATTTCCATGGCATAGCGGATAAGCTCAGCTTCCCAGTCATGGATAACCCCCATACCCAGGCGGGTGACATATTCTATTGCCGCACCCAGACCAATAATTCCGGTAATATTGGGCGTTCCGGCTTCAAAGCGCCACGGCGGACAGGCATACTGGGTTCCCTCCGTAAGGCTTACAGATTCAATCATTGCCCCACCACCAGACCAGGGTGGCATAGATTCCAGAATATCAGCCCGCCCATATAACACCCCGGTGCCCGATGGCCCGTACAGCTTATGGCCGGAAAACACGTAAAAATCACACCCCATTGACTGAACGTCTACCGGGCCATGAACCGCCCCTTGTGCACCATCAACCAGAACAACCACTCCCGCCTGTTTTGCTTTGGCTATCAGGGCTTCAAGTGGTGCAATAGTGCCCAGCACATTTGAAACCTGAGCAACAGCCAGCAGGCGCGTTCTGCTATCGATAAGCGTGTCCAGCGCGTCAATCTGAAGGGTTCCATCACTATTAAGGGGAATAACGCGCACAGAGGCGCCTGTGCGCTCACAGAGCATTTGCCAGGGCACAATATTAGCGTGGTGCTCCATCTCACTAATAATAATATTGTCGCCAGCCCTCACATGCTGGTTGCCCCAACTGTTTGCCACGAGGTTAATCCCTTCGGTGGTTCCGCTGGTGAATACAATTTCACTGGGGGTTTGAGCGTGGATAAAATCAACAACCTGCTGGCGTACGGCTTCTACGCGCGACGTGGCCTCTGCACTCAGAGTATGTATCCCCCGATGTACTGCCGCATAGTGGTGCCGCTCAAAGTCGGCCTGAGCTTCTATGACAAACTGCGGTTTCTGTGCACTTGCCGCACTGTCGAGATACACCAGTGGTTTGTCATTCACCCTCTGCGCCAGTACAGGAAAATCGAACCGGGCCTGCGCTATTTGTTCATTCATAATTGCCCCTCTTCCGGCAGCCGCAACCCAATGCGCTCAAGCACTGTGCCATGCAGTGATTCATCGGTGATGGCGTCGGTCAGTTCAGCAGCAAACGCATAAATTATCATGCGCCGTGCTGCTGACCGGCTTATTCCCCGGGCTTGCAGGTAAAACAATTGCTCGTCATCTATGCGCCCGACCGTGGCGCCATGGCTGCATTTCACATCATCGGCATAAATTTCTAATTGTGGTTTGGTATCCACTTCAGCCAGACGACCAAGTAATAAATTGTTGTTGGTCATTTGCCCGTCGGTTTTGATTGCATGGGGTGCGACCGTAATCAGACCGTTAAACACCGCCCGACCAGTATCCTGAACGATTGTTTTATGCAATTGCCGGCTGTTGCCATAGCCTTTGTTATGGGCAAGCCAGCTACGGGAATCGCACACTTCACGCCCCACCGGTAATGCCAGGCTGTTTATCCGCACCGTGGCATTTTCTCCGTCAATGCGCCCACTGGTGTGATGGCGCACTAATTGCCCGCCTAACAGATAACTATTACTGAATACGCGGCAGTCCTGGTTCACCCACAGGTCATTGTGGGCAAAGTGGCAGGCCTGTGGGTTTTCAAACCCCAGTTTAACGTGGTGCAGTTCACTGTTTTCACCGGCAACGATGCTCAGGCGTGCTCCCGTGAAATGTGCCTGGGTATGTTGACTGGCATAGTATTCAATTACCGTGGCCTTGCTGTTGCGCCCCAACGTAAGATGACAACGCGTATGGCTGGCTGGCAGAGCGCCATGGTCATTACCACTGCTCGTGCTGATATTCATCAACACCAGTGGTTTGTCAGTAACCCGTTCTGGTGGAACGTCTATGTACAAAACACCCGGGGCCATACTTTCCGTCAGGTGCAGGAAAATTTCTGGTTGTATCGCATCAGGCACGCCACCCGGATGGTTTTGCCACTGTACTCTGAAGCCACAGGCTGTTGGGTCATCACTTAATTCCGGCGAGTAACGGCCATTCACCAGTACCACACATATGGCATCCATGGGTAATGCCAGGCCGTCACGAACATCACGCCCGGGCAGAGCTGTTTCTGGTGGCACGAATACATAACGTGACAGCGCGTCCAGTGAGGTGTATTTCCAGTTTTCCTGCTTGCGGTCTGGCAACCCTTCTCGCAATAACTGTTGCATGTGCGCCTGTGCTTCGCCGTTTTTACTGTTATCACTGGCGGCGAATAAATGGTGCCACTGTTGCAGTGGATTATTTCCCTTCGCTAAGCCAGCCATAACCCTGCTCCTCCAGTTGTTTTACCAGACTAAAATCGCCAGATTTAACAATGCGCCCCTGGTAGAGCACATGCACTTTATCTGGCTGGATGTAGTCCAGGATCCGTTGGTAATGGGTAACAATAATGAAGGCACGTTGCCCGTCACGCAGTGCATTAACACCTGCCGCGACAATTTTCAGCGCATCAATATCCAGCCCGGAGTCAGTCTCATCGAGGATACATAAACTCGGTGCAAGAACGGCCATTTGCAGAATATCGTTACGTTTTTTCTCCCCCCCGGAAAAACCGACATTTACCGGGCGAGTCAGCAAATCTTCCGGCATGCCCAGTTGCTGAATTTTTTCTTCCAGTAAATCCTGGAAATCAAAACGATCCAGCTTCTCCTGCCCCCGGTATTCTCTGACAGCATTCAGCGCAGTTTGCAGGAAGAACTGGTTACTCACCCCCGGGATCTCAACCGGGTACTGGAAAGCCATAAAGACCCCTTCTCCGGCGCGATCCTCCGGTGACAGAGCTAATAAATCCTTTCCTTTAAACAGGACGCTTCCTTCAGTAACTTCATAATCTTCTCGCCCGGCGAGAGTGGCTGACAAGGTACTCTTGCCCGAACCATTCGGGCCCATAATGGCATGGACTTCCCCAGGTCTGATGGACAAACTCAGCCCTTGCAGAATCGCTTTCCCTTCTGCGCTCACGTGGAGATCTTTAATTTGCAACATACTTTTTTCCTTACCCTTGAGTTTTAGCCAACGCTGTGTTCAAGGCTGATAGCCAGTAATTTTTGTGCTTCGACGGCAAACTCGAGAGGCAACTCGGAGAACACATCCTTACAAAAACCATTCACAATCATTGAGATAGCATCATCTTCGCTAATCCCTCTTTGTAGACAGTAAAACAACTGATCTTCGCCAATGCGTGATGTCGTCGCTTCGTGCTCAAGTTGTGCACTGTTATTGCGGCACTCCACATAAGGGAAGGTATGTGCGCCACAATCAGGGCCAATCAGCATGGAGTCGCATTGGGTGTAATTACGGGCGTTAGTAGCTGTAGGCATGATTTTCACCAGGCCCCGATAACTGTTCTGGCTCTGCCCGGCGGAAATACCTTTTGAAATAATGGTCGAACGGGTATTTTTCCCGATGTGGATCATTTTGGTACCGGTATCCGCCTGTTGGTGCCCGCTGGTCAGGGCCACAGAGAAAAATTCACCAATGGCATTGTCGCCTTTAAGAATGCAACTGGGGTATTTCCAGGTGATGGCCGAGCCCGTCTCTGACTGGGTCCATGACATTTTGCTGTTTTGGCCTTCGCACAATGCACGCTTGGTAACAAAATTCAGGATGCCACCGGTATTGTTGTCCCCGGGAAACCAGTTTTGTACCGTGGAATATTTCACTTCAGCGTCTTTGAGAATAATGACTTCCACCACGGCCGCATGTAGCTGGTAACTTTCGCGAACCGGCGCAGAGCAACCTTCGATATAGCTGACATAACTGCCTTCATCGGCAACCAGAATAGTTCGCTCAAATTGCCCGGTCTTTTCCGCATTAATGCGGAAATAGGTGGAGAGCTCCATTGGGCAACGCACACCTTTGGGTATGTATATAAATGTGCCATCGGAAGCGACTGCCGCATTGAGTGCCGCAAAGAAGTTATCATTGGCCGGAACCACCGTTCCCAGGTACTGTTTTACCAGCTCCGGGTAGTGCGCGATGGCATCGCCAAAAGAGCAGAAGATGATGCCCTGCTCTGCCAGCGTTTCACGGTAAGTGGTGGCTACAGACACCGAATCAAAAATGGCGTCAACCGCCACCGCCTGGCCTTCACGCACCGGAACACCCAACTGGTTAAACGCAGCTTCAACTTCCTCAGTCAGAAAATTCTCACCACTGGCCTGCTGAACAGCCCCCGGCTGGGAGGCACAGTTATCATCGCAGTGCCCGCAAGAGGGGGCTGAGTAATAACTGAAATCCTGGTAATTCAGTTTGTCATAATGGGCTTTCAGCCAGTGCGGCTCTTCCATTTTCTGCCAGGCACGAAAGGCATTAAGGCGAAATTCCAGCATCCAGTCGGGTTCATTACGACGCGCTGAAATCGCCCTGACTACCTCTTCGCTCAGGCCTTTGCCCAGCTCATCGGTTGGCAACTGTGTAAAAAAACCTTCCTTGTAATTCAGTTTCCCTTGCCAGTAGCCTGTTGCTTGTGTGTCTCGTGCCATAATTACTCCGCTTCAACCCCAAAGCTTTCGCCACATCCACATTCATGCCGTGCTTTTGGGTTGTGAAATTTAAACACCTGATTCAGGCCTTCACGCACATAATCCACATGGGTACCATCGATAACAGGCAGGGCTGCCAGTTCAACCCAGAGTCTGGCGCTGCCATGCTCACACAGCAGGCAGTCTGGTGGTGGAGCCATTACCTCGGACAGTACATAAGCAAAACCCGCACAACCCGATACTTTGATACCAAGCCGCAACCCCTGAAGACCGGGGGTCACTTCAACTAAGTGCACTATCTGTTGCGCTGCAGCATCTGTCAGTGTTATGCCCTGCCAGTTCATCTCTGCAGGGTCGAATAAACCGGAGTCTGTTGCCATGTATCACCTCAACTTATCTTTAGCCTGTAAAGCCAATGTTAATGATACGTATTATCACTTCAACCCAGAAATACCAAGGGTATTGCCGGGTTATCATTTTTTGGTGCTTTTTAATAAGCATAGACGTTCAAAAAACGTACTACCTGATGTCAGTCACGTTTTTTAATTGATTGATACTCAAGTTTTTTTTGCTTACAGAAAGGCATCAATATGGGGGAAATAAAACATGCATAGGCAATACCTATTTATCAAACAGGCAACATAACCCAACATTGATGGCCTGATTTATCTGGCACAAGGCATAACTGAAATGGTGTACTGGCAAGCAAAAACTGCACCCGGTGAACGTTTTCACACCAGGTGCAGTTAAGTAAACAGCGGGTATTATCAGACGACTGCAGTTGTCAGGCGAGCAGTACAGCAGTGCTGGTTTTTATCGTTATAGATATCAATTTGCCAGACCTGGTGCCGCCCTCCCAGATGTACCGCCTGGCAGCGCCCTGTAACATCTCCATGAGTGACTGCTCGCAAATGGTTGGCGTTAACTTCAAGCCCCACGACTTTGTGCTCCCCTTCCGTACACAAGTACCCGGCTACTGAACCAAGGGTTTCAGCAAGCACAACGGATGCCCCACCATGCAGTAACCCAAAAGGTTGTTGGGTACGCGAATCAACGGGCATGGTTGCTTCGAGATAATCGTCCCCCAACTGCGTAAAACGAATCCCAAGGTGCCCGACCATATTACCCTCGCCCATGGTATTGAGCGTTTGCAAAGTTGTTGCTCGCAGCCAAATCATGAAAGTATCTCCAATAGAGCCTGTAGGGGATGACGCATACCGCTTCCTTCAATACGTTTTACCTGGCTACGGCATGAGTAACCTGTCGCCAGGCAACGCTGGCGTGGCAGACGTTCAATTGCCTGTTGCCAGGAAAGCGCATAGATATCGAGGGATTTTTGGTGATTTTTCTGTTCATGGCCATAAGTACCGGCCATACCACAGCAACCAACACTGACACCTTCCAGCCGGGCACCAAAGTGCCTGAAGATTCCCGCCCACTGACTGGTGGATGCAGGCAGTGCCGTCACTTCAGTGCAATGGCCAAACAGGTACCAGGCTTCTCCAGCAGGCTCACGAGCGCTGAGTTTATCCAGTGACTGAGACAACCACTCGTGCACGAGCAGCACAGAAAAATCGCCACGGGCGTCGCCCAGTGTCTGGCGGTATTCATCGCGATACGACAACACAATCGCCGGATCCACACCCACCATCGGCATACCGAGCGCTGCAATGCGGTTGAGGAAGTCTGATGTCTTCTGCGCTGTCCGGGCAAAACGCGCCAGGAACCCTTTAATGTGCTGCGCTTTACCATTCGGGGAAAAAGGCAGGACAACCGGTTTGTAACCCAGTTTATCCACCAGGCTGACAAAATCCGCCACGACACGCGCATCATAATAGCTGGTGAATGGGTCCTGGACTACCAGCACCGTTTTTTCACGGGCCTCGGCTGGCAGCGCTTCAAGCTGTTCCAGTGTCATGTTGGCAGAACGATGCCCCACCAGTTGTTGTTGCAGTGTGGGAGTCGATAATAACGGCAGGTCAACCATGCCAATATGTTTTGCCGTCAGATCACGCACCCAGTTCTGGCGCAAGAAGAAGTTAAATGTCCTGGGGGCCCGAGCCATTAACGGCGCATAGCTTTCCACACTGGCAACCAGGTGATCCCGCACAGGACGCAGATAGCGGGTATGGTAAAGTTGCAGGAAGCGTGAACGAAATTCAGGGACATCAATTTTAATCGGGCATTGGGTGGAGCAGGCTTTACAGGCCAGGCACCCGGACATGGCTTCTTTCACTTCGTGTGAAAAATCGTACTCACCCTTGTGCGCATGCCAGGTGTGACGAACACGCTCCACCAAATTACGTAAACTGCTGTGCCCACCCGGCAACGCTTTTTCCAGTTTGTTCGGGTCTACGCCTCTGTCGGCCAGTAAGCGCAACCATTCACGTACCAGTGTTGCCCGCCCTTTTGGCGAATGGATCCGGTGCTGGCTGACTTTCATTGACGGGCACATCGGGCTTTTCGCATCAAAATTGAAGCACAGTCCATTACCGTTACACTCCATCGCCCCACGCCATGACTGGCGCACTGCAACAGGGATCTGGCGGTCAAGAGTGCCACGCTTGGGTGCATCCACTTTCATCATGGGTGCATCCACACCCAACGGTGGGCAAATCTTCCCCGGGTTCAGGCGGTTGCCAGGGTCAAAAGCTGCTTTGATACGCCGCAGCTCATTGTAGAGAACATCACCAAAGAACGCCGGGCTGTACTCCGCACGAAAGCCTTTACCATGCTCCCCCCACAATAACCCGCCATATTTGGCAGTAAGCGCCACCACGTCATCAGAGATTTGCTTCATCAGCATTTCCTGTTGCGGGTCGCACATATCCAGTGCCGGGCGAACATGCAGTACCCCGGCATCCACATGGCCAAACATGCCATAACTCAAATTATGGCTATCAAGCAAGGCGCGGAACTCCACAATATAGTCAGCAAGGTGTTCTGGTGGCACGCAGGTATCTTCTGCAAATGGAATAGGTTTCGCTGCACCTTTGGCATTACCCAGCAAGCCAACCGCTTTTTTACGCATCGCGTAAATACGCTCAATACCGGGTAATTCACTGCATAATTGCCAGCCAATAACACCAGACTCCCCACGGGCAATCAGGCCATCCAGGCGTTCACACAATTCGCTGACCTGGCTTTCTATCAGAGCTTCGTCATCGCCGGCAAATTCAACAATGTTCAGGCCAAGCAGTGTTTTATCCGGCACATCCGTAATAAGCTCACTCACTGAATGCCAGATAATATCTTCACGAGCGAGGTTGAGTACCCGCGAATCGACGGTTTCAACCGACAAAGCACTGGCTTCTACCATGACAGGCGCACTGCGCAGCGCTGAATCGAAACTGTCATATTTCACATTCACCAGGCGGCGCACTTTAGGAATGGGCGTGATATCCAGTTTGGCTTCAGTGATAAACGCCAGCGTACCTTCTGAGCCGGTGAGGATGCGTGTCAGGTCGAACTGTTGCATGTCATCGCTGAATACATGGCGCAAGTCATACCCGGTGAGAAAACGGTTGAGCTTAGGAAATTTTTCGAGGATCAATTCACGCTGATTACGGCACTGATTCAGTACCGTACTGTAGATGCGCCCCGTTGCAGTTGTTTCTTCAGCCAGAGATTCGGCCAAAGCTACGGGCATTGGGCGGGTATCAAGAATATCGCCGCCCAGCAGAACAGCCCTGACACCTAACACATGATCAGAGGTTTTTCCGTAGACCAGTGAACCCTGGCCGGAAGCGTCTGTATTAATCATGCCTCCGAGCGTTGCCCGGTTACTGGTAGACAGCTCAGGCGCAAAAAAATAGCCGTAAGGTTTCAGAAACTGATTGAGTTGATCTTTAATTACCCCGGCTTCGACTCTGACCCAGCCTTCTTCCGGGTTAATTTCAATAATGCGGTTCATATACCGCGACAGGTCGACAATTATGCCGTGGTTCAGTGCCTGCCCATTGGTGCCGGTACCACCACCGCGCGGGGTGAACACCAGGCTCGCAAAACGTTCTTCACTGGCAATGCGGGTAATCAACGCCACATCAGCAGTGGAACGTGGAAAAAGAATGGCATCCGGGAGTAGCTGATAAATGCTGTTATCTGTCGCCATTGTCAGGCGATCAGCATAACTTGTAGCGGTATCGCCGGTAAAACCCTGTTGCTCCAGTGCTTCTAAAAAATTCACCACCAGTTGCACTAAACCTGGCGCCTGAGAAATTTGTGGGATCATTCGCACTTGACTCTGTCTGACGAAAAAAGAGATGAGTTATCGTTTGCGTTGCGCACTCATGGTTTTATCACATTTTTGTATGCCACGCTTGGGGGATTTTATTTCGCTTTTAAGTTGTAAAAAGATAGCGGAATACATCATCATTAGATCTGCAATACCTTATGGACACTTATGCTAATCACGATGCTTTTTACCGGGCATCATGGCGTAATTACCGGCTGATGACACTATTATGGAAACGATAAAGCCTCACCAGGACATTGCACGGGTCCTTATCTCTGTGCTGTTTATTTCGTTAATGATTATCGCGTGTATCTGGATAGTTCAACCGTTCATTCTGGGCTTTGCCTGGGCCGGAACTGTGGTTATTGCCACCTGGCCGGTGTTGATTCGGCTGCAAAAACTGCTGTGGGGAAAACGTATTTTGGCCGTTCTGGTCATGACACTGTTGCTGATACTGCTGTTTGTCATCCCCATTTCGTTGTTAGTCAACAGTCTGGTGGATACCAGTGCACCACTGGTTAAATCAGCCAGTTCCGGCCAACTGTCTCCACCCGATTTTGCCTGGCTGCAAAGCATCCCGTTCTTTGGGGATAAGCTTTATAGTTCCTGGCATGCCTTGCTTGATGGCGGCGGTACAACTCTGCTTGCCAAAGTAAAACCCTATATTGGTACGACAACGACCTGGTTTGTTGGGCAGGCGGCTCACCTTGGGCGTTTTCTGATGCACTGTGCTCTGATGGTGCTGTTCAGCGCATTACTCTACTGGCGTGGTGAAGATGTTGCTGGTGGTTTCCGGCGTTTCGCCCGGCGCCTTGCGTCTGAGCGTGGTGATGCGTCGGTGGTGCTGGCAGCTCAGGCCATACGTGCGGTGGCGTTAGGTGTTGTGGTAACTGCTTTGGTCCAGGGGATTCTGGGCGGTATTGGTCTGGCTATTTGTGGTATCCCTTACGCAACATTATTAACCGTAGTAATGGTGCTGTGTTGCCTGGTGCAGATTGGCCCATTATTGGTGCTGATACCGGCAATCCTTTGGCTGTACTGGAGTGGTGATAATACCTGGGGCACTGTATTGCTGGTCTGGAGTGCAGTGGTTGGTACGTTGGATAACGTGATTCGCCCTATGCTTATTCGTATGGGAGCAGACCTGCCGATGATTGTTGTTCTGTCCGGTGTTATTGGTGGGTTAATTGCATTTGGCATGATTGGCGTATTTATTGGCCCGGTAGTACTGGCGGTGTCCTACCGGTTGTTTGCCGCCTGGGTTAACGAAAAAGTGCCTCCACTGGAAGAAACTTCCACCGATACCCCGCCCTCTTCTTAAGAAGTAATATCCCTCTGAACAATCGGGTTATTTATTACCCGATTGTTCAGCAAAACTTATTGATTCGCTGGTTTTTTACCCACTCCTTGCACTCATCCTTTTTTATCACGCTGAATAACATTTTTTACTATTTATAAACATTTAACTATTGAGACGAATCCGATCGACGGCTCAGGGGTGGGATGACTACTATTAGCTCAGACTTATAAATCACATCTGGTTTATAAACATGAATCCCCTGAGTGAAACAACGAATTGCTGTGTGTAGTCTTTGCCCATCTCCCACGATGGGCTTTTTTTTGCTCTGGCAATTCATCTTACAGGGAGACGCAACACGCCACAGTCTGGTCGACAGGCATGTTGCTGTTCGTTTTACCCTGCGATTTCCTCTGTATGGCTTAACATACGCCAGTCACGCGTCAGGACAACCGGTTTATCTCCCGTAAGGCGAACCGTAACACACTGATGAATAGCTTCACTGCTGGTACCTAACATCAGTTCAAACTCACCGGGTTCAACCACCCTCTGGCCCATTTTATTGGTGAAATTCAGCATATCGGTTGGTAGTGAAATCGTTAACCGGGTAGCCGCCCCGGCAGCCAGCCTGACACGGTGGAATGCTTTTAATTCCTTCACCGGGCGCACCAGCGAGGCAACTTTGTCATGAACATAAAGTTGGATAACTTCACTACCAGTGTGCACACCGCGGTTGGTAACCGGTACAGTGATGTTAATAGTTCCTCCTTGTGCTGGCAGCGTTTCCTCTCGTAACTCAGCCGGGCCCATAACAAAATCCCCCCAGCCCAGGCCGTAACCAAATGGATAACGGGCGCCAAAATGAAATGCCAGGGGTGTGCCACCACTTTTCAGCTTGTGGTTATAGTAGTACGGCATCGCTCCGGCACTTTTGGGAGCAGATAGTACCAGGCGCCCTTCAGGCTCCCGGCTTCCTGCCAGAATGTCTGCAACAGCATGCCCGCCTTCCTGGCCCGGTGCCCACGCCATTAACAAAGCCGCTACCCGGTGTTCCAGCCCGCCCAGATGGTACGGACGCCCACCAGTCATCACAACAATAACCGGTTTCCCGGTGCTGACCAGCGCTTCAAGCAATGCCTGTTGCACGCCGGGCAATGCCAGGGTATCGGTATCCGAACCCTCGCCGCAGGTGCCGCTTTGAAACAAACCAGCCAGGTCACCCACACAGGCAATCACCACATCTGCCTGCTGAGCCACAGATACAGCTTCAGGAATTAAGCGGGTATCCTGCGAAACCGGGGACGACTGGCGGGGTTTCCCATCACTTTCGCCGGGAAAGACCGGAGCACCCGCCTGGCGGTGCTCAATAATGTGGCACCCTTTGGCGTAACTTACCCGGTTTTCACCAAACTGCTGGCGAATTCCGGCAAGTAATGTCACAACCTGTTCTGCCTGTTCCTGTGCGTCACTGATTATCAGATGTACCGGGAAACTGTAGCCACTCAGCAGAGCCAAAGGATCGTTTGCAACCGGGCCAATTACCGCCAGTGAAGGGGTATCTGTGAGTGGTAAAATGCCCTTGTTCTCAAGCAGAGTGACTGAGCGTGCCGCACATTCTCTGGCAAGGTGGCGTGTTTCCGGCTCCTGTAAAGCCAGCTTATCCAGATCTGCATAAGGGTGTTCAAACAGACCAAGCCGGAATTTTTCGGTCAACACACGAGTGACTATCTCATCAATCTTGCCCATGGTAATCAGGCCTTCAGCCACCGCTTCGGCAAGATGGCTGGCACAATCCGCTTTAGGGAGTTCAATATCCAGCCCGGCATTGAATGCCAGTGCAGCAGATTCCATGGGATTGTGGCTGACACCATGGTGCTGATGCAGCAGGCTCACACCACCGTAGTCAGCCACAATCAGCCCGTCAAAGCCCCACTGCTCACGTAACACTCTGGTAAGCAGGAAAGTATCACTGTGAGTGGGCTGGTTATCGATATCGTGGTAGGCGGGCATCACTGAACCGGCATTGGCAAGGCGTACCGCCATTTCGAAAGGCAGCAGGAAAGTGTCATTTAATTCGCAAAAACCGAGATGTACCGGCGCGTGGTTACGGGCGCCTTCGCTGAACGAGTGGCCGGCATAATGCTTCAGGGTTGCGAGCAAATCACGGTTTGGCCCCTGTAACCCCTTCACATATTGTGTCGCCATAACCCCAACTAAGTAAGGATCTTCACCAAAGGTTTCTTCTGTTCTTCCCCAGCGAACATCCCGGGAAACATCCAGAACTGGAGCAAGCCCCTGGTGGCAGCCAATAGCCCTTGCCTCGCGGCCAATAGCACTGGCAACCGCATTAATCAGTTGCGGGTCCCAGGTGGATGCGTAATTGAGCGGTGACGGAAATAACGTGGCATCTTTGCACAATACCCCCACCAGGCACTCTTCATGGAACAACGCCGGTATCCCTAACCGGCTCTCTTCCACCAGCGTTTTTTGCAGACGATTCGCCGCCATCACACCTTCTCTCGGTGAGATACTGTGGGTGCCAAGTGGGCGGGTTATTTGACCAATTCCTTTTTTCAACTGCTCTGCCAGAGCCATATGTTGCGTAGCACCTGAAAACGTGTCGCTCATATCCAGACGTTCTTTATGAAAACCTTCTGGCGATAACACCAGCCACATTGCCCCCATTTGGGCAAACTTTTCTTCGGGTGTCATCCGGGCCAGTAAGTCAGCCACCCGAGCCTCAACAGACTGGCGGGGATCAGTATAAATCGTCATGGGTTACTCCTGTATTGCCGGGTTTAAACCGGGTTCCGGGTTAGAAATATGCTGGCGTTTGGCGGCCAGTTCATTAGCGATGGCAGCAACTTTGCGGTTATTCAGTTGGTAAAAGCACAACAGTACGACGATGGAGAAAAACAGCGCGGCAGGAATGAAAGTAAATAGTGCGTTGATAGTATGCAGAACAGCCGGAGCCTGTACGGTGACATTAGCCTGGTAACTTACCATCCCAAGGATCCAACCAACGACCGCGCCTCCCAGTGCCAGCCCCATTTTGATGGCGAACAGCGCCGTGGAGAAGACCAGACCATCCAGCCTGCGGCCCGTGCGGTGTTCTTCATAATCTACGACATCTGACAACATAGCCCACTGCAGAGGGGTGGTAAGGTTCTGAACAAAGCTGAAAACAATATTCAGGGCCAGTATCCAGCCGATATACGCCGCAGGGATAAAAAAGATAGCGATACACGGCACCATAAAGGCCAGGGTAGTGCACTGATATGCTCTTACCCGGTCCACCCGGCCGAGTACCCAGCCAGACAGTAATGCCCCCGCCAACGCAGCTACCATCCCACTGACAATAAAGGCAAACGTCATGTCCGGGCGCATCAACAGATATTTGACGTAATACATCGTGGTAGACCCGCGCACCACAACCGCCGTCAACAACAGAATATTCAGCACAAATACCAAACGCCACTGGCTGTTTTTCGCCAGCGATTTCAGGTCAGCCAGCATACTGCCTGGCGTACTGCTTTCAGGTATATAGCGTTCACGCGTCATGGCAAAACAGCAGAAAAACAAACCAATCCCCAGTAAACCCATCAGGCTCATTGCCAGAAAGAAACCTTTCTGTTGATTACCCTGGCCCAACCACTCCATCAAGGGCAAAGCCAGTACAGTGACAATTAAGCCGCCGGTGAATGACAGGCCGAAACGCCAGGACTGCAAGGAATGCCGTTCGCCAGGATCCAGTGTTAAGGCACCGGGCATAGCGCAGTAAGGCACATTAATAGCGGAGTACACCAGGCTCAAAAGTGTATAGGTCACACAGGCATAGATAATCTTGCCCGTCGGCCCCACATCCGGGACATAAAACGTTATCAGGCAACTCACACCAAAAGGAATGGCAAACCACAGTAACCACGGGCGAAAACGCCCATGTCGGGTACGTGTTCGGTCAACAATGGCGCCAATACAAGGGTCAGTAATTGCATCAATGGCCCGCACCACCAGAAACATCGTGCCCATAATCGCGGCAGGTAACCCAAACACATCGGTATAGAACCAGGCCAGAAACAGCGTTGCTGTTTGCCAGACCAGCGCGCTGGCCATATCACCGAACCCATAGCCAATTTTATCTTTCAATGTAAGAACCGGCACAGTATTCATGATGCTCCACCTTTCGTCAGCGGGGCTCCTTAAGCCTTCATGTTGCAGGACCTGGGAGCCTGTTGTTTTTGTTGTTTGTGGGTAACACTCAGGTACGCGGTAACTATTTCGCAGCAGGCAAGAAACAACAATTGCCGAAATTTATCCGGCTATTATGTTTTTTTGCTTAAAAGGTATAAGTGTGAAGTGGCGCGAGGTGTGGAAAAGAAAAACGCCATGCAAATGCATGGCGTTTTACATAACAAGACAACGTGGCGGTTACTTGGCAAGTTCAGCCAGATTAAGCCAGGTTTGCACCACTGTATCCGGGTTAAGTGACAGGCTGTCTATGCCCTGTTCCATCAACCAGGCGGCAAAATCCTCGTGGTCAGAAGGCCCCTGCCCACAAATACCGACATATTTACCCTGTTTCTTCGCAGCTTTAATCGCCATAGCGAGCAGCGCTTTCACTGCATCATTACGCTCATCAAACAACTCAGAAACTACCCCGGAATCCCTGTCCAGGCCAAGAGCCAACTGAGTCATATCATTTGAACCGATGGAGAAACCATCAAAGTGCTCAAGGAACGCCTCTGCCAGCAGTGCATTTGACGGAATTTCACACATCATTATCACTTTCAGGCCATTATCACCCCGTTTGAGCCCCTGACTTGCCAGTTCATCAACCACAGCTTTCGCCTGGTCAACGGTGCGAACAAAGGGGATCATCACTTCAACGTTGGTCAGCCCCATCGTATTGCGTACACGCTTGACGGCCTCGCATTCAAGAGCAAAGCATGCTTTGAAATTCGGCGAAACATAGCGCCCGGCGCCACGGAAACCCAGCATCGGGTTTTCTTCATGGGGTTCATAACGTTCTCCCCCCACCAGGTTGGCATACTCATTGGATTTAAAATCTGACAAACGCACAATCACGCGTTTCGGCCAAAACGCAGCGGCAAGCGTGGCAATGCCTTCCGTTAGCCGGCCAACATAAAACTCAACCGGGGAATCATACCCTTTCATAAGCTCACGGATTTCTGCCTGCAATGCAGGTTCTTGCTGATCGAACTCAAGCAATGCCCGCGGGTGCACGCCAATCATACGGTTGATGATAAATTCCAGGCGAGCCAGACCTACACCTTCATTAGGCAGGCAGGCAAAGTCAAACGCCCGGTCCGGGTTACCAACGTTCATCATGATTTTCAAAGGTAAATCAGGCATGGTATCTACACTGGAACTGTTCACGGAGAAATCCAGCAGATCCGAATACACGTAACCGGTGTCACCTTCAGCACAGGATACCGTAACCCGCTGACCATTCTTCAGCCGCTCCGTTGCGTCGCCACAACCCACTACCGCCGGGATCCCCAGTTCACGCGCAATAATTGCTGCGTGGCAGGTCCGCCCGCCACGGTTTGTCACAATCGCGGCGGCCTTCTTCATAATGGGTTCCCAGTCCGGGTCGGTCATATCCGTTACCAGCACATCACCAGCTTCAACCCGGTTCATTTCACTGATGTCGTGGATAACCTTGACACTTCCCGCACCAATACGCTGGCCAATTGCACGCCCTTCCACCAGAACATTGCCCTGGGAATGCAGCGTATAACGCTCCATCACTTTGTTACGCGAGCGAACCGTTTCAGGGCGGGCCTGGACAATAAACAATTCACCGGTGTGGCCATCTTTCGCCCATTCAATGTCCATTGGGCGGCCATAGTGCTGCTCAATCAGCAGCGCCTGATGCGCCAGCGCTTCAACTTCTTCACGGCTCAGGCAATAAACCGACTGCTGCTCTGGTGCCACATCTTCAATGCGCACCTGCTTACCATGTTCCTGCGTTTCGCCATAGACCATGCGCACTTTTTTCGACCCCAGGGTGCGGCGCACAATAGCCGGACGCCCTGCATTCAGAGTAGGTTTATGCACATAGAATTCATCAGGGTTGACCGCGCCCTGCACCACCATTTCCCCCAACCCCCAGGCGGCAGTAATAAATACCACCTGGTCGAAACCGGATTCCGTATCAATAGAGAACATCACCCCGGAGGCCGCAAGGTCTGAGCGCACCATGCGTTGCACCCCGGCAGACAAAGCAACACCACGGTGGTCATACCCCTGATGTACCCGGTAGGAAATGGCGCGGTCGTTGAACAACGATGCAAACACATGTTTTACCGCAACCATTACGGCATCAATGCCCTGCACATTCAGGAAAGTTTCTTGTTGCCCGGCAAACGAAGCATCAGGCATATCTTCTGCCGTTGCCGATGAACGAACAGCAAAAGACGCTTTATCGTTATCAGCCGCAAGCTGGGTATAAGCGCCGCGAATCGCCTCTTCCAGTGCGGGTGGGAAGGGTGTTTCGACAATCCACTGCCGAATTGCAGAGCCTGCTTTTGCAAGTGCCTGCACATCATCTATATCGGTTTCATCCAGCAGAGCATAGATGCGCTGGTTGACACCACTTTGATCCAAAAACTGGTTAAAAGCATCGGCCGTTGTCGCGAACCCGTTAGGAACGCAAACCCCCGAACCGGAAAGGTTGGTAATCATCTCACCCAGGGAGGCGTTTTTCCCCCCAACCTTTTCTACGTCGTTCATGCCAAGCTGGTTATACCAAAGAACGAGCGGTGACACACCATGATTGGACATCGAAACAATCCTTTTTTGATTATGAACAGGTACAGAAATAATGGAAATGTTCAGGCTCATTCACTGATCTCTAATCAATCAGATGTTTCTATTGAGTTAGTGACAACACAAACAAAAACATCTTTCCAGAAATCACCAGCCGGACGCTGCTTATTTTGAATGGGCCACAAATTTAGTCTGGCACAATTATTGGAGAGTTAAAAACAGTGAATCGTTCAAGCAAATAAAAAACAATCATTTCAGAACAACCTTAAATAGATGAAATGCCCCAGACCAGGAAAATAAACAGCCGGTATTATTTGCACGCAAATCAACAGGATAAAAAATGAAACGCATCATTCATTTTTATTAAAAATACTGTTTCTCTTTTATTAAAGCTATAATTAAATTCTCAAAAAACCAGAATAAACAACGATCTATTTATTAGTTACCCTAAGCACCAACTATAGCACCCGTGGCTATTCTCATTTGCCCATGACAATTTTTCACATCCCGATTATAGGGTAACCGCTATGAAAACGTTGGCAGGACTATGGTAATGCACTCACCACGCAGCTCCGTGAGGAGTACGAGGAATTTCACGGGAAAAACTCACACCCTGAGAGGTTTTCCTTTATGCTTTATCCTGTAAAAACTACCAGGATACGCAAAGAGTGAATATACCAAACCGACATGTTTTTTATATTTCAGATGGTACTGCAATTACAGCGGAAGTGCTTGGTCATGCGGTAATGTCGCAGTTCCCGGTAAGCGTACACAGTGTAACCCTGCCATTTGTTGAAACAGAACTACGGGCCCGCGCGGTGAAGGAACAAATTGATGCTATTTACCAGCAAACAGGTTGCAGGCCGTTAGTGTTCTATTCCATTGTTTTGCCAGAGATACGCACCATTATTTTGCAAAGTGCAGGCTTCTGCCAGGACATTGTCCAGGCACTCGTCGCACCGCTTCAGCAAGAACTTGAAGTTGACCCGGTGCCAATCGCTCACCGTACACACGGGCTGAACCCGGCTAATCTTGGTAAATACGATGCCCGTATTGCCGCAATTGATTACACGCTGGCTCATGATGACGGTATCTCGATGCGCAACCTCGACCAGGCACAGGTTATTTTGCTGGGCGTGTCGCGTTGTGGGAAAACCCCCACCAGTCTTTATCTGGCAATGCAGTTTGGGATTCGTGCCGCCAACTACCCTTTTATTGCCGATGATATGGATAACCTGCGCCTGCCAGCAGAATTACAGCCTCTACGCTCGCGCCTGTTTGGCCTTACCATCAACCCCGAGCGGCTGGCCGCTATCCGAGAGGAACGCCGTGAAAACAGCCGCTATGCATCGTTGCGCCAGTGCCGTATGGAAGTCGCGGAGGTCGAAGCGCTTTATCGTAAGCATCAAATCAGGTACATCAACAGTACCAACTATTCCGTGGAAGAAATCGCAACCAAGATCCTTGATTTAATGGGACTGAACAGGCGTATGTACTAACAAACTAGTTCACTGGTACCTATTATTGTGACATACTGTGGGTTTAACTGCACAGCCAGTTTATCGATTTTGCTGAAGGCGGTATCGCCAACCAGCCCAGTATTGAGATTGTAAATGAATAAAACAGATGAATTGCGCATAGCGCAAATTGGCTTTCTGGTCACACCGGATGAACTTAGCCAGCGTTACCCGGTAACAGAGCCCCTCGCACACCATATTACACATTCCCGCCAACGTATTGAGCGTATCCTCTCTGGTAAGGACTCCCGGTTGCTGGTGATTGTCGGCCCCTGCTCAGTACATTCCCCTGACGCCGCACTGGACTACGCTCGCAGGCTAAAAATTTTGCGTGATCAGTACCAGGATACCCTGGAAGTAGTGATGCGCACCTACTTCGAGAAACCGCGAACTGTCATTGGCTGGAAAGGGCTGATTTCAGACCCGGACCTCAATGGTAGCTGCCGCGTAAATAAAGGCCTTGAACTGGCACGCAAGTTCTTGCATGAGGTCAATCTTCTTGGGTTACCTGCAGCAACGGAATTCCTTGATATGGTGGTTGGGCAATATATTGCCGATTTGATCAGTTGGGGAGCCATTGGTGCCCGCACGACAGAAAGCCAGGTACACCGTGAAATGGCTTCAGCGCTGTCCTGCCCGGTTGGTTTTAAAAATGGGACAGACGGTAATACACAAATTGCTATTGATGCCATTCGTGCCGCACGTGCCAGCCATATGTTTTTGTCCCCTGACAAACACGGCAAGATGGTAGTCTACCAAACCAGTGGTAATCCTTACGGGCACATAATTTTACGTGGTGGTAAACAACCCAACTTTTACCCTGAGGATATCGACGCGGCCAGCAGTGCACTGGGAAATTTCGAATTGCCGCAGCGGTTAGTGGTTGATTTCAGCCATGGAAATTGCCAGAAACAACACCGCCGCCAGTTGGATGTTGCTCAGAATATTTGCCAGCAAATTCGCGACGGTTCAACGGCAATTGCAGGTGTCATGGCTGAGAGCTTTATTGAACCCGGCAACCAGGCGATTGAGCCTGGTAAACCGTTAGTTTATGGCCAGTCCATCACTGACCCGTGCCTGGGCTGGGAAGATACCGAAACACTACTGGCCATGTTGTCCGATGCGGTGAAGCACCGGTTAAACAAACCCTGAAGCCATGCTGTCAGCTTGAACAGCTGACTTCAAGCCGCCTTCCCCAGTCGGGTGGGCGTTTTACATAATCATCCCCCCGGTCAGTGAACGGGTTGCGCAACACCGCAAGCAGGCGATTCATTTCGCCTGCATCACCTTGTTCTGCTGCTTCAATAGCACGTTGTGCCAGCCAGTTACGCAGCACCACGGCCGGATTGACAGCCTGCATCCTGTTCTGGCGTTCAGCATCATCCAGTGGCTCCATCTGTAAGCGCTGCCGGTAACGGGCAAACCACGAATCAAAGGCAGCACGGTCAATAAATTCATCACGCAGTGGTGACAGAGCCGATCCTTTCTCTGTATGGCTGAGTAACCGAAAAGTTCTTGTATAGTCACTCCCTTCCCGGGTCATTAAGCTAAATAACTCCGCCAGAAGAGGGTTATCTTCGGCCTGGACATGAGTGAACCCCAGTTTGGCGCGCATCTGGCTTGCCCAGGCCTGTTGCAAGTGCTGCCCATATGTGTCCAGTACCGTATTCAGTGTATCGGCGCTAATAAAGGGTGACAGCGTCTGCGCCAGGCGTTGCAGGTTCCACAGGCCAACTCCGGGTTGGTTTTCAAACGAATAGCGGCCCTGATAATCAGAATGGTTACAAATAAAACCCGGCTGGTAATCATCCATAAAACCCCAGGGGCCATAATCAATAGTCAGCCCCAGAATCGACATATTATCTGTATTCATCACACCATGAGAAAAACCGCAGCATTGCCATTGCGCAATTAGCCTGGCTGTGCGGGCAACCACGTCCTCAAACCATAACCGCCATTTATCTTGCTCCGGTTCATCCTGCAAATGGGGCCAGTGCCGCGCAACCACGTGCTCAGCAAGCCGCCGGACATTCTCTGGTTCACGCCGGTAATAAAAATGCTCAAAGTGACCAAAGCGCACATGGCTTTCGGCAAGGCGCATCATCATAGCACCTTTTTCAGGCCGCTCCCGGTATACCGGGGTTTCGCTGATAACCATGCTCAGTGCGCGTGTGGAGGGGATCCCGAGATAGTGCATCGCCTCTGAAGCCAGGCATTCACGCACGGTTGAACGAATAACCGCCCGGCCATCACCCATGCGTGAGAATGGCGTTAACCCGGCGCCTTTCAGGTGCCACTCAAGTTGCCGCCCGTCATCCAGTTGCTGTTCGCCCAACAACAGCCCGCGCCCGTCGCCCAGTTGCCCGGCCCAAACACCAAACTGGTGACCGCTGTATACCTGAGCAACCGGCAGCATGCCAGGCAGCAATGCTTCTCCGCCCCACACTCCGGCAGGCCCGCTATAGTTGAATAAATCATCTGCCAGCCCCAGTTCTGCTGCCAGTTCGCTGTTATGCCATAACAAACGTGCAGACAACAAAGGTTGTGGGGTGACTTGCTGCGAAAAGCCTGGCAATAAATCATGCCAGGCATGGGTAAATACAGGTTGTTCAGCCATAGGCCCTCCTGCCTATAGTGTAGTGGCAGTTGCGCCGGCTAAATACGGGCAATTATCAGGGGTATAAGGGATTACCATACAGCAACAACATCAGGTTCTCTGGTATTACCGGGGGCCAGAGCGCACCCTGCATGGCTGTAAACGGTAAAGGGCGAGTACGGGTAAAACTTTTTTCGTCATCAATGCCATTGATGACTAACCCATGGCAGGCAGAACCCACCTGGTTAAGGATGGCGTACATCACTGGAAGGAAAGAAGCCTTTTTAAGGCAAGACTGAATGAACTGCTTATCCAGCATAATGGCATTAAATTGCCGCTGAAAAATCAGCTGTCCTGAAGTATGACCAGCACCATAATTTAGCAATGCCAGTAAAAAGTGACGCTCAAGTGAGGAAAAAAGATTCGCTAAATAATGGTCGCCAGATGCAATAAATTGCTCTGTTATTCCCAAATGCAGCCCTGGAATACTGGTTAAATAACCGACAAGACTTTCATCCGATAAAATACAACGAGCACTATTCTGCTCAACCGGCATCCATATCACCAGACGATGCTTTAAAAACACAGACTGGCAACTGCGTAATAATGATACTTTTTCATCCAGAAGCTGGCTGTGCTGGAAGGGAGATAACCTGGTACTGACCAGAGCCTCAGGCATCTGTACGACGCCATCTTCAGTTACAAAGCGGGTGACCAGTTCAACGCCATACAGAGACCCATCGCTCCGCCTGAGTGGCTGGAACAAGCACTGAGAATAGTATGCGCACTCCAGAGTCACGACCATGGCAACAGTTCCACTACCCGGTGGTTTGCTTCATCCTGACTGAAACAGGGACAGAATTCAATCGTGTAACCGGTTTTCTCGCCACCCGCATTCTCCCCTGCAGGCATTCGGTTTTTTGCCGCAATTTGCAGCTAACAGAAGAAGCAGGCATTAAATTGAAGAGTGGCTGGCAGGTAAATAACAAAAAACAGCCACTGAGAACCGCAACCAATAACCCCGCATAAGGGCAAATGAAGGACACACAGTATTAGGATTTGTAACCTGAATTAAAAGTGTTTGTATTGCCACGAATGAGTTAAATGCGCCTGGCTTGCCAGTATTTCTCTCGCCAATAAACATTATTCAGAGATGAGCGCATAACACCATGGCTACTGGAGGCATGAATGAACTGATTATCGGTATCATAGATACCAACATGTAAACCTTCTTCACCAGAGCCGGTTTTAAAGAAAATCAGATCACCCGGTAATAATTCGTCTTTATCAATACGGGTGCCAATTTGTGCCTGAGCCCTGGTACTACGCGGTAGTTGAAGTGCAAACTGGTCACGAAAAGTTAATTGCACGAATGCTGAGCAATCAATACCTTGCCTGGATATTCCGCCATAACGATAAGGTGTTCCCCGCCATTCACTTAATTGTGAATCAAGCCTGGCAATAACCATAATAGGGTCAGATAACTGGCCCGCAGGTGCAGGCGCACGGTGGTGACTGCACCCAACTAATAATAAAGATAACAGGACAAGCCCCCATAATTTCATGACCGGCTGTTGCCTCCAGGCTATTTTCTACCAGTGTAATGTAGCTCTTCAGTATTTAATTTGGCAAGCATTTCAACTCGTTCAGGAACAAATAAGAACTTTATGGTTATCCACATCAAGCCGTCGAAATGGCAAAGCATAAACAGTATGCAAATGTTCGGGCGTTAACACTTCACTGGCCTTTCCCCTGGCTACAACGTCGCCTTTCAGCATTAACCAAACCTGGTGAGCATGTGCCAGTGAGTAATTAAGATCATGGCTGCTCATAATAATCGCCACCCCTTTTTGGGTGAGCTCATTAAGTAAATGCGTGAGAGCCGATTGCTGGGTAACATCAAGGCTGTTCATTGGTTCATCGAGTAATAACAGCCTGCCAGCCGGATTAATATCCGGGTGGATCTGAGCGATAACGGCAGCCAGACGCACCCGCTGCCATTCACCGCCCGATAGATTAGCAACTTGCCGCGGCAATTTGTCTGCCAGCCACAATGCATCAATAACCGGAGCCAGTTTTTCCAAAGGGGCACCATGAGCATGCAGTAACAGGTAGTGCCAGACTGGCATCGCAAACGGGGGAACTTGCTGTTGCGGCAACCATGAGCGCAGCATTCCAAGTTCAGGGCCGGACCAGGCAGACACAGACTGCCCGGCCAGTTTTACATCACCCGGCCCTTCGCTCATACCAGAAAGACGAGCCAGGAGAGTGCTTTTCCCTGCGCCATTTGGCCCCACCAGATGCAACCAACATCCCGGTGCAACCCCGGCCGATATTGGTGACAGCCGGCCTTTTTCCGCTACATGGTTTAACGACAGCAGTGACATCTATTGTTCCAGAGCACGTTCAATTGCAGCTACCAGTTCTGGCGCATCGGGCAGCATATCGGGAGAGAAGCGCCCGGCCACTTTACCTTGCCGGTCAACCAGGAATTTTTCAAAGTTCCACAAAATATCACCGGGCTGTTTTGGTGCCCGCCCTTTACTGGCCATTCGATCATAAAAACCGCTGCCTTGTGGTGCCTGAGCCACAGGAGCCAGAGCAATCAGCTTTTGGTACAACGGATGGCGACGCTCACCGTTAACTTCAATTTTGCTGAACATGGGAAAGGTGACACCATATGTGGTGCTGCAGAAGGCCTGAATCTCTTGTTCACTGCCAGGTTCCTGTTCCAGAAACTGGTTACACGGGAACCCCAGTACAGCAAACCCCTGGTCTGCATACCGTTTTTGTAAGGCTTCCAACTGCTCATATTGCGGTGTTAAACCACATTTTGATGCGACATTCACAATCAGCAAGACTTTCCCTTGCCAGGCAGTTAGCGTGCCGGGCTGCCCATCTATAGTTACGACATCAGTAGTAAGAACATCAGCCTGCATCGTTTTCTCCTTTATTCATGCCTGACTTTTAAAAGTAGCCAGATAAACAGAGGCGCGCCGAGTGACGCAGTGACAACACCAACAGGTAATTCGGCTGAAGCCAGTACCAGGCGGGCCACCATATCTGCAATTAACAATAACACGCCTCCCGCAAGTGCGCTGGCGGGAAGCAAGGTTTTATGGTCCGTTATGCCGCAAAGGCGTAACAAGTGAGGGATAACCAGACCAATAAACCCAATAGACCCGGCCAAAGCCACGCTGGCTCCTACCAGCCAGCCAGTCGCGACCACTAATACCCAGCGCCAGCGATGCAAAGCCAGCCCCAGTTGCCTGGCCGGAGTTTCGCCCAGCGCCAGCATATTCAAAGGCCGCCACTGGCGTATTACCCACCACAACACGGGTACTATCGCCAGCATGAAGCCTTTTGCCCGCCAGTCAACACCACCAAATCCGCCCATCATCCAGTACATTAACTGACGCAGGTCAGCACTGGTTGTGAAATAAACAGCCCAGGTCATTAGTGCACTGCAAATGATGCTCAGGGCAACACCCGCCAGTAATAAACGGCTGGTAGTGAGCCGCCGCCGGGCAAACCGCAACAACAATAATGTGATGAGCAGAGCCCCCACCATGGAACTGATTCCCAGAACCCAGTCAGGCATATGCCCCTGACCTAACAGCATTGCAGACACTAACCCCAGGCCTGCTCCATTTGAAACCCCCAGTAAACCGGGCTCGGCAAGTGGGTTATCAAATAATGCCTGCATCATTGTGCCGGAAACGGCCAGTGCAGCCCCAGTAAGTACAACAGCAACCATGCGTGGTAAGCGAATTTGCCAGACAAACAGCGTGTTATCTGCAGATAACCAGTGCCATGGCGATATCCAGCGCTCACCGCTGGACAAACTGATAACAGCCACAACCAACAGGACACTTAGCAAACCGGCCAGTACGTAACGCGCCCGCCGCTGTTGCTGCTCAACTAATGAGTGCATGTGCAAAAAAACGTTCCCAGTGAATAACCTGCCATGATTCTACGTGTTCACAGAATACAGGTGAAGCCTGCCGGGCACGGTTATCGTGTTTTAAGCTTTTTTTTACGCGCCTGCCCGCAACCGACTAACGCGAGCGGAAAAAGCACTGATTCAACACTGGAATGCGGATAAATTATTTTGCTTGATGCATTTGAACGTGAGGCGTTATTGGTGGATGCCTGTAACGCACCATGTGGGATAATTGCAGGCAAAGAAAAAGGCCGGTAAAAACCGGCCTTTTTAAAACATGTCAGATTAGTCGTTCTGGGGGGTTGCATTCTCCACTCGGCTTTTTAACTTCTGGCCGGGGCGGAACGTAACAACGCGACGGGCGGTGATAGGAATATCCTCTCCCGTTTTGGGGTTACGCCCCGGGCGTTGGTTTTTGTCCCGCAGGTCAAAGTTACCAAAGCCGGAGAGTTTAACCTGTTCGCCATTCTCCAGAGCGCGACGGATCTCTTCGAAAAACAGCTCAACAAGCTCTTTGGCATCCCGCTTGCTAAGCCCAAGCTTATCAAACAGATATTCTGACATTTCAGCTTTTGTAAGCGCCATAGGTTCAATCCCTCAATGATGCCTGGAATCGCTCTTTTAATGCCGCCACACATTTTGCAACGGTAGCAGCAATCTCCTCTTCTTCCAGTGTACGGTTGGTATCCTGAAGAGTCAGGCTGATAGCAAGGCTCTTATAACCCTCTGCCACACCCTTACCGCGGTACACGTCAAATAAGTTTACGCCAACTACCTGATTTACGCCAACTTTCTTACACTCTGCCAGAATATCTGCTGCAGGCACGTTTTCAGCTACCACAACAGCGATATCTCGCCGGTTCGCAGGGAAGCGTGAAACCCCCTGAGATTGAGGCACGGCGCGGTCTGCGAGCTTGTTCCACAACAATTCAAACACCAGTGTGCGGCCGTTCAAATCCAGTTTACGTTCCAGCTCAGGATGAACAACACCAATAAATCCAACATAATCACCGTGTAAATAAATTGCAGCACTCTGCCCCGGATGCAGGGCTGAATGCCGTTCTGCCCGAAATTCAATTTCAGACAATTTACCGGTAAGTTCGAACAGTGATTCCAAATCACCTTTGAGATCGTAAAAATCGACACTGCCTTTTACCAGATCCCAGTGTTCTTCATTACGGTTGCCACAGATTGCGCCAGCCAGCATAACATCCTGACGGATCCCCAGGTCTGCCTGTGTATCAGGGACAAACCGCAAACCGGTTTCAAAAATACGCGCACGGTTTTGCTGGCGGTTCTGGTTATACACCAGTGTGCTGAGCAGGCCGGTTAATAAAGAGAGGCGCATCGCTGACATATCGGCTGAAATCGGATTAGGCAGAATCAGTGCGTCTTCACCTGGGTGCAGCATTTGCTGAATTTTCGGGTCAACAAAACTGTAGGTGATCACTTCCTGGTAGCCTTTATCCACCAGCAACGTTTTCACTCGTTTCATCGACAGATTCGCTTCACGATGCTCACCCATAATCAGGGATGCATTGACTGGCTCGTCCGGAATACTGTTGTAACCATAAATACGGGCAACTTCTTCAACCAGGTCTTCTTCAATTTCCATATCAAAACGCCATGATGGCGCAACAGCCTGCCACTGGCCTTCAGATTCAGTTACCTGGCAACCCAGACGGCGCAAAATATCTCCCACCTTCTCATCCGGCACATGGTGACCAATCAGGCGATCCAGTTTGCTACGACGTAAAGTAATCGTCGCTGGCTGTGGCAATTTGTCCTGTGCAGTGACATCAATTACCGGGCCGGCCTGACCACCGCACACTGCCAGTAACAGCGCTGTCGCACGTTCCATGGCTTTATACTGCAGTTGTGGGTCAACGCCACGCTCATAACGGTGAGATGCATCTGTATGCAAGCCATAGCGGCGGGCACGGCCAGTAATTGCCAGTGGATTAAACCAGGCACACTCCAGCAAAACATCCTGGGTTTCACTGTTCACGCCAGAGTGCTCACCACCGAAGATCCCGCCCATTGCCAGTGCCTTGCTCTGGTCAGCAATAACCAGAGTATCACTGTTGAGTTTCGCTTCTGTGCCATCAAGCAGTACCAGGCTTTCATCTTGTTTAGCCATACGCACCACAATACCACCGTCGATCCGGTTAAGATCAAACGCATGCATTGGCTGGCCCAGTTCAAGCAGCACGTAGTTGGTCACGTCAACAACGGCATCAATAGAGCGAATACCGCAACGGCGCAATTTTTCACGTATCCACAATGGTGATGATGCAGCGACATTAATACCTTTAATCACACGCCCAAGGTAGCGTGGGCAGGCATCAGTAGCTTCAACAGTAATCGGGAAAGAATCTGCAATGCTTGCAGCCACGGGCGTAATTTCTGGTTCAGTAACCGGTAATTGGTTCAGTACCGCTACATCACGGGCCACACCTGCAATACTCAGGCAATCGGCACGGTTCGGCGTCACGCTGATTTCAATGGCGACATCGTTAAGCTTCAGGTAGTCACGCACAGGCGTACCAGGCTGAGCATCAGTTGGCAATTCGATAATACCGCTGTGGTCTTCTGAAATACCCAGTTCGGAATAAGAACACAGCATCCCTTCTGAAGGTTCACCACGTAATTTTGCAGCTTTGATTTTAAAGTCGCCCGGCAATACTGCACCCACGGTTGCCACCGCAACGCGCAGGCCCTGACGGCAGTTCGGCGCGCCACAAACGATATCAAGCAAGCGTTCGCCGCCAACATTCACTTTTGTAACCCGCAGCTTATCAGCATTGGGATGCTGGCCGCATTCCACAACTTCACCAACCACGACGCCAGTAAATGCTCCCGCAACAGCCTCAACACCATCCACTTCGAGACCTGCCATGGTTATCTGACCGGCAAGCGCGTCACTGTCTAGTGCCGGGTTAACCCATTCGCGTAACCAAAGTTCACTGAATTTCATTGCAGAGTCCCGCCTTATTTAAACTGTTTGAGGAAACGTAAATCGTTTTCGAAGAATGAACGCAAGTCAGTTACGCCATAGCGCAACATGGTCAAACGTTCCATCCCCATGCCGAACGCGAAGCCAGAATAGACTTCTGGATCAATGCCCACATTCCGTAAAACATTCGGGTGCACCATGCCGCAACCCAGCACTTCAAGCCATTTACCATTTTTACCCATTACATCCACTTCGGCAGAAGGTTCAGTGAACGGGAAGTAAGACGGGCGGAAACGGATTTGCAGGTCTTCCTCAAAAAAGTTACGCAAGAAATCATGCAGCGTACCTTTCAGATTGGTAAAGCTGATGTTCTTATCGACAATCAACCCTTCCATTTGGTGGAACATCGGCGTGTGAGTCTGATCGTAATCATTACGGTATACACGGCCAGGCGCGATGATACGAATCGGCGGCTGTTGGTTTTCCATAGTACGGATCTGCACACCAGATGTTTGTGTACGCAACAGACGCGTTGCGTCAAACCAGAAAGTGTCGTGGTCAGCACGCGCCGGGTGGTGACCCGGAATGTTCAGGGCATCGAAGTTGTGGTAGTCATCTTCAATTTCCGGGCCGGTTGCCACGGTAAAGCCCAGCTCACCGAAGAAACTTTCAATGCGGTCAATCGTGCGGGTTACCGGATGCAGCCCACCATTTTCAATACGCCGCCCCGGTAAGGTCACATCAATAGTTTCTGCGGCCAGGCGGACATTTAATGCTTCGCTTTCCAGAAAATCTTTGCGTGCATTAAGTGCCTGCTGAACCTGTTCTTTGGCTTCGTTGATTACCGCGCCAGCTGCAGGGCGTTCTTCGGGGGGAAGTTCACGCAGGGTTGTCATTTGGAGGGTCAGGTGCCCTTTCTTGCCCAGATATTCAACGCGTACATTATCTAACGCGGCGACATCCTGGGCATCGTTTATGGCTGCCTTTGCACTTGCAACCAGCTCTGCGAGATGTGGCATGGTATTCCTCTTGTGCCGGCACAATTGCCGGAGTAGTTAGTCTCGGTTCGAAAACGACAAGCCTTAGCCTTTATTTACCCGGCCATCATAATGCTGTTCAAAAGCCTGGCAAAGTGGCCGGAAAAGGTAAAAAAAAAGCCTCCAGCTGGAGGCTTTTAGCGCTTATTTTCCGTTTCTTTTCTTACGCGCAAAGCCCCCCTGAATCAGGCGCTAAAGTAAAAAAAGAAGCGGAAAATAGCAGCATTCATGCTTGCAGTTACCTTTTTAGTCAGGTGTAACGGTTTTATTCAACTGATTTTGTTGCGAAATGTCAATCCCGTTTGCAACAAATGAAAAGAGGGAGCATACGCTCCCTCTCCATCTGGCTTACGCCAGAGCTGCTTTCGCTTTTTCAACCAGTGCAGTGAATGCCACTTTGTCGAATACAGCGATATCAGCCAGGATCTTACGGTCGATTTCAACAGAAGCCTTTTTCAGGCCGTTGATGAATTTGCTGTAAGAAATACCGTTCTGACGTGCTGCTGCGTTGATACGTGCAATCCACAGTTGACGGAACTGACGCTTTTTCTGACGACGGTCACGATAAGCGTACTGACCTGCTTTGATAACAGCCTGGAAGGCAACGCGGTATACGCGAGAACGCGCACCGTAGTAACCTTTAGCTTGTTTCAAAATTTTCTTATGACGTGCACGTGCAATCACACCACGTTTTACGCGAGCCATGGCTCTCTCCTGTATCTATATTCTGTAAGCCCGGTTTACATATTCACTCGGCCAGACTAATTCTCTTCCTGCAGACTATTGTCTGAACAGACCGGGAATCAGTGACTGTTACCGGAAAATACCAACCTGTTGGGCGATAAAAAGTTTAAAGTTAACGACTTATGCGTACGGCAGGCACGCAATTACCAGACCCAGATCGCCTTTGGAAACCATGGCTTTCGGACGCAGGTGACGTTTACGTTTGGTCGCTTTTTTAGTCAGAATATGACGCAGGTTAGCGTGCTTATGCTTAAAGCCACCTTTACCGGTTTTTTTGAAGCGCTTAGCAGCACCGCGTACGGTCTTAATTTTTGGCATCTTTTTACTTCCACTTCGCATTGTTAATAAATGAAACAAAGGCGAACCGGGCCAGCGGAGCAAGCTCTACCGGCCTGGTTACTTGGTAGCCTACTGTTTCTTCTTCGGCGCAAGCACCATAATCATCTGACGGCCTTCGATCTTCGTTGGGAAGGATTCGACTACTGCCAGTTCATTCAGATCGTCTTTCACGCGGTTAAGCACTTCCATACCGATCTGTTGGTGTGCCATTTCACGCCCACGGAAACGCAGGGTGATTTTGGCTTTGTCGCCATCTTCGAGAAAGCGAATCAGGCTGCGGAGTTTTACCTGATAGTCACCTTCATCAGTACCAGGACGGAATTTGATTTCCTTAACCTGGATAACTTTCTGCTTTTTCTTCTGTTCCTTAGAAGACTTACTCTTTTCATAGAGGAATTTGCCGTAATCCATAATACGGCAAACTGGCGGCTCGGCGTTAGGGCTGATCTCTACTAAGTCGGCTCCGGCTTCTTCAGCTTTTTCCAGAGCTTCTCTCAGACTCACTACACCAATCTGCTCGCCATCGATGTCTGTTAAGCGAACTTCCTGAGCGCGAATCTCGCCATTAATACGATTCGGACGCGCCGTTTGAACTCGTTTTCCGCCTTTAATACCTTATTCCTCCATTTGATGAAGACTGCGGCTGCGAATTTCTTGTTGCAGCTTCTCGATCACTTCATTTACGTCCAGACTGCCAAGGTCTTTACCACGGCGGGTACGAACGGCCACTTTGCCAGCTTCGACCTCTTTATCACCGCAGACCAACATATAGGGCACCCGACGTAAAGTGTGCTCGCGGATTTTAAAGCCAATCTTCTCGTTTCTCAAGTCTGCTTTTACACGAATGCCCGCATTTTGCAATTTTCGGGTCAATTCGTTCACATATTCTGCCTGTCCGTCAGTAATATTCATAACGACAACCTGAACAGGAGCCAGCCATGTTGGGAAGAAACCGGCGAACTCTTCAGTCAGAATACCAATAAAGCGTTCCATTGAACCCAGAATTGCACGGTGAATCATTACCGGCACCTGGCGTTCGTTATTTTCACCCACGTAAGATGCACTCAAACGAGATGGCAAGGAGAAGTCCAGTTGGACAGTACCACATTGCCAGGCACGATCGAGGCAATCGTACAGGGTAAATTCAATTTTCGGCCCGTAAAACGCGCCTTCACCCGGTTGATACTCAAACGGGATCTTATTTTCTTCAAGTGCTACAGCAAGGTCTGCTTCAGCCCGGTCCCACATTTCATCGGTACCAATGCGTTTCTCAGGGCGAGTAGACAGCTTAACGACGATTTTTTCAAAACCGAAGGTGCTGTACATATCGTAGACCATACGAATACAGCTGTTTACTTCATCACGCACCTGCTCTTCCGTACAGAAGATATGTGCGTCATCCTGAGTAAAGCCACGCACACGCATCAGGCCGTGTAGCGCACCAGAAGGCTCATTACGGTGGCAACTACCAAACTCAGCCATACGCAATGGCAAATCACGGTAAGATTTCAAACCCTGATTAAAAATTTGCACATGGCCCGGGCAGTTCATTGGCTTAATGCAATATTCACGGTTTTCTGAAGAAGTGGTAAACATGGCATCTTTATAGTTGTCCCAGTGCCCGGTTCTTTCCCACAGCACACGGTCCATCATAAATGGCCCTTTCACTTCCTGATACTGGTACTCTTTCAGCTTAGAGCGAACAAAGGTTTCCAGTTCACGGAAAACTGTCCAGCCGTCATTATGCCAGAACACCATACCAGGTGCTTCTTCCTGCATATGATACAGGTCCAGTTGCTTACCAATCTTACGGTGGTCACGTTTTGCCGCTTCTTCCAGGCGTTGCAGATAAGAATTTAATTGTTTCTTATCTGGCCAGGCGGTGCCGTAAATACGTTGCAACATTTTATTATTGCTGTCGCCGCGCCAGTATGCCCCTGCCGTTTTCATCAGTTTAAAATAGTGGCAGAAACGCATATTTGGCACATGCGGCCCACGGCACATGTCAATATATTCTTCATGATGATAAAGCCCAGGCCTGTCATCATGACTGATGTTCTCATCAAGAATAGCGACTTTGTAGCTTTCGCCACGATCAACAAATGCCTGGCGTGCTTCGGCCCATGACACTTTCTTCTTAATGACGTCGTAATTCTTCTCTGCCAGCTCGTGCATACGCTTTTCCAGCTGGTCAATATCTTCCTGAGTCAGGGTATGGTCCAGGTCAACATCATAGTAGAAACCATTGTCGATCACCGGGCCAATAGCCATTTTTGTTTTAGGCCACAGTTGCTTGATGGCATGCCCCAATAAGTGAGCACAAGAGTGGCGAATGATTTCAAGCCCCTCAGCATCTTTTGCGGTAATGATAGCCAGGGTTGCGTCGTTTTCAATCAAATCGCACGCATCAACCAGTTCACCATTTACCCGCCCGGCGACACAGGCTTTCGCCAGGCCAGGACCGATATCCAGCGCAACATCCAGTGGACTTACAGCATGGTCAAAACTACGTTGACTGCCATCAGGAAGCGTAATTACAGGCATTCTAATTCCTTAATTTGCAGTGGTGACCCACACGAAAGATCACATACAAACAAAAATTCATTAATTTTCATAAAATTACGTGCATATCTGGCCAACAATTGCCAAATAAGTACACTCTCGAACATATTTTAAAGCATTAGCAGAAGACAGATTTAAAATACGCCAGCGGATGGTAACACTATCAATAAGATGAATCACCCCTTTGTTTCCCCACGAAATCGTGATCTCCTGGGGAGCCAGTTATATGGATTGCTTATCAAAGGTAATAAATGATGTATTTTGGGAACCAAAAGACTGTTTTGAGCCAGTCTGTTCAGGCAGGAGTACGCCCACCGCTTTTCTAAATCGGGTATGGGAATGCCAGCAGTCACTTAATAAAACAATGTCTGAACCCGGGCTGATACACCAAACCCTGTTCACTTCTGCGTATGATTTTAGTCGTTGCGATTCAGCAAATATTCCCTTAACCAACGCCCCGCCACTCCAGGTGGCGCATTTTTATTCCACACGACATCAACAGACAGAGCTCTGGGCCAGCCAGTAACAGGTAGTGCCACCAGTTTGCCATCGCCCGCGAATTCATCCACCAGCGCACAGGGCAGCACACACCAGCCAAACCCCTGAACCGCCATACTCAGCAGTAATAAATAGTTTGGTGCAGACCAAACAGGCCCACGCCCGGCATTGCCGCCTCTGTCGATATAAGTGGTTAGCCGTAACTCCCGCCAGGCGGGTAGCTCATCAAACACCAGGCTCTCACGCATTGCCAGTGGGTGCCCGGGGGCAGCATAAATCCCCATATAACTCAGTAAAGGCATACGGCTGGCACCAATAACATGAGGATAATGGTCGCGTGCTTCCATCAAACCAATATGCGCTCTTTCTGTTTGCAATAAATCAATGACATCTTCGTTTTCACCAATCAGGCATTCAAATTCAGTGTGAGGGAAATGTTCAGCAAACCCGGACAGTAAATTTTCAAGAACATCAGCATCCAGCGTGTCGGAGAGCACAAATGACAATTTTGCTTCTGTTTCTGCTACCAACGACACCGCAAGATCATCCAGGCGGTTACTCGCGGCAAGAATAGCCTGAACATAGCTCAACACCTGCTCACCCTGTTGTGTCAAAACTGGCTGCCTTGCTGAACGGTCGAATAACGTGATACCCAGGTCTGTTTCTAAATTTGCCACGGCAGTGCTGACTGTTGACTGGCTCTTTCGCAGACGCCGTGCCGCAGCAGAAAATGAACCTGCCGAGACAGTTTCGACAAAGGCAAGAAGGGCTTCCAGGGAATAGCGCATAATGTATCGATTTTCCAGATGGTATCTATCTTTATTTTATCTTAAATGCCGATAGTATCGCCAGTCATCACCTCACACATCCGTGTTGATTATCGTAATGACAAGGAAAATGGATATGAAAAAAGTCAATGCTGTACACCGAACTCTCCCAGAGCGATTGCTGCACGCTATCTGTTTCGAAGGGTTTGCAACGGTAATACTCGCACCACTGGCGGCCTGGATAATGCAACGTGAACTGTTTGAAATGGGGATGCTTTCTCTACTCCTGGCGACTGCAGCTATGCTGTGGAATATCGTTTATAACGCGGTGTTTGATATTTTCGTGCCTCATAATCAAACGGTCAGGACATTGAAAATACGCCTTATTCATGCATCCGGGTTTGAAGGCGGGTTTCTGATAATTGGCGTTGCTCTCGCTGCTTTTTTTCTCAGTACGACACTCCTGAACGCATTTCTTCTTGAGGCCGGTTTTTTACTGTTCTTTTTGCCCTATACACTTTTCTATAACTGGGGTTATGACACATTACGAGCGCGTTTTATCGGGCTGCACGTGTAGTCCTTCAATTACCAGCCGAGCCCGGGCACGCGGGCCAGATGCAGGAATCCGTGCAACGCACAACGGCTATAGAATAAAGCCCCGCTTTGCAAATATAAGCTATGATATTCTATGAGGTGTTTACTACGGTGATTATCGTGGCAGCACCATCATAATAGACAAAGATCTGCTTCTGTCTTTTGGGTTATAGCGAAAATTGCAGTGATTTTCCTGCCCTAATGAAATAAGACAGTTCAATCACTAATAGCGCCAAAATTGCAACAAATAGTGAATTCCGCTAATATAGCCGTGCATTCTGGCATTTTGTCAAATGGAGAAAACCACCTAACTTTAACTTAACGGACTATACACCACTATGTCTCAGACTGAACTCAATACGGGTGTTCCCCGAAAGCAAATTAATCCTCCCGTGTTTTATACCTCGGCTGCTCTCATTGTCATCGTAGTGGCTTTCGCCGCGCTATTTCCTGAACTTGCGGATCAAAAATTTAAAGCGCTGCAACAACAAATATTCACCAATGCCAGTTGGTTTTATATTCTGACCGTCGCACTGATCCTCCTGACAGTAACCTTTCTCGGGTTATCTCGCTATGGCAACATCAAACTCGGGCCAGACCACGCATTGCCTGATTTCAGCTATGTGTCATGGTTCGCGATGTTGTTCTCCGCAGGTATGGGAATAGGCCTGATGTTCTTCGGTGTTGCCGAGCCGGTAATGCACTACCTTTCG
This sequence comes from Mangrovibacter plantisponsor, assembly GCF_003182475.1. Classification (GTDB taxonomy): domain Bacteria; phylum Pseudomonadota; class Gammaproteobacteria; order Enterobacterales; family Enterobacteriaceae; genus Mangrovibacter; species Mangrovibacter plantisponsor. The sequence continues at coordinate 83,266 of NZ_QGTS01000012.1, forward strand.
CCACCGGTAGGTACACCGGAAACCGTCGAAGCGGCCAAAGAAGCTATGCGGCTTACTTTCTTCCACTGGGGGTTGCACGCCTGGGCTATTTACGCCATTGTTGCGCTCATTCTGGCATTTTTCAGTTACCGTCATGGCTTGCCACTGACATTGCGCTCAGCACTCTACCCCATCATTGGCGAACGTATTTATGGCCCAATGGGGCATGCTGTTGATATTTTTGCCGTCATCGGTACGGTATTTGGTGTTTCAACCTCACTCGGTTATGGCGTACTGCAGGTCAACGCCGGGATGCATCACCTGTTTGGTGTGCCTATAAATGAAACAACCCAGGTGATTCTGATTGTAGTTATTACCGCACTGGCAACAATTTCTGTTGTATCCGGTCTGGATAAAGGCATCAGAATATTATCAGAGCTAAACCTCGGCCTTGCAGTATTACTGCTGTTGCTGGTCGCTATTCTTGGCCCCACAGTTCTGTTGCTGAAATCCTTTGTTGAAAATACCGGAGGTTATCTTTCGGAAATAGTCAGTAAAACATTTAATCTGTATGCCTACGAGCCAAAATCCAGCAACTGGCTGGGTGGCTGGACCTTGCTTTACTGGGGGTGGTGGCTTTCCTGGTCGCCGTTTGTCGGCATGTTCATTGCCCGTGTTTCCCGTGGGCGTACCATTCGTGAATTTGTTACTGGTGTGTTGTTTGTGCCTGCGGGCTTTACATTAATGTGGATGACATTTTTCGGGAACAGTGCCATTCATCTGATTAAAGACAAAGGTGCCATTGACCTCGCTAACACTGTGCAACAGGATGTGTCGCTCGCTCTGTTTAATTTTCTTGAACATTTTCCATTTTCGACGGTGCTGTCCTTTATTGCTATGGCGATGGTAGTGGTCTTCTTTGTCACATCAGCCGACTCTGGCGCAATGGTGGTTGATACACTGGCATCTGGCGGTGCTGAACGTACGCCTGTCTGGCAACGTATTTTCTGGGCAGCAACCATGGGAATTGTCGCTATCGCTTTGCTGTTAGCTGGCGGGTTAAGTGCATTGCAAACAGTGACAATAGCCAGTGCCCTGCCTTTCTCAATTATTCTGCTGGTTTCCATCTATGGGCTACTGAAAGCGTTGAGAGTGGATATCACCAAACGCGACAGCCAGACTTTGGCAACTATTGCGCCGACGGCATCACGTAACCCGATTCCGTGGCAGCGCAGGTTGCGGAACATCTCTTATCTTCCTAAGCGCTCTCAGGTGAAACGTTTCCTTGATGAAGTCATTCAGCCGGCAATGGTACTGGTCGAGGAAGAACTGGGCAAACAGGGCACCCGGAGTGTCATCGATTCATCTTCTGACGACCGGCTGCACCTGGAAGTTGATTTAGGTGAAGCACTCAATTTTATCTATGAAGTCCGGCTACGCGGTTACAGCCAGCCAGCTTTTGCTATGTCGGGTCTTGATAATGACTGTCAAAATGCTGAGCAGCACCGTTATTATCGCGCTGAGGTTTACCTGAAAGAAGGTGGGCAGGATTACGACCTGATGGGCTGGAACCAGGAGCAAATCATTCACGATATTCTTGATCAGTATGAAAAGCATCTCCACTTCCTTCACTTAGTGCGTTAATGCACCGGCCCCTTTACCCGATAAAGGGGCCTTATCTGCCAGCAAGCATATTCGCTCTGCCCTGCCCGTATAAATACCCCAGTTTAGCGACGCGAAAATTTAGCGCCTGCTTTATAGCCCCGGTCACACCGAAACCAGTTCTGGTAAGATTTATATAACAATCTCTTTGAAAAACCAGTCACTTAATTAAAATTATTTCATCAATGCCATGAGTTATTTTCTTTTTATAAACCCTGTATATACCCCACCATAAATTAAATTATCTGACTGCTATGGCATATCTCACATCTTCATTTTTTTACCACTTGCTTTTTATTGATTTCCCTATCAATCTGTAACTTACATACTGGCAATGTGACATGTTCAGGTGAGTAGTGCAGACATTAATTCGGGTTATCTACAGGCGCCTTCCCATTACACTTGTCACTACAGCTGTGACCTTAGCTGTTGTCATGATTCTGGCCGAAGCTTCGTTTTACTCTGCCAGTAAACAGCGTGTTCAGGCTTTTTCTGAAGCATTGACGAACAGGAGTAATACCCTGTTTAACGAAATTAATACAGTAAAGCACAAAAGCCAGTCATTCGAGTTGTATACCCCGTGCAGTGCCGCCTTTTTACGCCGTTTACGCCTAAGCTTGTGGTCGTTTACGTTGATTAAAGATATCGGCTGGGTGCAGAACAATACCATGATATGCACTGCATTATGGGATAAGTTGTCTCCACCACTGGCAATTAATTTGTATAACCAAAAAATAAAATTGAAAGACAGCACCTGGGTTATAAATGCAGGCATTGATGAAAATATCTATGGTGACCTGGTGCTGTTTGGTAATTATGTTATTGTTTTATCTCCATACGTTTTCAGTTCTTTTAAAGATGACTCTGACCTCCACCAATTCAGTTTTATTATCAGTAATAAAAACCAGCAACACAACATCATCACCTATGGTAGTGATATAAGCAAACTGGCAGGCGATAAACAAAGCACCAGTAGCCTGCGTTTTCTGGCATGGAAAACCTGTTCACAGCAATACAATTTTTGTGTTATCGCCGGAGGAAAGCCAGACAGTATTCTGAATACCAGCGCAGTACTTATTTCATCTCTCACTTTTATCTCTCTTTTTATTGGCCTGCTTATTTCATTAAGCATCAACCTGTATATTGATAAAAAACGGTCTCTGGAAAAAAGACTGCTTGATGCAGTCAACAAAAACCGACTGCACCTGGTTTACCAACCCATTTACCACCTGAAGAAAAATGAAATAATTGGTGTTGAGGCCCTGCTTCGCTGGAAAGACCCGGATATAGGTTTCATTTCTCCAGATATCTTCATCCCCCTGGCGGAAGCAAAAGGGTTAATGACGCAGATCACACAATTAGTTACCCGGAAAGCTATTCATGATACCCGCGAACTGGTCAGGAAACATAACCTCTATATCAGTATCAATATTAGCTCGCATGACTTGTGCTCCACTGACTATCTCCTTTTTTTACAACATGCCATCACAGATGCACAGTTCCCGGCCAGCAACCTGATTCTTGAGATTACTGAGCGCCAGGGCGCAAATACCAATTCGCTTAAAGAAATGGTTGAGCGCTTCAAACTCAGTGGCTTCAATATCGCTATTGATGATTTTGGCACCGGGTATTCCAACCTGAACTGGCTTTCGCACCTGTCTATTGATGAAATAAAAATTGATAAGTCGATAACAGATTCTATTGAGACTGATTCACTCAATAAAGTGTTGCTCCCTAACCTGATTAACTTATTAAAAGACATGCACCCTACAGTGGTATTCGAAGGTATTGAAAAGCAAGCACAAGTTGATTACCTGCTGGCACATTTCCCCAATGCACTAGGCCAGGGTTGGTTTTTTTCAAAGGCACGCGAGTTGTCTGAAATCCAGGAACTCTTGTCCCAAAATGGTAACGAAGAAAATGCTCCCATACCCCGAGTAGTTTAGCTGGCTTAAGGCAGACTCCGATAGCACCCAGCCCAGCAGGAAGATAGCTGAGCACCAGGTTATCAAGTGAATTTTCCGCACCAGGCCCCCTCTGATTTCTTGCTGAGTTTACGTACTACCAGCCCGGGAATCGCTCTCTTCTGTGCCTGTTTTCCCCCATGAGCCTGCGCAGACAGGGGCCGATGGTTAAGTTCGCTCACATTTTTGTTACTGAGTTGTATGTATTGAGGATTTATTTGTAACGTTATCCAAACAAAAACCGATAACAACAGTAAGGAATACCGCTGCAGGAGCATTTTTGACTTTATTTTTTGGGGGCACCATGGCTCTTATTACAACTCCACCACGGAAAATCAGGACCCGCACACTGATGCTGGTCAGCAGTTTTGTCGCCATCTCACTGGGATTTGTTCTTACAATTGGCTATCTGACCTGGCAATCGATGTCGCAAAAAGAGCTCGTCGCCAAACGTTATATCCAACAGATAGCTCAAAGTGAATCACTCAAGGTTCAAAGGCAACTCAACAATGCCCTGATTACCGCCCGTGATCTGGGGAACAGTGCATGGGCACTGAAAGAGGCAGGGATAACAGACCGCGCCGGGCTTGATCAACTGATGAAAACATACCTGAACACCCACCCCAGTTTTTTATCAATGTCTCTCGGTTTTGAACATAACGCATTCGATGGTAAAGACGCTGAGTTCGCCAATAAACCAGACCAGAATAGTTATGGCTCCTATGCAAAATATGTCGACCGTGGACCTGACGGGAACCCTGCATTACACAACCTGGTTGATTACACAACGCCTGGCGCAGGTGATTATTATTTACTGCCGAAACAGCGGAAAACCGACGTCATCATTGAACCTTATGTTTACCCTTACAACGGGGTGGATGTCATGCTGACATCTATTGCCGCACCCATTGTGCGTAATGGCGAGTTCATGGGGTCAGTCACCTCCGATTTCTCACTGGATACGCTGCAAAAAACCATCCATGCCATTAAGCCCTGGGATGGCGCAGGTTATGCCGTACTGTTGTCAGCCGGGCAACTGGTCGTGGCAAGCCCAGTGCCTGCACAAACAGGAAAAAAATGGCAAGGCCAGCCATTTAGCGAAAAGGTTACACAGTTTGATGATCCTGTACTGAAAGAGCCGGTGTTTATTGCCTGGGAACCCATCATGGTCGGCAACAGTGATACGCCATGGAAACTGGCAATCGTCACTCCGGTAAGCGTAGTAATGGCTAAAGCGTGGCGCGACCTGACACAGTCACTTTTGCTGATGCTGGCGAGCATTATCGTAGTCAGCCTGGTGATTGGCTTAATATTTACCCGCAAAGTAGCCCGCCCGGTCGGTGGTGAACCTGGCGATGCAGCAATGATAGCGTTGTCAGTATCCCAGGGAATACTGAGTAATTCTATTCCCGTCACCCCATCAGATAAGCAAAGCATTTTCTACGCACTGAATACTATGCAAACACGTCTGCATGACATGGTCAGCAATATTAGCGTTGCCAGCGACTCGGTACGTACCGGCAGTGCCGAAATCGCCGCCGGGAACCTCGACCTGGCTTCACGTACAGAGCAACAGGCTGCGGCAATTGAACAAACTGCGGCCAGTATGGAAGAACTCACATCAACGGTAAAAAACAATGCGGATAATGCTCATACAGCGACTTCGCTGGCAAATGATGCGACACGCATAGCTGCCGAGGGCGGCACCCTGGTGAGTGAGGTTGTCACTATCATGTCGCAAATTGATGAGAGCTCCAGCAAAATCAACGATATTACCAATATCATCAATGGTATTGCCTTCCAGACTAACATTCTGTCACTCAACGCTGCCGTCGAAGCGGCCCGGGCCGGTGAACAAGGCCGTGGCTTTGCGGTTGTTGCCGGGGAAGTAAGAAACCTGGCACAGCGCAGTGCCAATGCCGCTAAAGAAATTTCGGAATTAATTGATGAGTCTGCGCAGCGCGTCACTCATGGTGTCGAGCTGGTTAACAATACCGGTAGAATGATGAAGCAAATTATGACGGCAGTCGAAGATATTCAGCACGTTATAACTGGCATCGTTCAGGCTCTGGATGAACAGACTCAGGGTATCAGCCAGGTGACCATCGCAGTCAATGAAATGGACACAGCGACACAACAAAACGCCTCTTTGGTGCAACAAATCTCAGCGGCCGCAATGTCACTGGAAGAGCAGGCAAAAGTACTGGAAGAAACGATGGCCTTTTTCCAGTTAACCGTTAATTCGCATGCAACGGAGTCTCAGGAGGCACTAATGCTGGCTGGCACAACTTACTAAGTTTACGCACATCAACAACAGGGGGAGTGCTTTCAGGCTACTCCCCCTGCCTTTTGTTATGCACGCATTGTATGCGTATCGTTTACTGGCAGAGAGTTAACTATGCCACCGGGTCCAGCAAACAATCAGTAGCCAGGCTGCCACTCCCCAGCATAATACAGCGCTAACTAAGGCCAAAGGCACCCGCATTAGCGAGCTGAGGTACCATAACGCCACCAGGTAAACAAAGTAGGGAATGATTGCCCACATACCGAAAATGACAGTGGTGCGCAACGCTGCCGTTCCACGTTCAGAGGCAACAATGTAATGAGCCAGCAGCGCAAAGGTTGGGAACAAGGGGACTAACCCCGCGATATAGTAATTGCGGGTGCGAGACAGTAAAGCTATGAGGACAACAACCGCAGCGCCAATCACCGATTTAAACAATAACCCCATCTACCCCACCAAACATTTGGTATAAAGACAACAGCATACCAACAGGGGGGTACCAATACCAGAAAACAATAAATAACGAATGGTATCGGGTAAACAATCTAAATAACCGAATATATAAAACATTTCTATGTATTGGTTATCGAAATTACTTCGTAGAGCCAGGGTGTTTCTATGTGAGTGGGAATGAATTTTGAATAAGCAAAAACCGGGACAGCATTCTCCGGTTTTATTTTGCTTAAGATAATTTAATATCAATAAGCAATGTTATTATGACCAACCACCGGCAACCAGTGTGTATACGTTAAATGCATCATCCATTGACTGCCCGGTGCTTTGTGACCCCGGAGCTATATTAGAGCCGGCTTCAATATCACTGGCGTGCTGTACGTTAGCAGTTGTTGCTGCAACGTTTGTATTTGATGGTGTGGTTTGTGTGGTCTGCGCAGCGAATGCACCAAAAGACATCGCTGACAGCACCAACGCTGCGACGGTAATGTTTACAGTTTTCATAATATTTTTCTCGGTTAATTCACTTATTCTGGCCTGAAAAGCCATACCTTTATGTTAGATCCAGATCACACTTTTTGCCAGTGTAATTATTTGGCTATTTGTGCCAAAAATAACTCACACAGAAACAGTAACGATAAAAAATGAAGGAAGGATGGAGCGAAGTGTAAGGGTATTTAAAGAAAACAATTCGGACTTACTTTTTAAAACAATTAAAACAATAACAGTGAAAAATAAAAAAATGGGCCGGAATATTCGGCCCACTGATTTACATTTTATAACCCAATGTGACTGATGTTTTAGTATCCGTGTGATCAGGTGCAGTTGAGGGTGGATTGGAGTTCCAGGTCACGTTATACGCCACCTTCAAAGAGAAATGTGCGTTAATCGCTACTTCCAGACCCGTTTCAGAGTTGACGGTGGTGTCATCACTGCCCAGGACAGAAACACCCTGGATAAACTTCGCATTGTCAGTGAACTGCCAGGAATACGACCCGGCGGCATAACCTAATGCCTGGGTTTTATCCGTGCCATCAGTATACTCGTCATAACGAACACCAGGACCGAATTCCAGCCGCAAGCTGTGAACAGGACCATTCAGGATCTGACGACCGTAACCTGCTGTCAGCACGTCACGTTCATGGTAGCCGTTATAACGGTCTGATAACCAGCTTGCCTGACCAAACAGGTAGTCTCTGCTGGTCATATTATACCGGCTACGCCCACCGACTGCGTACTTCTCAGAAGAACGTTCGTCGTTGGAAGACGTATTATTCGCTGTGCCCCACAGAGACCATGCGGTGGACGTTTGGTACCAGGTTAACGTGCTGTCAGCCGTTAACGAAGAGTTGCGACTGTTACCTGTCTGCGCTAAGTAACCTGCATTAATCGATCCTTCAAACGGTTGTTTTGCCGTCGAAGGGTCATCCATGACAGTAAAAACAGAATCATCTGCGCTGGCGATATGGCTTACCAGCATTCCCCCTGCCAGCAACACTGCTGCAGGTACTGTCTTAAAAAGCTTCATTATAATGTCCGCACAACAAAAAAAGAGACCACAAAGGTCCCGGAAACTTTCCCGGGGATCAACGGATTATGTGCCCAGGAAAGGTTACAAATTATAAAAATCTCCGAATAACATAGCAATGAATTCTTATTTCATTTTTTGAATAAGGCGCGTCTTAAAAAGAGATTATATTTATATATAAACCCGTGGTTTTTTTTACAATTCTATTGATAAATCATTGAGTTATTTTCAGCATACCTTTTAATGTAGTGCTACCATTTAGGATAAACCGCAACAGGAGGAAAAAAGTGAACATATATACACTCACGCTGGCCCCCTCTTTGGATAGTGCAACCCGAACCAGTCAAATCTATCCTGAAGGGAAATTACGCTGTAGTGCACCAGTGTTTGAGCCAGGAGGCGGCGGTATTAATGTGGCACGCGCAATCAACCATTTGGGCGGTAGTGCGACGGCTATTTTCCCAGCAGGTGGTGCAACAGGCGAGCATCTGTGCCATCTGCTAAAAGAAGAAGATGTGGACATCATCTCCGTCCCTTCACAGGAATGGACCCGGCAGAATCTGCATGTTCACATTGATAGCAGCGGTGAACAGTACCGTTTTGTCATGCCTGGTGCCGCGCTCAGCAGTGCTGAATGCCAGCAACTGGCAGGAAAAATCAAATCTATACCCGCTGATTCACTGCTGGTTATCAGTGGGAGTTTGCCGCCGGGAACGGATACCGACTATTTATGCAGCCTGATTCAGTTGGCTCAAAAGCAAAATATTCGCTGCATTATAGACAGTTCCGGCGATGCCCTGAGCGCGGCGCTGGAAGTAGGTAATATTGCGCTGGTTAAGCCGAACCAGAAAGAATTAAGCGCTCTGGTCAAACACCCACTCACTCAACCTGATGACGTTCAGCTTGCAGCACAAGAAATTATTCGCAGTGGCAAAGCACAAAACGTAGTTGTCTCACTGGGGCCACAAGGTGCAATGGGCGTAAGCAGTGATGCCTGTGTCCAGGTGGTTCCACCACCGGTTCGTAGCCAGAGTACAGTTGGTGCAGGCGACAGTATGGTGGGTGCGATGACACTCAAACTGGCAGACGGAGCCGGTCTGGAAGATATGGTGCGTTATGGTGTCGCGGCTGGTAGCGCAGCCACATTAAACCAGGGAACACGTTTATGTTCCTTTGAGAATACCGAAAAAATTTACCGTTACCTGCTGCAAAGTTAAGTAGTCCCCGTGCGGGTAGCCATTATTCTTTTCAGGGTTCTTTTCAGCAGGCCACGTATAAGCTGTGCTTTACGTGGCTTTGCCGTACAGATGTGCGTTGTATCGCCTTTTATTGGTAAGAAATACACTAACCTTATGATCTATCGGACGACACGGGAGAGATGCTATGTGGCAGGCCATCAGTCGTTTACTCCAGGACCCTCTGGGCGAATCCACGTTCGAAGACCAACGCCCTCTTCCCGGTGGGGAAGTACACAGTGCATGGCGTGCCCGCTATGCCGGCCATGATTTATTTATTAAATGTGATGACCGGGCATTATTGCCGCTTTTTACTGCAGAAGCTGATCAGTTAATACTGCTGGCCCGCAGCCAGACAGTCAATGTTCCGCGAGTGTGGGCAGTAGGCAGTGAGCGTGAACAAAGCTTTTTAGTGCTCGACTACCTCGATCCCCGGCCTTTTGATGCACACAATGCATTTTTACTGGGCCAGCAACTGGCAAAGCTTCACCAATGGAGCGAACAACTGCAGTTCGGGCTGGATTACGACAACCATCTTGCCACCACACCCCAGCCCAATACCTGGCAACGGCGCTGGTCAACATTTTTTGCCGAACAGCGCATTGGCTGGCAACTTGAGTTGTCAGCCGAAAAAGGGATAACGTTTGGCAATATAGATGTCATCGTTGAAAAGGTTCGTGAGCGCCTTTCCTCTCATCAACCCGCTCCGTCATTACTCCATGGTGATTTGTGGTCCGGAAATTGTGCGGTAGGGCCAAATGGCCCTTATATTTTCGACCCTGCATGTTACTGGGGCGACAGGGAATGTGACCTGGCAATGCTTCCACTGCACCCAGAGCAGCCAGCACAAATTTATGATGGCTACCAGTCTGTATGCCCACTCCCCACTGATTTTATTGAACGCCAACCTGTTTACCAGTTGTATACATTACTCAACCGGGCGAGGTTGTTTGGCGGCCAGCATCTGCCAGTCGCTCAACAGGCACTCGAACAGATGCTGGCTGATTGACCCGGCTATCAGATATAGCCCAGCAGAGAGAAAAAGACATAACCAATCACAATAACGACGACGGGCAATATATACAGCGGGAAAAACTGCAGAAGAATAGTATGGTGCGGCACAATAATTTTTTCTTCCAGCGCGTTTTTAGTCAGCCCGCTGTCACCTTTTGCTTTTTCCAGAATCAGTTGGTCTTCAAGCCCTTCGCGAATAAAACGCACTTGCCGGCTCATGCGAGCACCTGAAGCCTGTAGTGCCATACCGACAAATACCAGCACAAAAATAACCCAAAACAGCACATTGAACTGGTGAGCAAAATCTGGCGATGGCGAGTTATACCAAAAAAAGTTCAAAAATGGTGTGTTAAACCGAATCATATCAATGATGACATGAGCAAAATCTGACATAACAGCATTAATGCCCGCTTTTTTCTCGCTGTGTTGATCCATGAACTTCAGCAGCGAAATCAACGTAGAGATAACCGCAGGAATGAAAATTACCCACCCTGCAATGCGTTTTACAATCGCCAGGCGTCCAGCTTGTTGGTAAGTCATTTGTTCCCCTCACCAGCTTCCATACTGAAAGCTGAAGTATTCACGTTACGTCATCAAGTCTACCCAGACAGACAAATTATGCCTGTTTTTTTGATGCTCTCATCCAGGGTCGTGAATTATATGTTACTTTTCATGGAAATCGTATCGTAAAAAGGAGCAATAGCGTATGCCTGGTGTAACCGGAACCCTCGCAGCAATATTTGACATGGACGGATTACTGATAGATTCAGAACCTTTGTGGGACCAGGCTGAACTGGAGGTTATCGCTTCTCTGGGCGTAGACATTACACGCCGCCACGAACTCCCCGACCTGCTGGGTTTACGCATTGATGTGGTTGTGGACCTTTGGTATGCACAGCAGCCCTGGCAGGGCGCATCTCGCGAAGCAGTGACACAACAAATTATACGTCGTGCTATTGAGTTAGTTGAACAAACCCGCCCGCTGTTGCCCGGCGTCCGGGAGGCGCTGGACTTATGCCAAAACCTTGGACTGAAAATCGGCCTGGCATCCGCCTCCCCTTTACATATGCTCGAACAAGTATTGGAAATGTTTTCATTGCGCCCCTATTTCTCTGCGCTGGCTTCTGCCGAACATCTTGAATGGAGCAAACCGCATCCACAAGTTTACCTCAACGCAGCTGAAAAGCTGGGTATCAACCCGCTCAATTGCGTCACTCTGGAAGACTCAGTGAATGGGATGATTGCCACCAAAGCAGCCCGTATGCGCTCCATTGTGGTTCCCGCAAGAGAGAATGCAGGCAACCCGCGTTGGGTCCTGGCCGATACACATCTGGGCAGCCTCGAAGAACTGAACGTGGCGCATCTCAAGTAAAAACAAAACAACGTTTCATTTTATTTGAATTAACCGTTCAGCCGGACTATGCTGTGTCTGTATAAACACCTGCACAGCATAATCCGAGGTAAATATGATATTAAACGCGTTTAACCTGGCCGGGAAAGTTGCCATGGTCACTGGCTGTGACACGGGTCTGGGTCAGGGAATGGCGTTGGCGCTGGCGGAAGCCGGATGCGATATTATCAGCGTCAACCGTAAAATCCCCCACGAAACAGCCGAACAGGTTACCGCGCTGGGCAGGCGTTTTCTGGCTTTACAGGCAGATCTGAGCAGCCAGGAACCTATTCCCGGCCTGGTGGCACAGGCTGTTAGTGAAATGGGTCGTCTGGATATTCTGGTTAATAACGCGGGTATGATTCGCCGTAACGATGCCATCAACTTCAGCGAAAAAGACTGGGACGATGTCATCAATTTGAACCTGAAGTCAGTATTCTTTCTTTCTCAGGCCGTTGCGCGGCAATTCATAGCACAGGGTTCAGGAGGAAAGATCATCAATATTGCCTCCATGCTCTCTTTCCAGGGTGGTATTCGTGTTCCGTCATATACTGCGTCTAAAAGTGGTGTTCTGGGGTTAACTCGTTTAATGGCAAACGAATGGGCCATTCACGGAATAAATGTGAATGCGATCGCTCCGGGTTATATGGCGACCAACAATACCCAGCAACTGCGTGATGACGAAGCACGTAACCTGGCCATTCTGGAGCGCATTCCTGCGGGCCGTTGGGGCACACCTCAGGATTTAAAAGGACCTGCCGTTTTTCTGGCCTCGGGTGCTTCTGACTATATCAATGGTTACACACTGGCCGTGGATGGTGGCTGGTTGGCACGATAATTAACCACTTGAGGTGATATTGACAAAGTGTTACAACGTCACCTCTTTTTCCCACTGTATAAAAACCCTATACTGGATGAATTGACAGTTATACCGGGTTTTATCATGACGGCCGAAGGTCACCTGCTCTTTTCTATTGCCTGCGCCGTGTTTGCAAAAAACGCGCAACTGACACCTGTACTCACCGATGGTGACTGGTGGCATGTCGTGCCCGCAGCAGTGCTGACCTGCTTACTGCCCGATATTGACCACCCAAAGTCATTTCTCGGCCAACGGCTCAGTTGGTTATCCAAACCCATCGCTCGAGCTTTTGGGCACCGTGGGTTTACCCACAGTTTGTTGGCTGTATTTGTTACCCTGGCTTTGTTTTATTTAAAAGTACCCCAAAGCTGGATTATCCCTGCGGATGTGTTGCAGGGTATGGTCATCGGTTACCTCAGCCATATCCTCGCTGATATGCTGACGCCTGCTGGGGTACCACTATTGTGGCCGTGCCGCTGGCGCTTTTGTCTGCCGGTTATTCGCCCTCAAAAAGGTAACCAACTTGAGCGTGTACTATGTATCGCCCTGTTCAGTTTTGCTTTATGGATGCCACAATCATTACCAGAAAACAGCGCTGTGCGCTGGTCATCACAAACCATTAATGCGCTACAAAATGCATTTTACCGCTATGTAACCGCACATAAAGAAGAATAATTCGCCAACAATACCGCAAAAAACATAATAAATAACGTTTAGTTATAATCAACGCTAAACGTCATCTGCTATTCTTCGTGCGAGCCCGGAAAAGGGTAAAAATAGAATCAGGAGAATGGAGATGAATCTTCCACTTATAGCAAACCTTGTTGTGTTTGTTATTTTACTAATGGGACTTGCCACCACTCGTAAAACTAACTGGAGCCTGGCGAAGAAAGTCTTGCTGGGGCTGGTTCTGGGCGTATTTTTCGGCCTGGGCTTACAACTGATTTATGGTGACAACAGCCCCGTCCTCAGTCAATCAGTACAGTGGTTCAATATTGTGGGTAATGGCTACGTGCAATTACTGCAAATGATTGTAATGCCGCTGGTGTTTGCATCGATTCTGAGTGCAGTTGCCCGTCTGCATAACGCGTCTTCTCTGGGTAAGATAAGCGTTCTCACTATCGGCACTCTGCTGTTTACTACGCTGATTGCCGCACTGGTGGGCATTTTTGTCACCAACCTGTTTGGCCTCACTGCCGAAGGTTTGGTTCAGGGAGCAGCTGAAAGCACCCGGTTAAGTACCCTGGAAACCCAGTACATGGGCAAAGTGGCCGATCTCAGTGTCCCACAGTTGTTACTCTCGTTTATTCCCAAAAATCCTTTTGCCGACCTGACCGGTGCAAACCCCACGTCCATTATCAGCGTTGTCATTTTTGCTGTATTTCTGGGTGTGGCGGCACTCAAGCTCCTTGCCGATGATAAACCAAAGGGTGAGCGGGTTATCGCCGGCATTGATGTCATGCAAAGCTGGGTTATGAAACTGGTACGTCTCGTGATGCAACTGACACCTTATGGTGTCCTGGCCTTAATGACAAAAGTCGTCGCCGGGTCAAACATGCATGACATCATCAAACTGGGGAGTTTTGTGGTGGCTTCCTACCTTGGGCTTGCCATTATGTTTGTGGTGCATGGCATTATTTTGAGCATTGCAGGTGTCAGCCCAGTTAAATATTTCCGTAAGGTATGGCCGGTACTGACTTTTGCGTTCACCAGCCGCTCCAGCGCGGCGTCCATTCCACTGAATGTTGAGGCACAAACACGCCGCCTGGGTGTTCCTGAATCTATTGCTACATTCGCTGCTTCTTTTGGGGCAACGATTGGTCAGAATGGTTGTGCGGGCCTGTACCCGGCCATGCTTGCGGTGATGGTCGCGCCAACTGTCGGCATCAACCCAATGGACCCGGTATGGATTGCCACACTGGCAGGCATTGTTACACTAAGTTCTGCTGGTGTGGCTGGCGTTGGGGGTGGTGCAACATTCGCAGCGCTAATTGTTCTGCCTGCAATGGGGCTGCCGGTAACACTGGTTGCGCTGCTTATCTCAGTTGAACCACTCATTGATATGGGCAGAACCGCTCTGAACGTCAATGGTGCCATGACTGCAGGAACAGTGACCAGCCAGTTAATGAAACAAACAGATTCCAGCCGTTTGCACAGTGATGACGATACTGAACTGGCCCAACTTTAAGCACTGGCTGAACGGTTGCTGAATAATTAAAGAAACTCTCTCACGAGAAAACCGCCCCTGAACCGGGGCGGTTACAGATTCATAATGTATCTGCCCGCTTATTTAAATATCATTATCCTGTCGTACCTGGTTTGCCCAGCGCTGAGCAGATTCCGGTAACGTGAAAACAGGAGAGCGCTGGAAACTACTTCCCACCAGAACAAAAGCGACATAGTTGCCACGCAATAAATAGACATCTTTGAAACCTTCTACACGCCATGCATGATCAGGCGGAGCAGGCTCCACTCGCGGTTTATACGTAATAATCGCTTTATTTGGGTGACGAAATGTTTTCATAACGGGAAAATACAATAAAACACGTTAACAATAGCACCCATAATAACGGATTTTTCTCTGCAGTGCTTTCTCTGAAAATGGCAACATCAGTATTCTCTGGCACACCAGCTCACAGATTGGGCAGGAAATGCCAAAAAACGGTCTCAAAATCGTTTTTTGGCATTTTAGGTAAAAAACTGACAGAGCCAGAAAAGATTATTTATGGGTTTGCGGGTCTGAGTCGTATTCCGCACAGGTTTGATACCCAGAGTTCCTCACATGACCCGTATCATCCAGCGCCACAAAGTAGGTTTCCATTTGCCCGTCACGTTTGCCGAGAATATACGTCTGGCATGTGCCACGTGCATGGATCATAGTGACTTCAGAAGCGGGTTTACCGGCAATCTGGCTTACCTGCTCACGCGTCATACCTTTTTTGACATCTTTCACGACAGGTTCGGAAAATTGATCTTTTGCTCTGTCATAAGTTGTACAGCCCGCCAGAACTACCAGTACCGCCGCTACTGTGACTAACCCTGTTACATTTTTGTTCATATTTCATCCTCCTTTCGTTGCGGTTCCAGTCAAGCCTGGTTGACCGCCCCCGTTTTTTCAACCTGATAGCAGAAATTGAACCACTTTCAGACTATTCTTTTCCAGGGAAATTTGCATAAAACTGCTTTAATTTCCAGCACTCAGAGGTTTTTACTATTGCACACAGCTTGTTGTTTTAATGGCAAAGCGGTAGTTTTAGCGTATCTGTTTTTTGCCACCAGGCCTTATCAGGCCCGCGGACAGGAGAGGCTCAAATGACTCTGCAACAAGAAATTATTCAGGCGTTAGGCGTACAACCACAAATCGACCCTCAGCAAGAAGTTCGCCGTAGCGTCGACTTTCTCAAAGCTTACCTCTTGCGCTACCCGTTCTTAAAAAGCCTGATTCTGGGCCTGAGTGGCGGTCAGGACTCCACTCTGACAGGCACGCTTTGCCAAATGGCAATTCGTGAATTGCGAGAGGAAACGGGTGATAACAGCTACCAGTTTATTGCTGTACGCCTGCCTTATGGTGTCCAGGCCGATGAACAGGACTGCCAGGATGCTATCAACTTTATCCAGCCAGACCGGGTATTGACGGTGAATATCAAAGCAGCCGTACTGGCAAGCGAACAAACATTGAAAGACGCCGGCATTACGCTGAGTGATTTTGTGCGTGGCAATGAAAAAGCCCGTGAACGCATGAAAGCACAGTACAGCATTGCAGGCATGACGCACGGTGTTGTTGTGGGCACGGACCACGCAGCAGAGGCTGTTACTGGCTTCTTCACCAAATACGGTGATGGCGGCACTGATATCAACCCTATTTTCCGGCTGAATAAGCGCCAGGGGAAACAGCTACTGAAATTACTGGGCTGCCCGGAACATTTATATATCAAAGCCCCAACTGCAGACCTGGAAGATGACCGCCCTTCTCTGCCCGATGAAGCTGCTTTGGGCGTGACCTACGCACAAATTGACGACTACCTGGAAGGCAAAACCCTCGACAGCGCAGTCAGCCAAATTATTGAAGGTTGGTATATTAAAACCGAGCACAAACGCCGCCCACCAATTACAGTATTCGACGACTTCTGGAAATAAGCCGCCTTTAATTACCACCGGTTATTGTTTCAGCACGCGCTACCAACGACTAAAGCAATAACCGATTTTCTCCCGGCTGGTTATTTCTTCTCTTATCCAGGCCTGCGAACAGGCCGCTACTCCATTCAGGATGACGATTATGCCGCGTTTAACTGGCTCCCGGGCCACTATTGCCGGGTTGCTGGCAATATTACTTTGGAGCACTTCTGTCGGGTTACTGCGCAGCATCAGTGAGGCACTTGGCCCGACAGGTGGGGCGGCACTTATCTATACAATAAGCTCTATTTGCCTTGTTATCAGCAACAGGCGGGCATTGCCTCAGTTGGTACTGTCATGGCGCATGCTTGCCGCAGGTATACTCTTTGTGGTGTATGAAATCAGCCTGGCGTTGGCTATTGGCCTCGCCAGCACCCGTACGCAAGCACTTGAAATGGGCATGATCAATTATTTATGGCCCGGCCTGACATTGTTGTTCGCACTGTATATTAACCAGCAACGGGCACAGTGGTTTATTGTACCTGGTTTATTACTGGCACTTGGCGGTGTCATACAGGTTATGCGCGGCGATACTGACTGGAGCCCGGCGATGCTGCTGCATAACCTGGCTGGTAACCCGGTCGCATACGGGCTGGCGTTTGGTGCCGCCATTATCTGGGCACTCTATTGTAATCTTACGCGGCGCTGGTCTGACGGGCAAAACCCTGTGCCCCTTTTTTTCTGTGCTACGGCGCTGGTGCTCTGGGTGAAATATTTGCTTTTTCCACAACCTCCCATGCATATCACTGGCGGAGCAACGCTTGAACTGCTGTTTATGGGGATTTCAACCGCTGTCGCCTACTCAGCCTGGAACCAGGGGTTACAGCATGGCAACCTGACATTGTTGGCAACAGCCTCGTATTTCACGCCGGTGCTTTCGGCCTTCATTGCTTCATTATGGCTGGGGCTGACGCCTGGATGGGGTTTCTGGCAGGGCGTATTTTTGGTTGTGGCAGGGTCGCTGTTATGCTGGCTGGCGACACGGAAAGCCTCAACACATTCAGACCTTGTATCCGCCTCTTCAACCAAAGAATGAATAATACCTGACTCCGGCGCGCATGCCGGAGTCGTTGCAGGCTAAAGATAGGTGATTTCGCTATAAAGCAATGTGCCGGTATTTTGTAATAACCTGACTGTGTGCAACCCATCGCTCCACCAGGCGCCCTGGTCCGGGCGTAACAGTTTGTCACCAAACTGCCACTCACCACTTAATACGTAAGCTATTCCGCCCCTGGTACCAAGTGTGCTAAAGGTTCTGTCGGCTACACGTGTTCGCGCCTTGCAACGCGCCCGTTGAGTAATCAGGTTAAAGTTCATTGACATCATTCCCTGGGTTAATTCCGCATAAACACGTTTATCCCCTGGGAAAAAAAAGGGCTGATGGCGCTTTAACACATGCCCAGAATTCCCCACACCATCCAGCAACACTTCCCCACCTTCCAGTAAGGTTATCGCCCGGTCCACATCGTCAAAAGAAGCAAACTCACCACTACTGGCCAGGGAAGCAATACTTGCTCGCCAGTTGAAATTGCCTGTATCCGGAGGAAAACAACAAATCTCCCGGGACTCACCCGCGCCATTACGCCACAAGTTAACCGGGAGTTTGCTTAGTTCGAAAAATTCCATTGTGACTCCTGGAGCCTGCCGCCATTCTTAGCCGGCTCTCATACCCACCATCAAAAAAACACGTATCAAACGTGCGAAATCCCCTGAAGCCCAGGTATTGCCATTCCTGGCACCGAGTGCAGCGTACTTTTATCGCATTCCCCGCCGCCATATTACCTGGCGTACAAAATGCTACCGGCATAGTCAGGGTATGCTTTATTTGTGCTATTGGCATGGCCGGAGAAGGTAGTTGTTTGTATACCAGACCGCCATGCATGCTGTGTCGCTGATATATGAGAATATCTATAAAAAATCTGCTGGCAATAGGCACTATAAATCAGTGATGTTTTTTTGGACACCGGTGTCGTAAAAACACGATCTGGGGCAAATTCTGGGAAGGTGAAGGACTGGAAAGCGCAACCCACAGGAATGAGGCTATCCTCACCCTGTGGGAAAAAGATCAGCGAGTACCTAACTGAAAAATCAGCGTTTCAGCCTGGCAGCTGAACACAAAACTCATATCAAGTTGGTAAGCATCGCCCGCCTGGGTTAAATCAGCAGAGATCTGGCAAGGTTCGGATTCAATGCCCCGGGCTTTAGCAACCAGGGACTCCTGTGCTGCCAGCGCGTCCTCTTTAGTCGCAAATTGTTTGCTGTAAGTTGCGATGCAATCTGTATTGTCGAGAATGGTGCCGACATCCATGCAGCCGCAGGTCTCTTTTTCACGTGTTGACGTGCTATCACAGGTTGTTTTCATCTGCTATTCCATGGTTATTGTTGATACAGTTATTAATACAACACGCCGGATGGTGCGAAAGGAGCCAACCTGAAGCCACCGGCATATAAACATAGCGTTAGTATAAACCGCAATGCCTTTATGTGTAGATTGACCAGGATCATAATAACCCGCGATTGCCCACAATTATCCAGCGCTGTTTTTTGATCTGGGTATGCCGCCATGTTTTGCTAATGACAACAGATAAATAAAGTGGACAGGGAAATAAGAATAATCTGCCATTAAAAGAGTAGAACCGCCACCCATGCCCACCAGTACTGATTTGATGGGCAAAAATGACGGTTCTGGATAGGTTCAGCTTGCATATTTATGGGTGTGCGCCACAGTTGAATATTACCAGAGCAACACCGCATTCAATCTGGCTCACTGGCTGTGAGTTAAGTTTGGTTACTCACCTGCTGGTGGAGGTGGCATTTTACCTTCTGCAGGGCCTTTATCTTTAAGATGCTTCTCAAAATTGGCATTAAATTGTTTTTTCTGCTCAGGTGTCAGGATGTTGTACATCTTGTTCTGCGTTTCCATACGAGCCAGCATACGCTGTTTGTTTTGCTGTGACATTTTATCGACCTGAGCCTGTGCTTTCGCGCTGTCGAATGTATCACTGGCAATAATATCGTGCATTGCCTGGCGCTCTTCCACGGACGGACGTTTCATTTCTTCGCGTTGCGCTTTCATGATGTCGCGAACTTGCTGTTTCTGGGCATCTGACAGATTCAGCCCACGGAACATCATCTCTTCGGGGCCACCAGGGTGACCACGGTGGTGTTTCATCACAGGACGGCCATTATCTGAAGTCTGTGCAGAGGTATCATTAGCGTGGGCCAGATTAGCTGCGCCAAGGGCCAGACCAGATGCTACTAAAATCGCAGTTAACTTACGCATATATTATCCTTTCTTTATAGAACGAACCCTAACTTACGGATTCATTTAAATAAGCAACAACGTTCTGTTGCGTTGACGAAAATAATCTTACGCGCTAATTCGTCAACAAACCAAAGCGTGCGTAAAACCATGAAAGGATAAAAAACAAAAACAAGTCAATTATGATGAAAATAAGGAGAATTAATGAGGATATATTTAAAGCATGGCGAAGACTTCATAATTGATTATTAATTTAGCATAGAGAGGAAGCATATTCACTGATTTATTTATTCCCAAACTGTGCTCAATACCAGAATAGTGCTGGTTGTCTGTTCCTGGTATGTGGTTATTCAGCAACAACACTGGTTCAGAGAAATAGCTGCACCATCCATGGTCCATAGTAGCAAGTACAGAAGGCTCCCTAAGGATGAGGTATCTCGGCCAGCATCAGCCCGGCACGCAGGCCAGGTGCCACCAACCGGTTGGGGAATAACACATACTCAGTTTCTTGCTGAACCACCTGTTTATTGTCGCCATCCTCTGCTAATAACTCCCCTTTACTGAACGGCGTGAAATTTACCGTATCATCAGGAATGTGCAGAATAAATGCCTCTCCTGTTCGAGTCAGCTGCTGGCTCACTTTGTAGCAACGCGCAACAGGTTGCTGCACTACCGGTACTGCTTCCGGGCCCTTGCCTAACAATTCCTCCAGCGCATGCCGGGCAGCAGAGAACGCATTCAAATTATTTTGCCCGAATGGCATTGCTTTACCCAATTCCATTGTGCAACTAAGGGCATCATAATATTGCGCCGTGAAATGTGTGAAGGTTCCCCCCGGGGTCTGGTGAAAGACCAGTGCTTCCAAACCAGCCATCTCCAGCCACTGCAAAAAAGCCGCGGGCCAGGCGGCATTACGGGCAGGTAAAACCCCAAAACGCGGGTGGAGTGAGCCACGAATGGCTGTGTGCATATCCAAATGCCAGCGTACTGGTGGGCTGTTTGCGAAAAAGCCGCCAACCGCCTGCTCAAGCAGCTCAGCTCGCGCGCGTTCGGTTCCGGGTTCAAATGCTTCCCAACGCCCACCAAACATGCGGTTAAGGTCGCAGGCCTGGTAGCGCTTGCCGGTTTGCAGTGCCAGTGGATTACCCAGCACAACCAGGACATCCCAGCATAAAACAATTTCACCACGCCACAAAGCATCAAGTACTTGCGATAATATTTCCACCGGCGCGGTTTCATTACCATGGATTCCGGCCGACAACACTAAAGACCGTGTCACCTTGCTGTGTGGTGTTAACCGGATAACGCCCTGCTCCAGCCATTGCCAGCGAAACCCGGGGCCTTCTCCTTTTTTCTGTGCAGGAACCAAACCTGCCAGTGTTGTTTGTACAAACTCATCCATTGTTACATCTCACTGTGGTGGTTATTGCTGAAATGGGTAAACAGCGCCCAGGTTAAGTATCCGGGTCAGTTCATCAAGCGCATCCTGCCCCTCTTGCAACAATTGTGGGTCCACCAGGTCGGCCTGAGTCAGGCGGTCACGATACCACCGGTCAACCCACTGATTCAGCGCAGTGAACAGAGTATCATTCATAATTACTGCCGGATTAACCGCCTGGTATTCTTCTTCGGTCAAAACCACTCGCAGGCGCAGGCAGGCAGGCCCACCACCATTTGCCATACTTTCCCGTAAGTCGAAAACTTGTAGCATCTCAACCGGGTTATCTTCCGCTAACAGAAGGTTCAGGTACTGCCAGACACCTTCATGCTCGCGCGCTTCCTGTGGCAGAACCAGAGTCATTGCCCCCGATTCGTTACTCAGCAATTGGCTGTTAAACAAATAGGTATTTACCGCATCGGCAACAGATACCGCCTGGGAAGGGACAACCAACGGGCAAAAACCCGGAACCCGCTCATGAAGAGTACTTAACAAGGCCTGCTGGTCGACAAATGCCTGTTCGTGGCAGAACAGTACCTGCTGGTTACTGACCGCAATAACATCATTGTGGAATACACCCTGGTCAATAACCGCGGGGTTTTGCTGAGCAAAGAGTAAAGAACCGGGACGAACCTGATTCAACCGGGCCACGGCTTCACTGGCTTCCCGGGTCTGGCGAGCGGGATAACGAGAAGGCGCCAGCCCATCTGCATTACCCTGACGCCCATAGACAAAGAGCTGAAGACCCGGCTCACCATAAGCACCGCCAAAACGATTATGGTTGGCGGCCCCTTCATCGCCAAATAAGCCCACCTGCGGCAGCGCCTCATGCACGGCAAAGTGTTGCCCGGAAGCAAATATCGCTCGCAAGGTGCGTTCTGTTTGCTGCGCTTCACTTGCCCGGTGAAATTTATTATTCAGATTGGCAACAGTAAAATGAACCCGGTTATCCAGCGCATCGGCCGACGGGCAGACTGTTGCCGCATTAGCCACCCACATTGATGACGCAGAACTGGCTGCAGACAGCAGGTCTGGCGAATACTTCCAGGATTTTGCCAGTACCTCGCTGTCACTCCCGGTAAAACCAAGCTGGCGCAATACCGGAATATTTGGCCGGGCCTGCGGTGGAATAACGCCCTGCCAAAACCCGGCATCCGCCAGGGTTTTCATTTTCAGCAGGCTTTGTTTAGCTGCAAGTTTTGGGTTCGATACCTGGTACTGATGGCGTGCAGATGCCTCGTTACCAAATGACAGCCCCGCATAGTGGTGAGTCAGCCCGGGTAAACCATCGAAATTTGCTTCACGAACATTCATGCTTGCTGCTCTCCGGCGCTAAAATCCAGCCCTGGGTTAAGTGTTTCAGGCATTATCAGGCTATCACTTTCCAGTGAAGCCACAGGCCAGGCGCAGTAATCTGCGGCATACCAGGCTCCGGGGCGGTGGTTGCCCGAAGCCCCAACACCACCAAAAGGTGCACTACTGGCCGCACCGGTTAACGGTTTGTTCCAGTTAACAATGCCGGCTCGCGCCTCAACCAATAACCGGTCAAATGCCGCTCGATCCGGTGAAATTAACCCGCATGCCAGGCCAAAGCGAGTCTGGTTCGCCAGAGTAATCGCATCATCCAGTGTGTTGTAACGCCAAACCGTCAACAGCGGGCCAAAC
The DNA here is from genome assembly GCF_003182475.1 of Mangrovibacter plantisponsor. Lineage (GTDB taxonomy): Bacteria > Pseudomonadota > Gammaproteobacteria > Enterobacterales > Enterobacteriaceae > Mangrovibacter > Mangrovibacter plantisponsor. Next base: position 106,172 of record NZ_QGTS01000012.1, read on the forward strand.
ACCTCTTCATCCGGCACCTCTTGCGCCGTGTTAACCAGAACGATGCCCGGTGTTATCAGTGATGTTCCGGCCTCAAGGATACGCGGTGCCAGTAAAGGTTTGCCACCACGGTCCAGATGCCCCTGCCAGGCCTTTAATACATGCAAAGCAGCATGAGCCGAAACCAGCCCACCCATAAAGGGTTGCGGATTATTGTCCCACGCACCTGGCTGAATGCGCCCTGCAACTTCCACCAAACGGTCTAAAAATGCATCCCCGGCAGGGCCATTTTTCACAAGCAAGCGACGAGCGCAGGTACAACGCTGGCCGGCAGTAATAAAAGCAGACTGAATTGCGATATGCACAGCCGCATCAATATCAGCAGGGTCGTCAACTATCAGAGGGTTATTGCCCCCCATTTCCAGTGCCAAAATTTTGTCCGGTTGCCCGGCGAATTGCCGGTGTAGCTGGAAACCAGTACCTGAGCTTCCGGTAAACAGCAAACCGTCAAGTTCCGGGTTAGCGGCCAGCGCCTGCCCGGTTTCCCGGCCACCTTGCAGCAAATTGATAACCCCCGCGGGAATACCAGCCAGTTCCCATAAGCGCATTACACATTCGCCAGTACCTGGCGTCAGTTCGCTGGGTTTAAATACCACAGTATTCCCGGCCAGGAGTGCCGGAATGATATGCCCGTTCGGCAAGTGACCGGGAAAGTTATACGGCCCGAAGACAGCCAGAACGCCATGAGGGCGATGGCGTAATGAAGCGGCGCCATCTGCCAGCGGTGACACCTGTTCACCTGTACGCTGTTCATACGCTTTGACTGAGATAGCCAGCTTATTGATCATTGCTGTCACTTCAGTCGCGGCTTCCCAACGGGGTTTACCCGTCTCGCGGGAGATGGTTGCCGTGAGCCGGGTTTTATGTTGCTCCAGTAACCCGACAAAGGCTTCAATAATAGCCTGGCGTTCAGCCAACGTCCGGCGAGCCCACTCAGGAAATGCACCGCGGGCAGCCTGGCAGGCCAGATCTACCTGAATACTGTCGGCACTGCGCCCCTGCCATAATAAATCCATGTTTACTGGGTCACGTTTTTCCATGGCACTGGCAGTACCGGGTAGCCATTCACCATTAATCCACTGTGTCATTATTTTGTCTCCTCCGGGCATAGCTGAACTAACCGTACAGTACTGCCTGCCTGGCAATTCAGTACATTTGCGGTTGCCGCATCCATTTCCAGGTATGAACCCTGCGGGTCTGCGTGAATTAATGTTGCGCGATAATTTTCGTAGTCGTCATTCGCCACCAGGCACAAAGGCAGTGAATCCTGTTGGGTCTCACAAATCTTCACGGTGAGTTGCCTGCTGTCGGCAATAGCACGGATAGCATTCAGGTCGCACTCAAGCGTCGGGCCGCCATCAAAAATATCGACATAGTTTTGGTAGCGGAAACCTTCTTTTTCCAGTACACGGCGGGCAGGTGCCGTTTGAGGGTGCACTTCACCAATCACGGCGCGAGCCTGTTCAGACAGAAAATCTGTATATATGGGATGTTTGGGCATCAATTCAGCAATGAAGGCTTTTTGGCCGGTTCCGCACAAATAATCTGCCCGAGAAAAAGGCATCGAGAAAAAACGCTGCCCCAGACTCTCCCAAAACGGCGAGAAGCCTTGTTCATCAATAACGCCGCGCATCTCTGCAACCACTTTATTACTGAACGCTTCTTTGAACGCGGCCATAAATAAGAAGCGGGATTTGGACAGCAAGTAGCCATTTGAGGAGTGCCGCCAGTCTGGATCTAAAAAGAGCGTACACAACTCACTACTACCGGTATGGTCGTTACTGAGAAACAACGTGGGTAATGCGTTATAAATATCCAGCTCTTTTGAGGCATGAACCAAAGTACCAACCCGGTAGTTATACCAGGGCTCCGTCAGCCCCACGGCAACTTCAATAGCGCAAATCCCTGCCACCTGCCCACTTTCTGTGTCTTCCAGAACAAAGACATAGCCTTGTTCAGCCCGGGGCAAAACACCGGCCCAGGTATCAACAGAGCGGGAAATACGGCAGCGCAGTGTATCCGCATCTTCAGGCAAAGAAGTCAGGCCGCCACCTGTCTTACTGGCAAGGTGTAATAACCCGGCCAAATCATCATGCCTGACAGGGCGAATGACCATCATAACGCCCCCTCGGCAATTAATGCTTCACAGGCACGTTTCAGCCGGTTGAGCCCTTCGCGAATATCTTCTTCAGGTATATTCAGGGCCGGGGCAAAGCGCACCACACCCGCTCCGGCAATCAGAATCATTACCCCTTCCTGTGCCGCACGCTGTGAAATCAGTTTGGCTTTTCCCGCATGTGCCTCATTCAGTTCGCAGCCAATCAGCAGCCCCATACCGCGGATATCACGAAACAACCCAAGGTGGTGATTCAGTTCATCAAGTTGCGCAACAAACAGTGCGTGGCGATGCTTAACTCCTGCAAGCATTTCAGGTGTATTAATAAGTGAGAACGCACGCCCGGCAACAGCGCCAGCCAGTGCATTCCCGCCATAAGTTGTACCATGGGTGCCTGGTGTAAAGTGCGTGGCAATTCGCGCGGTAGTTAACATCGCGCCAATAGGAAAGCCACCGCCAAGTGCTTTGGCCGTGGTCAAAATATCAGGCACCACACCGTAATGCTGGTAGGCATACAAATCCCCTGTTCTGCCAACCCCCGTTTGAACTTCATCAAATATCAGGATGGCATTGAACTGGTCACACAATGTACGCAAACCTTGCAGGAACGCTGGTGAAGCCGGGATTACCCCGCCTTCTCCCTGAATCGGCTCAACAATAACCGCACAGGTTTTTTCACTCATCACCGCACGGACAGACTCGAGATCGTTAAATGTTACATGGTCAATGTGCGGGGGAAGCGGCGCAAAATCCCGGGAATAAGCCGGTTGCCCCCCCGTGGACACAGTAAACAGTGTGCGGCCATGGAACGCATTATTGAACGCAATAATCTGGCTTTTCTCTGCATCTGCCTGGTCATGAGCATATTTACGTGCCAGTTTCAGTGCGGCTTCATTGGCTTCAGCACCAGAGTTACAAAAAAAGACTTTGTCCGCGAAGGTGGCTTCCGTTATCTGGCGCGCAAGTTGTAAAATCGGTTCATTCGTGTAGCCATTACCGGTATGCCACAGTTTGGCAGCCTGCTCCGCAAGGGCTTCTCTCAGGGCCGGGTGCGCATGGCCCAGAGCATTAACAGCAATTCCTCCGGCAAAATCAATGTACTCATTACCCTGCTGGTCCCACAGACGTGAGCCTTCCGCCCGCACTGGTATGAAAGGTGCCGGGGCATAGACAGGAACCATAAACTCATCGAATTGTTCCCGGGTGACTTGCTGAACCATAATTACGCCTGCCTTAGTTAATCAAATGTTTTATTTATGTAAAAAAATGATTGCTGATAACTAATGTAGATTGCAGGGAACGTGCCAGCCAATAGAAAAAAGTGAATAACGCAGTTTTGAAAACCAAAAATCAACAAGTTACAAAGCTCTCCATTCACTTTTTTTGCATAAAAAGTGAATAAATTTACATCAGGCCGCCACTTACAAGATAAAAAAAAGAAAATATATGCATGTATAAAAGATCATGCTGATTCTGTGATCAGACGTGGAATATATTCACCAGAAATGGGCATTTTCAGTGCAGCACGCACCAGTCAGGTGCAAAAACCTTTCACATCAAGAGCAGTAAACTGTCAGGAATGAAGAGCACAACCCAGGGTTTTCTGTTAACATCCCGTTTTAAATTTGTTTCAGGGCGGAGCAGAGCGATGAAATTTATCTCTTTTAATATCAATGGACTGCGTGCAAGACCACACCAACTGGAAGCCATTGTGGCACAACACCAGCCAGATGTGATTGGGCTACAGGAAACCAAAGTGCACGACGACATGTTTCCGCTCGAAGACGTCGCAAAGCTGGGTTATCACGTGTTTTACCACGGGCAAAAAGGCCATTATGGCGTTGCCCTGTTAACGAAAGCGGAGCCACTGGCAGTGCGGCGGGGTTTCCCGGGTGACGACGAGGACGCCCAACGGCGCCTGATCATGGCAGATATCCCAACCGCGCTGGGAACACTGACAGTAATTAACGGCTATTTTCCACAAGGTGAAAGCCGTGAACATCCGGTGAAATTCCCGGCTAAACAACGTTTCTACGCCGATCTTCAGGATTACCTGACCACATCACTTAACAACACCAATCCGGTGCTGATTATGGGTGATATGAACATCAGCCCAACAGATAACGACATTGGTATTGGTGAAGACAGCCGTAAACGCTGGCTGCGCACAGGCAAATGTTCCTTCTTGCCGGAAGAGCGTGAATGGATGGCTCGCCTGCTGGAGTGGGGCCTGGTTGATACTTTCCGTGCCGCTCACCCGGATACCCAGGATAAATTTTCGTGGTTTGATTACCGCTCCCGGGGCTTTGACGAAAACCGCGGGCTGCGTATTGACCTGTTGCTTGCCAGTCAACCTCTGGCAAGCCGTTGCACGGGAGTCGGGATTGATTACGAGATCCGTGCAATGGAAAAACCCAGTGATCATGCACCTGTATGGGCTGAATTTTCACTCTGAGTCCAGTATCACGAATCCCCGGGGAGAAACAGATGAACAGGGTTGAGGTGGTTGCAGCCATTATAGTGAACAATGGCAAGCTGTTGCTCGCGCAACGCCCTCCCCAGGGTGACCAGGCGGGCCTGTGGGAGTTTCCAGGTGGGAAAATTGAGCCGGGTGAAACACAACCACAGGCTCTGCAACGGGAACTACATGAAGAGCTGGGCATAAACGCACAACCAGAAAGCTATGTAACCAGCAACAGCCACCCAGTCAATGGCAGGCTGATTTAGCTACATGGCTGGTATGTGCCCTGTTTTACCGGTACCCCGGTTAACCGGCATCATACTGCACTGGTATGGGTAACTCCGCAGGAAGTCTGCCAGTATTCACTGGCACCGGCAGATATCCCCATACTCGATGCGTTTATGGCTTCACCCGCCGCCACATTAGCGGGTTTGTGCCCATAACCCGGTCATCACGCTGGCACTGCAGTAAAACCCCTTCCATTTTGATGACCGCACCTTCCGAATAGTTCTGGTTCTGGTAGATACAGCACTGGTTACACGGCGGAGTTTGCTGCTGCCCTTGTGTGGTGAAGACCTCAGAAGGGACATTTACTTGCACGTCAGGCTGCCGGTTCTGGGCGGCTGCCCCCAGACTTACGCCCAGCACGAGGCTTGCGGCGAACAGATGCTTTACCATGGTTTCCCTCTGCTTTCCCACTTGTGGCGCCCTGCGTAGCCCGAATACCACGAAACTGTGCTGGCTGTGCAGACCGCGCCTGTTCAATAAGTTGATGTAAGGTTGCAACCAGCGGTTGCATAAAATCCTGATACCGGCACTGTTTCTCACTAATTTGTGTAAGCACAGACTCCCAGTGTGCTGTCATATCTGGCCGTCCGGCGCTTTCCGGAAGCGAATGAATCAGTGCGCAGCCGGCCGGCGTCGCATGTATATAGCGCCCTTTTTTCTCCAGAAAACTCCGCCGAAACAATAACTCAATAATACCGGCACGGGTTGCCTCTGTACCCAGCCCATCAGTTGCACGCAGAATTTTCTTCAGTTCTTTGTCCTGAACAAAGCGCGCAATACCAGTCATGGCAGAAAGTAATGTGGCATCAGTGAAATGGCGCGGTGGCTGGGTCTGCCGCTCCACCACTTCACCGGATTCACATAACAATGTGTCACCTTCACTCACCACCGGTAATGGCATACCATCGTTTTCTTCATCACGCTCTTTGCCACCCAGTAATACACGCCAGCCGGCATCAGCCAGAAAACGGGCTTTGGCGATAAACTTACCCCCCGCAATATCCAGTTCAATAACACATTTGCGGTACCAGGCATCAGCACAGAACTGCATAAGGTATTGTCGGGCGATCAGTGTATAAACATTAGCTTCATTTTCAGAAAGCTTCACTGAGGCAGTACGGGCTGTGGGAATAATGGCATGGTGCGCATCCACTTTTTTGTCATCCCAACAGCGGTTACGCCGCTCGGGATCCACTGCGGGCTGCGGGAGCAATGATGCAGCATGCACACCGATAGCATTCAGCACAGCATGGCGGCCAGCAAAATGTTCCTCAGGCAAGTAACGGCAATCAGAACGCGGGTAGGTAATCAGTTTGTGGGTTTCGTAGAGTTTCTGGCAAATATCCAGCACATTCTGGGCACTGAGCCCAAAACGTTTCGCCGCTTCTATCTGCAAAGCAGAAAGCGAAAAAGGAAGTGGTGCGATTTCAGATTCACGTTTATCACTGTAGCTTGTTACCTGAGCCGGCTTACCGGTAATGCGGGCGACAACATGGTCGGCCAGCGGGCGGTGTAACAGGCGCCCTTCTTCGTCCTGCCAGGGCTCACAGGAATCGCTGGGCTGCCAAATAGCAACAAAACGCTCACCCTGAGGGGTAACAATGTGCGCCCGGACTTCAAAAAAATCCCGGGGTACAAAATTCGCTATCTCTTCATCGCGCCGCACCACCAGCCCCAGAACTGGAGTTTGTACCCGGCCAACAGACAAGACACCTTTAAACCCGGCCCGTTGCCCTACAAGAGTCCATGCTCGTGTCATGTTAATACCGTAGAGCCAGTCTGCACGGGACCGTGCCAGTGCGGATACACACAGCGGTACAAACTCACTGTTATCACGCAGCCGCCCAATGGCCCGCTCAACCGCCTGAGGATTGAGGTCATTTATCAGGCAGCGTTTAACCTCGCGACGCTTTTGCGGCGCAAGTTGCAGGTAATCGAGAACTTCATCAACCAGTAGTTGCCCTTCACGGTCCGGGTCACCAGCGTGAACCACTTCACTGGCTTCACCCAGCAGGCGCTCCACAACCTTAAGCTGCCGGGCGGAAGCGGCCCGTGGGCGCAATTGCCATTTTTGCGGCACAATAGGCAGATCGTTCAGATTCCAGCGGGAAAACCGCGCGTCATAACCATCGGGTTCTGCCTGTTCCAATAAATGGCCAATGCACCAGGTCACCGTCTGGTTATCACCACAGGCAATAAAACCATCGCCTTTGCGGTGTGGCTTTGGCAAAACATCGGCAATAGCACGCCCAAGGCTGGGTTTTTCAGCAATAAACAACCGCATAGATTAACGAATCTCAATCATAGGGCGCCCGGCTCGTGCGGTTTTCAGTTCACCAATCGCCTGCAGTGTAATGCCGTGCTGTTCAGCAACAGCAGTTACCTCAGATTCCGCTTGTGGGCTGACGGCAAGCAACAAACCACCAGACGTTTGTGGGTCACAGAGCAAATTACGCCATGCTGCTGGCATTTCCCCCATTAAGTGCCCATAGCTTGAGAAGTTACGGTCAGTGCCGCCGGGCACACATCCCTGAGCGATATATTCCTCAACCCCGGGTAAGGCTGGCACCTGGCTGTAGACTAACTCTGCCTGAACACCTGCCCCCTGGCACATTTCGCTTAAATGCCCCAGCAGGCCAAAGCCGGTTACGTCAGTCATGGCTTTTACCCCATCCAACGCGGCAAAATCTGCACCTGCTTTGTTCATCCGGCACATCACCTCAGTGGCAAGGCCAACATGTTCAGGTTGCAACAGCCCTTTTTTCTCTGCCGTTGTCAGCACACCAATCCCCAAAGGCTTGGTCAGGTATAGCTGGCAACCCGCACTGGCCGTTGAGTTTTGTTTCACGCGTTCCGTTGGCACCACACCCGTAACAGCCAGCCCAAAGATAGGTTCAGGGGCATCAATTGAATGCCCCCCCGCCAGTGCAATACCAGCTTCCCGGCAGGCAAACCGCCCACCATCAACCACCTGTGCGGCAATTTCCGGTGCCAGTTTGTTGACAGGCCAGCCCAGAATAGCAATCGCCATAATTGGCTTGCCACCCATAGCATAGATATCACTGATAGCATTGGTTGCAGCTATGCGGCCAAAATCAAAAGGGCTATCGACAATCGGCATGAAAAAGTCAGTTGTACTGATGATGCAGGTTCCATTGCCCAGGTCATAAACTGCGGCATCGTCGCGGGTCTCATTGCCAACCAGCAAATGCGGGTCGCAAAATTTTTCCTGCTCTGAATGAAGAATGGTTTCCAGAACTTTTGGCGAGATTTTACACCCACAACCAGCGCCATGGCTGTATTGTGTTAAACGAATGGGATTTTCACTCATGGACAATCTCCTGTCAGTCTCTTTGCCCGCTATGGTAACGATTCTCTGACAGAGAGGTAAGTATGACTGTCTGAATAATTACAATTTTGCTTATCTATCAGACAGTCATAGCAATAACTCAGAAATGTCGGACGAAATTTGTCATATCCGGAGCCGCAACAGTTGGCGCGGCTTTTAATTGTGGCGTTCCTAAATACAAAAAGCCGACAATTTTATCCTGCTCGCGGCAGGCCATGGCTTCACGAACCTGTGAGTGCTCAGTCCACGCCCCGGTTCTCCAGATGCCGTTATACCCTTGGGCCACTGCAGCCATCTGCATTGCCATGACAGCGCAACCGGCAGACATTTCCTGTTCCCACACTGGCACTTTGGGGTGCGCTTCGCAATGTGCGATAACAGTGATAATCAGCGGTGCCCGGAACGGCGCATTCTTTGCTTTGTCTACTGCTTTTTCATCCATTTTGTCTGCCAGAGCAGCCTGTTCCAGCAGAGAACTGAAACGATCACGCCCCTCGCCTTCGATCAGCACGAAACGCCACGGTTGAAGTGCGCCGTGATCCGGAGCCCGCATCCCGGCCCGTAATATTTGTGCCAGCGCATCACCTTGCGGTGCGGGTTCTGCCAGCCGTGAAGCGCTGCGGCGGTTAACCAGTAATTCCAGTGCGTCCATCTGTTAGCTCCTGTGTTAATTTTTATTCACAAAATTAACACAGCAACAGGTTTTGTTACAGCGTCCACCGCGATTCATGCTGACAACTGCGCGCGAGCTATTTAGGATAATCACACTGTACGGTGCAGCACTGAATCCGAACCAGCGAGCCCACCGAAATTGATATGGAGAATACATGCGCACTCTTTGGCGAATTATTAGTGGTTTTTTTACATGGACATGGCGTTTGCTAAGCTTTTTTCGCAACCTGGTACTCAACCTGATCTTTATTCTGGTGGTACTGGTTGGTGTTGGTGTGTGGTACCAGTTACGCACGCCTCCGGAGGTACCACAGCGTGGTGCCCTGCTGCTGGATGTCACAGGGGTGATTGTCGATAAGCCTTCAGTGACCAACAAGCTTGGTATCATCAGCCGCCAATTGTTGGGTGCCAACTCCGACCGCCTGCAAGAAAACTCACTGTTTGATATTGTGGATGCAATTCGGCAGGCAAAAGATGATCACAACATCACCGGTATCGTACTGGATTTAAAAGACTTCGCCGGAGCCGACCAGCCTTCCATGCAGTATATTGGCAAAGCGTTGCGCGAATTCCGGGACAGCGGCAAACCGGTAATTGCCTATGGCAGTAATTACAGCCAGGGACAGTATTACCTGGCAAGCTTTGCCAATAAAATTTATCTGGCTCCGCAGGGTACTGTTGACCTGCACGGTTTTGCCACCAGCGGGCTTTACTATAAATCTCTGCTAGATAAGTTAAAAATCACCACTCATGTTTTCCGGGTTGGTACTTACAAATCTGCAGTTGAACCCTTTATTCGTGATGATATGTCACCTGCGGCTCGTGATGCAGACAGCCGCTGGATCGGCGAGCTATGGCAAAACTACCTGAATACACTTGCAGCTAACCGAAATATTACGGCGCAACAAGTATTCCCTGGCGCACAGGCTTTACTGGCAGGCTTACAGCAAACCGGCGGCGATACTGCCAAATATGCGCTGGATAACAAACTGGTCGATGAGCTGGCAACCCATGCTCAGGTTGAAAAAGCGCTGACCAAACAGTTCGGCTGGAGCAAAAAAGACCACCAGTTCCGTGCTGTCAGCATTTACAACTACCCATTGCACACACCGTCTGATGCCGGTGGAGCCATCGCGGTCATTTTCGCGAACGGTGCCATTATGGATGGCCCGGAAACCCAGGGGAACGTAGGGGGCGATACCACTGCCGAACAAATTCGTGAAGCACGCCTGGATCCGAGCGTTAAAGCGATTGTGCTGCGGGTGAACAGCCCTGGTGGTAGTGTCAACGCCTCTGAACTAATTCGTGAAGAGCTTGCTGCTGCGCGCCAGGCGGGCAAACCCATCGTTGTATCTATGGGTGGTATGGCGGCTTCTGGGGGGTACTGGATTTCCACACCGGCCAATTACATTATTGCCAACCCGAATACGCTTACCGGCTCAATCGGCATCTTTGGTGTAATCAACACCGTCGAGAACAGCCTGAATGCGATTGGTGTTCACTCTGACGGGGTATCAACTTCCCCGCTGGCGCAGGTCTCCATGACCCAGGCTTTACCGCCTGAAGTGCAACAGATGATGCAACTGAGTATTGAAAATGGCTATAAGCGCTTCATCACACTGGTTGCACAGTCACGCCATAAAACGCCGGACCAGATAGATCAAATTGCTCAGGGGCATGTCTGGACCGGGCAGGATGCCAAAAATAATGGTCTGGTTGACAGCCTGGGTGATTTTGATGATGCACTGAAAAAAGCGGCTGAGCTGGCCAAACTTAAACAGTGGCACCAGGTTTATTACCAGGCTGAGCCCGGTATGCTGGACAAAGTGATTGGCATGTTCGATGGTTCGGTTAGAGCGATGCTCCCCGATGCACTGCAGGCCATGCTCCCTGCCCCGCTGGCAAGTGCCAGTAAGGAAATTATGGCGCAGAGTAACAGCCTGGCTCTTTTTAATGACCCACGGCACCGTTATGCCTGGTGCCTGAACTGTTCAGACATTCGTTAATCAGGTCATCAGCCCGGTATATCCGGGCTGATTTTTTGGTAATTCCTCTCTATACTGCGCCTGTTTATGCACCCCAGGGCTCTGATATGCAAAAAAAATCCATTTATGTCGCTTACACCGGCGGCACCATCGGTATGCAACGTTCTGAGAATGGTTACATACCCGTATCTGGTCATTTACAGCGCCAGCTCGCGCAAATGCCTGAATTCCACCGGCCAGAGATGCCTTCGTTTACCATTCATGAATACCAGCCGCTGATGGATTCATCCGATATGACGCCTGAAGACTGGCAGCATATTGCCGATGATATAGCCGCACACTATGACGAATATGATGGTTTCGTTATTCTGCACGGCACTGACACCATGGCATTCACCTCTTCAGCACTCTCGTTTATGCTGGAAAATCTTGGTAAACCCGTGATTGTCACCGGTTCGCAAATCCCCCTTGCTGAACTGCGTTCCGATGGGCAGATAAACTTGCTCAATGCGCTATACATTGCGGCAAATTATCCTGTTAACGAAGTGACACTATTCTTCAATAACCGCCTGTATCGTGGCAACCGGACAACCAAAGCCCATGCAGATGGTTTTGATGCTTTTGCATCACCTAATCTGCCACCTTTACTGGAGGCTGGCATTCATATCCGCCGTCTCAACACCACACCAGCCCCGTCAGGGCTTGGGGAATTGCAGGTACACCCAATAACGCCGCAGCCGATTGGGGTAGTCACTATTTACCCGGGTATCGCGGCTGACGTGGTGCGTAACTTTGTGCGCCAGCCTGTGAAGGCACTGATCCTGCGTTCCTACGGTGTGGGCAATGCACCTCAAAACCCGGCATTCACTGAAACATTACAGGAAGCCTGTGACCGGGGTATTGTTGTCGTCAACCTGACACAGTGTATGTCTGGTAAAGTCAACATGGGAGGCTATGCTACTGGAAATGCGCTGGCACAAGCGGGTGTTATTAGTGGCTATGATATGACCGTGGAAGCGACGCTGACTAAGTTACATTACCTGCTCAGCCAGAACCTGGGCAGTGAAACGATACGCCAGCAAATGATGAGCAATTTACGTGGTGAACTGACCCCGGACTGATGGAGGTTTGCATGGCGCACAGAGCCTTATTACTGGTTGATATCCAGAATGACTTTTGTGCCGGGGGCGCACTGACTGTTGCTGATGGTGACGCCACCGTTGAGGTTGCCAACCAGTTGATTAAATGGTGCCGGGCCCGCGGAGAAATTGTTATCGCGTCTCAGGACTGGCACCCGCAAGATCACGGTAGCTTTGCACGGGTACAGGGTGCAGAGCCCTTCACAACAGGTATGCTGGATGGGCTGGAGCAAACCTGGTGGCCGGATCATTGTGTTCAAAACACGCAAGGTGCTGAACTGCATCCGTTACTGAAACAAGAAGCCATCTCCGCCTGTTTTCAGAAAGGCGAGAATACGCTGATTGACAGCTACAGCGCGTTTTTTGACAACGAGCACCGGCAAGAAACGCAGCTACACGCCTGGCTCCAGCACTACCATGTCGGCCAACTGATTATTATGGGTCTGGCTACGGATTACTGTGTCAAGTATACGGTGCTGGACGCACTCAAGCTGGGCTACCAGGTTGCCGTTATTGTTGACGGTTGCCGGGGGGTTGAAATGCAGGACGGTGACAGTATCCGTGCGTTTCAGGATATGGCTTTTGCCGGTGCAACTCTCTATACACTGGAGGACTGGTTAGAAGTCCACAATTGAGGCCACTGGCACGCCATTGTGCTGGCAATCACTGTTATGGCAGGCAATGGCCTGTTTTTTGATATTCGCGCGAGCCTGCACATCTGGCTCGCGTTTTTATTGGCAGGCGCCCGGCACGGTAAAAAGTGACAACGTCACGCAATACAGTTTAGCAAGCAGGTACATTTCCTGATGCCAGGGTAACAATATTGTTAGTCTTGTGGTTTCAGAGTCACAATTGATGACGTTTCAATACCGAACTCCGCTTTCAGTTGCTGTTTGCTTTTCATCATAATCTGCCCGTCGGTACCAATTGTCATATGTTCCGGGTCAGCATTGGTTCGCTGTTGCCAGAGCATGACCAGTTGCAGGCAGTTTTCTTTTTGCTCCTGAGTCAGGGGAACACCATCTGGCCACTTTCCCAGTTCCACAGCTGTTGCCAGACGCTGATAAATTTCCGGTGTCATTGTGGATAATACGGCCTCAAAATCCATCATCATTTCTCTCCTTGCTGGAATAATTTGCTGAAACGTTTCAATCAGCCTTTTGTCTCTTCGCCAGACTGCCCGTCGGTAAAACTCAGCGAAGCAGAATTCACGCAATAGCGTTCGCCAGTGGGACGTGGACCATCAGGAAATACGTGTCCTAAATGTGCGTCGCAATGCGCACAACGAATTTCTGTGCGCTGCATACCGTGTGAATAGTCATTCAGATAACGAACTGCATTGCTGTCGACTGGCTCAAAAAAGCTCGGCCAGCCACAACCAGAATCGTATTTTGTTTCAGACCTGAAGAGTGGCGCATTGCACACCAGGCAGTGATACAGGCCATCACGCTTATTGTGCAATAATTGCCCGGTGAAAGGGGGTTCCGTGCCACGTTCCTGAGTAACATAAAATTGCATTTCAGTCAGCGTTGTTTTTATATCGTCATTTTGGGATGAATTGCTCATAGGTGCACTTCCGGCATTAATGGGTTTATCAAATTCTCTCAAGGATTCTAACAAAACATTAACACTCAAGGCGCAACTTTTGTTCTAAACTGTAGCCTGTAAAAGCGACGCAATTTCATTTGTGATCTACGTCACATTATTCTATAGAGCTGACTTTAAAATTCTGGGCGCAGTCCCCATAGAGACTTGTAGCCCAAATGGATGAAGAGGCAGTCAGTCGCACAAAGCTTACGCAGAGGATTGATTTGTCGCAATGATTGACACGATTCCGCTTGACGCTGCGTAAGGTTTTTGTAATTTTACAGCCAACCTTTTATTCACTAACAAATAGCTGGTGGAATATATGACTATCAAAGTAGGTATCAACGGTTTTGGCCGTATCGGTCGCATTGTTTTCCGTGCTGCTCAGAAACGTTCTGACATCGAGATTGTTGCAATCAACGATCTGTTAGACGCTGAGTACATGGCTTACATGCTGAAATATGACTCCACTCACGGCCGTTTCGACGGTACCGTTGAAGTGAAAGACGGCCACCTGGTTGTTGACGGTAAAAAAATCCGCGTTACCGCTGAAAGAGACCCGGCTAATCTGAAATGGGACGAAGTTGGTGTTGATGTAGTTGCAGAAGCAACTGGTATCTTCCTGACTGACGAAACCGCTCGTAAACACATCACTGCTGGCGCCAAAAAAGTTGTTATGACTGGCCCGTCCAAAGACAGCACTCCGATGTTCGTTCGCGGCGCTAACTTCGAAAAATATGCTGGCCAGGATATCGTTTCCAACGCATCCTGCACCACCAACTGCCTGGCACCGCTGGCTAAAGTTATCAACGACAACTTCGGCATCATCGAAGGTCTGATGACTACTGTTCACGCAACTACCGCTACTCAGAAAACTGTTGATGGCCCGTCTCACAAAGACTGGCGTGGTGGCCGTGGCGCTGCTCAGAACATCATCCCGTCTTCTACCGGTGCAGCTAAAGCAGTAGGTAAAGTACTGCCAGAACTGAACGGCAAACTGACTGGTATGGCGTTCCGCGTTCCTACCCCGAACGTATCTGTTGTTGACCTGACTGTACGTCTGGAAAAAGCTGCAACCTACGAACAAATCAAAGCTGCTATCAAAGCTGCGAGCGAAGGCCCGATGAAAGGCGTTCTGGGTTACACTGAAGACGACGTTGTATCTACCGATTTCAACGGCGAAGTTTGCACTTCTGTGTTTGATGCCAAAGCGGGTATCGCACTGAACGACAACTTTGTGAAACTGGTATCCTGGTACGACAACGAAACTGGTTACTCTAACAAAGTACTGGACCTGATCGCTCACATCTCTAAATAAGAGATGAGCATCTGATCCTAAGGGCGACTTCGGTCGCCCTTTTTTATTTCATCACAGAGGAAGGCATTAATGATTGAAAAAATCTTTGCACTACCGGTACTGGAACAGGTCACGCCCACAATATCTCGCAGGAAGTTAGGTGAGCTGGATATTTTGGTTGTCAACCATCCAGCCGTGAAAGCTTCCGTAGCGCTTCAGGGCGCGCATCTTTTGTCATGGCAACCCGAAGGTGAAAAAGAAGTACTGTGGCTGAGTGAAGCATCTCTGTTTGAACATGGCGCGGCTATTCGTGGCGGTGTTCCCATTTGTTGGCCCTGGTTTGGCCCGGCAAAAGATTCATCCCTGCCGTCCCACGGTTTTGCCCGTAACCTGGACTGGCAACTCAGCGCCCATAACGAAGACAATAACGGTGCTGTATTAACATTCGAACTAAAAAGTAGCGATGCATCCCGTAAGTACTGGCCTCATGATTTCACGCTTTATGCCCGTTTTAAACTGGGTGCAACCTGTGAAATGGAACTGGAATCTCACGGCGAATTTGAAACGCAATCAGCACTGCATACCTACTTCACTGTTGGTGATATTAGTGCGGTGAGCGTGAGTGGCTTAGGTCACCGCTTCATTGATAAAGTTAATGGCGGTGTTGAAGACCAGCTCAGCGATGGCATCCAGACCTTCCCGGACCGGGTGGACCGTGTTTATCTTGAAGCTGAAGCTTGCAGCGTTATCCACGATAAGAGCCTGCCTCGCCGTATTGATGTGGTTCATCACCATAACTGCAACGTTGTTGCCTGGAACCCAGGCCCGGCATTGTCTGTCAGTATGAGTGATGTTCCGGACGATGGTTATAAAACCTTCGTTTGCGTCGAAGCTGTTAATGCGACTATTCCGCAAAAAGTATCTGCCAGCCAGCCAGGCCGCCTGGCTTGCGTGCTTTCTGTCAGCAAATAATAACTGGCTGCCTGTAAAACGAGGCTCAACCAGCAAGGTTGCGCCCCGTTCATTCACACCATATCAAGGGGCAATTTGTGTACCGGTGGTGCAAAAAAAGCATCAAGTAACTCGCAATGTGCCTGTGTCAGTACAATATTTGCCGCATCAGCATTTTGTTGGACATGTTCAACAGAAGACGCTTTAGGAATAGCTATCACACCCGGCTGGCGAATCACCCAGGCAAGCAGCAACTGAGCAACAGTAACCCCCAACTCTGCGGCCATAGCCTGTATTCCACTATGCTGCATTAACCCTCTGCGCAACCGCCCGGCCTGAGCGAGCGGGGAATACGCCATTACAGGTATATGGTGGGTGTTACACCAGGGTAATAAATCATATTCAATACCGCGTGAAGCTAAGTGATAGAGTACCTGATTGACCATACAGGCCTGGCCACCCTGAATATCCCACAGCTCCTGCATATCGCTGGCATCAAGGTTAGACACACCCCACCGCCTGATTTTCCCCTGCTTAACCAGGCTCTCCATCACGCGTACTGTTTCTTCCAGTGGGATATTACCCCGCCAGTGCAACAACCATAAATCCAGATGGTCAGTACCCAACCGCTTCAGGCTACCCTCACAGGCCTCAATCGCCTTTTGGCCACCAGCATTCCAGGGATACACTTTGGATACCAAAAACACCTGGTCACGGCGCCCGGAAATCGCTTTGCCAACCACGCGTTCAGCACCACCGTCAGCATACATTTCAGCAGTATCAATCAAGGTCAACCCGGCATCAATTCCCGCCTGAAGCGCGCGCACTTCTTGAGTCATATCACTGGAGTGCTCCCCCATATACCAGGTTCCCTGGCCAATTGCGGGCAGTGCGGTGTTATCAGGGAGTACAACCATTCGTTTAACCATCGTCTGATACCTCCTGTTTTAAAATCCATATCGGAAAAGTATGCCCCAGGTTATCAGTAATCTGCCTGTAGTGACGTTGACTGTAAAACAAACGGGGCGCAAGCGCCCCGTAAAAATGCCTGAAATTTCAGTTTAAAATCTGTAATTAACACCGGTCAGTAATACGCCTGTCCATGAACTGTCTACCATAGGACTATCTTTAATCGCCTTACCAAGGCGAACATAACGCCCCATGCCAAAAATACTCCAGGACGGTGTGACGGCGTAATTCACAGAAAGCTCAACGTACGGGTTCCATGAACTTCCTGCATCCCATGAGTGGATACCGCTACGGCTGGATTCAGAGCGGCTTACCCCATAGTAATAATCATTATGGTTGGCGCTGTTCCATTGTATCCCGACGCCCGGGCTGACATTCCAGCGGCCATACTGATAATGGTAAAGCCACGTGTTATCCCAGGTTATACCATTGCTATTGCCCAGCATATCGCCTGCCAGCACCGTACGCAGGGAGCCAAATTGCGCAGTATTATGGGTCCATGAAATGCCCCCCATAACCGTGGCATACCGGTTGTCCAGGCGTTTCATCTGGGAGTTCGAGCTGTCTTTTGAGCGGAAGTGAATGGGCGAATAAAATGCCGTTAACGCAACTTTGTCGCTCTCGTCATTCCACAAATAATAACCGCCATTAAACCCACGAAAATAGAAGCTCTCCCCTTCATAGCCAATCATTGGAACGGGATAAACTTTATTTTTATAGCCTACGTAAGGGTCTGGAGAAACCAGCGCACCAGCGCCCAAAGACCAACTTGCTGCGCCTGCACTCTGGCAAACCCCAAGCGCCAGTGTGCTCATCAAAATAACAGAACGCATATTCACTTTTAGCTCATTCCTTAGCAATAAAAACGCACAAAGTGTAGCAGATGCTTTGTTTACCCTTAATCAGATAATCCCATTTTTCCGCCAGGAGACTTTTCCTGGTTGTCATTTTTTATTCATTGTTATCTGCTAATTATAATCACCTGAGTTATTTCTTTATTAACAACCAATTGAGAGCTAATGATTCCCTACTGTACATAAAACAGAATACTTTTCTCAGGTAATGGCACACCAATTGTGCTGCAAACTTGCTTTTCTGCACATCATTTAAAAATTTACCAACATTTGCCCACCCTTCAATGTTGGTTATTCATGTCGACATAAAACAAAAATACAGGTTTTTATTTTTTATTAAAAAATAAAACAGAAAAATAATCTAATTTCAGCTCAAATTTTAAACAATCATGGCAATATCCGCCCTCGCTAACAACTTGATCAATCGACAATAGACGCTCATAACAAATAGGACGGTGTTGTGTTTTTGAATGCCGTTGCATACCACCGCTAAAAGTAGGAAAAACTGATAGCTGTAACATGTTCCCAGAATTTATAACAGGACGGTACGCCATGAATATATTCGATCACTATCGTCAGCGTTACGAAGCTGCCAAGGACGAAGAATTCACACTGCAGGAGTTTCTCGCCACTTGTCGGCAAGATCGCAGTGCCTATGCTAACGCGGCAGAACGGCTGTTGATGGCCATCGGCGAGCCGGTGATGGTGGATACAGCACAAGAACCACGGCTATCCCGTCTCTTTTCGAATCGCGTCATTGCGCGCTATCCTGCCTTTGAAGAGTTCTACGGCATGGAAGAAGCGATTGAACAGATTGTTTCTTACCTGAAACATGCCGCTCAAGGGCTCGAAGAGAAGAAACAGATTCTTTATCTGTTGGGGCCGGTTGGTGGGGGTAAATCTTCACTGGCTGAACGCCTGAAGTCGTTGATGCAGCGTGTTCCCATCTATGTCCTGAGTGCTAATGGTGAACGCAGCCCGGTCAATGACCATCCTTTCTGCCTGTTTAACCCGCAGGAGGATGGCGAAATACTTGAGAAAGAATACGGTATCCCTAAACGCTACCTGGGCACGATTATGTCGCCCTGGGCGGCTAAACGCTTGCATGATTTTGGTGGTGATATCACCAAATTTAAGGTGGTCAAAGTGTGGCCATCCATTCTGGAACAGTTGGCCATTGCCAAAACTGAGCCAGGTGATGAAAACAACCAGGATATTTCCGCGCTGGTCGGTAAAGTGGATATCCGTAAACTTGAACATTATGCTCAAAACGACCCTGATGCTTATGGTTATTCTGGCGCTCTGTGCCGCGCGAACCAGGGGATCATGGAATTTGTGGAAATGTTCAAAGCACCTATCAAGGTGCTGCACCCACTGTTAACCGCAACTCAGGAAGGCAACTACAACGGTACTGAAGGGATTTCTGCCCTGCCCTTTAATGGTATTATCCTTGCCCACTCAAACGAATCTGAATGGGTCCAGTTCCGCAATAACAAAAACAATGAAGCATTCCTTGACCGTGTTTATATCGTCAAAGTGCCTTATTGCCTGCGGATTTCTGAAGAAATTAAGATCTATGAAAAACTGCTCAACCACAGTGAGCTGACACACGCCCCTTGCGCTCCGGGCACACTGGAAACACTGGCGCGTTTCTCTATTCTTTCTCGCCTGAAAGAGCCGGAAAACTCCAGTATGTATTCGAAAATGCGGGTCTATGATGGTGAAAGCCTCAAAGATACTGACCCGAAAGCGAAGTCATACCAGGAATACCGGGATTACGCGGGTGTGGATGAAGGGATGAACGGGCTTTCAACACGTTTCGCCTTCAAGATTTTGTCCCGTGTATTTAACTTTGACCACGCGGAAGTTGCCGCAAACCCGGTACATTTGTTCTACGTACTGGAACAGCAAATCGAGCGTGAGCAATTCCCGCAGGAGCAGGCTGAACGGTATATTGAATTCCTGAAAGGCTACCTGATCCCCAAATATGCAGAGTTCATTGGCAAGGAGATTCAGACGGCCTATCTCGAATCCTATTCTGAATATGGCCAGAATATCTTTGACCGTTATGTTACTTACGCCGATTTCTGGATTCAGGACCAGGAGTATCGTGACCCGGATACCGGGCAGTTGTTTGACCGTGAATCGCTCAATGCTGAACTGGAAAAAATTGAAAAGCCGGCAGGTATCAGCAACCCGAAAGATTTTCGTAATGAGATAGTCAATTTCGTCTTACGTGCCAGAGCCAATAACAGTGGGCGTAACCCGAACTGGACCAGTTACGAGAAACTGCGCACCGTGATTGAGAAAAAAATGTTCTCGAACACTGAGGAGTTGTTGCCTGTTATTTCGTTCAACGCCAAAACCTCAACCGACGAGCAGAAAAAACACGATGACTTTGTGGACCGTATGATGGAGAAAGGTTACACCCGTAAACAGGTTCGTTTGTTATGTGAATGGTATCTGCGTGTACGGAAGTCCTCATAACCATGACTGGCGCCGGCTAAGCACGGCGCCTGATCACTGCACAATATGCAGTGATAAATCTGCGCTTTGGCATGCAGTTTGGGGGAAATATGGCCTATTTTATTGACCGGCGTCTTAACGGTAAAAATAAAAGCACGGTTAACCGCCAGCGCTTTTTGCGCCGTTATAAAGCGCAAATCAAACAGTCGATTTCCGAGGCCATTAATAAGCGTTCGGTAACCGATGTGGAGAGCGGCGAATCCGTTTCCATACCTATCGATGACATTAATGAGCCAATGTTCCATCAGGGGCGTGGTGGGATGCGCCAGCGTGTTCATCCCGGTAATGACCATTTTGTCGAGAAAGATCGCATAGAACGCCCTCAGGGTGGTGGTGGCGGTTCAGGGAGTGGCGAAGGCCAGGCCAGTAATGATGGCGAAGGCCAGGACGAGTTTGTATTTCAGATATCCAAAGATGAATATCTGGATCTGCTCTTTGAAGATTTGGCGCTGCCAAACCTGAAGAAAAACCAGCAACGGCAGTTAAATGAGTTCAAAACCCACCGTTCCGGGTATACCGCTAATGGCGTGCCAGCCAACATTAGTGTGGTGCGTTCACTACAAAACTCACTTGCCCGCCGTACAGCAATGAGTGCCGGTAAACGCAGGCAATTGCGGGAACTGGAGGCCGCACTGGATACAGTAGAGCACACCGAACCGGTACAGTTGCTGGAAGAGGAACGGCTGCGCAAAGAAATTGCCGAATTGCGTGAAAAAATTGCCCGGGTGCCTTTTATTGACACATTCGATTTACGCTACAAAAACTTTGAGAAACGCCCGGAACCGTCCAGCCAGGCGGTAATGTTTTGCTTAATGGATGTGTCGGGATCAATGGATCAGGCAACCAAGGATATGGCTAAGCGCTTCTATATACTGCTTTATCTGTTCCTGAGCAGAACATACAAGAATGTGGAAGTGGTTTATATTCGCCACCATACCCAGGCCAAAGAAGTGGATGAACATGAGTTTTTCTACTCACAGGAAACCGGGGGAACCATCGTTTCCAGTGCGTTAAAACTGATGGATGAAGTTGTCAAAGAACGTTATGACCCAGCTCAATGGAACATCTATGCCGCACAGGCATCCGATGGCGATAACTGGGCTGATGATTCGCCTCTTTGCCACGAAATTCTGGCTAAACGCTTACTGCCTGTGGTGCGTTACTACTGTTATATTGAAATAACACGGCGAGCGCACCAGACGTTATGGCGGGAGTATGAACATTTGCAGTCAATGTTCGAAAATTTCTCCATGCAGCATATTCGTGACCAGGATGATATTTACCCGGTATTCAGAGAGTTGTTCCATAAGCAAGCAGCTGAAATGAGCAGCTAATCTATTATAATCAGCCAGTTAAGGCCTCTTTTCTGGCTGATTTTCTGTTTACTCCCGCAGCACTTCCCCCTTGATTCACACTATTTTCTTCACCACAATCACAGACGTACCTGCGTAATGGTAAACATCGCTATGTAACTGGTGCGATGGCACATTACTCCAGGAGATATACAATTAAATTTTTGCCTGAGCCGGGGGGAATCCAATGTCTGAATGCGTTGCCAGTGGCGATATTTACCAACAACTGGTCACCTTATTAAAAGATGAGAACGCACGTTTTCGCATTATGGAGCATGAGCCCGTTGGCAAGTGTGAAGCTGTTTCTGTTGTTCGGGGAACCCGGCTGGAACAAGGTGCCAAGGCACTGGTATGTAAAGTAAAAGGAAATAGTGTGAAACGCCATGTGCTGGCTATTCTGAGTGCAGCGCAACAGGCCGACCTGAGTAAAATCGCACACCACTTTGGCGGGCTAAAAGCATCACTGGCAAGCCCACTGGAAGTGGAAACACTTACTCAGTGCGTTTTTGGCGCCATTCCACCTTTCAGTTTTCACCCGGAGCTTACCTTGATTGCAGACCCGGGGTTATTTCTCCAGCAGCAAGAAATTGCCTTCAACGCGGGCCGCCTGGAAAAATCTATTATTCTCAATACCGACGATTACTTGCGTATTGCCCGCCCACAACTGGTGAACTTTACCCGTTAGCCGCAGGGTTCAGGCAGATTTACCAGGGCCACCCATTTGTTGACCCAGATAACGGCCAGGCGTGGTACCCAACACCTGGCGAAATATAGTAATAAAAGCAGTTGTTGATTCATAACCGAGTGTGCGTGACACTACCTGAACACTCTGCCCTGCAATTAAATAACGTACCGCCATAATCACCATCAACTGCTGGCGCCAGTTACGCCACGTCATTCCGGTTTCACGCAAAATGAGCCTCGATAAGTTTCGCTCACTCATTGCCAGGTGTTTTGCCCATTCCGACAAAGTTCGGCGGTTTCCCGGGTTATCGGCCATGAATCTTACCATTCGGCAAATTTTAGGATGCCCCGAGGAAGGGAGTTGCAGAGGAGCGACCGGCAGTTCAGGTAGTTCATCACGCAAAACCGCCACCAGGCGAGCCGTGCGTTCCCGCTCATACCGCGGCAGTCCCTTTTCAGCCAGAGACAAAACCAGTGCCCTGACCAGTGCAGAAACCTGAAGAGTGCAACATTGCTCTGGCATCGGAATTTCCCCCATTTCGAGGAACAAAAAGCACAACCGTGCGCGCGCCATAACCCGGTTACTGTGCATCATATTACCTGGGATCCATACAGCATAACCCGGCGGAACAATCCACATCCCCTGTTCCACTTCGCATGAAACCCCGCCATGCAGCGCCATGATCAGTTGCCCTTTACGGTGTTTATGCAACGGGAAAAACTGGTCTTTGTCATCTTCCGTTTCAATAAAAAATGCAACCGCCGGATCATGATTTTCATCCGGAATGAATCCACTGAGTGCAAGGTCTCGCGCCATTATTTTGTCCGATTACAGCGATAAAATGTCATTTTAGCTTAATTCATCATACCGCTTTACGGCGTATCATGTGGGTAAATGAGGAGAAACAATGACTACTGCACTTCGTTTAATTGCGCCCTGGCGTATGATTGCCGGAATATTGCTGATTGCAGCCACACTTCGCGCTTCTTTTACCGGCCTTGCTCCACTGCTTGACCAGGTCAGCAGCCGGTTTGCATTATCTGCCACACAAACCGGGATACTGACCACTTTACCTCTGTTTGCATTTGCCATCATTTCACCACTGGCGGCCCGCGTTTCTCGCTACTTTGGCCCGGAACGGAGCCTGGTTAGCGCTTTGTTGATTATCTGCACCGGCATTTTGCTGCGCTCCAGTGGCAACCTTTCCGGGCTCTACCTGGGAACTGTATTGATTGGTGCAGGTATTGCTGTGGGGAACGTACTGTTACCCGGGTTGATAAAACGAGATTTTCCTGGAAGTATTCCCCGCCTTACTGGCGCTTATTCTTTGACGATGGGTGTCGCTGCTGGCCTGGGCTCAGCTGCGATGGTGCCACTGGCTGTCCGTTTTGGCTGGCAAGGTGCATTAGCCTGCCTGATGATTTTTCCGATACTGGCACTTGTAATGTGGTGGGATCAGGTTGGTAAAGGTACCCAGGCTCCCCACGTACGGCAAACCACAGATTCTGCTCCACGAATCTGGTCCAGTTCACTCGCCTGGTTCATTACCCTCTTTTTAGGTATCAACTCGCTTATTTACTATGTGGTAATTGGCTGGCTCCCCATGATACTGATGGATGCAGGGTACAGCGAAGCCCAGGCAGGCTCGCTGCATGGGTTAATGCAACTGGCCTGCGCAGTGCCGGGCTTGTTTATTGGTATGGTGATAAGCCAGATGCGTGATCAGCGCGCTATCGCTGCCGGGGTCTCTTTACTTTGTGCCTTCAGCCTTGCCGGGTTGTGGCTCTTCCCGTCTGCAGCTTCCATCTGGGTATGCCTGTTTGGTTTTGGGTCTGGCGCAACAATGATCCTCGGGCTGTCATTTATTGGCCTGAAAACCTCAACGGCCCATGAAGCAGCCTCACTGTCTGGCATGGCCCAGTCTGTTGGTTATTTGTTGGCTGCATTTGGCCCACCATTAGCCGGTAATGCCCATGCATTCACGCACTCATGGGCATGGCCTGTGCTTGGCTGTTCGGTGTTGAGTGTTGTTATGGCCGCTTTTGGCACAGTTGCAGGGAAAGCACACCGGTAATGGTAATAACTAAGCCCCGAAACGTATTCACTCGTTTCGGGGCATGGGCAACCAGACGTGGCAGTGAGTGCTAAATGACACGAACCGCTTTTAAAAAACCCTGTACCAGAGGTGATGGGCGCTTATCAAGTGATGAGCGTTCATGCTGAAATAGTGTCGCTACAAAATAAGGGTGAGATGACAACTCAACCACCCTTGCTTCACCCTCCCTGTTAGTACCGGTGACCACCAAATCCTGCCCTGACAGCCGGGCGATGAATTCTGCTGAAACACTATAGTGGCAGTTATAGTGCTCAGTAATTTCGGACTTCCCATACGCTCTGGCAATCTGTGTATCCGGGTGGAGTAAGACAACTTCAGATGTCCCTGCAAGAGGGCAAGAAAGTGGAGTGATAATAATATCGCCACCAGTACCTGTCTCTGCATGCGCAGCATTTGGCATTCCCATGACATTGCGGGCATATTCAATCAGGACATACTGGAACCCCGCACATGTGCCCAGAAACGGTACACCCTGTTCACGGGCATAACGAATTGCCAGTAACACCCCTTCAGCTTTTTTGTAAGGGCTTCCGGGCACAACCCAGATGGCATCATAACCCACCAGGTCTTCACCAGAATTTATCTCTTCCGTTGCAAGCCAGTCATAATCCGCCGTCACACCAAGCACAGCAGCAGCGTCATCTAACGCTAAATGAATGGCATCATGTACTACGGATTCATGGTTGTAATCACCAACCAGGGCGATACGTAGCGTGGACTTCGGCAGTGAGGTAGTCATAGGGAAATCCTTATTACACAGTAATGGCTTACTTAGTAATTTTACATGACACTCAGGAACCCAAATAGCCAATAAGCGACCTGTTTATTTACTCTACAACTGTATTGCTGAGTCGATCACATTAACGGGCGTTTTTTTTATCCAAAGCGACCTAACTGGCTGACTGCAAGCTTAAAAATTTATGATAAGTCTGGCAAAAAAGAGTGGTACAAGGCTGAGGTATGTTTGTGTACGGGAAAATGGGGTTGAAAAACACACTGTACAATTCTGGAAAGCTTCACACTGAAATGAATTACTTCTTCAGACTTGCCCTGTACTTTTTGCCAGGGCAAACCAGATACGGATATGCTTTTAATCCATCATTCTTTCCAGCACATCGCTGGATGAAAAATCACTGTCAAGTGGCATCAGGTGCTCATCACGCACAAATGCAAAACCAGGCTGTTTGTCGAACGCGATGACATCACCTGTTACTAACCACAGGCTGCACCCTGTATCTGCTGGCAGTACTGTTTCTACTCCGTTGACCGGGTTAATAAAACGTTCTCCGGGGCGGTAACGTTCAAACAGGCAGACAGACTTACCAATATTTATTCGACCAGACAAAGTTCTGGCACCAATAATTAAGGCCAGGCTACCAGGTTTTAGCGCGTTCATTTCCTTTTTCTCTTACACTGATTTTTGACGGCGTAGATCAGAGCATTCCTGGTGCAAAAAGTAAATATTTTTTGTACAAAAAACGATTATATTACATACACGCCGCTGAGAACGCAGCTTATTGATAATGCGTCTCAAAATCATTAATAACAACTAACAGGCCGCCTCAAATAATAACGTTCTCTTTTCGGTAGATGTTTTTGGAAAACAACAGATCCAGCCCCATCGTTTCCAGCCAGGTATTTTATTTAACAGGCAAAAAACAGCACAGAAACTCTACTTAACACAAATTCCACATTGTCTCCATTATTAATTCTTTTTTTGCTGCTAAATTTTTATTTGTTCAGGGATAAACCCCCGAACCTCATTCCATAATCAATAAGTTGACTTTGGCCCCACCCCTTGCAATGGGGCCTTTTTTTTCTTATTCATGTCGCCTGATTTTTCTGCAAATGCTGTTTTCTGACATATATTCATAAGCATGGATATAAACTCCATAATTTCTCCATGTTCTGTTCACTATTAGCGAGTACATTTACTGTGTTCTCATTGAAAACCAGAGAGCATCATTCCCTATTGATAAATCATTTTTCCCCATCCAGTCTGGATGGGGTTTTTTTTATCAAAAAAATGCCATCACTCACTCGATACCTGTTCTGCTGTGCATTAAAACGCCTGTTCATGCCTGCAGTACCCACAACTGCAACCCGAAGTATAACAATGTGCTATCTATTGCCACTGGTTGATGGGTGGCGAAAAACACTGATGGCTTGCTTCCAATCAGTTGGTGCCCTGGCAGTACAAGTTTCATACTAATTTCACATACATACGGTGATTTACCTGCGTGATAATTTATGGCCTAATAGCTTTTTTTCACCTGCCTGAAAATATTTATGCTAACCATACTTCATTTCTGTTTTGCGCTGATTGTTATCCTGGCTCTGGCCTGGCTGGCAAGTTTCGAACGTAAGAAAATTCGCATTCGTTATATTCTTCAATTAGTTGTTATTGAAGCTGCTTTGGCATGGTTTTTCCTGCATGCAGAGGGAGGGCTAATTGTAATTAAACATGTTGCCGCTCTTTTTGACTCGTTACTTCATTTCGCAAGCCAGGGTACTGACTTTGTCTTTGGCGGCATGGGTAAGCAAGGCCTGGCATTTGTTTTCTTAGGCGTGTTGTGCCCGATTATTTTTATTTCTGCGTTGATCGGAATTTTACAGCACTGGCGTATTCTTCCTGTTCTGATTCGCATTTTCGGCACTGTTTTGTCAAAAATTAATGGCATGGGGAAACTGGAATCGTTCAATGCTGTCAGTTCCCTGACGCTCGGTCAGTCTGAAAACTTTATTGCCTACAAAGGTGTACTGGCTCAATTATCACCTCAGCGCATGTTCACCATGGCAGCTACTGCGATGTCCACGGTGTCGTTATCTATTGTGGGAGCGTACATGACAATGCTTGAACCGCGTTATGTCGTTGCCGCACTGGTACTGAATATGTTCAGCACCTTCATTATCCTGTCGGTCATCAACCCAACACAGCCCGGCAAGGAGCCAGAAGTCCAGTTGGAGAAGCTTCATGAATCGCAAAGTTTCTTTGAAATGCTTGGGGAATACATTCTGGCAGGTTTTAAAGTTGCAATGATAATTCTGGCCATGCTGATAGGTTTTATTGCAATTATTAGTGCGATTAACGCACTGTTCTCAACGCTCTTTGGCTACAGTTTCCAACAACTTCTGGGATTTGTATTTTACCCGCTGGCCTGGCTCGTGGGGATCCCTCAAGTGGATGCGCTGCAGGCGGGCAGCATCATGGCTACTAAATTAGTGGCCAATGAATTTGTTGCGATGATCGATCTGCAAAAAATCGCCCAGGGCATGACACCGCGGGGTTTGGGTATTCTGTCTGTTTTTCTGGTTTCCTTTGCCAACTTTGCGTCTATTGGCATTGTGGCCGGAGCAATTAAAGGCCTGGATGAGCGCCAGGGGAATACGGTATCCCGCTATGGATTACGCCTGGTGTACGGGGCTACGCTGGTGAGCCTGTTGTCGGCCGCTTTTGCCGGGCTGGTTCTTTAAAACTGGCGCCCCATTGATGTGTGGCGGGGCAATTCCCGCCACAAGTTAGCGTTAAAAACCCACACAAACCGTGTCATCTACACGCATTACTGAATCTTGCGCAAACCGGGTTTTATAAACAGAACGCAAGGTTTCTATTTTTTGGTTTTCAGCCGGGTCGTTGCCATGAATTAACATCAACGCCTTACTATTTTCTTTTGCCAGTTTACCGTCATTGCCCAGCCACTGCCCGCGTGCATCAAACACAGTCAACCCATCACGAAAACGCGGTGTCACATCTTGATCAACAAAGTGCTGCCACTCAGCACTGGTGATATCAGGCCCACCAGAGCGGCTCAGGCCAAAGTACAATGTTGTTTGCACCATTGGTGCACCCACTTTACAGGTTGCATCCGTCTTTTCAGCTGTTTTGGTCACTGGTGCGGTACAGCCTGCCAGCGAGAAAGCCAGAAAAGCTGCAGAAATGCCTGCCACAAATACGTTTTTCATTATTCACCTGTCTTACTATCATCTGAATCATTGTTATTGGTATACAACTCTGTATTTCGCTTCTGAATAGAATACGAAATTCAAAGGAATAGCAAGCAAACAGACAGGTAAGAAGTGCAGGAAGGCTATTAACCGCCTTCCCGGGATGGTTAGTGCTCAACTTGCGGTTTTGGTTTGAATGAATTTAATCGCGTCTGCTTCAGTCATTCCCGTACCATGCACGAGTAAGTCTACCTCGTCTTCATTCGCTTTGTTTTTGAAGGTTTGTGTCTGTGATACGTCAAACACACCACTGATGATGTCACCCCGTTGAATGTCATCGCTGGATTGTAACTCGGCGACAATAAACCCGCCGTCTTCATCACGCAACACAATGAAACCGATGCGGTGTTCATGCAATACGACAACAGCATCCATCAGGTTTGCCCTCTTGTTATTTATTGAAACAAGGCACCATTCCTGCAATTGTCCGGGCAGGAGGTAACTTAACCTCACCACAAAGCGTGGTTATACTTTCATTATCGGCCCGGAACAGAAAAACCTGCGCAGAAAAATGAATAACGCGAGGTGATTCACACCATTGCAGCAAACCGATTAAGTAGCCAGCCCCTCTTTATGTTTCGTCCACCAACCTGCTCGCCTGTTAATGCTTCATATCAGGAGGGGTGTTCAGCATACCCACAGCATTTTGTAAGAGTTCAATCAACTCAAGTGCGGTTTCTTTACTCAGCAAAAAGTTTTTGTCGCTGTGAACTGTGGGGTCTGTTGGTGTAGCCAGGAACTGAGGGGTAACAATCAACGCATCGTAATCTTTTGCGATGCGAATATCTAACCCAGCGAGTGGGAAAGTTTCGTACTTTTGCTCTTCTTTCATGGGCACCCCGACTTCATCCTTACCTTGCGCACCAGCAGGAAACAAAATAGCCCCTGCAGTCAGGTTAATGGCATATCATTCGGCTAAATAAATGTCTCTACGTAAAAAGTATGATTTACCAAAAACACCATTGATTTATAAGGATAATTTTAACATGCACGGAGTCTTACCAATAAATTTAAAACAGCCAGGATAACCGTTGCTAAAAAGAATGACGCGATATCATTCACTCACTTTCTGCCCATTTATTCCACAAGTCGTTACCCGTTATGCCGTTAATTTAATGCTGAGCTCAGGCTCTGGAATAAAGTGTAGGTGAATTTTCCGGGCTGTGAGGTATTGAGGGAAAACACATCACCAGGTTCAGGCCAGGCTACAGTAAACATGGCCCTGAACCTGGTCGCCATGTTAAGGGTGCATAGCTCTGGTTATAGCAGACTGTAACTCTTCAGCAGGCACTGCGCCTGGCAACACAGTCGTATTTTGCGGGTTTGCACCTGAAACTGGCATTACGATAAGACCTGGAGTCCCCGTGAGGCCTATTGCCTGTGCAAGCTCACTGTTAGTGGTGAATATTTCTTCAGCATTTTTGGCCTTAATGCTAACCGGAGCCCCAGCAGCCCGGGTTGCTGAGTCAATATCTTTGGTGGTAAGGGCGCCTTCAAAATGGCCGGTATTGTACACAGCGTTATGATACGCAATATAAGCAGCAGGCCCCTTTTGTTGCCAAACAGCCAACCCGCGTTCAGCCGCAGTTAATGAATTGGTCCAGCGTTGGGCGAAAATCGGCCAGTCCTTAAAGATATAACGAACACCAGGGTTACTCTTCATTGTGGCTTCCAGCTCAGGCGCCAAATGGCTACAGTACACACACTGGTAATCAAAAAACTCAATCACAGCAACTTTGGCATCAGCCGGGCCAACTGTTGGTGTGCTTTTATCATCCAGCAGTGATTTCTGGTTTTGTAATACTTGTTTCAACATCGTTTGCTGCTGTTCAGCTTGCTGTTGCTCCTGAAGTTTCTGGCTTGCCTGCACCAGAACTTCAGGGTGGGCAACCAGGTAATCTGCAGCAATTTTCCCAATTTCAGCTTGTTGTGCTGCGGTAAAACCAGAGGCAGCATCTTCAGCACTTGCTGCAAACGTTGCCAGTAAGCAACCAGATACAACAACAGAGATTATTTTCTTCAGCATCAAAAGTCTTCTTGTGTTTAATAACGCATTACAGTGCCCCCTGGCTTGAGTATCTCATCGGGTAAGCCAGGGCCGGTGTACCACAACATAAACGGGTTAGTTCAGATACCTGCGGCTGTGAAGCTCCCCGTTTCCGGGCATAATATGATAATTGCTACACACGCTTCTGACAGAAAAACACCATCAGGCCAGCAGATACCCGAATCTTATCGGGTGAGTGAAATAGATACTCCTCGCCATTAACATATTGATCCATTCTTGCTGAGTTTATAACAAATTACCGGTTCCCGGGGCTCACTGACATAACACGCCATAGAGTTGTTTCTCTCAATTCTGGTACTTGCGTCTCGCCAGGCTGGGGAGATAAAGGCTACGATCAACATGCATTAACACAAAAAGGAGGTTGTCTATGTATCGAACGATACTGGTGCCCGTCGATGTTACGGAACCTGAACTAACTGAAATGGTTGTTCCCCACGTCGAAACATTGGCAAAGTTGGAAGATGCCCAGGTACATTTTCTAACGGTTATACCGCCGCTTCCTTACTACACAACACTGGGTCTGGCTTATTCTGCTGAATTACCAGAGAAAGATGACATTCTCGGAGAGGCTGGCAAGAAACTCGACGATGTTATTGCCCGTTTTTCAATACCCGAAGACCGGGTCGAAAAACATGTCACCTGGGGCGCACCTAAGGATCAAATTTTAAACCTTGCAAAAGACATTGATGCCAGTGTGATTGTTATTGCATCCCATAAACCCAGTGTGACGACATATTTACTGGGTTCGAATGCGGCAGTTGTAGTACGTCACGCCACCTGCCCGGTACTTGTTGTACGTTAAGTTCATGACCGCTGTGTGTAACTATCCCGGTGGCATTTGCGCCACCGGGATGTTTTTATGCCCAGGAGAATGTCTCAACACTGTCGCCATACATATTTACAATCCCTTCCGGCGTCTTAATGAAACAGGGTGTATGGATATCATCCCGCAGGTGATTAACCAGGTCAAAAAGCAACCCGGTGATAATTTGCCGGTCTTCTTCAAGCAGCGTTCCGCTCAGCAACACTAAAGTGAGCGAGGCACAGTATTGCCTTAATGTCTGGGATTCAGCCCCCAGAAGAAAAGGCATACTCCTTACTTCTTCGGCTGTTCCTGTAAGTGCCTGCACACAATGTGCTGGCACGGGCGAATCCAGCACATATTTTAGTGACTCCAGGGCACACAATAATTTGCCACATAACGCCATTCGCGTGGGATGATGCGCAGCCTCCAGAAGTTCACCAACCAGTGATTCACACAAAGAAGCTAACTCCAGCAGATCCATTTTTGCATGGATAACACTCATCATAGGAGAATCATTCATAATCCATTCCTTGTAACTCACCAATTACTGTATATAAACACAGTAATCAGTTTTTATCCTCTGAGCAATAGTCTGATTCTCTTAAAGGCATAGCTTTACAAATCAACTGCAAACAAATGATGAGTAAAAAAATAGTGCCCAGGCATTGCCACTCCTGAGGGGAGCTGTAAGCTAACATGCAAAGTAAATGTACAGGTGACTGCCAGTGACCAAAGAATTCTTTGCACTAACTGATATCCGCAACCCGGGGAAAAAACAGGCAGCAATGTTACTGCTTACTGACCCAACAGGGCGCATCGTGTTGCAACTTAGGGATGAAAATAAACCCATACGTTTTCCTGGCCACTGGTCATTATTTGGTGGTGCCATTGAAACAGGCGAAACCCCGCTGGATGCCGCCCGACGAGAGCTCGAAGAGGAAACAGGCCTGGCTCCTGCTCAGAAAATGTTCCAACCCCTTGCTGTTACACTGGCGTCAGAAACCGGTCGTGAATTAATGTATGTTTACCATCTCAACCTTGTAATAACCCCTGCCGATATTCAACTTTATGAAGGTGCCGGGTTTGGTTTCATGCTTGAAGAGCAGTTTTCACAACTGAAACTGGTTCCCTGGCAACAGCCGGTATTTAACTATTTTTTTAGCAACCGAAACTTTTGAAACTGTCAATAATTGCATGCACAAAACAGATAAGAAAAATAGATAATAATGGTGTTTTTTCCACTGCTATTCTTCCGTGACATATTACATAATGCATTTTTCTTATAGATGTAAAAATTCAATATTTTGTTATTGTTTGTCGCATTTTTTTGCATGTTACACGCCTACTATCATCATTGATGACACCAGCCACAGAGCCAACACAGGCTGGCTCAATCAACTACATTAATTAGCCGTTATAACAACAACCACATCAAGAGCGTTAAGCTCTCACTATAATGAGGATAGTCATGTTTCAAACCTATAAGAAACAACTTGCTCTTTACACAATAATTGCTGCTGCCTTACCCGTCAGTCAGACTTTTGCTGCAACAGTCCCTGCTAATGTTACGCTATCCAGTAAGCAAGTACTGGTTAGAAACAACGGCTCAGAGCCCGCCACAATCGATCCACAACTGGCTGAGAGCAACGAAGCATTTAATATTATTTTGGACTGTTTCAGCGGACTGGTGAACATTACTCCACAGGGTAAAATCGTACCTGACCTGGCTGATAAATGGGAAAATAAAGATAATACAGTTTGGACATTTCACTTACGTCCGGGAATCGTTTGGTCAAATGGGAAGCCGGTCACTGCCGAGGATGTGGTATTTAGCTGGCAACGCCTGGTTGACCCTAAAACAGCATCACCTTATGCATCATTCGCCGCCAACGCGCACATACTTAATGCCGAAGCTATCGCTGATGGCAAAATGCCAGCAACAGAACTGGGTGTAAAAGCAATTAATGACACTACTGTGCAGGTAACACTTTCACAACCTGTCTCTTATTTTTTACAATTTGTCGGCCACCCATCACTGTTCCCGGTAAGCAAAGCAGATGTTGAAAAATATGGGAATAAATGGACACAGCCAGAGAATATCGTCACCAGTGGTGCCTATAAACCCACGCAATGGGTAGTAAATGAAAAACTGGTTGCTGAGCGTAATGATAAATACTGGGATAATAAAGCAACCGTTATTAATCAGGTTACATATTTACCCATAGCTGATCAGGCAGCAATGGTCAATCGCTATAAAACAGGTGAAATAGATATCACTGATACTATTCCTACTATTCAGTACCAGGCACTAAAAAAAACATATACTGACCAGGTTCACAGTACTGACCTGCTCGGGGTCTATTACTACAAATTTAATACTGCCAAAGCACCATTTAATGATATTCGGGTGCGTGAAGCGCTAAACCTGGCACTGAACAAAAAAATCATTGCTGAAAAAGTTGTTGGCCAGGGTCAAAAGCCCGCAGACACGTTAATGCCGTTAAATATTGGTGGAATGAAGTTTACCCCACCTGATTATGCAGCATGGTCACAAGAAAAACGAAATACCGAAGCCAAAAAATTGCTTGCTGAAGCCGGATTTAATGCCCAACACCCATTATCACTCAATTTACTCTACAATACTTCCCAGGATCACCAGCGGATAGCTATTGCAGCAACATCAATGTGGAAGAAAAATCTGGGTGCAAATGTCAGCATGAGTAACCAGGAATGGAAAACTATGCTGGAAACAATGCGCCAGGGTAATTTTGATCTTGTGCGCTATACATGGCTTGCTGATTACAATGAGCCATCAACATTCTTTAATACTTTCCGCACTAACGATACACAAAATACAACCAAGTACAGTAACCCTGACTTCGATAAAGCACTGAAGCAGGCCAGTGAAGACAGTTCACCCGACAAAATAAAGCAGGATTACCAGACTGCCAGCGATATTCTGTCCCGTGATATTCCTGCCATCCCTGTTTACTACTATGTTCAAAACCAACTGGTAAAACCCTTCATAGGAGGCTTTACCGTTTCTCCACTTGGTTTCTATTTGACCAGGGATATGTACATCATTAAGCACTAACCCCGCTACAAGTGCGGCACAATAAGCCGCACTTTTTTCTTTGCAGTCAAAGGACTATGATGATAATAACATTCTGACATCAAGGTCCGTTTACCTATGGCAACTCACACACTTATCATTGGCCCCGACAAGGTGGAATTCAGCACCCCGCCCGTGACACTCAGCATAGGCTATGCAAGCCTGGCGGCACAATTTACCCAGACCCCCTACCCCAGTGAGCAGGATGTGGAAAACGCAATAATGGTTGTGGAAAATTGTATCCATGCCGAAAAATTACTGCGTAACCTGGACTCAAACCAAAAGTGCAACGATAGCTGGATTCAGTCAGTAGCTCTCAGCACCGGCAGCCAACAAGAACTTACCCAGGATAAAATTGAGTGCCTCTTTAACGATATTGCAGATATCATCGCGGGCCGTCCAAAACGCCAGGGTGAGTTTCCGGACGAACCTGGTTTTATCGCCTATGTCACCATATTGCGTGAGCTTTCCCATCACCTGAACATTCAGACCTTCACGCTTCATAATTAACAAAATCGGGCTGAATACAGTTCCCCTTTTGTAGCCTCCTTTTAAGGCCATGTGAGATGGCCTGTTTCTATTTGCCTGCCCGTAGAATAGTCGGTAGAAAAATCTGGCTTTCGGACTTTGCTGACAAAAATAGCCTTATACTTACAGTTGTTTTTATCGGTAAATGCTAGATTGTGCACAAAGGAAAAAACTATCAAATCCGTGGGTTGATTCAATTATCTATTATTGAAAGGAACAGATAGCTTAGGAACATCCTCTACAGGAATGAATGAATAACACCAGACAATCCTCAGGAAGCATACGGAGCCAGAAATGAGCAATTCAAGTGATAGCGTTTCAAAATGTCCCTTCCACTCTAACGAAGCGACACAAAGTGCAGGTAACGGAACGCATAATGCGGACTGGTGGCCTGACCAGCTGCGTGTAGACCTGTTAAATCAGCATTCCAGTCGTTCCAATCCGTTAGGCGAAGCTTTTAATTACAGAGCTGAATTCAAAAAGCTGGATTTTTCCGCCCTGAAAGGTGATATCAAAAATGTTCTGACCGATTCTCAATCCTGGTGGCCTGCCGACTGGGGAAGCTATATCG
The DNA here is from genome assembly GCF_003182475.1 of Mangrovibacter plantisponsor. Lineage (GTDB taxonomy): Bacteria > Pseudomonadota > Gammaproteobacteria > Enterobacterales > Enterobacteriaceae > Mangrovibacter > Mangrovibacter plantisponsor. Next base: position 141,647 of record NZ_QGTS01000012.1, read on the forward strand.
GTTTGTTCATCCGTATGGCCTGGCACAGTGCCGGTACTTACCGTATGGAAGATGGCCGTGGTGGTTCAGGCCGTGGTCAGCAACGTTTTGCACCTCTTAACTCCTGGCCCGATAACGTCAGCCTGGATAAGGCCCGCCGTCTGTTGTGGCCGGTTAAACAGAAGTATGGGCAAAAAATCTCATGGGCTGACCTGATTATTCTTGCCGGTAACGTCGCACTCGAAAATGCCGGGTTCCGTACCTTTGGCTTTGGTGCTGGCCGTGAAGATGTATGGGAGCCGGATCTCGACGTCAACTGGGGTGAAGAAAAAACCTGGCTGGCACACCGCCACCCTGAAGCTCTGGCAAAAAACCCGTTGGCAGCAACCGAGATGGGTCTTATCTATGTAAACCCTGAAGGCCCGGATGCCAGCGGTGACCCGCGTTCAGCAGCCCCGGCGATTCGTGCGACTTTTGGCAATATGGGCATGGATGACGAAGAAACTGTGGCACTGATTGCTGGCGGGCACACCCTGGGTAAAACCCATGGCGCAGGCCCGGCAACACATGTTGGCCCGGAACCAGAAGCAGCACCAATAGAAGCCCAGGGGCTTGGGTGGCAAAGCAGTTATGCCAGTGGCGCAGGCGCAGATGCCATCACTTCCGGTCTTGAAGTCGCCTGGACCCAAACGCCAACTCAGTGGAGCAACTACTTCTTTGAGAACCTTTTCAAGTTTGAATGGACACAGACACGCAGCCCGGCAGGAGCCATTCAGTTTGAAGCAAAAGATGCACCAGACTTGATTCCAGACCCATTTGAGCCTGGCAAGAAGCGTAAACCCACAATGTTGGTGACCGATTTAACTCTGCGTTTCGACCCCGATTTTGAAAAAATCTCTCGCCGTTTCCTGAATGATCCACAAGCATTCAATGAAGCTTTTGCGCGTGCATGGTTCAAACTGACTCACCGCGATATGGGGCCGAAATCACGCTATATTGGCCCGGAAGTTCCTGCAGAAGATTTGATCTGGCAGGATCCGCTACCAGCAGCAACGCACGCACCAACTGCGGCAGATATTAGTAGCGTTAAAAACGCGATTGCTGAATCGGGCTTGTCTGTCAGTGAACTAGTTTCTGTTGCCTGGGCTTCAGCATCCACTTTCCGCGGTGGAGACAAGCGCGGTGGCGCTAACGGAGCACGCCTGGCACTTGCTCCGCAAAAGGGCTGGGAAGTTAACACTATTCCTGCTCAGGTATTGCCGAAACTGGAAGCTATTCAACAGGCATCCGGCAAAATCTCGCTGGCTGATGTCATCGTGCTGGCAGGTGTAGTGGGTATTGAGAAATCGCTGGAAGCTGCCGGGGTTTCTGTACCTGTTCCCTTTACACCTGGGCGTGTAGATGCCCGTCAGGATCAAACCGATATCGCAGGTTTTGCTGTGCTTGAGCCCGTTGCTGACGGTTTTCGTAATTACCGCCGTGTTGCCGGGAAAGCCAGCACGGAATCATTGCTTATCGATAAAGCACAGCAACTGACATTGACTGCTCCAGAGATGACGGTGCTGGTTGGTGGCCTGCGTGTATTGGGAGCTAACTTTGACGGTAGCAATCACGGTGTTTTCACCGAAAACCCGGGTGTCTTCAGCAATGATTTCTTTGTAAACCTGTTGGATATGGGCACAGCATGGAAAGCAGCAGATGAAAGCAAAGAAGTGTATGAAGGCACTGACCGTCGCAGTGGAGAATTGCGCTATACAGCAACGCGTGCCGACCTGGTATTCGGTTCTAACTCAGTATTGCGCGCACTTGCTGAAGTTTATGCAAGCAGCGACGCCAAACAGAAATTTGCTCAGGACTTTGTTTCTGCCTGGACAAAAGTCATGAACCTGGATCGTTTTGACTTGCTGTAATTTTCTGGTAATCCTTTTTAAGGTAAGCATGGCCGGAGCTGTGCTTACCTTGTCTTTGAGTCTTTAAGTTCTTCACCTCATTCAATCACCTTCCTCTCATTCATATTTCTTTACGCTGACATATGTCTTGTCAATTACGATAACTATACTGTACAGTTCAGTTATTATAATTTACTGAAGCAGACACAACAGCCCATGAGGAACACGAAATGACATCATTTGTAATCAAGAACTCAGTACATCTTGCTGTACTTACAGGGATAATTATCACTGCAGGCTGTACCAGCACAGCGCCAACGCGCTATAGCGGGGTTGAGTCCTCTTATGAAATGACGCCCAATACGGATAAAAACAGTGACACCATTCCGTTTCACTATGCACCAACAGTAGACTGGAAAAAATATGACCAGATAATCATCGACCCGGTGGATCTTTACCAGGGAAGTGACGGGCAATTCAATGACATGTCTGTAGATGATCGCAAGCAACTTGCTGATTATATGCAAAAAACATTTACCAACACCCTCAGCAAGCGATTTACCCTTACACATACACCTTCAGCCAATACTCTGCACCTGAAACTGACACTTACTGGTGCAGATACAACGCCTCAGGTTATTGGTACATTTACTAAATTTGATCTTGCCGGAGGGCCATATAACATCGTTCAGTCGGTACGAGGCAAACGCGGTTTGATGAGTGGCTATGTTAACTATGCGGTTGAAGTATATGATTCAAAAACAGATGAGCGCCTGCTGGCTTATGTTGCCGAACAATACCCCAATGCCATGAACATCGGGGCAACATTTGGCTCACTCAGTGCGGCGAAAACCGGAATAGATAAAGGTGCAGACGAACTGCTAAAAATGCTCTGAGGATAATGAATTTTTCAGGATGCTTTTGCTCCCATCATGAAAAGCGCAACAGCATCCTGAACCATAGCAACAATCTGGGCATCAGAATAGCGCCTCATCTCCTTTTGCAATAACAAATCATCCACTTCCGCAGTTACCAGGGCAGAAAATTGCTTAGCTCTGACCATGGGATCCCCTGCCCGCAGCACACCAGCATCGATATACTTCTGCATCAGGCAGGCAAGGCTTTCCATACTATCCCGGACACCAGATATCAGAAATAACTCGCCAATATTGGAATGCCCGGCTTCCCCCACCACCACCCGGTAAAGCTGCAATGCCTGGCGGTCAGTAGTCAGAACAGACAACAGACCCTCACCGAAATGCCGAAGTGTTTCTTCCAGAGTGCTCCCTGCCGCGTTGTCAACAGCCAGTTCCTCAGCTGCGCGAGTCAGGAAACTCGTGCTGTATAACCGCACAACTGCTTCAAACAACGCTTCTTTGGAGGGAAAGTAATTGTACAGCGTGGCTTTAGAGCCACCAGCACGGCGAGCAACTTCATTCATGGATGCCCGCTCATAACCCTGCTCCTGAAAAACGGCTGATGCGGCAGCCAGGATAGCGTTTTTTTTCTCGTCGGTCAGTGTGCGCATATTCTCTCCATGACTTATGAAATCCAAAGCATAACAAAACCATCTGGTTCAGAAAAGTGACTTCATGCTGTTGCTTAACAGTAAATACCCCAGCAGTATTGCACCTGAGAGGAGCCAGATGCTCACCTGAATGTGAATTGATTACGCTACCAGCAAGGGTTGGTACATTAACTCAAAACCGAATTTGCCATCTGAATGGAAAGCCCGCAGGCTTTCCCGGTTTCATTCACTGCCGTCTCGACTCAGTTAATGTGTTTTCTGCCAGAAATCATTTAGCCTTGCGACCATCTGTTCGCGAGTAGGAGTATCTACAAACGCAGACATCAGGCTATTTTCCAGCAAGGTATAGCATTCGCTTTCAGTTAATTGCAGGGCATCAATGACAGATTCGTAGTTCGCGTTCACATGCCCGCCAAAATATGCCGGGTCGTCTGAATTGATGGTCACATTAACCCCGGCCTGTAACAGTTCACGCAAATTATGATCGGCCATGGTATCGAATACCCGCAATTTGACGTTAGACAAAGGGCATACTGTCAATGGCATCTGTGTATCACTAAGGTGAGCGATAAGGTCAGGATCGTCAAGGCTTCGGACTCCATGATCAATTCGTTCACTATCAAGTAGCTGCAATGCCTGCCAAATGTACTCTACTGGCCCCTCTTCGCCGGCATGGGCAACTCGCCGGAGCCCTGCCGCTTTAGCTCTGGCAAACACGCGGGCAAATTTCTCCGGCGGATTTCCGTTCTCGGAAGAATCAAGACCAACACCGGTCAGCCATTCTGGGTGGCGGCTGAACCATTCACGTGAATCTGCAAAGGTTTTCAGTGCATCTGATTCCGGTAAATGGCGTAAAAAGCACATGATCAGTTGAGTTGAAATCCCTTTTTCACGAGCGTTTTCGAGTGCTCTGATCATTCCAGGAATAAACACGTCAAAACCAATACCGCGGGATGTATGGCTCTGCGGGTCGAAAAAGATCTCAGCATGAATGACACCATTTTGACAGGCATTGTCGAGATAGGCTGAAGTCATTTCATAGAAGTCGTCTTCCGTTTGCAGCACACTGGTACCGGCATAATAGATATCCAGGAAAGACTGCAAAGAGGTGAACTGATACGCCAGGCGTAAATCGTCCACTGTAGGCCAGGCCAAAGGAACATTATTCCGTTGCGCGAGTTTAAAAATTAGTTCTGGCTCCAGAGTGCCTTCTATGTGTACATGCAACTCGGCCTTGGGGGCCCGGGACACTTTTTCAATAAGCGATGGCGTATTTTGCATAAGCACTCTCTTTGTTTGGTTTTTATTCATCAGAGATGAAGTCATTCGCCACATCTTCACACGGGCAGAATCAAGTTTCATTCAGTCAAGTACATTGCTGGTTTGCCTGAAGGCAGCGCCAATAAGCAAAAGTATAGCCAGCCCCCGCAGTGGTGCTTGTGCAACAACTTTCCAGAATAAATACCAAATACAGTTAAAAACCCCATGAATCAATAGAGAATGAGCATCAGCGAAATGACAGCAGATTTTGTGAGCGATATTGCGTGAAATGTGCAGTGTTAATACAACTCAGGCCCACTACCGCGCAATGAGTAAAGCCGGACAGGCAATGAGCACCAGCATATTGTTACCAGAATAAATCCAGACAAATAGCGATATACGCAGTAATGATGATAAGAGCGATGACACAGCGCTCAGGCACACTCCGGTGTACCGTTGTTCCCGAAGAGGTATTTGCTGGTGCTGATCCACCCACTGCAGAATGCCTATTCTGTGGATGGCAGCCACTGCCAGGGTGTAAAGCAGATACCGCTTCAGGTTCCGCCGGCCCGGTGTGTTTTCTTGGCTCCTGGCGCAAGTGCGCTTCAGACAGGCAGTAACCAACCTTTGGCACAGTGTGGATAATTTTTTGTTGATGCCCGTCATCATCCACCGCCTTGCGTACTGAATGAACCGCAGTCAGCAAACTATTGATACCGACAACTCTGCCAGGCCAGACAGCAGCAAGTAATTCTTCCTTTAATAGTACTTTTCCGGCGTTTCCTGCCAGTTCAGACAGCAGCCGGAACGGGTATTCACCCAGTTTTCTGATTTCACCGGTGTCGTTATGAACAAGGCTTTCGCCAGAAAAATCCAGCTTCCAGTTGTCAATATAACAGTCGAACTCTTCCATCAGAGCCATACTTGCAACATAAAACTCGTTGTACCAGAATGAGTTCTGGCTCAGGCAGAGCCTGGCACCATAACTACCAGGTCGGGGCAATGTTCGTGTTACAAACTAAATACCCCTTCGATAGCCATACGCGCTGAACCATATATCGCAACCCGCTCGTTATCTCGTATTACACAACGCAACGTCCCCTGGCGCACACCACCTTGCCGTGCTGATAACGTTAATTTACCCAACCGCTTAGCCCAGAAAGGGGCAAGGAAAGTATGAGCGGAGCCTGTTACCGGGTCTTCATTTACACCCACTTGTGGTCCGAACCAGCGCGAAACGAAATCAAACTCTTCATCGGCAGCTGTAACCACAACACCACGAGTTTTGAAAACCTTGAGTGCATTAAAATCCGGCGATAACCCATCAATGATGGCTTTATTCTCCACCAGTACAACCAGGTCATCTGATTGCCAGACCCCAACGATACCATCAGAAATACCCAGCGCAGCCAACAGGCCTGCTGGTGTTTCAATAGATACCATCTGTTTCGCCGGGAAATCCATACAATATTCGTTATCATGCCGGGAAACTTCCAGCACCCCACTGCGAGTAAAGAAACGAATCACTTTTCCAGTAAAGCCCAGTTTATTGAACAAAACCCAGGATGCCGCAAGTGTTGCATGACCACACAGGTCAACCTCAACAGCAGGCGTACACCAGCGCAAATGGTATCCACCTTCAACCGGGATAAAAAATGCAGTTTCCGACAGATTATTTTCGGCAGCAATTGCCTGCAATGTTTTATCACTCAGCCATTCTGTTAATGGACAAACGCCCGCAGGATTGCCACCAAATGGGCGAGTGGTAAAAGCATCCACCTGATAATAAGGGATAGTATTTGGATTATTATTTGTCATCATTCTTTTCCAGATAATTGTAAATAGTGTACCGGGAAACACCAAGTACCTGGGCAATATGATTCACACTGCCTTTAACTTTGAAGAATCCCATGTTTTGTAATTCAGCCACGACACGCTTCCTGAATTGAAGATTATTTTCCGCGCCGGTCTGGCGGAATTTTGAAATGATTTCATCAAAAGACTGGGCAGGAATAATGTCGTTTAACGTGTCTTGCTCATGTGTTGATGGTGACGGTAACAATATATCCAATTCACGTTTGAGCCTGTTTACGACATCTATATCTACATTGATGCAAAAGGCAGCCACCGGTATACCATCGTCACTGTAGTATATTGTTGAAGCACTATTGAGTTCTTTTCCTGACTTCGTCGTTGTTTTGTAGTTATCAAAGACTTTGAATGGCACACGTTCAGCAGGACTCAGTAATCCTAAAAAACCTTCGTCATCATCTGGCCCGGATAACAGTGCATCTCCCGGTCTCCGCCCACTCACATGGCCGTTAACAATACTTATGACTGAATTTATGGGCTGTGTTAAATCGTGCAACACAACTTCTGTATTTGTCGCCAGTGTGGTACGCAGAGCATCCATTGCCCCCTTCAGAGCTATTAGCAAGTCAGACATGGTTCTACCGCCAGTACTTCTCAACATCCACCCCAAAAGCGAGTTTGCTGGCGACAACGGTGCGTGCAGGAAACCCTTGTGCAAATCGGGTGCTATAAGCGGCATTGAATTCTGTAAAATGAGCCATGTCACTCAGCCATACCTGCACACGAACAACATCATTCAACGATGCACCTGCGCGGGATAACGTCGTCTCTATCGAATCCAGAATGCATTGTGTTTGCCCTGCCACCGAGCCCTTCAGTGGCTCACCATCTTGTGCCATTGATACCTGCCCGGAAAGAAAGATGAAACCATTGGCCTTCACTATGTCTGAAAAAGGAAACGGCTTGTTGCTGGAAAAACGCTCTACTGCCATGTTGCCCGCCCATCGTTAACGTATGTGGGCATATTAGCACCAGCAGTTTTTATTTAAACAATTTTTTATAAATAAACAAATGTTGAAATTGTAATTTTACTTCCACTCCAGGCAGACCAGGTTGGCAGGAAGAGCGACAGCACCGTACCGGTGCTTCCATGTTGCCACCCTACATCTCTCTGGCCAGTATCCTGCTCAGAATAGTTTTATACCGCTGCCAGTGCCTGATGTACTGGGTGGCTCAGCCTGGTAATGAGGATAATGCAGATAGTTACTTTGCTGTTTCTCAGGAGAAATAGCTGTAAATGTAACTGCCAGGGTAATAGTTGTGAGTAGCAGACAGGTCTGCTGGTACCATGATATACAAACTAAATTGATGCGATTTTGAGAGGGTGTAACCAGGACTTGTACTTCTTCAGGAAAACAAGAGAATGAAAATCTTTATAACACATTGAAAATCAATGGTGGGCTGTGAGGGATTCGAACCCGCGACCGATGGATTAAGAGTCCACTGCTCTACCAACTGAGCTAACAGCCCATAAGGGAAACTAATTCGAGGCAAGAATTTACTCTTCTGATGTCCATGCCGCAACACCAATATGTAATAAAAAACCCCTTCTAATTACAAGGGATTATATACTCGGGTTTATTCCCGCTGTTCGGCTATGCCATCGACCAAAGAAGAGCATTTTCTGAGCGACTCCATATAAAAATGCTCAATTAACATTCAAAACATACTAAATCGCTCATTAATTACTCGTTTTCACATAATGTGCTTTATTACCAAGTAAATAAGAAAATGAACTTTGCATTTCGCATTGCTGTCGTACAGATAAATCTGGTTAACGTTATAACGAATGATGTGGATATTTCGGATAGTGTGTACGCTGGTAGCAGCAATGCTTTTCTTTTGGGTAGCACTTATATTTAATTGGGATAACAGCCCGGAAGATGCCGATCATCTGTCGGACAGCATTGATCACAGCATCAAAGTTGATGTTCTGCACAGAAACTACATCTCACCTCAACCTGAAATTTTGTCGGAGATCCGACCAACTGGCACACAGCATTGTCGGCATACCAGGGCAATGATAACGTTGGCAAAGTCACCGCTGGCACATATCAATGAGGCTGGTTCTCAGCGCGCTAAAATCAGCAATAGAAACCAACACGTTGCCGGTCATTCCCCTGTACATGGGTAATTATGACAGAGGCCGCAGATGCGGCCTCAAGAGATTCTGAATGCAAAGACATTATTATGCTTTTATTTTCCGGTAGATAAAAAGCACAACCAGTGCACCGATTACTGCAACTGCAAAACTCCCAAGGTTAAAACCATCAACCTTACCATAGCCAAAGAACGTACTTATCCAGCCACCGACTACGGCACCAATAACCCCCAGGATAACAGTGACAATAAAACCACCGCCATCTCTACCCGGCATAATCCACTTAGCCAGGATACCTGCTATGAGCCCGAACACAATCCATGAAATAATTCCCATAACATTTCTCCATTTATTCTCTGGTCATTCACAAGGAAAAATAAGCATAGCACAATTTATAAACCACATAGATTATATTACACACAATTCATTTTAATTTTGAAAAAATTAAGATTCATCCCACCTCTATGTTGACATCCGCACCAAACATCGTCATCTATGAATGAAGAGTATTTAATCAAGATCAATATCTTACGACCTGTGTAGTTATTAATGATGCATGATTTATAGAGATATTATAATCCCCCCCATCAGTTAATGAAGAAAATACACCCGTTATTTATTATCGCATTATAAAAATCTGCTGTTTTTATGCTTTACGTAAAAAATCACCATCTTTAACATTTATACTAATATTATCCAGCAGGAAAAAACAATATAAATCGGTTTGTAAAAAAACCAATAGAAATAAACAACGAGATTGAATAATGACTAACGAAGATAAGGAAAATATAATTTTTATACGCCAGTGTTAGTAAAAAAACACCGCATATCGCTAAACAGTATGATTTTCACTTTGTGAACATTACCTGCCCTGATGCTCATATCTATTCAGTGATATTTTATGGCACCCACGATACAATAACATTGCCGATTACTTATCCAGCAACGGCTACAAAAAAACAGAGCTGCAATATTGAAGCTGACTGTTGGCAGTCTGGTGCTCCACAGGCTGAGATTACTGTCAGTAAGCTGGAGTCACCAGAATCCTTGTCTGTTATCGGAGCGTTTATATAAAGAGCAAGGGATCAACACCCAGAAATTATTGGGGCATAAATCTGTCTCCCAAACTGAAAAATATAATGATGACCGTGGCAAAGATTGGATAAAAGTAAGAATTCAGTCTTAATAAAATGGGCGCCAGTCACTGGTCAGAGGGTGCTGAAATCAGCACTCAAAACCGGCTGCAGGAGGGGGGGTTTTGATAACTTATTTTGATAATATTTTGATAACCATTCCAAACGCAATAATAAATAACGGGAACTAATTAGCTCCCGTTATGTTTTAACCTGCCACGCAGATTACATATTCGCGATAATCGCGTCGCCAAACTCGCTACATTTCAGCAGTTTAGCGCCATCCATCAGACGTTCGAAATCGTAGGTTACGGTTTTGGCAGCGATTGCACCTTCCATACCTTTAACGATTAAGTCAGCGGCTTCGAACCACTGCATGTGGCGCAGCAGTATCAAGCACCAGTTATAATAGCTCATTGATTTAAAAGATCTAACTGCGCACAAAAGCACCAAAAAAACTGCCGAAACAGGACTTTATATATTATTGATTTGACTAGGAAGAAAATCTGTTTTGCAGAATAGAAATAGACGCATTTCTCACAAGCAGCTTTGTGTGCCAAAAGCAGACATTGGTAGCATACAGACTCAATATTCTAAGGAATACAGATGAATTGCAGCATTAAAAATATTTCTAAGAAAAAGTCCTTTATAGGGTTTGGTTCTAACACTCAGGATAACAGGTTAAAATTTGACACTAAGCTACTATTTGCTTTACATGGCTATAAGGAATAACGTTTATCAATATAATCAGGACGATATAATATTGAAAACTGAAGTAAAGCGCCATATAGACAGCGCTTAGTGGTGGGAGCAAATACAAAAATATCTTTATGTTCTTAATCTTGACAGAATTGAAATTGCTACGCCTTTTCGAATGTCATCAGTTCTAATAAGTCTCTTATATAATTCCATGCTTTCATAGAAGAAATTAAGTTTATATTTTTTATGAAGCACACTGTATAAATAAAATTCATTCGCATGGACATTTGCTGTCTCATCTCCAACGTAATATATTCTATGTGCTAATGAATCTATTTGATTATTATTTAATCCCAATAAGTCAACGTAATTCAAAAATTCTTTTATACTATATCTCCATGGATTAATTTTTAAGTCGAATTGAGCATGTTCAAAATAACCAAAATCATGTGCTAATAAAGTAACAAAATCGTCCGCCTCAGGGTGGATGATTAAAAGTTTTATTATGTCATGAATCGTTTGTATTTTTTCTCCATATGATAACCTTATTTTTTTTATCATGGATATAGTGCTATTTTCAATTAGTTGTATCGGATTAAATTTTTTGGAAAACGCAATTTCTTTTTCACTGGCAATTTTTATACAATCATCTACCTCATAAAAAAAACCAGACTTCATGATTTGTTTTGGACTGCAGTAGTTTGGGTCTTTTACAATTATCTTACCTGCAGCCTTATATGATTGGGCAACTAATCTAGAGCAAAATTGTTTTTTACTGGCTGTGCTTGTAAAAGGAATTACAACGTAGATAGTCTCAAGCAAAGCATATACTGATAAAACTTTATTTCTTGCATACTCACAAATCTTAGATTCTTCAGCAATAGTCAACTTATCTATTGGCCTAAAAACCTTTACTTCATAGCGTTTCTTAAATAGTAGACGCTGGAGGTTTTGTGAATAAACACCGCCGCTTACCGAATGAATAGTAGTACCATTAACATGTAACATCACATGGGAAAACCTACTGAAAGTAACCAGCCTCACGAACCAACTTATAAAACTTTTCTCAGAAGTGAAAATTACATCGCCAATCTCTAATTTTTCTTGTTGTATAATGTATAATTTCTTTCGCATAATGACATTCAGCTATTCGATCGATAATATTGGTGAGAGGAAATACATTTTTTATTATAAATCATGCAGTTCCATTTTTAAAGTGCTTAAATATAGTCATTAATGTAAAGTTTACGAATGTCCTTACCTCACACATAGCGGCCTTTTAATGTCACCAGACTTGTCGTTCATCGTCGGAAGCGAACATAACTTTTCTAACACAATCGTGTGTTAATCAGTAGAGAAACTCCTAGGCTCGTCTTTCTATATCGGTCTCATTTCTTTAACTTTCATTAGGTTAGTTATAAAAATGGGGGGAATGCTTGATTTTTACTCAGCATAATTTCAATGAGTTAGCATATATAATCATTTATTTCCTCATTAAAATTACCAACCAAGCCTACCTGCAGCGCCTATAAATCCAATGCAAAATGTCATGAAGCAGGAAACTTCTTGTACAACGTTGATATGCCCACATCAAAAATTATGGCGACTTTTTTCCTGGGTTCACCAGCCTCTATCAACCTGCCAGCTTGAGCCCATTGCTCTTGTGACAGCTTTGGACGGCGGCCACCGATCCGCCCTTCTTCTCTCGCCGCAGCCAAACCAGCCCGGGTACGTTCTACAATAAGCTCACGCTCCATTTCCGCCAGGGCACCCATGACATGAAAGAAAAATCGCCCCATCGGGGTACTGGTATCAATGCTGTCGGTCAGACTGCGAAAGTTAACACCACGCTGCCGCAGATCCTCAATCAGTACAACCAAGTGACGCATGCTGCGCCCTAACCTGTCGAGTTTCCACACCACCAGCGTATCGCCGTCTGAAAGCATCCTGAGAAGCTTTTTTAACCCAGGGCGGTCGGATGTCTTTCCACTGATTTTATCCTCAAAAATTAGCTCACATCCTGCGCACTCGAGCGCATTTCGTTGTAATGCAGTGTTCTGGTCATTTGTTGACACCCTCACATAGCCTATCAGCACAAGTATTTCTCCCGGCAAAAGCCGAAAGCATGCCAAATAGCGGACGAACGGTCATTCTCTTAAACCTTGGTTTAGGAGATATCGTCCTGGCGGGGGTGTGCACCGGAGTTCTGGGAACGGGCGGATACATTTCAACGCCAATGATAATTAATGGCGTGAAGCGTAATTTAATTAAGCAATGGGGCACGACAACCATATCGCTCACCGTTTCACAGAATGCTGTTGAGGGCAATACGCCAATAACATTTCCAACAACATTTCCCAATGCAGTCTTGAGTCTACAGGCGTCAGTTCTTACTGATGTAGCTGGTGGAACATGCGAAACATGTAGACCATCAGCGACTTCAAATACTGGGGCTACTCTGAGGGGAATGTCCATTTCTTCAAATTCAGCAGGTTCACCTACTGCCGGGACAGTTACCGTATACTGGGAAGCAACAGGTTATTAAAATGACTAAATATTTTTCACCTTCAAAACTTGGTTTCTTTGATGATTCGTTAAAGAAATCTTACGATGTGGCAGGTTCATGGCCTGATGATGCAGTAGAAATTACTGATGTTGCATGGCAGACGTTTCTTGCCACCCCCTTAGAGGGAAAACAACTTGGCGCTGACTCATCAGGTGGACCGGCGTGGGTTGATACACCAGCACCAACAACAGATGAACTCATCACCGAAGCAAAAGAAAATCAGGCTAACCTCATTACTTCTGCAAAAAGCGAAATATCGATATGGCAGACAGAATTGTTGCTGGGCACTATCAGTGATGATGATAAGACATCACTGACAACCTGGATAAGTTATATCAACGAGCTCCAGGCGCTGGACTTCAGCTCAATAACAGATGAAGCCAGCTATAACGCCTTTGTCTGGCCGACTAAACCGACAACTCAGGCCATGTAATATCTGGTGCAGTGCTGGTATCAATAGCGGTTACCGCATCAATGTAATCCAGCACTGTATTGAGCCTGGTTGTTTCATCACTGGTTAGTGTGCGTCCGGCCTGCAGCTTAAGCTGTAGCACACTGATATCCTGTAGCGCGGCGTTTACCCGGTTTTCTTTTTCATTCTCTGCCGATGCAATTTGGTCCTGCTTTTGCTGTTCTGCTGCACCATCAGTCAGTATCCAAGTGTTATTCTCACTATCCCACGAATGGTAATTGTCGGGTCGGGCTTCCGAGGCTGTCAGTACGCCATCAATCAGGTAGATATAGCACCCGCTGTTAACGGCTTTATAGAATTTGTTAGTCTGGTCTTCGGTAATACTCACTGCATCAGATGGCAGGGCGTCACCAAAGTTTAACCCTGCTCCGTAAAAAGCCTGCGTTTGAACTGAAAATTGCATAATCCCCTCCTGTCAGTAACCAATCACAATCCATTTCACATTAGTATTAGCCAGTGTTGATGTCCCGGCTGCACGCCCATAAACACCAATAGTGCTCAGTGATAATGGAATAATTGCGACCACTTTTATGGATGCATAAGCCCCGGTCTCACACCCAACGCCTGCGCAATATTTGGTTGGAAAGGTTGTCGGGAGCGTAACTGTTGCTCCGGATGTTGTTGTTGATGTGCTGCCCCACTGGATGATGAGTTTTTTCTTTTCGCCATTAATCACCATGGGTATGTCGATGTGTCCTGCATCATCCAGAACCCCGGTGCACACCCCCGCCAGGGCGATATCTCCCAAACCAAGGTTTGCGAGAGAGGTGGCAATCGCTGCAGCACCATCAGCGGCAATGTCAGCAAACGGATTGGCCCGGCTTAAAAACAGCAATGGCAGCGCTGTCAGTAACTGATTACGTTGTGTTTTATCAAGGGCAATACCCGCCGCCTCGATAACGCCGCTAATTTCTTCCTGGATGGAATCAAAATAATCTGCGTCCAGCGCTGTGGGCAGTTCACCCGTTTGCGGGTTACCGCCGGTAAAGCCGTTCTTGCCCTCGCCGAACTTGTCGGCCTGGGCTGTTGATGTATCAATACGATGCATGGTTACTCCGTGTAGCGGAAAATGACATACGTGTGAGACGGTGCCAGTTTGCTGATAACACATTCAGCAACCGTGTCACCCCAGGCGCGTAAGGAAGATGTGCAGGTATCCACACAGGTCATTGCCGTGATTTGCGCCGACTCCGGAATATTGACCTGCCAGTAGTAGCGCCACTCGTTGGAAAAAAGAGAATCAGTGCAGAGTGAGTTACAGGTGAACTGGCTTTTCTGGTACCGGGTTATCGTGGCATCCGGATAACCCAGCGCTTCAAGCTGTGCCTGGTAAAAGGCCTCGTTAATGCCTCCGGCCAGGTTCAGTTTCGCATCCAGCCGCTGGCGCCGTTCTGAAAGTGTCTGGGTACCATCCGGAGTGCAGCTGTCCGGCAGGCCAGAAATCGTCTCGTAGCGGTCGATGAGTTCCGTCACTGTACGCGGGTCGATTTCATCCATCAGGTCATTACCCCGGGTGTGTACCCGGGACAGTGACGGTGCCAGGCCGGTCAGTAATAAATCATCCGGATCCCATGCCGGGCCACGCGGGAGCAGGACACCCAGCATCTGGCGGTACTGTGCTGTCAGGTCCATGTGAAGTCCCCCACCACCCCGATTTCACCTTTGGCGATGTCTGTATCTGCTGCAGGGCTGACCAGTTCATGACTGTATTCCCCGGTAGCGATGGAAATGGCCTCGCTGATACGTGACGGTTTCAGCACGCCTTCCGGCACACCATCACGCAGCATCATGGCCCTGACCTCTGCCATCACGGCATAGCGCACTTCTTCGGTGTCCGGGTTCAGGCGGATGTGAAAATCAACGGTATGGGCTGCCGGGGCAAACACATACACATCAGAACCGGCAACCGGGGCCAGAGGTTCAATGTAAGCCTGTGCGGCCTCCACCACAGCATCATCCGGTATCGGGTTAATCAGGTCGCTGTTCGCCACCATCACGCCGACCGTTCCCACGCCACTCCAGTGGCGGTAAGTCCATGCCCGGGTAATACCGGAAACCTCTTTAGCCCAGGTGATGTAATCCTGATCCGCACCGCTTTGTGGTGTGTAATACCAGCGCTCAATGATCCGCCCGCGCCAGGTTTCCAGGTCCTCCATGTCGGTCCCCCCTTCCACCGTGTCAGCCACACCGGCAGAGGTGAGCCCTTCAACCGGAGAAGTCAGCCGCATGGCGATGCCGTCATCGGTATTGCCTGTTGTTCCGGTATCATCACAGGTCACCGGTACCCGTAAAACGCCTTCTGACGTGGTAGCCGCAGCTGTGGTTGTGAACGACACCAGATCATCGCGCTGTATGGTTACCCCGGAGTCAATCGTGATACCCGATGCAGCACCATCCCAGCGCACATAACCGGCTGCCGCAGTGGCATCTTTGCGGGGGCACCGTTTCATATTCCCGTGACGTAACAGCCAGTCTTCATCCGCCTGGTCCGGTAATAAATTCCGGGCAAGATAATCGATATAGCCATACACCGTATGTACCGCTGCGGCCTGCACCCGCGCATACACCTCGGCGTCAGTGCGGCGAAGTGCGGCAAGCGTGGTGTCGGCGGAAAGCCGGGTAAGAATATCGCTGCGGATGGCGGTAATTAACTGGGGGAGTGTCGGGCGGGTAAAACCGCTGTCAGCCATTCAGTTCACTCCATAGGTCATTAAACCGGATTTCCTGTGTGGTGCCGTCATTCCGGTAAATCATGACAGCCAGGTATAGCGTACTGAGCCCGGTACGTTCGGCGGTAACATCCACCCGGGCGACAACACCATCGGATGTCAGCCACGCCAGCGCCTGGGTTACATACTCCCGGGCCTTGAGTGGTGTTTTATTGGTGAGTTTCTGGCGCTTAAGGAGATACAGGCGGGAGCCGATACGGTCATTTTGCTGTGTTGGGTAGGTGTCGCCCCACCAGCCATTAGGCTCTTCCGGGCTGTCATCGGTTTCGGCATGCCGCCAGGTGAACAGGGAGATCACCACCGCCCGGGTTAACGCATCCATTGGATCAGAGACTTTCTGCTCTGCCCCGTTCACAACCAGGATCATGCGCCCTCCATTTTCTGGTTCGGTTCATCCGTTGTTCCGCCGCCATCGCCGTTTTCATCATGCGTGTGATCGTCAAATACCTGTCGCATGGCGGCCATTGTTTTGCCCGTGCTGTCACACATATCCGTAATATTCCCGGTGGCTTCAATATCCATCTCAAACCGGGCTTTCGGGGCATTGGTGACCGTTACCGGGTTCCCTCCACCGTTAATCACTATCCCCGCACGGGTCAGTGTGACGGACTGCCCAAGGTCGTCATAAATCGCTACCTCACCGGCAGCCAGGCCTTTTATGCGGTACCGGCGGTCACTGGCCACCAGCACCACACCATGTGAGCGGTCGCCGTCAAAATACGTCGCCACAGCCTCTGCCCCTGCTTTGGGTGCCGAGGTAAAGCCGTAAGGCTCCAGGTGTTCAATATCACTTTTCCCCTCACCGCCCGGCATGGATATCTGCAGAACCTGGCACTTTGCCGTGGTGGTCGTGGTGCGGATCACGGCTCGCTCGAGCAAATTACTGATTGCCTGGTGCAGGGAATGAAACAGATTTGCCATCAGAAGTACTCCTGTGTACTGCTGGCCTTCTTCTTGCGGGTCTTGGGGGGTTCTGGCAGATAAGCATCAGCCGGGCCGACACGAATTTCACTGACCGTGCCACCCTCATCCACCTGCCAGGTGACTTCTGCGATAACCATTTCCCGGTTGTCAAAACCCACTACCGGGTCGAAGACAATCACCTGCATATTAGGCTGCCACAGAGTGCCATCCCCCTGGCGCCAGCCCTGTACCGTATAAGTCACTTCGTCCGTTCTGGCAGCACGCTGGCGCATTTCAAACTCACTGCGTGAACCACAACTGGCGGATGTAGCATTGCCGGTCTGGCGGATAATCAGCGGGCGGTAACGGGCTATGCCGTTATCCACGGTTTGCCCGCGGATTGCCGTCGTGGTCGCTTCGCCAAAATCGCTGTCGTTACCGGCGCGTTTACCCGCCACCTCGTAGACAGAAAAACGATCCTTAATGCTCTGCTCGGTGTCACAGCTCAGAATGTTTTCACCAAAGACCAGGGCAGTGGTGGCTTTAACCGCACCCGGGCTGCCAATCACCAGGTTACCACTGGCATTGTCATAGGCCAGTGCCTGCTGCAACCCCAGCATCTTGTTCAGGACATCCATCACTGTATCGCCCTGGTCTGCCTGAATACCCTGCAGTGCGCCGGTGACTCCCCCGGCATCCACCACACTGATACCAAATGGCTTCGCCAGGGCGCTGGCTATCTGAACCATTGAGCGGCCACTGTATTGCGAGGGGGTGGCAGAACAGTCAATGAGGTCAGCCGTTTTACTGCGGCCAACAATACCCATGGTGATGCTGCGCGCGTCATAACGAACAGGCGTGGCCTCCACCCAGCCGGTAATCACCAGGTCGTCACCAATCAACACTTCAACCCTGTCACCGTTGCGGATCCTCGCCCGTTTCTTTGCCTGCTCTTCATCACCGGGCCACTGCCGGGTTATCTGAACATTAAAATCACGGGCAATACGTTCGATACCGGCTGATATTCTGACTGACTCCCAGCCGCCCCACTCCCGCCCGTTTACCCGCAGAATAACTGTATTGTTCATACTGCCGGGATCCTCAGGGTTTTCACCGGCACAAAGCCGGGGTGAATGACGCCGTTACGGGCAGTTATGTCACCGTCCCGCCCGGCATCGTCATACCAGTCGGCAGCCAGAACCAGTGCAGGAAGGACCTGCACCGGAGTGCGTTCAGTCAGACGGGTCGACTGTTCCAGCCTGGCGCTGATGTCGTTATTCACATCCGTGCGGATCTGGCGCAGGGCAAGAAACAGTGTGTCATCCGTTACCCGTGTCAGCTCCTGGTCAATCGCAGTATTCAGCACTTCCCGGACGGCGGTTAAATCATCCCATGACGGGGTTTCATCGGTACTGACAGATGTGGTGACGCCCACGCTACCGGCATCAGTATCAGGCAAAATATCCGTTACCGCCGGGTGGCTGACCTGAGCAGTCTGCCCGGTTGTCACGGTGGTGGTACTTTTTGGCAGACTGACAACGGTATAAGCCGCTTCACTCAGTGCCGTTGTGCGTATGGCCTGCGCCACCGTATTGCTCTGGGTGGTGCGGGTCTGCGTTGTGGTGCTGTCCGTTTTCCAGACACCCCGTGGCGCAAGGCCACTGTCCAGCGTGACACCTGACAGGCCTTTGACCATGGAGATAAGATCCGACGTGTTTCCGCTAAGGCGGGTACCAGCCCGCCACAGCGTCTGCAGCTGGTTAACAAAGTTCATGCCACTGGAAGGCGGCATCAGCAACACCGACAAGTCCCCCTGCAACAAACGGGATGCCGCACTGATACCGGAATCCACGTACTTAAACGCATCGGTGACGGTGTCCATCATGGCAGAGGCATCGTCCAGAACGCCGCTCTGAAGAAAATCAGACAGCCCGTCCAGGCCAAATGATGAGAATGCCGAAGAAATACAGTCATCCAGTAAGGAGCAGGAGTCGGCCAGTTTGGTTCCGGTCGCAATACCTGCTGAAGGAAATGACAATTCCCCCGTTTCGATAAAGCTGAAACTGACGCGGCACATACGCCCTTCATCCCGTGCATGGCTGACACGAGCCTCATCAGAGACAGTCACTGTCATTTCACCATAATACGGGTGGACCAGTGTGCAGGAGCCCGGTTTCTCGATGGCTTCAATCAGGCGGTTACGCTGCTCAAAGTAATCGTCACCAACCAGATAAGCCTGGACACTGAAACGGCGTGTAGCCCGGCCTAAATCCTCCACCCAGGGCTTATCACGGCCAGGGTATTCATGTGTCTGTGTCCGTCGCCCAAAGGTGGCTTCATCCTCATCCACTTTAAACGGCACACCCCGTAGTGAGGCATCCTGGAGATTATCTGTCCAGCTCATGGTTTCTCCGGGTATAAAAAAACCCGCCGAAGCGGGTCATATTAAAAGGGGTGACTCAGCAATGGTCATTGCCATTTTGGCGGATTAGCAGAAATCCGGATGTAACGCTTCGGCGTAAATGAATGCCATACGCAAGGAGGGTCACCAATAAACGGAATACGGAAAAACGGTTTGTCCGGGATGCTTACGGTCCAGGTTGTATCACCAATAAAACGAAAGTTAACGGCAGTCTTCTGAACATCAAGCTCTTCAAAAATACCTGTTGAATAGGGAGCGCCAACCACCAGCATATCGAGAACACCCTCTCCATGACGGATTAATGCAATACGTAGCATTTCCTCAAACAACGTATCGTTAGTCAGAAACAATAAATATCTATCCGCATCAACCTTAACCGCAGCCTCTATATCGCAGTAAGGAACGGTTATTCCCGTTGGTTGCTCATCAATAAGAACTTCGTACTCTCCATCTTTATTTTTTTCAGGTACAGAAGCCCTGACCGTGCGAAGGGACACATTCTTAACCTGTTTCATCATAAATGTCTTAACGGCTTCCATCTGCTCTTGCAGGAGGTGGATCAGCCGAAATCAGGATGTAGTGTTTCATCGCCATCGGGCGAGAGATACCCCGTGGGTCACCGGTAAATGGCATGCGAAAAAATGGTTTCTCTGCAATACGTACTGTCCATGTGGTATCACCAATGAAATGGAAATTAACCCTGTCGTTCTCTATTTCAAGGTGTTTAAAGGACCCTGTGGTATATGCACCACCAAGGTCAATCATTTCAAGTATCCCTTGCTTCATATGAATCAATGCAATGTGCAGCATTTCTTCAAAGGGAACATCATCGGTGAGAAACAGCAAAAACAGATCTTCATCAACTTTAACCGCTGCTTCTACCACACAATATGGAACGTTAATTCCCGTGATATTGCCATCAAAAAGAACATTATATTCCCCCATCTGGGTGTCCTGAGACTCCCTGACAACCTCAAGAGAAAAATTATCAACTTGCTTCATTATCAGTTCCAGATGCTGTCCATTTCCCATGCTGCCAGCGCACCACCAACAAAGGCACCTATCACAACGCACACTGGCGCTCCCGGGCCACAAACTAAACCTGCAGCCGCACCACCGAGCCATCCCCCCATAACACCAGCCCCCGCAATTGCAGCCTGATGCCCTGCCTCCGCCAGTTTGTCATCAGAGGAATAAATCTGATAAATAGCTACTGCAAGCGTTAAGAAGAGAAGCCCCTTACCCGCAATCCCCCAACGAGTTAACTTCACGTTGATTTTTGGATTCGATTTTCCTGATGACTTAACAATTGCAGCAAAAACCTGGTCTTTCTGAGTCGAAGATAACTGTTCAAATAATACATTTTTGCCAAAGACAGACTCAGTCTTCATTTTGATTAAATCGGAAAAAGTCTTACCTTCCTTTTTTAATTTTTGCGCAATTGATTTACCTACGGGAGTCGTTCGAAAGCGCATTAATTCCATAATGAGATTTCGTGTTTCACTGGCTTCGGCAGCCGCTTCCTGCCAACTGATTATTCCCCTACTCGCTTTAGCGTAGAGTTCATCGGACATCAACTTAATGCGGCGACCATATTCAAGTCGTGTCTTGGGATCGATATTCAAGGTTGCCATAGTGGCAGTCAGATCCCCTTGAAGGGCCGCAATTGCATGTTCGAATGTCTTCTGCCCATCCTGATCGAGAGCACTAAGTAAGGCTGTATCCATTACCGTTTTCCCTTTCTACTGATTATTTTTTGAATACACTCCATTACATAGCGGGATAACGAAACAGAAACCAGGAATTATCTGTAAATACGTTACCTTCCTGAATACCGGTTGTACCCCACATCGTAACTGACATTCCATGGGTTAGCCGTACCAGTGGCAGGCGTTACCCGCATGCCCGGTGGCGCATTATCAAAAGACACTTTCAGTTCACTCTGTTGTGGCCTCGGGCTTGCCAGCGGTACTGATGAATTCTGGCTGCCGTCAACATTCAGCAATTCTTTCAGCCGGGGAATAAAGCCTTTATACCCCCGGTCACTCTCGGATTTCTGCACCTGTTCAGCCATATATGTGCCAATATCCATATTATTTTTCGCCGCGTCCTGGTGCATGGAATCCAGCTTTTTCATCAGTTCAAACAGAACACTGATGGTCACCGTAATGGTGCCCATGCTGGCTATGCCGCGCAGGTTTTTAGCCAGTCCACCCGCAGCACCATTGGCACCGGACAGCCCTTTCAACATCGATGTCAGCCAGGCACCTGCAACAAGGGTGGAGATCCCCATCAGTACCGGCTCCCACCCACCAAGGAGTTGAACCACATCATTGATGTTATTCCAGACCGCTTTCACCACCGGCCCGACTTTATCCCAGTTACTGACAATCAGCCCGGCACCAATCACCAGCAGGGACACCATTTTACCCATGGTGGACATCTTC